>JAFLZH010000010.1 GCA_029785615.1 Nitrososphaerota archaeon
ATGTCCCGTTCTGGGCGTTCGCCGCCGCGCGGACCAGGACGTTGCCGATACCGAAAAGATCCTGCGCCGCCGTGCCGCCCGGGATATACGTATGAAGCACCTCCGCAACGATGACGATGTTCCACCCCTGCGCCCACGCGAGCAGCTTGGCTCAGACCAGGCTGATCTGGAGGCCGTAGTCGGTGTAGGGGAAGTTGGGCCCGGCGACTATGGTCATGTTGACGGGGTGGCCGTAGGTCCCCCCCACGTAGCCTATCTCCCCTATGAGGCCGTCGAGTATCAGGCACCCCGGGCCGAGGGGGTGCAACCCGGCGAGGTAGAGGAAGCCCGGGCCGGAGCTGACGTTCCCGCCGTAGTAGGAGGAGAGGTAGCCGAACCTGGCGTCGGCGTATATCCGCTGGCCGGGCGGGGACTGGCCCGCCCAGACCAGGGAGGAGACCTCGGCCTGGGAGTAGACCCGCTGGCTCCCGCCGAGGGGGCCGGACCAGTAGGCAGAGTAGGGGACGATGTAGGCCGAGCCTGCGACCAGCAGGGCGACGGCGGCCAGGCCGGCGAGGTTGGTCCACCGCCTTGTCCCCATGAGCTTCACGAGGGCGACGGCGGCCAGCGCCGCGGCCCCCGGGTAGACGAAGTCGAGTATCCTCATCGTCGTCCCTATGGCCCCCGGGGTCGCGAAGGCGGAGAACCCCACCAGCCCCAGGACCCCCAGGGCCCAGAGGGATGCGAAGACCGCCCCCCTCGAGTAGGCGGTCCCCCGGGCCCAGCGCATGCCGGCCGACGAGAGGAGCGCCACCGCGACGTAGGGCGTCACCAGGACGAGGACGTAGGGGGAGGCGACGGGGGAGTCCAGCAGGGTGTGGAAGGCGAGGGCGGAGGCGAAGAGCCCTGCCACCAGCACCGAGAGGGCCGCGAGCCAGGCGGAGGTCCACCTGTGCGGGCCGAGCCTGAACGCGCCGGCGACCCAGACAGGGGCGGTGAGGAGCGCCTCGTAGGCGAAGGCTGCGATGACGTCCGAGGGGTGCAGGTCGTAGGGGAGGCTGGACACCGCGTGGACGTAGAAGTACAGGTACGCGGCCACGGAGAACAGCGCGAGCGCCGCCGAAGTCGCCGCGACCCTTGAGCGCCCCCCCGGGGACAGGGCGTAGGCCATGACGAGGTAGCAGCAGAGGAGGAGTCCGACCACGCTGGCGAGGCTGTGGGCGGCCAGGAGGACGACGAAGGAGAACGCGGACAGGGCGAGGGCCCCCTTCTTGCCGTCCTTCAGCCAGATGTTCAGCAGGAGGACCACCAGGACCATCAGCGGGAGGGCGAAGGCCTCCTTGGTGACGCCGGCCGAGATCATGGTCGTCCCCCCGGCCACGGCGAAGAGGAGGGTCGCGACGGCCGAGGCCTTGGCCTCCAGCCCGAGGGACCGGAGGAGGGCGAAGAAGAGCACTGCCATCAGGCTGGTGACCAGGGGCCCCAGGAGGGGCATCAGGGAGACAGGCGCGGGCCCGAGGAGGACCGAGGAGACGGCGTAGAACAGGGTGTCGGCGGGCCAGAGTATGTTGTACGGGCCGAAGCCGTTCCCTGGGCCCAGGGGGACCGGGGTCGAGGTCACGAGGTTCCTGGCGTTGGCCAGCTGGGGGTAGGTGTCGGTGTGGTAGGGGACCCCGCTCGCCAGGTAGGGGGAGGCCCTGAGGGCGAAGGCGACCAGGACGATGGCCGCGGCGACGTAGACGCCCTGCCTCTGGCTCACTCGTCCGCCCCCTCGGTCACGCTTCGAAGCCGTCCCTGACCCAGACGGTCTGCGCCCCGGCCTGTCACAGCCGCAGCCGCCCCCCGCGGAAGGCGATTGCCAGAGAGGCGAGGACGGCGAGCGCAGGCCCCAGGACCGAGGCCGCGGCACCGTCCAGGGTCGGCTCGACCAGGAGGGGCTGGAAGAAGAAGCTCAGCACCCCGGCGGACGAGAGATACCCCGCCCCCCAGAAGGCGGCGGCGTAGCCCAGGGCGCCGCAGGCGGCGGCCAAGGGGACGGACGCGCCCGCCAGCCACAGGAACCGCTCCCTCCTTCCCATCCCCAGGGCGGCCAGGGTCGCCTCGGTGGGGGCGGCGCCCTGCAGCCAGTAGGCGGTGGCGAAGTAGACCGCAAGCAGGGACACGGCCAGGACCACCACGTCGAGGGACGCCAGGAGGGACTGCACGACCCCCGCCCCACCTGCCAGCTCTGTCGACAGCGACGGGGCGCTCCCGGGGGGAGACAGGGACACCAGGAAGGAGTAGGGCGCGAGCTCGAGCTGCTGGACGTAGGGGTTGGACGGCTTCGCGCCCCCCGGCTCGCCGCCGGCGACGGACCTGAGCATGGCGGGCTCGCTGAACACGGCAGGGTCGACCCTCAGCCTGAGGAACGTCGCCTGGCCTGCGGAGAGCCCCCGGAGGGCCCTGGCCGTCGAGAGGGTCGTCAGCACCTCGGAGTCGAAGGGGGCGCCCGCGGAGACGATCCCGCCGACCCTGAGGGTGGCCGACGAGTTCGCCAGTATCCCCGAGACGCCGATGGTCTCCCCGACCCTCAGCCCCGCCCTGCTGGCCAGCGCCTCCCCCACCAGGGCGGTCCCGTTGGAGAAGCCGGAGGCGCTCCCGGCGACCAGGGCAGTGGGCTGCATGGCAGCGAAGTCTGCGTAGTCCACACCCAGGACCACGGCGACGCCTCCGCCTGACTCGACGGGGGCGTACACCTCGGCGCTGTAGGCAAGGACGCCTGGGACCCTGGTGGCGTTCATGACCTGGGCGAGGTCGACCGCCCCTGTCTCCGGGACCTTCCCGCCGCCGGAGATCACCACCACGTCCTTGGCCGCCCCCGGGGCGGCGAGGAAGGCGTTGGCCGAACCGGTCAGCAGGAAGGTGGTCGACGACATCGCCACGGAGAGCAGGAGCACGACGGCCAGGAGCCCCCCGAGCTCCCGCCACCGGGTGACGCGCCTGAGCATTATGCCGTCCCCCCGCGTCTAGAGGCCAGCCCCGCGCCGGCGGCCCCCAGGAAGACGGCGGACAGGGCCAGCAGCGCCGTGACCCCCAGCGATGTCGGGGTGAGGTCAGGGACGTAGTAGGGGGCGCCCGCCAGCACCACGGCCGCCCGGAAGACCACCTGGGCCGCGACCACCCCGAGGGCCACCCCGAGGGCCAGGGAGAGGACGGCGAGCAGGAGCGTCCTCAGAGCCAGCAGCCTCGCTGTCGCGCCCCCCGGCGCCCCGAGGGCCGAGAGGAGACTCCGCGACCCCGCGAACTCCCTGGTCGACCCCGCCGACACGACGAAGGCGGCCGCGGCCGTGAGGGCCCACGCCGGGACCAGCCAGGCGTGGAGGAGGGAGCCCACTTCGCCGAGGAAGGACGACACGAGGAGGGCCCCGCTCCCCCCGGCCGGCGGGACCGCCTCGGCCACCAGCCCGTACAGGGCCTGGGACCCGGCCAGGAGCGCCACCAGGGACGCCAGGGCCAGCGTCCTCGCCACGAAGGAGCCCGGGTCCCCGACCGAGAGGCGGATGCTCATCAAGTACAGGACACGGGGCGGGGCCAGACGGGTTAAGGCGTTTTTGGGGGGCCCGTTATATCGCCCCCGCGGACACCGGCGGCCCTGACACAGATGCCCGGACGGAGGGGGACCGCCTACGCGGTGGCGCTGCTGGTGACCCTGCTCTGGTCGTCGTCGTTCGTCCTGATTAAGCAGGGGGTGCAGGAGATCCCGCCCCTCTACTTCGCGACCCTGAGGTATGCCCTCGCCTTCGCCGTGCTGCTGGCGGTGACTGCAGTCGCCGGGCCCAGGCGCGCCTTCGGCCCGCGCCCTGGGAGGCGGAACCTGGGGCTGGTCGCTGTCGCGGGCTTGGCAGGGTACACGGTCGCCCAGGGGTTCCAGTACGTCGGCCTCTACTACCTCCCGGCGGTCACCACCAGCCTGATACTCGACTTCAACCCCCTGTTCGTCCTGGCCCTCGGGATGGTCGCCCTGGACGAGAGGGTGTCCGGCGCCCAGCTGGCTGGGATGGGGGTCGCCTTCATCGGCGCCTGGGCCTACTTCAGCGAGCAGCTGAGCTGGAACGGCCAGTGGTTCGGGGTGCTGGTGGTGGCAGCCTCGGGGGCGGGCTGGGCTGTGTATGTGGTCGTCGTCAGGATGATACAGAAGTCAGGCGGGATGAGCTCCCTGGGGCTGACCACCGCCACCATGGGGGCTGGGGTGGCAGGGATGGTGGCCCTGACCGCGGCGTCGGGGGCGTACGCGCCCGTGGGCGCCTACGGGGTCGAGGTGGTGGCCTGGCTGGCCGTGGCGAACACCGCCTTAGCCTTCCTCCTTTGGAACTGGGTCCTGAAGGCCATACCCGCCTACGAGCTGACGGTCCTCCAGGACCTGATGACTGTCGAGATAGCGCTCTTCGCCCTGGCCTTCCTGGGGGAGGTGATCACCCCCCTGATGGCACTGGGGATAGCCCTGGTCATCGCCGGGGTGGCAGTGGTCCAGCTGAAGGGGAGGAAGAAGGCGCCCGGGGGTCCTGTCAAGAAATTGACTCAAAGTTCTCCGTCAAGCGTCGGCTCATCAGGCTCTCAGCAAGGACCTCTGAAGGTCAATCCCGGTCGGAGGAGGGTGATGGTCTTGCAGACAAAGTCTGTGGGCGTCCCCCTCTCCAATGCCAGCGCAGGCGCCGCCATCTGACCTTGAGTCATCGGAGACGTCCATCGTAGGAGCCCGCTCGCAGGACCAGCGGGAGCCCCCGGGGGGCTCTAGTGCGGCGGCGCCTCAAGCGTCAGCTCTTCCTTCCTTCCATCGAGGGTCGTAGTGAATGGCCCAAGGAGCTCCCGCCCGACGACCTTCCTCCTGACTTCGGAAGAGGAGTGGATGTACGCTTCGACGTCCATCCCGCCCACACGTATCACCCGCCTCGAAGAGTAGAGGCTGACCTTTCTGGAGTCCGGGAGCCCGAGGTGGAACTCGTCTTCGGAGAGGGTCTTCATGAGCCCCAGTGAGCTGAAGAGCGGGAATGGGATGAGCACTCCGCCGTCGAAGCCCGTGTCCACGGCCGCCTCTATCGAGAACCCCTCCACGCTCAGGGTCAGCACGGGGAAGGGAGGATGACGGCTCCTGCTATACCGCCATCTCTGCTCCAATCTCCAGCTCCCTCTCGACCGGCGGACCCTTTACCGTGAACACAAGCGCCACCTCGAACCTCGAGGAGAACTCGGTCGCAGCGTCGAGGTCGTCGAAGACCCCCCGAAGCTTCCCTCCCTGCACCACCACGGTCCTGCCCTTGTGCGGCTCCAGCTTGGCCCAGTTCCTTTTGACGAAGTCGCGATCTGCGCGGACCTCTGCGTCGGTCGGAGCGGCGTCCGGGGCCCCGGCCCATTCTCTCAGGGCCTGGCTGACGGCCGTACCGATGGAGACGCCCTTCAGGGCGGCGGCCGCCTTCGCTCTCCGATAGGCTTCGACTTCGACGCCCCGCACCAGGATGGTCTTCTTCATCGGCCCTTAACATGATATACAAGATAATAAAGACATACGGTGTCCCTGACGAAGACCGCCTGGGCCCACAACTGCCAGTCTTAGTTGTTAAAATGCTTTAGAAAACACATGGAGCCGCGTTGGGCGTGTCGATTGGAATACTAATGGTTTAAATCGACCGGCCCCTAAACCACTGCCGCAATGACTCTCGACGAGAAAATCCGACTCGGCATGGTGGCCCTGACCGGTGCGAGCATTGTTTTCGCCTCGCTCGGCCTGCACCTGGGGCCTCTGGACATCATAGGTGGATCCGGCTCTACTTAGGCGGTTCCACCTATCTCTGCTATTTTTGCGATTAACCCGCTAAATCTCTCCAGCAGGGTCCTTGAATCGAGGACCCACTGCTTCTTCCGCTCATCGAAGAGCTGGTAAGACACGGTGAAGGACAAAGCTTCGGTCTGGTCCAGGGGCATCACTGAAACTCTGTCCTTGACCCCTGAGATGGCATCTGTAAGGTACTGGTAGGCCTCTGTGATGTACTCTGTCGGGGAGTAGAAGTGTGCGCAGTATTCATTCTTCCCCCCCATCTCATTCCAGAGGAACGGCACCGCATTTGACTTCGCCATCAACTGAATCCGTTCCATCTCGGTCAAGTTCGTCCCAAGCAACGCGAGGTGTTGGTATCTGTGCTTCCTGTGCAGGGCCCTTTCGAGGATGGTGCTGTAACTGGTCCCCATCCATCTTAAGCTGTAACCGTTGACCAGCCCGCGTTCGATAACGTGTGTCTTGTAATGCCAGGAGAGTTTCTTGTAGTTCTCCTTCAACTTCGTCGCGATATCGATGAAGCTTCTGGTGGCGTCTGTCTGCAGTTCTTTAAGTATCAGAAGGTCATTCTTATCGAATTTCACCCTGCTGGAAGGTTGGTATCCAGCGTCACCGGAAGGCTTGAGCCCTGTAGACCAGTCAAAGTCCCACCTACCGGTGTCGAAGTCGTATGACTCAGCCCTCATTGGCACGGCCCTGAACCAATCGAAGTCGTAGACCTGTAGACTCTTGAAGAGGCCCTGCTCCTGTAACTTCATCATCAGATCCCTGAAACCTCCAACGTGTTCGGAGGGAACACTCGCTTCTACAATGAAGTCTCCTTGGAACATTCGTTTCTCGAAATACACGACATAGCAGAGTTCGTTCATCGCGGTCAAGATAGAATTCGCATAGGCGGCATAGGGCGGATTGAAGTCCAGCAGCAACACCACTCTCCGCAGCCCCAGCTTCCCATGGTTGGGAAGAGCGTGTACGGCGAAGCCCTTGCTCAGCACCTTCTCCTTGTACCTGTACCTCACTGATTCCTTGAATTGGTTCAGTCGTCTTGCGATTTCAGGGATATCTGGTCCGATTTCAGATATCATATTGACCAGCTCGGCGGTCCTCGCGCTGGTGTCCCTCGGGACGATGGTTTGTTTCCCCATGTTCCTACAAACCGGCCTTTAGTGCCCTCCGCACCTTTGGCTCTTAAATCTATGGGGATTCGCATATTCCAGCAGGGAGGCGGACCTCGAACCCGTCCCATGCGGGATCTCGCCTCACGTCCGCCTCGCGGCCCGTGCCGTTTCTAGGAACGTGTACTTTCGTATACGACATTCTCATTCGGGGCGCTGGCGGCATCGGTCCAACCTGTTCTGAGAGCATCAGGTCTGCTCCCAGGGTACAGGTATTCATCCCTCATCTGCTGCCAGGAGGCGTCCGCACTCGCGGCAAACGGACGGCCGCAGAGGCGCAGACCGCGGCAGAGGATCGACAGCGAGGCGAGCCTGTCCCTGTCGTAGTCCACGCCGCATTTGACGCACCTGCTCACAGCCCACTCCGGGTGCTGTAGTCTTCCACCGCAGACAGGACACTCCGAGGAGGTCCCACGCGGGCTCACGTACACGGCGCGTTTCGTCGACTCGTACTCCACCATCGACTGGTACATCCTGTATGGCCACCTGTTGAGATACGTCCGGAGCTTCTTGCCCCTCTCCGAGGCTTCGCTTGTCTTCCTGATTCCTCTGAGGTCCTCGAAGACGGACGACGCATCGGGGCTCTTCTTCACCTGCTCGGTGGACAGCTTGTGAAGGGCGTCCTTGACGCGGTTCTTCTGCCTGCCTCTCGTCTCTCTGAGCTTCTTCGCCCTCTTCTGAGGGTTCTTCACGTGCCTCTGCAAGGTTCTCCTCCTCGAGAAGTCGTTCTGGATTCTCACTATCCCCTTGAGCGACTGTGTCCCCACGCCGGTCAGGGACGGTTGGCTGCTCAGAAGCGCATTTGTGGAGCCGACGCTCCTGAAGTTCAGGTCCTGGGCCACGAGCCTCTTTCCCAGAGGCTTCTTCTCGTCTCCCACGACGAAGGTCAGGCAGACCTTCGTGTCTGTGATCAGCAGCTCAGACACCCTCCCCTTCGAGTATTCATCATAGTGTCCGTTGGCCGTGTTGAGGGGGAGCCAGACATACCCGTTGGGCTGGAGCGTGATCCTGACCCGCCCGTCGCCGATCCTGAAGAGCTCTGCGTCTATCCTCATCGCCAGCCTCTTCACCTCCGGTATCCTCAACTCCCCGTGGTGGTTCCTCCTGTACGACCTCAGCATCGCCACCGCCGCCCTGCAGACAGGGTCGACGTGGTGCCTCGCGTAATCGTACCTGGAGTAGAACCAACCCCTGACCTCTCGCCTCAGAGCGATCGGAGACGGGAGCCTGTGCTCCTCGTCCCTGATTGTGTCCCTGTACGCCAGCTGGAGCGCGTACCTGACCGCGTCCTGCATGTCCTTGAGGTACCGGAGAACCTCTTCTGGCTGCTCCTGGCTCCACACGGCCGTCCTCTTTTCACCCCTTGATTTCCAGGGATGGCTCACGACGACGATGTCACCTCCTTTACACTCTGCAACAGCTCCCTCGTCTTGTGGCTCCTCAGACCGTAGAGCTTCGCAGAGAAGGACGTGATTATCGCGATCAGGTCCTGCACCAGCTCCTCCTGTGAAGAAACGGCTTCTCTGCTATTGACGACCACTATCTCCGTCCCATACCTGCCGCACACCCACGACAGGAGGTCGAACCCGAACCTCGCAAGCCTGTCCTCATACGTCACGTAGATCTTCGAGACCTTCTTGCTGAGCACGTCGTCAAGCAGTCTCAGGAAATCCTTTCTCCTGAGGTTCAGCCCCGACCTGATGTCTGCGTACACCTCGGCGTCGGGTGCCCCAGTCTTCAGAGCATTCACCTGAGCATCCAAGTCTGACTTCTGGTCGTGCGAAGACACCCTTGCATAGACAGCTTCCTTCCTTTGTTCAGCGATGTTCATCAGGCGCTTGATCTCCGACTCCTGTATTCTTCTTCTCCCGGTCGGTTGCCTGAATTTCTCCCAGCGCCAGTTTCTGTGTTCCAGCGCCATGTTCCAGAGCCTGCGACCAGCTTCGACGAAGGAGAACATCCTCTCCTCCTGTTTGGAGGTCGGATACATCCTGAAGCGGAACACCGCCCCGCTCGTGCCCGTGGGGCGCTCGGCGGGGGCGGCATATACGGACATTCCAGCTCGCTTTCATCCCACGGCTGGAGCCTGTGGGTTTTCTCGCTCGCAACTGATAAATGCCGGACGGCCGCACAGGGACCGACAGTGGATGTGGGACGTGCTGTACGCCGTCGATGCATCGACCAGCATGGCGGAAGAGGCCAAACCCCCCGCCGGGGCCTCATATGTCAAGATACAGGCGGTCAAGGAAGGCATCCAGCAGACTGTGAAGGGCTTCCTCTTCCCCTTCGGGTGCAGAGTGGGGGTGATAGGGTTCAGGGCGCCGACCAAGGCGCTCGGCATGATGATAGACTCGGGCAAGGAGATGACGCAGAGGGTGCTCCCGCTGACCTCAATCTCAGAGCTCCACGCCCGGCCCGAACTCCTCAGGGACAGCCTTGACGGGATGAACGTGGGGGGAGCCACCCCCACGGGGGAGGGGCTCAGGGCCGCGGTCGACATGCTCCACGAGGCGCCCGACGGGCCGAGGAAGAGGATCAAGAAGCTGATACTCGTCACCGACGACAGATCCAACGTGGGGCCTAAACCCGAGGCCATGATCGACCAGAAGCTCGGCCGCAGGGCCATAGTGGACGTGGTCGCCATAGGGAAGGTGAGCGATAGGAAGGCCTTCGAGGCGCTGGCCACGCGCTCGGGGGGGAAGCTCACTGTAGTGAGCAGCGCGCAGAGCCTCACTCTCGCCCTCGGCCCCAGCATACCTTATGCCGAGCCCCAGGCGCAGACCCCCCTGATGGCCGAAGCAGAGAGGGTAGCGGCGATCCTGAAAGAGACCGACAGGTCTGCCCCGAGCTACGCAGGGCTCGCGGCTGCCGCCGGGGCGGTCCGAGCGAGGCTCGAGCAGAAGCTGCAGGAGACCGTTTCGCTCGAGGGCCAGGCCAGGGGGGACTTCGACCTCGTCCTCTCGGCGGCGACCGGCGACCCGAAGTTCCCTGTGATGCCCATGAAGGAGTTCGCCGACAGGGTCTGGTCCATGGGGGCGGAGCTGGCCAAGCTCCAAGCCCTCGAGGACGCATACAGGCGCGCTATCAGGCCGTTGGCTGATGGCAGTGATCGGGGATGAATCGGGCCGCCCATGGCGCCCGGGCCTGCGAGCTGCGGCCGGCATCTGACCTCAGGGGCCCTGGGGCAACCCTCCAAGTGAGAGGCATCGTAGGGCGGAGGAAGGGACATGACCTCGGCGCTCTCCTCAGGGCGCCATGTCCCTGACCAGGCCGAGCCAAGGCCAGATCAGGATATCAGCGAGCTGACCGTGAATTTTCACGCAATCCAAACGGACGAGCCCGCTTCCCTGTCGCAGAGCATGGGTCTGAAACCTGCATTGACATCCTACGAGCCGCATACGCTCCAACGCGGCCTTCTATGAAGTGCTTCGAACGGCAGCGGACGATGGCGCAGGGGGACGATGATGTTGCCGAATCCACAACTGTCTCGCCCAACTTCATCGCAGAATCTACTAAAAGCGGTATTAGGGCACGGGAGAATCCATCAGCAAGGAGATGTGGAAGGTGAAAAAAACCAGAATCTTCGCCTCAATGCTGCTTCTGGGAGGCATACTCTTCGCGGTAAGCGCAGCGTATGCAGCCAACAGCATAACAGTGACGCAAACAATGGCAATAGCAGGGACAGGGAACGTCGCCGTGTCATGCCCTATCAGCACAGCATGCACAATCTCATCGATCGCGTGGGGGATAACGACCTCCGCTACTTCGGCCCCGACAGTCACGAGCGTCGACATCACTTTCGCTAACGCGCTCAGCGGTACGTCGTCCAACTCGTACACGGTCTACGTGACCGTCTATAGCAGCGGGACGACCGTCGCTGCGACGGGCAGCACCACTGCCGCCGGAGCCGCGACCACTGCGACTGTAACGCTCTCTCCCACCACTGTAACGCCGTCAGGGATAAGCAGCGTCGAGGTGGATGTAGTCCAGACCGCGTAAGAGGGAGGGTGACATAACAGATGAAGTCGCTCCTCCTCTTACTCCTCTTTTTGGTTATCTTGAGTACTGCCGCGTTCGCGACGCAGCTGAACGTGAGCGAGGTGTCAACGCTTAATCCGAGCCCAGTAGGTTACGTGTTCACGGACAGCAACACAGGCGCGTACAATCAGGGTGCGACCCTTTCGGTTTCCTCAGGGTCCCTGACCTCGGTTTCGGCGAACGTCTACTGCCCAGGGCACGCCAAAGTCAGCCTCACCGTCACCGTCTACAATTCGGCGGGGGCCTCGATAAGCACCGGCTCAGGGAGCAGCAACAACTGTAGGAATGCGCTCTCCGTGGCGATGACTCTCAGCCCCACCGTCTCGATGTCTAGCGTCGCGAAGGTAGAGGTCGACCTGGCTTGAGGTACGCCCACTTCTTCGTCATACTCGGCTCCCTTATGCTGGCGACCTCGGTCTACGCCTCCAGCATCAACGTCACATTTGTCAGCTCGATCTCAGGGAGCGGAGCCGTGGCCGTCCCATCGAACGTCGTCCAGGTGACAGGCGTCACCCTTCTGAACGGGGGGGCGAGCACCACGACAGGTGCGTTCGACCAGGTCCAGCTCGACCTGCAGGCGTCGCTCTCGGGCACCTACAGCGTCTATGTCTCCATCTATGTCAACGGCGCCTTCCAGTCAACACAGCTGGTGAGCGGCGTCGCGCTGAATCCGACGGGGACGGCAACGACGAACACCTTCACAGCCATAACACCCGGAAGCAGCCCGGTGGAAGTCGAGGTCATTGCGACGCAGTGAGACTGTCTCCGCAGCCTTGGGGGTGCTCGCCCTGATCCTCCTCGGCCTCTACATGGCCCAGGGATACGAAGTCGTCTACGTCCCGACGGGCTCCATGGAGCCGAACCTTCCGATCGGCAGCCTCGCGCTGATACAACTCGGGGCGAGGCCCGTCGTCGGACAGGTGGCGGTGGCTGACGAGCTGGGGGAGCCCTTGATCCATAGGGTCATCTGGATAAACGACAGCAGCGCCACCTTCGGGTTCAGGGGAGACAACACCAACTCGACCACCGTGCTTCCGTTCTCGAGCATCGTGGGGGTGATGGTCATAGCCTTGCCCTTGCTGGGCTATCTCCCTATGAGCCTTCGTTCGGCGCCCCTGGTCTGGATACTCGGTTCGGTTGCGCTCTTGGCCGTTGCGGCAGGTTTTTCACTGGCGGAAAAGAGGAAGTGACCGCTTGAAATCAACGTTGGTCGTGCTGGTGCTCCTGGCGGGGCTGGTGCTCGCGCCCGCGGCCGCGCAAGCGGCGGCGCCGACGATAACGGTGGACGCGCCCACCCCAATGCAGGTGACAGTGAACGGCTCGCCCTACCTCCTTACGAACTCGAGCGCGGCCCTCCAGGGGACAGTCTGCGTGCCGCAGTATGTCTACCAGGACTCCTTTGCAAGGTACGCCTTCGACGCGTGGTTTTCGTCCGGCAAGCTCGTAGGCTCGAGCACATGCCTCGACGTGAGCTCTGGCGGCTATCTCGCGCACTTCATCAAACAATATGCCGTCTCGGTCACGTACAGCCCGCAGAATACGGTAGCGAGCTCGACCTGGGTCGACTCGGGGAGCAGCGTGCTGCTCAGCGTCCCGGTCGAAATGCAGAGCTCGTCGTTCATGTACAAGCTGAACCAGGTCATCGTCGCCGGGACCCCGGTTTACGCGCCCTCAGGCGCCTTCAATGTCAGCGCTTCAGGACCAGAAGCCGTGCAGGCGATCTACAACCAGTTCACCAACGTCACCCTCGTCCTCCCGTCAGGGGCGTCCACTCTCTGGGCGCCGACGGGTCAGAGCTGGTACCACGTCTTCGCGTCCGCGCTGCCAGGGGCAGGGGGGTCGAGCCTTAGGCTCGACGGATTCCAGGTCTATGGGACGGCGTCATACGCAGCCAACGGGAACACCATGTCGCTGACGCCCTCGGCGCCGGTCGTCATCGTCCCAAGCTACGCCCTGAGCTATTTCGTCACCGTCACGGACCCGACCGGCGTGGTCCTCAGAGGGTGGTTCCAGGATGGATCGCTCGTCAACGCGACCGTGCCGGGTCAGCTCCCTGTGAACAACGAAGAGAGGCTCGTCTTCGCCGGATGGGCCGGAATGAACGGGACAAACCAAATCAGCGTGCCTGTCAACTCGACGATGAACCTCACGGCGGAGTACAGCGTCGAGTACCAGGTCACTCAGTCATCGCCCCTCGGCGTGACCAGCGAGTGGGTCTTGGGAGGCAAGTCGACCGCCGTTTCCTTCCCTACCGTGTTGCCGGCAAGCCTCGGGCTGACACGAACGCTCACGGAAACGCTGGTCAACGGGGTCGAGACGCCCAACCAGCAAGGGACCGTCGTCGTACCCGTGAACGGCCCCGTTCAGGTTGTAGGGGTGTACGGCTACGCCCCAGACTATGTCTTCATAGGCGTAATCGTCGTGATCGCGGCTGTGTTCCTGGTCGGCTACTTCTTCAAGACAGGCTCACAGCCTAAGAAGACTTGAGACCGAAAGCTACCGTCTGACGCCATGGTGGACGTGGAGCTCCGCGTGCGCGGCGAGCCCGCCTGCACCCGGCCCTGCGATGATTGCAGGCGTGGCAGCCTCCGCCAAAGCGACAGGCGTGGCCGATCAGTGCCGAGCCGCCGCAACAGCCCGTCTTCGGCTGCCCTGACCAGAGGGCGCCCCGCTGCCTACGGAGCCGCCCGTGCACGGCGTCCATCCTCATCTGCGTTGGGAGCTGCCTCGGACCCGCAGCACGACGCGAAGGGGCGTCGTTCCGATGACTGCGCTCACCACCGACTCTGCCCGGGCCCCCATCGACCGTGATCACCCGGAACTCGGAGTCTGAAGCCGCCGACACGCGCCCCCCGGGGGTGCATGCTGATCTCTGCCTGCAGGTGCGTCGGGCTCCAGCTGACAAAGGCGGAAGGCTGACCCCCGCCGGCCGGTTGGCCGCCGCATCACGCGCCTGTGTGCCGGCCGCTGCCGACTCAGCGGGAACCGCCTGCAGCGACTTGGCCGCAGCCTTCGTCTACCGCGCCAAGCGCCCTGGTCTGCCGCGGCTCCTACAACGAACCAGCCGGCCCGGCGTCCCGCCTAGGCTGCTCCCTGCGCGAGAGTATGATGCTCTCCATTATCTCTCTGGCCCTGAGTATCACCCCGACGTCCCCGGCGGTCCGCGCCTTCTCCATCTCCTTCTCGACCATGTCCTCGACCTCCCGCCTGGTCGAGTCCGGAAGCTGCCTGACCGCCTTGAAGTCGGGGAGCGACCTGTCGAACCGCTCGTCGCTCCATAGGTGTATGGCGTCGGCCACCATCTCCTTCGCGTACTCCTCGTCCTCCCTGTTCATCAATATGAGCGTCCCGGCCAGGTAGCGGGTCCATTCGCTCCTCGGGTCAAGGTACATCCGCCTCACCTTCCCGTTGAGCGTCTCATGGGAGATCTCAGTCGCTTCAGCCCCCCTTGCCACCAGGGTCTGGTATGCAAGGCCGAGGTAGACGTCGGCGTTCTGGAGCGAGAGGGAGTTTCCTATCTTCTCCATCAGCACGTAGGTCCTCAGCCTCCCCTCCGCGTCCCATTCGGGGTAGTGCGCCGTGAGCCTTCCCACGAAGCGGTCGAAGTTCCGGACGAGCTTCTCTTTCACCGCGGGGTCGTCCATGTCCTCGACCTTCTCGAGGAGGCTGTCGAAGGAGTCGAGGATCTCCTCGCGCTGGGCTCCCCTCTCCCTGTCCCTGGCCTTCACCAGGCCCCTCAGCTTATCCTCCGGCGGCTGCTTGGGCATCGAGGGCTTGGGTATCGCCAACCCACGTACCGGGCCGACGACTATCAGGCCTATCGAAGAACCGAGGAGGATGCTCTGGCCCAAAGGCGGCAGGAAGCCTGGGACTGTCATCGCTATCCCTACCCCCCCGACAAGCGCGGCCAGGGACCAGGCGCGAGAACGCATCAACGCCAGGCATTTGTGGTATGCACCTCCTAAGGAAATATGCCGCATTCCAGAACAGTACCTCCGAGAATTCGTATCTTCTAGATGTCAATACGCATCTCCTTCATAGTTATGTAACAAAGTTTGAAGGAATTCAAACAACAAAAAGACCTATAACCTGTCCGCCAAAACAAGTATGGCGCAAGAACGAAGCCGACACGGAATAAGAATCTGCATGATATTTCTGTAATAGTTATATAGGTTATCCGACTACCAAGCGCCGGTCAACAAATTGGGTCAGTCCACAAGCGACCTGTTCGAACAGTTCGAAGAAAGGCGGACGCACCAAGCAAGAAGGTCCCAGCTAGAGATTCAGATGGACATCCTCAGGGTGGTGCACGAGGGTGCATACCTGCCTACCCAGATAATGTACAGGGCGAACCTGGCCTGGACGTCCCTGCAGTCGAGCCTCAGCTCGCTCGTCGGGATCGGGCTCTTGGAGAGGATGACGGAGGGGAGCAAGCGGAACTACCAGCTGACGGTGAAAGGCATCGACGTCTTGGCCAGCTTCACCCGGATCATCGAGACGGTGAACGAACGGCGCGGCCTGCGAAGCGCCCCTTGACATAGTCTCGGATTTTCAAACTCCCCTCTCCGTCTTCTGCGCATGTCACGCCATGGTGGCGTTATCTGCTGAAAATAGGCGACAAATCCATAATCCTTATATGGGTTATTTATACGTGAATCGCCTGACATTGGCAGAGGCGAAGTACGGCTTCCTCGGTCTGGACGAACCGGCGACACTCAGGCATTGCATCTCCCTCAGAAGGTCGCACCTTGAGATAAGGATGGACATCCTGTCCTGCGTGAAGGCAGGGGCGGAGAAGCCCACTCAGATCATGTACAAGGCGAATCTGTCCTGGAACGCCTTGAAGGAGCATCTAGAAGCCCTCGAACAGGGCGGCCTCCTGAACCTGGCCACCTACGGGAGGAGGAAGAGGTACGAGCTCACAGACAAGGCCATCGCCGTCCTCATGGCCTACTCCAAGGTCATCGACGAGGTCAACGCCACGGCGCCGGCCGCAAGCGCGAAGTTCTAAGCCCCAGCCGCGGGGGCGCCCTTGGTGACCCTGATCCCTGCCTGGTCGTATGTCGCGTGCATCCTGAACAGGCTCCGGATGAGGCTGACTACCCTTTCGTCGTGCGCGTTCGAGGTGAGCAGATACACCGCGGAAACGCCGGGCTTGGAGGTTATCTCGTTCGACTGCTTGAGGAACTTGTAGGTCGACTCGAGCCCCTGGTATATGATGAAGTCGGAGATGCTGTCGAAGACGAGTGAGACCGGGGTGCCGCTGGTGGAAGATATCGTCTTGTCGATGAGGTCGAGCATCACCGCCATGTCGTCCCTCGGCACCAGGAGCTCGTTCTGCCTGTCGGAAGAGCTGGGGTAGGACACCCCCGAGGTCATCACGTAGAACCTCACCCCCTCGATCCCCGCAAGCCCCTTGTAGACCGGGCTCCCCCTGGAGCTGAAGACGTAGACCAGACCTCCTGCCCTTGTCTTCTTTCTCGCCAGGCTTGCCACCGCCGATTCGAACCTGGACGAAGGGTCGACCTCCAGCAGGATGGAGACCGGGACGTCGAGCACCGCCCCCTCCTCGACCAAAGGCTGGCCCCCCGGGGAGGCGCCCCCGTGCACCGGCTCGAAGAACGTGGAGAGGAGGGACGCCCTCCTGAATATCGCCGCAGTCACGCCGAAGAGGATCCCGGCGATGGAATACCCGATGGGGATGAGGTCGTAACCCAGGGTGACAAGGAACCCGTTGAACACCAGGACCTCCGCCCCGATCCCGAACCAGCAGAACGGGAGGGCGAAGAGCCGCCGCTTGGTCCCCGGGTCATTTGACTGGCTGGCCGCTTTGACCAAGAGCAGGGTCGGATAAGCGAGGAAGAAGGCGAGGGTCCCCAGCGAGAGGGCGAGGAACGTGGAGTTGAACTTGGGGGACGGGACGAGGCTCCCCCCCAGCGAGGTGAGAAGGACTATGGTGTAGGGCCTGAAGTATGTGAGGTACCCCTCGGTCGACGCTATGAAGGCCATGAACGCCCCCAGTATCAGGCCGTGGGGCCAGCGGAAGAACATCGACTTGAGCCTCTGGGCGACCCCCCTCCCTCCGGGCCTCATGTAGATCGAATATGCCAGGGTCGTGAGGAGGGCGACGTCTAGGTAGATGAGGTCGGGGGCGAGGAACGAGTAGGTCTCGATGTATGCCGCGGACCCTCCGTAAAGGTGCCTCATGACGTCGAGCACGACGACTAGCCCGAAGAAGACGTGGACGAGGGCGAGTATGCTCCTCAGGTATGGGTACTGGCTCGGCTTCTGCCTCAGTACGAACAAGAGCGAGGCCCAGGTGACCGCTAGGGCGAACAGATCGACGGAGATGTTCAGAAGTGACAGTCCAGTTACCGCCAATCCGGTCAGAATCTAGATACGGCGAACTTGGGTCCGAAGACGACGGAGTGGTACCTTTTGCTGTGGTTCGTCCCCCTCATCTTGAGTATGACGAACCTGGTCTTCATCTGGACCTCGTCTTCCCAGTTTTCCATCAGCATAACCGAGTCGGTCATGAAGCCTTCGAACCCGATCTTCCCGCCGTTGGCTAGGCTCGCGGTCAGTATCGTGGTGATCCCCTCAGCCTTCAGCGAGGTGTAGACCGACTTCATGAACGTCCTCATCTCGAACTGGGTTTCGCAGGCGAGGAGGAGCGCCGTGACCGAGTCTATGACCAAGAGGGTCCCCTTCGAGTCTTTGGTCGCCTGTATGAGGGTCGAGATGTTCGTCTCGAGCTGTTGCCCCTTCAGGGCTTCGAGGTCCACTATGGAGAACTTCCCCTCCTTCTCCAGCGGGACCACGTCGAGCCCGAGCAGCTTCAGGTTGCGCCTCAGGTATTCCGCGGACTCCTCGAACGTGGCGTAGACCACGTTCTCCCCAGCCGTGGCGGCGTTGTAGGCTATGTTCGCGGACAGGACGGTCTTCCCTGTCCCTGGCCCCCCGGCCACGAGGTGTATGTCTCCCCTCACCAGTCCGCCTTCCATAAGGTCGTCCAGCCCTTCGACCCTGGTCTTCAGCCTCTGCATGACTGCGGCCGCTTTCAACTCTGGCGTCGACTCCCAACAGCTCGCACAAAAGCCTTTGCCAAACGGCGCGAGAAGGCCCGGGCCCGGGCGCTTCAGCCCTTGGATGGATGCATTGGCGCTTGAATCGGACCGCGGCCCAAGGGACGTGGAACGCCATGAAACAGGGGCTGGAAGCCCACGGGTTTACCCGTGGGAGGATGTCACGCCCATGGCCTTGCCTTCTTTCCACGGAACGATGGCGGCAGGATCGCCCTCACGCTTCCCAGCGGGCTGGTGCGCTCATTTGGTCCTCGACCCCAGCCCCTCTGTCAGCTGCTCCAGCTTGGACCTGGCGGCGGACGCGGGGAGGGCCTCCAGCGCCTTCTTCGCCGCTGCGGCGTAGTTCCTCTCCACCGCGTTGGAGTGGTCAATCGACCCCAGCTGGTCCAGAGTCTTCATGAGCGCCTGTATCTCCTGGAGCGCGAACCACTTCTTGTACAGCATCGAGTGGATCGACTGCTTCTGATAGTTGTCGGCGTGAGAGAGCGCGTGGATGAGGACCATGTTCGACGCGTTGTTCTGGAGGTCCTTCAGGAGGGGCTTGCCCGTCGCCTCTTCGTTCCCCACGATGTCCAGTATGTCGTCCCTTATCTGGAACGAAATCCCGAGGTTGCGTCCGAACTGATAGGAAGCGTTGACCTGCTTTAGAGTCCCTCTCCCTGCTATGGCGCCGCAGGCAGCCGCCGCCGCGAAAAGAGAGCCTGTCTTGAGCTCGGCGAGCTTGACGTACTCCTCCTCGGTGGCCGAGCCTTTCTCTGCCAGGATAGAATCGAAGAACTCCCCCTCGGCGGTGAACTTGGCGGAGTTCCCGATGTACGAGCTTAGCTTGGCCAGGCGCGTCGCAGACATCCCGGAGCCCCCGTACTTCGCCAGCTCGAGGAATATCTCGAATATCATCATGTCGGAGATGAGGATGGCCTTCGTCTCGCCGTACTTCTTGTGGGTCGCCATCTGACCGTGCCTGACGGCCGATTCGTCGATTATGTCGTCCTGGATGAGCGAAGCGGAGTGCGCCAGCTCGAAAGCCGCGGCGACGGGGAGCGCCTTCTCGAACGACCCGGACACGGCTTCACAGACCAGCATCGCTATCACCGGCCTCAGCCTCTTCCCTCCGGCGTCGATGATCCCTGCTATGGCTTCGGAGAGAGGGCTCCCTTCTGCTCTCTTCGAGGAGAAGTACTCCTGCAACGCCTCCCTGTACGGTTCCACGGCCTCCGTGAAGCTCTGCGGGGCGGATACCTTCGGCTCCGCCTGCCTAGATGAGCGCCGCTCCAATGTACATCAGCGGTCCCCATAGGAGGTACTCCCCGTCGACGACGACGTCGCAGATGAACCCCAGGTCTGCCCCTGGCTTCTTGGCCAGATAGGCGTAGAAGATGGAGTAGGCGGGGAGGAGAGCTAGCACGATGGCTGGTAGAGGGAGGAGCCCGAAGGAGACGGCCGCGGCCAGGTAGGCTAGCGCGACCCCGTCGATGGCCGTCATCATCGTGTACGTGCGGCGTACCCCATAGACAGCCGGGACCGTCCTGATCCCCTGCGCCCTGTCGCCTTCTACGTCACGGACGTCGAATATCAGGGTGTTAACCATCAGCCTCAGGAATATCAGCCCCCCCATGAGGGCGAGGACCTCCTCGAAGCGGAGGTAGTACAGACCGACGAGCACGGGGATCAGCGACCACCCGAGAGAGACGAAGAGGTTTTTCACCAGGAGCTTGTCCTTGAGCTTGGACACCCCTATCACCCCCACGAGGCGCCTCGACCCTACGCTGTAGAGCGCAGAGAACGCCAGCGGGACCAAGAGGGCGCCGAAGAAAATCAGGTTGACCGTGTAGGCGAGGACGTACCCCAGGAGGAAGCACCCTGCCGAGATCGCGGGGAGGTATCTCTTCCTCGAGCCGAGATGGGCCGTCCTGTCAGGGTGCGAGACCGCGTCCGAGTCCATCTCGGTGCTCCTGTTCATCATGTAGGCGCCGTAGGAGAAGAGGTAGGCCATGAAGAGCAGAAGCGGGGTCGCGGTCAGGCCCATCAGCGCCGCGGAGGCGGCGGCTATGCTCGCCGTGCCGATGGCGAGAAGGTGCCCCCCGAGGACGAACTCCCGGTAGGCGGAGGTCAGGAGTGCCGTCGCTCTTCCCCGTCTCCTATCTTGGCCATCTCCTGCCTGTAGCTGGGGAGGGTCCACCCCCGCTTGGGGTCGAACATCTCCTCAGGGATGTGCAGGTAGCGCGACTTCTGGCTGTCGAGCATGATGATGGAAAGGGAGCTCCTGACGTCTTCGGTGTTGCTCTCGATGTACCTCGTGGTCTCGTAAAGCTTGTCCATGGGGACGTCGAGCAGGGCGAAGTAGTCCCCGACCTCTGACCCTCCCTCAAGCCAGGTGAAGGGGATCTTGTTCATGACCTTCCTCGTCTTGACGACCCCTTCCTGGCCGACCCCCTTGACGAGGGTCAGCATCTGCATCAGCTCCCCCGGCTTCCCCTCGATGGCGGGGCGCCTCCACCTCACGTTGCTGTTGAGTATCAGCTTGCCCTTCACGACGTGCTCGGCGTTGTGGTACCTGAGGGTCCGCGGGTTGGCCCCGATCTCGGCGGCCACCTTGACTATGCTCACCGTCGGGTTCTCCTGCATCGCCTTCAGTATCTTGACGTCCATGTAGTCCACTTCGGCGTCCCTGTTCACGTCCAGCGTGGTGGCGCCGCTCTCCCCCTGGGTCATCTCGACCCTGCGCCAGTCCACTTTCCACTTCTTGGCGTCGAAGTCGTAGAACTCGGGCCTGAAGGAGGGGTACCTGAGCCACTTCGCCTCGTAGATGGCGTAGTCGGTGATGCGCTTCTGCTGCTTGAGGAACGACATGACGTCGATGTACTTCTTCTTGAACCGGAATGGGACCGCGTAGAGCCCCACGTATTTCGACGCGCCTATGGCCTTCCCCTCGAAGAAGAGGTAGCTCACCTCTCCGAGCCATTCCTGGCTGGGCTCCGCGTCCACCACCATCAGCCCCGCTGACATCCCGAGCTCGGCGTGGTTGAGGTTGACCTGGACCCCCAGGCCGTACTTCGTGAGCTGCTTGTTCACCTTGTAGCGGACTGTCTCGGGGTTGATCCCCGTCATCCTCGCGAGGAGGGAGTAGTTGGAGACCCCGATCTGCTTGATGGTCTCGATGAGGAGGTAGTCGAGGTTCCTCCGCTTTATCTTGTCGAAGGCACCCATTGTCGCGGGTTTCACGGAGCCTACGCCTAATAGAGGGTTGTGAATCTGAGGTCTATATCCGTTGTCCGTCGGCAACTTTGCTTATATACTCACGCCTGGCTGATGCGAAAAACGGAAAGGAGGCTCATATACCACCTCCCTCCGGAAGAGCGATCGTATGGAAAGCGTAGCCGCCCAGCGGGTGCCGACGAGGGTCGTGGGCCTCGACCCGCTCATCCAGGGAGGCTTGCAGCAGGGAGACTTCGTCCTTCTAGTAGGTGGGATAGGGACCGGGAAGACAATCTTCTCGTCCCAGTTCGTCTACAACTCGGCAAAGGTGGACGACGAGCACGCCGTGTTCGCCACCTTCGAAGAGGACATCGGGAGCCTCAAGCGCAACATGAAGCTCTTCGGGATGGACTTCGACGCGCTGGAGAAGGAGAAGAAGGTGAAGCTCCTCGACCTGGAGTCTCTCGAAGGGAGAGGGATGGGGTCGAACATCGAGACGCTCCTGGCGGCATTGGACGACATAAAGGCCAAGAGGCTCGTCGTGGACTCGCTCACCGCTTTCCTGAGCGGGGCGAAGGAGAAGTTCGACTACAGCTTCCTCATGCACCTGGTATACAAGACCCTGAAGAGGGAGGGGATCACCACGCTGATGACTGTGAGCAAGTTCCAGGCTGACCAGCCCATGAACAGCGGGATCGAGGAGTTCGTGGCGGACGGGATATTCCAGCTGGAGAACTACATAGGGAAGAACATGGAGCTGAGGACGAGGTTCCTGGTCAAGAAGCTGAGAGGGACGGAGCACAGCAGGAAGTACCACACCGTGGCGTTCACCCCGACGGGGATCAGCATACTCCCGTACTTCGACTAGAACAGGCGACTCCGCCATGCCGCTTGCGCCCCAGGCGATCAGTGGTCTCACACACGGCGTGCAGGAATTTCATATATCTTGGTCAGGAACGTGCAGTTATCGGGAAAACGGCAAAAATCGACTATAGAGCCCAAGGCAGTACTCCGGAGCTAATGAACACGAAGAAATCACTGGCAATCAGCGCACTCTCATTGGTCACAGCGCTCGCACTCCTCGGCGCATCGGCGCCGGCATTCGCCGCCTCTCCTCCAATCAGCGGTTACTGGGTCATCACCCAGGCTGCGGTCCAGTCGAGCGGGCAGGCGCCCACGGTGGTCGCCTGTGGAACGTTCGCCATATCCGACATCAAGTCGACCCAGAACACCTTCACGGGCGTTCTGTCGTTCACCCTGCAATACCCTAGCAGCCTCCCTCAGGGCCTCAGGATACCCGGCATCAACTCTCAAGCAGCAGAAGCCGTATCGGGCACTACAATGACCGTGGTACCAGGCGGGGCTCTATTCGTCAGCCTGACAGGGAGTCAACCAGTCGCACTGTCTGCTTCGATGACATCGCCTTCAAGTGTACCACACCCATCGATCGATCCAAGCGCGGGCAGCACCGGATGCGCGCCATTCGCGTCGCCACAGTTCATGGGCCTAGTACACCTCCCAATGCAGGGGACCGAAGGGATGACCGTCTACGGGACGCCGTTCACGTCAATCTAGGGAAGCAACGAACGGCAAGTCATCCCTTCCAGCTTTTTTCATGAGACTCATCTCCTGCCACTTGCCGACCGAAGGAACGGGACTCGGTTCGTCCCATGGTCTCTATTTACGGAAGCCCATATGGTAGTGAAATACGTGAAAAATCGGTCGACCTGGTCAGCACTACAGCCCAGAGGCGCCTTGCCAGGGGTCCAAGAGAATCCCGTTCTTAGTGGGACGACCAGACGGGCAGCTGTGACAAACGAGGCACGCGCCGCTCTGTGCATTGGCCATCTGGCGGGGCAGTGGGCTTGCACGGCCAGCTGTGCCTTCAGCCCGAGCTCGCGCCTGCGATCCAGCTCGCCGCCATGGGCGGCTACGGCGGCGTCGGCCTTCTATGTCTCCCGGCAGTAGTATTGGGAAAACGGCAAAATCGACTATTACAGGCGCCCGGACGCTCACAGACACGATGAAAACGAAGAGAACAATCGGCCTTACTATGCTTTCAGTTCTGACAGCGCTTGTCATCCTCTCACCAACCGCTATCGCAGCCACCTCGACCCCCCTCAGCCTTGGCATGGCCGGCATCATAACCAACGCTGGAAACCAGCACTACGTCATGAGCGGCGGCAACCTAGTCTATGGGGAGTTGGGGGGTAGCTCACTAGCCCCCGGCTCGATTAGCTTCAGTCTCAAGTCCCAGGTGACTGGGCTGAAGACGTCCGGAAGCGCATCCATCTCGGCGCCAGGGCTGTCCGCGAAAATCGTGATCAGCGGGGAAGTCGCAGCGTCGGTCTTCCCTCTGGACTCTTCAGGCAACAACTGCGACCCGACGGTCGCGACCTGCAACAGCGAAGTCCCGTTCATGTTCACCGGCCTTGCCGTTGTCCATGCTACGGGTCTAGCTCCGTTCGACCTTCCAGTCGCCATCGAGTCAGCCTACTTCAACCCGTTCGGGGGCCCGATCGTCATCACCAGCCTTGGCAGCTCGACCTCACCTGCCCTGTTCCTCGTCGTGACCTACAACGTCGCGACGATCGACTGGGTAGGGGTCCAGGTCCAGGGCTTGGTGGGCGGCTCCCTTGGATCGACTCAGGTCAGCGGATTCTACACGACCATCACAAACTCGCATGAGAACCTGGTCAGCGCGGTAGAGCAGGACAAGGGACAGATCATCTTCTCAGGGATGGTCCCTGCCCAGCTCGACGCCAAGGGGACTTTGAGCGGCACCACCACCTTCACCTCAAAAGGTGGGATAGACTGCAGCTCTGAGAGCGGCTTACCCCCCGGGACTTGTCTCCTGACAGGCGCGTCCTCAACGGGGACCTTCCAGATGGTCGGACAGCAGGGGCTCAAGATCGGCAATGGTGCTTACAGCACCACCTGGTCTGTGCCTTCTATCACGACCACGACAACCGCCACCGCATCAGCAACACAGCCATAGAAAGGGCTTACAGCCTTGCGTACGGGGTCAAACCCCGTACACGCCTCTTTTTCCCAAATGGCTAGCGGAGCTATGGGTCGTTTTTCAGCAAGCCCCAAGAATAAGGGTTTAGTGGAGTCGGCCTGAGCAGTTGGCGTTCGAGTTCTCGCCGGACCTGGTGCCCGCGATTCAGCTCGCGACCATGGCCATAACCATGGTCTCGGCCTATTTCGTCTCCAGGCAGCAGGCGAGGACATACGGCAACACACGCAACTTCCTCACCCTGGTCCATGTGTTCTTCCTCGGGGTGGTCGTGCTGGAGTTCCTCAGGAACTACCTGTCATCGCCGGCCTACGTCAGCATCTACACCGACGGGGCGACGACGTTCATCCTTGCGGACGTGGTCCTGCTGACCCTCGTGGCGGCTTCGTTCTTCTACCGGGAGTCAGCGTCAGGCGGGGGTTCTCCTCTCAGAGGCCTTCTGAAGAAGAAGCTGCACACGCTCGCGTTCGCCGCCTTCATGGCGTACATCGCCTTCGTCGAAGCGTATCTCATCTTGGAGATGCCGTTCACCTCTGCGCAGATCACCAACATCGCAGGGGTCACCCTCTACGACACCGTCTTCGACCCCACCTACGTAGACATGCTCTTCGTCGTCCTGCTCATATTCATCGTCTACCCGTCGATGCAGCTCGTCCTTTCGAGCAGGCGGACGTCGGACAAGGGGGTCAGGAGGGCGCTCCTCATCCTCCCTGTCTGCTGGAGCGCAATCGGGCTCGAGTTCCTGGTCTTCAACGGCTACCTACTCATCGTCGGGATAGACGCCAGCTCGATCGGGTATCTCATCGGCGCGAGCGTGTTCCTCATCACGGCGAGGATCTTCAGGCAGGCGACCACCTTCGCGACGCTCTTCGCCACCACCACCTCGGCTGCTGCGATGTCAGCCCCCAAAGCCACAGGGTTCTCATCGAAGGCGGGCCTCCAGGGCGGTTTCGAGGGCAGGCTGATGCTGCTCGAGGCCAGCTCCATGACCAACTACGAGGACTCGGTCTCGGACTTCGTCACCGAGACGACCGCTGCGGGGAGCAGCGCCTTCGTCTTCACCTCCAGGGGGTCCCCCGTCTACAGCGCGGTCACCAAGCGGCCCGGGGTGAGGGTATACGTCTTCTCGGCAAGCGTCAGCTACCCGAAAGAGACCGAGAACCCGGACGAGGTGCTCGTCCCCGCGGCGGACCCCCCTATCCTCCTGGACGTGATGAACAAGGTCGTCACAATCAACCCCGGGGCCAAGCTTGCGATAGTCTTTGACAGCCTCTCTGACCTCGTCCTCTCGCTCGGCGTCCAAGAGGCGTACAAGTTCGTAAGACAGGCGAGCGGCATCCTGAACCGGGGGAACGTGTCGTCGCTCTTCCTTCTCACTCTCGGCGCCCATGAAGAGCAGACGGTGAGCCTGATGAAGAGCTTGTTCTCCACCCACTTCGTAGTGGACACGGCGGGGCTCAGAGTCACCCGTGGCGGGGAAAAGCCGCCTTCAGTGGGCTGAGTTCCTGCGGCCGTCAGCGGCGGGCCTTCATCAGCGCGATCGCACAAACGACGAACACGGGGATATACACGACGACAGAGTACAGGAGGCTGACCGACAGCGAGCCTATCTGGTTGTCCGGGTTCCCGACCAGCTGGAGCACGACGAATACCAAGAACACCCCGAATATGCTCGCCACCACGAGGCCTACCCCTCTACCGTCTTTCACCTCGCTCGGACCTTCTGCCATGTCCATCACAAAACCGAGCGGGCTATGAAGTCGAGGAAGTTCGACAGGTAGTACAGGAAAGCGATCACGAGAACCTCAAGGACCACTATCCTGAAGAAGAACCGCCTGAGGTCCGGTCCCGGTTTGGCGGCGTCGAGCGTCCCAAAGAGGCGCTCCTCCGCCCTCCCCAGGACTGCCATCGGCCGTGTATCGAAGAGGGTCGTCGACACTATGACGAAGTAGAGGAAGATCAGGATGAACCACCCTATGAAGTCGAAGAGGGGGACCCCCAAGGTGCGGAACGACCCCGCAAGCCAGACCCAGAGCTTGTTTCCGGTGGCCGCCGGGTCCATCATCAAGTCGATGTTCAGTGCGAAGAGGCCAGCGGCTGTAGCTTGTACCACGGTGCTCCTTTTGCTCAGCAGGACGTCGTGGAACAGCACGTAAGCCGCCATGGCAAAAACGAACCATCCAAGAAGGATCCACAGGGGCACCATCCCTACCCAGAAGAGGTATCCTGGATAGCCAGGGTAGATCAGGCCGGAGTACGCGTAGTATGTGTACCCGCCGTTCAACACGGCGAAGTTCTCCAGCAGCGCCGTCCAGAGGAGCGCCCCCGCCAAGAAGACCCCGGTCCTGAAGGCCCCATACCTCTTGCTCCCCGCGTAGAAGACCAGGGCCGCGAGGATGATGAAGGAGACCTCGGCTATCCCCGGCGACGCGAGGTTCATACCCAACTGGAACTCAGGCCTCTAGGCCCACCCATTTAACTGGTTAAACTTGCCCCAACTGCCATGCTGCGCGAACGACGGAGAAAAATTGCCGTTTTCCCTAAAAGCACCGTGCCCGGGCGCCAAAAGTTCAATTCTCCTTTAATCGACCCGCATGCGGGGACTTCCTGGCCTTGCTATCGCAGAAGCTGCAGGTCGAAGCCCACCTGACCAAGCTCAGGACCAGTCTCGTGGCCATCAAGCCCCCCCAGGGGGCGAAGTACACGTTCGACCTTCAGGCCGACATCAAGACCGTGTCCAGGGACGGCGCCAAGATCAAGCTCAGGTACGCCATCGACATCGAGACATTCCCCCTGATTTACAGGGTGCAGATAGGGGGGTTTGCTACCGCCAGCGTCGACATGCTGGCCAAGGACGAGAACCTCGAGGACCTAGGCGAGGCTGTCCTCAGCGACGTCGCGCTCCAGATCTACCGGAGCAACTACGAAGCGCTGTACCTCGCGCTTGCCACCCAGGGGCTGGACGCGCCTTCTCCATGGCTGGTCAAGGACGTCCACCTGGCGCACTAGCGCCGCCGAAGCCGTTTCTAGAGTCGGGTCGGCCCTTCGCCGCGCCTTTCCGCTCATCGGTCTGACATAGATTTCAAACCCAGACGACGCACCGTTTCAAAGGAGATGGAGTCTCGCTTCATGGTTGAACTCCATAAAACCGTTAAATAAGAACCGAGGCCAATCGGCCGTGATGCCGCAGGAGCCAAGGGACGTGATATACACCTGCAGGGTGTGCATGTCCCAAGTCGACGGGAAGACGGGGCTGATAGAGCACCTCAGGACCGAGCACGAGGCCCTCGAAGTGGTGTCGTACGCTGCGACCACCATGGTCCAGGAGCAGGACAGGGACAAAGTCGCCATGGACTACCACAGGCAGTTCGAGCAGATCAAGAAGGAACTGACGGCGGGATAGCCCCGAAGGTTGCCGAAAACCAGAACTTCAGCATCCGTCTGAGGGGCGAATGTTGGTGGGGGGATATATACGGCGGCAAGCTGTATCCATGAAGTTGATCCGCAGGTCGAAGATCGAAGTGTTCGTTGACGTGATGAAGGTGGTGGCCGAAGAGCAGGAGATCAGGCGCACCAGGATCATGTACAAGGCGAACCTCGCCTGGAAGGTCCTGAAGGAGGCGCTCGACTTCCTCGAGCAGAAGGGGATCCTGAAGAGCGAATCCAAGGGCACGGGTATATTCGTCTCGCTGACGGACGAAGGGTACGGCGTCCTAAGGAGGTTCAGCGAGCTCGAGGCCGTCTTCACGAAGCCGGCGGTGATCCCGTCTCAGCAGGAGCCGCCCGTGTTCGTCTCAGCGAGGGCCCTCTACGCAGCCTAGGCCATCACGTTACGGCTCTGGGGGGTGGCCACCTGGGACATCTCCCTGGTCGACACTAGGCGTACCCCCTTCAGCAACCCCGGGCTGGGATATGGGATCTTCAGCGAGCCGCTGACGAGGTACAGCACCGCATACACCCGCTGGTAGATCTTCATGAAGACAGGAGGGACCGACTCGCCTTCCTTGGGGGTCAGGAGGGTGTCGATTTCCTTGTCGTCTCCTGTCAGCACGGCGGTGCCTGCGATCGTCATCTTCGCCACGTCGGGCTCCGTGTTCAGCTCGATGGTGAACTTCAGCGTGAGCTTTTCGGGGTTCCGCTCTGACTCCACCAGGTTGGCAGCCACGTTGAAGCTCACAGAGCTGTCGGCGGTCACGTCTTCCGCGAGCTTGCTTCCTTCGACGGATCTTATGGCTACTTCAATTCCAGCCAAATCTTTCCTGCCTTCAACGAGCTTGTAATGCCAAATAAAGGTATACGAAAACTAGGTATAGAGCAGGAATCCATATCGTAGCCTGGAAGCGGAGGGCCGGACGCCGATTGGTGGACCCGCGGCCAGGATGGTTGCAGGCTTTCATGGATTAGGAATCCATTATCCTTTATACGCTTCAGCAGCAAGATGAGAGCGTTTGATTTCTGGCGAGGACTCCAAGGAGCACGCACTCGTGGCAAAGGCCGAGGGCGCCGGCGCGAGGCTGACCGTGAAGCTCTCCGTGGCGCCGAAGACCGGCATCCAGTCGCTGAAGGAGAGATACAACACCGTCAAGTACGACCTGGGCCAGGGCTACTCGTACCCCGACTCGCTGAAGAGCATCGTCCCCGCGAACGTCCCCGAGTACGTGGACGAGGGGGAGAGCTACGTGGAGAAGGTGACGAGGGCCCTCTTCTACTTCAAGCAGTGCGCGCTCATCGGCCCAAGCGGCACGGGGAAGAGCGTCTGCGAGGGCGAACCTCTTTTCGCGCTGGTCGACGGGAAGCCTTTGCTGACCACGATGGACGCCCTCTTCGAGAGCCTTGCTAGGAAGATGCCGGTCAGGAGGACTGAGGACGGCTGGGAGACGCTAGTCCTGACGAAGGCGGACGTGAGGGTCCTTTCGTTGGACAGGGCCAGGAATGCGATGTCCTGGACCAGGCCGTTCGCCATGGCCAGGTCGATGCACAAGGGGCACGTCCTCAGAGTGACCACTCTGCGAAACAGGTCCATAACGGCTACCCCGGGGCACTCCTTCATCGTAGAAGGGGAAGAAGTGAAGGCGAGCGAGCTAGGGGCAGGGTCTCGGATACCCATAGTGCGGCATCTGCCCGCCATGGGGCTGGAGCTCTTGACCCAGCTCATGATCGCAGACTACCTGCCCGGGGCCAAGGCCACGGAAAGGGGAGTGGTCCTTGGAGGAGGCGAGTCGGTACAGGTTCCTGCGCGGGCGGCCGTTTCGCTGGACGCCGAGTTCGCGTGGTTCCTCGGGTTTTTCGTTGCGGAGGGGTACGTAGGCAAGGGCTTCGCGTCAATCTACAACAAGGACGCCGAGCTGGTCGACAGGGCAAGGGGGGTTGCCAAGAAGCTTGGTCTTTCTACCTCCGTGGGAGCTCAGAGGGGGCTGGCCGAGCTTCGTATCTTCAGCAAGGCCTTCGTCGGGTTCCTGTCGACCGTCACAGTCAGCAAGAGGACAGGGACTGGGAAGGGGTCGCAGGCGCGCTACAAGAAGGTCCCAGATTTTGTCTATCTGATGGAGGACGAATCCAAGGTCGCATTCCTCAAAGGCTTCTTTGACGGAGGCGGCGGAGAAGAGGGGTCGGAGGCCGTCCTGAGCACGTCGAGCAGGGAGTTGGCCAACGGCCTGACGATCCTGTGCGAGCAGTTGGGCATCTTTCCCACCCTCAGGATCAAGAGGACAGGGTCCCACTCCGTGGTGATCGCGAGGGACGGGGCATCGGCTCTTGGGATCGAGCTCAGCACCCCGGCTCCGGAGAGGAGCGGTTGGAGAGGCCGCGTCGAGAAGGTCAAAGTGACCCCCGAGATGATCGCAGCGGCGAAGGCCGCATACTCCCGGCTCCCGGCCGAGCTGAGGGGCGAGAGGCTCCACAGGCGGACGGTCTCAGCGCTTTACCCGTGCGGAAAGGACGTGGGGTTGAGCACGCTTGCCAAGGTCGCCCAGGACCTCAACTCAGAGGAGCTCCGGGAGCTCGCAGGAACGAACCTGCTCTGGGACTCCGTCCGGTCCGTGGAAGAAGTCCCCTACGACGGATGGGTCTACGACTTCCAGGTCCCAGGAAACGAGACGTTCGTTGCGGGGTTCGG
>JAFLZH010000011.1 GCA_029785615.1 Nitrososphaerota archaeon
AACGAAGCAGTCCAGTCAGTCCCATCGGCAGGGGAGGATGATGCGGCAGACGTCATCTATGTGGGGAGGCTTACGAGTTACAAAGGCGTCAGGACGCTCGTCGAGGCCGTGGGGGTCCTAAAGGGGCGGGGAAAGAGCGTGAAGGCATCCATCGTGGGAGACGGCCCTCAGAGGGAGGAGCTCCAACGCCTAGCCGAAGAACTCGGGGTCGGAGAAAGGGTGAAGTTCTATGGTCGGGTAGAGGACGGAAAGAGGGTCGTAGCCCTGATGAAGGCCGCCAAGATGTTCGTCTACCCTGCTGCCCCGCTTGGCGGGTGGGCCTTGACTCCGCTGGAGGCGAACGCCGCTGGGCTCCCGGTTATCACGACCAGGGCAGGGCCTGTCCTGGGGAGCACTGATGTTGTGCAGGACGGGCGCAATGGCCTGCTGCTGGACAAACTAACCCCCGAGGCCATGGCCACGAAGATCGCTGTCCTCGTCGATGACGAGGGCCTCCGGGAGAGGCTTAGCAAGCAGGCGCTGGAGTTCGCCCGAGAGTACGATTGGGACAGTCAGACAGGGAAAGTCGAGGCTATCTACTCTGGGCTCACCGCTGGGACGGAGACGTTAAAGTCGTGCGGTTTGAGCCATTGAAGCCGATGCGAGGAGGATGGAAGCCCGGGTGGGATGAGTCCGCGCGGCTGGCGGTGAAGGAGCGTCTTGGGAGGTAGGGAAGACACGGCCGCAGTCATAGAGGTCTCCGTCGTAATCCCCGCTAGGGACGAGGAGCAGACAATCGGGACCTGCATCGACAAAGCGCGGGCGGCATTCGATGCTCTGGGGGTAAGAGGTGAGGTAGTGGTTGCCGACAGCTCCAGGGACAAGACCAGGGAGGTGGCGGAGAAACACGGCGCCAAGGTGGTCGTCCCAGACAGGCATGGCTATGGGAACGCCTTCAAGTACGCCTTCAACCATGTTTCTGGGAGATACATCGTCCTGGGAGACGCGGACGACACCTACGACTTCGCCGAGATGGGGAGACTCCTCGAGCCGCTGATGAACGGGGAAGCGGACGTGGTAGTCGGAACCAGGCTGAAGGGGGAGATCAAAGACGGGGCGATGCCTTGGCTCCACCGGAAGGTCGGGAACCCCTTGCTGACCGGTTCGCTCAACTTATTCTTCGGGGCGGGAGTATCGGACGCGCACTGTGGGTTCAGGGCGCTGACGCGTGAAGCCCTGGGGAAACTGCGCCTCGAAGCGTCCGGGATGGAGTTCGCGTCCGAGATGATAGTGGAGGCGGCGAGGAGGAAGCTGAGGATAGAGGAAGTGCCGATTACCTACTATCCGAGGAAAGCGGGGGATTCCAAGCTCGGGTCATTCTCTGACGGGTGGAGGCACATGAAGTTCATGCTCATCAGGGCGCCGTCCTACCTGTACTTCGCCCCCTCCCTGTTGCTCGGTGTCCTGGGAGTCGGGCTGATGCTCCTCGGGCATTTTGGCATCGATGTCGGTTATGTCCCCGGCGTCCACACCCTCGTGCTAGGGGCGTTGTTCTTGATGGCCGGCTACCAGGTGTTCCTGCTCGGCCTCTTCTCTAAGGTCTATGGGGTGCGCATGCAACTATTCGAACCAGACCCTGCGACTGACCTAGTCTTGAGCCATCTGACGCTGGAGAGGGGGGCCCTCGTCGGCTCCGTGGTGTTTTTTGGGGGGGTCGCCCTCGCCATCACCCTGGCCGCGAAGTGGGTCTCCAGTGGCTTCGTCGAGCTCCCCCTGAACGGAGACGACATCATCTCGTTCACCCTGATAATCTTCGGCCTGCAGACCTTCTTCAGCTCGTTCTTCCTCAGCATGATCAAGGATGGATTGTAGTCGACCCGCGGTCGTGCTTCTGACTCGTGGGGGCCGAGGCTGTGCCGGAGCTGGCCCAGGGAAGGGGAAGGCCCACAGGCTTCAGCCGTGGGTAGCTTTGCCAGTTAGTCGAAGATTGGAGCGCGTCAACGCCCCTAATAGAAACTGCATGTAGGGGATGTGCTTAGCTTGCGCTAGTTTCGTTCTGGAAAATGCCGTCAGATGTTGTTTAGAGAGCTGAAATCGACCGCGAAATTCGGGAAGGCTAGACACATACTTTGTACGCAAGTGTATGTTCCAAGAACCGGCCGGGTCACACGGTAGGTGAGCAAACTCGCGTGGTAAGGTGCGGCTCGGCTTGGTAGTTTAAAAAGGCCCGAGAGACAGCGGACATTATTGTCTGAACAGAAGCTCGCGGAGCCCGCCGTGCCCCAGGCCCCGCTCCCGAAGCAGCCAGAGGTGAACATAGGTACTTCCGGCCACGTTGATCATGGCAAGTGTCTGAGGTGGGATCAATATGTGCTGGTCGACGGCCTCCCCCTTACCGGCGGGGAAGTCCAAGAGCTCGTTGCTCAAGACGGGAGGCTTCTGACCAAATTCGACGGGGGAGAGGTCTACGAGTTCGGACGGAACGACGTTGTGAGCATCGATACGAAATTCGAGGCAAAGAAGGCAAGCTCCCTCTTCTATATGCAGGACTACAGGGGTCCCATATACAAGGTCAGGACTGGAACAGGGCGGACGATAGCCGTCACCCCCGAACACCCCCTTCTGACCAACCGAGGCGGGAAAGTGGTATGGGTGAAGTCAAGCGAGCTGCGGCCGGGAGACCACGTCGCCTTCCTTTCCCAGATTCCCCTCACGGAGGGGCATCAGTTCCAGGATCCGTTCAGCAGGCTACAGGAAGCCTACGAGATAGTGAGGTGGCAGGATTACCAGAGAATCGAAACCATCACAGAGGGGTTCAGGCTCTTCGCCGCTCTCAAGCCCCGAGAAATCGAACAGCTGCGCATCCTGGCTGGAGCTTCGAACGGCAGGCTGTGCCGTGAGGCAGGGATTGACTACAAGACGTGGAAGAGGATACTTGACGGCTCGCGCCCCATCCGAGGTCGCCCGAAGGAGAGGCTTGTAAAATGGCTATCAGAGACCCCGGTGGCTCGCCTCTCGCCCGGTGAGTACCTTGCCGTCCAGAGGCGGGGGAGCGCACGCCACGTCCGCAGGTTGAAGGAGTTTGACATGGACGACGACCTGGTGAGGTGGCTGGCCTTTGTCTGGTCCGAAGGGTCGAGTGGGAAGGGTTTCGTGGAGGTAACCCAGACCGTGGAGATAGAAATGCTCAATTCCTTCCTAAGGATCACCAGAGACAAACTCGGCGCAGAGGTCCGCTCCTACGAGGGAGGGGTTTACAGAATAAACAACACGCCGCTCGTGGACTACCTCAGGTTCAAGTTCGGGTTCGTCCCCGGGAACAAGCTCGAATCGGCCGTGCAAACTTGGGTGTGCCGACTCACGACCAAGCAGAGGGCCATCTTTCTCCGCTGGTTCCTGACACTCGACGGCGAATTCAACACGAAAGCAGGACAGGTTTCAGTCTCTCAGGCCAATCCAAAAAACATCGTCGTGATTTCGTACCTGCTCGGCTCCTTTGGGATCATCGGTAGGTTCGGGACCGTATCACGGAAGGTGAAGGGAGGAAGGAAGACCTACCACAGGCTCAGCGTTTCAGGGCGGAGGAACCTTCAGCTCTTCGCGACGAACGTCGGATTCGAAGCCCCCAGAAAGCAAAAGGCCCTCATCGAGTACCTCGGCAGAATCTCGACTCCCAGCAAGGAGAGCGACCTGAACATGCCCGTCGACGTGCGATCGCTGCGGTCAGTCCTCCGGGGGTCTGGCCTGACGAGGGAAGGTTTCCGGTCGCCAGGGACTAGGCCTGGGATCAAAGACTTCGCATGGTACAAGGCATACGAGTCCTCGGCCAGAACGGGCCGGATTTCCAGGCCCAAGCTGCTCGCCCTCGTCCAGTCCGTTCAGGACCGCCTCGGCTTGATCGACGATTCCCTCTCAAGGCTTTCCAAGGATTGGAAGCAGATGAGCGAGCACCTCTCCACAGCGGCCATCCCGCTTGAGCAAATAGCCCGTGAAATGGGCATGAGCCGGAAAAAGCTCACCAGAATTCTCGACCACCCTACCGCTGAAGAACGCGCGACTGTCGTCGACTTCGTGTCGAAGAGGACCCTGGAGCGCCTCAGAGAACTCAGGCCCGCAGTGGACCAGTTAGCGGCCCTGGCCACCTCCCCCCTCGAGTTCGACAGTGTGCGTGCCGTCGAGGTCGAGCCGTACGAGGGGAAGATCTACGACCTCACGGTGCCCGAGCATTCAAACTTCGTCGCAGGCACCGGAGCCCTGATAGCGCATAACACTACCCTCACCCAGGCCCTAACCGGCATCTGGGCCAGTGCGCACAGCGAGGAGCTCAAGCGCGGCATCACTATCAGGGTAGGCTACGCGGACACCGCCTTCTACAGGTGCACCCAGGACCACGGAGTGGCGTCATATTCGACAAGCTCGACCTGCCCCGTCTGCGGTAAGAAGACCACTTTCCTGCGGGCGATAAGCTTCGTCGACTGCCCAGGACACGAGAGCCTCATGACCAACATGCTCGCCGGTGCGTTCCTGATGGACGGCGCCCTGTTGGTGGTGGCAGCCAACGAGCCTGTCCCCAAGCCCCAGACTCGGGAGCACCTGCAGGCCCTCCAGATGCTCGGCATGAAGAGGATAGTGGTCGCGCAGAACAAAGTTGACCTGGTTACAGACGCCGAGGCAAAGAAGAACTACGAGCAGATCCAGAAGTTCACCCAGGGGACCGTCGCCGAGAAGGCCCCCATTGTCCCGATATCCGCCCAGCAGAGGCTGAACATCGATGCCCTCATCGAGGCGCTCGAGGATGTGGTCCCCACCCCGAAGAGGGACACAGGGGCGAGCCCTCTGATGTACATACTCAGGAGCTTCGACGTGAACAAGCCCGGCGCGGCCATACAGGGGCTCTCCGGCGGCGTCCTGGGCGGGAGCCTGACCAGAGGCGAGATGGAGGTCGGAGACGAGATGGAGCTCAGGCCAGGCATGGTTGACGAGAGGAGCGGGAAGTTCGTCCCTGTGATAACAAGGGTGTCGAGCCTCCAAACCAGCGCCGGTCCGGCCGAGCGGGTGGGACCGGGCGGCCTCATCGCGGTCGGGACCCACCTCGACCCGACCTTCGTGAAGGGGGACCAGATGGTCGGCAGCGTGATAGGCAAGCCGGGGACCCTCCCCGAGACCCTCGAGCACATCACGCTCGACGTGACTCTGCTTGAAACAGCCGTCGGTGCCGCGGAACAGGTGAAGGTCGAGAAGATCAAGCTCTCGGAGACGGTCAGGCTCAACCTCGGCACTGCATCCACCCTGGCGGCCGCAACCTCGGTGAGAGGCGAGGTCGTGGAGCTGGACCTCAAGAAGCCGGTGGCGATCGAAAGCGGCATGAGGGCGGCCATAAGCAGGAGGATAGCGGAGCGCTGGCGCCTCATCGGCTCAGGCGTCCTGAAGTAGGGCCCATCGTCCGCCCGCCTGCTCAACTGACGGCGGCTGCTCGTGCGGCTTATACCTGAAGGTATCTTACCTTTACATCGCGTTCTTTAGCCAACTCACCGTCTGTAGTGAGGATTGTGCCCCTCTGTCTTCTTGCGAGCGCCAGGACAAACGAGTCAGCAAGCGACAGCCTGCTGTTCCGGCACTTCTCCATACCTGCCGCCCTGGATTGGCCTACGCTCGTCTCCATCACGGTCATGCGTTCGATGAGTTGTTGGGATCTTAGGAGTGCGACGTCCTTGCCCGACGATTGACATGTCTTGTAATAGAACTCGGCCAGTGTAACCGATGAGATGAGGCCCTCGGCTTCGCCAGATTCGATTCTTTCTACGACAGCGTGGAGTCGCTCATCTTTGGCGTAGATGAGGGACAACGCGCCGGTGTCAAAAACAAAAGATGTCACTCCTGAGCCTCCCCGCGATGCTCCGCTTCCAACTCGCGGATCGCCTGGATTATCTTATGCCGCTCGTAGACCCCGCTGCCGTAGATCTCTGTCAAGAGAGGTATCCGCATGATGGTGAGCCCGTGATCCGTCTCGACGAAAGCGAGCTTGTCACCTTTATGGATGCCATACTTCTTCCGAATAGAAGCTGGGATGTTGACCATGCTCTTGCTCGTCACTGTCGAAGTCTCGGTCATAGCCATACAAAATTGCAGACACCATATATTTAACTCTCCTCATGGTAAGCGCCCGGGGCAAGTGGGACGTTGCAGAAGGTAATCTTCGACAGCAGCTTCCTGATGGCTGTGGCGGAGACGCCGACCACGTGGTTCGAGGACACGACCGAGATCGTCGGGGGGTTCCGTCCCATCCTTCTGGAGTGCGCGAAGTCTGAGTTGGAGAGCCTGGCGTCAGAGGGCGGCAGCAGGGCCCGGACCGCCAGGGTAGCCCTCCAACTCTCTTCAAAGTTCTCCTCGGAGCGGTGCGGGGGCGCCAAGGTGGACGATGAGTTAGTCTCCGCCGCCAAGACATCGGGGGCCGTCGTAGCCACCGTGGACTCTGAGCTCCTTAGGTCCCTGAAAGCAGCCCATGTCGGAGCCATCACCCTCGGCGGCGGCAGGGTACGCCTCGTCTGACCCTGGCCTCACGTTCTGCAAGCGGTTAAAACGCCGGACTGCGGCGAGGAGGGGGTGGCGCCTAACGGATTAGACCTGGACGCCCCTCTGGAGACGGAGCGCATCTCTGAGTTCATCAGGAGGACAGTCGCCGGGGCAGGGGCCGAGGGGGCGGTGGTCGGGCTGAGCGGTGGCATAGATAGCGCGGTCGTCGGAGCGCTGTGCGTCAGGGCACTGGGGAAGGGCAGAGTCTTTGGTCTGCTCTTGCCATCAGACCACACGCCCAAGGAGGATATGAATGACGCTCAATCGCTGGTGAAGTCTTGGGGAATAAGGTCGGCGATTGTTAGAATATCCCCTATCCTCGATTCGCTCTTGTCTGTTCTGGGGAACGAAAAAGTCCGGATGCCGTACGCCAATCTCCAGGCGCGGATAAGAATGAGCATCCTCTATTTCTACGCGAACAAGATGAATTACTTGGTTGCAGGGACTGGCGATCGGAGTGAGAACCTGCTGGGCTATTTCTGTTACGACGAGAAGACGCGCGTCGTAACCAAGCAAGGTCCGAAGGGAATCGGTGAACTCAAGACAGACGATGTCGTGTTTTCATTCGACCCCACTACCAAGAAAGTCAAGGAATCGAAGGTCGATGGTGTTTTCGTCTTCGATTACAATGGAGAGATGGTTAACTTCAGGTCTAGAAATGCAGACATCATGGTTACCCCGAACCATCGGATGCTTGTTGTTTCATCATCCACCGGAGACTATCAATATGCAAAGCCGGTCTTTCGACCAGCGCAGGAATGTCTACGGCGCAAGTATACGGTTGTTCCGATACCCGCAGGCTGGGACGGAGTGGGAGATCTTCCCGCGGAGTTCCAGGTTACTTTCAGCCAAAAACATGTTGTTCGGGCGATTTCAGTTCGTATGGAGGATCTGCTCTTTGTCTTCGGGTTGTTCATCGGGGATGGTTGTGCTGTAAAGGGAACGACAGTAGTCCCTGCGAGGTCCGGCTTGACAAGAGGCGAATATCAGGCGCAGGTTCGAGACACCAAAGGAAGATTCCTCGCTCTTTCACCACAAGTCTCCAGGCCCAGGATGAGGGCATATGATACGTACGAGACCGACTTCGCGCTCCCGAATTATACCAAAGACGATGCCCGCCAACGACTCATCCGAATCCTCGAGAAGTACGAGATCAGCTACTCCTTGACGAGAGATTTGGTGAGAATCCCGTCTAAAGGGTTGTTTGACCTGTTCAGTCAGTGCGGATTCGGCGCTCGTCAGAAGCACATCCCCCCATGGATACTTGAGTACCCCTCAAACTATCTGACCTTCCTGCTTCACGGCCTAAGGGCTAGCGATGGCAGCAAGGGGAAGGGGGAGGTCTATTGCACAAGCTCATCCCGCTTGAAGGACGATTTTGTTCAGTTGTGCGTGAAAATCGGAAGGATGCCCAAAGTCCGAACTAGAGCCCCGAGGACATCAAGGCTGAAGAGTGGCAAAATCATCAGGTCCTCGGAATCCTACGAAATCATCTATGCCCGCAAGGTGAAGAGGGGCCGCACGATTCGGAATTCCAATGCGAAGAAGGTTCACTACGAGGGCAAAGTATGGTGTCCGTCAGTCCCTCCGTTTGAGAACATGCTCGTTGAGCGAAATGGCAACTACGTGTTCTGCGGCAATACCAAGTTCGGGGACGGCGGGGCCGACTTCCTCCCTATAGTCCACCTCTACAAGACCCAGACCCGCCAGCTCGGGGCCCACCTGGGCCTGCCCAGGCGCGTCGTCGACAAACCGGCTTCCCCCCAGCTCTGGCCGGGCCAGAGGGCCAGCGACGAGCTCCCGGCCGAATACGACAGGCTGGACGTCGCCCTCCACCGCCTCTTCGACCTGAAGACGGGCGTTGACGAGGCCGCAGCCGACGCAGGGCTCCCAAGGAGCGCGGTCAGGAAGGCCCTGGAGATGCACCGCAAGTCCGCCCATAAGAGGGCCCTCCCCCCTTCACTGGGATGAAGGGGGCGTTCGTCTCATGTCAGCCAAAGATTAAAATCGCTGAGCCGAAGGGGTGCCCAGGTTTCTGGATAATTCATGTTTGAGCTTGTGAACCTCGAAGATGTGGTTAGGGTGCCTCCGGACCGGTTCGGCTCCCCCCTCGAAAAGGTGGCAATGGACCTGCTGAAGCTGAAGTATGAGAGCACCATCAACCCAGACCACGGGTACCTGGTCCTGGTCACCAAGGTTGACGTGGACAAAGTGGGGAAGATCATAGCAGGGGACGGCGCGACATACCACAGGGTGAGGTTCGAAGTCCTCTCGTTCTACCCGCTGAAGCAGGAGATAGTCGAAGGGGAGATAGTCGAGGTGACGGACTTCGGCGCCTTCGTCAGGATAGGGCCGGCTGACGCTCTCCTCCACCTCAGCCAGATCATGGACGACTACCTTACCAGCGACGTGAAGTCAGGCATCATCACGGCGTCCCAGAGTAAGAGGACGCTCCGCGTCGGGAGCAAGGTGAGGGTCAGGATCACTGCCGTGAGCCTCGGCCATGGCATCTCCATGGGGAAGATAGGGGTGACCTGCAGACAGCCATTCCTGGGAGCGGTGGAGTGGATCGAAGAAGAGGTGGCCAAGGCCGGCAAGGCGCGCAAGGCAGCTGAGCGGGCGGAGAAGTAGGCGCCATGAAAGAACTGGCCTGCCGCAAGTGCAGGATGCTGACGACCGAGAAGGCGTGTCCCAACGACGGCTCCACCGAGCTCAGCAACGAGTGGTCGGGGCTCATTGTGATAATCAATGCCGAGAAGTCCCAAGTCGCAAAGACCTTGGGAATCACGAGGCCAGGCCGCTATGCCCTCAAGGTAAGCTAGGCCCTTGGCCAGGGCGTTCAAGCTCCCCGAGACCCTGAGGCCGAGGCTGTCGGAGCCCCTCGGACATGTGTTTGGCCCTCAGGAGACGGCCGGGAAGGAGTTCATCGGACTTGCCCAGGACGCGTCCATGGTCATCACCGTCGGGGACAAGGTGACAGAAACGCTGTATGCCCTCGGCGTGACACCTGCTGTTCACGTGGTCGACGGCGTGGAGCGGAGGTCGAAGAGGGCACCCCCCGAAGTCCCCTATGCAAGACTGGTTAATGTGAGCAACCCTGCTGGAGGGCTGACCCAGAGCGCCATCGACGGGATGAGGGAGGCGTTTGCTGGGGGCAAGCCGGTCCGGGTGCTGGTCGACGGTGAGGAGGACCTCATGGCGATGCTCGCCATAGCGATGGCCCCGGTCTCCGCCGTTGTCTTCTATGGGCAGCCCGGAGCCGGGGTGGTAGCCGTCAAGGTCAACGGGGTGTCGAAGTCGAGGAACAGGACCATACTGTCAGAGATGGGCATCGAGAGGCTGTAGAGGCCTCAACTTAATATCCTCGCGAAATTCGGGTGCTCCGGTTTGCAGGTAGAGAAGAAGTCCCAGTCAAAGGTCCTCGACAGGTCCTACGTAGAGCTGTCGCTGGAGGACAGGGCGGGGAAGATCTCGAGGAAGGAGGCCATCGCGGCCGTGGCCCAGGAGATGGGTGTCCCTGCGGAGAACGTAGCGATCATCAGGATTGACGGCCAGTCCGGGACGACCAAGCTGCTGGGCAAGTTCTACGTCTACGGCTCTCCGGAGTCCAAGAAGCGGATCCACCTCCGCTACCTCGACGAGAGGACGCTCTCGAAGGAGGAACGTGAGAAGCTAAAACAGGAGAGGAAGAAGAAAGCTGCCGCGCCGGCGGCCGCCGGGGCTAAGAAGTAGCCATGTCTAAGCAGCCTGCCCCAGCGCCAGCGCCCGCTCCTGCGCCTGCCGAGGCCGCGGCGCCAGTCGAGGAGAAGAAGCCAGAGAAGAAGGAGAAGCCGAAGGCCCCGAAGCGGAGGATACAGGTTCACAAGCTCTACAAGGCGGATGATGGCTCGCTGACCAGGCTGAGGAAGGAGTGCCCCAGGTGCGGCAGGGGATACTTCATGGCCCAGCACGGCGACCGGCATACCTGCGGCCACTGCGGGTTCACGACATACGCCTCGAAGGCATAGAGCAGATTCCTCTCGAAATCGCCATCGGTCCACTCTGGCGGCCGTGGATGCACCATCTACGCCCAGAAGGACTAGGCGTAGGTTGACATCAGCTCTCTGAGCATCTTTGCCATGGCCGGGGTGAGGAAGGGCCTGAATGGCCCGAAGTACTTGGCCCCCCTCGCCTTCGCCACCCGCGACCTGTCCCCTTCCCTGACATAGGAGTCGAGGAAGGCGACGGCCACCGCCTTCATCGCGTTTTCCCTGTTGGAGAGCTTTGCGGTGTAGTACAGGAACTCGGCCAAGTCCCAGGCCTGGTCCCCGCCTGGGTATGCCTGCTCCAGGTCCGTGAGATAGAGCCCCTCTCCAGAGACGATGACATTGCTCGGCTTGGCATCCCCCAGCGCCATCCCCCAGCCGTGGATCCTGGCCATCAGGGCCCCGTAGGAGCCAGCCTGCGGGAGGGGGGCGCCCTCCCCCTTCAGGAAGGCGTTGATCTCTGACGCTAGCGTCGGGCCCTTGACGAACTCTTTCACGAGGATTCGCTCCGCGGGAGCGACAGCGACGACCGCAGGCACGAGGACCCCCCTGGCCCTCAGGGTGAGGGTCGCCCCGTATTCGCGGTCCATCCGTGTGAGAGGCCCGGCGCTGAACTTGTTCGCAGCGGATGCCCAGATCCCCAGGAGGGCCCACTTGAGGGACCTCACGTCGGTGTAGTTCTTGACCACCACTGACCTCTCATCTTCGCCAGCCCTGAAGGTGAGGACCCTCGTGGTGGAGTAGGGCTCCCCGATGTCCTTCTCCGTGGCAGAGTAGGTGTCGAGCCCCAGCAGGCGAGCCAGTTCCTTCACGAGGAAGGACGCGTCGGGGATTATGGCTCCCTCGTCCAGCCTGAGCAGCGAGCGTGGAACATCCAGGGGGACGAACCGGGGGGGCGCCTCTCTCATCCGCCTCAGCTTCGACAGCGCCTCCCTGCTGAACACAGAGGGCCCTACCCTGCCGGCGTAGCCATGGACAGCGTACTGGGCCACCCCCCTCGCGGTGACGGAGAAGAGCGACTGCACCCTGGTGAACGCGTCTCCTTTCAGCTTCTCGGGGACGAGCCTCACGCCGTCGGGGCCGGCGATGAGGAACCCCCGCGGCTGGAGCGCCTCGGCGGCGGCACGGAACCCGGCCACTGACTCCGCCCGGTTAGCGTCCCCCAGCCTCGAGGTGTAGGTATGGACATAGCTGTAGAGTGCAGGGGGGTAGATGGCTGCGCGCCTGTGGAGCTTGTCGAAGAGGAAGTAGTCGTAGGGGACCATCAGGCGGCTCCCGAACTCCCCGTAGTCTGAGGAGAGGTCGAGGAGGGCCTCGACTATCACCCTTTTCTTGTACTCGTGCTCGACCGTCCGGAACAGCTCCGGGTTGGATAGCGGCTCGTAGGCGTTGAGCAGCCTCCCCACTACGAACTCCCCGAGGTAGGACGACCGGGCATCCTGGACCAGCATGTCTTCGTCTACGATGAGCGCTGACGCCTCGACCGGGTCGCTAACGTATCTGTACCGCACCCCCTCCCTGAAGCGCTTCGACACGATGATGATGTCGTAGTCTGAGTCGGGCCTGGCGTACCCAGCGACCTTTGAGCCGTAGGCCGCGACCCCTGAAGTCTTTGAAGGGTCCACCAGCGCAGCCGCGAGCCTCTCCACGGTGGCCCGCTCCTCCGCTGTCAGCCTCAAGGGCTGGCCTTCTTTTTGAGCTCGGCCACCTTCGCCAGGACTGCCGGGTCGAACCTCGTGGCCGCCACAGCCTCCATCGAGAGGCTGACCCTGTTCTCTTCCGGCCCTACCAGGCGGACGGGGAGGTTCTTCGCTATCCAGGCAGCCCCCACCTTCTTGTTGAGGGCTTCGTCAGACAGCTCGTTCTTGAACTTCCGACTGACCAACGAGACGAGGGCCTTGTCGGCGAAGATCAGTTTGGGCGGGACCACCCGCTCTGCGTCGGCGAAAGCCGCCTCGTACAGGGTGGTAGCAGTTTCGTCGCTGGTGACGTTGGTAGTGCTAAGCTTCCGGACTAGGTCGACGTAGTGGGTGAACTCGTGGGCGGCGACCGCGTCCATGGTCCCCTTGGTCCCGAAGGCGATGAGGGCGGCGGTGAACTGCACCAGGATCAGGACGCTCCCGTTCACGGCGGCGGGGACCACCCTGGCGAAGAGCACCCCCATCTGGCCGTACTCGCTCCCTGACTTCGAGACGGGGAGCGTCGGCTCTACGTAGTAGGGAGGGTAGCGGAGGCCGCTGGCTTTCTCGACCCGCTCCACCGCTGCCTGGAGGTACTTCATCCTCAGCCGCACCTTCTTGGCCAGCGCCCTGGGAACCTTCTCCTGAGCCACGGCCTGGTCGAGTAGGATCAGCGGGTCCAACTGGGCGCGACCTCGTCCCGGTGCATATGAACCTTAGGCGTCACTCGATGAGCCTGAAGCTGACAGGGGGGTAACGCCTGGAGACCTCCATGAACACCTCGGTGTGCATCACCCCGGGTATCTTCCCTATCACGTCGTAGACCGCCCTGTGCAGCTCGTCCAGGGACTTTCCTCTGAGGTTGACGATGACGTCGAACCGGCCGGTCACCTCCCTGACGAGCCTGACCCCCTCCGCCTTCTCGACCTCGTTCAGAATCGACTCCCTCAGCTTTGGGTCGATGTTGAGCCCTGCCAGCGCCCCAGCCTGCATGCCGAGCATGTCCTCGTTCACCTGCACCGTGAACCGTTCTATGACCCCCCTCTTCTGCAGGCGCTTTATCCTGCTGTACAGCACGGAGAGGTTGATCCCGAGCTCCTTGCTGAGCCGGGGGACGGACACCGACGCGTCTGCATGAAGGGACGAGAGTATCTTCATGTCTAGCTCGTCCAGTCTGGCCAAGTCTGATCCTGAAGGCCCTCTCCGTCCTTCTAGATATTTCTGCTTTTCAGGCTGAGAGTTCGCGAGTTTTGGCAGAAACCTGCTGTGACTTTAGCGTCTAGCTGACCTTCGTGGACTCGTCCACGCGCTTGGCGTTCACCTGGAACGTCTCCTCAGTTATGGTGTTCCCCCTCACCAGCTTGCGCCTCTTGGACCCGTCTTCTTTCGTCCTGTACCCCACCCCTTTGGTCAAGAGGACGTAGTTTTTCCCCCCGCCCATGGTGTCTGCGCGCATGGGGAACCCTGCCTTGTCGCTCCCGCCGGTGATCATTATCTTCCCGGTCAGCCCGATGGTGGCCCCGTCCAGGACGTTCCCTATCTTCCTCCCGACCAGGAGCTGGGCTGGGGTGTCTTTGAGTTCCTGGGCCTCTGACTTGCCGGTCTTGGGGTCCGAGAGGACCAGCTTGAAGCTGACCATTGGAATCGGCTCCGACTACAGCGGGTAATTAAGTCTAAAACCCGTACATCGGGTCCGCCGGCGACTTTATCGCAATGACTTCGTCCAGCACATGCTTCTCGTCCTCAGTCAGGGAACCGAGGAGCTTCGTGCGGAGGATCTTCGCCTCATGGCTGCGCGGCATGGCATAGAGGATGTCGTTCTCCTTCACCTGCCTCCCGAGGGTCGGGCCCTGGACCGAGATGGCCACCTCCTCCCCCTCCTTCGCCTCGCCGACCGCTTTGCCGTTGTCCTGCACCTGCTCGACGGTCCCTACCTCGGTCCCTGCCGAAGACATCAACCTAACCTTGGGGCGGAGCCGCCCGGCGACCACTTCGACCCCGAACACGGCTGGGTCGTTCCGTCTGAAGAACGCTCCCGGGAGGACCTTGAGCTTGCATGGCCGCGTCAGGCTCGAAAGAGCGGCCCTCTCGTCCGCATCCTTCTTCGCAGTCGCCCAGCTGGCATAGTTGTCGATGACCTCATAGATGATCGAGGAGATGAAGACCGGGCTCGAACCTGCGTGCTCCTTGGCCTCGGGGAGGACCTTCGAATCGAAGCCGAGTATCGCCCCGAGGTAGGGGTCGTGCTCTCCGACCACCTGGGCGGCGACGATGTCGTTCTTCGAGATGTCCCCTATGTCTGCCTCCCTCACCGGGACACCCCTCTCCTCCAGCATCCTCAGGAGAGCTTCCAGGCCGCCTATGCTCCCCGCCTTCACTATCACCCCCATGTTGTCTGTCTTGACCACGATGTTGGAGAGCTCCTTCTCCATCTCCGACTTGAGGTCCTGGAACTGCCTCTCGGTGGTGAAGGACGCCACCAAGGTGCCTGCCACCACCCCTCCGAGGTCTGGGGAGACCAGTTTTACTCCCGCCGCGGCGTAGGCGGCGGTCACGGCGGTGAACTTGTCCCTGGGGTCTCGCATTTCGTCCAGCGGCTTGGGCATGAAAAGCGCCTTCACCTTGGACTTGAACGCGCCGTCCCTGCGGACCAGCGATATCGAGTCCCCCACGCTCAGGGTCCCCTCGGTCAGGATCACGTTGGCCGTCTGGCCGATGCCCACCTCCTCCTGAAGCTCCAAGATTATCCCGCGAGCCGAAGGAGCGTCTCCTACCCTCAGCTTCCCCTTCAGGAACTGCTGCGCGAGGCCGATCAGCATGGCCAGCATCTCCGGCATCCCCACTGGCGCCCTCGCCGAGACAGGGACTATGGACACCTGCTGGCGGAAGTCCTTGACTCTATAGTAGGCATCAGACTGGAAGCCGAGGCGGTTGAGCCCCCCGACCACGTTATACAGGCGTTCCTCTAACTCGTCCCCCCAGGTCGGGGCCTGGTCCTTCATCACCTGCAGGAGAGGACCCTTGCTCCCCTTCTTCCAGCCGCTGATCATGTCTATCTTGTTCAGCGCGACCAAAAAGGGGACGTGCCTCTGCTTCAGGATGTCAATGCTCTCTAGGGTCTGGTTCTCCAGCCCCTTCAGAACATCGACGACGAGTATCGCGATGTCTGCCGCCGACCCTCCTCTGAGCCTGAGGTTGGAGAAGACTGCGTGACCAGGTGTGTCTATCATGAGAAGCCCTGGTATCTGGAGCTCGCCCCCCGCCCTGTCCAGAAGAGGCCCGCATATCGTCCTCAGCGTCTCCATAGGGAAGAAGCTCGCCCCTATCTCCTGCGTTATCCCGCCCACCTCGCGGGCCTGGACCCCGGTCCCTCTCAGGCAGTCAGCGATTGAAGTCTTGCCAGAGTCTACGTGCCCCAGGATGACGACTACAGGCTGCCGTATGCGGCTTTGCTCTGACATATTCCATCCAGTTCCTTAAGGTGGCCTCACCCTAGCGTCTTGCCGAAGAAGGCCGCGCTCTCCTTTGTAAAGCTCTCGGTGGAATCTGAGGCGTGGATGCAGTTGTCAGTCAGCCCTAGGCCGAAGTCCCCCCTTATGGTCCCCGCCGCGGCCTCCCAGCTCTTCGTCGCTCCGACCATCCGTCTGACCGTGGCGACGGCATCCCTGCCCGACATGACAACCCCCACCACCGGACCCGATGTGATGAACGAGACCAGCTCGCCGAAGAAGGGCTTCGCGTTGTGGACGCTGTAGAACTCCTCCGCCTGAGGCTTCGACATTGTGAGCATCTGTACCCTCTTGACAGCGAACCCCTTCCTTTCGAACCTCCCGATGATCTCTCCGACCAGGCCCCGCTTCACGCCGTCAGGCTTCACGACGATCAGCGTGTCTTCGACGGCGCTCATTTCTTGGCGGGTCTCCTCGCCCACTTCAGTTTGCGCGGGTCCCGACCCAGCTTCAGGTCGTTGGTTCTGCACTTGGAGGAACAGTAAGACTTGGTGGAACCGTCGTTCTTCACGTAGAGGGTGCCCGAACCGAGTCTGACCTCTTTACCACAAAAGACGCATTTCTTTGGGACGTACATTTCAGGCTACCGCACCTCGACCTTTCGGTGGCCTTTGAAACTCTGGATATAAAGACGGCGCCTGCCCCCCAGGAGGCGCCTGGGAGCTAGGTCAGGCGGGAGGTCATGTCGGAACGGTCCCCCCGAGATGTCTCATCCAGTGCTGGGCCTCCACGATGAGCCTCTGGCCGAAGTCCTTCGGGTGCGGGACGAAACCCTCGAGCGCCTTTGCCAACGTTTCAGGGCCCAGGTTGGCCAAGTCTTCCAGGTTCACGGCCCCGAGGCCGGTGGCCCCCCTCAGCCTCACCCCTATCTCCAGCTCGTTTGTCTTGATCGCCTCGAGCTCCTTCTCGTCAGCGAAGGCGCTGGACAAGAGCGGGATGTCACCCGTCAAGATGATCTCCTTGACAGACCGCCCCTTCGCCTTCATCGCGGCGTAAAGGTGACTCGGGGGAGCCACCTCCTCCAGAGAGAGGGCGGCGAACAGGGTCCTGGCCATGGGCATCTTCCTTATCCCCCTTCGCTCCGAAATCACCCTCTTCAGGTCGACGGAAGCGATGAACGGGAAGACGTAGTCGACGCTCTTCGTCACCTTCTTCGCCAGGTTCTGCCTGAACCAGAGCCGCATGGCATCCTGGGACTCGAGGCCCTGCGGCGTCCTCGTCGGCGGGAGCACCCAGACCCCCGGCTGGACTGCCTTGAACCCCATTTCGATGAGCCTGTCCTTGAAGACGGTCGAATCGTTCTTCTTCTTTGTCTTCTCGTAGGACTTGAGCAGAAGGAGGGACCTCACCTCATATGGATAGGACCTGATGAGCTCCTCGGGGGTCAGCCCTGAGTTCTTGAGCTGCCAGTCGAGGCGCACCATCAGCTTCTTGTACACCGCGTCGCTGTCTTCGAAAGTCGCCGGGACTGAAAGGTCCTCCCCGGCCACCTCAATCCTGCTTATGACAGCCAGTATCAGGTCTTCGTCCTTGGGCGAACCCGGCCCGGATAGCCTGCCGAGAGGGACCCTCACCTTCTCGAAGAATCCGGCTATCCGCTTTACCGCTGACAACCCTCCGGCCTCCCTCCGGCGCTGAATACTAGTAGGAGCATCCCAGTCCTTCGTCTAGGAGAGCTTCCGTTTGAGCGCCTTCCTCAGGTCCTCGAAAGCATCCACTAGCTTCTTCTTGGCGAAGTACTCGTCTGATTCCGCGACCACCACCCTGTCTTCGGAGATTGTCACGTCCCCCAAGCTGAGCGGGGACGGAATGCCGAGCATGGCCGAGAAAGCCTCGACCGACTTCGGGAATGTCGCACCGGATCTGAACCTGAAGGTGAAGGAACGCCCCCCAGACACAGGTATAGGGTCCAGAGGCACTATTAGTCGGTCGGAGCTGAGCCCGGTGAACATCTGGCCGTGGACTTCTCGGATGGATGCCAGTACGTCCCCCCGCTCCCTCTTCAAGGCAGCCGCCCTGTCTTGGTGCCCCGGGTCGGACCAGTCGAGGCCGATCAGGGCGTAGAATGCCTGGTCCTTCTCGTTCCTCTTTGGGTCCTGCGTGATCTCCTGTGACAGCACATCGAGTTCGCTGTCGATGGTCTTGAGCCTCTTCTGCTCTTCCAGTAACCTACCGGCTGCAACCTCCAGTTCTGTGAGGTTCATCTCTTACCTAACCCAGGTGGCTTGAGACTTCGATGACCGCTTTCTTGAATTCCTCGTGCGTCAGTTCCCTGTTCTGGTACTCGTCCTTGTAGGAGTCCCAGGCGTCCTCGGCCTCCGTGACAAAGGGCAGGAGCTTCTTCCCTGTCCCCTTCACATTGAGAAGGACGAGGGCCGACGCGGGCTCGTTGGTCATGGTGGGTATCTTGACGAAGATCACTCTCTTGTCCTGGATGCCGTACTTTTCGTTCAGTATCTTCTTGAAGAACTCCCTCTCTTCAGCATCCACGCTCCCGGCGCACTTTATCAGGACGCAGGCTGAGTCAGTCTTCCCCTTCTCCATCTCCCCCTCCTGTTCGAGGTTGAAAAGAAGCCCATCGTTCCCCTCTTCGAACGCCTCCTCGATGGACTTTATCTCCGAACTCCCTTTCGGGACCAGAGGCAGGAGCCATGGCACCACGAACTTCGGCTTGCTCGCAGCCAGCCAGGTCCTGTAGTTGGACATGTCCCACTCCGTCTCGCGTATGAATGAATCCATGAACTCGGCTATCACGTGGGCAGCCAGCAGGTTCTTGTTTCTATAGTCGTGCCAGCCGACGCGGATTTGCTTCGGGAGCTCGTCCACGATGGAGGACCGCGCGTCGAGCTGATTCTTCAGCCTGTCCGCCTGGAACCTGAGCTCTTTGTTGTCCATCAAGATTGGGGCATCAGAGTACTTGATCTGATAGGCCAGGTTGAGAACGATGCTGATGTGGGCGGGCCCGTAGATGACAGGGTCCCAGCCGAACTCAGGGAGCACCCCGAAGGTCGCGATGGTGGCGTGCCCGAGGGCGCTGTTCCCCTTGACGTAGGACATGAACTCAGATGAGAACGAACCCCCCGTCCCTCCACCCATGCTGAACGGGACTATGAAACCCCTCACCGGTTCGGGCGAGATCGCCTGTATCCTAGACGCGATGTCCTGCTTCCCAACGATCTCGTTCCTGAACCTGCTCCTACCCTCGGCCCAGTTCCTCGCAGCCCCGCCCAGGCCGTAGACAGCGTGCTTGTCCTTCATGGCGAAGAGCTGCGGATATGACTGCAGGATGAGGTTCGCCGAGCGTGGGTCGAGGTCCACGAGCAGCGCCCTCGGCACGAGGGGCATCTCCCCCTTCCGCAGCGAAGCGCCGAACCTGAGGATCGTGCTTCCATACCTCCGGAGGACTTCCAACTGCTGCTTCTCTCCTTTCAGGGTCGGCGCGGTGGGGTCCGCCCCCACGTCAATCAGCACCCAGCGATAGGCTTCGGCGCCGATACCTACTCCCGCATGGCCCATGCAAGCCATGATGACCGGGTTAGGTGCAAGCGGAGCTTGGTTCGCTGCCCTGAACGCCAACGGTTTACCTCCCCTCCCATCTTTTTTATACGTTTGTCAGTTTCTGGGTGCAGGTTTGAGCTACGACGAATCCAAGGCTAAGGACGTCCTCTTTGTGATAGACGGCTCAAGGAGCATGGGAGGGAAGTTGCACTCTTCCGGCATGAGCAAGATGAAGATCGTCAAGACCGGACTGTTCAACTTCGTGGCTGAGTACTGGCCGGTCTCCTACTTTCCGTGGCCGATCAGGATGGGGGTGACGTTCTATAGGTTGCTGGGGACCCCAGGTTCCACTCAGATCGAAGTGGTAGTCCCCCTGAACCCTGCTCCGGCCTCGCTGGAGCTCTACCGGCTGGAGGACCTGCAGTGCAAGGGCGGGAGCCCCCTGGTCGACGCGGTCAAGTACGGCATCGAGAACATCTCCGACTCCATCAGGAAGGAGAAGGTCATCAAGCTGATCAGCGACGGAGGGAACGACAGGGAGCCCATCAAGACCATATCCGAAGAGTTGAAGATATCCCCGGTCGAGGTGGACGTGATAGAGCTCTCCAACGAGGCATCGAAAGAGCTCAGGGACATCGCCACCCTCACCCACGGGACGTACACCAGGCCACACAACCTGGCTGATTTCGAGAAGGCTATCCGAAGTTAGAGCTGAGTGGAACAGGGCCGGAAACCTGCGCCGACCATACAGCAGAGCCTTCTGAAGGCAGGCATGTATCAGACGGTGACTGGCGAAGGCTTTACTTGAGCTTCCTCGCTTCGCGCTCCGTCTCTCTGAGCACGAGCACGTCGGCCAGCCGTATCGGCCCCTTCACGTTCCTGGTGAGTATGCGGCCCTTCTCCTTTCCCTCGAGAATCTTCACCCTCACCTGGGTTATCTCGCCTGCGACCCCTGTCCGCCCGACTATCTGGACTACCTCGGCCGGAGTGAGTGTCTCTACTTCTTTCTTGCTGCTCATGCGGCCTTCTTCAGCCTCGAAAGCTCTTGAGTGACCTGCTCCAAGATTTGGGAGCCTTCACCAGCCTCGAGGACCGCCGCTGCCGCCGTCGACACGTCGATGCCGATAGCCGGACCTATCTGGTCCTTGGAGGGCACGAAGACATAGGGTATCTTCCTCTCGTCGCAGAGGATTGGCAGGTGGGCGACCACCTCAGGCGGCGTCACGTCCTCGGCTATCACCACCAGCTTGGCCAGCCCCCTCTCGATGGCCTTCGTCGACTCGTTGGTGCCCTTGCGGACCTTTCCGGTCCTGGACGCCTGCCTCAGCACCTCGTAAGCTGCTTCGGAGACTTCCTTCGGGGTCTCGAACTTGATGTAGTAGGGCTTCTTGTCGGGGGTCATCTTACAATCTCCCAGGCGGGCCAGTTTCGGCCAGCATATAAACGGTTGGCCACCGAACTCGTTTCAACGGCTCATCCTGCGAGGATGAACCGCCCTGTGGCGTCTAGCCTGCAGAACCCAAACCTGGGGAATTGGACGATGTCGCCGAGAGGGAGGCCGGAGGCCGACTCTTCGACGTATCCTGCCACCTCCTTGAGACTGTCCTTGTTGTAGACGTCACCCTCCAAAAAGAGCTCTCCGGGTATGGTGACCACCGCCTCCGAGTGCGCCCGGGTGACCCACTGGACCTTCTTCGAGTCTGGGATTAGCTCGTCCCCGGCGTACTCAGCTCGGGGGGAAGGCCACTCCGCGGTCAGCCTGACGTTGTAGAGGTCCATGAGGCGGAACACGGTCCCCTTCTTCATCGCGCCAAGGTCCGCCGACGGGACGAAGAAATCACCCTCGGTGCTGATCGTCCTGCTGCCCATGACCTTCTGCGGGTGGAAGGCGAGTGTCACCTCCTTGCTTGGCGCGCCCTCCACTTCCAGCTTTGCGGGCCCAGGGACGAAGAACATCCGCTTCGAGATAGGGTCGAGGAGCTTCCTGTTCACCGACAGGAGTATGCTCCAGTCGTACTCGTGCTCGGTCTTCGTGTAACCCACCTGTAGTGTGAACTCCCTGATCGCCTGTGGCATGATGCCGCGCCTTCTGAGGCCGTCTACCGTAGGCATCCTCGGGTCGTCCCATCCTGACACCACGCTCTTCTCCACGAGCGGGCGGAGGAGCCTCTTCGATACCGGCGTCCCCTTGAAGTTGAACCTCGAGAATTGGATGACCTCTATGCGCCTGAACCTCAGCGCGTCGCGTATCTGCGCCTGGAGTTCGTTGCGGAACTCGGAGCTCCTGAGGACGTGGGTTATGCCGCACATCTCGTCCTCGACGGCGTTGGCTAGGTCGTATGTCGGCCACAGAGAGTACCTATTCCCGGTAAGTGGGTGTGGATATGAGATGGTCCTGAAGAGGTTGGTGTCCCTGAGTGAGTAATTGGGGCTCTTCATGTCCCCCTTGAACCTGATGACGTAGGCACCGTCCTTGTGCTTCTTCGCCAGGAGCTCGTCCCAGACCCGAAGGTTCGCCTCGACCGAGCTCCCCCTGTGCTCGCAGGGGGTCCCTTCGAACCGCAGCGCCTTCACCCTCGCCTCGTCGCAGGAGCAGGCATAGGCGTCCCCCTGCTCGAGGAGCTTCCTCCCCGCTTCGTAGATGGCCTCCATGTCGTCCGACACGTTCTTCTCGTGGTCGTACTTGATCGAGAGCCATCCTATCCCACGGCGGAAGCTGTCGTAGTACTGGGGGAGGACCTTCTTCGGGTTGGTGTCTTCGAATCGGAGCCAGAGTTCTCCATCGTACTGTTCTTTGTAGAGGTAGTTGATGGTGAATGCCATGGCGTGCCCCACCGTCATGTAGCCAGACGGTTCCGGAGGGAGCCGGAAGGCGGTCTGCCCCTTCACGGCGTTGGGGAGCGCGGGGAGCCCGACTCTACCCTGTCTCTCCACGGGCGCTGCCGCATCTGGGTACCTCTCGGCGATTAGCTGCTCCTGCTCCGCTATGCCGAGGGCGTTTACTCTCTTGGCCACTGCCGCTGCCTCCTTCGATACCAGACCCGCCTTGGTCCTCAGGTCTGGAAACTCGGCCAGGACCCGCCCCACGATGGCCCCCACCTCGGCCTTCCCGCCGTGCCTAGCAGCGTTCACAAGGGCAGCCTCCTCGACGGCTGCGAGCGCCTCTTCCCCCAGCGATTCTGCTACCATTCCCTTTCTACTGCGAACCTAGCAAATGAGGCCAGGAGGGACACGGCTTCCTTGTCCCCCTTCCAATCTATGCCCCGGAGCGTGGCCAGGGACAGCTTGAGCAGCTCTGACGCCTTCTTCCTGGCGAACCCCACAGCGTCATACTTCTCCATCGTCGACAGCACGAATGCCACGTCGGCGTCTGTCTTCTGTGCCCTGCCCTTGTCCATGATTGCGACGACCTTGTCCCTCTCGCTCTGGGACACCACAGAGAGGAGGTGGAGGAGCATCAGGGTCCTCTTGCCTTCCAGTATGTCGTCGGACCTCGCTTTGCCGTATTTCTTCTGGTCCCCCACCAGGTTCAGCGCGTCGTCCTGGATCTGGAAGGCGACCCCCAGGGTGGTCCCAAAGTCCTTCAGGCCTGTCAGCACGCCCGCACCGGCCCCGGCCACCAGCGCCCCCATCCTGCACGGGCTGGCGACGGTGTACCACGAAGTCTTGCGAGTACACATCTCGAAGTAGTCTTTCTCCCCGAGGTCCCACCGCTTGGCCGCGACCCATCCCAGCTCCATGTGCTGGCCTTCGGTCGTCTCGTTGACCATCCTTGAGAACTCTTCCATGACCGCGAACGTCCGGTCCAGGCCGATCCTCTCCCTGTTCTTCAGGAGCGCCTCCCAGGTGCGGGCATGGAGGGCATCCCCGGCGTTGAGAGCCAGAGCCTCTCCGTACTTCCTGTGCAGTGCGGGCTCTCCGCGCCTCAGCTCGGATCCGTCCTCTATGTCGTCGTGGACCAGTATCCAGTGCTGGAAGAGCTCTATGCAGGCGGCGGTGAGCACCGCGTCGCCTTCTGAGCCTCCGGCGGCCCTGCAGGCGGCCACGCAGAGGAACGGCCTCATGCCCTTGGCCGGGCGCGACGGGTAGTCCCGCATCATCCTGTAGAGAAGGTCGACTTCCCTTATCGGGCTGGACTTCGGCAGGATCTGGTCGAGTATCAGGGCGTCTACCTCAGCCTTCACGCGCCTCATCTCGTCCTGGAAGGTGGGCATGCCTGTCCGGTCCCTGCCTCTAGCCTAAGCGCGGACCACGGTGCCGTAAAAGTCTAGGCCCCGGAGGGCCTTGGAAAACTCGTTCCGCCTGTACCCAGAGACGAAGTACACGCTGGTTCCTCCTGCGGCTATCTTGGCAGCCACTTCCAGCTTCAGCCTCATACCTCCGGTGGCGTCGTCCCCTTCCTTCACCTTCATCCGCCTGACCTTGGAGGCGGTCAGCTCAGGGATGATGACCCGCGTGTTCTCTTCGTAGACGCCGTCCACGTCTAGGGCGAACACAGCCCTCTCCGGCTCCAGCATCTTCGCCAGCTCTTGCACAATCACGTCCCCTGACATCACCTTGAACCCTGACGGCGTTAGCCCGACGTCCCCGAAGGTGACCGGCGTGAGCCCTTCCTTGAGGAGGCCCTTCAGCCAGGAAGAGACCGACGCGCCTCCGGCCCGGCTTACGGCGTCGAAGGGCGAGAACGGGTAGGGGCTGAGCTTGAACTCCAGCATTGTCTTGCAGACCATCCTGTTCAACTCGTACATTGCCGCCCTAGTCTGGGCTACCCCCACCGCCGGCGCCTCGCCGGCGTCTGAGCCTAGCCCGTGCTGCTTCGCGACGACGTGGCCGAAGGACCCTCCGCCGTGCACCACGACGACCTTCTGGTCAGAAGACGCGATCTCCTCGGAGAGCGCTGAGACTACGTCCGGACGATAGGAGAAGGGCTTCGACTTGTCCGTGATCACGGAACCCCCCAGCTTCGCGACTATCGCTCTAGCCAGCTTTTCACTCCCTCGGTAGGTACTTTGGCGATGAACGTCTCGAACCCTCGCGCCGTGAGCCCTGAAACTAGGTTTTTTTCCTTTGCCTTGGGGGCCACTGCGATCACGCTCCCTCCTCCGCCTCCCCCGGTGAGCTTCGCACCATAGGCTCCAGCCGTTATCATCTGGTCGACCATCCCGTCCAAGGTAGGGTTGGATACCCCCAGCATCCCCAGGAGAGCGTGGTTCATTGTTAGCAGCCCTCCCAGCCCCTCCCCGTCTCCCTTGGCGAGGAGCCCTGCGGCCTCTAGGCTTAGGGCGCCCACCGAGCCGGCCAGGCGGGCGAAGTAGCCCGGGTATCTGTCCTTGGCCTCTGATACTCTGCCTATCTGCGCCTTGGTATCCCTGCTGATCCCGGAGTACGACACTAGCAACGAGCGGCTCCCGCCTAAGGAGACTTCCTTCGGCTTGGTCCCTGGTTTGAACAGGATGGCCCCCCCTAGGGCGCAGACAGCTGGGTCGATGCCGGAAGGGCGGCCGTGGATTGCGTTCTCTCCGACCATCGAGAGGCGGATGATGTCCTCGGCGCCCAGACCCAGAGAGTGGAACTCTGATAGGGCGGCAGAGAGGGCGACCATGGTGGCGGCGGATGACCCCAGGCCGGCGCCTCGGGGGACCGAAGAAGTGACAGACACCGCTACCTCCTGGCCCACCGAGTACTCTTCGGCCACGGCCCTGACCACCTGCCTGACTGGCGCAATCCCGGCAGGCCCCTCTTCTGACCCCTGGGACGTCACCCTGAAAGAGCGGGCCCCCTCCACCTCCACCCTCACCTTCTTCGGCAAGGCGGCGGCAAGGGCCCAGGCGCCGTGGACCACGAAGTGCTCCCCGGTGACGATTGCCTTCGAAGGAGCTTCTGCTACGGCTCTCAAGAGCTTACGAATCTGAGGGCTCCATAACCCACGACTTGAACGTTGTCGCCGCTGGTGTCGCCGCTCGTGGCGTACTCTAGGAGCTCTGGCCTCGTGAGCCCCAGCGACCTGGCCGTGAGCATCACCGTGGCGATGGCGCCATAGCCACAGGCTGTGACGTTGAGCCTCTCGAGGACAGAGTAGAACCCCTGAACGTCCATCTTCAGCACCTCGCC
>JAFLZH010000012.1 GCA_029785615.1 Nitrososphaerota archaeon
TTCGCATGCGGATGATAACGCTCCGCGCGGGTTATAGTGGAAAGTGTGAATTTCGGCGAGCCAAGAGGTCAATTCGTTTGACCTCTTCGCAGTGGGCGGAGGATATCGACTTCGATATCGACCTCGACAGTAGGGCCCGGAGCACCACCTCGCTGCAGCCGCCCCCCTCCTTCGCCCTGAGCCTCCTCCGGAGCGCACGGAAGACGACATCGACGGCCCGGTCGCTCCCCAGGATGGTCCGCATCGTCCCCCTGGCCCCGGCGGGGTCGGCGGCGAGGACGGTGCAGAACCCGGCCCCAGCCATCACCCTGAAGTGGTGCTCGATCACCCTGGAGAACTGCGAGCCGAAGAGGGCGTCGAGGTTGTCGTCGACGAGCCTGGACTCTTCGGCCCCGAAGACAGCCCTCCCCCGGGTCCGGGGACCCCGCGGCCTCCTCCCCTGCATGCATGGTCAGGGGCCGTGCGGATTTAACGGGCCGGTGCGACCCGGGGGGCTGGCCTGGGAGGGTGGGCCGGGGCGGTCCCGCTGCATGTGCGCCCGGGTCGCTGTGGTTCACGGCCAGGGCGGAGGCGAAATAGTCACGAGCAGGATCTGTCGCATCGGCTCTAGGCGCTGCACGCGCCAGAGTCGTGGAGCCTCGCCAGCGCCCCGTAGGCGAAGGCGGCGACCCCGCGGAGGGTCCCGCTCGACAGCATCGCCCTGGACGCCAGGGCTCCTCCCGGGAGCTGGGAGGCGAGCGCGGGGAGGGCGTCGGCGCCGCTCACCGCCCCTCCGTCTTCTGATATCAAGTGGAACGACATGCGCCTCTTCGCAGCTGGGATGGAGTCGAGGGCGCCCTCCCGCTCCGCTTCGGTCAGACCCACGTATCTCATCCTGCGCCCGGGGTCGAGGAAGCCGACCGCCCGCCTGAACGCCGTGCAGGGCCCGCAGTCAGAGTCGTAGGCGAGGGTGTAGCGCATGGCTGTTCTCGGAGCGCCTCCTTCTCTTAAGGGGTCCCCTCACTGCGGGGCGCCGAGGAAGAGACGCCCGAGCTTGACTATGATGGACTGGCTCGGGATGGTCTGGAAGTAGAGGTCGAGGTTGAGGAGCCCCCTGGGGTCGTTGGGCCCCACGCCGAGCTTCAGCAGCGGCCTGTTGGTGCACTGGGCCGCGACCCCCGCGAGGAACCTGGCGCCGTCCGCCGCCGAGGCGTCAGGGGAAGCCTGGAATGCCATGATCTCCCCTGTCTCGAGGTCCCGGGCCAGCCACAGGTGATACCCCTTCCCGTCCACGGGGACGTCGGCCCCGTCGATGGCGACGGAGCGCCTGTACCGCCTCTCCTCCCTGGGGAGGCTGGTCACCAGCGAGACGTAGGCGTCCCTGGCAGCGACGTAGGACATCCCGCCGAGCATCTTCGAGACCTCGCGGTACGAGTAGCCTGAGTTGCAGAGGCCGGCGGCGACCACCTTCTTTTCGACCGGGACCTTGTTCCTCCTGAAGGCGTGCACCGAGACCGCCCACTTGCTGATGATTGAGAGCGGCCCCAGGCCGGTCGCGAAGGTCGGGACAGGCTTCAACGATGACATGTGCGGTCGTTAAGATGCGACAGGGGGCGCTTAGGATAGAAACTCGAATTATCTTAACAGGCTGCTGAGTCAGATTCGACCTGGCCAGCCGCCGGCTTCGGCTAGTCCGTCGACCGGCCCCCGAGAGGCCGGACGGGCTCGGTCCTCCCGCTCTGCATCGACCTCAGGGCCGCTTCGCAGATGGCAAGCGAGGTGTACCCGTCGGCTGCCGTCGCCCCCTGGGGCCCTCCTCCAAGGACGGCGGCCACGAAGCTGCCGAGGGAGGCCGTCAGGTCCGCCAGCTGTCCGCTCATCTGTATATTCGTGGTGCTCGTCCTGTCCCCCCTGTCCCTCAGCTTCAGGTAGCTTTCCACGTCGGGGGAGTCGTCGGACTCTGACCGCACGGCGCCGTTCAAAGCCCCCATCTCCCCGGCGATGCTGAGCGAAAGGTCGGACCCGAAGCCCTCCAGGGTGTCCGCTACGATGAACCTGCTGCGCTCCCCGAACTCGACGACGAAGAAGGCGCTCTTCAGATGCCCCGTCGCGAAGGGCTCAGTGCCGTCTATGAACCCCGAGACCGCCAGGGGCTTCGCCTGGGCGCCGAACAGCCAGTTCGAGAGGTCGGCGTAGTGTATCGCCTCTTCGAGGAGCTGGTGGCCCACCCTCTGGCCGTCGTACTTCCAACCCCCGGACCCGCCCCGCATCGGGAACCTCCAGGATTCGATCTTTCCGAAGACCGGCGCCCCGATGTCTCCATTCTCGAGGACCGCCTTCACGGACCTCCAGAAGTTGGAGTACCTGTTCTCGAATCCGATCTGGACCACCCTCCCGCTGCTCCTCTGCGAGTCGACGACCTTCTTGGCGTCGTCGAGGGTGGTGGCGATGGGTTTCTCCAGGTAGACGTCCTTCCCTTCGGAGAGGGCCTTCAGGGCGAGGCCGGCGTGGGTGTAGTTCGGGGTGGCGATGATGACAGAGTCGACGTCCCCGGACCTGAGGAACTCTGAGTAGTCGATGAACCCGGGGAGGCCGGTCTCGTCCTCCGCTTCCCGAAGGCTCTTCTCGCTCCCGGCGCAGACGGCCGTCAGCGAAGCGTCTGGGATCTGCGAAACCGCCTTGACGTGCATCCGACCGAACCTGCCGTATCCCACGAGGCCTAGCTTTACCTTCGACGTGACTTTTCCGCGAGGGAAATTCCGCTTATAAGAATTCGAGGGGCCCGCCGCCAGGCCCCGTCGACCCCGTGGTCAGCGGCGGCCTGACTCGCGGACGAAGCAGGCCACGAAGTGCCCCTTTGTGACCTCGACGAGCCCGGGCGCCGAAGGGGCGCACTTGTCCACACCGACGGGGCACCTGGGGTAGAACGGGCACCCCTGGAACTCGTCGGGGTCCACGGTCTTGAAGACCGCGGTGTCCTCCTCCGACCATGTCTGCTCCCCCTTGAGCCTGGGGGCGGACCTGAGGAGGAGCTCGGTGTATGGGTGGAGGGGGGACTCCACTATCTCCTTGGAGGAGCCTATCTCGACTATCTTCCCCCGGTACATGACCGCGATCCTGTCGCTGATGTAGAGGGCGACGGCCAGGTCGTGGGTGATGAATATGATGGTCAGCTTCCCCTTCCTGTTGAGGTCCTTCAGGAGCTCCAGGATCCCGGCCCTGAGGCTGACGTCGATCATGGAGACGGGTTCGTCCGCGATGATCACCTCGGGCTCGACCATCATCGCCCTCGCGACCGAGACCCTCTGCCTCTGGCCTCCGCTCAGCTGGTTGGGATACTTGTCCCAGATCTCGCGGGGGTTCAGGCCGACCCCCCTGAGGGCCTCTTCGATCCTCGACTTCGTCTCTTCGTCCCCCTTGGACAGCTTGAACCTCTCCAGCGGGGTCGAGAGGGTGTCGTAGACCGTCGACAGCGGGTTGAAGGTGCTGTACGGGTCCTGGAAGACCATCTGCACCTTCTTCCAGAGGCCCTTCAGCTCCTTCCTCCTGCCGAAGTTCACCTTCTTCCCGTCGATGATGACCTCCCCCGACGTCGGCTTGGTGAGGGCGACGACGGCCCTCCCGAGGGTGGTCTTCCCGCTCCCGCTCTCGCCCACCAAGGAGATGACCTCCCCGCGCTTCACCTTCAGGCTGATCCCGTCCACCGCCCTGACGAGCCGGGGGCCCCCCTTCCTCGCGGCTGCGGGCTCGTTCTTGATCTGGAAGTAGACCCGCAGGTCCCTTATGTCCACGGCGACGTTGTCGGAGCTCATTTCGTCCTCAACCAACAGGCGACCATGTCTTTGCCGTCGCCGACCAGAGGGGGCTCTTCTTTTGTGCATCTGTCGAAGGCGTAGGGGCAGCGGGGGGCGAACCTGCATCCGGCCGGCGGCGATATCAGGTCAGGGGGGCTCCCTGGGATGCCTTTGACCACTGTCGTCCCGCTCCCTATGGCGGGGACGGCGCCGAGGAGGGCCTGGGTGTAGGGGTGCTGCGGGTCAGCGATCACCTGCTGGGTGGGCCCGACTTCGACTATCTTCCCGGCGTACATTATGGCCAGCCTGTCGGCGGTCCCGTTCATGATCGATATGTCGTGGGTGATGAGGATGGTGGTGACCCCGAGCTTGGCCTGCAGCGCCTTCAGGGTCCTCATGACCCCCGCCTGGACTACGACGTCGAGGGCGGTGGTCGGCTCGTCCGCGATCAGTATGTCCGGGGAAAGACAGAGGGCGAGGGCGATGACCACCCTCTGACGCATCCCGCCGCTGAGCTCGTGGGGGTAAGACTTCGCCCTCGCGGGGTCGATGCTGACGAGCTCGAGGAGCCCCTGGACCTTGGCCCTGGCCTGCTCCTTGGTCTCCTGGCTGTGCTGGACGATGGTCTCGACGATCTGGGACTCGACGGTCTTGACCGGGTCCAGGGTGTTCATCGCCGCCTGGAACACCATGGCGACCTTCTCCCATCGGAACCTCCTCAGGGCGTCGGCGTCCAACGACAGGAGGTCTATCCCCTCGACCTTCACGGAGCCCCCGGTCACCTTCCCCGGTTCGTTCATCCGCAGGAGCGTGAGCGCCAGGGTCGTCTTTCCGCAGCCGGACTCTCCGACCAACCCGAGGAACTCCCCCTTGACCACCTCCAGGGTCACGCCGTCGACGGCCTTCAGGCTCCCCCTGGCCGAGGGGTAGGTGATGACTAGGTCCTCGAACCGGGCGACGGGCTGGGTCATGTCCCCGGAGCCCCCCGCGCTCAAGACCTGACCCTCCCGATGCGCTCGACGCCGTGGGCCAGGAGTATGAATCCGATGCCGAGGACGGCTATCAGCAGGCCGGGGGGGATGAACCACCACCAGGCGCCGATGAGAAGGGCGTTCCTGCTCAGGGCGAAGTAGAGCATCGTCCCCAGGCTCAGGTTGGTCACCGCGCCGAGCCCGATGTAGTCTAGCCCTGCCTCGATCACCACCGCGGTCACGGCGGCATAGACCCCGTACAGCACCACCAGGGGGAGCATGTTGGGGAGGAGGACGGTCAGCATTATCTGCGAGTCGCTCATCCCTGAGAGCTTGGCCGCGTCGACGAAGGGCCTGGTCTTGAGGGTGAGGGTCTGGGACCGTATCACCCTGGCCATGGATGGCCACGAGAGGAAGCCTATGACCCCGATGACGAGGATGACGTTGGCGGGGAAGACCGAGGCGATGACCAGCAGGAGAGGGAGGAGGGGGAGGACCAGCACCACGTCGGTGAACCGCATCAGCCCCTCCCCGGTCCGGCCGCCGTGGTAGCCGGAGAGGAGCCCGATCCCGGTGCCTATCACCGTGGCTATGGCCCCGGCGAAGACGCCTATGATGAACGACCCCCTGGCCGCCCAGATCAGCTGGCTGAACAGGTCCTCGCCGATGTCGTCCGTCCCAAGCAGGTGGGCGAAGGACGGGGGGGCGTAGGCGACGGGGAACTGCCTGGTCGGCGAATAGGGGGCGATCCACTGGGCGAAGAACACGACGATCACGAAGGCGGCGGTGATCGCGAAGCCTATCTTCCCGGACCAGTTCCCCGTTATCACCCCGAGGTCCTTCCAGCGCCGTACGAGGAACTTCTTTACGTCGACCACTCCGATCAATACTCCACTCGTGGGTCCAGGTACAGGTAGGCTATGTCGGCGACCAGGTTCGCCAGTATCACCATGATGGCGGTGACGAAGAAGACCCCCTCTATGACGGGATAGTCACGGACCAGGGCGGACTGCTCGATCAGGAACCCCATGCCTGGGTACGAATAGATGATCTCCACGAGGTAGGCCCCGGCGAGGATGTTCCCGAAGCTGAGGGCGAGGTTGGTTATGCTCGGGAGCAGGGCGTTGCGGGCCGCGTGGCCTAGGACCAGGGTCCTCTGCTTCAGCCCCCTGGCCTTGGCGGCCATCACGAAGTCCTCCTCCAGGATGTTGACCATGTTGTTGCGCATGACCAGGGCCTGCAGGGGCATGTTGAGGATCACCAGGGTCAGTATGGGCAGGAAGGAGTGCCCCAGGATGTTGAACACCTGGGACAGGTCGAGGGTCGTGGCCCCGCCGCTGGTCGAGAGGGACGGGGGGAAGATCTTCAGCTGTATCGCGAAGACGTAGATGAGGATGGTGGCGAGCCAGTAGCTCGGGACGCCCCACATGATGTTCGAGACGCCGAACATGGCGTTGTCCGCCTTCGACCCCCGGTGCCAGGCCAGCCAGGAACCCAGCAGGACCCCGAGGGGCCACGAGATGAGCTGCGACGCCCCGACGAGGAGGAGGGTCCATGGCAGGGCGGCGGAGATCAGCGTCCAGACGGGGAGGGGGTAGTGGGCGAAGGAGATCCCGAAGTTCGGGGGGAAGGTGAGGAAGGTGTCAGCCAGGTAGGTCTCGAACTGCCTCCAGAGGGGCTGGGTCAGCCCCAGCTGCTGCAGCAGCTGCTGGCGCTGCAGCGGGAGGAGGTCCGAGGACGCGATGACGCTGACTATGTTCCCCGGCTCGAGCCTTGGGATGATGAAGTTGATGAGGTAGGCGACGAAGAAAGCGAGTATCGAGACAAGTATGCGCTGGCGGAGGTAGGAGCCGCGGACCCGGCTAGGAAGTCGGAAAGGAGATCTTAACTTAATCCCCCTTTTCGCGGCATTTGTGAGTTATATCTCTCTTTCCCGCGACGCGCCAAGAAACGCCATGTTTCAGCCGACCGGACGGCCCGGTTGACGGAGCGAAGAGAGGGACGACGCGCGGCTATGGGACGCTGCTGATCTCGGTCGGGTCCCCCTTGCGGCTTATCAGGCGCCCGCCGTCTACGATGACGTAGCTCCCAGTAATGAAAGAGTTGTCGTCCGAAGCAAGGAAGGCGATGGCCTTCGCCACCTCTTCCCTCCTCCCCATCCTGCCCAGGAGCGGCGCCGCCCTCTGGTCCAGGGACGCGGGGACGTCCCCTTCCTTGATGTAGATCGGGCCCGGGAGGACGGACAGGACCTGGATGCCGAACTTCCCAAGGTCAGACGCCATGCTCTTCATCATGGAGATGACGCCCCCCTTGGTCGACACGTAGGCGAAGGAATCCTGGAGAGGGAAGAGAGCCTGGATGGCGCCTATCAGGATTATCTTCCCCCTGACGTGGTCCGCGACCATCTTCTTGGCCACCCCCTGGCACAGGAGGAAGGGGGAGGTCATGTTGAGCTGGACCATCCTCTTCCACTCCTCGAAGGGGATGTCGAGGACGCTGTAGCGGCTGTCCCTCGAGGCGTTGCTCACCAGTATGTCCACGGTCCCGTGGTTCGAGGCGAACCACCCCAGGAACCTCTGGACGTCCTCGAGGTCCTCGAGGTCGACCTGCATGAACTTGATCCGCTTCGAGCTCTTCTCTATGGCCTCCCCCCGCTTCTTGTCTCGCCCTATGATCAGTACCTCCTGGGCCCCCAGCTCTTCGAAGAGCCTCGCGACCGCTTCTCCGATCCCCCTCGTCCCCCCGGTGATGACGCATCTCTTCCCCGCCAGGCTCCCCAATTGCATTCTCCCCATCTACCCCGGGTTCTCCTCCGACTTTGATTTCCGTATTTAAGAGTGACACGCGACGGGATTCGCCAGACCCGGGGACCCCGGTGGTCCGCGGCCCGAAGGGGGCCGGCGCGCCGGTCGTCAGCCCTGGCGCATGACCGCGGAAATGACGGCCCTCAGCGACTCGGCCAGGACCCTGACCTCGTTCTTCCGCAGGGTGCGGAGGTCCAGGGTGATGCTGTTCTTCGCCTTGATGACGTCGTTGGAGGGCCTGACAAGGACCTGAGGGCTCCCCTCGGCCAGCCTGCGCTTCGCCTCCTCGGCCCTCTTCTCCCCGTCGGCGGTCTCGAAGTAGATCCCGACCCTGGGGACAGGCTGAGGGAAGTTAAGCCTCCAGGGAAACACGACCTCGGTCCTCAGGTTGGGTATCCCTTGCAAGGACGCCTTCACCCGCTCTGCCCTCTCCCGCCATTCGTCTACCAGCTTCTCGTCGTCGGACGCCGCGGCCAGCTCCACCGCCTTCATCAGCCCCACGACCTGCTCCTTGCTGACCTTCATCCCCCTCCCGGGCCCGTAGTTGGGGAAGGAGAGGTCCCTGGCCCTCGAGACGAAGGCCGCCCTCCCTACCAGGAGCCCCGTCGCGTTGGGGCCGTTGAAGCTCTTCCCGCCGCTCACCGACACCGAGTCAGGGCCGTAGGCGAGCACCTCCTTGATCCCCCTGATGGCGGGGTCGACCACCGCGGCGTCGACGATGGCAGGGATCCCCGCCCTTCCGCAGGCGTCGACGGTCTCCCTGAGGTTGAACTCAAAGTCCTGGTCGTTCAAGACGTAGGCCACGGCCACGGTGGACGGGTCGATGTGCTCGGCGAGGGACTCGGACTCTGAGCGCCTCTTCACCTCCTTGAGCCCCAGGCCCCCGGCCACGTAGGACTCCGCGTACTTCGTGATGTGGCACGACTGGATGACCACGTTCGGGGACTTCGTCCCCCTCCCCCGCTCCCTGGCCAGGGAGAGGGCGGCCTGGGCCGCCATGGCGTTCGCCGCGTAGGCCCCCGATGTCACGAAGCCGTCCTCGCACCCGAGCTGGGTCGCGAGGAGCTTGCCTGTGTTCCGCTCGAGAGCCCTCATGTCCACCCAGCGCCCCGAGGCCTCGTCCATGGCCCTCACGACCCGGGGGTCGGGGCATGAGCCGCCGTATACCGTGATGTGACCCCCCGCGTTCAGGGTCCTCTTGAACCCCAGCTGCTCCAGGAGCCCCTTGGCCATCGCAGGTGCGCGCCGGCCAGTCCCAGCGTATTAATCAGTTTGCGGCGGGGCGGGTCCCTTCCGGCCAACTGAATTAATTAAGAGAATCTTTCACTGAGCATCTCTCCGAAGAGGGTCCTCGGGGAGAGCAGTTCAGTATATCGTGTGCGGGCCACACCTCAGGAACACCACGACCCTTTCAAGAGGATCGACGGAATAGAGAACCCTGATTGCACGCCCGACGTCGTAGCCATAGGCTCCCTTCCACTTGCCATACTTGGGCCTTCCAAGAGCAGCCGGGTTGCCCGAGTTCAGAATGCCGCTGATGGCTTCGTTCACCCTCTGCTGGTCTTGGCGACCGAGGCTCTTGTGGTCTCTTCTGAAGGTCGGAGTGTATGCAGAGGACCACGGCAAGGTTGCTCAGCGGATCTCTAGGTCTCGTATCATCTGCTTTGCGTTCTTGAATCGCTTGATTCTTCCCTCTTTCATTTCTTTGATTGCCAGGTCAGTCCTCTCACGGTAGTCTGAGTCGAAGATCTCCCAGGTCTGCTCTCTGATTTCCTCGTCGGTGGCGCCTTTCTCCACTCCATCCCTGAGCATGGCTACCAGGTGTTCTACAGTCTCCTTATCGACTAGGTACCTCTGCTCCGCCCTTACCATTCTAATTGATATTCACCGCCAGAGGTAGATAAAGCGATTGGGCAAACCCCGTCTCTCGTCGGAGGCTCGCCTGCACCAGCCGACTCCCTCCAGGCTCGGCCATCGCTCCGGAGCAAATTCACCCCCCGCGATGCCTACCGAATGCACCGCTCGCCTGCCGGCTCGCTTCGCTCCCCCCTCTTTGCCCCTCCGCTCGTCCTTCGCCTTCACCCCGCCTCGAAGCGGGGCCCTCGCTCACGTTGTTCGCTCGGGGGGTGTCGGCTGGTGCAGGCTCGCAAGCGAGGGGGGAGAATTGAGCTCCAATCGGGAAATGGAGGAGAGAGGAAGGAGCATACCCTCTGAAGGAGGAAAGTGCCGGTCTATTCCGACACGCCGCATATCCGGCGAATGGGGGAGGCGAGTGGTCCGAAATCACCTGACGTCTTCCCTCGCTGTTCGACAGGACAGTGTATGGGCGGTGTCATATTGCACGTGCGGTCGCCGGGATTTCCGTCCGCGCTTATCTTCGTTCTATTGTCGTATTCAACCATGTGTACAGGTAGATGAACCACTGATGAGAGGGGTCAATCCTCTTAGGAGTTACGCGGTTGAGCCGAGACGGTATAAGGAACGTAAGAAGCTACAAGATAGATAGCAAGACGTTACTCGATTCGATGGATTTCCTGCAAGGTTTGTCATCTCGCATTCCAGCCGCGTAACTCCTACAATAGTAGAAAGTGGGTTGATTGGTAGCCGCCCACCCCACGATGTCGAATCCTTCAGAATCGGCGCGCGGCGAGAAAGATCGAGAAGGTAGGTGGGCCGTTTACGTCTCCAGGGCGAATAACCGAACGTGGTGAGTGTGGCTCTGAGTTCCAGGGCGCTACCTCGGCAGGGACAAGTAGATTGATGACAAAGCTGATGATAAGGACCGCGCTCGCGTTCAAGACAACGGAAGGTGTCGTAGGATCTCGAAGTTCCGCGAACCGTTCCAATTTTTCCGGGACAGTCAAGTCGCAAGACTTTCCATCTAGGGAGACACGAGTAGGGAGTACGGATTCAGGCCAGGAGGCGTTGTGAGCTACCTGGTTCATAATGTGGTTCCATACATGCCGTTCAGGTTTAGCAGGAATCAGACAGCGATACTCACAGTCACCTGTCGTCGGCTAAGACCAACTCAGCATGGGAAGTAGTAAGTCGACGCTTCAATGCAAGCACCGAAACCTACCAACACTTTGGTTGCTGAAGCGTAGTACGAACCATGCCCGCCCAGTGCACAGGAAAAGCCACACCCACTTGGTGCGGCTGCCGGAACATACGCAATTGGGGCAAAGACCGCCAGCACCAATATTGCGAAAGCCGCTCCTGGAATCACGATGCTGATTGAATACCTCGTGCTCTCATCACTTCGGTGCAATCTTAACTTCGGGTGCGAAGGGTGTCACCTGGGGAACGAGGTTTCGAGATGTCATGGATATGATGACGAGAGCCAGCTATCACTCCAAGTACTGCCGTGCGCCCCATTGCTCGGGGTTGTGCTTGAGACCAATTCCGTTGTAAGTCCTGTGTTGTACAAGTTCAGTTTCCAAGTGTTCGAACCGGAGTTCAAAGCGACCTTGTTGCCATAGTTGTTAATAGCCCCCCAGAAGTTTTGGGTACCAAACTCTGGGTTTTGGGCCAGATGCCCTCCTGATAGACCGGGCCTTTCTTCGAGGAATTGCACGTATTGATTGTCAGGGAAACATTCGCCTGAACTCGTATACTGGCCAGTGGCTCGGTTTGTTATCTTCAATTCTACCACCCAGTCAGCCCCCCCGCTGACCCCACCTGCGGGAGAGCAGTTGGCTGTGGGCTGAACCCACTCCATCGTAACAGCGTCACCGGAAGTCCAATCGCCTACGTTCGGAGTCGTTGTCAAAAGCGTTGTACCATCTAGCGCATATTGGAAGAAGACGCAGTTTGATGCATAGGAATTCGATCCGCAGTTTGACGGTTCGGCTTGGTTGCCTCCCCAGTAGGCTAGTATGACCTGGAAGAAGAATGGGTCACTAGGAAGACTACTACTCAGCCAGTTGTAATTACTCGTCCCTAACCAATTCCCCCAATCCCAGCAATAGCTACCACAACTGGAAGGACTGGCCAGGTCGGAGAAGACCGTTGTGTTATACTCGGCCCCGTCCATTGGGTAACTTCCACCAGAATTGGAATCTTGCGCTTGATGTCCTGCCGCAAGATCGTTGTTAGCTGTGGATCCCCCATATGAAACAGAGTTGTTCTGTGAAGCGAAAGTGTATATCGACTCTACAACCTTCAGACTCCCTTCAGACGCCCATACGCCGATAACAGTGCCGTTTGGAAGAATGTATTGGTAAACCCCGTACACTGTGTTGTTGTCTGCAAAGCCTACAGTTGTCTGAGCGTAATCGTAAGGATTCCCTTGTGAGGACCATAGACTGAGGTACGGCCTGAGCTGGTCCTTAGCGATATCATGCGAAGTCAGCCACACGGATAAAGCTGGCAATGCAAGGATTGTAGAGGACGCAGCTTCAGACTGGAATGGATACGAGCTGTTCAACCAGAGTTCTCCTCCCACCAAAGTGCTTGCGGAAGAGGACAGAGTTACTTGTGACCCGCCGCTCGCAGAAATTGGCTGAACCAAGTTCAAGCCCGTTATCATGGAGGTGAGACCGAGCAGCCCAAGGACAAGAAGGGAAACAAACCGCCCACGAGTTGCACATGACATTTGATGGTTACCGCGTTAATTGAGGGGCAATATCTGATTTTGTCGGAATGTTCCGACAAAAACTTAACTGTTTGTACCGCTACAACACGTTATGTCTATTCGTTCCGTCCGTCTCTTACTTTATCTTATGGTTACCTTCTCGGTTCTCACTACCGTCACTGCCCTATTTTCACTACTTGCGCCTCTGGGCGTTTCAATTCCACCGTGCACAGGAAGTGGGATCTGCTACGTCATGGAATCACCTGGACTTGGATTGCTTCAGATGTTTGTGAAACAGAGCCCTGTCCTGGCTTCAGGAGGGTGGGGGCTGGTCGTCATCACGTCACTCTGGTACCAACGAACGACTTCGACCTGGAGGAAGATGGGCTTCGACTCCGACGTCTTTCAGCTTCTGATGCGGACGAAAGGGGGCCCGACAAGGGTCCGCCTGCTCCGGTCCCTGACGACGTCGAAGAACAGGTTGGAACTCTCCCGGGAGCTCGGCTACGACTGGAATGTGATAGACCGGCACATCAAAATCCTCCTCAAGCACGGGATGATAGAAGAAGACACAGCCTATGGGAACGTAAAGCTGTACCAGCTTACTGGCGCAGGAAAGAAATTGATGAGCCTAATAGAAGAACTCCAAGGAGCAGACGCGCACTCTGTACCACCTACCGAAGGCAAGACCTAGAGACATTCTGGTACCATTCGACAGCATGGGAGAGTGCAGCTGCCCGGCGAGTCGGTCGGTCGGACGTCCCAGAACTACCCGTCTACCTGCGTATCCTGTGGGCGTTCTCGAGTTAGCCGTATTTTGGACGTTAATCTCAACACATCACGACGTTCTCGGATGCCATCGTGTATCCACCCACATTCCGCGTTAATCAGAACGCATCAAACTTCGGAGATAAGGATTCGCTCAAGAAATTAGTTGCATCCCTTCCGACTCCCCAGGGCCGGGTCGCCAGGCTTCAAGGGGCAAAGCCCGTCGGGGTCTGGCGGATAGCTTCAACTGGGGGCCCCGGCCACGCCCCGCCACGAGACCATAATGGGGCTGCGAGAGTCAGGCTTCGCATTCTTGATGGTCGCGTTCCCGATATTCCTGATCGGGCTCTGCGCGAGGGCATCGAGCAACATGGTCCAGACCACCCTCCCCATCCTGGGGAGGTACGTCTTCGGGCTCGGGCCTTTCTACGGCGGGCTGGCGATCTCGGTCTACAACGTCCTGGGGATCTTCGGGAACTACGTGGTCAACCCGCGCCTGTCGGGGAGGACCCAGAGGAGGAGCGTCCTGGCGCTGACGGCGGCGGTCGCCGTCTCGTCCCTGCTCCTGACGTTCTCCGGCCCGGTCACGGCGGTGATACTGGGCGGGGTCATCGGATTCTCCTTCGGCATAATCTTCCCCAGCGTGATCACCACGGTCTCCCTCACGGGGGGGAAAGACGGGGAGCGGCTCCTGGCGCTCTTCACGACGGCCCTCACCATGAGCCTGGTCCTCGGCCCGATACTCGAGAGCTACATCCTCACATTCAGCTACAGGCTCGTCTTCCTCTTCTTCTCCTTCGTCGCGGCCGCGATGTTCCTTTCGTCGTTGAAGGTGCGCTTCGCGACCACCTCGAAGCAGAGCCTGAAGACCACCCCGGCGTCCAGGAAGGGGGTCTACGCGGGGACCCTGGTCACCTCGGTCTTCTACCTCCCCTTCGCCGCCCTCACAGCCTTCCTCCCCCTCTACGCCGCCCAGGTCTTCGGCACCGACGCTTCGGCATCCTACCTTTCGTTCGTCCCCCTGTTCGCGGTCTCGGTCTGCGTCAGGGCCTTCATGACCATAAGGCCGTTCAAGCGCCTCAGGCTCCCGATCCTGGTCTCGATCCTGATCTCAGCCCTGGGGCTCGCGGCCATGGTATACGCCCCGAGCTACGCCGCCTTCCTGGTAGTGATGGCCTTCTTCGGGATCCCTCACGGCATCACCTACACGGTCTCCCTGATAGTGGTCTCAAGGACGTCGGCCGAGGGCGAGAGGAACGCGGCGGTCAGCCTCCTCTCTGCCTACACGAACCTGGTGTACGTCGCCGTGCCTGTGGTCATGGGCTACATCATAGAGCGGGCAGGGATCCAGCCGGCGTTCCTCCTCCTCCTCGTCCCCACGGTGGGGTTCTCCATCCTCCTCCTGCGAAGGTACCGAAGCCAGCTCTTCTGAGCAGGATTAGGGACGGCGTCGCGGCCGGATGTGAAACGCTAACCTTAGAAGTGCCACGGGTTAGACGAGCACCATGCCCCAGTTCCATATCTACGTCACGACCAACGAGGTCCCGGCCCAGGCCCTCGACCTGTTGAGGTCTTCCGGAACGGTCAAGGTCTACGGCGGGACGGCGGCCCCGCCCAGGGACGTCCTCCTGAAGGAAGCGGCGGAAGCGGACGCCCTGTTCTGCATACTCACGGAGAAGGTCGACGCGGAGCTCCTCTCCAAGGCGCCCAGGCTGAAGGTGGTAGCGAACATGGCCGTCGGCTTCGACAACATCGACCTCGCCGAGGCCACGAAGCACGGGGTGCTGGTCACCAACACCCCCGAGGTCCTCACCGAGACCACCGCGGACGCCACCTTCGCGCTGATACTCGCGGCCGGGAGGAGGATAGCCGAGGGGGACAGGCTGATCCGGAGCGGAGGGTGGAAGCTCAGGTGGAGCCCCATGATGATGGTGGGCCACGACGTCTACGGCAAGACCCTCGGGATCTACGGCCTCGGGAGGATAGGCGCGGCGGTGGCAAGGAGGGCAGCGGGGTTCGGGATGAATCTGGTCTACTACGACTCGTCCAGGAACAAGGACCTGGAGGAGAAGCTGGGGGTGAAGTACCTCCCCTTCGACGACCTGATGAGGGAGAGCGACTTCTTGACCGTCCACGTCCCGCTCCTCCCGACGACGCGGAAGAGCCTGGGGGAGAAGCAGCTGGGGCTGATGAAGAAGACCGCCTATGTCATCAACACGTCCCGGGGCCAGGTCATAGACGAGGCCGCGCTGACCCAGGCTCTGAGGGAGAGGAGGATAGCGGGGGCCGCCATCGACGTCTTCGAAAACGAGCCCCTGGGGCCCGAGAGCGGGTTGACGAAGCTGGAGAACGTGGTCCTCACCCCCCACCTGGCGAGCGCCAGCATCGAGACAAGGACTGAGATGGCGATGATGGCGGCGAGGAACCTGGCGGCCGCCCTGAAGGGGGAGGTCCCGCCGAACCTCGTGAACAAGGACGTCCTGGCAGTAAGGAAGGCTCGCTAGGCGGAAGAGTCAGGGAGCCCTCAGGGCCTGGACGGCGTCCCTGGCCGCCGACAGCATGAACCCCGAGTCCGTGGAGTACATCAGGACCCGCATCCCCCTTTCTCGCCACTCCTTCAGGATCTTCATGTCCCGGATGTGGTTCCCGGCCGCGACGCCGTGCTTCTCGGCCGCTTCGACCACCTTGGAGATGGCGCTCACCATCTTCGGGTGGTTCAGCTCCCCGGGGCACCCGAGGGATATGGAGAGGTCGTTGGGGCCGATGAGGGCTACGTCGACTCCTTCTATGGAGACCAGGTCCTCGATGTGGTCGATGGCCTTCTGGCTCTCAATCTGGATGATGACGACGGAGTTCTCGTTCGACTTCGCCAGCTGCTCGGGGACGGCGGAGGTCTTGTAGTCCGTTATGACTGACCTGATGCCGTAGCTCCTCTGGCCCATGGGGGGGTACTTCGTCGCGTCGACGGCCATCCTCACCTGCTGGACGTCTTCGGTGTGAGGTATCATTATGCCGTGGACCCCCTGGTCCATGGTCTTGGCGACGTGGAAGTAGTCGGCGGTGGGCACCCTGGCCAGTACCATGAGATCGGTGGACTTCGCGGCCCTGACCATGTCGGCCACGGTCTCAAACGTGAACGACCCGTGTTCGGTGTCTATCATGGCGAAGTCGAACCCCGCGGCAGCGAGGACGCGGACGACCTCGGGGTTGGTGAACTCGTTGATCATCGTCCCCAGGACGACCTTGCCCTGCTTCAGGTCCCTCTTCACCCTGTTCCCTTCGAGCAGGTTCATGAGCGAAGTCGTCCCCCTGGACGTTAAATGGGTTTCCCAGGATCGGGGCGAAGGGCCGGGGGCGGCCTGGTTCACTGGTCTCTTCTGGCCGGCGGCCCCGCTCTGCTCCAGTTGGGGGGGAGGCCCTTCACGCCGGGGTCCACGACGTAGACGTGCCCGGCGTCGGCCTCTCCCAGGAGTTCGCTCGAAGTGGTCACATAGAGGCGGTCGAGCCCTTCCCCCCCGAAGGTCAACGAGGTCGTGGCCTTCACCGGGAGGAGGCACTCCTCCAGCTTCGTCCCCCTGTCGGGGTCCCACCTGGAGATCCTGCCGCCGCGGGCGTGGGCGATCCAGAGCATCCCTTCAGAGTCGACTGTCATGCCGTCGGGGCGGCCGCTCTGGCCGCGGAAGTCAACGCAGGTCGCCTTGTTCTGGATTTCTCCTGTCCCCGGGTCGTAGTCGAACCTGAACACCTTCAGCACCGGGGTGTCTATCAGGTACATCCGCCTGTCATCCTTGGACCAGGCCAGCCCGTTGGACACGGCGAGCCCCCCCGTCCTCCGCTTCACCTTGCCGTCGAGGTCGAGGACGTAGAGCGAAGCCGTGGGGGACCTGAGGTCGGGGTTCATGGTCCCGGCCCAGTACCTCCCCGACGAGTCGCACTTGCCGTCGTTGAGCCGGTTGCCGGCCATCTCTTTCTCGACCTCGGCCAGGACGCCGAAGGCGCCGGTACCGAAGTCGACGCTGCAGAAGGCGTGGCTCAGGGTGCACGCGAGCCCGCCGGGCTTTTCCGCCAGCTGTACCGAGGTGACGAGGTCCGGCGAAGCGACGAAGGACTCGGAGCCGGTCTCCATGTCCTTGCGCACTATCCTCTTCGCCAGGATGTCGACCCAGTAGAGGGCCTTCGAGCCGGGGTCGTAGACCGGGCTTTCGCCGAGCTTGGCCTGATATTCGCTGAACCGGGCGGCTGTCATCCCCATGGCGCAGTCCCTGACCGCCGGCGGACGGGAGATAAACTTGGAGCGGATGAAGAGTTTATACCCACGCGGGGTCCCTGACGGGGAGTATGATGAAAGAAGCGACCATCGAGGTAGTCAACCCCGCGTCGGGGAAGGCCGTCGGGAGGGTCCCCGACCTCACGCTGGAGCAGGTGAGGGCCGCCATAGGCGCGAGCCAGGCCGCCCTGGGCCAGATCCAGGCGCTCACGATAGCGGAGCGGGCGGCCATGCTCAGGAAGGTTGCCAGGCTGATACAGTCCAACGCCGAGGAGCTCGCTTCTACCATGACCCAGGAGATCGGGAGGCCCATCTCGAGTTCGAAGGGGGAGATGGCGAGGACGGCCCAGATATTCGAGCTGGTGGCCGCAGACCTGCGGGGGGTCTTCGAGGGGGAGTTCATCCCCCTGGAGTCCTACGAATACCCCAAGGGGAACAAGAAGAGGATAGCGTTCGTGACCCGGGAGCCCGTAGGGGTGGTGGGGACCATAACCCCGTTCAACTTCCCCGCTTCGAGCTTCGCCCACAAGGTGGCCCCGGCCCTGGCCGTGGGGGACACGGTGGTCCACAAGCCGACCGTCCTGGCCCCGCTCACCCAGCTGAAGATGGCGGCCCTGATAAAGGAGGCCGGGTTCCCTGACGGCTCGGTCTCTTTCGTCACCGGGAGGTCCAGCATGATAGGGGACGAGTTCGTTGAGAACCCCAAGGTCTCCATGATATCCTTCACGGGCTCGGAGAGGGTCGGGCTGGAGCTGGCCAGCAGGGCCATAGCGAAGGGGAAGCGGGTGATAATGGAGCTCGGGGGGAGCGACGCGCAGATAGTGCTGGAGGACGCGGACCTGGACAGGGCGACGGAAGCGGCCGTCTTCGGCAGGTTCGACTACGCCGGCCAGTTCTGCAACTCCACGAAGCGGCTGGTGGTCAGGGCAGAGGTCGCGGCGGAGTTCGGGGAGAGGCTGAAGGAGCGGGTGAAGACATTCAAGGTCGGGGACCCCATGGAGCAGGACACCTCGGTGGGGCCCCTGATATCCCGGGAGGCCCTGGAGTCGATGCGGGGGTTCGTCGCCGAGGCGAAGGGGGCCGGGGCGAGGGTCGTGTACGAAGGGAGCGTCCCCCAGGGGGCCAGCGGCCACTTCTTCCCCCCCACGATCATCCAAGGGGACGAGAAGATGCGCATAGCGAAGGAGGAGGTGTTCGGGCCCATACTCCCCCTGATAGAAGTGAAGTCAGACGAGGAGGCGGTGTCTGTCGCCAACTCCACCGAGTACGGCCTGGACGCCGCGGTGTTCACCAGGGACTTCTCGAGGGCCTACAGGATGGCCGCGAAGCTGAAGGCGGGGACCGTCATGATCAACGACACCACCAGGCTCAGGTGGGACGGCCTCCCCTTCGGCGGGTTCAAGAAGAGCGGGATCGGAAGAGAGGGGACCAAGAACACCATGATAGAGATGACCGAGTCGAAGATCGTCGAGTACACGCTGGACTGAGACCATCCGATCCCGGGACGGCTCCGACGGCCTCGTCGAACCTATTTCAAAACTGAGTTAATGGCCTAGCCTAGCCCTTCTCTCATACCAGCTCTTCCCCCGTCGCGGCCCCCGTGACCGCATGAGATTCAGTTGCATCGACGACGAGTTGTGGGGGTTCATCGAGCCTCTCCTCCCTCCTCTTGCAAGCGAGGGGAGGCCTAGGGCCGACGACAGGAGGACCATCAACGCAATCCTCTACATCCTCAAGACAGGGATACCCTGGGACGACCTCCCCGAGGAGTACGGGGACGACGTCACAGCCTGGAGGAGGCTCAAGGAGTGGGAGGAGAAGGGGGTCTGGACCAGGCGTTCCTAGTGGGGAACATGAAACAGACAATCCCCATGCTTGAGGAGTCGACCGGCCTGAGCTTCAAGACCGTCCAGAAGGTCCTCCAGAGACTCTCTGGAAAGGGGTTCGTGGCCCCTGGAGGGAAGATTGGGAACGCCCAGGCCTACCAGTTCAGGCTCGAGAAGGAGCTACGCGAGTTGATCGAATGGGCGACGAAGTACCAGTTCACTGGGGCTGACTAGACAGCCCCAGATCAAAGTTGTTTCAGAGCTTCTGAGACCGACAGAATCCTTGTCCTCTTGAATCCCTTCAATTCGAGAAGGTGTCTGTCGCCAGTCACAAGGACATCTGCGCCTCCGTCGAATGCCGTGTTTAGAATAGCGTCGTCCGCCGGGTCGTCTTCGACAACCCTGAAGTTGGACGTCACCGTCGTTACGTCGCCCGACTGCATCAGAGTGAGGATCGTGTTGCTGATTTCGTCGTCGCTGAGCTTGAATTTCGGTCTTCGTAGGACTGTTCCGACCTCTTTCAGGATGAACTCGGACACCACAATCTGGAGTCGGCCGTCAATCCCCTTGTCCAACAGCTGACGCGGCTTGCCGCCGGAGACTACAGCGCTGACTATGACGTTGGTGTCGAGGACGACTCGCATCCTCTCGTCCTATCTGCTCCGGTGCCTCTCTCTTCTGACCGCGGCGACTTCATCAAGAACCTCCTTCTCCGAGATTTTCAGCTTCTTTGCGTCCATCCCCCTGAATATCTCGTCCCACTCCTTCCTCAGGTCAGGGAGCTCCAGCTTCTTCATTATGACCGTGTCCCCCCTTCCGTAGACGAGGAACTTGGTCCTGGGCTTTATCCCGAGCTCCTTCCTCAGAGACTGTGGTATGACCACCTGTCCCTTTTCGCTGACAGTGGTGACCTCAGGTTCTTGTGCCATGCCCTACCAGTAGGAAAGTAAAACATTCTTACTATATATGGATTTTCGGCAGAGAACCTATTTCAAAACTTGGGCATATAATCTGCCCTTCTTCGCACAGGCGTCCCTCGGCGATCCCGTCCTGTGGCGACCCATGAAATTCAACCCTATCGACGACGAGCTGTGGGAGTTCGTCGAGCCCCTCCTCCCCCCTCTTGCGAGTGAGGGGAGGCCGAGGGCTGACGACAGGAGGACCATCAATGCGATCCTCTACGTCCTCAAGACCGGCATCCCATGGAACGACCTCCCCGAGGAGTACGGGGACGACGTCACAGCCTGGAGGAGGCTCAAGGAGCGGGAGGAGAAGGGGGTCTGGAAGAGAGTCATGGACGCCATGGTGGCGAGAGGCTACTCGACCGGTGCGGTGGACATGGACTCCCTCTCAATCGACAGCGACACCATCCCTGCCAAAAAGGGGAGCTCTTGTTGGCTTTGATGGCCACAAGAGGGTCAAGGGGACGAAGGTCCACGCCGCGGTGACCGAAGGGTCCCTGCCTGTCGCCGTCGACATCAGTTCGGGGAGGATACACGAAGGGACGAGACTCGTCTCTCTGATGGAGTCGGTCTCCATAGATACGGGGCACAGGCCGAGGAAGAGGCCGAAGGTCGTCTACGCCGACACGAAGCATGCCACGCCGCTGAACAGGATCTACCTCGACAAGCTGCACGTGAGGTCGCAGATTCCCGACCCTCCCCAGGAGACGAAGAAGAGGCCCGGGAGACCGAGAGTCCTCGACAGGGAGACATACCACGGAGTGAGGTACAACGTGGAGAGGTTCTTCGGGTGGCTGGAGAACTTCAGGAAGGTCTCGGTCAGGTATGAGAGGCTGCCGAACGTGTTCCTGGGGCTGGTCAGGCTCGCCTGTGTCATGATCCTAAGGAGGGTTTTGAAATAGGTTCGTCGCGGCGAATCTTTAAATCGCCTCGGACGGTCGCGAGGTTTTCATGGCGCGGAAGTTCCTTGTGCATGCAAGACGAGACCAGGTCGGGGTCGCAGTGGCTGACATCCTGAAGGGAGAAGAGGTCGAAGGGACCTTCATGGACGACGGGAGCAAGGTCACGGTGAAGAGCCAGGACGAAGTCCCGCTGGGCCACAAGATAGCGCTGATGGAGATCGGGAAGGGGCAGAAGGTGATAGAGTACGGCGAGGAGATAGGGGTGGCGACCGCCGGGATCCCGAAGGGGAGCCACGTGCACGTCCACAACATAAAGTCGATGAGATGGGGGAGCAGTTGAGATGACAAAGATACTCGGATACGAAAGAGAGAACGGGCACATAGGCGTAAGGAACCACGTCCTCATCATCCCGCTGGACGACCTCTCCAATTCGGCGGCGACGGGGGTCGAGAGCCTCATCAAGGGGACCAGGGCGATACCGCACCCCTACGGGAGGCTGCAGTTCGGGCCCGACCTCGAGCTGATGTTCAAGACCCTCGCCGGGTTCGGCAGGAACCCCAACGTGGCCGGGGCCGTCGTGATAGGGATAGAGCAGAACTGGACCCAGGAGATCGCGGACAGGATCGCGAAGACGGGGAAGCACGTCGAAGCGCTGAGCATCGAAGGGAGCGGGGACCTGAAGACCATCGAGAAGGCTTCTAGGATCGCGAAGTCCATGGTCCAGGACGCCACGGAGAAGCCCAGGCGGGAGTACGACCTTTCGTCCCTCCTGATAAGCACGAAGTGCGGCGAGTCGGACACGACGTCCGGCCTTGCTTCCAACCCGACCATCGGGGCGCTCTATGACAGGCTGGTGGCCGAAGGGAACACCCTCCTGCTCGGAGAGACCTCTGAGCTGACGGGGGCCGAGGCCCACATCGCCAACCAGATGGCGACCCCGGCGCTGAAGCTAAAGTTCCAGAAGATGTTCGACGACTACACGAAGGAGATCACCAGGCAGGGGGCGGACCTCCTCGGGTCGCAGCCCACCCAGGGGAACATCAAAGGGGGGCTCAGCACCATCGAAGAGAAGGCGCTGGGGAACATACAGAAGGCGGGGAAGAGCAAGTTCGTCGACGTGCTGGACTACGCCGAAGAGCCGACCAAGAAGGGGCTCAACTACATGAACACGTCCTCGGCTGCGGCCGAGTGCGTCACCCTGTTCGCCGCAGCGGGGGCGGTGGTGCACCTGTTCACCACGGGCCAGGGGAACATAATCGGGAACCCGATCATCCCCGTGATCAAGCTCTCGGCGAACCCGAAGACCGTCGCCACGATGTCGGAGCACATAGACCTCGACGTGTCCGGCCTGCTCAGGTTCGAGTACGACCTGAAGGAGGCCGCCGACAGGCTGTACAAGCTCGTCGTGAAGACAGCGTCCGGGAGGCTCACGGCCAACGAGGTGCTCAGGCACTTCGAGTTCGTGCCGACGAAGCTGTACATCTCCGCCTAGCGAAGGCGGAGGCGGCCGTGCTCCCGGGGCCGGACCAGTCCGCGTCCCTGGGCCACCGGGGCCGGTCGGCCGCTCACGCGTAATAATCCCCTCCTGAGGGTCCATGAGAGGGGTGGTGGTCATTGTACATCAAGATCGCCGACTGTAGGATGGTGGATACGCGCTCGAGGAAGGTGGAGCGGGTGGACATCGGCGTGAAGGACGGGGTGGTGGACGCGGTCGGCGAGGTGAAGGCGAAGGCTGACAAGGCCCTGGACGCCCACGGGGACTACGTGAGCCCGGCCCTGGTCGACCTGCACTCCCACGTGTACCACCTGGGGACCAGCCTGGGGGTCGACGCGGACGAAATCGCGCGCAGCTGGGGGACCGGGGTGTTCGTGGACGCCGGCAGCTCCGGCGCGGGGAACTTCGCCGGGTTCAGGGACCACGTGATCAGGCGGTCCGGGGCGAAGATCTACGCCTTCCTCAACATCGGGTTCGGTGGGATCCCCTTCTTCGGCATCCATGGAGACCAGCAGGCTGGGGAGATACCGGACATCAGGGTAGCCGACGAAG
>JAFLZH010000013.1 GCA_029785615.1 Nitrososphaerota archaeon
GTCCTCAGGGAAGAGATAGAGAAGTACGCCTGATTCCAGGTCGATGCTCTGAGAGGGTGCGGCCTCCTGGATTATCAGCATTCGGGCACGAATCTTTGCCGGCATAGGGGCGGGAGGGGTATCCGCGTCCGAATCCCTGCAGAAGGCGCCCGCCTGTTAGTCGCCGCAAGAATGGCGACTCCCAAGAGCCCGACGGCCAGCGCAATGGCGCCCGCGACTACCAGTGGAACCACGGAGTGGGAAGACTACAACGCTGCAAATGGACTGGCCTTCTCCGGTACGGGGGTCCACGACTGCGGCCACATCTACCCGCTAGGGAGCCAGCTATAGTGTCGAATACTGGTCTGAGTTGACCACTGGTGGTACTTGCTACACCAATATGACCACGAACTTCAGTACAAACACGCTGTGCAGCTACGCGTTCCCGAAGGCGTCCGGAGGGACATACACAAATGAAAGCGTTTGGAGTCCCGGGTCGTCCAGCACCAAGTGCGATCCTTATTCTCCAGGGTGCATCTGCCTGGCATGCGTCCAAGCTTACGTGCCGTAGGTGCCGGTGAGTCCTCGATGCGTCCCAGAAGCACCGCTTCCAGTAGGAACGTGTTTGCACCGAAGCTCACAGCCGAGAGCTATCGCATCTAGCTCACAGTCGTTTGTTTGCGGATCTCTGTCCATTCGTGCCCGCAATGCTTGCAATGATACGAATACCCAAACTCTTTCGTGTCGACTATCGTAGTTACAGCTGTATCCAATACCGTCATCGGCACGATTTCTCCAAAGCTCCCCCCGCTCTGCAGATGCCCGCGAGGCACTTCAGTTACCACCCTTTCCTTCGCCTCCGATTCGAGTTTCTTGTCGACTAGCTTTATCGAAAACCTCTTGCCACAGGAGGGGCAGTGGCGAAAGAAGTCGCTAGCGCTGGCCAACGGATCGTAGAGATGGCCTCGATATTTTAGAGTTTAGGGAGAGTCTGCATGGCGTTGCATCAGTGATGCCGTTGACCGTGCTGACGCGGAACTGTCCAGGCCTGGAAGTGGCTTCGTTTGACACCACAGGCATGGTGTCTGGCGAGCGGCGAGACAGAGGGACAGTCCGGACGCCATCCAGGGGGAGGGCTTATCACCCTGCTCAAGAAAATGAAGGATGACGGCCTCGTCGAGATCGCGGCAATCAAGAAGAGGGGGCCCGTCACGGCCATCGATTGCAGGCTGCCAATGGAAGGGAAGAGGTCGCTGACATGCGACCACGCCACGATTGGCAAAGACGAGTCCTCAAATAGCGAGCCGGTTGGCGACCGCCCAGATGAAAGCGCTCAACTGGGCGGCGGCCCTGGCCTCGTGGACGTTCGGCGTCGTGGGCCTGTTCGGGTGGTTCATCCAAAGCGCGGCCGCATCGACGACCGCCGCTTCCTCGACCCGAGGGGAGCTGCTCTCCTCCGCCGACCTCCTCCTCGCGGTCGGAGCCGCAGGGATGGCGCTGAACTTGGTCTTCCTGGTCCGCGGAGAGCGCGAAGCCAGGCGCGAGGAGGAGCGATGACCCCCCGAGGGAGGGCGGCGCCTGCAGGCCCGGCGGACGACACGAGGCGGCAAGGCGTAACGCCCGCGTTCGTGCGCGTTCGCAGAGGCGTCGGCGTATCCACGGTGGTCGCGGTCGAGCTGATGGTCCTGGCAGTCGCCGGGATCGCTGCCGCGATATACGAGTCGGGCGTGGAGACATACTGGTGCGGAACCCAGCAGCCCATAATCAACGGGACGCTGGTGCTCGCGTGCGCCATCACCCAGCGGGTAGAGGGGACTTTCCTCGTCCTCGGGGTGGGGGGCATCCTCGCGTCGCTCTTTGCCTGGGTCATGCGCAAGCTGCTTACCATGACCTAGCCCGCGCCTGGAGCGCCCACGGCCGAACGCGTCGCAGCAGCCCAGCCATAGGCAGGCCGGGCCGGAGAACGGACGGCGGACCGCCGGCGCAGGGGCGATGCGGGGACAGCGGACGCGGCTCTCCTGAAACCCTTTAATGGAGTTAGGCGAGAGCGGCGAACAGACTTGTCAGGCGAAGGGGTCCCAGAGAGCCAAGACGTCGAGGCGCTTAGGCAGAAGAGCATCGCGGCCGCCGAGGAGGCCATCCGTCAGGCCTCGTCCCGCCCGGACCTCCACCTAGTGCAGGCGATACAGGCGCTGGATGACACGGACAAGTACCTGAACATCACAGCCACCAGGGCCTCGGAGTGGTACGGGCTGCACTTCCCCGAGCTGACCCAGATGGTCCAGGACAACGTCGCGCTTTGCAAGATGATATCGGAGATCGGCGGGAGAGGGTCGTACTCCGCCGAGGCCCTCGCCGGGAGGGGGTTCACCGACAAGAAGGTCGCGGCCATCATGGAGGCCAGGGACAGGTCCAAGGGCGGGGAGATCTCGGAGGGCGACCTAGCGAAGGTGAAGTCGCTCGGGGCCCTCGCTGTCCAGCTGAGCGCGCTGAGGGGGGTCCTGAACGACTACGTGGAGTCCCAGATGAAGAGGGTGGCCCCCAACGTGGCTGAGGTAGCCGGCGCGACCATCGGCGCCCGACTGATGGCGAAGGCGGGAGGCCTCGACAGGCTGGCGATGCTCCCTGCGAGCACGATCCAGATCCTTGGCGCGGAGAAGGCGCTCTTCAGGTCCCTGAGGACCGGGGCCAGGCCCCCCAAGCACGGGATCCTGTTCCAGCATCAGGCCGTCCACACGGCCCCCAAGTGGCAGAGGGGGAAGATAGCGAGGACCCTGGCCAACAAGATAGCCATAGCAGCCAGGGTGGACCGATACCGCGGCTCTGAGGACGCCAGCATCAAGGCCGGACTAGACAAGAGGCTGGAGGGGATCAAGGAGAGATACAAGGAGCCTCCCCAGCGGAGGCCGGAGAGGAGGGACGGGCCGAGGAGGGAAGGCAGGCCTCCACGGCGAGACAAGTTCAGAAGGCGTTGACCAGGCTCCTCAGGGAGGAGAGGTTTGGGAGGACCGCGCTGCTCACCCAGAACCTGGTCCCAGGGAAGAGGGTCTACAACGAGGACCTCCTGCAGAGAGGGGGCGCCGAGTTCAGGACATGGGACCCATTCAGGAGCAAGCTGGCCGCGGCCATGATCAAGGGGCTCCCGGGCGCTATCGTGGGCGAGGGGGCCAAGGTGCTTTACCTCGGGGCGTCCACGGGGACCACCGTCTCGCACGTGTCCGACCTCGTCGGCCCCGGAGGCCTGGTGGTCGGGGTCGAGTTCTCACCCAGGGTCGCCAGGGAGTTCGTCGAGCGCGTCGCCAGGGAGAGGAGGAACGTGATCCCCTTCGTCGCCGACGCGAGGGACCCTTCGAAGTACTCCGTGGCGAAGGTGGACGTGGTCTACTGCGACATAGCCCAGCCGGACCAGACCGAGATCGCAATCGCCAACTGCAGGGCCATGCTCAGACCCGGGGGGGTCCTCCTCCTGGTGGTGAAGTCCAGGAGCATAGACGTCCTCAAGGACCCGGCGAGGGTGTTCGTGGAGGAGAAGAAGAAGCTCGAGTCCGGCGGCTTCGAGGTGAAAGAGCTGGTTGAGCTGAGCCCCTTCGAGAAGGACCACGCTCTGATCTACGCGACCATGCGTAGCTAACCCCGCTTCACTTCGCGAGCAGCAGCTGCCCGTACCCAGGCCCCGCGGGACCTCAGGCTCCCGGCGAGGGCCTTGACTAGGCGGTCGAGGAGAAGGTCAGGGGCCACCCCCTCGACCACGATGCCGACCTTCGATGGGGCGTGCGAAGCTGGCAGCGGCTCATGGCCTTGCGGCGGCCGCTTCGGTGAGCTTCGTCTGCCCGAGCTCGGGGTACCGCGCCCAGGTCTTCCAGCTCTTCCGGACGTAGTCGGGGAGCCGCCCTTTCTTCGCCACGAGGTCTGCGAAGAAGGCTTTCGTGACCGGGTCCGACGGGTAACCGGAGCCGAAGTCCCCGTGCTTGTCCCTGAGCTCCGCCACCGCCGCATCCCGCTTCACCTTGGCGACGATGGAAGCGGCCGAGACGACAGGATAGTCGCGGTCTGCCTTGTGGTACGCCACCACCGAGCACTTCCGGCCCAGGTTGTCGATGACGTCCCCGGCGAACCTCCCCGGGATGACGTCAGAAGCGTCGACTGTGACCCGCTGCGCCCCGAGCCCGTCTATCACGCGCGCGAAGTAGACGGCCTCCAGATAGTTCAGCTTCCGGAGCCTGCGCCCGGACGCCACGGTCTCGTCTATCTCCCGCGGGTGTATCATCTCCCACCTCACCATTTCTGCCGCCTCGAGTATCTCTGGGCATAGCGCCGCCCGGCGTCCGGGGGTGAGCTTCTTCGAGTCCCTGACACCGAGGCGCTTCAGCTTCCTCATGCCTGACGCGTCCACCGAGACCCCCGCCACCACCAGCGGCCCGAGCAGGCACCCCCTCCCCGCCTCGTCCACGCCGCCGACAAGCCTCGTTCGCATCAGACCTTGGGTCCCCCTGCGGCCGCCAGCAGGACCGACGCGAGGCTGTCTATCGCATCGTCCCTGTTCTCCACCGTGAGCGGGAACACCTGTTCGGCGGCGGCCCGCAGCTCGGCGAGCAGGTCGTCCTCGAGCCTTTCGTGTACCACGGCGAGGATCGGCTTCCCCGAGGCGACGCACCCCCTGACCGCCCTCCGGAAGTCTGGGCTGACGAGCTCCATCGGCCCGACCTCGTCGATCACGATCAGCTCCGAGTCCGCCGCTGCCGCTTCGAGCCCCGCCGCGCCCACGGACGCCAGGTCCGAGAGATTGACCCTGTATCTCCCGACCCGGGGGCCGAACTTTGAATCCACCGACGCGAGCACGCCCGTCCTCCCGCTGGTGAGGTCGGTCACACCGAACCCCGTCCTGGCGCCCCCCGACCTGACCTCCGAAGCGGTGCACCCGCCCACTATCACCCCGGCGCTCTTCAGCCTCCGGACCACCTTGGAGACGACGGTGGACTTGCCCACCCCCGGCGGGCCGGTGACCAGGTAGATCTTTGACAACCACTGTCCTCCCTCGCCGGGCTACATGAAGTTAGCAGCCTGCCGGAATCGTTTAACACCTGGCGCGCCGCGCCCGGCCCATTGAAGTTCGTCCGCCACGTCGAGGGCAAGACCACCCTCTTCGTTCCCCAGGCGAGCGTCACGGTTGACCCGCCTCCCACGTCGCCGGTCTTCTTCAACCCGGCGGCCGCCCTCAACAGAGACATCACAGTGGCCCTGGCGGCTGCAGGGGGCGGCCGCACGTTCTGCGACTCCATGGCGGGGGTGGGGGGGCGTGGGGTGCGGGTGGCCAAGGAGGTGGAAGGGGTGTCGTCGGTGACCCTGGTAGACTTCAACGAGCCCGCGCTCCGGGCTGGGGAGAGGTCCGCCAGGCTGAACAGGGTCGCCGGGAGGTGCTCCTTCGAGCTTTCGGAGACCAACGCTTTCCTGGCTTCGCGGTTCGGGAGGGACCAGAGGTTCGACTACGTCGACGTGGACCCGTTCGGAACGCCGATCAGGCACATCCAGGCCGCCCTGGCGGCGACGTCGGACGGCGGGGTGCTGTCGCTCACCGCCACCGACACCGCTGTGCTCTGCGGGGTGCAGGAGGGGACCTGCAGGAGGAGGTACGGCGGCTCCCCGCTCAACAACCACTTCCACCACGAGACCGGGATCAGGGTGCTCCTGGGGGCTGTGGCCAGGCTGGGCGCCATGCTGGACATAGGGGCCGAGCCCGTGGCAGCCCACTCGACGAGGCACTACCTGAGGGTCTTCGTCCGGGTCAGGGCCGGGGCGTCCAGAGCTGACGCAGCGCTGAAGGGCGTCGGCAGCGTCTCCTGGTGCCACCACTGCGGCGAGGCTTCGAGCGGCGTCGTCCCCTCGCCCGTGTGCCCACGCTGCGGGAAGAAGGCGAAGGTGGCAGGGCCGCTCTGGGTCGGGAAGGTCACCGAGGAGGAGACCGTGCGCGCGGCGGCCAGGGCGGCGCAGGAGAAGGGGCTTGCCAGGGCCGCGACCATGCTCGGGTCCCTGGTCGGGGTCGACGGGTTCCCCCCGTGGAGCTTCAGCCTCGAGCGGGTCTGTTCCGCCCTGAAAGTGGCGTCTGCCCCCGAGGACAGGGTGTACAGGGCCCTTGCGCAGTCCGGGCGCAGGGTCGCGCGGACGCCGTTCGAGAAGACAGGGCTGAAGACGGACGCAGGCTATGCTGAGGTGGTGGAGGCAGTCAGGACGGCGGCGCGCTCAGGCATCTGAGGACCCGCGTCACACCTGCGGCCCTTCGCACAGATAGTACAGCTCTGAGGCCGCGTTCCTGCTGGCCGCGGGCTTGATCACCCTGACCGACCTGAACATCCTGCGGAACTCTCCCCGGACCTCCTGTGACCGCTCCCCCTCGAAGAGCTTGCAGTAGACGCGGCCTCCGCCCTTGAGGAGGGTCCGGGACAGCTCGAGGACCCGCAGAGTCATGTCGATCTGCCTCGTCTGGTCCAGCTCCCAGACCCCTGTGACCGAGGGGGCGAGGTCGGAGAGGACGACGTCTGCCTTCCCCCCCAGGGCCTGGGACACCTTCTCGGCCACAGCGGGGTCGTGCACGTCCATCTTGATGGCCACGACGTTCTTCTCCTTCAGCCGGATCGGGTCCAAGTCCACCCCCACCACTAGCCCGTCCTCCCCGACGAGGAAGGACGCCACCTGGAGCCACCCCCCCGGGGCTGCGCCGAAGTCGGCGACCCTGTCCCCGAGCCGGATGAACCCGTAGCGCTCGTTGGCTTCGATCAGCTTGAAGGCGGCCCTGCTCTTGTACCCCTGTTCCCTGGCAAGGCGCCGGTAGAGGTCCCGGCGCGCCTCGTTCAGCCTCATCTCTTCGAGAGCTCTGGGGGGTTGAACGCTGCCGGGAGGAGGGATTTGGCGGTCGCGTCTGCGGAGAAGCCGTCGACCCCGCGCATCATCACCGCCATCTCAGGGTTGAACTCGACCATGACCTGCCTGCATGCGCCGCAGGGCCTGGTGAACTGCTCGGACTTGCCGACCACGGCGATGGCCAGGATCTTCCTCGCCCCCTCCGAGACGGCTTTGAACATCGCCGTCCTCTCGGCGCAGCAGGAGAGGCCATAGGACGCGTTCTCGACGTTCGCGCCCGTGTAGACCGCCCCGCCCTCCGTCAGGACCGCTGCCCCTATCTTGACCCCGGAGTATGGCGAATAGGCGCGCTCGCGCGCCTTCCTGGCCGCGTCCACTAGCCCTGACGTGTCCACCCCTGTCATGGTCTGGGCCTACCTGGCCGGGGCCGGTTCGGCGCTCGGCGCCCCGGTCCGCGAAGCCATGGCTTCCTGGATCACCCAGGGCCCTATCCAGGGGCAGATGTACGGGCTGACCTCCCCCTCGACGGAGCACTTCGGCTCGTACTGGCAGACGATGCATGGCGCCTTCTCGATGGAGGCCATGTCAGTCGGGAAGCGAAGCGGGGTCAACTTATATGTCCAGCGCCCGTCTTCGAGGACCTTCACCCTCCCTATCAGCCCCCTCCTCTCGAGCCTTATGGCGAGCCTGGACCCGTCCCTGCTGGTCAGGCCGAGCTCCTTCCATATCTCGCTCTGCAGTACGCCGTCCCGCCCGCGTTCCACCACGAGCTTGTAGACCCTGGAAGTGAGGTCCACCAGCTCCTCTTCGGTCCTCTCCACAGGCTTCTCTGGCTCCGCTTCCTTCTTCTGGCGACCCCTTGTCTGCCTCTTGGGGCTGTCCTTGGCTGTCTGCTTCTTCTGTTTCATTTTGACTGCATGAACTCCTGTCTTATCACGTAGTTGTCGAGTATCTCCCTGCACCGGTTCCTGACGGTCACCTCTGTCACCTCGGCGAACTCAGCCACCTCCCTCTGCGGCAGGTGCTCCCCCACCATGACCGAGGACAGGTAGACGTAAGCGGCCGCGAGCCCCGCAGGGGCCTTGCCGCTGGAGATCCGCGAGTCGCTCGTCTTGCGGGACAGTGTCAGCGCCAGGCGCTCGACCCTTGCGTCGATCTTGGCGATGTTGACTAACTTTGAGATGTACTTCTCAACCGACGGCGGAGGGACGTACTCCTTCTCGACCTCCTTCAGGACCAGGCGGAAGTAGCGCGCGACGCTCCCCTTCTCCATCCCCGAGGCCCTGGCCACCTCCTTGAGGGTGCGCGACACCCCGCACTTCCTGCACGCCAGGTACACCGTCGCCGCCGTCATCCCGAGTATCGACTTGCTCTTGGCCACCTTCTTCTTGGCCGAGGTCCGGTAGATCTGGGCCGCCGTCTCGGCAACGTTGTCCGGCAGGTTCAGCGCGTCGCAGAGCTCGCTGATCTTCGAAAGGACGTTCGAGAGCCCCCTCTCCTCGCTGTTTATCGTCCTGGACCTGCTCTGCCACTTCCTCATCTTCTCCACGGTCGCCCTCATGGTCGGGTCGAGGTACTTGCCGTGGGAGTCGCGCATGGTCCTCCCGATCTCGGTGGTGAGCCCGAAGTCGTGGAGCGCCAGGGTCGTCGGGGCGCCCACCCTCACCCGCTTGTTCTTGTCCTCCAGGTCCATGGCCTTCCATTCTGGGCCGGAGTCGGCCGGAGCCAGGGTGACATAGCCGCAGGTCGGACAGACCTGCTCCCCCTTCTCTGAGTCGCCGATCAGCCTGTTGCCGCAGACAGGGCAGGAGTTCCTGAAGCCCTCGTCCCGGCTCGCGCCCCAGATGCTCATGAGTTCACTCCGCGAACGCCGGCTCCCCCGGCCTTCCCGCGCGGCTGCTGGCTGGGACCACCGACGCGTAGGGGGACTTCACGGGGCCGATCAGCTCGCCTATCCTCCCCAACTTCCTCTTGCCTTCGTCGAACAGAAAAACGCCCGGCCTGACCTCCTTCGTCAGGCGGACGACGAGCCTGCCACTCTTGGCCCTATGGATGACTGTGCCCACCTGATGCAAGTGAAGCGAAGGCCCGACTTCTTGCCTTTAAACGTTGAGGGGCTGATTATTTTTTGCGGGGCTGCTGCGCCTGCCCCTGGCGCCTCTGGGCGATCCCTCTGACTGTCGCCAGCTCCTTCGCGACCTTCAGCAGCAGCGCCTGCTTCGGCCCCGACTTCACGATCGACACGTACCCCGACTCCCTGGCGGGCCTGGAAGGATAGCGCGCCGCCAGGGGCTGAGGCTGGAGGTTGAGCCGCCTGCACGCTTCTTCGAGCTCAACGAGGACCGGAGCCCTGGTAGCCGAGCTCAGCGGGACCCTGCGCCCCGCCTTTCGCTTGAGCTCAGAGTCGAAGTATTCCAGCCAGAATATGTAGCGGTCGTACTCTTTCATTTCTTCGACAGGAGGACGGCGTTCACCACACCGTCGGCTGTCGGGCGCGACGTGACCACGGCCTCGCCGGCCTCGGTGTCGAGGACCGCGCCCCTGGTGATCACCCCCCGCCTCTCATAGTCCCTGTTGGCAGGGCTCTTCTTTACCCTCAGTATCTTGGACTTCGTCGACTTCCCCGAGCTGTCGGAGACGTTCGCGCTGTCCGCGAATATCACACCGGTGGAGATGGACCCTCCGCGACGCCGGCTCGCCCTCGTCGATGCTTCGCCCACCAGAGGCTCGATGGCGTACCCGTCCTTTTCGTAGGCCCTTCTCCCCCTGTGGGGCCTTGACCTGCCTCCGGTCGACTTCCGCTTGGTGAGGTTCTCGATGGGGCGCGTCATCGCTTCCTGATGGGCGCCCTCGCGGGCCTCATGTTAAGCATATCGGAGCAGGTCGGCCCGGACCGGAGGGCGGCTACCTCAGCGTCAGGGTCCGGCTCTCGAGCTGCCTCTTCATGGTCGGGACGTCGTTGCTCAGTCCGAAGTACTCGGCGAACCTGGCCGTGGTCTTGTACGCCTTGCTCCTCCCCTGCCTCTCCCCGAGGATGAACCCGACCCCCTCGAGCTCCTTCAGGTGCTGGTAGACGGTGGAGCTCCGCCTGAGGACCAGCTCGGACGAGGTGATCGGCTGGAAGAAGGCGATGAAAGACAGGGTCCGGAGCGCGGCCTTGGACAGGAGGGGCCGCGTGGCGAACTTCCTGGCGGTCTGGGTGTACTTCGCCTTCAGCTGCATGGCGAACCTCGGCCCCGAATACTCCACCACCTCCACCGCCTGGAACGCGCCGTTGACCGCCCTGGCTATCTCTCTGGCTATCGCAGCAGCCTTCCGCTCGGACGCGGTCCCGGCCACCCGGGCGATGTCCTCCACCGATATGGGCCTCCCAGCCGCGTAGAGGGCAGCCTCGACCTTGGCGACCATCTCCTTGGGGTGCTCCCCGGCCGCGTCTTCGCTACTCAAGCTGGCCCACCGACACCACCAGCGCGTCCTGGTCGGACTCCTCCTGGTTGATCACCACCTCGCCGTCGTTGGCCGCGAACAGGAGGAGGATGAAGACGCGGGCGGCGTCGAGTGGAGGGAGCCCCTTGAGGAGCTCCGAGAGGAGCGCCTTCCCGGTCGCCCTCAGCCTCTCGACGAGGATCTTCCTGAACTCTGACAGGAGGACCTGCAGCGAAACGACGTAGTTCTCGAAGTCCGGGGGCTGGAGGTCGGCGATGGCGAGCGGGTTCTGCTCTTCCCCCTCGTCCCTGACGACTATGTCCTGCAGGATGCGGCCGAGCTCGTCGAAGAGCTCGTCTATGTTGGTGGAGTAGATTTCGTATCTGAAGGGCATGACTATGATCTGCGGAGGCTCCGAGGAGCCGACCAGCCTGTGCTGCATCCTGAGCTTCTCGAACAGGAACAGCGTCTCCACCTTGAGCCTGTAGATCGTAGCCGAGGAGAGGGCCGCGGTCCCCGCCGCGCGCATGTCGATGAGGTCGGTCTGGGAGATGGCCTTCAGGAACATGTCCAGGAGCTCGGAGAGGTTGATCTCCCATGGGCTCTTGCGCTTTGCCAGGGAGGGGTCGATGAGGACGTTGAGCGGCGGGCGCCCCAGGACGGAGGAGCTAGGCACTCCTCGGCACCTCGGCGGGCTTGTAGTGGACCACCCTCGAGACCCCACCCGCTGAGTAGACCCCGTAGGTCATGTCGCTCTCCGCCACGAAGACGTCTCTGAGCGTGATGGCGATTATCTGGGCCTCGGCGGACTTCTCCTTCAGGAACTTCGCCAGGCTGCTCGAGTTGACCGCGTCCAGCGGCGCGTCAATCTCGTCGAAGAGGTAGAACGGGTGCGTCTGGACGGCCTGCATCGCGAGTATCAGGGACACTCCCGTCACAGCCCTCTGCCCTCCGCTGTGCTGGGACGACTCGCGGAGCCCGTTCCCGAAGTCGGCGCGCATGAATATCCCCCCGGCGAATATCTCGTCAGGCTTTTCGAGGTCGAGCTGGGCCGTCCCCCCTGTCAGCTTGGCGAAGATGGAGCTGAACTCGTTCCCGACCCTGTCGAAGGCGGACACGAACACCTTCCTCTTCTCGGCCTCCACGCTCTCGATGAATGTAATGATCGAGTTCCGCTCCCCCTCCAGCTCGTTGTGCCTGACGGAGAGGTTCTTGTAGCTCAGGTACATCTCGGTGTACTGCCTGTCCGCCCCCCTGTTCACCGAGCCGGAAGCCGCCTGGTACTCCTGCTGGAGGTCTGCCAGGAGGGACTCGCAGGACTCGAAGTATTCGAGCTCTTCCGAGTAGCCGAGCATCCTCAGGCTCCCGAGCGCCTCCTCTATCCTCTCCTGGGTCGTCGACGCCTGCCCTGCGATGGCGAACAGGTCCTTCTGGTGCGCCGACACAGACCTGGACACGCTGTCCCTCTCCTCCTTCAGGCGCTTCCCCTTCGCGTCGAACTCGTCCAGGACGGGCTGGCTCCTCTTCGACGACTCCATGAGCTTCGAAATCTGGTCCTCGTAGGACTTCTTCTGCTCGGCGAGCTCCCTGATCCTGCGAGGCGCTTCCCGAACGAACTGCTTGTTCGACTGGAGGTCCTCCGTCGCGTTGGCCAGGTCCAGCTGGTTCTCCTCCAGGGCCCGCAGGAGCACGTTCTCCAGGTTCGCCTTCTCCCTGGTCAGGGTGAGGCTGATGTCCTGGATGCGGTTCCTGATGGCGTCTATCTCGTCTGAGACGGACTTCTTCGTCGCGTCGAGCTCGGCGAGGTGCCCCTCAAGCCCCAGCGCCTGCGAGTCGGCGACCACCTGCTGCAGGGAGGCGATGCCCTTGGCTACGGACTCTTTCCTCTCGACGTTCACCCTGAGCTTCTCCTCCAGGCGCGCGACGACGCTGGCCTGCTTCTGGTACTCGGCGTTCATCGTCTTGAATATGCTGCTGTATCTCTTGGCCATCCTGGTGATGGTGGTCGCCTCGGCCTTCAGGCTGGTGGTGGTCACGATTTTCTTGATACGCTCCTTCATCATCGAGCGCGAACCAGACTCCAGCGAGCTGAGCTGTGACCTCCTCCTGTCGATGGCCCCCTTGAGGGCGCCGACGGCGTCCTCCACCTCGCTCATGCCCTCGATGTTCTCCAGCCCCTCCATCAGGTTGACCACCAGCTCCTGGTACCCATAGCTGAACGCCCTACCGCCGGGCTCGAATGTCTCCCCCGCTTCCGTCACGGCCCTGATCCCCTCGGAGGCCATGATGTACCCTATGGCCTCGGTCTCGACCAGGACCGAGTCCCCGGCGAGGAAGTTGACCAGGCCCTCGAACTCTTCCTCGCACTTTATCACGCCGGAGAGCAGACCGATCACGCCGGCCGACCTCTCCACTTCGGACGCCTTGCACGACTCCACCTCGCTGAGCGGTATGACCGAGAAGCTCTTCGCCTTCAGTGACTTCGCGGCTTTGATCAGGTGCGTCATGGACTTCAGGTCCTGGACGATGAAGGCGCCGAGCCATTTGCCTATCACCGCGTTGACGGCCTTGGAGTACTGCTGCGGATACTTCACGACCTGGCCCAGCCTCCCGACGTATCCTGGGACGCCTCCCTGGTCGCAGAAGTCCTGGAGCTTCCGCTGTCCGCTCCTCTCCCCCGCGAGGCTCTCGGAGAGGTGTCTGAACGCTTCCTCCTTCGACATCTCCGCCGACGCCTTCTCCAGTATCTTCGAGGCACCCTGGATCGACGCCATCAGCGCCTCCCTGGTCCTCTCTGCCCCCGAGAGGCTCTCGTCGAGGGTGCTGAGCTCCTTCGTGGACGTGTCGTAGAGCCCGAAGAGCTGCTTCGTGCTCGCCTCCAGCTTCCCCAGCACCTCGGAGTATCCGTCGACCCTGAGCTTCAGTTCGTCCAGGCGCTTCCGCTCCACGCCCAAGCTGGCGCTGGCGGCGTTGATGGCAAGTTCAACCTGGGTCTGCCTCTGGACGAGGTCCGCCAGCTTGACCTGCACCTTCGCAGTGAGCTTCCCCTTCTTCTCGATGGTCCCCCTCAGCTCCTCTCCCGCGCGGAAGAACTCCTTCAGCCTCTGGGCGAGCTCGGCGTGCTTGGCGTCGAGCTTCTCTATGTCGGCGGTCAGCTGCCTCACTGTCGATGAGGCGGCGTTCGTCTCCTTCTGCTTCTCCGAGACGACCTGCTTCAGCTGCGGGACGGTCTCTCCCTCGAGCTCGGCCACGTTCCCCTCGGCCGTCTTGAAGTCCGACTCCAGCGTCTCGAGCTCGTTCCTGAGCTCGGCGAGCTGGAACTGCAGCTCGACATGGCTCGCCCCCCCTCCCTGGATGACCTCTACGATGAACTTCGTCTTGTCGCTTTCGACCTGCGATATGCGGTTCTCGAGCTCGACCAGCCTCGCCCCCAGGTCGCCCAGCTTCGCGTTAAGCCCCTGCTCCTGCGACCTCAGGTCCGCGAGCCTCCCCTTCAGGTCCGTCACCCTCTTCGAGGTGATCACCGCGTTGAGCCAGTTTATCTGGGACTCGAGCAGGTTGTACCTCACCATCTCGGTCCTCTGCGAGTCGAGCGACTCGAGTGTGCTCTTCATCTCGCCGATGCGCGCCATGGCCACCTCGAGCCTCTGGTCGGCCTGGCTGAGCTGCCTCTGGGCCTCGGCCTTGCGCTCGTCGAACTTTGATATCCCGACGACGCTCTCGATGACCTTCCTCTTCTCCTCGGGCGTCAGGTCTGCCATCCTCGTGGCGGCGCCCTGGGCGACGATGTTGAACCCGCCAGGCGCAAGCCCGGCCAGGTCTATGATCTCGGTGAGCGCGCTCCTGGTGCTCTTCCTCCCGTTGAGATAGTAGCTGTTGTCGCCGTCCTCCCTGAGCTCCCTCGTCAGGGTCACAAGGTCCGAGTCGATCGGGATCGCCCTGTCAGAGTTGTCGAACTGGAGGGTCACCCTGCAGGCGTTGGGCTTGCCGCCCCCGGGCGAGTCCTCCTTCCTCGGGTCATAGATGAGCCCGGACAGCCTCCCGTTCGCGGCCCTCAGCGCCTTCGGAGAGTTCTCGCCGATGGTGAACGCGATGGCGTCCGCGAGGTTGGACTTGCCGCTGCCGTTGGGCCCGGTGATGACGGTGAAGCCGCGCTCGAAGTTTACGACGACCGTTCGAGGGCCGGAAGACTTGAAGCCGCGCATCTCCAGCCTTCGGATATACGTCACAGGAAGTTTAGCCCCGACTGTAGGACAGGTTTGACAGAGGATATAAGGGAATCGGAGCCTGATTCGCCGTGATAAGTCCGACCTCCACCGCCGTCGGAGGGCGATTTTTCTGAGCGAGCGCCCACCAAAAGAGGAGTCGGCCGTGATGGGCTGTTTCAGGCCCTTTTTCATCATAGTGTCAAGATCCAAGCTCCGGTAGCCGGCCGACGCCCTATTCGAGCCGGTCGGAGGTGCCTGCCAGAGACCGACGACAAGGTAGTAATAACCCCGCCCGCACCCGAGGCCGTTGACTGTCTTCTCTCAGAGGCGCAAGAAGCTCCTCGCGCTGGCCAAAGGGAGCCAGGTAGCAGCGCAGACCGCCCCCAACCTGTTCTACCTCACGGACTTCTTCGGCGGAGGGGCTGCGGTGGTCCGCCCCGACAAGACGGTGGTGATCACTACCCCGCTGGAAGCAGACAGGGCTGGGGAGGTATGCAAGGAAGCGGAGATCGTTGTGGTGAAGCGGTGGAAGGACGTCCAGGTCGAGATAGAGAAGCAGCTCGACGGGAAGAAGGCTGTGACAGACCAGCCTGGGACGGACCCCAGGAAGATGGAAGCGAAGCCGGAGCTCTTCCTCGAAGCGCGGAGGTTCAAGGACGAGCCGGAGCTCGAGCGGATCAGGAAGGCCTGCGCCAAGACGGACAAGACATACGGGACGCTCGAGCAAGTCCTGAAGCCCGGACGGACGGAGTGGGAGCTGGCCGCTGAGGTGATGAAGACAGCCCTCGAGGAAGGGCTCACCCCTTCCAACTCTGGCTCGTCGTTGGGGCCGATCATCATCGCGTCCGGGCCCCACGGGGCGTACGGCCATTCGGAGCTCTCCGGGAGGAAGGTCAAGAGCGGCGACTTCGTGGTCGCCGACCTGTTCTTCAGGTATGAGGGGTACAACTCCGACGAGACCAGGACGTTCGCCGTGGGGAGCGTCACCTCAGAGATGAAGAGGGCCTACGCCGTGGTGAAGGATGCCCAGCAGGCAGCCATCGACACGGCGAAAGAAGGGGTTTCCTGCGGCTCGGTGCACGACGCGGCCGTAGGCGTCCTCCGCAAGCACAGGATGGACAGGTATCTGAACCACAGCGTGGGGCACGGCGTCGGCATCGACATCCACGAGTCGCCAGGGATATTCCACGGGAACGAAGTGAAGCTCGGGAAGAACGACGTCATCACGGACGAGCCGGGCGTCTACCTCGTCGGCAAGTACGGGATCAGGATAGAGGACACCCTCAGGGTCGACAGGAAGCCCGAGCTGTTCACCAAGTTCACCAAGGACCTGGTCACCTGTGGCTAGACCCAAGGACGCGGGCCTTCTTGGTCCCGACGTCGTAGACGTCTACCCTCACCCCCGGGCCGAACCGTCGCAGCGCGGCGGAGACCTTGCCTGCCGCGTCGGCGTCCGTCACGCAGTGCACCGAGTACCCGATCATGTTCTGGCTCGCGTACCTCGCCCCCGCCCCCTTGCCGGCGGCGATGAGCTTCTTCACCTCCGGCGACTCCAGCCCTAGCCTGCCAGAGAACCTCTCTCCCTCGGAAGCCAGGACGTCCAACGTCGGGTCCGCGAGGAACGCGGCAAGGGACGAACGCCCCAGCGAGTTGATCCTGTCGCTGATCGCCTTGGAGGACAGGGCGTCCTTCTTGTCGAAGGACGCGACGTATCCGGTGACTATCTTCGTCCCAGGAGGTACGTCCACCGCGACGAAGCGGGAGACGCCGGGCTCCCCTGGGACGGTGATGGCGCCGGCGCCTGCCGAGTCGTAGACCACCGACACCGTACCCAGGCCTGTCTGTTCGATGACTTCGGCTCTGTGGGCGTAGAGGGCGAGCGCCCGCTTCGGTTCCAGTATGCCTGCAGCTGCGGCAGCAGCATAGACTGCCGAGGTAGCCGCGGCTGCGCTAGCACCGAACCCGGCCCCAATTGGGGTGCCCACAGTCTGGTCGATTTGCATCGAGACGCCGGTCTTCCTCGACGCAGCCAGGAGCAGCTCGACGGCCCTGCGAGTGGTGCGGGCGTCGTAGCCCCGGTCCCCGTTCACGACGGTCTCGACCCCGCCCGCCCCCTCTGCGACCTTCGCGCTGGAGACGGTCCCCCCGGAGAGGATGTATCCCCCTCCGGTGGCCCCAAGCGGCTCGGCGGAAGGACCGTAGCTGATCTCGAAGAAGTTGGTTATCGCCGAAGGGGCGAAGGCGACGGCGGGCCTAGTCCGCAGTCCTGGCCGCCCCCAGTCGCTTCCCGGTGAGGAGGCTCGCCAGGGGCCCGAAGATCACCACGGCCACGCCGGCCACCGCGAAGTACGTCGCAAGGCCGGGCCACCCGCTGAGAGTCGATGGCGCCAGGAGGAATATTGCGCCGCCGAACCCGACGAACATCAGGGAGAACACCAGGGACCAGGCCATCTGCCTCCTCCCGACCCCGGACCACTCCGGGACGTATCGAAGCATCTTCGAGCGGCCGATTATGGGCGCCGTGGCCCTCACGAGGGCCGGGACCCCGATCAGTATCGCAGGTATCGCCGTCATGTCCCAGTAGACCGTGAATCCGAGGATGAGGCTGGCCGATGGGAGAGGGGCGAGCCACCAGAGGAGCGCCCCTGCCATGAAGTTGCCGAGGGTGAGGAAGCAGACGGTGGCGGCGACGAACGACGGCCATGACCTGTACCTCTTTACGAAGACCGCGAGGAGGAGGGTGGCGACGAAATTAGCGGGCGCGCCGACGGTCAGCGCGAAGAACGGAGTGGTGGCGCCGAGCGGGACCAGGAAGAAGAGGTCTCCGAGGAAGGACCCTATCCCCGCCCCCAGGGCCGCTGGGATGGCGTCAGATGTGACCGCGAAGTACACAGGGATGAACGACGCTATGAACAGCTGCCCTACCCCCCAGGGGGTGCGGATGTAGGCCGTGAGCCCCTTGGCCAGGGCGAACAGGGCCGCGGAGACGGCTATCACGCTCACCTGGGCTGTCACGCTTGCCCGAGCTGACCCCAGGGCTAACCCCATGCCTTCGGCATCCGCGCCTTCATATTTCAGCGTGGTCTATAGTAACTATAAACCACTCTATGACATGCCTGCTGCGGGGACCGGAAGCCTCCGGGACGGCATCTGCGAAGGATTCGGTATCGATTTAGGAACGATTTCGGAAATCCAGTAAATACGGGCACCGCAGGTTCGCCTCCATGGAAGTCGAGGCGCCTCGTCCGAAGTGGCGGCTGACCGCCGTGCTGATAGCCGCGCTGCTTGCTGTCTCTTTCGTCGCCTACTACGAGGCGACCAGCACTCATGGCCAGGTACAGCAACAGGTGAGCAGCCTCCAAGCCGAGGTGACGAGCCTCCAGGCGGCCAACCAGGCGCTTCAGAGCCGGCTCGCTGCCGCCCCGGCTCAATCCAACCAGTCCTATTCTGGGGCCGAGGGGCTCTACGCCAACCTCAGCGCCAGCGTGGTGACCATCCAGGGTTACGCGTTGGTGACCCAGAGCAGCTTCTTCGGGCAGGTCTCCTCGCTCGAGAGCGTGCAGGGGTCGGGGTTCGTCGTCGAATATCAGGGGGCCCCCTACGTGGTCACGAACAACCACGTGGTCAGCGGGGTCACCAACATCACGGCGACCTTCTCCGACGGGAACTCGTACACAGCGCAGGTTCAGGGGACCGACCCATACAGGGACCTGGCGGTCCTGCAGGTCAATGCACCGGCGAGCGAGTTCCACCCCATGGACGTCCTGGGCACTCCCCAGGCCGTGTCGGTAGGCGAGCAGGTGTACGCCATAGGGAGCCCCCTCGGGCTGTCCGGCTCGATGACCGAAGGTATCGTGAGCCAGATAGGGAGGACCATCACGGAGTCGACGACGCAGGCGACCATCCCGGACGTGATACAGTTCAGCGCTGCGATCAACCCCGGGAACTCGGGCGGGCCACTGCTCAACTCAGCCGGCGAGGTCATCGGCATCACCACGGCCGCTGTCACAAACTCGCAGGGCTTGGGGTTCGCCATACCAGCGAGCACCATCGCCCGTGAGCTCCCGTCGCTGGTCACCACCGGAAACTACACCCTCCACCCGTACCTGGGCATATCGGCCAGCGCAGACATGACGTATCAGCTCGCCCAGGCGACCGGTTCCAATGTGACCTACGGCGTCCTGGTGGAGTCTGTGGTGGCCGGCGGTCCCGCAGCCCAGGCGGGGCTACGCGGCGGCACTCGGACAGTCACCGTAGAGGGGCAGACCTACCAGATAGGCGGAGACGTTATCGTCGCGGTGAACGGCACCAAGGTGATAAGCACGGATGCCCTTAGCGCGTGGCTGGAGGTGCACGCCCTCCCAGGACAGACCGTCCAGCTAGGGATAATCCGGGCGGGCTCACCGAGCACCATCAGTGTTAAAGTTGGCACTCTCCCATAGCAAACCAGGTCCCGGGACCTCGATGCCCGGCTCTCCATGGACGAAGGCCGCGCGGACCCCGGGCGGAGGCTCGATACTGTTATTGCGACCGGCTTATGACGATTTGCTCGCGTTGGATGCTTTCGAGCGCCTTCTCTGGTGGCTGTTCGCGGGGAGCACCGGTGCCTCCACCAGGGCGGAGGTCCTGAGGGCCGTCAGGGAGCAGCCCAGGAACGCCCAGCAGCTGTCCCAGGCCCTAGGCCTGGACTACACGACGGTCCGCCACCACCTTAGGGTGCTCGTGGACAACCGCGTCGTGGTGACCGAGGGGGAGACATACGGCAAGCTCTACTTCGTGTCCGACTCCATGGATGCCCACTGGCCTGCGCTGGAGGCGATCCTCGAGAAGTCAAGAGGGAGGAGACTGAAATGACAGAGCAGCCCGCGCCAGCGGGGGCACCCTCCAGGAGAAGGGGGCCTTCGAAGGTCCTGGTGCCAGTGGTGCTCGTCATAGGGGCCCTCCTCGGCTTCGCCCTGTCGGCCTACGTCCCCCTCCCCTACGGGCCGGGACCCTTCGGGGTTCAATTCTACTTCCAGCTCAGAAACCTGATGGTGGTGCACACCATCCTCTCCACGGTCAGCATCGCCCTCTTGGTGGCCATTGTCGCGGTCTACGTCAGGATCTATGCACAGACGAAGGCGCGGTTCAGTCTGGGCATCCTCGTGGTGATGTTCGCGCTGCTCTTCCAGTCGGTCTTCCAGTACCCGCTCCTGCTGGGCTACGTGGGGACATTCTCCGAAGTGTTCGGGCCCTACTTCTCGGCGGCAGACATGTTCACCGTGGTGGCGTATACCATACTGCTGTACCTGAGCCTCGAATAGAGCCTGGAGAAGGGAGGGCCGTCGCGCTTCGACGGCATGGGTCCAGAACGGGCCTTCAGAGACAGGAGGCAGTCATAGCGGCTCGAACCTCCCTTTCACAGAGAAAGCCATCGGTCCTTTAATACCAACCCTGAAGCCCGGAGGTGGAGTAGCGGTCATGGTCGAGATCGAGTACCGTCCATATCAGAAGATCGTCGTCCACGAAATCAGGAAGCTCGACGTCCCCGAGTTCTTCAAGTCGATAATCGAGCAGACAGAGGCGCAGAAGCAAGCGGGAATCCCCGCGGTCAACTGGATCGACGGCGTAGCATTCGTCATCGGCCAGTTCCCACCGACCCCGGAGACGATATCGGAGAGCCTGAAGGGGATAATCCACTACGCGGTGGTCAATTTCACCGAGACAAGCTTCCAGGACGAGAAGAGGGCGCTGGTCAACAGCCGGGAGTTCCCGGTGAGGATGATAAGGGCAGAGAAGAACCCCGACTTCGTCGAGTTGGTCAAGTACCTGAAGACGTTCGAGCCTGCGTCGGCCGCTCCCTGACAAGGCAGACGGTGAACCCACCCCCTCGGGACGGGGTTGGCCCTTGCCCGCCTTCAGACCACTGTTCGTGCCGCGCAGGCATCCGCCCCCGCGCTCTACGAGCAAAGGATAGTGTACGCCGTGATGTGGAATGAGCGTCCGACTCTCCATTACATCGGCCCAAGGGAAGCGGCTTACCAATAGCGGCTACTCTCCGAGAGGAGAGCCTCGAACAGTTGCGCCTTCATATGGATCAACTCAATGATCGGGACGAAGACGAAGGAACGCGCATCGCTGGAACGGCTCAGGTGTAGGATTCTCTTGACTGATTCAGTGGGCCGGAAGAGACTCCTACGCTGCGGACTCGTTCTTGAGGTGCTTGATCGAGTCTGCGAGTTCGCCGATTACCTTTCTTACCGTGCGAAGGGGCTTTTCATGTTCGAGCAGAAACCGCGTCCCACGATCGGTTATGCCGTACTCCACCACGTTTCTGCCGTTGACCGTCGCCCTTCTCTCGATAGCGATCAGTCCCCTGGCTCTGAGGGTAGAGAGGATAACGTATATCGTGCCCGGTGGAATCGGCCTTTCGAGGACCTCCGACAAGAAACTCTGTAATCCATAGCCATGCGCGGGCTTATCGGCGAGCCGCCTGAGCACGAGCAAGGTCATTATCCCGCTTAGTATCTTCTCGCTCTTCACGCACGAAGCAGGTCGGGCAACCCTTAAATACTTATCGATAAGGGCCCCATGTATGACCGACTTATCTATAGGCGGCAAGGGGATAACGAAAGGCAGAGCCCTTTCGCTCACGTCGTTGGGGCACTTCATCAACGACGGGACTCTCTTCCTGTTTCCTCTTCTGGTCGACACCGTCCATATCAGAAGATCGTCGTCCACGAAATCAGGAAGCTCGACGTCCCCGAGTTCTTCAAGTC
>JAFLZH010000014.1 GCA_029785615.1 Nitrososphaerota archaeon
GAAGCTGGCGCGGAGGGTCGCCCGGGCGGTGAAGGAGGGGGCGGACGGCGTGGTGATCACCCACGGCACGGACACCCTGGGGTACACCGCGGCGGCGCTGAGTTTCGCCCTGGCCGGCGTCCCGATACCTGTGATACTGGTCGGGGCCCAGCGCTCCCCGGACAGGCCTTCGTCGGACGCCCCCCTCAACCTGGTCGCCGCGGTCGCCATGGCGGGGACAGCGAAGTTCTCCGGGGTCTACGTCGCGATGCACCAGGGGGAGAGCGACGACAAGATCGCCCTTCACCGCGGGACGAGGGTGAGGAAGAACCACACCAGCAGGAGGGACGCCTTCGAGTCCGTGGACGTCCCGCTCGCGGCCGTCTGGGGGAGGGACGGGCTGGAGCACGTGGCGGAAGGCCTCCCTCCGAGGGGCGGGGAGTTCAAGCCTCGCCCGAAGTTCGACGAAGGGGCGGCCCTCCTGAAGTTCTACCCCTCGATGCCGGGCGGGATGGTCAGGGCCGCGAAGAGGTCCGGGGCTAAGATAATCGTGGTCGAGGGGACAGGCCTGGGGCACGTGAGCAAGGAGGTCGCCGGGGAGCTGAGGCTGTTCATCAGGTCAGGGGGGGTGGCGTGCATGGCATCCCAGTGCGTCCGGGGGAGGCTCGACCTCAACGTGTACGACACAGGGAGGGACCTGCTGCACATGGGGGTGGTCCCGCTGGGGGACATGCTGGCCGAGACAGCGCTCGCGAAGGCGATGTGGGTCCTTGGGACCGGGGCCAGCGGGGCGAGGGCGAAGGAGATGATGCTCAGGGACCTGGCGGGGGAGACCACCGCCCGGACCTTCCCAGGGTAGGAGGCGGGGAGGATGACCGAAGAGCTGCTCGTGGGGCTGGAGATTCATCAGCAGCTTGCCTGCCCCACAAAGCTGTTCTGCTCATGCCCCCCGGTGAAGTCCGAGGAGTTCCCAAAGAAGTTCGAGAGGAGGCTGCGCCCCGCCCAGAGCGAGACCGGGCGCCTCGACCCCGCGGCGGTGTTCGAGTACGCCAAGGGCAAGACCAACGTCTACTTCTGGAGCCCGGAGTCGTCCTGCCTGGTCGAGGCGGACGAGGAGCCGCCACACCCGCTCAGCCCCGAGGCCCTGCACGACTCCATGCTGATCGCCGCCACCCTCGGCTCGCAGCTGCTGGGGGAGGTGCACGTGATGAGGAAGATAGTCATCGACGGATCCAACACCGCCGGGTTCCAGCGGACCGCCGTCGTGAGCCTGGGGGGGTCGCTGGCGGTGGAAGGCGCGAAGGTAGGGGTCCAGTCGGTGACGCTGGAAGAGGACGCCGCCAGGATACTCGGGGAGGACGACGCCTCCCGCCAATTCGCTCTCGACCGCCTCGGGGTCGCCCTCGTGGAGATAGCGCTGGAGCCTGTGGCAGGCGACCCAGAGCTCGTGGGGCGGGTTGCCCTCCACCTGGGGAGGGTCCTCAGGTCAACCGGGAAGGCTGCCAGGGGGTTGGGGACGATCCGCCAGGACCTGAACGTCTCGCTGGGCGGAGGGAACGTGGTGGAGGTGAAGGGGGTCCAGAAGCTCAACCTCCTCCCCAAGATAGTCGAATACGAGCGGAGGAGGCAGTCCATGCTCAGGAGGGTGGCGGAGAAGCTGCGGGAGAAGGGGGTCAGGAAGGTCGCCTGCAGGTCCGCTGACGTCACCGGGACCCTCAGGAGCACCGCGTCCCCGGCGCTGTCGAGGCTCCTCGCTGGGGGAGGGAAGGCGGTCTGCGTCTCCGCCCCTGGGTTCGGGAGCCTCCTGGGCTGGGAGCCAGAGATCGGGGTGCGGCTTGGGAGGGAGCTTGCGGAGGTGGCGAAGGCGAACTCTTTGGGCGGGGTGATACACTCGGACGAGTTCGAGAAGCAGGGGATCGCCCCCGCCGAAGACGCCGCGCTCAGGGGCGCCCTCGGGTGCGGGAAGGGGGACGCGCTCGTCCTGGTAGCCGGCAGGGCCGAGGCGGTCGACAGGGTGGTCCCGCTGCTGATAACGAGGCTGGCCGCATGCGTCGGCGGGGTCCCGGCCGAGACCAGGGCTCCCACTGACGGCGGGGAGACCAGGTACATGCGCCCCCGCCCAGGGTCGCAGAGGATGTACCCGGAGACTGACATCCCAGACATCACAGTCACCGAGAAGGAGAAGGCGGAGCTTTCGGGAGAGGTCCCAGAGGACTGGCGCGCCATCGTCGCGCGCCTGCAGAAGGCGCGCTCACTGAGCGGGGACCTGGCCCTCAAGCTCTACGACGCGGACGCAGTCGAGAGGTTCGAGGAACTCGCCGGGACCCTCAGGCTTGAGCCTTCTTTCATAGCATCGGTCCTCGTCGACCTCCCCGCGAGGCTCTCGAGAGAGGGGGTCGCGGAGCCCGGGTACGGCCCAGGTCCCCTGGCCGACGCCCTGGGGGCGGTCGCGGCCGGCCTGCTGGCGAAGGAGGCGGTCCCGGACGTGCTGAAGACAGCCTGGGAGAAGGGGATGTCGGTCACGAAGGCTGCGGATGCCCTGGGCCTGGAAGCGATAGGCGAGGACCGCCTGGGCGCCATCCTGGATGCGCTGGTGTCGAGGCAGGGGGCGCTGATCAGGGAGAAGGGGGAGGCTGCGTTTTCGCCGCTGATGGGGGATGCGATGAGGGAGGTCAGGGGGGGGGCGGACGGGGCCCTGGTGGCGCGGCTGCTGAGGGAAAAGATCGCCCGTGCCTCGGGCGCGTCCGGCTAGGGTTCAGTGTCCACAGGGGGCTGCGTCTGCTGGGACGAGCGAGCCTGCCGCTCCTCCAGCGCCTTCGTCCTCGCCTCGACGTAGTCCAGCTGCCCCGCCAGGAGTTTCCTGTACGCCCTGAGAAGCGTCTCCTGGTCCCCGGTCGTGGCGCCGTCGATGGTCTTCATCGTCTTGGTGAACGCGCTCGCCGCAGCCTCCATGGATGCGTCAAGGGACTTCTGAATCACCGGGGTCGCCTTCTCGATGGTCTTCTGGGTGGTGCCCACGGCTCTCTTCAGGGCATCCCTGACGGACTTCATGGCGCCCTTGGCCGCGGGTGGCTGGGGTTCGCTCGCCAGCTCAGGTCGCCTCCTCGTCTGCGTGGGTGCAAGTCATGGGGGCTGAGGGGGGGCCTCACGATAAGAATCTACGGTATTGAACGCCGTCCAGCGCAGCTAGGCGCGGCGCTGGGTGGGGTCGCCGATTCATAGTTTTTATAAAACAGGCCCGGCGGGACGCGCCAAGACAAGCAGGAGACCGCGATGGTTCTCAGCACATATGTGAATCTGTACATTGGCGTGACGATAGGTTTCGTGGTCGTCATGTCCATCGCCGCGGCGCTGAACAGGTTCGGAGACGCCATGTTCAGGCGCGGAGTGGCGAGGCCCTTCTTCATGTGGGGCCATAGGCTGCACCACCGGAGCTTCCTCTTCCGCGCTGTCCCGCTGGCCTACATAGCGGTGTCAGCTCTCCTCCTGTTCGGCTACGTGCACATCGTATGGAGCCTGTTCTGGACCGGCATCGCAGGGACCATGCTCGTGGCAGCGGACTGCCTGATAATGGACATGGCCATGGACTACGCGTTGAAGGGGCGCGGCGGATGGCTCTTCAAGCACGAGCTGGTCTACGTAGCTGTCCCGCTCTACGCCTTCTCGATGTTCCTCAGGTAGGGGGCTGGGTCCCCTCGGCCCTGGAAATCTCGGAAGCCAGGTCCAGGTCGTCCCCTCCTCCCCTCGCCTTCAGGCCTGCGACCATCCCCTCCCTGTCCCCCTGGGGCCTGTTCTGCCCCAGCTTCCACTTCCCTTCGAGGGACGAGATGCTGACCTCGAAGCCGACGATGGCCTTCAGCTCCCGGGCAAGGTAGTCCGCGGGAGCGTCCGACACCTTCCACGGCGACTCCGAGCCACCCTCGAACCTCTCGGTGAGCCGGGTGACCAGGTCCAGCAGCCGGCCTTCATCTGTGAAGAAGGCCACGGGGCCCCTGGCGTGGACCGCGACGTAGTTCCAGGTGGGGACCACCTCGCCGCCGGCTATGCTGCTCTTGTACCACGTCGGCGAGATGTAGCCGTGGGGCCCCATGAATATGGCGAGGCCGTCGGTCCCGGGGACGGTGTCCCTCCACTGGAGGTTCCCCCGCGCGATGTGCCCCAGGATGGTGCCGCCCTTTCCGCCGTCCCTGTCAACCAGCATCGGGACGTGGGAGGCGGAGACGCCGGCTGCGGTGACGGTCACCAGGGTCCCGAAGGGGAGCCGGTCGATGGCGTCGAAGATCACTTCCTTCCTCTCCTCCCTGAACCACTTCGGGTTGTACAAGCGGCCCCCGGTCCAAGGCCGGCGTTAAAAGGGGCGCAGCAGGTCTCCCCCGATGCCGGCCGTCTCTGCTCACGTCGGGCGCCGCGGTGGCGCGCTCAGTCCCCTTCGCAGGAGAAAGCCAAATATCGCGAAACGTGGCGCCGATCCCAGGCGAGCCGCCAGTGACGAACGCTAAAGACCGCGAGATGATTCTAAAGTCAATGGATGAGGGATGGCAGCTCAGCGGACTGGGAGCCAGCGGCCCGGTCCCTGCGCTCAAAGGTCGGTTGATGCTCTTCGGTCAATTTGTAGGGGACTGGGACATATTGCCTCCGGGGTCTGAACGGCGACGTGGCCCAGTGAAGAAGATAGGTGAAGTTCACGCGAGGTGGGCGCTCGGAGGCACCGGCATCCAAGACGTCTGGGGGCCGCTCGACGGCGAATCTGGGAGGCTCGTCCCTCAGGGAACGACCCTCCGCTTCTACGACCCCTCAATTCGTGCCTGGAGAAGCACATGGGTTTCGCCCTACCAGCGCGCTGTTCGCCGCTTCATCGGCAGAAAAGAGGGGGAGGAGATTGTTCTCCGCGAAGAAGGCGCGGGATGGAAGGGCGAACTATGGATCTTCTCGGAGATTTCCCAGACTTCGTTCCGATGGCGGGCAGAAACCCCGACTTCACCTAGAGGGGAGCGACGCGTGACAGAGGACTATCTCATCAGGCGGATATGACGCCCGATTGAGGTCTTTGTCCAGCATCCGGAAACCTCTGTATCGGTCAAGGGCTCTCCTCTCGAGCGACGCAGACCATCGTAGGCGGCGGGCTGTGAAATCGTGAATCCCAACTGGCTACCCAGCCAGAGCTGTGTTCGCCAATTGAACACCATGTGCGTGGTGTCGGATGCAGAACCCTAGGGCACCCTTTCTAGCTCCAGCGTGCGTTTGATGTTGTCCAGCCTGGCTGTCACATCTCTCTTGGTCCTTGGAGCGAAGAAGGGTCCCAACAGCCTGTAGAGACCGTTCAACCTCGTATCCCACGTCTCGGTCAGTCTCGTCTTTTCATCAATCTCCTCCAGGCGGTAGACGTCGGTCGTTCCCTTCACGAACCCCGGCTTGACGAACTCGGCGACCAGCCTCTGGTTTGGCGAGAATTCTGTGATCCGCAGCTCGAGGGTCACTCTCCCGTCCTTTCCTGAGAACGTCGTCCCCAACCCCAACGCGCCCGAGGAGACCTGCCGAAGGTCCGGGGCGTGCGGGGTGGACTTCATCACATTCGAAAAGTCCGCGATGAACTTCCAGACAGTCTCTGCAGGGCGCTCGATTAGGACGCTCTTCTCGAATTTCGCCATGTCCGCTGTTCGTCAGAATCGGCGCGGACTTAAGGAGCTGGCTAAGCGATTTAGCCGAAAGGGAAGCGACGCCTAAATAGGAAACGGCCGCTTCGGACAGGGTGGACGAGTTAGACGTCAGGATACTCCGGGCGCTCATCTTCGAGGGCGCGGTCGCCCCGTCCATGTCTCAGGTGAACGAATCCCTGAGCTCGATAGCCAAGCGGCTCGAGGCGGATGACGCCAAGGTGAGTTATCGCTACAGGCGCATGCTGAGGTCGGGGACTATGTCCGACTGGCTGCTCATGACCAACCCAGGCCACTTTGGGTGCGGGCTGACTGACGTTTTGGTGGATGTCGAGCCGGAGTCGGGGAAGGATGACATGATACGGAAGCTCAGGGTGGTCCACGAGGTGGTTGGGATAATCGACTTCTACGGGAGGGCGTTGAGGCTGACCGTGATCACAGGCGGGGAGGAGTCGAAATCGCGGACCATCGAGCTGGTCTCCCGCATAACCAATGCGGAAACGCTGACCCAGGTCAGGTGGGCCCTCCCCCGCTGCAGGATGGAGCGGTTCACCGAGACCGACGTCGCCGTAATCCGCTCTTTGGCGCGCGACGCCCGCAAGAGCTTCGTAGACATCGCCAAAGAGCTGAAGCTCTCGGCTAGGACGGTAAGGAACAGGGCCGTGAAGCTCAGGAGCGAGAACGCCGTGTTTACCCTCCCTAACGTGAACCTAGGGGGGACAGCCGGGCTGATACCTGCCGTGCTGTCCTATTCATACGCGAACGGCGGAGCGAAGGAGGCCGTGGACCGGGCCATGCTGTCGCGATTCGACGCTAGCTACCTGTGGGGAGGATTCTCTGACCCTGACAGCGGCTGGGTCCTCATCGGCGCGTCGACGATGGTGGAGGTCCGGGAGGCCCTGAAGTGGGCAAAGGCGCAACCCGGGCTCGCGGGCGCCAGGTCGGACATAGTGACCAAGACCTTGATGTTCCCAGAGAAGCTGGCGGAGCTCCTGGTGGCGAAAGAACAAAGGGGGACGCCGCCGGACCGTCGACGCGCGGGCGGACCCTCTAGGCCCCGGAGTGTATCTCTCCCCTCCGTTCGAAGTCCAGGTCGGGCGACTGCGAGCAACCTTCCTGGCCAACGCTAAAGCGGTCCAGAGGATCCTGGGAATCATCAGCAAATCTGGGGTATTCTACAGAGTCGTCTCCTTGGCAGATGCGAAGTTCCTCCCTGACTCTCCTCTCTACCGACTGACTGGCAAGCAGCGCAAGGTGATAATCACCGCGTTCAAGATGGGCTATTACGACGTGCCCAGGAGGGTGGGTTCTGAAGACCTCGCGGAACAACTTGGCATTCGAGAGCCTACGCTTGTGATGCACAGAAGGAAGGCAGAGAGGAAACTGCTCTCTGCTATCCTGGGCGGACAGTGACCGTCCTTCTCCGTTCCAACAGCATGCGCAGGGTGTTGAAAGACAGTCATCCGCTCTCTAGTTCGGGGCTCTAGGGGACCCAGGGTTCTTGGTTCCCACATCTAACTGCCTCAACTTCGTCAACGCTTCGATCAGGAGCCTGACATCCGCCTCTTCGTTGTAGAGATACAACGACGCACGGCTTGTAGACAGTTCGGGGATGCCCAGCCTTCTGAGGAGGGGGTGGGCTTCGTGACCGCCCGACCTGAGCAGGATCTTGTGCCCCGGCACGCCCTCGTCCATCCAGCGTGCTATTCTGTCCGACTCGATCAGTTTGCCCTCTTTACCCCTGACCCTGAACGAAGCCAGCGCCGCGTGCTTGCCCGCCTCGTAGGCTTGAGGCCCCACGACTTCTACGCCAGGGACGTCGGCCAGCCTCGACATCATGTACCCCGTAAGACCGTCTTCGTGGCGCTCTACCGCTTCCATTCCGACCTTGCTCAGATAGTCAACCGCTGCCCCCGCCCCGATTATCCCGGCGAAGTTCTGGAGCCCCGGCTCGAAGCGCTCCGGAGGGCCCCTGAACCTAGGGGACACCTTCGGTCCGCCTGGACCGTCTGCGATGGAGACGTCGTCTACCGTCTCTCCACCTACCATCACAGCGGGCATCTCTTCCAGAAGCTCCCTGACGCCGAAAAGAACCCCCGTCCCAGACGGCCCGCACATCTTATGCACCGAGAGGGCCAGGAAGTCCATCTTCAAGGCCCCCACGTCCACAGGGTGATGGGGGGCATACTGGGCGCCGTCCACAAGGACCATGGACCCGTTGTCGTGCGCTATCTTCACCAGTCCCTCGACGGGGTTGATGATCCCGGTGACGTTCGACGCCCACGCCACTGAGATGAGCCTAGTCCTCCTGGGGAGGAAGTCCTGGAACTTCTGCAGGTCGATTTCGCCTCCGCTGCCCACTGGGAAGATCCTATGACGGACGCCCTTCTCCTGCTCTAACTTCCAGAAGGGGAGGAGGCCGCTGTGATGCTCTGCGTCTGTGGTAACGACGTTGTCTCCCTTCGCCATTCTGATCCCCGGGGGGCAGTAGCGGCTGCTCAGGCTCATGGCGACCAAGTTCATCCCATATGTCGTGTTGGGCTGCCAGATCACTTCCGACTCGTCGGCGCCGATGAAACGCGCCATCTTCACCCTTGCTTCCGACACGAGGGACTGTGTCCTAGCCGCGAGGGCGTTTGACGAAGCAAGCAGACCGGTGCAGCTGCCGAGGTCGCTGTAGTAACCACCGATCGCATCCGCGACCTGCCTTGGCCTCAGGGACTGGCACGCGCTGTCGAGATAGACCAGCTTCTTCCCGTCCATCGTCCCTTCGCTGATGACGGGAAAGTCCTCTCTGATCTTGCCCAGGTTCGAGTCCGATCCCCTCTACTGGTTCGAGTACGCCAGCTTCCAGGCGGTCGTGAGCAAGAGCTCGACGGCCCTTCTCGTCGCCTGCGGGTCCACTGACTCGAAGGTGTCAGCAGGCGAGTGGATGGCCCTGGCGCCCAGCGCTACGCCCACGGATTTGAAGCCCCGGCCTGCGAACATCCTGTTGTCGGAGGCTATGTTCCCAAAGGCGAGAGGCACCCCCAGTTCCGCCCCCGCGAAGTCTAGGGCGTCGACGATTAGGCCTGCGTTCTGGCTCGCCTCCACGTAGGCGACCCCGTTGTAGGCTGCGGCCCCATCGAGGTTGATCACCATAGGGTCCGCGCCCTCGCGCAGGAGGCCCTCGGCATACGCCTTCGACCCCAGGGCGCCAACCTCTTCTCCGTCAAAGGCCACGAACCTGATGGGTCTGGCGGGTTTGCTGCCAGACGAAGACAGCAGCCGGGCCAGCTCGAGGATGACAGCGACCCCGGCGGCGTTGTCTCCTGCCCCCTGGAACCGATGGCCTCCGGGATCGTCGCCTACGGCGTCGTAGTGGGCGCCGAGGACCAGCGGCGACCCTGCGAAATCTGCGTTACTCCCAGGGATTACAGCTTCGATGTTGCTGCCAGAGCTCGACTTCCTCTGGACGGGAACGGACGCGCGGATTCTCTTGCCGCCAAGCCCAGACAGGACGTCCGGCCTCACTCGGAGCACCGGAAGTTGGACCGCAGGCATTCCCAGCAGCTGCTTCGACATGAAGCCGTCCCCCCCGACGCCATTCGGGATGAGGAGTCCAATGGCGCCTGCGGCGGCAGCAAGGCGGCTGGCCTCCTCGAGTTCGCTCCCTCCAAGGGCTTTGGCCGCGATAGCCCATTCGCCCCCATGGCCGACGCTCGGGTCCCAGGGCTTCGCAAGGCCCTCCCTGGCGTAGATCAGCGGGGCGGACCTGTAGTGCTCCGCGAACTCCACCCTGTGTTCGAAGGAACGCGAAGGCCCGCTTCCGTCGACCAGCGTCAGCTCAGGCAGGGATCGCAGGTCGAAGACAGGGGTCGATATCATGAACGGCTGCGTTCCAAGGCGGAGCCCTGGAGCTGACAGCCTGGACTCGATCCATTCGGCTGCAAGGGCGTTGCCTGACGCATTGCTCCTTCCGCGGAACTTCTCTGAACACAGCTCCCTCAGGGTCTCGCTTGTCCGCTCGGTGGAGACAAGGGCTAGGAGACGGCGCAACTCTGGATGGAGTTCTCGCAAAGAGGGCTCCGGCGTTGGCAAAATGGGGGAGGCCCCCTCTGCCTCGAGGGGGTCGAAGGTGCCTCCTTGGGCCGGGTCTAGGTCGTGCAGCAATCTGACGACCCGCATCCACAGGAAGGCGCAGCGGCCTCGTCACCGGAGCAGCCTCCGGCAGCTTTGGCCCCGGACGCCTGGGAGACGTTCCCGCAGCAGTCCCCCGCCTGTCCGACGGCCGAGCCCTCGGTTCCGCAGCAGCTTCCTGCGGCTCCGGTCCCGCAACAGCTGCCGGTGGCGACCATGGGGATTTCCTTGCCGGCGAAGCCGCCCTTTGGTTTGGCCTCCGCTGCTGCCTGCTGCTCATTTACTTGGTTCGACGTGTTTGTATTCACCTACTTACCGCAGGTAGTAGGAAAGTATATATCGGTTTTCTAACTCCCACTACTCAGAGGGAGTAAGAACACGCGACCGGTCGAGGTCGACGAAGCAAAAGAAGCCATAGTGTCAAGGATCAGGGAGCTCGGAATCACCGCCTATGCGGCGAAGGCTTTCCTTTCTATCCTGGAAAACCAGCCAGTTTCGGCCACCAGCCTCTGCAACCTGACAGGCATCCCCGACTCCAAGATCTACTACGCTCTCAAGGAGCTTGAAGAGAAGAGCCTGATTATGGTCCAACATGGCACCCCCAGTCAGTATCGGGCGATGGGTACGGACCAGATTGCCTCGAACCTTCAGAGTCAGATCGATGCCGACCACCAGAGGCGGTCGAAGAAAGTGAAGGAGCTGGCCAAGCTCCTCGAGCCTATCCGGACCAGTGGAGGCGGCGAAGACGCGGAACTGGCCTATATCATCAAGAGCTCGCGCAACATAGTGGAGAAGATGAAAGAGACGATAGAGGCGTCCAGAAAGGAAGTCGTGGTCATGTTCGACAACGAGACGCTCCTGGCTGGAATCGCCGAATCGCTGAAGAGGGCCCGCAAGAGAGGTTCCAGCATCAAGCTGGCTCTCGCCGGTGGTGCCTTCAGGGGGGCCCCGAAGTTGGAAATCACGCCGAGCAAGACCCTCTGCTGCGCGAGCAACATTCTCATCGTCGACTCCGAGAAGCTGTTCACGGTGTCCGGAGACGCGCCTGCGAACTTCCGGGCGGTCGTCACCCAGGACGAGTCGATGATCTACATGAGCAGACAGAGCTACGAGAATCCTGCCTGCTGTTCAACTTCCAAAGCCGTGGACATAGAAGTCAGGTCAAATCTCTAGCCCATCCGCCACGGCGAGACTTTCCGGGAGCGCGCCCTTCCATCTTGTCGTCCCCCCTGGGTGCATCATGTTTAATGCCTCGCCTCTCCCTTGGCTGCCGTTGCTTTCAGGAGCAATTCGGGAAGGGGAGTCAGGCTAGTTGGAAGACAGCCTGGCGAGGCTGCTGAGGGGGGTCTACGAATCAGGAGAAGCGCACGACCTGAAGACCACCGACCGTAGAAGGCGGATGCTGAACATCACCCCGGATACGGGGCTCTTCCTCTCCATCCTGGTCCGGGCTACAGGAGCCAGGAGGGTGCTTGAAATCGGAACTTCGAACGGGTATTCTACGATATGGATAGCTGAAGCGCTCCGGCAACGAGGGGGGAAGGTGGTGTCCGTGGAAGTGTCCCCTGAGAAAGAAGAGCTGGCCAGCAAAAACATCGGGGCAAGCGGCCTATCGAACCTCGTAGACCTGCACCAGGGGGACGCCCGGTCATTCTTGAGGACGCTATCCCTCCACTCCTTCGATCTAGTGTTCATGGACGCGGAGCGCACCGAGTATCTTGACTACTGGGGTGAAGTCGACCGCGCCCTCAAACCGGGCGGGGTCCTGGTAGTCGACAACGCCGTCGAGCCGAAGCCTGAAGAGCTGGTCGACTTCTTCGCCCGGGTCAACGAATCCGGCCGATACCTTGGCCAGGTCCTTCATGTGGGGAAGGGAGAGTTCCTGGCCGTCAAGCTAGAGACCACGTGACAAATGAATAGACCGTGGCTTTTGCTGCGCCTCCAGCGTTAAGCGCCTGTGCGCATGGTTTCAAACGCCCTTACACTGCTGTGACGTCGCCACATCAGTCAGGCTTCCCGTTGTCCAAAAACGCGACCAGTCTTTGGGAGGCGCTTAGAAACAAGATGCAGACCATCCCCTGATGGATGGCCTCGAATCCGCATCCGGACGAATCGGTGGCGATTCCCTCGTGGCTTGAGCAGAAGCTCGATTCATTCAAGAATCAAAGGGTGCTCAATCTGGAGTCTTACAAGCGAAACGGTGAACCTAAACGGACGCCCGTGATCTTCGTGGAGCGCAACGGCAAACTTTACTTTCACACCGCGGTGAATGCTTGGAAGGCAAAGAGGGTAGCCAGGAGTCCGAGGGTCCGCGTGGCGCCTTCCACGTTTCGAGGAGAGCCAAAGGGGGACTGGCTTGACGGAACGGCGGCTCGGGTAGAAGGCGAAGAAGCCAAGGGGGTGCGCAAGGCCTTCACCAGGAGGTTCACCATAATCAGCTACTTCGTCTTCTTCCTCGAGCGATTGTTCTGGGGAAAGACGGCGTATTTTTCCATCAGCCTTGACCCCGGGAGGGGTAGTCAGGACGGGTAAGAGATGGCGAACCCAGACAAGAGGGGCACGGACGAGAGGAACGCGGGCGCCCTGCTGTTCATTTCGGGGACGGAATTCCTCCTGTTGACGATGTTCGGCGAAGCAACATATCCAGGCTATAGTGTGCACGCCAACGCGATCAGCGACCTGGGGGCACTCGGGGCAGCGACCTTCTGGTTCTACGAGCCGGCCGTGCTGGTCTGGGGTCTCTTCTGGTTTCTTGGGGCCTACTTCTTCTGGAGGAACAGGCGAAGGAGGGGGTCCATGATGCTGGGCCTTCTGCCCGGGGCGGGCATAATGCTGGTGGCCGCTTTCCCCGAGAACGTAAGCATCGCCTTGCACTCGGCGGGGAGCGTGCTGGGGATCTTCACTGGGATCATCGTGGTGTTGCTGTCCTACAGAGAGGTTCGTCCTCCTCTGCGGTTCTGTTTCCTGTCCCTTGGTGTCGTGAGCCTTGTCGGCGCACTGGTTGAGTTTGGTGGTTACAACTCCGCCTTCATGCAGCAGACCCTGGGACCGGGCGGATGGGAGCGGGCAGTCGTCTACCCGCTGCTCATCTGGGAAGTAGCGTTCGGCAGCTACCTCCTTTCCCAGAGAAAGCTAGCCGCCACCGAGCCCTCGTGAGGCTGCGATAACTCCACCGAGCCGCTCCGTTTCGGTTTCCAGCCAGTCGGACACGTATTTGATGTCCTCGATGATGCTCATCCTTGCAGACCTGACCCCTGGCTGCGCCTTGATCCACCGCAGGAGCTCGCTCCCTTCCGCCACGTTTCTTCCGTAGAACCCGAAGATTGTCCCGCTCTTGGAGTAAGGCGCCCTGAAAACAAGGTTCTCTATTCTCGGCGCGACCAGCTTCTCCACCTCAGTGGAACTCATGCTCTCCCCTTCGACCATTAGCTGGTAGGCTACGCCGTCGGACCTGCTCTGGTTGATCATGGGCATCACGAAGATGGCCGAGGAATCCATCATCCGGTCGAGCCTTCTCTTCACTGTGCGCTGAGAGACTGCGACTTCCTTGGCCACCCCGGAGATTCTCCGCTCCGCGTCCCCCAGCATCTGTCTGACTATCTGCCAGTCCGTGACGGTCATTCGGAAGGCGCTCCGAGGGAAACGCATGCCGGGGATGGTCTGCGCTTTCACGCTCCGGTACATCCCTGCGATGCGCTTGGATAATGCGCGGCTCGCGTCGTCAAAAAGGGTCAGGAGGAGACTCGAACCGTAGACGCTCGCGATTATGACCACCCCGCCCGTCCTCGCCAGCCGTGAGATCGCCTCTTGCTTTGACTCTGGGTCAGCGAATTCGAGGTACAACAGGGCGGATTCGCGTCCCATCAATGAAGGGTTGGGCACAAGCCTCCAGCCGACCAAGAATCCGCTCTCCTTCATGTGCCTGAGCCTGTTCCGCACGGTCTCGTCGTCGACGCCGAGCTTGCGCGCCACGTCCGTGTACGTCTTTCTGGCGTTCCATCTGGTGGGGGAACCCCACAGCTCCTGCATGAGGTCGGAGTAGGCCTTGTCCTGGGACCACAAGCCGCTTCAGGACTGCGGAGCGTATCCACCGTTCTAAAAAGCTGACCAAAAACACGAACCCCGTTTGGGAACCGACTAAATTCAGGGTCAGCCCAGCTGAGGACCAGGCGGGGAGAAGTCGGTGGCGTCTATCACGGAAAGCAAGGTAATCGACGCGGATATCGACCGCGCATGGGACATCGTGTCGGACGTTGACAGAGACCCGGAGTATTGGAGCGGGTTGAGCTCAGTCCGCAACATCCGAAGAAGCGGCAACACGATTGAGCGCCAGGCCACTGTCGGATTCATAGGCCGCGAGGGGAAGCAGACGATCAGGCTTCATCCGAAGGAATCATTGGAGCTAATCATGACCAGCGGACCGCTGAGAGGGACGAGGGTTCTCAAGCTGACCCGATTGAGTGACGGCGCAAAGACGACGGTAGCTATCTCCTGGGATTTCAGGTTCTCGGGGGTGCCGGAGTTTGCCCAGGCCTTCGTGAAGACTCAGCTTGAGAGGGTGACCAAGGACGCTCTGAAGAGGATCGGGGAAGCGGCGGAAGGAACGAGGGCCATCACGCGCGGGACCAGAAGCGGGAGGGCCGAGATGGAATGAACGTCCCGAATCTCTTCCGGGTAGCGTCTTTGGCTGTCTTCGTTCAAATCGCTCTAGGCGGCCTAATCACCTTCGGAGTCCTGCCTTACACAGTCTCGTCCTTCGGCCTCTCGACGCTACTGCACGTTGCGAACGGCGTCGTCGTCTTCGCCCTCGTCAGCGCCGCCGCTGTGGCGGCCCTAAGGTCGAAGCCTCCGCACAAGGGGCTCAACGAATTGTCGAAGGCGATGGTCCTTCTCCTGGTCATACAGATCGGCATCGGGGTGACGATGGTGGGCGCTCTTGACAACGCCATCCTTTCGTGGGTCCACCTGCTGATCGCCGTCCTCATCTACGCGATGACGCTTGTAGGGCGATCCTTCGCCATGCTGAGAGACCAGGCGGCCGGAGGCACGACCTAGCCAAGACGTGGTGAGATGAGAGTATGTCGCAGGAAGGTCCCGCCACCGTCAGCCAGGGCGAACAGCTTCCCGCTCTTCCACAGCTCAGCAGCCTTCGAGGCCTGCCCAAGGGCAAGGCAGGTATCGTCACCGGTGCCGGCCGCGGGATCGGGATGGCAACCGCTGTACTATTCGCGAGAGCAGGTGCGAAAGTCGTTCTTGCTTCTAGAGATGAAGACAGACCAAGCTGGTCCAGGATAGCATTGGTAAGACCGACGAGGTCCTTGTCTTACGAATTGATGTCATAAATCCAGGCCCCGTCGCCAGGATGGTAGACCCCACGGTCGAGAGGTTCGGGCGCCGAGGCTTCTCCAGCACGGCGTCAGCACAGCGTCAGCACAGTACCCCATCTTGGCGGTGCTCTGCTTGGACAGCCGGTTCCATGATCGAACGTCCCAGAGGAAGCCTGCGAGGAGCGATTTCCCTGGAGCATGCACTGAGGATAATCCTCGCCATGTGAACATGGAGGGACCTCGCGGGAGTGAATGGGGGGAGATTGGGGCTCACCCCCGTATAGGCGAGTGCCAGCCTCTGGACGCTGGCGACGGCCAGCGGACCAGACTGAGCTTCCTGAACGGGAGCGGCCTAGCGGAGCGCTCTCTGCAGCTTGTCGAGGGACTGGCCCCAGCCTTCCCTGTATGCACTCACGATGGTTTCGCGCTCTTCCGGCAGGCCTGCGATGACCTTCGTTACCACAGTCACCCGGGTCTTCCCAGGGCCGAGCTCTTCGAATGTCACTGTGTGAAGGGACTCCCAGGGGGAAAAGCCGCCATATTCGTCGGTCGTTCCAGGCGACGCAGACCTGTAGACCAGGAGCTCAAGCGGGATGACTTTCTCGAACGTTGCGTTGAACGAGGAGATGTCTCCCTTGGGGCTGCGCTGGTCGACCCTCATCTTGCCTCCCGGCCTCGGGTCCACTTCCGAGCGGACGTTGACGCATCCCTCGGGGCCCCACCACTCCGCAAGCTTCTTTGTGTCCGTCCACATCCTGAAGACCGATTCTCGGGGGAAGTCGAAGACCCGTGTGACCTTCACCACGCCCTGTTCGCCGGCCGTCAACGCGCTCTCCTTCCCCTGGCCGAAGCCGCTTCGTCCTTCAGAGCCTTGTCCAGCCGGTCGAGGTTGCTCTCCCACATCTCTGTCATGTCGGCCGCCCACCTTTCGACCTCGCGCACCGACTGCGGATTGAATGCGTAGAGTCTCTTCTGGGCTCTCCTTTCCATCTGGATTACGTTCGCTTCCCTGAGCACTCTGAGGTGCTGAGATACCGCCTGTGGGGTCACATCGAACTCTTCGCAGATTTGGGTCGCGCTGAGCTGGCCCCTGTGGGCGAGGATCTCCACCACTTTGCGCCTGTGGGGCTCTGCCAAGGCGTAGAAGGCATCCATGGCGGGCTACTAAAGATATTACTTAATAAAGTTACCACTTTAGTTAATTGCATGTGCGACTCCTGCGTTTCCGAGGTCGTACGACACCATGTGCATAACGCGCAATCTCAGTCCGGAACTGGCGGGGGCCGCCCTGCGAGTTCGGCGTGATAGTCGATCAGTCGCCCATCGACGTTTCTGAATCCATATTCCTTGGCCAACGCGCCGACTTCAAAGATCTGCCCGCTCTTCTTCAGCCTCTTCTTGTCAAGCGCCAGATGCACCACGGCTCGTCCGACGTACTCTGGGGACGGAAGTCGCGCCAGTTTCTCTTTCGGAACTTCAACCATCCTCTCGGTGCGAGTCCACCCTGGAGAGATGGCAACTGCAGTGATTCCGCTTCGGCGAACTTCCTTGGATAGGCCGTAGAGCATTCTTCCTACGCCGTCGGACGCCACGTCGAAGAATAGGTCCCAGAGGTACTGACCTCTGTTCCACCACAATGTATTGACGACGAGGCCGCCCCGGCGATGGAGCATCAGCGGGAGGGAATAGAACGTTGTCGCCATGGTCGACCTAAGTTAGGCCGAGAACATGCGATACCACCACTCCTCGAAGTCGTGTCTCCAGAAGGGGTGTTCGTCGTAGGTGACTATCTTCTTGCTCCCTTCTTCCCCTCCGAAGGCATTGTTCACCAGCATGTCCAGCCTTCCTTCCGTCGGATTTGAGATACGAGCTTCTTGATATCACTGTCAAGGGAATGGTCGCATCTGACCGGGACCCCCTTTCCTCCTCTGGCAGTGACTTCCTCGGCTGTTTCCTGGATGGTCCCCGGAAGCCCCTGAGTCGTAGGCTTTCCACGCACGCTTCGCCCGGTCACGAACACCGTGGCCCCCGCTTCGCCGAGAACAAGCGCAATCCCCTTCCCAACCCCACGACTGGACCCAGTGACCAATGCAACTTTCCCCCTCAAAGGGCCGTTCTTCGCCCAATCCATCGTCAAGGGCTCTGACCACCAGTTGTTTGACGGAGTGGTTTAAAACTAAATCGGCAGAAGGCAAGCATGAGTCTAGGAGCCGTTTAAGCGAAGGGTCGCGGGTAGCGGGGAGTCAGAACGAGCTGTGTCCCAGCTTCTGCAGAGCCAGCGAGGCTGCAGGTTAGGTTTAAGTCACTCCAAGGACCGAAGGGAACGAAAGCCGGTCATGACACTGACACCGGAGGAGTTGCGGGCTTCACGGGCCTGGAAGCACAGATGGCCGACACTCTTGGCCTGCCTGCTCGTGCTGGCCTTCAGCGGCTACGCGGGCCATCTGATCCCCCCATCTTCTTTGCTCTACATACCTCTGGCCCTCGTAGACGTGGCAACGATCTTCGTCCTCTTGCGCTTGATGCAATTGTACCACGCCCCGAAGCACTGGAAGAGCGGAGCGATGAGCTGAGCGGGCTCCCGGTTGGGTCGTCCTATGCTGCCGCCGATGCTATCCTTGGCGGTGGCGCCACCTGCAGCATGGCCCTCAGCGTCGTCGCCTCTCCTCGATGTTCTCGCCGGTAGGCCAATAACCTGGCGCGATATAGGAGCGTCCGCCATGAGCGCGGATGCCCCTGGGCCTAAATCGGGAAGGCGGAGGGGGGCGCTTGCCGTTGGCCTATTGCTCGCTGTGGCGCTTGTGCTCGGGGTCCCGGTGCTCGGTGCAACATCTCAGGGCGGAGTGGCCTTACTCGGCGCGCCTGCCAGCGGATTCATCCACTACAGACAATTGCTGAGCTGCAGGCTCATAGGGGTAGGCGATTTCTATTGGCAGGGCGGCTTACACTTCGGCTGTAATCCCATCGTCGCCTAAGAAAGCGGGCCGATGGCACCAGCGCCAACTACCATGGCCGCCATCTTCGCCGTACAGGCGCAGAAGCTCACCGAGCCGACACTGGCCTTCAGCGTTTCCCAACCCACTCTACGCGAAATCATCGACAGCATCGGGGAAGGTTTCTTGTTCAAGCTCGCGCCGGCCCGACGGACTATGGCGCGACCCTCTTCACCGAGTCCGTTCCCCGTGCGATAGACGTATTACAAGAGCCCGCGTGCGCGGCTGTTGTGCTAATCCCAGAGAGCGGCGCGAAGTCCCTCTTCCTCGAGCTTGCTGAATGCCTGGCGGCGAGGTACCATTGACGGCCGCCGAGCGAGGGAAGAGCGTCGCCCCCTCCCTCATCGACCTGCTGGCGTTCGTCCCTGCCGGGAAGGCGACGGTCACGGTGGCAGGGCGCACGGTCCTCGCGGTCGATGCGGACGCGAAGACCATGGATGTTGAAGCTGACGGAGCCAGGGAGGTCGGGATCAGCATCTCCGACCTGGTCAAGGCGCAGGGCGGGACCGCGAACATGCTCGAAGGTTCTATGCACGCAGTCGGAGTCCTCTCCCGCCTCGGATGGAAGGTCACCCTCTACGCCGACGGCGAGAAGATCCTCAGCGTGGGCAAGGGCGTGTCCAGGCTGACGGGCGGGATCAGCGTTAACCCCCTCGGGCTGCGGAAGCTGAGGAGAGCGCTGAAGTAGACTCTGGCTTTGGGCGCTTCTATGCCTTCGACATCAGCCCAACGTTCTTCGCTGCCGAAGCCTTCTTTTCGTCCTCGGTCATGTCCCTGACGTGAGCCGTCACAGTGACAAGGCCGTTGAACTCAATGCCTATCCCCATGTTCGGGAACTTCACCGTCATCCCCTGAAGGTTGACGTCGAGCTGCGAGTGTTTGTCTGAAAGGGCCTCCAAGACTCCTTCTACGACAGACTTTTCAGCCTCAGACGCGCTTTTCGATTGTGCCATACTGGCGTGGAGCTGGTGGTCGATATATACGGCTTCGGCGGGGAAAGAGGAGTTTCCCCCGGCGATAGGAGGCAGCCTGGGTAGAAACTTTCCAAAGGCTCATGAGTGCTCCGCGGGCCCGTCAACCTGAAATATCGCGGTTGCGGTCTTCTCTTGATGGCATCCAAACTGCAGGTTGTCTTCGACTGTAGGGATCCTGGGCGCCTCTCGAAGTTCTATGCCGAAGCCTTGCACTACAAGCTGCAGGACCCGCCGGACGGCTACGCGTCATGGGAGGGCTGGCTCAAAGACCAAGGCGTACCACAAGACGAGTGGAACTCGGCTAGCGCCATGGTCGATTCCTCAGGGACCGGACCTAGGATATACTTCCAGCAGATGGATACGCCAAAGCTCGGTAAGAACCGGCTCCACGTCGACATCAACGCGAGCGGAGGGTTCCGGGAGCCCCTTGGTGAAAGAAAGGAACAGGTGAACAGAGAGGTCGAACGGCTCGCGGGCTTCGGCGCGACCAAGCATCACGAGCTCGACGAGGGCCGAGGAGAATACTGCGTCATAATGCTCGATCCCGAGGGCAATGAGTCTTGCGTCCAGTGATCAAGGAAATCGGTAGAAATCAGGACGGGAGGAGCAAGGCGCCGGCAGCGAGTTCCACCCGTCCTCATAAATCGAAGTAGAGGTTGAACTCGTAGGGGTGGGGCCTCGCGGCCACGCTCCTGTAGGCCTCCATCTCGAGTTCCATCATCACCTCGACCAGGTCCCTTGGGAATATCCCGTCCAGGAAGCTCGAGTCGCTGTAGAGGCTCTCCACGGCCTCCTTCAGGCTCCCGGGGAGCTCCCCCACGCCCATCTCCCTCCGCTTCGCGGGCGTGAGCTTGTAGATGTCCTGGTCGACGGGGTCGCCTGGATCGGTCTTGTTCCTGACGCCTTCGAGGCCTGCGGCGGTGATCGCTGCGAAGGCGAGGTATGGGTTGCACGAGGGGTCCGGGGTCCTGAACTCTATCCGCTTCGCCCCCTCAGAGCCCTTCTCATAGGCGGGGATCCTGACGTTGGCGGACCTGTTCATCTTGCTCCATGCTATGTAGACCGGGGCCTCGTAGCCGGGGACCAGCCTGTGGTAGGAGTTGGTCGTGGGGGCGACGATGGCGCAGAGGGCCCTGCTGTGGGCCATGATCCCCCCGATGTAGTACCTGGCCGTCTGGCTCAGCTCGGCGTACTCGTCGGCCGGGTCGAAGAAGGCGTTCTTCCCCCCCTTCCAGAGGCTCGAGTGGACGTGCATCCCAACGGCGTTGTCCCCGAATATGGGCTTGGGCATGGTCGTGGCTATCATCCCCATCCTGCTGGCCACGTTCTTGGTCACGAACTTGTAGGTCATGGTGCTGTCGGCCATGGTGACGAGCTCGTCCCTGTAGATGTCGATCTCGCACTGGCCCGCCGTCGCCACCTCGTGGTGGTGGGCGTTGCTGAGTATCCCGAACCCGTCCCGCAGGTAGTTGACGCAGACCCCACGATAGCCGCTGAGGGTGTCTACCGGCTCGGCGGGGTAGTACCCGTCCTTGAACCTGATCGGGAAGTTCGTCCCCCTGGACTCCATGGCCGACTCCCTCGACGATATCTTGAATCC
>JAFLZH010000015.1 GCA_029785615.1 Nitrososphaerota archaeon
CGGGAACGAACTCCATGGGCCCGACCCTGAACCTCTCCCCGGTCCTGAACTTCCTGATCTCGTGGCCGTCGAGGGGGGAGCTCTTCGCGTCGCTGTACGCCTCGTGGATGAGAGACGTGGTCTCTCCGCAGTAGAGAGGTATCTTCGGGTCGGTGTAGGCGATCCGTCCAGTGTGGTCCGAGTGGTAGTGGCTGAGGACTATGGCGTCCACCTCGGGTTCGCCGTATCGCAGGCGGGTGTTCTGGAGCGCCCTCTCGGAGTACAGGCCCGGGATCTCTGGGAGGAGCCCGAACTCGAACAGGTCTCCGGCCCCGTTGACCGTCCTCGGTGAGATGTTCCCGTCGAAGTAGTCTGCGCCGTCCGCGAACCCTGTCCCAAAGTCGAGCACTACCTTGACCCCCTTGTCCTCCAGCAGGAACTTGTTCCCGCCGATCTCGCCGACGCCTCCGTAGCATGTGAGCCGGGGGGGCATGCCCTGGAACAGGCCGAGACACTAATTAATCGTTGCAAGGCCCTAGCCCGAACGGCTGCTTGCCCACGCGGGCGCCGGGCCCTCTGGGCCCCACGGATAGGACGAGCCCCGGGAACGAATAAATACGAACCTGCTATGTCCGCGACCGGGTTGTCCCCATTCCTGCCGGCTCTGCAGGCAACGGGAGCGGACACTCTCACAGCCATCGCGGTCCTCGTCGTCGCCATCGGGATCGCCGGCCTGGCGATTCTCATCCTGTTCGCAAAGAAGAAGCTCTAGGGCCCATGGCAGTCGGAGCCATCTTCGACCTCGACGGCACCCTCGTCACCTTCAGGTTCGACCTTCGAAGCGCGCGGAAGGCGCTCATCGTGGAGCTGGGGCGCCGGGGATATGACGCGTCGGCCCTGGACCCGGCGGCCCCGACTCAGCGGTTGCTCGACGCAGCTGAGGCGCAGACCCCGGCTGGGGAAGAGTCCCGCTTCGAGGACGCGCGCAGGGCAGCCTTCGAGGTCTTGGACGGGTTCGAGGTCGCGAACGCAGACTCGACCGAGCTCTTCCCCGGGACCCGGGAGGCCCTCGACCACCTCCTCCGGAGCGGGGTCAGGATGGCCGTCCTGACCAACAGCGGAAGGAAGGCCGCTTCGGCCGAGCTGGAGAGGGCAGGCATCGGCGGCTACTTCGAGTTCGTCCTGACCAGGGACGACACGGTCCTGATGAAGCCAGCCCCCGAGGGCGTGGCCATGGCTGCCTCCAGGCTTGGACTCGCCAGGGAATCGACGTACTATGTCGGAGACACCCCCTACGACATCCAGGCGGCCAAGGCGGCGGGGGTGAGGGTCATAGCGGTGGCCACAGGCGACTACTCCGCGGAGAGGCTGCGGAGCGAAGGCGCGGACTTCGCCGTCGCGTCCCTCGCAGAGCTGAAGGCGCTCTTCGAGGGTTTGGAGAAATAGGAGGCCGCCGGGGAGCCTGCGAATGGAGCTCACCGAAGCCGAGCGCGCCGCGCTGAGGGCTCTATGCGACACCCTGTTCCCCTCAGTCCCTGGAGGCTCGGAGTTCCTCAGGCGGAGCGCCTCTGACCTCGCCGTCGACTCCTCCCTCGCCGCGGCGGTGGAGGGCTCCCTCCAGCCGGGGAGCGCCAGGGACTTCCGAAGGATGCTGAGGGTGGTCGAAAGCCCTGGCTACAACCTCCTCCTCTCCGGGAGGCCGGCGAGGTTCTCAGGCCTCGGTCCCGAAGCGAGGGAGAGGTACCTCCAGGCATGGAGGGACAGCCCCGTCCCCCTGAAGCGGACAGCCTTCCAGGCTCTCAAGCGGCTCGCTTTGTTCATCGCCTACGCTTCCCCCGGCCCCGGCGGCCGGAACCCCAACTGGGAGGCGCTGGGTTACCCCGGCCCTTCACACGACCCCCCGGTCCCCACCCCCGAGCCGCTGCTCCTGAAGCCCCTGTCCATAGACGCAGACGCAAAGCTGAGCTGCGACGTCGTCGTGGTCGGCTCCGGGGCCGGAGGCGGGGTGATAGCCGAATCACTGGCCCGGGCGGGGCACGACGTGCTCGTGCTCGAGCAGGGCCCCTACGACACCTCCACCACCTTCAGGCAGGACGAGATGGGGATGATGCAGAAGCTCTTCCAGCAGAGCGGGACGGCGGCTACGGCCGACCTCTCCTTCGTCCTCCTCGCCGGGAGGGGGGCGGGGGGTGGCACCACCGTGAACTGGAACACCTGCCTGAAGCCCCCGAACCGGGTCCTCACGGAGTGGGAGACGGAGTTCGGCATCACCGGGGTCGCCGGCGCTGGTTTCGCCGCGCTCCTGGACGAAGTCTGGACGGGGCTGAACGTGAACGCCTCCGAAAGCCAGCTCAACGGTAACAACAGGGCGCTCTGGGACGGATGCAGGGCGCTGGGGTACAAGGAGGGGAGCGACTACCACCTGATCCAGCGCAACGCCGTCGGGTGCAACCAGCGCTGCGACTTCTGCACCTACGGCTGCATCTACGCCGCGAAGCAGTCGACGGCGCTCACCTACCTCCCGGGGGCCCAGGCCAGAGGGGCCAGGTTCGTGTTCAACGCCAGGGCCGAGCGGGTGGTGATCGAAAGGGGCGAAGCGAAGGGGGTCGTGGCTGCATGCACCTCAGGGGGGAAGACTCACACCCTCGAGGTGAGGGCCAAGGCTGTGGTCGTCGCGGCCGGGGGCATCGAGACGCCGGCCCTCCTCCTCAGATCAGGGGTGAAGGACAGGAACGTCGGGGCCTACCTCAGGCTCGACCCGACGGTGGCGGTCGGGGGGATCTTCGAGCATCCGGTCCAGCCCTGGAAGGGGCCTCCACAGACGGTAGCCGTTTGGAAGTACATAGACCTAGACGGGACGTACCACGGCTTCTGGGTCGAAGCCGCCCCAGCTCACCCCGGGCTCTTCGCGCTCTCAATCCCCTGGGCGAGCGGGAGGGGCCACAAGGACTTCATGGCCAGCTACTATGCCCGCTCGTCTGCGTCCATAGTGCTCCTCAGGGAGCGGAGCTCGGGGCGCGTCACCATCGACAAAGACGGCTTCGCGCGGGTGACCTATGAGCTTGAGAGGGCTGACAGGGACACCCTGGTAAAGGGGATGGAGGAGACCGCGAAGATCCTGGCCGCAGCGGGAGCCGTCGGGATCTGGACGACTCACAACTCCCAGGTCTTCGCCGGGGACGGGAAGGTCAGGGTCGGCGAGCCCGAGCTCGACAGCTTCGCCGACAGGCTCAGGAGGGAGGGGGTCGTGTACAACAGGATGATGCTCTACAGCGCGCACATAATGGGGTCATGCAGGATGAGCGCCGATCCGTCACTGGGCCCGACCTCCCCCACCGGGGAGCTACACTCGGTCAGGAACCTCTTCGTGGGGGACGCCTGCGTCTTCCCCACGACCCCCGCTGTCAACCCCATGATCTCCATCATGGCCATGGCGAAGCGGTCTGCGGAATCCATAAAGCGAGCCCTGGAGGCGTAACTCCGGTAACCGAGATGTCACGCGAAAGACCAAGCGCGCCGTACTACATCGTCGGCCTCCCCGAGGAGCCGCTGGAGGCAACGGAGGCGAAGGCGAAGTTCGAAAAGCTGTCGGTGGACCTCTGCAAGGTCTACCCGTTCATCGAGGAGATCAGGGCGGTGGTGAAGTCGAAGAAGCCGTCTGGGACTCACGCCAGGTACGAGGTCTCGGTCGAGATCTACACGCCCCGTGATACCCACTCCTTCACCGAGACGGGGTACAACCTGGCCAAGGTCTTCGAGACCATGGGCCCGAAGATGAAGCGGCTCCTGTCTTCGAAGCGGTCCAGGGTCACGGCGACCGGCGGCGACAGCCCACGGAAGGGCTCCCCCTAGGCGGCCGCCTTGGCGGCCGACCGCTTGATCTCTTCTCGGAGGTCCTCTACCTCGGATCTGAGCCGTTCAAGCTCCTCCGCGGTCTCCGCGGAAGCTGCCAGCTCGTGATGCAGCTCGAGAGCCTTCCTCCTGATCCCGGGGCGGATGTCTGACCTGGAGGCAGTCCTCACGGCGTCGAGGAACCTGCTGTCCTGGGTATGCTTGACCACGACGGTGAGGAGGAGCAGCTTTACCCTGTACTCTTTGTCATGCAGGAGAATCTCCTTGAGAATCGCCAGCTCTTCCTCGGCGACCGATCCCCTCTCTTTGATCGCCTTCAGGGCGCCTATCCTCACCCTGGTTGGCCTCCCATAGGCGAGAGATTCCTTCACTATTCTCCTCGCCTCCTCGTCCTCGAGCTTCCCCATGGCCGCGACGCAGGCCTCCCCCAGGGTCTCGTTGACCGTGTGGACAGCCATGGCCTCCTTGAGGTGCGGGAGCGCTCCTTCGGGCCAGGACTTCGCCAGGCTGAGAGCCGCCTCGCACCTGACGTAGGGGCTCTCGTCCTCCTTCAGCAACCTGAGGAGCACCCCCGTCGCCCTCTCGCCCTTGAAACACCCCAGGGCCGCTGCCATCCCTCTCCTCACGCGCCTCTCCTTCGGGGTTTCCATCCCGAGCAGAGCCTTGAGGGCCCCGTCGGTGCCGATGTCCCCCAGGGCCTTGAGCGCGGAGGCCCTGACGTGCCAGAACTGCTCCTTCGACGCGGCCTCGGCCAGCCCCCCGACCGCCGTGGGGTCTTTCAGGTCCCCCAGCTGCCTTGCCGCCTTCGCCCTGCTCAGAGCGTCCTGGCTCTGCTCCAGCTGGTTGAGCAGCATCCCCACGCTCTTGTCGAACTTCACGCTCTTCAGGAGCCACCTCCGCGGGTCGAACTCGACGACGGACGGCTTCGAGGGGAGCCTGAAGCTGAGCGTCTGGTCGGCGGAGTCCAGGAGAGCACGGTGGCTCTCCCTCTTCCCTCCGACATAGAATACGATCTCGCAGGGGAGCTTGAACACCGGGGTCCCGTCGCCTGTCTTCTGCGTCTGCTTCACCCTGAGGATGGCCGCCGAGGTGGCGTCGTCCCAGGAATAGGAGACGACGAACTCCGGGTGGCCCGGCCTGTAGAACGACTGCTCGAAGTACTCCTCGAGCTGCATCCCGCTCGCCTTCTCCAGGGCCCGCCTGAGGTCGTTGGTCTCTGCCGTGGAGAGCGCGTGCGACTTCAGATAGTCCGAGATGCCCCGGAAGAACGCCCCGTCCCCCACCACATACCTGAGCTCGTGGAGCCTGGACGCCCCCTTGGGATAGAGGTGGCTGTCGAAGAGGTCGTCGGGCCAGACGTAGTCCCTCTCCACGATGGGCCTCCTGTACTCCTTCTCGTCCTCCTCGAAGTAGTCCTCTGTCCTGGTGTCGAGATGCCAGAGCATCTCGTCTGCCCCGTGCGCCCTCTCAAGGTACAGCTCCTGAAAGTAGGACGCGAACCCCTCGTTCAGCCATGCATGGGGCCAGTCGGCGCAGGTGACGTAGTCTCCGAACCACTGGTGGGCGAGCTCGTGGGAGACCAGGTCCACCGGCCTCTGGACTACATTCGAGTAGCTCACCGAGAAGTCCTCCTCCGACGCCGCGTCGGGGAAATAGTTGTTGGCCAGGGTGGTGGCGTTGAGGTTCTCCTCGCCCCCTGCCACGAAGTCCTCCACCGCGGTCTGGTCGTACTTGGCGTAGGGGTACTTGACCCCGGTGAGGTCCTCGAATATCTCCAGCATCCTGGGAGTCTCGCCGAAGTACCTCAGGGCGTCCTCTCTCTTGGACTCCGGGAAGTTGTAGTTCAAAGGGACCCCGCGCGACTCCTGGGTGATGACCCCCAGCTTCCCCGCGACGAAGGACGTCAGGTAGCATGAGTGCGGTGTCTCCTCCAGCCAGTGGAACGTAGCCATGTCCCCTTCGACCTTCGACGACAGGAGTTTGCCGTTCGATATCACCCTGAACTCCTTCGGGACAGTCAGCACCAGCTCGCTGCTCGACTTGTCCCCCGGGTGGTCGTGACAAGGGAACCAGTAGCGCGACTCCTCAGTCTCGGTGTGCGTCCACGCCTGGATCTCCTTCTCCGGGTGCTCCAGGTCGGGCCCGGTGAAGTAGACCCCAGTTCTTGGGGACGCGGCGTACTCCGCCCTTATCGTCCTCCTCCCGCCTCCAGGCTCAAGCGGGACCTCGAGGATGGAGCCGTCGTACCCAAAGGCCACCCCCTTCCCGTCTACGGTGACCTTGGAGACCTCCAGGCCGCAGGCGTCCAGCCTTGCCGCCTTCAGTCCCTCTCTGATCGGCTCAATCTCCAGGGTGCACGACCCCGAGATCCTCTTCCTCTGGAAGTCGACCGCCAGCTCGATCTTCGTGTGCGCGGTATGGAACTCCAGCGGCGGCGCGTAGTGGGGCCTCGACTCCGGGAGCCGGAAGGACCTGTGCGACTCTGCCATGGACGTTCCGCCTCTTCTGCGTTTCAAAAGACTTTCGAAGGGGGCTCACCCGGCGTCGGGGAGCACCAGGCGGACAGGTTTCGGGGCAGGGCCTGCTCCCAGCGCGCGTTCGAGGGGTCCGCCGGAGCGGCTCCGGGGCCCTACTGCTGGGCTGACGAGACGGCACCCGCTCCAATCTTTTTATCTGACTGGAGGAGTCTTCTCAGGGTTGCCCAGGGTAGGAGCATGGGAGTCGCTCGGCCAGCTTCTGAGCGCAGGGGCAGCCTTCTTCGGGTTGTTCTACGAATCCCCGCGGCTAGCCGCGCTGGCTTTCACTCTCAGGGGGGTCGTCGCCACCTCGCCCTCACCCGAGGGGGCGGTCGGCCTTGCGGGCCTGTCGGTCGCTGGCCTGGGGTCGTTCGTCGGCATCGTTATCGGCCAGCTGAGGCAACCGGATGGAAACGTTGGCGTCTCCCTCCTGTTCTGGATGGGCTTCGTCGTCCTTGTGCTCGGAGACGCCCTCTTCTACGCTCTTCAGCCCGCGTCGGTCGTAGTGATGCTGGTTGGGTTGATATCGGCCGCTCTCACCGGGGCCGGGCTGATGGTGGCGCTCCAGAGGCCGCAGGGACGCTTACTCTCTGGCGGATGAGTGGGAGCCAAGATGGGTCGCGTCCTCGCCTTCGTGAACATCTTCGTGGAGTCAGGTTCAACCTCCGCCGTGATAGAGGAGCTTCGAAGGCTGCCCAACCTCGAGGAGCTCTACGAGGTGGCGGGGGAGTTCGACATCGTGTCCACATTCTCCGCCGACGACCTCGAGGAGCTGAGACACATCCTGGTGAGCAAGATAATGAAGATCAAAGGGGTCCGGAGCACGGTCACCGACATCGTCCTGCACTCCCACAGGCCCAGCCCAGGCGACGCCCGGGCTGCCCCCCGATGAGGTCGTCGACGAAAGCCGAGCCTAGCCTGTCCGGCCGGCCCCGCAGGGTCTGGTCCTGATGACAGTCTCGCCTGGCACCAGGCGGGTATTCTGAAATATAGACCTGTATACAGAGGGATAATTTCAGCCACGGAACGCTTCGAGCGGCAGAATTTCGAACTGACATTCGTCTCACCTAAAACAAAGGCAGAGGGGAGGGTACTTGCTCCCCTTCTCGGCCTTCGGCAGGCAGCTTGAACTTCGCAGCCACCTTTGCGGCTTGCTCCGGAAAGTGCTGGATGCTCCACGTTGGGGTAGAGAGGCTCCTTGCAGTACCGCAGCTGTCCGGCCATAGTGTCGTCAGTCAGCTCTGGGAGCATTTTCCCATCCTTTCCGACGACAAATGCCTTCTCTGCGACATGGGCATAGGAGCCCTTGGTGGCAGGTTTGACCTTCTGGGCGTATTCTTCGACTTCGGAGGGGAGGAGCTTTCCACCGTTGACGGTGATGACTTCCCGGATGAACTGCTGGCGGTCCTTGCGCTTGGGTTCTGGCTGCTTGGTTTTCTTCGGGGACTTCAAGGCTTCATCTGCAACCTCGGAGGATGACTTTGTCTGCCCGTTGTTCACTGGCTAGACGTGCTTCGTCAAGACTTAGCTCTTAGGAACGAATTCCTCTTTGGCGGCATTCGGGCGTCGTCTACGGTACAAACAGGGCCAAGACTTGAATAGCATAAGCGATTGCTATCATTCCAAACGCCCACCTATTCCGGCGACTTGTCTCGTCGTGCTCAATCTCAGTGTCAACGGCATCCATGTCAAGAATATTCGGAAGCGCTTTGTCGCCTGAGTCCCACTGACTCACCCACCTTGTGAGGGTCCTGGGCTGCGCGAAATTCATTCCTGTTTCCACCCTTAGTCTGAACACTTGAGGGTCTTCTATGCCTAGACCGGAAATGAGCCTCTGCACGTCCTTGTTGTCTGTTAGTTCCCCAGCGTTCGTAAGGCGACCCCAAAGGCGCCTGGTTTGAGCATCAGTCCCAAGCCTGCCAATGGACTTTTCGAATGTTGAGGGGAAGGAACCCAGTACAGCGCCAGTTAGACCTAGAAGAATGTCAGTGAGGGTCAGAATGGTCGAGACCATTCTCTAGCTGTTCCCACCCGATGGGCGCACCAGAAGTTCGTGCTCGTAAGAAGGTCTCCAGTAATGGGCCACAAAGTCCGCTGCTTCTAGCGCGTGCCAAGGTGCAACCACTAGTAAGTATTCTGACCTGTCCCCCTCTCTTTCCCTCAGAATGTCCCCTAACCCATCAGAATACTCCTTCACGGGATACCTGTTCTTTCTGACATAAGTAATCAAAACCTTCAATCTAGCGTCGGTTCTGAGCAGATCCTCAATCTCGTGTTCCCGCAGGTAGTCCCAGTCGTCACCGTTGTTTTCATGTTCGATATGCGCTACTAGCCTATCTCCCTTCAGCCAAACCATGTCTCTCTTGCTTTTCTCCCTCTCAACGCTGCAACCTTCCTCCTTCCCCATGTCTTCTAAAAAGTCCAAGACAGCCTTCGTATATTGAGCCCCGCTTCCCCACTGCTCCCTCCAATGTTTCCAGAGTCTCTCCCTGAACCGCGAGAACCATATCGGACCTACCCATCTGGAATCGAAGAGGGATTCCACACCAAGTTACTTTGACTAGCGTGATTTAAAGCAAGAATTGCAGGCTGAGGCAGTGGATACTGTCCTGCAACGCTTCTAAAGAGATAAGCCTCGACAAGCCCATTCTCAATGGGTTGGCAAACCCTCGGAAACTGCCGACGTTCAAGTATCAAGAGAAGGTCTGGGCGGTTGATGAGAAGCTGGGAGAATTCAGGCACATTGTCTTTGGCGAGATGCCGGAGTTTGTGGCGTTCGGCAGGCCTCAAGGTTTCGAACTGCTCAAAGCGCTCTCCGAGTCGAGGGAGTAGCTACTCACTCTGAGGTCATTGTCGCCTTCATAGTCCGTAACGTCTTTGCGTTTGCTGCGTAGATGGCATCAAGTGTCCCATCAACTTGCGCCGTGCTAACCCCGAGGACCTTCAAGACTTCGGCATCCAGCCTGCGTCTCTCCTTTGGCGGGGAAGAGTACTGGTCAAGCAGGGACGGCCACTTAACATGCTTCATTTCATCGTAGAGTTCCAAAAGCCTATCTTTCACGCTTCTGCTTAGGGCTTCCATATCCAAGACTTGGGCCTTGGCGAAGTGTTTGCTGTGCAATTTTACCCACGAACCCTCAGTGACTGTCTGTAGCGACAAGAGTTGGAAGAAGAAGACGGCCGTATTGAGCCATAGTGTGAGCAACTTCTCATCCTCCGCGTTGTGAGCACTGAACCCCCACATGAATCCACACATGAATATTGGGTCACTTGCTCTGATTGCCATAAGGCGAGTTCCAGGAGCCGCTAAGTTTACTCTGCCGGGCATTATCACTTTGGCAGACCCATTTCGAATTACATTGGGCCATTCCGAGTGGAAATCGGGGAGTGCTTTGACAGCTTTCCTCGGTCCAAGAATAGACTCGAACACCCTTCTCTCCTCCTTCCAAAGACTTGACTGACACCACGCCTTATACCTGAATCGCTTCCTGAATTGGTTATGAACAGTCGGAATCATGTCACGGCCAAATGTCTGGCCGACTTCTTCGGATTGAACCCCAAGCTAGTGCGAAAGTATGCCCGTGAGCTTCGAGAGATGCTGGAGGTTTCGAATTGAGGGCCACACACGAAGCAGGAGGAAATGAAGATTGGGACTATTATATCATCCACGATTCAATCGGGGTCTCACACATTCTGAAGGCGCTAAAGGGGAAGCCACCACAAGTCAGGTGCACAGGGTGCGATGACCAGGCATAAACATAGGGCGTCCTGGCAAGAATACACAGTGTTGTAAGTATGGACAAGAAACAACCACTGAGATTTGTCACTGTCATAGTCGTTGGTCTCGGCTTTGCCTACTTCGGAAATCAGGCCAATTACTTTGCTTCCTACTTTGAACGGGTAGTTTTCGCTGAAGGAGGTTTGCTGGGCATCGCGCTCTTCGCATTGTGGAACTCAAGTAGCCTAGGGAAGTTACAGAGAGTCTCTAAACGCTCGCTCGCTGAGTTGGCGGTCTTGGCGTTTTACTACGTCCTGCTGCTAGTCCTTCTCCCAAAGAACTGCAACGTCCTGCAACTTTGCATCGGGTCAGGAAATGGCGGAACTGTACAACCTGCTACTCTTCAAGGTTACGTCGCATTGGTCGCCTCGTGGGCAATCGTCGCGACCGCGGAGGAAACATTCTCGCGAGGTTACGTCATCACCGAGTTTCTTCACAACTCGGGGAATAAGCAGAGCGTCCGGTTCAGCGTTCTTGCAATGTTGGTATCAACTGGTGTCTTCCTGCTGCTCCATGTCTTTGTCATCGCCGAAGAAGCACACACGCTGCCAATGATCGAACAGTATGCGAATACCATCATCTTCGGAGGATTGGTCTTAAGTGCTACCTATGTTGTTTCGGAAGGGAACCTCACGCTCTGTGTCATGGAACATTTCTTCTACGATGCCATCGTTCCAGTGTTCGCATTCACAGGCAGCCAAGGCGGAATAGAAGTCGGTTTCATCATGGTGTTCCTTGTGCCAGTTGTCCTGGTGTATTCTGTTCACCGTTTTCGGAAGATGATTCCTACAGACTCGATACAAGCTATTCCACGCTAGAAGATTCTGACTTCTAACGGCAGGGGTGGATAATGCCCAAGTAGTCGTTTCGACACGAAGTCATCCTCCGACTCATGAGTTGTCTTGTCCGCCATATCGCGCCAATGCGACCAAATCACAAGCTGATTCGATCAGGTACGAGAAACATAAGGGGCGACGACGTGAACGGGGGTAACCAAAGATTCAAGCAAACGGGGTGCGCTCGCTCGACGGCGGCAACTACTAGGGATTGTTATTATTGAACGGAAATGACGCCTCCTTAACGAGCCATAAATAGTAAATATCAATCCGCGCCTGGGTGGGCTGTTGAGCTCTCTGCCGAAGGCAATACAGGGCACCATTTACTTCGCTACGCTCTTCGGCGTCCCGTTCCTCTATGAGGTCCATCCGGTGCTCCCGCCCGCCGTCTTCTACTCCGTCGCCTTCGGCGAGGCCCTCTTCGTGGTGGACAGCGCCCTCACCTTCGTCCGGCCGAGGGCGTCCTACTACCTCGGCCTGGTCCTCGCGGTGATAGCCTTCGCCGCCACAGTCTCCCAGCCAGAACACTATCAGCTGGTGGCGAGCGGGGACATCCCGGCGACGGCGACCATATTCGTCGGCCTCGCGACGGAGGTGCTGCTCATCGTCCTCGTCGGCTGGTATGCGGTCTCCGGTCGGGCCGCTAGACGTAGCCCCAGCTGATCAGCAGGTCGCTCTCACGGGTCCAGCGCTTGCCGATGTCGCTCCGGTAGAACATGTTAGGGATCATCACGTTCCTCACGTTCTGGTACGCCTTCTCAATGGCGTCCGACATGGTCGCCCCCGAACCTGTCACCACCAGGGCGTAGCCCGAGTTCCCGGCTATGTGCCAGTCTCCCCCCTCCTGCTTCACCTCTCCGATGTGGACGCCGTCCAGGGCCTGGCGCCTGAAGAGGATCGCGGCCCCCTCGGAGTACTTCCTGAACGCCTTCTCGTCCTCGAAGGGCCACGGGGGTATCGCGACAACCACCCCGACCTGGTATCCCTTCTTCGCCTTCAGCTGCGTGTCATTGCCATGGGCTATGTCGTAGAGGAACTGGCCCCACTCGCTGGTGATCCCCTCCATCTGGATGCTTATCATCGGGTAGCCGAATCTGGGGGTCCATTCGAGGGGCCAGATGCCCTTGCCGTTGACGATGCAGTTGATGTCGATGTACCCTACGAACTTGCTGGCTGCCAGCTTCTCCTTGGTCTTCCCCAGGGTGCGTTCGAATATCGGGCTGTCCCTGGTCCAGTAGCAGAAGTTGCCCATCTCGCCTGTGCTCGGGCCGAGCTCGCCGGGGAAGAGCCGCTTGTGTTCGAAGTTGACGCAGACGGGCATCACGAAGTCCTTCCCGTTGAAGAACGCCCCCACCGCGACCTCAACCCCCTCGGCGTACTTCTGCATCTGGAACTCCTTGATCTTCTTGGACCAGTTGGCCTTGTAGTGCTCCAGGACCTGGAGGATGTCCTTCCCGTCGGCCTCCTGACCGATGAAGAGGAGCTCCTTCTCGCTCTGCGCCTTGCCGCTCGGCTTCAAGACGTACCTGTCCGGGTTCTTCTTCACGAAATCTACGGCGTCGTCAAAGGAGGTGAAGTTCCAGCTTGGCAGCACGTCTACCCCGACCATGTTCAGCTCCGACTGTCCGAACTCCCTGTCCAGCTCGAGCCTGTCGCTGTAGGGGCTCCCCCCGACGACGAACTTTCCTTCGCTGCGGAGCTGCTCCGCCTTGGCGCCTGTCCCAACGTCGTCGAAGACGATCACGTCCGCCCAGTCTTTCAGGGAGTCCCACTCGTCGACCTTCTCGAAGAAGCCCAGCCCTACGTCCTTCTCGCCCTGGCCGTGGCAGTACATCTTGACATCGTGCCCCTCCTTCTTGAGCTGCCAAGCGAGGTCCGCCGAGAGGCTTTCTTCGGTCACGAAAAGAAACTTCATCAGAAGTGCACCAATTTTCTTGCTCGTTAATATCTGTTGAATCAGGCGGGCCGGCCGGCGATGGCCGGAGACGGAGGGGGAGCGGCTCTCCAGGTCGCGGGCTCGGGACTGCGATTGACTGACTCCGGGCGGTCCGGGTCGGTCGACCCAGCGGTTTCCAAAAATGCGAGCGGACCACTCAGAGCCACCGCCCGACCTCGCGGCTGTAGGTAACGAGCTGTAGTTGTCCCGGGTTTATACTGCGGGCCCTGGGATTCCTTCGTTCTACGGGATGTTTCGATGCTAAGGCAAGCTTTGGAGTCTGCGTACACGAGGACCTTGGGGGAGCTGAGAGGCACCACCGCCCGCTTCGGCGCTTCATTGACAGAGAGAGGAGGCATCATCCGGGCACTGTACGTGATAATCATCGTAGTCTACATGTCTGGCTTCTCCCTCGCCGTGCTGTATCCGGCCCCGGTCCAGAGCCTGACGCCTTACCCGAGCGCGGCTTTCGAGACCCTACCTGACGCCTTCGTGAACGCGTTCGTGATCGCCCTCGGAGGGGCGGGAATCTACCTCGTCTATCTCAGCGGGAGGCAGACCGCCAGCCCCCGCATGGTCAACTTCTACCTGGGTGCGGGGCTGCTCCTCCTCATCGTGTCCACGTTCACAGGCATCAACATGGCGATAATGAAGGGGTTCGGCTAGATGGAAGACGCCGGGCTTGAGCCATGGGCGGGGGCCCGAGGGGGCGCCCGATGTCGCCTGCGCCCTGGCGGAGAGTGAGATGACAGCCATCCTCAGGCGGCTGGTGGGGCGCCGATACCAGAGGCTGAGGAGCGAAGGCAGGGCGGTCTGCCGCCTGTGCGGGCTCCCTCTCAAGGAGGGGGCCGTCGTCTCGAAGAGCGACGGGCGCCATTTCAAGCTCTATCACCGGAACTGCGCGGCGAGGTCTGGGCTGTGGCCCTGAATGGGCAAGGCGCAGCATCTGATGGGGGGGCGAAGGCCGGCCATAACGCGCGGTCCTGCCAGCCTGCTAGACCTGCCGGGCGCCTGCGGCCTCCCCCATGACCAGCACGGGCCGAAGGAAGAAATAGAGCGCCCGGCTCCGGGGGCCCGCCATGGCAGGCGCCGAAGACCACGAGAGCGACCGAGGGGGGCCGATCAACATGTGGGTCGCCGACCCGGGCTTCAGGACCGACCCAAAGATCGTCGACGCCTTCAACTTCGCTGTGAGCAATGGTTGCACTCACTATTTTCCTGCCCCGGGGTTTGACGAACACGTCCTCGAAAAGGCGCTGGCCCGATATTATCAGGAGGAGCAGGGCGTCCAGGTCGACCCCATGAACGAAGTCTGTCCGACCCACGGGGCCCAGGAAGCGCTCTCCCTCTCGATCCAGGTCTGCGCCAGGCCCGGTGATGAGATGGTCGTCCCAGAGCCGACCTACAGCGCCCTCATAGAGAAGCTTGGCGTGTTCGGCCTGAGGCCGGTCTTCGTCCCCCTCCTCGAGGAGGAGCACTGGCGGCTGGATGTGGACGCCGTCAAGTCTGCGTTGACCAAGAAGACCAGGATGGTCTACCTCTGCGACCCGAACAATCCGACCGGCACCGTGTGCAGCCGGGCCGAGCTGGACGCCCTCGGCGAACTGCTCAAGGAGAACAGGGGGGTCTCGCTACTGCTCGACGAGTGCTACTCCAGGGTTCTCTTCGACGGGTCTTCTCACCACTCGATCCTCGACGACAGGGCTCTCCTCGGCCAGGTGTACGTCGTGAGCAGCTTCTCCAAGACCTACGCCATGACGGGCTGGCGGCTTGGCTACGTGGTGACGGGGAAGGAGAACGCTGAAAGGATTAAGCGGCTTTCGGAGGAGTACAACGGCGGAGTCAGCTACGCCGTGCGGTACGCGGGCGCGGCAGCCCTGGCTCAGTGCTCGGAGTCGGTTCGGGCCATGGTGGTGGAACTGGAAGGGAGACGTCGGGTGATGCTGGAGGCGCTGGCCCAGATCAAGGATGTAGCTTGCGACACCCCGAATGCGGGTTTCGAGGTGTTCCCGAACTTCTCTGCCTATTCCCGGGACTCGGTCAATCTCTCCTCGGACCTCGAGAAGAAGGCCGGGGTCAAGACCATGCCAGGGGCCAAGTACGGCCCCAGCGGCGAAGGGCACATCCGGCTGGTCTTCTGCGCCGAAGAGGGGCCCAGGATCAAGGAAGGGGTGTCGAGGATATCCGGGTTGCTCCGGGCTCAGACAGCCTGACCGGCCGGGTCGAGCAGGGCAGCTCCCGCGAGCGCCAGCTGAATGTACACTTCTGTACACGCTAATCTTGCTTATATGTTGCCGACGCGGTAGGGGTGGACTGGTTGCGTAATCGCCACTCAGGCATCGCCCGGGTAGTCGTTGCAGTCATCGTCGTTGTCATCCTCGTGGTAGCAGGGGCCGCGTACTTCTTCGTAGTCTTGCCCCCGAGCCACACCAGCAGCACGACGTCCGCGGTGCAGGCGCCGGCCTCCGTCACCGTCGACGAAATCCCCGCTCCTGTGAGCGTGGACCCCGCTTCCAGCTATGACGTCCCTGGCGGAGAGATAATGCAGAACGTGTACCAAGGACTGGTGTTCTACAACGGCAGGAGCGGCTCGAGCTTCGTAGGCGTGCTCGCCGAGAACTGGTCGGTATCTTCGAACGGGTTGAACTACACCTTCAACCTCTGGCCGTCCGAGTCGTTCAGCAACGGGACGCCGCTCAACGCTAGCACGATCTGGTACTCGTTCTACAGGACCATGATCCTGAACCTCGGCATCTCCTCGTATGTGAGCCAGGTCCTTGCGATAAACGGAGGGGGAGGCTTCACCGGGAACGTGACAGCCACGACTAAGGGGAACATCAGGCTCCCATTCGGGGCTGAGCAGGCCCTGGCCGCTGGCGGCTACACTTTCTCTTCGAACCAGCTGAAGGCGGACCAGCAGGCGTCCGAGGACCTCGCTTCGATACTTTCGCACTTCAACGCGGCGAACTCCACCATCGGGACCATAATGTCATACTCTAACCAGGCTGTGTCTGTCTCGGGGACCGACCAGGTGAAGATCAACCTCGACTTCCCCTACGCTGACTTCCTCCAGGTGATTTCCGGCGGGCTCGGCGACGCCGTCAGCCCTGTCTTCGTCGACGCCAACGGCGGAGTGCAGATCGACACCGCGAACTCCTACACCACAAAGAACGCGCTGGGGTCGGGGCCGTACACCCTCACCACCCCCCTGGGCGGCTCCAACGTCGTCCTGGTGGCAAACTCGAACTACTGGGCCTCCCAGATTCCAGCGTCGCAGCGCAGCGTGTGGCTCACCCCTCCGGCGATCAAGACCGTAGTGATAGACTACCAGTCGAGCGAGGCGACTAGGGTGGCCGACATCCAGTCGGGCCATGCCCAGATCTCCCAGGTGGAGATACCGGACTTGCACGAGGTGACCAACTACTCCGGGGTCACGATATACAACTGGGGGCCGACACCGACCATAGACTTCCTGGCCATCGACGCTTACCAGTACCCGTACAACATCACGGGGGTGAGGATGGCGCTGGAGTACGGGGTCAACCCGACTCAGATCCAACAGCAAGTCTACTCAGGATACAGCCAGCCGTACGTCGGACCCCTCGACCCTGCCATGGCTTACTACAACCCCTCGATTCCAGGGTACGCCTACAACGCCAACACGGCGATTCAGCAGCTTTCCCAGGCTGGCTTCAAGGTGAGCCTGCCGAACGGGACCGTGATCAACAGCGGCGGTAGAACCCTCCCGGCCCTCAACCTGATCTACACCGCGGGGAGCGCGGCCGACCAGGAGGAGGCGACGGTGATCCAGTCGCAGCTCGCCGCGATAGGCGTCACCGTTAATCTCGCCCCAGAGGCTTTCACGACCATCATCGAAGACATGCTGAACCCCGCGACGTCGTCGAACTATCCAGCGTTCCAAATCGCTGCAAACTCTGTGGTCTTCGTCGGGCCATCCGACCCGTCGGCATACCTCGGCAACTGCCCCGCGAGGTGCCACCACGGCGACCCCGCCTACTTCAACAACACCCAGGTGGTGCAGCTCATCAACGAGGCGATTCACACCTCCAATCCGACTCTGCTGCAGCAGTACTACAACAACATGACCAACATCTACAAGCAACAGGCGCAGTACGTCTGGCTGGACGACTTCACCGCCTACACCGTATCCTCGTCGAGCCTCCACGGCTTCGCCTGGAACGCAGCCCTGCTAGGGACCTTCTACGCGACTCTCTATTAGGAAGAAGCGTTGGGGCTAGCTACCTACATAGCCCGAAGGGTGCTGTTTTCCTTCTTTGTCATCATCGGGGAGCTCCTCATAATATTCTATCTCACCAACATAGCCGCGCCCAACCCGGCCGTGATCTGGGCGGGCCCGGAGTCCACCAAGGCCCAGGTCGCCCTCGTGGCGCAGATGTACCATCTGAACAGCCCGTGGTACGTGCAGTTCTACTACTACATGATCAACGTCTTCACCGGTAACTGGGGGATTTCGCCCCTCTACCAGCAGCCTGTGATCTCGCTCATCGAAGAGTACCTCCCTGTCACCCTCGAGCTGACCATCATTGCCTTCGTCTTCAAGATAGGCCTCGAGATGGCCCTTGGGGTGGTGTCCGCCATGCGGCCCAACGGGGCCGTGGACAACGTGATCAAGGTGACCTACACCACCGTCCGGAGCGCGCCCCCCTTCCTGGTCGCCCTCGGCCTCCTCCTCCTCTTCGCCTACGGGACACACACCTTCCCCTCTTCGCAGCCCATCGACCCCATACTGGGGGCGACTGTCCCCAAGTTCCAGTTCTACAATCCCATCGCGGGCAGGGTGACCGGGTTCTGGCTGGTGGATAACATGCCCATACTGAACGCCCTCCTCGTCGGAGACTGGGCCGCCTTCTCCTCTGCGGTGTCCCACGCGGTCCTCCCCACCGTGACCCTGATCCTATTCGGGTTCGGCGGGATCGTCAGGCTAGTCAAGGTGTCCATGCTCGAGGTCCTCGACCAGGACTACGTCCGCACGGCCAGGGCCAAGGGGCTCAGGGAGAGCGCGGTGATATTCAAGCACGCCCTCAGGAACTCCCTCCTCCCAGCGTTCACACTGATGGGGGTGGTGTTCGCTGGCCTTGTGACCGGCAGCCTGGTCGTCGAGACGATCTATGGCTACTATGGGCTGGGATACTACGTCGCCGAGAGCCTCATCACCTTCGACACCCCCTCGTTGATTGGGACCCTCATACTCATCACGGTGGTGATCATCATCAGCAACCTGGTGGTCGACATCGGGTACGGCTTCCTCGACCCAAGGACCAGGGTGGGCTATTGAGCAAGAGCGGCTCGTCCGTTACTCTGGAGATAATCTTCGGGAACTGGGCCACCCTCGTCGGGGTGGGCATACTGGTGGCATTCCTGTTCCTTTCCGTCTTGGCCGCCTGGCCCCCGACCTACCACCTCATCGCCAGATACCCGCCCAACGCCCTCAACTTCGGCAGCTCCAACGCCCCCCCGTCGCTGGCGCACTTTTTCGGTACCGACGCCGAGGGGAGGGACATCTTCGCCAGGGTGATCGCCGCCCTCCCCATCGACATCGTCATCCCGTTCGAAGTGGTCGGTGCGAGCGTCGCCATCGGGCTGCTCCTGGGGACCTTCGCCGGATACCTCGGGGGGTGGGTCGAGGAGCTCGTGCTGAGGGTCGCCGACCTCTTCTTCGCGTTCCCTACCGTGGTCCTTGCCCTCACGATAGCCGCCGTCCTGGGTGCGACGGATGAGGGCCTCCGCGTCGTCTTCACCGAGCTGGCGTTGATAGTCGTAGGGTGGCCCTTCTACACGAGGCTCGCCCGGGCGCAGGTGATCACGATCAAGCAGATGCCCTTCGTCCGCGCGGCCGAGGCCTCCGGTCTCGGAAAGCTCAGGATCATAAGGATGCACGTGATCCCTCATCTGGCCT
>JAFLZH010000016.1 GCA_029785615.1 Nitrososphaerota archaeon
CGGGGTGTGGCTGGACGCCGGGGCGGCCTACTCCTTCCCGTCCTCCTTCCCCTTCGGGGCCGGGGAGCGCTTCCTCCTGAACGGGACGTCCTCCGGGGAGGTCGCCGGGAGCTCCGTGGTGGGCGTCGTCTACGAGCACCAGTTCTACGTGAGGGTGGAGCGGAACGCCCCTGCCGGAGGGACGGTCTCCCCGGCCGCCGGATGGTACGACTCAGGGGCTGCCCTGCAGCTGGACGCGGTCCCCTCACAGGGGTGGCAGTTCGAAGGGTGGCAGGGGGCCGGCCCCGGCTCCGCGTCGGGCCCGCAGCCGCGCCTGAGCGTCACGGTGGGCCCTGCAGCGCCGTCCAACGAGACCGCCGTCTTCTACCCCGGGGTCGTGATCAGCGCGGAAGGGCCGTCGTCCGTGTCCTACAGGGACGGCGGGTTGTCGGGGACTGTCCCGTCCGGGGCTGAGGAGGTGGCGTACGTCCCGCCGGGGACGTCGCTGAGCCTGGAGGGGTCGAGCGTGCCGCCGTGGACGGGCTTCTCGGGGTGGAGCGGCGCGGTCGACGCGAGCTCCTCCGGAGCCGCTGTCGTCGTCGGCGGCCCGCTGGCCGTCACGGGGAGGTCAGCCTACGACGTCCCCGGGATAGCCGGGTCCCTCCTCCTGCTGGCCGTGGCTGCCTGGGGAGGAGCCTCGGCGCTGAGGCGCCGCAGGAAGAGGCGCGCAGCAGAGGCCCCAGGTCGGGCCCCGGGCCTGCTCAGCCGAAGAACTCTATCCAGTTCCCGTCCGGGTCCTTGACGTAGTATATCCCCTTGGCCCCGCCCTCGCCTTCGAGCTTCAGGGCCGGCTCGACCCCCTTCGAGACAAGCCTGTCGAACACGGCTTGGGGGTCCTTGGCGGTGAAGCCGATGTGGTCCAGGCCGTCCCCGGGGACGTACCTGGTGGCGTAGGGGGAGCCCTGCGGGTACCAGTTCAGCTCCAGCCTCTGGCGCGTCCGGGGGTCGGCGAGGAGGACCCACACCCCGCCGTGGCGCATCTTGCCGCGGCGCTGCTCCTTCAGCCCCAGGAGCCCGACGTAGAAGTCCAGCGACCGCTCCAAGTCCGTCACCCTGATCCCGAAATATCTGAGCCCCAACTGGCACGCCGCGAGCCAATGCATATTTAATCGATGGTCCGACGCTCGCTCTCGGAAGCGGGCAGGCTTGGAAAGGCTCCCGCTCGTCCGTGTGGCCGAGGTGGCGTTCCTGACGCGTGATGTGGACCGGTGCGCGAAGTTCTGCAGGGAGCTCGGTCTGCCCTTCGACGCGAAGCCCGACATAAAGCGCATCCACTTCGCCGACGTCGGGGAGCAGTACTTCGGCTTCGCGGGCGAAGAGAGGGGCTTCTTCACAGGCTACGACGACGAGCGCGCCAGGGCCCCGCTCCACGTCGCCTTCGAGGTCCCTGGCGACAAAATCGACGACTGCGTGGCATTCCTGCGGTCCAGGGGGGTGGACGTCAGCCCCAAGGTCGAGGACTCGCCCGGCTGGCACGGGGCGGAAGTCCACCAGCGTCTATTTCTCAGATCCGGCGGGTAACATCATAGAGCTGTGGGCGCCGCGGCGATAGGCCTTCCCCCAGGCTGCGCCGAATGAGGTGACGGACCTAGGTGGTGGTCGTGGCGGCCGTCGTGCGGACCGTCGGGGCGGGGAGCGTAGCGACATAGAACCCTCCTATCCCCTCGCCCGTCGTCTGACCGGGCGCCTTGTCGTGTATCCAGGTGAAGAGCGCGTAGCCGTCGAAGGTCACTATCTTCGTGGAGTTGTAGGGGTTGATGGTCCCGAAGGACGATGCGGCCAGCCCCGGCGGGATGATGAGGCTCGGAACGTAGAATGCGTGCCAGTTCGTCTCGCACAGGGTGGTGTCGCAGGTCGTCTTCCCGCTGTTGGGGGTGTCGGTGGAGCGGAAGTACAGCGTGAACCCTGTGCTGTTCGTCAGGTAGAGGCCGATCGACGTCTTGTAGGCGACGCCGACGCTATAGGCGGGCCCCCCGACTATCTGTCCCCCTGTCTGCTGGAGGGTCGGCGGGATGGCGTACCACATGCCGCCGAAGTGGTCGATGCCCTCTCCGAGGACGCTCCCTGAGCTCGTGTCAGGGGTGAAGAAGTAGAGCGGCCATCCGTTGTAGGTGGTCTGCTTCCTCCCGTCGGAGCGCGTGATCACCGAAAAGCTGGACGCGTTCAGCCCCGTAGGGACCTTCAGGCTGGGCGCATAGAACGGCGGCCACACCGACGCGCAGGGGCCGCTGCAGGCGCTCGAACCGTTCCCCGGTGTGTCGGCGCTGAACATGTAGAGGGCGAAGCCGGTGCCGTTGGTCAGGTAGTAGCCCACGCCCTGCTTGTATGCTATGTTGACGGAGTACCCGCCGCTCGCAGTGCTGACCTCAGTCGTGGTCGTCGTCCGCGTCTGGGGGAACGCGAGAAGGTAGCCGGTCCCGGCGCCGAACAGTATCGTGAGGACCACGAAGACCGCGGCTACGCCCTTGTAGCTCGACAAACCTGAATCATCGAACATCGCGACCCGCTTTTATTTTTTGCGGACAGACGGGGGGGAGGCGACGCCGGACGGGTGCGTGCTCAGACAGTCGCAAACTCTCATCCCTGAACCGACTATTTCTGGAAGGTCAGGCGCCTAAGCATGCAAGAGATTCAAGCTCTGAGAGGCGCGCGTCCGCTCGGCAGCGCCACGAGGATATCCAGCAAGAATTAAATCTGCCTTCAAGAGGTGAGCAAAACCCGTGCGAGTCAGCCAACATAACGCCTGGAGGTTCGGTCGCGGCTTTACGGCGGTCCTGGTCGTCGACGCCATAGTCATCGCAGGGCTCTTCTACGTGGTGGGGAGCGGCGGGGTCTACAACTTCCTCTACAGCTCGCCTCGCGCCGCCACGGTCACGTCGACCTCCACGACGGCTTCCGCCAACTCCACCGTGTCCGCCTCGACGAGCGCGACAAGCACGTCGTCCGTGGCCTACACGATAGGCGTGGCTACCAGCCCGACCCTGGGGACATACCTCGTGGACGGCGCAGGGTTCACCCTCTACTACTTCGTCCCCGACCAGGTGGGGAACGCCACCTCGCCTCCGGTCAGCCACTGCACCACCGCCCTGAACTGCGTCCAGGTCTGGCCTGTGTTCTACGCCCCGAGCATAGTTGTCCCGGCCTCGCTGAACGCCAGCGCCTTCACGACGTTCACCCGCGCGGACGGCTCCAACCAGACGGCCTACCTGGGCCACCCGCTCTACCTGTACCTTGGCGACTCCAGCCCCGGCCAGACCAACGGCAACGCCATCAACATCAACGGCGGCTACTGGTACGCGGTCCCGGCCTCCGCCGGAGCGGTCTTCAAGTCCTTGACCTAGGGCTCGAGCTCGGCGCTCGGCACGAGAAGGTCGACCTTCAGGTATCTGGCCAGAGTCCTGGCGAGCGCGATGTCCGGCTTCATCTTCCCCGACTCCACGTGGCTGACCACCGACGCCTTCACGTTGATGGCCCGCCCCAGCTGCTCCTGGGTCAGGCCCAGCTTCTCCCTCGCCTGCTTCACCATGGGGCCGCATTGGGGGTCCACCTCCAGCTCGGGTTCCTTGATCGCACGGACGGGCCTCGGCGCGAGGCCGAACCCGCGCTGCGGCGAGGGGGGCGGCTGGTACGGCTTCCCGCGCCCGGCGCAACGGCGGCAGACGCTGAGGACCGCCCCGTCCATCGTCACCTTGCTGGGCGCGCCGTCGAGGGGGCGCCCGCAGACCTCGCAGGTGAGGACCATGCTTCCCGCCGCCCCGGACGTCTCCGACTCAAACCTTTCCCCGCCCCTGAGTGCCCTGTCCGGCCAGGGTGCTAACAATGGCTAAGAGCGGGGAGCCCCCGCGGACGGGACCGCTTGCCGGAGCCAGCCGAGCCTCTCTGGGTGAAGAACGGCCCTGCGTTCCCCTACGACGTCTGCTTCGACTTCCCGAACAGCCGGGTCCTGGTCCTGAGGGCCGGGAGCCTCTCCTACCGCGGAGGGTTCCTGGGCTCGCTTGCTCGCGGGGGGAGGGGGGCGCTGAAGGAGCAGTACGACCTCATCGAGGCGCTCACCATCGAAGAGAGGCTGAGCGGGGACAAGGAGAGCATCCTCATCCCATTCAAGAACATACTCAGCGTCACCCTGGCCAAGCCCTGGGGGCGACCCCCTGTCCTCCGCCTGGAGACCGACCTCACAGGGAGGACGGACCTGGCCCCCAACGGGAGCCCCTACGTGCGGAAGCACGAGTTCATCCTCGCAGGCAAGAGGAGCCTGCGGGACGAGCAGATCCGCCAGATCAAGGAGGCCCTCCCCCGGTCCGAGCTGGGCCGGAGGTTCGAGGACAAGGTCGGCTGAGCGTCCGACCGAGACTCCCCCGGTTGCTTTAACTGACTCCGCCCCGGTTCGGGTACGTTGGCCTACGACGCCGTGGTCTGCGGCGCCGGCCCCGCCGGCGTGACAGTCGCCTCGCTCTTGCGCGGACGCCGCGTGGCCGTCCTCGACAGCAACCCGTTCTACAGGCCCTGCGGCGAGCTGGTCTTGGGGTCCGAGGCGCGAGCCCTGGGCGCCCGGGTGACCCGCAGGGCGGGGGCAGTCGAGGTGCGGACCCCCTACGGGAAGAGGGAGTTCAGGGTGGAGACCGCGATGATAGACAAGGCGGGGTGGCTCGAGGACAGGCTCGCCGCGTCCGGGGCCGAGGTGGTCAGGAGCGCGGCCAGGTCACCACTGGTGAGCGGAGGTGCGTGCCACGGCGTCCGCGCCGACAGGGAGTACCGCTCGCCGTCTACCTATGACTGCACGGGCCCCGCGAGGGCCCTGGTGTCGCGCCTGGTGGGCGCGTCCCCGCGCGAGTTCGCGGCCTGCTACGAGGAGACAGTGGCGACGGGCGACTTCGACGTCCCCACCGTCCTCTACGACACACGCATTGCGCCGGGGGGCTACGCTTGGGTCTTCCCCATGGAAGGAGGGACGGCCTACCTCGGGCTCCTCTCCTGGCCCTGGGCCGGGGACCTGAAGGGGAGGCTCAGGAAGGCGGCCAAGGCCTTCGGGGTCGACGGGTCCAGGCGCCTCGGGATGAAAGGGTCGAAGCTCTTCATGGGGTTCTCCAGGGACGTCCCTGTCCGCGGACTCTTCGCTGCCGGAGAGGCCAACGGCTCCGTGGACCCCTACACCGGGTCTGGGATCATGCAGGCGGTGGTCGACGCCGTCAAGTGCGTCCGCGGAGAGAGGCGCAGGTCGGGTTTCCTCCGCAAGGCCTCGGCTCTGGTTCTGAGGCAGATGCACCCGGCCCTCCTCCAGGCTGTCGAGGCGGTCCCGGTCCCCTTCGTGGCCTACTACCCGTGAGTCGCGGTCAGGGGATCTGCTCGGCTTCCTCCCACAGGTGCTCGAAGAACATGCGGAAGGCCTCAGAAAGCCCGGGGTCGTCGAAGACGATGTAGCTGTCGACCGCCGAGTCGAGGGACTGGGACGTCTCGTCGAACTTCGCGCCCAGGACGGCGACCGACCTGTCGACTATGGTGAACCTCAGCCGGACGCCAGACAGGTGCTTGAGCTGTACCGCCTTCGACAGCCGCCTGGCGTAGGCGCTGTTCTTGCGGCTTACCTCGCAGATCATCCTGGCGGCGACCCCCCTCTTCACCGCCTCTTCGTACTCGCGGTCGAGCCCGGAGATGACCGTCCTCGCGACCCCGCCGGGGGAGACTATCCTCAGTATCTCCGTGTTTGCGCGCCTCGCCAGCGCCGCCATCTCATTGTAGTATCTCCTCCTCCCACGGACGAACCTGTAGGACCCCTCGCCGGGGCCGCGGGGCCTTTCGCGCCGGGGCCCGATGGCGCGCCTCGCGCTCTCCAGCCTCGAGAAAGCCCCCCTTAGGTCCCCCTCGAAGGCCGAGAACCTCTCTTCCTGCCTGCGGAGGAGCAAGGACGAAGCGACCGAGGGGCCGACGGCGGCGTATCTCTTGGGGTTCTCGAGGTACGTCTCCAGGAGGCCAATCCCGTCAAGGTCGCGGAGCTTCCTGTAGATCTCGACCCTGTGGAGCCCCAGGTCCCTCGACATCGCGTGTGCCGAGGACGCCCCCCTCAGGAGCAGGTAGACATACACCCTGGCCTGGTTGAGCGTGAGCCCGCAGGCGACAAGCCCGGCGGCGAGGGCGTCTGCCGACCCTGGGGTCCATCCATCCTGGGCCGGGGTCCCCTTAGGCTTGTCTGACAGCGGCGTTCGCCAGGTCCCTCCCCGCCGCCCCCGCTTATCAAGCGAGCGGGAAGGCCCGGGTGCTCCAGCCCCCGGAGAGGCGCGACGGCGGCCGCCGGGACCGCCTTCGGGTACAAGTGCCCGCCCTCGGGCGCGCGGGCCGCGAATGCCTGGCGGCGGCCCGGCTCAGACTGTCCCTCCTCCTCGGCAACGACAGGGCCGTGAGGGCAGAGCCCTCCTTACGAGGGGTCGACGTCATGAGCCTCCCCCAACTGCTTCGGGCGCTGTGGAAGACGGGGGCAACGAAGAAGAAGGATGCGGCTAAACTTGCCGAAGGCGAGCCTCGAATGGACATCTAGCGCGCTCACGCCTCCGGCGATTGCGAGCTTAAATCAAGCCCACGCGGGAAGCGCTCCTTGGGCGCCCCTGAGATGAATCAGTCGAGGAGGCGGAAGATCGCGCTTGTCGTTGGCCTCGTCATGATGGCGGCGTTCGTCTTCGGAGCGCCAGTGTCAAACGCCACGATTCAAGGCGGCGTGGCGGTCGCCGGGAACCCGGCCAGCGGATACATCCACTTTCATGACTCACTCAGTTGCAAGTTCAGCGACTTCGGAGACATGTATTGGCAAGGAAGCCTGTCCTTCGGCTGCTTTCCGCTTGTCGCCTGAAGCTCGGGAACGGCCGCAGCCGGCACGACTCGCCCGGCGCGGCGCCTGGAAGGGGGACGACACGCATGAGGGCACTCATGGCAGTGACCGTGCACTGGTTTCAAGCAACCGCTTGCTCGACGCCTCCGTCGACGGACTCCTAGAGCTCAGCGCAGCATGCTCATGGTAGGCGCCGCGCACTCTGTCTGTCGAGAGCCAACATACCTCGACGAAGAGCTCTGGGCGTGCGCATCTCCGCAGAGACACGGAGGCGTTTCGTGCTGGGCACGCAGGGCCTCTGGCCCGGGAGGCGGTGGAAGGGGCTCGAAGGCGCACGCGAGGCGCTTTCGACATGCAGGCTCGTCAGGGTGGACCCCGTCGACGTCGTCGGGCGCATGCAGGACCTCGCATTCGCGAGTCGGGTAGAAGGCTACAGGCGAGACCACCTCGACCTGCTTCTCTACAAGGAGAGGGCGGGCTTCGAGCACGGAGGGGCTTCGTCGATCTACCCGAGGGATCTGCTCCGCCTTCACCGGTCGTGGGTCCAGAACGAGGGGCTGCCGAAGCGATGGGAGGACTGGTACGCCAAGAACAAGAAGCTGGCTCAGAGTGTCCTCCAAGAGATCGGGAAGAGGGGGCCGCCCGAGTCCAGGGAGTGGGCCGGCGGGGCGCGGGTGGAGAACTATCGCTCGAGCCATACCGAAGGGCTCGCGCTCTATGTCCTCTGGAGGCGCCTGGACATACTTGTGCACCACCGTGAAGGGAACCGCAAGTTCTACGAATTGACCGAGAGGATGTCCGGGCCCCCACAGGAGCTGCTGTCGGAACAGTCTACTCTGGAAGAGATGGCGTGCGAGACGCTGGGCCGGCTTGGGGTGTCTGGGGCCGAGGGTGTCTCGTACCTCAGAACGACAGAAGAATGCAGAGGCAGGTCCAGGCTGACGAAACGGGAGCTGCGGCAAAGGCTGGTCGGGGACGGCCGGTTTGTGGAGGTGCGGGTCGAAGGGGAAAAGCTGGCTTCCATCGTGAAGGCCGAACAGATGCCGCTGCTCGAGAAGGTGAGCCAAGGAGCTCTCCCAAGACAGTGGAGGCCTTTGGAGCCCGAACCAGAAGCGGCTCTTCTTGCGCCTCTCGACGTAGTGATAGCGAACGGCCGCTCACAGGTTCTTTTCGGCTTCGAATACCTCTGGGAGGTGTACAAGCCTGCCGGCCAGAGGCGGTGGGGGTACTACGTCCTGCCCGTGCTTCTAGGGGACCGCCTCATCGGAAGGGTCGAGCCCGTCCTGGCGAAGGGCACGAGCAGTCTTCTCGTACAACGAGCCTGGTGGGAGGACGGGGTCGACCTTCGGGCCGTGGCCCGGCCATTCGCGCGCGGCATCGCGCGGTTTGCGGACTTCCTCCAGGCAGAAGAAGTCGCCTTCGGAGACGTCGGCCAGGAATCGCTGCGAGCGTCGCTCAGGCGAGAGGTCAGACTGGCTCGGAGGTGATGCCTCCAGCAGGCATCGGCAGACCTGGGCGGAGCGCAGGCGGAGCCGGTCACGGTCCCCGCTTCGATGAGTCAGGCCTTCGGCGGCGCTCAGCTTGTCTGCGCGGGCCGGGCTCCGGCGCCGCCACCATACAGTCTGCCGGGGCTCATCGTCCTGTTAGGGTCAACTGCCTGCTTTATCCTCGCGAGGACCTGCAGGGGTACCTCGTCCTTCGCGTAGACCATCTTCAGCATGCCCACGCCGTGGTGGTGGGAGATGGTGGCGTCGTGTGACTTCGCCACCTTCGCCATCCGGTCCCACATGATCCGGTATGTCTCCTCTTTGGGCTGAAAGAGGACGGTGAAGTACAGGCACGCCCCCTGGTCGTAGAGGTGCGAGACGTGGGCTCCGACCCCTCCGACCCCAGGCACCCCCCCGAGGGCGTCCACCGCCTCGTAGTACAGCTCCAGAAGCCTGCTCCACCTGGCCGCCACCTCCATGGTCTCGACGGCGTAGCCGAGCTTTTTCATCGAGTCCATCTGCTCCCTGAAGTTGAACCGCTTCTCGAGCCACGCGTCTACGAGCCCAGGGTCGGCGGGCGTGGACCCCTCCTCGAGGAGCGCCGCGACCTCACCCCTCACCGCTTTGAGGACCCCCTCCGACCGAAAGTGGTAGACGAGCAGGAGCGCGCTCTTCTTTTCGTCGAACTGGAACTGAGATTCAAGCTCGTTGTATGCCCTGCAGACCGCCGGTCTGACGTCGAGTTCCAGGAGCCCCCTGGCGGCATTGACCGCGGCCGCGAAGTCAGGGAAGCTGAAGGCGGCCTTCCAGACATGGCCAGGGAGCCTCCTCACTTTGAGCTCTGCGGCTGAGACGATCCCAAACGCGCCTTCGGCGCCAAGGAAGAGCCTGCTCAGGTCGGGGCCCACCGAAGACCTCGGGGCGCCCCTCTTGCGCGTCCATATGACCTCCCCCGTGGGGAGCACCACTTCGAGCCTCAGCACGGAGTCCTCGATCCCACCGTAGAGGGTGCTGTACTGTCCCGTGCCGAGGGTCGAGACGAAGCCGCCGACAGTCGCCAGCTCGAACGACTGGGGGAACTGGGAGAGTGTCAGCCTCTTTTCGTTCAGCTTCGACTCGAGGGCGCTCAGCTTCACCCCGGCCTGCACGGTCACCGTCCTGTTCGTCTCGTCCAGGTCCAGTATCTGGTCGAGCGACGCCGTGTCGACCACCACCCCTCCCGATGGGATCGACGCCCCGGTCACCGAGCTTCCCCCTCCCCTGACATAGAGCGGGACCCCCCTGGCGGAAGCGAAGTCCGCGAGCCTGACGAGCTCAGCGACGTTCCCAGGTCTGACCGCGGCCGTCGCGCTGCCTATCGGCTCGTCCGTCAGCCACTGCAAGGGCCACCAGTCCTTCAGGTAGGCCGCGACATCCGTCGTTACTCGGCCTGGAAGGAGTTCTTCGAGTTCTTGAGCCAAGTCGCCAGGTCCAGCCACTTTCCGTACTCGTCCTCCAGCTTGGCGTCTGCGCTCCGGCTAAAAACCTCTGTCTCCCTTCTGACTTTAGCTAGCTCCTCGAGCCGCCCCTTCCCCGAGGCCGCCATCTGGAGCATGGCCAGCCCCCTCGAGGTGGCCTCGAGGTCTGCAGCCCGCTCGACGCCGATGCCGGTCGCTTCGGATATCCTCCTGAGGAGCTCGTCCGACTTTGAGAGGCCGCCGTCGGCCCTCAGGACCTTCGGCGCCTCACCCGACTGCTCTAGGACGAACCTCGCGTGGAAAGAGATCGCCGTCAGAAGGCCCGACACGATGTCCTTCCTCTCGGTCTTCAGGTCGAGACCTGCGATGACCCCCTTGGCGCTGGGCGCACGGGGGACCTGCAGGCCCGACAGCGCCGGGATGAAGCAGACCCCGCCCCTGCCTGCGACCTCGAGGTCAGAGTAGCTCCGCATCAGGCCCATGGCGAGCATCAGGTCGACCGCCCTTCCCGTGGTGGGGAGGTACCCTTCGACCCCGAACCGGGTCTTCCCCCGCTCCTTGAGAAGGACCAGGGGGATCAGCTGGCCTCTCCTCGCGAACCCGTCCGTCGGGACGTCGACGAACGTCCCGGTGCCGTTGGTGACCTTGGCGACCCCTCTCTCCAAGGCAGACTCGCCCACGCAGGCCGCCTGCTGGTCCGCCACCAGGGCGTTGAGCTCTATCCCTTCGAACTCGCCTATCTTCTCCGCATTCTCTACGACAGTCGGGGTCTCCATCTTCAGCCCGACGAGCGACCTCACGATCCCTATCTCCTTCATGCTCCTCGGGTCTATGATGCCTGTCAGGCATGCGTTGGTCGCATCCGAGACGAACTTGCCGGTCAGCCTGTAGGCGAGGTATGCGTCGATGGTCCACTGCATGCTCCCTTCCGGGAGCGCCGGGCTGAGCTCCTTCAGCCTGAGAAACCTGATCACTGGAGAATACGGGGATATCACGAGGTCCAGCGGGGGTATCTTGCCCAGGGCCTTGACGTGCAGGGGAAGCCTCCTGTACGTGTCGTAGACCTTCCTGTCTGTCCACGTGACGATGGGCGTCAGGGGGGTGCCGTCTTTCCTCCAGGCGACCGTCGATGCCCTGTAGGTCGCGAGCCCGGCAGACCTCGCACCCAGCTCCTTCCCCCTCAGCAGCAGGTGCTTCACCGCATGGAACAGCTGCTCCGCGTCTTGGAGCCCTTCGGCGCTCACCGGGACGGTCGCGACCTCCGAGCGCCTCCGGACGAGGTCGGACCCATAGACGCCGAGCTTGATGGACGTGGTCCCGACGTCCACGGACGCGAACAGGCCGTCCTCTGCGCTCATTGACCAGGCCCCGCTATCATGCGCTCCACCATCTCCGCGATGGCGGGAGCGGCTGTCAGGCCAGGGGACTCGATCCCCACCAGGTTCACCACCCTCTTCTGTGGGCGATAGTCTATGATGAAGTCTCCTGTGGGGGAGAGGGGCCTCGTCCCGGCGTACACCCTTGCAGCCTTCCAGTCCGCCTTGAGGAGAGGGCCGAACTTCGCTGTCAGCTGGGCCAGGTCTTCTTCCGTGTGGGCCCTGTCTTCCTTCGACTGGGTGACCCTGAGGGTGGGTCCCACGATCGTCGTGCCGTCGGTGGCGGGGATCAGCGCGCCCCCCTTCGTCCTCGAGCCCGTCCCCAGCGGGAGCGGCGCGACGATGCACTTGAGAGATAGGCCCGAGCACACCGCCATGACGCCTAGCCCCGGCTCGAGCTTCCCTAGGTCTACGCCGAAGGCCGCCGCGACCTCGTCGGAGTACAGTCCCGCGGCGTTGACGACGACCCTGGCCCTTATCTCGCCGCAGGAGGTCTTCAGCGTCACCGCCTCTTCACGGGCGTCCGCCGACGTCACCTTGCAGCCGAACCTGAACGTCACGCCCCTGGCCGTCGAAGCGTCAGCGAGGCGCGACACCAGTTCATGGACGTCCACGGTCCCATAGCCGTCGACCTTCAACCCCCCGATGACCCCCATGGCCAGCGAGGGCTCGGCCTTCCTCAGGCTGCTCCCCCTCATCAGACTGACCCTGAACTCCTTGCCGAGCTCAAGCTTGACGTAGGCGAAGGCGGCGAGCAGGACAGGGACTGCGAGCCATCTGTTCACCACCAGGAGGGCGGGCATCCGGTTCAGCCTGACCCCGAGCTCACGGCAGAGGTCGTCGTACATGTGGTTCCCCCTCCTTGCGAGCTTGCTCTTCAGCGAGCCAAACGGGAGCTGGACCACATGGATGACGTTCGCCTGCCCCGCGGTGACCCCCGTTCCAGGGCCCTTCTCCTTCTCGACCACCACGACCCTCTTCCCCGAGCCCGCGAGGCGGTACGCTACGGCCAGACCGACCACCCCGGCGCCTATGACCGCGACGTCCGAGCCCGGCGCGGCCTCAGGCAGAGCTCCCCACCCGCTCACTCCCCGTCGGCACACCGCGACCCCACAGGGCGGCTGTCACGCGGGCCGTCTTATCAACGCGCCCAGTCTCTGACAAGACGATGACCTGGGTCCTATCTGACGCGCAGAAGGACCAAGGAAGAGAGGAGCGAAAGCGCCAGCAGGACAAGGGGCCCGACGTAGAAGTCGAGCTGGCCGTTCGCCTCGTAGTGGTACGCGTAGAGGAAGACGAACAGGATGGTCAGCAGCCCCTGCACCGTTCCGAACGTCGCTCTCATAGGGAGGGAGTGAGGCCCCCTGCCCAGCCTCAGCAGCGTCCCAACCGGGGCCAGGGCCGAAGACATGGCGAAGGAGACGGCGAGGACCATCGTCCCGCCGAGCACGAACGAGTCCAGCACCATGGCCGAGTACGAGACCGCGAGGAGCAAGGACGCCGCCAACGCCTCCAGAACGAGGGCGCTCAGGGTGGGCCTGGTCAGGTAGCCCACGAGCGAGAAGAGCATGCTGCCCGCGATTATGCCAAGGAACAGGGGGCCCAGCTGCCTGGTGTCTCCGATGGTGTAGACGAGCTGTGACGCGTACCCGAACCAGAGCAGCAAACCTGTAGAGAAAAGGGACCCCGCGAGGGAAAAGACCGCCAGGCCCGAGATCGACTTCCGCAGTGACGACAACCCTATCCCCTCCCCCTCCTCCTGACCCTGACCCCCCAGGCGAGGAGAACGACGTTCGCAGCCACCAGGAGTGTGAGGAAGTAGACGGACGCGTAGAACGGAACTACAGCCGAGTCAGCCTGGACGAAGACCCCTGAGCCCAGGGAGGACAGCGTCGTGTTGGTCGAGCCGTGCCTCGGATATGGGAGGCTGGACAGGCTGTACTGCGGCTGCATCGGGAAAGTGCTGGAGATTTGCTGCGACTGCAGGTTGCCTGGAAGGTCGAAGTAAGGCGACTGCGGGAGGGGAAAGTTCGAGCCGAAGTCGAACGTCATTGGCGCTCTTGGGACACCGCCCCCTCCGTATGGCGCGCTGAAATCGAAGAAGTCGAGCGGGACGTTCGCGCTAGAAACATACTGGTTGAGCGCGGGGACCTCCCAGTTGTAGTCGATGAGCGCGAGGATCGACGAATGCGTCAACACCGTGTTCGACACGTAGTCCTCCTTGGCGAAGGGGGAGACAAGGATCATCGGGAGCCTGAAGCCCGACTGGACCCCGTCGATGACGGGAGGGGGCACCTGGTCATAGTATCCGCCGGGGTCGTCCCATGTTATCGTTATGGCCGTCGAGTTCCAGATGGGGCTCCGCTCTATCTCATTGATCAGATAGATTATCCACATCTCACCCTTCAGGACGTTGGAGGGCGCCCCCTGGTCGGTGCCGTTTGCGCCCTGTGAAAAGACCCAGCTCACAGACGGGACGTCTCCGGAGTTCAGGTCTGACACGAACGTCCTCCAGGAGAAGACGTTGCCCAGACGGTCGTTCATGCCGGACACGTGGCTCCACTCAGAGTATGTCGCCCCCTGACTCTGGTAGGGGATGAAGAACCCCCAGGAGACGCCGTAGCTCTGGAGCTCTCCCATGATCGTCTGGGAGAACGGGATCGAAGGAGGCGGGCCATAGTCGTTCATGACCGGCGAGTATCCAGCGAGGTAGTACATGGTGTTGGGGGCGCTCTCAGAGAGCAGGGGGGCGAAGTACATGTTGGCCAAAGAATACTCTTCGGCCAGGTCCCAGAGGGGGCCCAGCTGGGAGGCGGTGTAGTACGTCATCGAGGAGGGACCGCTTCCGTCCACAAACCCGTTCATCTTCCCTCCGTTCCAGTCGATGTGGTAGGCCGTGTTCCCTTCGACCGGGTCGGGGGTGGAAAACGTGCCAGGAGGGATCGGGCTGGGCATGTTCGCCGTAGAGTTGGCGTCCAGTATGTTCGTCGGGGCGGAAAGGCTCGCGACCAGGCTCTGGTTAGGAGACGAAGGGTCGATGGGGTAGACCCCGAAAAAGTTGTCGAAGGTGTGGTTCTCCAGGTATATGTTGATCAGGTGCTTTATCGGCGTCCTGGTCTGGCCCGCGCTCGCGTAGGCGGGAGCCCCAGCCGAGAGCAACAGCAGGACCGCTATCGAAAGGACGCCGACATACGCCGCTGCCTTCATCGCCGGTTCCCGAGGACGAACATTGGCGGTTGATGCCCGCGCCGTACGCCCTCTCCGTGCGATTTAACGCTTGGCGGGGGCCCGCACAGCTCGGGTCAGGCCCAGGCTCAGCCCTTTTATGATAGGCGTCCGCTCTGACGCCCTGGTCAAGATGGCCAGGTTTCCAAGCGAAGAGTGGACGAAGCTGTATGCGGAGAAGCTCAACGCGAACAAGAGCTACGAGGATGCCGGGAAGAACTGGGAGGGCGCCATCACTTTCGTGGTGCAGAAAGACAGCGCCTTGGACAAAGACGCGTTCATCTACCTCGACCTCTACCACGGCAAATGCAGGGACGCGAAGTTCTCGCTGACAGAGTCTGACCTCCCGACTCCGGAGTACAAGTACGCGGGCCCCTACGGCAACTGGCGAAAGCTGATCAACAAGGAGATCGACCCGATCCAGGGCCTTCTGACCGGGAAGTTCAAGCTCCAGGGCTCCATGATGAAGATCATGAGGTTCACCAAGGCGGCCAAAGAGATGGTGAACACCACGGCCAGCGTCCAGACCGAGTCCTGATGTGGTTCTTTCGTTCGCCGCAGGTCGTCTTCGGGGACGAGGCGCTCTCCTACCTCTCCTCCCTCCCCATCAGGCGCGCGGCGATAATCACCGACCGCTACCTCCTCGGGACCGAACTTCCCGAGCGGGTGCGCGGGGCGCTCCCTGAGGGCGCCGAGTCACTCGTCGTGGGGGACGTGTCGGCGGAGCCTCCCCTGTCCGAGATGACGGCGCATTTAGAGAAGGTCAGGGGGTTTTCGCCGGACTGGTTCGTAGCGGTGGGGGGCGGCTCGTCGATAGACACCGCCAAGATACTCTTCGCCCTGCACGAGCGCCCCGACCTGACGGTGTATGACATCACCCCCCTCGTCCAGCTGGGCCTCAGGACGAAGAGCCGCCTCATCGCCGTCCCGACTACCAGCGGCACCGGCTCCGAGTGCACCTGGGCTGCCGTCCTCTCGGAGGAGAACGAGAAGAGGAAGCACGAGCTCGCGTCCCCAGAAATCCTCCCCGACTATGCCATCCTCGACCCTTCCTTGGTGGTCTCTCTTCCGCCCGAGCAGACGAGGAACACAGCCGCGGACGCCATCGCCCACGCCGTGGAGGCCTACGGGAGCACATGGCACAACCCCTTCTCCGATGCGATGGCCGAGAAGGCTCTGGAGCTGATCTCGGAGAACATCGAAGGCGTGATACGAGACCCGCGGGGCCTCGGGCCCCGGGGCCAGGTCCACATCGGGGCGTCCATGGCTGGGCTTTCCTTCTCCAACTCGCAGATCGGGTTGGTCCACGCGCTGGGGCACTCCCTCGGCGCGACCTTCAAGCTCCCCCATGGGAAGGCCGTCGGCCTCCTGCTCCCCTACGTCGTAGACTTCAACTACGACGCCTGTCCCGAAAGGTACGACAGGTTGAACATGCTCATCCCGCCCAAGTACCGAGGGAGGCGCCTCTCGGGCTCTCTGAGGAGCCTGCTTGGGATGATGGGGGTCGCGCGCACGGTCAGGGACGCCGGGGTCGAAGAGCCGGCCTACGCCTCGAGCATGGACGCGCTGGTCACTCTAGCCTCAGAGTCGACAGGCATGGTCACCAACCCCAAGGACTCCGGGAGCGAAGACCTCAGGAACATTTTCATCAAAGCCTTCGACGGTGACTGACCCTTGATCGCACGCTACGGGAATTTCATAGGAGGCCGGGAGGACTTCGAGGGAGAAGAAGCCGAGCTGAGGGGTCCTGCAGACGGCTCCAGGCTGGCGACCGTCACGTTCGCCGACGCGGAGAAGACGAAGGAAGCGATCGACGCGGCGGAGGGAGCATTCGCCAGGTGGTCGAAGACGAGCATCGGCGAACGCCAGAAGCTCCTGGCCGCCCTCGCAGACAGGGTCCAAGAGAGGTCGGCCGAGTATTCCGGCCTCGAATCGGAGAACACGGGGAAGACGATCCGTCAGAGCACGCTGATGGACATACCCCTGGCCATCGAGCACATCCGCTACTTCGCGACCACGAAGGACTTCCCTTCGGCGAGGGAGATAGAGCACCCGGAGTATCCGGGGACGAAGGGGATAGTCCAGTACGCCCCGCTGGGGGTCGTCGGGGCCATAGCACCCTGGAACGTTCCGCTCCTCATGGCGGTATGGAAGGTCGCCCCCGCGCTTCTCGCTGGGAACACCGTCGTCCTCAAGCCCTCCCACCATACGCCGCTGACGGCCCTCGAACTGGCGAAAGACTGCAGCGCAGCAGGATTCCCAGCCGGCGTGATGAACGCCGTCGCTGGGACAGGGGAGGCAGTGGGTCAAGCTCTGGTGTCCAGTTCAAAGGTGAGCATGGTCAGCTTCACCGGGTCCACAGCCACAGGGGAGCGCCTGCTTTCGGGGTCCGCGGGGATCAAGAAGTTCACCATGGAACTAGGGGGAAAGTCCCCCAACGTGGTCTTCGACGACGCCGACCTGGCGAAGGCGGTGAAAGGGGTCCTCTTCGGGATATACCTCAACTCCGGCCAGCTCTGCGAGTCAGGCAGCAGGCTCATCGTCCAAGCATCCATCAGGGAAAGGTTCCTTGCCAAGCTGAAGGAGGGGATGGAGAAGATGCGGGCCGGGAACCCGCTCGACATGGAGACAGACGTCAGCGCCATCACGACCTCGGAACAAAAGGCGAAGATCGAGGCTCTGGTGGACCAGGGGGTCAGCGGAGGCGCGCGGGTCTACTACAGGAAGCAGATGGAAGGGGCGACCCCGGCGGGGGGGCTGTACTATCCGCCCACCCTCTTGACAGAGGTCCCTGAAGAGGCCGAAGTCGCCAGGGAAGAGGTCTTCGGCCCGGTCCTGGTCGCCCTCGACTTCGACACCGAGGACGAAGCCCTCAGGCTGGCGAACGACACGGAGTACGGCCTCGCTGCCGGCGTCTGGACCAGGGACACGGAGAGGGCACGACGCGTGTCGGGGGGCATAGACGCGGGGACGGTCTGGGTCAACGAGTACCATCTCCTCTCCGCCGCCGCCCCGCGAGGCGGATTCAAGAAGAGCGGGATAGGGAGGGAGCTGGGGGTCGAGGGGATGCTGGAGTTCACACAGACGAGGCACGTCTTCCTCAACGAAGGGACAGACATCGACGAGGTCGCCTATGGCCTCCTTCTCCCAGAGTGACCGGCCTCAGCGGCTGCGAGGGTCACCAGAAACTCCGACGCAGTTGAAACTTGAATCGTTCAATTGGCTGCGTGACAACGGATACAGGATGCTGGTAAGCT
>JAFLZH010000017.1 GCA_029785615.1 Nitrososphaerota archaeon
GCGGGGGATGTAAAGATAGGCGAGGGCCGCCAGAGCAACCAGAACGACGGTCTCGACCCCGAGTTCAACCTGGGCCGTCCTGACGGATGCGGCACCAGCCGAAGCCACCCCCGGGGCGGCCTGGAGCACGTGCGAAGCGCTGTTGTACGCTTGGGTGTAGAGTGATGCTGCCAGTGCGGGGTCGGTCGAGTTAAGCCGGTCGGCCTCCTGGAGAAGAGAGATGGCTGTGTTAAGCTGAGCCACGAGCGATGTCACATTGCCCCCGCTCCTCTCGGCTGAGAGGACCGCGGCGTAGGCTTGGCTTACCTCACTATCTGCCTGAGAGGTCTGCGAATGGACAGCTGGGACCATTACGAAGGCTAGCATGACCGTTACTGCGGTAAGAATTGCGAGGCACCTGCGTCGTCGGAGTCCAAAGGTAGCCGCTGACCGACTCACCATTCCCGCCCGCCACCGTTTCCACGCATAAAACTATGATTATAGAGAGAATCCGTCACGATAGGGCTTAAGTGGGCCCACCCTTTCACGCGTATAGCTCAGCCTAGCTTGAACCACGTCAACCAGAATCTATCTCGTCTGTGGCCCCTGGTAGCGGCTGTCGCTTTCACTTTGGTCGTTTATGGCGCGCCGGTGTTCCTCCTCGTCTCGAAAGTGGGCGAAGTGCTCGGGGGAGTCTTCGATACCTCTGTCCCGGCGTATCCGCTTGCAGGGATGTTCTTCGTGCTTGTGTTCGTGTCATTTAGGAGGAAGGAGCTAGAACGGCTTTTGGCAGACCAAAGTCGCGACTGGGCCACGACTCTGGCAGGGGTCGTCATAGCCTTCGCTCCCTTCGCAATTCAGCTTACATTGGGAACTCAAGTCGACGCCTCATACTCTTATGCCGGACTGGCAGTTGTCTGTTCGTTTTTCGGGATCCTGACCGCGATCAGGCCTTCACTTTTCCGGTTTCTGGCCCCCTACTTCATGCTCTATGCACTGGCGGTGGGATTTGTCGGCGCGCTGACGGCCTCGTTCGGAGACCCACTTGCAGTCGTCGTTGCGGTGATAAGCAGCGGTTTCACAAGAGCGCTCGGAGAACCTGTTCAGTGGTCGTCGGTCTACATAACATTCACAGGGGCGGGAGGGCAAGCCGTCAATCTAGAGATCTCCCAGGAGTGCTCGGGCATCGCTTCGATGTCCATATTCCTTCTCATTCTCGGGATGATGCATCTCGACATGAACTCGAGCGTGACCAAGAGCGCCTTCTTCGCCTTTGGTGGCTCTGCGTTATTCGTCCTCCTCAACTCTCTCAGGGTAGTCGGCCTCGTGACCGCTGGCATCTATTCGGGCACCAACCTCATGTGGAACCTGCATGGTTGGCTCGGGTATGTACTTTACATCGTCGGGTACACTCTTCTTCTCTTTCTTTACCTCGGAGCTAAGAAGGTTCCAGGACGCTCGAGAAACGCCACTGAAGCAGGGACGCTCGTTGGCCAGGGGCTGGGCAATGGCCAGGAGGACAAAAGGGGTTTGGATCCTTTAGAATCCAGGGAGGGGCTAGACGACGATTGAGGCGGTGTACACGAGGGTGCCGTTCTGGTCGGAGCCGTTGTAGACCTGTGCTGTTGCGACGGTCACTCCGTTGGACGGGGCGGGGATGTTCACATATGCCCGGAACACCGCAAGGTCTGAGACCGAGGCAGTCCCGTGGCCTGCTACGATGTACCCGCTGGTTGAGTTGTAGCTGATTACGTAATAGTATTGACCCATCCCGCCTCCGGTGTAGTTGATCTGAAGGTAGGCTGTAGGTAGAAACGTCCCAGGGGTGTACAAGGCAGGCTGCGCCCAGTATGATTGGAAAGAGTACGCGACGTGGGTCCCAACAGCGTTGTCGTAGGAGCTCAGACCGATGAACACTATCGCAGCTACAGTGACTCCTAAAGCTAGGAGTCTCTGCTTTCTCTTTTTCCCGTTCAAGTATCGCGTCATGGGCTCTCTCCGAGGACGGGTTCTGACTTCCTCCATCGAGCCGCTAGGTAGTAAAGTAAGGGCAACGTGACAAGAATCGGAAGAACCCCTGAAGGAAATAGTGGGACGGCCGTCGGCGTCGAAGATTTGACCGCAACCACGCCTTCGCTCCAAGAGCCCGATGCAGCGCTGAAGGCCAGAGTGTAAGATCCCCCGCCCCCTCCGTTCTGATAACCAGCTGCGGTGTACACCGTCCCCGTGTTTGCAACGATGAGCGTAGTTGCCCCCGTCGCGGAGAGCGTGCCACCACTGGTCGTTACACCGGCGAAAATGAAGTCGTTGCCATCCGACAAGGAGCTTACCGTCTGAGACGGCGTAGTCCCGCTCCCAGCTACCGGGGTGCACGTCCCGTCAAATGGGCTCGCGTCGGTCGTGTCATAGTTGCTTATCCCGAACGCGACCATCCCTCCGGTGGCGCTCCCCGCGTTTCCGCTTTCTGTCTCTGAAACCGTAGCACTGGAAAGCGTAGAGGCCGCCTTGCCTGCGTAGATGGCGATTATCGGCGCGCTGTTAGTGAGAGTGCAGACGCTTGAGAATGTTACTCCGGACAGAGTTGGAGTGGCAGGAGTGTCGCCCGTCACGTCTCCGGTGACAATGACGACTATCAAATCGGGCGAACTGGAGGTGCTGAGGGACCCTGACATCGTTATGGGATGTGATGATCCCCCACTTGCCGAGCCTACGGTCGCAACACATGCAACCCCACCGCAATCTAGCGCAGGGGTCGCAGCTAGAGTGACAGGAACCGCTGCCAAGGTTGAAGTGGCGAACAATGCCACTACCAACAGCACGATTGGGATGTTTCTTATCTTTGGTTCGCGCCTCGAGGGACTCATCTTCTACGTTTGATCCTCCTCTTGCTGACCATCCCCCAGATCGACTCCGTCGTCCCGTTGCCTTCGAAGTAGTCGTCCAGGATGGCGTTGACTATCTCGCTCCGGTCGACCTGAAGCTCCTCGAGCTTCTTCGCATGAATGTCCAGCGCGACCACCACTTCTCCGTCGAATGAGACGCCTGCCCGGATCTTCTTCGAAGACATCATGGGACCCCCTTCGCGGACTTGTCCGGCAGCCCGCCGCTCCTCGGTTCGAGCCTGCGCGGCAGAGCGCCGTGGACCGTCCAAGGTGGGTTGGTCATGAAGCCCTCCGCATGGTCCACCGCCCGCTGACGCCCTCCCAGCCCGATTCCGTTGTGCATCCCCCCGCCTCGAAGAATTCGGTCAGTACCGCGTTCACCGCCTCGCCCCGATTGGCCCCGAACCCCTTCGGCTGGGGAGAGCGCTTCCCGATTGGCTCCGCTAGTCCGCTGTCGAAAGAGACTCCTGCGTTCGCGGTCATTCTGGTAGCCACTGCCCGCTGCTGTGCACGTTATGCACACCGTGCACAGTATAGGCACGAGGTGAAAAATGTCTGATAATTGCATCAAATACGCCCTTTTCTGGTAAAGGCGGCGAAAAGGAAGGTATTTATCTGTTTAACAATTCAACAGGAAACAAGCAAACTCGTGGGCGGTCACGGCTCTTTTCCCACAAAATCAGACAGAACCCGGCTCGATCATCCAGTTTCCCCGCCACGCAAGGGTACCAAGCCTATTGACATGGGCACCGCACACCCATCATATCAGGCACAATGGTTATCTTTCGGCTGCCGACGCTACCTAACAGGTTGGGCTTTGCCCTCGGCCTGCTGGATGCCTTTGACCTGGTGGTCGTGCTCGTGATGTTCTTCTTCGCCGCGAGGCTCGTCTTCACGTTCCGCGGCGGGAAGCACCAGAGGCCCTGGACCCTGCTTGCCGCCGGTTCCGGGTGCATCGCAGCCGCCACCCTCGTCTTTGCTCTGTCGACGGCGATCGTGGGAACCGCCGCCAGCGACCTCCTGTACGCCGGGGCGTTGATCGACTCCATCGCAGGCATCTTGTTCACCATCGCATTCGTCGACCAGTACCGAATCTGGAGCCGGCGCGAGTAAGCCAGGACGGGGTCTTGTCTGACGAATCGCATACAACCGGGGTCTGACTTGTGCAGGACGTAGACGACGGAGTAGGGCGGGCGGCTGTCGCGATGACCGGAGAAGAAGGGTTGGGACCCAAAGACGTGATCGCGGTTCTCTACGACCCGGGGAAGACCTTCTTCCATGTGGTGGTCACCATGAAGAACGAGCCAGGGGCCCTGGCCGACGTCGCGAAGAAGGTCAGCTCTGCTGGCATCAACGTCCTCGGGGGGTTCACGAGGGCATCCCCCCAGGAGCCGACCGGGGTCTGGAGTTTCTTCGCCGAGCCCCAGGGGGAGGGTCAGGACTCAGAGAAGGTCAGGCGCGCGATCGAATCCTCAAAGTATTGCGAGAGGGTGGACGTGAACACCAGCAGGTCGGGGCTGCTCGTCGACTCCTATCACTTCCCGATCAGGTACAACCCCGGGGAGAGGGCGGTGATGATATCCCCGGCGACCCTGAGGCTGATCTTCGACCGTCTGATATCCTGGTTCGGGACCGGAGGCGAAGCGATCGTGTACGAGATGGGGCGGACGGCAGGGCTCTATGGAGGCCAGAGGATGATCAGTCTCATGGGAATGGAGGCCTATGGCGCGCTTCGCGCAGAGATGGTCGGGATCTATGCGGCGGTGGGATGGGGGAAGGTGACATTGGTAGAAGAGGGGGAAGACAGGGAAGTCTACAGGGTGTCGGGGAGCTTCGAATGCGCCGGGGTAGAGTCGGCGAAGCCCAAGGCCCAGTTCATGCGCGGGGCGATAGCAGGCTTCGTGCAGGCGAGGAAGGAAGGCGTGCCGAAGTGCGTGGAGACGAAGTGCGAAGCCATGGGGGAATCCTTCTGCGAGTTCGTGGTGGAGTCGAAGAGGCACGCCGGCTCGTAGAGCCTGGCGTCCTGGCAGCCAACCCATTAGGTAGCGGCGCGACCGGGCCCCTGACTCCCGGCGCGGGCTAATGCGCGTCGAGGCAGGAGTAAAGCACTGCTCCGCCAGGTGGAGCGTCATGTGGTTGGCCTCCCAGCAGGGGAGTGCGAAGGACCCGTCGAACGCAAATATCTATGCCGGCTATCCCCGGAGGCGCCATGTGGGACATACTGTACGCCATCGACGCCTCATCCAGCATGGCCGACACCCACAAGTCCCCCAGGGGGACAAGCTTCGTCAAGATGGGCCTGGTGACGGAGACCATAGTCGGCCTCCTCGACGGGGGCCAGCTCCCCTTCGGGAGCAGGCTGGGGGTGATGACGTTCCAGGCGCCCACGAGGCTGGGTGGGATGTTCCTCAAGGGCGGGGAGGAGATGACCAAGGAGGCGATACCCATGGCCCCCATCGACTCCCTCGCCAAGGACGCCATGAAGCAGAAGCTGGCGGCCATACAGGTCGGTGGGGCGACCCCTTCGGGGATCGCCATCGAGGAAGGGCTCCGGGTGCTTTACGCCGCCGACGACGGGCCCCTGCGGCGCATCAAGAAGCTGGTGATGATCACAGACGAGAAGTCCAACGTCGGCCCGAAGCCTGAGAGGGTGGTCAGCGACGAGGTGGCCCTGAAGGCGATAATCGACGTCATAGCCATCGGGAGCAAGATCAACAGGTCGACCCTCGAGAAGGTGGCGTCCAAGACAGGGGGGAAGTTCATGGTGGTGGAGAGCGCCGAGGAGCTCCTCCAGGCGATGAGGCCGAGGATAGACGTGAGGGGGCTCGGGGTCGACGCCGGGCTCCTGGCGGACGTGGGGAGGTCCGAGCTGGACCTGGACAAGGGGAGGGGGCTGGGGACCACATCCATGGAGTACCGCCAGGCCCTGGAGAAGGCGAGGGAGGTGAGGGCGAGGGCGAACAAGCGCCTGATGGAGGTGATGATGCTCAGGGCCCAGGCGGACTCGGACGTGAAGGTCCTGGTCTCCGAGCTCCAGAAGGGGATGCCCATGGCCGACTACGCCCGCAGGGTCTGGCCCAGGGCCTCCGAGCTGGACCAGGCTGAGAAGGTGGAGAAGGAGCTGAAGGCAGCCATGGATAAGCTGGCAGCCTAGGCGCAGGGAGACGGGGGGAGCGCGCTCGGGCAGGCCGTGAGCGCCTGGTCCACATCTGCGATGCGGCTCCATTCTACCCTCCTGACTCTTCCACCAGCTCCCTGAGCCGGCGGACGGCTTTGTCCGGGAGTTAGGGCGCGATGCTGGTCATCACACAATCAAAACACAGATGCAAAGCCCCTGCCCCGGCCCCAATGAGAGATTGAAGCTCTGAGCTGGCTCAGTCAGATGCGGCTCCGCTCTGAGTACTTAAGCCGGGACCACTTCGTCATATAAGCCGGCCCTAACATCTTAGGGGAGTAGTGTAAACGGAGCCTCCGAGCCGGCAAAATTAGGGGATTAGCATATACCACCGCGTAGGGTGCATCCTAACTCATTAGGTGGCCATGCAGTGAAGTCGTTTTCCTTCAACGCGGCGGCGATGTTGGTAATCTTCGCTTTCAGCGGACTCATTTTCCTCGGCCTCGGCATCCAGTCCCCCCTGGTCGTCTACGGGACCGGGGGCACCCTAATTCTCGTCACGATAGCCTTCGCCCTCCGGAACGCGAGGCGGGGCCACCCTGCCGAAGGGGAGTCGGAGAGCGAGAGGACCAGGGAGATCCTCCACAGGCTGTTCCTCCTCCTCTACGTCCAGTACGCCTACTACTGGGGGACCTTCGCCGCAGGGATGTTCACCAACTACTACTTCGTGGTCCCGCAGAGCCTGCAGTCGACGGCCCCGTCCATAGTGACCGAGGTGCTCATGGCCCCGGACCTCTTCACCCACGTCCTGATGGCGATCCTCAGCACCAGCATGAGCATCCCGGTGATCTACCTGGCGAGGGGGATCAAGCTGAGGGACGTCACCAGGCTCCACATGAGCGCCATCAGCGTCAGGCTGATCGGCTTCGTCATGGGCCCGCTCTACATCTACTACATGACCTCCTCGATATCCATCGCCTTCTCCGGGAGCGTGGCCTCGCTGATCATGGTGTCCGTCTTCGGGGTGGCCGTGTTCCTCACCCTCCTGAGCAGGATATTCATCGTCAGGGAGGACGTCCGGCTGAAGTCCGTCGCCATATCCCAGCAGGCCCTCAGGGCGCCGGCTGGAGGGGAGGGGAGGTAGTTGGGAGCAGACCAGTCCGCCCGGCTCATCGAAGGTGAGGAGCTGGGGAGCCTCGGGCTCCGGGGGCTCAGGATGACCCTCAGCCTGAGCTACGCGAACTTCGTCATGTACTTCATGCTGCTCGTCACCGGCATGTTCGTCAACATATTCATCACGTCTGGGGTGAGCACCGTCGGCATCAGCAACCCGTCCAACCTCGTCCACATGCTCTTCGCCATCGGGAACTTCTCGCTGACCTTCGTCATCATGATGGTGGGGCTGGTCTACGGGATGAAGAAGGTCGCCATGTACAGCTTCGGCGCCATCGTCGCCCTGGTGGCGGCGACGGCCGGGGGGGCCCTCTTCCTTGTCACCGGGGGCTCCAGGGTCTCCGGGTCCATCACCCTGGCCGCGGGCTGGGAGATGTCCCTGCTGTTCATGCTCGCCATATTCCTGTCCTACTACGCCACGCTGAAGATCATGAGGGCGGTCAGGCTCATCGAGGCCCTGGCCCCGAAGACGGAGGCCCCTTAGAGATGGCTAAGCAGGGGTTCACCAACACCTCGGTCGAGACCCTCCCGGGGCTCCTCGTCCGCCAGTCGAGGCGCCTCCTTCGCATCATGTACCTCCAGGCCCTCCTCCTGGCGGTCACCTACGTCATGGGGGTCTGGCTGGCCACGGTGATGGCGGCCCAGATAACTGTCACCGAGCCCGAGGTGGTGCTGCACGTCACCCTGGCCTGCACCTTCGCCAGCATCACGGCAGCCCTGGGGTTCCTCGCGATGCTGCAGCGGCAGAGGGACGTGGCAGTGCTCAACCTGCTGCTCTTCCTGGCCATGGTGGTCGCAGGGGTCACGGGGTTCGCGCTCCTCGGCGACCTGTCCAGCGGGGCCCAGGTCACCATGACCAACCTCACCATGGCGACGGTCGCCGGCTTCGGGATGCCCGTCACCGGGTACTCGATGGCCAAGGAGGCGAGGATAGTCAGGTCCGGGAGGGCTGACGTGATGGTCGAGCCCTCGGCGGCCTCCGCCCTGGCCATGATTGCCCTGGTGGCCCTCGCCCTGACCGTCGTCGCCGGGGTCTCCACCATGACCATCGCCCTCTCTGCCTCCCTCGCGGCGCTCTACGCCACGGCGGTGGCCATCCACTTCGGCCTGGCCGCGGTGACGATATCACTCTCCCTCGGCGTCTTCGTCCTGGCCATCCTGGAAGGGCCCAGCAACGGGACCCGGCCTTCGAAGGTCACCATGCAGAGGGCCCTGTTCGGGATGTTCGCCCTGGCCGCCGCCTCGCTCGCAGGGGGGGCGGGGGTGATCGCCGCGGGGCTGGTCCCCGGGGCAGGCGGGGGGCTTTCCTACATCGTGATGATGGGCGAAACCGTCTCGGTCGTCTACGGGTTCCTGATCCTGGTCCTCGCCTCGCCCTTCGGGGGGCCCAGGGCGCACGAAGGGGACGCGGCGGGCGGGGCTCCGCGCGCGAGGGCCGCTGATGGCGACGGGGGCTCCCCATGACCCTCTTCGACCTGCTGCTGTTCCTTTTCCTGTTCTGCACCGGGTTCTTCTCCTTCCTGGTGGTGTTCTACCAGGCCTGGAGGGGTAACAACGTAGTGAAGGCGAGCCCCGGGGCCGGCCGGGCCCGCGAAACCTCAAACACTTAAAGGGACTACGAGAACGCTGGGAGGAGAGGTTGTCTGCACCAAAGGAACTCTCAGTTTTCGGCGAGGACTACGGGACTTCCGAGCTGAAGTTCGGCCCCGCGACCCTGGGTAACATCCCCGACGTGATCGAGAACCGCGGGTACTTCCCCGACACCAGGAGCTCGATGGTCAGGATGACCGGCGGCCCCGACAAGAAGCTCCTCGTCGTAGGCCCCGACGTCTCGAACTTCGTGGAGGCGAAGAGGGACATAGCGGAGAGGATGGTCTACCCCATGCGCAGCGGCGTCATAGACAGGGACGACGACAGGTCCTGGTCCGTGGTGAAGGAGCTGACGAGGTACGCGCTCCTCAGGCACGTCCCCGACAGCCCGGGGTTCGAAGGGGTGAAGGCCGTGGCGGCCCTCTCTGCGGCCGCGCCGAGGTTCATGTACGAGAGGCTCTTCGACATACACCGGGAGCTGAACCAGGAGGAGGGGAGGAAGGTGGTGAAGGCGGTCTCTGTCATCCCCCAGCCCTTCGCTGTGGCCATCTCCCAGAAGGTGCTGGCTTGCACCGTCCTCGAGGCCGGGGCCGGGAACGTGCAGATCGCGCCTGTCAGCAGCGGCATGATATTCAACGCGCTCATCACCCTCAACAGGGCCGGAGGGGACTGCGACCTCGTCGCGGCGGAGATACTCAGGGACGCCGGCTACGGGGACCTCGCCAGGGAGCCCAAGCTGGTGAAGCTGTTCAAGGAGTCCCTGGGGCTCGTCCCGAAGAGCCTGAAGGACGTGATGGCCGACAAGAGCAACCCGAAGTACGGCGCCGTCTTCAGGGTCCCCAACACCAGGATATCCATAGACCTGGACAAGAACAGCTGGCAGCGCTTCCTCATCGGGGAGTACTTCTTCGACCCGTCCAACGAGTACTTCTCGTCCTACTACCGCAGGGGGTTCCCCAAGCCGGCCGACTCCTACGCCGAGGGGAGGCTTGTCTCCGGGACCACGGACATGGCCGAGGTGATCATCCAGTCGGTCCAGAAGTGCAGCTTCGAGATCCAGCCGGCCCTGTACCGCTCGATATTCCTCTCCGGAGGGGGCTTCTCCTGGCAGGTCCCCCAGGGGATGGAGGGCTCGGCCGTCGACTCGTCCACGAAGCTGAAGCTGATGCTGGAGGCGAAGGGGATCCAGGGGGTCAACGTCACCCTGACCAAGAACCCGGTCTACAACGTCTGGCAGGGGTGCGTGGCCTACGGGATGTACATCCCCGACGACTTCACCTGGGACTGGGACGAGCGCGAAGGCTGGCAGTACCTAGACAGGTGAGGCCGCGTTGACGTTCGAAGAGACGGAGAAGAGGCGGGCCGCCCTGCTCCGGGGCCCCAGGAGCCCGAGGAAGGCCGCGAGGCCCCTGCTGGTCGTCTTCGTCGCGCTCACCCTCGCCCTGATCTACCTCATCGCGGCCCCCTACGTCGGCCAGCTGTCCAACGACTACGCGGCCACGGCCGGGGTGGGGGCCCTCGGCGCCCTGGTCCTCCTGGGCCTGAGGTACCCGTACTACAGGAAGGTCCACACGCCGTCCGGGTCGCTGTCCATCGCGTTCCTCGACGTCATGGCCTGGGTCGGGGTCGTGGGGGTCCTCGTCTGGAGCTTCGTCTTCCCCACCCTGCACTCGTTCCCAGCCAGCATGGTCCTCTACCTGTTCTACCTCCCCCAGTTCCCCATAGGGGTCTACTCGCTGACGTTCATCTGGGCGATGCTCATCGTCCTCAGGGTGGTCCTCCAGCCGTTCACCAAGCCGCCGTCGGAGAGGGTGTACGCAGACATCGAGTCGTCCCTCCGCAAGCTCACCGAAACGGTGAACCAGGTCGGCCTGCAGATGAGGGGGACGGACCGCAAGGTCGACCCGGCCCTGGCGGACAAGGTGTCGTCGATAATGTCGGAGATAACCGCCGTGAGGAAGGACCTCTCCACGATAAAGACCGCGGGGCCCGCCGTCTACTCCGCCCCGGCTCCCCCCAGCGTCTCCAGCGTGAGGGTCGTGGCCACCCAGGCCCCCCCGCCCCGCCCGAGGGAGCAGGTCGCGGTCGTGAGGCCCGCGCCCCAGGAGGTTCAGCCGAGGGCGGAGGGCGGGACAGGCGTAGCCGTCCCCGAGTCGGCGGTCAACAACCCCTGGCTCGACGTGCTGTCCAGGCGGCGGGCGAAGAAGGACTGAGGGGCCAGGCAGGAGGCCTGTCCTTTTTTCGGATTACGTGGAATATTGGGGTCAGTTCCTATGTGAATTCTGAACATCGACCTGAAGCTGCCTCGGGTCGGACGCTCCCCGACTTCTGGTCGGATTTGAGCGGTAATTAGCTGGCAAATTGAGAACGACTTTGGCCAAGGGCCCGAGCCGCATGGAGACAATACTCCACTACGCGACGACCTGGGCCAGAGGCAGGCGAACGGAACCGGATGTCCTAACTGAGGTCTGATAGGAATATACCACGAATTCGTCCGGTCCAGGCGAAATTGGCAGAGCTGCTGACTTATGCGCCTGCCGAATAATTGGTCATTGTATTGACCAAACCATTATAAAACAATGGTCAACGAAGTACCTAATGACCATGAGCACTCCAGAGTTGTTCGACAGCAATCCGTGGTGGGTCGACCCAAGCTCGATAGAGCGGGACAAAAACGTCCAAGAATGGGCGAATGCGAAGTTCAAGTGGAATCCAAGACTCGGAGAAACGATACGATGGGACGTTGATGTCATCTATGTATTGCGCGGGCCTCGGCAAGTAGGGAAGACCACCCTATCTAAGCTAAAAGTCAGAGAACTGCTTGGGAGAGGAACTCCGCCGAGAGCCATCCTCTATTGGGCTTGTGACCTGGTCGAAAAACCAGAAAGGTTGGTGGAAATTGTAGATGCGTATCTAACCTTCTCGCGCGGAATCAAGGGAAGACGCTACATCTTCCTGGACGAGATATCCTCCGTCAAGGACTGGCAGAAGGGCATCAAGTATCTCTATGATCGAGGAAGACTGAAGGGCTCTACCTTGATATTGACGGGCTCTCACAGCATTGACTTGAGAAGGGCCTCGGAAAACCTAGCAAGGCGGAGGGGGGACGTTCACAAACTCGGGGACAAACTGCCCGACAAGATTCTATTGCCCATGAAATTTTCGGAATATGCGGAGACGAGAAGCGAAAACATAGCGATGCTGATTAGCAGTCAGAACATTCTGAAGAGGGAAAGACGGCACCAAGTGATTTCGCAGATTGCAAGTGGTAACCTTCCCGAAGAATTACAGGAAGCATTTCTCCACTTGAAAGAATTGAACCAACTCTACAACGAGTATCTGATAACTGGAGGAATCCCAAGTGCCATCAATGCCTTCGTCTCAGATGGCACCATAACAAAGGACATCTACGAGGGATACGTCGAACTGCTTCTCAGAGACATCAGAAAGTGGGGCGGAAATGACGCGCTAATGAGGCAAGTGGTAAGAAAGATAGCGGACACTCTTGGGTCTCCCGTCAGTCTGCACAATCTGCAGGAGGATACAGAGATATCATCGCACAATACCGTCTCTTCGTACCTAGAATATCTGAAGGATAGCTTCGTCTTGGCCGGAATTTACCGGCTAGACCAGAGCAAGGACTCACCCATCCACAGGGGGGAGAGGAAGATCTACTTCGAAGATCCGTTCATGTATCACGCCCTAAGGTCGTGGTCCCTAGCTGTTGAACCGTACGAGGAAGCTCTCGATTATCTCAAGAAAGCCGAGAACATCGGGAAGCTAACGGAGAGCGTCGTCGCGAATCACCTCGTGAGACTACTCTTTAGCTACTCGCCTTCCACTCAGTTCGACTATGCCACCCTGTTGTTCTTTTCACAAAGCAAGAAGAGACGCGAACTCGATTTCGCTGTCAGACAATCAACTCGATATCTGCCGGTCGAGGTTAAGTATCAAGCAAAAGTTCGGAAAGAGGATGGTTTTGGTATCATCGACTTTCAAAAGGGAGGTAAGGCCTCGAACGGCTTACTACTTACAAGGGACTCACTGGAATCCCGAAGAAGCTACTTGGAGATTCCTGTTTCCATATTCTTGCTGCTGGTGTAGTGCAGGCCATTGATCGAGGAAATTCCAGTTTGTCTCCTCTGCTCCACCTTCTCTTGGAATTCAAAGAACCATCTTGTCTCTTCTAGCGTATTTTCACCAGCCCCGCAAAGCTCGGCCGCCAGCTTAGCGATATCATTCCACACCTCTGTTGACTCTTCATGATCGGTTCGAACGGAAGGCAACGGAATCACTTGGCGCCTACAACGTGATAAGGACATGAGAGAGCGACAGAATCGAGCGAAGACTGACGAAGGACCTATTCGAAAGGCTCGTAGGAAGACACAAGGCAAAGACAGCGGTCTGTGTCGAAGGATGTAGACATCAGCTTAACATCATGCTATGAGGCGACGGGAAGAAGTCGAACCTCCAAGACACAGTATTCCGCGAGACTCTCAGTCCTGGCCAGATGGTAACCGAATCGAAGTCGAGGTACAATTTCGCGAGTTAATCAAATCACCATCATCAGAAGTCAAAGTGTGCTCTTCTGCAGCCCGCTGTGCCGCCCCCCGAGGTAGAAGACCGAAAGCGCGTCTATGGCGTTTATCGCGCAGTGCACGGACGCCGTGACCGCAGCGTTGTTCTATAGCTGGCCGGTGGCGTAGTTCGCGACGCCAAGCATCTCCTCCGCTTTCTGGAGGTGATTCCGGTAGAGACTCTTATTGACCATGAAATTTTCGGAATATGCAGAGACGAGAAGCGAAAACATAGCGATGCTGATTAGCAGTCAGAACATTCTGAAGAGGGAAAGACGGCACCAAGTGAT
>JAFLZH010000018.1 GCA_029785615.1 Nitrososphaerota archaeon
ACGAGCCGTCGACGCGCCGTATCAGGGCGTGGGGGTGCGGAGACCTGACCACCCTGACGTAGAGGGCGTCCTCGTGGACGTTGTCGGTCGTGTACTTCGTCTCGCCTGCCGCCTTCTCCATGGCGTCAATCCTGACGGTGGCCACAGGCGGACGGCGGGGTGCCTCGAGCTCCTCAACAGCCAACCTATGCTCAAGCGGTTCGCAGAGTTTTAAATCCTACTGGGGTTGGTTTGGCCGTCTGCCCCAGGCCTGGCGCTGCTCCCTTTAGAGCGGCTTCGCGAGCAGGTCCATCATCATGGCACCTGTGTCCCTGCCGGCCATCTTCGCGACGAGCCTGGTCGGGGAGCTCGGCGCCTCGGCCCTGGCGAGTCTGCACCTCCGGCTAGCCGCTCTTGAATCGGCCCTGGCGTTCCCCCGCCTTCCTGGGAGGCGTGCACGCACGCACCACCGCTCGGAGCCAAAGCTCGTTTTGCAGTGCGAGAGCGGAGGGGGGAGACCCTGCCTGGAACGCGACTGCCATGTGCAACCATCGTCAGGAGAGGGGGTTCGGGTTCTCCTTGCATCTAGGAAACACGCCTTAGGGCCTCCATCCGTTTAGCTCCGTCAAGCGCTACCCTCATGATTGACTCGAAATGAGTCGAGCACGCGTCGACGAAGACTCTGTTGTTGGTCCAGATCACGAGGTGGTCCTCGATGGACTCGGTTGGGGGCGTCCCTCCCATGAAGACCTCCGACTGGTCTATGATCAGGTATCTGAACGAAGGCGTCAACCCGTCCGCATGCAGGAACGGAACCTTGCGATAGTATTGTTCGGCGATCTTGAGATTCTGCTCGGTGATCTCTGATACGATGGTCACGTTGACTCTCCGTGCGGCGGAGGACTCTGCGTCAGAGAGTTCTCTGAAGTGCGTGCTCAGGGTGTAGGCGGGGACGACTTTGATTACTCTGGCCTTTGCCCGACGGATCGCGTCAGCCCAACGGTTGAAAACCAGACTTCCCGAGACCAACCTGAAGAAGCTCTCCTCGTCCTTGGCGCCTCTCCTGCGCTTGGAGTCCTCGAGCAGCCTAGCGAGAGGTTCGCTCTGTCCCTTCAGGGTCTGAAGCTCGGTCTCTTTTGCGTCGAGAAGGGTCCGTAACGCCTTCTTGGGCGCGACTGCCAGGAAGTAGTCGCTCCGGCCAAGCTCCACTTCGACCAGCCCTAGCCTCCTGAGCGAGTGGAGGACCCTGCGGACGTCAGACGCGGATATCCCGATTGTTTGAGCTATCGAAGAGGGAGTCCCCCTGCCGCTCCGGGTAAGCGCAACGTACGCCTCTGCCTGTAGCGGAGAAAGGCCGAATGATACGAGGTCGTCAATGACTTGGCTTTGCGTCACGCCAGTTCTACTCTCGTTGCTCGGTCACGGCCTTATGATTTATGGCGAGCGGCGATGCCGTCAGGACCGCTTCGGGTGCTGGCTGCCCGAGATTCGCATAGACACGGTAACTCGCCTCGGGAGGACTTTGTAACTGGTATGCTTCTTGCTGCGTCTATGTCAAGTCGGCTAGCATGGCCGAGACCTCGGTCTGATCTGACGCCGCCGTTTAGTGGCATGCCACTAAGGGCCGGGTCCGAAGCAAGCCGGAAGGCATTCGTGGGTCAGGAGTCTCGGGAGTCTGGACCGAGGTTCGAGCTGCTTCATCAGGTGTCCGGAAGCGCGGCGAGCCTTCAGTACCCCTGCGGCAGAAAAGTTACGCTATCCGGGTCCTCTTGTAGCTCAGCAGCTCATCAATCAGTTGGTGAAGAACTATCCGCTTGCCCAGAAGGACCTTCTTCAACGTGCCGCTTCTCGCTCTCTCATGCAACGAGTCGATCCGGACCATGGACACCTTGAGCGAAAGGATCGCCCTGTCGATGACGAGCGCGTCCAGGTCCTTCCGGCTCCTTTGTGTTGTCTGGAGCCAGTCAGGTGCCGATGTCTCGTTCCGTCCTGGGCCTTGAGAGACCGCAGCTTCTCGGATATCGGCCCGAGTTATCTTGTGCCTGATGGCGGACTCGAGAATCTCTCTCTGGCGTTCCGAATCCTTCAGCCTACTAATTTCTTCGGCCGTACTGGCACTCAGGCCGCCGTCTCTGATCACGCTCCTGACGCTTTCCGGAAGAGAAAGCAGCCGCAACCTATGGGCGACGTAGGCCTGCGATTTGCCTAGGCGGCGGGCGAGCTCGGACTGGCTCCCCCATCCATAGTCCTCGCAGTATCTTCTGAACGACTCGGCCTCCTCAATCGGGTCCAGGGTCTTGCGCTGAAGGTTTTCGGCAAGGGCGGCTTCGTAAGCCTCCTTGTCGTGCATCTCTACCACGATCGCCGGTATTCTGCGGAAGTTCAGTCTCCGGCACGCGTGGTATCGCCTGTTCCCCGCGATTATCTCGAAGTGTTTCGCCTTGGGTCGGACGACGATGGGCTCTATGAGCCCGGACGTCTTGATCGATTCGACCAGCTCGTCGATGTCTCCTATCTGCTCCCTTGGCTGGAAGGGACTGGGCAAGAGCAGTGACATCTCGAGCTCTTCATAGGCGGTGACGTAGCTGAACTCCCCTGCCCTGTGCTGAGCCATGTCGGCCCAAGATGCCGGTGCTCCTCATATAAGGTGACTCGAAGAGAGACCGAGGGAGGAGACCTTCGAAGCTTTCGAGCCAGGGAGGTTTCACACGGCGAGGTTCCGACGCTCCTAGTCCCGCCTAGGCGCCCCAGACCGGCCAGAGCGCCCCTCCGACACTTCCCAGCGCCTAGAGAGGGCGCTGTGCAGAACCCCGGCAAGGGGGAGGGTCAAGAGGAGCCACGGCACGGAAGCTCTAATGGCAGGGTCCGCAGTTAACCGGCCAACACGGCTCGGCCCAGCAGTTCCCCGTTCCGCATCTGCGTGATTGCGCTGTTGATGTCAGAAAGGTTGAATTTCTGTATGGTGCTCTTTACCTTGCCTGACTTCACCAGCTCGTAGACTTCGGCGAGTTCCTCATAGGTGCCCCATATGCTTCCTGTAATCGAGGACTCCGAATGGACCAAGTCAATCAAAGGAACGCTCAGGGTGCCGCCACCGAGACCAACATCTACGTAGATGCCGTCAGCGGAGAGCACCTTCATTGAGAGAGCGGCGGTCGCGCTGGTCCCTACAAAGTCCAGAATCGACTTGACCCCTCTCCCTCCGGTCGCCGAGGCGACCTTTTCTACGGGGTTATCCTCGCGCAGGTTCAAGGCGACGCTCGCACCGAAGTTCTCAGCCAGCCTGAGTTTCCTGTCCGCTACGTCGGCAGCGATGACCGTGCTTGACCCGAAGAGCGGCAGATACTGCAGCGCATAGAGTCCCAGTCCCCCCGTGCCGATCACGAGGCTGAACGAGCCGGGCGAGAGGTGGCTCCGGACCCTCTTTGTCGCCCGGTAAGAAGTCAAACCTGCATCGGTGAGGGGCGCGAGATCCTCCATGCTACCTTCGACCTTCAGCAGATATCTGGACGACGGCACATACATGAACTCGGCGAAGCCGCCCTGGTATTCGGGGCTGATTCCAGGGGTGAGCGGGCTCACAGGGCACCTCTGCTCCTCCCCTCTCCTGCAGAACACGCAGGTGCCGCACCCCCAGGCTCCATACACGAGCACCGGGTCTCCCGCCTTCAGTCCGGTGACGGAGTCGCCGACGGCGTGGACGTAGCCGGCGTTCTCATGCCCGAGTATGTACGGGAGCGCGGGGAAGCGCCCTTTGATGTCTGGCAGCGTCCCGTCTATCACCGAAATATCGGTGTGGCAAAGTCCCGCGGCCGCCATCCGCACAATCACATCGGACCCAGTTCTTAATTCCGGCGTCGGGACATCGTCCCACTGGAGCGGTCTTCCGAATTCATGCAGCCTGGCTGCGTTCAACTAGGAACAGGCTCTCGACGTTTCGAAGTCAAAGATAAATTCGAGGCGTTGCACGGCGCAGGTCTAGTTCGAATGAGTGACGGCCCACTTAAAGGTGTACGGATAGTTGACATGACACGGCACGTGGCGGGTCCGTTCTGCACCATGATCCTCGGCGACATGGGGGCGGAGGTGATCAAGATCGAACCTCCAGGAGTGGGCTCTCCTGAACGCGCCGCGACCCCGGTCTATCGCGGGATGAGCACCTATTTCATGGGGTCTAATCGGAGCAAGAAGAGCGTCGTTCTGAACCTGAAGACGCCGGACGGCGTCTCGATATTGAAGAAGCTGAGCGAAACGGCCGACGTCTTCGTGGAGAACATGAGGCCGGGAGTCTGCGACAGGCTGGGCGTCGGCTACGAAGACATCTCTAAGGTCAACAGGCAGATAGTCTACTGCTCGATCTCGGGGTATGGTCACGACGGGCCGTTCTCGCGGAGGCCTTCCTACGACCTGGTGGCGCAGGCGCTGGGCGGGCTCCTGAGCCTATACAGCGACGGTCGGGCGCCGCCGATTGCGCCGCTCGGGCTGGCTGACCTGACCACGGCTATGGTCGCCACGCAAGCCATCCTGGCGGCCCTGTTCGCCCGAGAGAGACAGCACGTCGGCCAGTTCGTGGAGGCGTCCCTGTTGGAGTCGGCCGCATTCCTGCTCCAGTACATGGCCATCCCCGTGCTGCAGGGAATGGACTCGAACTTCGACCACCTCACGAGGGCCAGACAGGTCGGCTTCATGGGCGTCTACTCCGACGCGTCCAACCGCTTCTTCGTAATCGAGGCGCCCGACGACGGCGTCTTTCAGCGGGCGGCGAGCATACCGGAGCTGAAGGGTATAGTGACCGACCCGAAGTTCTCGACCCGGCCGGCCAGGGCGAGCAACTGGCAGGAGCTGCATCAGGCTCTGCAGGGCGTTCTGAGCCGGAAGCCCAGGGAGTACTGGGTCCGGGAACTGGAAAAAGCCGATGTCCCCTGCGCCGCTGTGAAGACGGTGGCCGAAGCCCTCCAGGACCCGCAGCTCATCCACAGGGGCGGCATAGTGGAATTTCAAGACGAGGTCATAGGGAAGCTCAAGATGCTCAATCTGCCGATGAAATTCTCGGAGACAACCGCCAGGGTCACCAGGAGACCCCCGCTCCTGGGCGAGCAAACCGAAGAGGTCCTTGGCGCTCTCGGGTACACCAGAGGCGAGCTCCTGACGCTTCGCGACAAAGGCGTCATCGCGTAGATCCGGCCGCGGCAGGAGCGTTGTTGAATAACTGACTCCTCTGTCGGTCGTTCGTGCTCTGACCCGTCTTCAGAAGAGGCCCTCTCTTCTCCGTCCATGGTCGCAAAGAAGAGGAACTGGAGGGAGTACAACGAGGAGCTCGTAAGGAGGGGAGAGTTACTGTTCGACCCCGCTTTTTATCTGGATGGAGGGGAGGGCTCGAGAGCTCGAACGAGGGAAAGGAGGGGGCGAGGTATCGCTATCCAGGCTGCTTAATGAGCATGCTCGCAGCCATCCACGTCTGCCTCCTTCCGTACCGCCAGCTGGAGGGGTTCGCAAGGGTCTTCGCAGAGCACGTGGACGTGTTCAGGGGGACCCCTGACTACTCGACCATCTGATGGAGGGTGTCGAGGGTGAAGGCGGACGTCGACCCGTCCGTGGACAGGACGAAGGACGTGACGATCGCTGTCGACTCGACTGGCATCAAGGTCTCCAACCGGGGGGAGTGGATACGCCGCAAGTGGGCGGTGAAAAAGGGGGTTCGTCAAGTTCCACGTGGCCGTGGACGTCAAGACCGGAAAGATGTTGTCGGTGGAGGTGACGGATGAAGAGACGTCTGACGGGAGGATGCTTCAGCCGCTCGTCCAACGGGCGGCGTCGAGAGCGCACGTCAGCAGGGTGGTGGCAGACGGGGCGTACGACTCGAGGGCGAACTTCAGGTACCTGGACGGCCACGGGATCGAGCAGGTCATCCGGGTGAGGAAGAACTCCTCCCTGAAGGCCATGGGGTGCATGCCCAGGAAGCTCGTGGTCAGGGAGCAGCTCGGAGACTACGACGGGTGGAGGAAGAGGCACCGCTACGGGGAGAGGCGGATGGGCGAGTAGGCGATATCCTCCTTCAAGAGGGCGTTCGGCGAGCACGTGACGTCGGTGAAGTGGAGGTACATGGTCAACGAGCTCCTCCTGAAGGCGTCGGTGTACAACGCGTTCATGTCGCTGAAGGCATAGGCAGGCAAGGTCGAAGAAGCGGCCGGCAAGGAGAGCCACCCGATCTCAGTTATTCAACAGGACTGCGGCAGGCATAAACCCTTATTCCATCCCGAGAGTCAGTTCGACACCTCGGCAGCATGCCAAGCGCGAACTCCGTGGTTCTGCTAGACATCCACGATGGCTACGCAGAGATAACATTCAACAGGCCGGAAAGATTGAACGCGTTCAACGACGAGATGCGGGCCAAGACGCGGGAACATCTTGCGGCCTGCATTGAGGACGACAGTGTCCACGCCGTGGTGCTGAAGGGGGAAGGGAGGGCCTTCTCCGCGGGAGCGGACCTGGGAAACCCGTCGACCGAAATCAAGCCGACCAGCGCGTGGAAGAGACTCTTTCTCAGCGAGAACCGGCTCTTCAAGAAGGTCCTGTCCTGCCCCAAGCCGACGATTGCGGCCACCAAGGGGTACGCCCTGGGATACGGGTTCTTCCTCGCCAACTCTTGCGATGTCATCCTGAGCACACGCAGCTGCAAGTTCGGAACCCCCGAGATAAGGCAGGCCGCAGGAGTCGCCAGGTTGCTAGCCCCGTCCAACGTGCGCAGGAACCTGGCGATGGAGTTCCTCCTCACTGGCGACCTGGTTGACGGCGAGAAGGCAGAGGCGATCGGCTTGGTAAACAGGGCGGTGGAAGACGACGCTCTTGACAGGGAAGTATCGAAGCTCGCCAGGAAGCTGGGACGCATAGACCTGCGAGCTCTCCGGATGAACAAGGCCATGGTAAATCGTTGGTACGGAGCGGAAAGATACTGGCTGCCCTTGGACTTCGCGGCCCGCCAGGAAGCACTGCTGCTGGGCTCAGGGGCCTCGGTGGAGTGGATGAAGCTGGCCCAGAAGGTCGGCCTCAAGGAGTTCCTGCGACTGAGGGACGAGCCTTTCCGAGAGATTGAGGAAGGCGGCGAGCGGGACGAAAGCCCAGCCCGCTAGCGAAAGGCGGTCCCATCCTCGAGAAGCGGGTCGTGGCTGGGAATCAAGGTCCCAGGAAGGCCCTCGATCTTTCGACAGCTCCAGAACCATTCTTTGAGGTCGCTGTGGATGGCTGGAGGGATTCTAGGGATGGCAACGGGGGTGCCGAGCCGCTTGTCCGACGGACGCCAGTTATGATACATCGGTATTGTGTCACCGCAGATGACGAAGTCCGACTTGTCCAGTTCGACCGAGACCGATTGGGAGCCCGGGGTGTGTCCGGGGGTGTGCACCAGCCGAACGCCACCGGAGATACCCTTGTCCCCGTCAACCAGTTCGACGTCTGACTTCTGCAGGGCCTCCAGTGCGCCGCCGTCAAAGAACTGCGCCTGGGTCGGGAGGGGGTTCCTTGCAAACTCGACCTCCCTCGACTGCACAAAGACCCTTGCCCGCCTGAACTCACCGATGAACGACGAATGGTCTGTGTGAAGGTGAGTAAGGACCAGGTTCCTGACGTCGCCAGGTTCGACCGAGACTCGCTTCAGGGCGCGCCGGAGGAGTTGCAGAGTCCCTTTGGCCGAGTTGTTGCGTCGAGCGGCTCCTGGCCTGAAGCCAGCGTCCACCAACGTCAGCTCCCGCCCGGACCTAATAAGGAACACGAAGACCGGGGCCGCTACCCGGACGTCGAAGTCGACGCCATAGGTAAGCTCAGCCTTCCACAGATTGATCTCTCCCACCTTCAGGCACCAGACTCCTTGTGGGGGCGGCAATCGGTGCCGACCCCGCTGAGAGTCATATAAGCGGTGGCCGGACCCGTCGTCGGGAGACAGAGGTTGTTCGCGGGTTTCGCTGGGAGGATCTACAGGAAGTACGAAGGCAGCGCCTTCGACTTGATGAGCGAAGCCGTCGCTGAGGCCCTGGAAATGGCAGGGATGGAAATGAAACAGCTCGACGGGTTGGTGACGACGGAGCTGCCTGGAATCTTCGACGGGAAGGCTAACCTGCTCATGTTCACCAACCAGATCAGGCAGTATTTGGGGCTGAAGGCCAGGTACGTCGACGCCCTCGATTTTGGAGGGGCGTCAGCGCTCGCCTCGGTCCACAGAGCCTACAAGGCTATCAGAGCGGGGGAAGCCGAAAGCGTCCTCTGCCTTATCGGCGGGAAGGCGTCGGACGTGAGGGCCAAGGGGGTCACCGTGGATTCCATCGACAGAGCCTACCCAGACGTGGCGGTCTCGCCCTTCGACGAGTTCCTCCGGGTCAACGACGACCTCAATCCGGTCTCGGACTACGCGCTGGCCGCCTTCAGGCACTCCAGGCTGTTCGGCACGACCGACGGGCAACGGGCGACGATCGCGGCGCAACAGAGGTTCAACGCCAAAGGCAACGCCAAGGCACTGTTCAAGTCCGACCTTACGCCTGAGCAGGTGGTCGCATCCCCCATGGTCGCGGAGCCGCTTCACCTTCTGGAGATAGTCTACCCGGTAGACGGCTTCCATGCCTTCATAGTGAGCAAAAGGCAGACGCGGCTGAGGACGCTCGACATCCTCGGGTACGGTGAGGGGCACTGGCACGAGCTCCCCCCTGAGCAGGAGGACATTGTGTCGACCCCGGCCGTCGAGAGTTCCCGACGGGCTTCGTTCGAAGCTGGAAGGGCCGACGCCTACGAGCTCTACGACTCGTTCACGATCACGACGTTGATGCAGATCGAAGACATCAAGCTCGCAACGAAGGGGAAAGGCGGAGAGTTCGTCGAGAAGCACGACTTGACATACAGGGGAGATGTGCCGCTGAACACGGGCGGCGGGAGCCTGAACATGGGGCAGCCGGGCTTCATGAGCGGCGGTGTCCTGCTCGAGGAGGCTCTGCTGCAGCTAAACGGCATGGCGGAGGGACACCAGGTTTCCGGCGTCAACCGGGTGTATCTCAACGGGATCGGTGGCTGGAGCAGGAGCCACTCGGTCACCCTTGTCCTAGGCGAGAAGAATTGAAGCTGGAAGAGCTGTGGAGGGCATATCATGAAAGGCTCGACGCGAACCGGCTTCCGTACCTCGAGTGCAAGGCGTGCAAACACAGGTTCTACTATCCCAGAATGCTCTGTCCTAGGTGCTCTTCCACCTCCCTCGAAGTCAAGGAGAGCGATGGAAGAGGCAAGATTTTCTCGTTGACTCGAATTCAGAAGAAAGATGGTGGAAGGACGACTTACGGAATAGTGGAGTTCGACGGGTTCAGGATATACTGCAACGTACTGGAGGATGGGAAGGCCGACGTTGGGGGGGACGTCAGCGTAGCCTTCGTTGAATTGAAAGGGCGAAAGTACCCAGTCGCAAGGGCCGACGCCTAGCGGCGACGACCGCGCCCTGGACCCCTCGGCGGGTGTCTGCAGCCATGGAACGAGAGCTGCCGACGAAGGGGCCTCGGTTCTTTCACTGTCCCCTGTCTTGCGACATCACTGGAAGCACGAGCCGTCGATGCCACGGTCACCATGTCTACTCCAGACCCGGGTTCCAATCACGAACCCGCACGCAACGGCTCCGAACGAGCGTCATCCTTGGTCTTACGCCGAAGGACAGGTCGGCCGAACTTTGCCAAGAAGAATGTCAGGAGAAGCAAGACACTCACCTCGAGGGCTATCGCCCGCCCTTTCTGCCGGTGACGCGCTTTGGGGGTGCACCTCGCTTTGTGGAGGCAAGCAGCCAAAACATGGTCGAGGAGCCTCACGGTTCTCATCCCGGTGGCAGGCGCCCGCACCGACTGCCCTCCTTCGAGGCCGCTCTTGCAGACCCCCTCTGCACCGCCAGGGTAGCCTGCGGCACCTCCTCCCGCCGCAGCGCGAGGCTCACCCCCCTCCCCAGGACGGGCGCCGCCTCTAGGAGCCGTGGCATCCCCTTTGAAGATGGCGAACTAGTTCGTCGAGGACCCGCAGCCGGTCGTGGAGGCGCACCGCGGCCCCCTCCCTGGCGGGGGGTTCGAGCCTGCTGGACAACGCCAAGCGCCTCCGGAGGGTCGGGAGAGGGGTGCCTGCATGCGAGACGCCCCTCGCCGTTGAGGACGCGCGCCCACAACGTAACGGGCGTGGGGGGCTGGGCCGCCCGACCTGCCTGATGCCGGATCTCGTGAGACCGCTACTAGGCTGACAGTTCCGCGCGATTTCTGACCACCTAACGAATATAAATGGCCATAGCTGTTTTCCCGGCAGTTGACTTTTGACATAAGTCACGAAGTCATCGAAGAGTCCAGATGGACGAGGGCGAACACCTGGACCTTCGTCTCATTCGCCATCGGCGTAATGATGCAGGCTTCGTTCTACAGTTGGGCATATCTCGCCACTGGGTGGTACACGATCGCGGTCACGAATGCTGCTTTCACGTATCTCCTTCTCGTATGGCCGGGCATCTTCTTCATAGTCGGAATAGTCTTCATGGGAGTGCTGGCGGACCGGATTGGCAGGAAGACCGCGTTCTTTGTTACGATGGGACTCTACTTTCTGTCGGCGTTAGGCATACTCCTCGCCTTCAACTACTATCTCGTTCTCGTGTTCATCGCCCTTTCACAGATCGCGGGAGGAGGAGAGACGAACACGGTGATTGCGGCCATCCCCGAGATGTTTCCGACGCGCATCCGCGCGAAGGTGCTGTACCTGGTCTACTCCTTTGTGTCTATCGGCCCCGCCATTTTTGCCGCTATCGACTTCCTGAGCATCTCCAGTCAGATCACTTTCCAAAGGGAGCTTGTCGCAGCATCAGCGATGCCGCTGCTGGTCATCCTGCTTGCCAGCAGATACAAGATGCCCGAATCCATCAGGTGGCTGGAAGCCAAAGGGAGGAAAAGGGACGCAGGAGCGACCGCCCAGAAGTACTATGGAGTCGGTCCGTCGCCAGCACGTTCTTCGAGCGTAGCGACCGACGCTGGCAACGCCGGCACGCCTGCTACCACATCGGCGCGGCTCGTCGCCCCGCTGAAGTCGCCGTCGATATCTCTGAGACTGGTTGCCATAACCTGCATGACGATAGCCAACGTAATCGGCTTCGGCTTGTTCGTATTCAGCATGGGGCCCGTTTACTTTTCGTCGATTACTTCGCAGATCATCTTCGTGTCAGACGCGATTGAGGCCGTCGTAACCATCGCCTTCGCATTTTACGTCGACAGGATAAGCCGGAGGTGGAACATATTCGGATTCTACATAGGGACTTTGGTGATGGCGGTGGTCATAGCCGGCACTGTCTCTCAGTGGTCAACGTCCGTAGACCTGTTCTGGGCGTACGTGGGCGTCTTCAATGTGTTCCTCGCGCTCGGCTATGCCGCGCTTAACACGTTGAAGGGAGAGATCTGGCCGACCGGCAGGAGGGCGCTGTACACAGGCGCGGTAAGGATCGTGGCTTACACCCTCAACGTCCCTGCCACGCTGGCTCTGGCTTACCTGGACATAACGGGGTTCGCATACCTGAACGTGCTCCTATGGGTGGTCGGAGTGGCGGGAGCTCTCATATGGCTGCGATACGGCAGAGAGACAGGACGATACTCCAGCGTGACCGTAGCTTCACAGGAAGAGAACGCCTGACACTAGCAGATCAAGCCCGTCAGATGCCGTAAGACCATCCACTGCTAGCCGCCTCAGCAAGGGTTGAACCTGAGCATGACGTATCAGGCGGGGGTGCACCCCTCTCGGAAGTCAGGGAGGGCCAAATCCGCTCATGCCGACCCCGAGGCAGAACCGCAGTTCCCCGTGCCCAGTCTAGAACTTCCAGACGCTCGGGAGGGACGAACCGGTGGACGAGTCCCCTCAGTACCATGCGGCGATCCCTCTGGCCAACTCCCGGAGGCCCGTCCTTGCGGCGCGCCTATCGCCTGTGACGGCTGTCGCCTCCTGAATGGCGAAGACGCCTCTCGCCTGGCGGTCCTCTGCAGGGGAAAGGGGGACCCTGCCGCTGCAACCTCTCCGGAGCGACACTGCAGACGTACGCTCCGACGAGCCTGCCGGACGCCTGCAAGCCGAGCCGTCTGCGTCCAGGGTCCCGTCTCTCCCGACCCCCTGTCACACGGCCTCGGCCTTCACCGTCTGGCCCTGAGGTCACGCGTCCTTCAGGGTGTAGTGCAGCTTCCTGAACCTAGAGGCCAGCGCGTTCGAGCGCGCCCTCGCCTTCCGCGCCCCTCCCCCGAGGAGGGCCAGGGCCGCCAGCCCCGCTATCTCCTCCATCTCCTTCGGCCCCATCCCTCTCCTTGTCGCTTCATTCGTCCCGAACCTCACCCGCGAGTCCACGATGATCCCGGCCTCTTCGAGCCTCCCCATGGTCTCCGCGCCCTTCGCCCCCGCCGGGAGCAGCACCTGGTGGGACCTGGTGAACCCGTCTGCCGCACCGGCCACCGGCAAGCCGGCGGCATGGAGGGCCCCGGCCAGTGCTCTCGAGTTCGCTACCACGTCCCTGGCGTAGCGGGCGCCGTGGAGCATCACCTCCTCCAGGGCCACCCCCAGGGCAGCCACCCTGTTGAGGTGGAAGTTGTCGACGAAGCGGTAGGCGTACCCCTCGGCCACGCGCATCACCGTCTCCTCGTCGTCGGAGAACATTATCCCTCCCTGGGGCCCGAAGAGGGTCTTGTGGGTGGAGCCGACCACGACGTCTGCGCCCTCTCGGAGGGGGTCCTGGAAGACACCGCCGGCCAGGAGCCCCATGGCGTGCGACGCGTCGTAGACCACCTTCCCTCCGTAGGCGTGGGCCGCCTCGGCGATCTCCTTCACCGGGTGGGGGAAGAGAAAGACCGTGGCCCCAAGCACCGTCACGGCCGGCTTTTCCCGCCTCACCAGCACGACGGCTTTCTCGACGTCGACGTTCATGGCCGCCGGGTCGAACGGGAGCTCCAGCGCCTCCATCCCCAGGATCGCGGGGACGTAGGGCTGCGAATACCCCCTGTATCCGCCGTGCGACGGAGGGACCGAGGCGACCGAGGCTCCTCGCTTCGCCAGGGCCTC
>JAFLZH010000019.1 GCA_029785615.1 Nitrososphaerota archaeon
GACCAGGGGACGTTCAACGAACTCGACAAATTCGTCACCCACCGGTCCGCCGACCTCGGCCTGGACAGGTCGCACCCACTTGGAGACGGGGTGGTAACAGGCTACGGGAAGGTCGACGGGAGGCTCGTCTACGTCTACGCCCACGACTTTACGGTCTTCGGCGGCTCCCTGGGGGAGGCGCTCATGAAGAAGATATCCAAAGTCATGGATCTCGCCCTGAAGAACGGCGCGCCGATAATAGGCTTGAACGACTCTGGGGGCGCCAGGATCCAGGAGGGGGTTTCCAGCCTTGCGGGGGTGAGCGAGATGTTCTTCAGAAACACGCTGGCCTCGGGCGTCATACCCCAGATCAGCGCCGTGCTGGGGCCGAGCGCTGGCGCTGCGGTCTACTCCCCCGCGATGACCGATTTCATCTTCATGGTAAAGGGGACGGGGCAGATGTTCGTGACCGGACCTGACGTGGTGAAGGCCGCCCTGGGCGAGACGGTGACCTTCGAGGACCTCGGTGGAGCGATGGTCCACGCCACCCAGAGCGGCGTGGCCCACTTCATGTACGACAGCGAGAACGCATGCCTCAAATCCATCAGGGCCCTTCTCTCCTATCTCCCCCAGAACAACACGGAGCCCCCGCCTGCCGTCGAGTGGAAGGGGCCTGCCGAGGCGGACTCGGGGATGGACGACCTGGCCCCGGTCGAGCCCTACAGGGCCTACGACGTCCGGAAGATAGTCGAGAGGCTCGTGGACGGGGCGAGCTTCATGGAGGTGCACGCCGGCTGGGCCCAGAACATCGTGGTCGGCTTCGGCCGGGTAGCAGGCAACAGCGTGGGGGTGGTGGCGAACCAACCCCAGGTCCTCGGGGGCGCCCTCGACGTCGATAGCTCGGACAAAGCAGCGAGGTTCGTGCGCTTCTGCGACGCGTTCAACATCCCGATTCTCACCCTCGTCGACGTCCCAGGCTACCTCCCAGGCACCGACCAGGAGCAGAGGGGGCTGATACGCCATGGCTGCAAGCTCCTCTATGCCTACTGCGAGGCGACCGCCCCTAAGGTGACGCTCATCGTGAAGAAGGCCTACGGCGGCGCCTATTGCGCCATGGGTTCGAAGTACAGCAGGGCAGACATCAACTACGCCTGGCCGGGGGCCGAGATCGCGGTCATGGGTCCGGAGGGGGCTGTCAACATCATACACAGGAAAGAGATAGAGGCTTCGTCCGACCCCGACGCCCTCAGGAAGCAGCTGACTTCGGAGTATAGGGCGAAGTTCGCCAACCCCTACGTCGCGGCGAGCAGGGGGATCATAGACGAAGTGATCGCCCCTTCAATGACGAGGCCCAAGCTCATCTCGGCCTTCGAGTCCCTGGCGAGCAAGAGCGAGTTCAGGCCTCCCAAGAAGCACGGCAACATCCAGCTGTGACCCTCAGTTGTTCGACACCGTACTCATAGCCAACCGAGGGGAGATAGCGGTCCGGATAATCAGGACCTGCAAGCTGCTCGGGGTGAAGACCGTCGCCATCTACTCGGACGCCGACGCCGAGGCGCTCCACGTCAAGCTCGCCGACAGAGCCCTCCGCATAGGCTCCGCGGACCCGGGAGACAGCTACCTGAACATCGACAAGCTGGTCCAGGCCGCCTCCGACGCTGGCGCCGACGCCCTCCACCCCGGCTACGGCTTCGTCTCGGAGAACTGGAACCTCGCCGAGAAGTGCCGCCAGGCAGGCATCAAGTTCGTGGGGCCCAAGGCGAGGACCCTGGTCATAGCAGGGAACAAGGTCGACTGCAAGAGGATAGCGATGGGCGCCGGGGTGCCTGTCATCGAGGGGGGCGGGTCGGTCTTCTACACCCCCGAGGGAGCCCTGGACGCCGCCCAGGAGCTCGGCTACCCCGTCCTTCTCAAGGCCGCCTTCGGGGGAGGGGGGAGGGGGATCAGAGAGGCGTCGGACGACAGGCAGCTCCTCCAAGCCTTCAGGCTCGCCACCACGGAGATGAAGCGCTCCCTGGGGAAGACTGGGCTGTTCGTCGAGAAACTGGTGAAGCCCGCCCGCCACATCGAGGTGCAGATAGTCTCAGACGGGAGGGGGAAAGTCATCCATCTTGGTGAGAGGGAGTGCAGCATACAGAGGAGGCACCAGAAGCTGTTGGAGCTCACCCCCGCCCCGGGCCTCGACGAGCTGGCCAGGGCGCGCGTGGCGGAGTATGCTGTGAGGCTCGCGAAGGCCCTGGGATACGAGAACGTGGGGACTGTGGAGTTCCTGATGGACGCAGACCAGAACTTCTACTTCATCGAAGTCAACTCCCGGCTGCAGGTGGAGCACCCCGTGACCGAGATGAGGGCGGGGGTGGACCTGGTAAAGGAGCAGCTGGAGATCGCTGCCGGGGAGGGGATTGACTACGGGCAGGACGACGTCGAGCTCAAGGGGGGCGCGATGCAGTGCAGGATAAACGCCGAGGACCCGGCCGCGGGCTTCGCCCCGTCCAGCGGCAGGGTCGAGAGGCTGTTCTTCCCAGGGGGGACCGGGGTCAGGATCGACACGGCCCTTTACCCTGGCTACGTCGTCCCCGAATACTATGACTCCCTGCTGGCGAAGCTCGTCGTCCGGGGGGACGACCTCGAAGACGCCAGGAAGAGGATGGCCCTCGCCCTCTCAGAGTTCGAGATAGAAGGCCTCGAGACCACGATACCATTCCAGAGGTTCATCCTGGCGCACGAGGAGTTCAGGAAGTGGAACCTTAGCGTCGAGTTCCTCCAGGAGAACAGGATACTGGAGTCGTTCTCCGAGCAGGCTGCGGCCGCGCAGGCGGACCTGGCAACGAAGGGGGCGGCGATAGCCGCCGCACTGTTGGAGTCGGACGCGGGCCGCAGCGTTCCCCGGCGGCAGGAACTCCGTCCGCCCCGGCCCCGGTTGGCGCAGAAGGCGAGGCAATTTGACGCATTATGATCTGAGCAGCGACGACGGCCAGTACTCCGTCGACGTCGTCAGGTCCGGAGAGGACTACGAGGCGTCGGTCTCAGGCCGTGGCTATACGATGAGGCTGAAGCAGGGAGCCGCCCCCGGCTCATTCGTTGCCGAGTTCTCCGACAAGCCCGTCCCGGTGACCGTCGTCGAGGTCACCCCCCAACGCGTGGAGCTGGTGATCGGCGGGGCGCGCCTGGTCTACCGGCCGCGGACGACGGCCGTGGAGCAGAGGCCTTCTGGCCCTCTCCCTCCTCCCAAGCAGGCCGGCGTCGTAGCGGCGCCCATGCCAGGCAAGGTGACCGGGGCCCTCGTGCAAGAGGGGGAGCAGGTGAAGGCGGGGGACCCACTGGTGATGATCGAGTCGATGAAGATGGAGGTCGCGGTCAGGGCGGACCGCGACGGCGAAGTGGCCGAGATCCTCGTGAATGAAGGGGAGGCGGTGAAGCGCGGCCAGGGCCTGGTGCGACTGCGCTAGAGCGCCTTTCTTATCGCGGCGAAGTCAGGGTACTTCCCTGGGTTCTCTCCGACCCAGCTGTACACTATCTTCCCCGACCCGTCCACGACGAAGACCGCCCGGTTGGCGCCGTCGTACCCTTTCATTCCCCCCAGGTCCTTCCACACCACGCCGTAGTCCTTGATGGCCTCGCGCTTGAAGTCGCTCAGGAGCGGGAACGTCAGCCCGTGCTTCTCGGCGAAGGCCTTGTTGGCGAAGGGTGGGTCCACTGAGATCCCCACGGACTTCGCTTTCAACTTCTGGAGCTCTTCGTGCATGTCCCTGAACTCGCACATCTCCTTGGTGCAGACTCCAGTGAACGCCCCCGGATAGAACGCGAAGATGGTCTTGTGGCCTTCAGCCAGGAACTCCCTCAGCTCCCTGAGCTTCAGGTCAGTGTCGTAGAGCGCGAACTTCGGCGCTTTGTCTCCTACTTTGAGCATACTAAGCCGTTAGGGAAGGCCATGTAAAAATCCTGCGGAACCATGGTCAGGCGTTCCATTGGCTCTAGGATTAGGCCTTGCCTCATTCGTAACGCATATCTGACAAGGAAGCGTGCCTCCTATGTTGCTCCCGCCCGGTTCGGTCAGGCCAGACTACGCTGGATACTGCCTCTCGAACGTCCCTTCCACCGCCATGGCTATCCTGGGCCAGCGCTCGGGGCGGCCCACCCTGCCCCCGGACGCGCTGGGGGACGTCGAAACATCAGGCGTGGAGAACGTGATCCTGGTCCTATGCGACGGGCTGGGGATGAACGAATGGCGGAGGAAGCCTGAGACCGGCTTCTTCGGGGCGCTTTCAAGGAAGGGGAGCGTCAGGCCGATAACCACCGTCTTCCCGTCGACCACCGCAGCAGCCCTCACATCTGTCAGCACCGGGCTGACCCCCCAGGAGCACGGCCTCCCCGAGTGGTTCGTCTACATGGAGGAGATCGGGGAGATAGTCGTTACCCTCCCGTTCACCAGGGTCGGAGACCACGGCAGGGACACTCTGAAGGGCGTCCTGCCAGGGAGGGCCCTGGTCGACGACACTACAATCTTCAGGCGGCTCAGGGGCGGTGGGGTCGGCACCATGTCGTTCATAGGAAGGAGCCTGGCCAACACCGTCTACTCCAAGGCCTCAAGGGACGGAAGCGCCGTGACCCCCTACACCACGGCGTCAGACCTCGGAGTCTCGCTGAGGCGGCATGTCGAGGGAGCGCGGGGAAGGAACTTCATCTACGTCTACTGGAGTTTCGTCGACACAATCGAGCACATCTACGGCCCGGGGACCGAGGAAGCCCGCGTCGAGACGTCGCTGATATCTCACGCCCTCCAGGAGGGGTTCCTCGACAAGCTTGACAGGGACGCGGCGAGGCGGACCATGGTCATCCTGACCGCGGACCACGGCCAGCTGACAATCAAACCGGAAAGGACGCAGTACATGAACCGCTGGGGGATGCTGAACAAGAGCCTTCGGAAGGGCCCGAAGGGGAGCCCGATCCTCCCCTGGGGGAGCGCGAGGGACGCCTACCTCGCGGTAGAGGAGGACAGGGTCGAGGAGACGAGGTCGTACCTCCAGGATAAGCTCGAGGGGGTCGCCACCGTCCTGGAGACCGAAGAAGCGATCCGCGAAGGCATCTTCGGCATCAACAGGCCGAGCAGGAGGTTCCGCAGGAGGGTAGGTAACCTGATGATCCTGCCACACGGAAACAAGACGGTCTGGTACAAGTATCCTAAGGGCGGCGCCTTGGAGCTCCGGGGCCACCATGGCGGGCTCACCGGAGACGAGATGACCATCCCCCTGGCGGCCGCGAGGTTGTCGGACCTCCAGTAATCCGCCCGGCCAGAACGTCAGTCAGCGGCTTAACCGCGGCGGGCGACCACAGCCCTCGCGTCCACTGCGAAGAACCCCTCTTCTTTCGCTATGAGGGGGTTCACTTCGACCTGCGCCAACGACGGGTGCTCGACCAGCATCCGCGAGAAGTCGGAGACGACCTTCGCCAGCCGGGGAGCGGGGACCTTCGGACCTCCCCTGTAACCCTGGAGCGCCGTCCCGAGGCGGGTGCTCTTCACCATGGACTCCGCCCACGCGGGGGATACAGGCGCGACGCCCAGCGCGATTTCGTGCATCAGCTCGGCGTTGGTCCCGCCGAGCCCTACGACTACCACCGGCCCGAAGGTCGGGTCTCTGGTCCCCCCGACTATCACCTCGACCCCGCCGGCGACCATCTCCTGCAGGAGGGCGCCTTCGAAGTCGATCCCCCTCCTCTTCGCGATAGCCCTGAACCGCGCGATCACCCGTTCCGCCTCCTCCGAGCTTTCCACCCCGAGCACCACCCCGCCAGCGTCGGTCTTGTGGGCTAGGCCCCTAGAGAGGAGCTTGCACGCGACCGGGAACTTCAACCCACGCAGCCTCATCAGGTCCCCTTTCTTCCGAACCACGACCGACCGTGGTTCCATGATCCCGTGCGCCGCCAGCAGATCCGCCACCTCTTCGCGCCCGAGCGGCCCTCCCTTCCACGCGTCCGGGCTCGGCGTTCCGGTTGCCGGGGCCATGGCTGGGGCCCTGAGCAACTCGGTGCGCTGCCACGAGGCGGCGAGCGCCCTCACCGCCCTCTCTGGGGTCGGGAAGCTTGGAATGCCGCTCTTCAGGAACTCCATGTGTATGCGCCCGGCGAGGTCTGACCTACCGATGACGCACATGCACGCAGCCTTGCCCCTTCTCCTGACCGCCTCCACGAGCCTCTCCGCGACGTCGGGGCCGATGGCGGGGGTCTGATGGGTTGGCAGCGCCAGTACCATGTCGCACTCAGGCAGGGACGCGACTTCCTCGACCGCCTCCACGAAGTCCTGAGTGCCCACCGATGCGGTCAGGTCGACTGGGTTCCCCAGGGAGGCGTTGGAAATGAACCCTGAACCCCCCAGCTTCTTCCGGAGCCTGTCCACGCCCCCCGGAGTGAGCCTGTCCACCCTGAGGCCCGACCTGAGGGCCTCGTCAGTGGCCACCGCCCCGACCCCGCCCGCGTTGGTCACCACCACGAGCCTGTTCCCCGACGGCCTCGGGAGCATGGAAAGCGAGATGGAGAAGTCGGAAAGCTCCTGCAGGTCTGAGGCCTCGACCACCCCCGCCTGCCTGAAGGCCGCCTGGTACACAGCGTAGTCCCCCACGAGCGAGGCGGTGTGCGTCAGTGCCGCCCTCGCGCCACCTGCGGTCTTCCCGGCCTTGTAGACGATGAGGGGCTTCCTCCTGGACGCCCTGCGGGCGACCTCCAGGAACCTCCGCCCATCCTTCAGCCCTTCGAGGTACAGGGCGATGGCCGTGGTCCGGACGTCGTCAGAGAAGTATTCCACCACGTCCTCGACGGAGACGTCTACTTGGTTCCCAGTCCCTACCATGGCCCTTATCCCCACTCCGTTGGCGGTGAGCTCTTCCACCATCGCCTGCCCGAGGTGCCCGCTCTGTGTAACCACCACAACGCCGCCGGGGATTGGCTTCAGCATGGAGGCGACCTCGCCGCCGCCGGGGAGCCGCTTCGTAGGCCGCAAGAACAGAGAATCGACCCCGGAGACTGTGTCGACCACTCCTATGGTGTTGGGGCCGAGCACCCTCATGCCGGCGTCCGCCGCGAGCTCGGCGATCCTCTTCTCGACGTCCTCCCTCCCCACTTCCGCGTAGCCGCTGGTGATGATTATCGCCGCCTTCACCCCCGCCTCCGTTGCCCCTTCGACCACCCCCACGGTCTGAGACTCGGGGACAGCGACCACGAGCAGCTCGGGGGCTTCCGGGAGGGCGGAAATCGAAGGGTAGGCCACCTGGCCCCCGACCGTCGCATGGGCTGGGTTGAGGGCGTAGACCCGGGCCTTCAGAACCCCCCTCTCCCTGTTGGCCAGCAGGTTCGCGAAGATTATCGAGCCCATCTTGTCCGGGTCGGTGGAGACCCCCGCCACCGCTATGCTCCCCGGCTCGAAGAAGCTCTTCATCCCACGCCGCCCCAGCAATCCAGTCACCCGGTTCCTGGCCGCGCCACAAAAACGTGCAGTAACCGACCTAACCTGGGCAGTTCGCTTGCCTCCATGGCAGGCTCACTCAGACTTCCGATCCACCTTCCGGACCGCTCCGGTCGCCACGCAGTCGTCGGGCCCTGCCATCCTATCCCCGCACTGCGCTCCGGGCGGCCGGATTTACGACTCGCGCCTGATGGATGAGCTCGACATGGTTGTCGAGGCTGCCTTCCGCCAGAGCCTTCGCTGCTTCGTCCGCGCTTCGTATCCGGGTCACGAACGCATTCATCCCGGCCGCCCTGACGGACTCGAACATCGGCCTCCCCATCCCGCCAGAGATGACGGCCTCGCAGTCAGCGATTATCGAGAGCATCGTGTCGTGGAACCTCGGTTCCGCTTCCCCCTCAACGCGGCGGTGCGCTCCATGGACGTGGCCCAACTTGTCCCTGACCTCCTTTCCCTTCACCGCACCCCCATCGATATCGTAGACCAGGAAGTGCCGGGCCATGCCGAAGTGGGCCGAGACGGTCTTCAGATCATCCGTAACGACAGCCGCTTTCATGGCTCCCTGATGCGGGTGTGGATGGATAAGGCGACTGCCGGTGAGCGCCGGCGCGCTCGCTAGCTGATTTTCGTCTTCAGCTCGACGGCGAGGAGGATGACGGCGGCGCAGACCGCCAGGGCAGCGGCGTATACATACGACCCGAACTGGCTGAAGGTGAAGATAGCTCCCATCACAATGTTGGAGGTGAAGAGGCCGAGGGCCCTGCTCGAGCTCAGCCACCCCAGGCCGCTCGAAAGCTTCCCCGTCTTCGACAGGGTGGACGTAAGGACCGGCTCGAACGTCTCCACGGAGCCCGTCGCGAACCCCAGCCCCGCTGCCCCCAGGTAGTACACCCCGAGGCCGAAGTGGAAGGCGTAGGACGCTCCGATGACCAGCGAGGACAGGGCGGCCAGGAGGTATCCGAGAGTCCAGAGAGTCCTGAACGGCCTCCGTGACCGGACCGAGCCCAGGAGGTAGCCCGCCCCCGCGGACACTCCGAGGTATATGCCGAAGGTGAGGATCCCGAAGACCGCGCTTCCCTGGGACTGGGCGACGGTGACTATGGGGAACCCCAGCGCGTAGTAGCTGAACCCGAACAGGGTAGCGGAGACGAGCAGCCACCTGAAAATGAACCTGTTCTCTTTCTCCTGGCGCTCCCCGCTCTGCGGCGGCTCCCTGGCGGCCTTCGCGCTCGCGGCTAGGAATGCAGGGTGGGGCTTGGTCCTCGCGAGGGCGAGGGCAAGGCTGGAGACCAAAATCGGGATCGCGGTCACGAAGACGATGTCGTCAAGGGGCGCTCCGAGGAGGACGAGGACTATCGAGTAGATCACCGCGACCATCCCTCCCCCTACGTCCAGGGCGTGCAGGAACCCGAAGACCTTGGACCTGTAGGCAGGATCTGATACCTCTACCAGCCACGCCCTCCTCGTGGGCGTGCGGAAGTACCTGGCCCACCACCCGAACACGAAGAGGGCGCCCATGAACACGATGTTTGGGAAGAGCACGCTGACGGACATCAGCGGTATCAGCAGATTCCCCGCCAGCGAGACAGCCTTCTTGCTGTGCGTGTCCCCGAGATTTCCCCCGACGAGGGAGAAGAGGGAGCCCACGCCGAAGCTGAGGGCGAGGAGCAGCCCGTAGACGTATGCGGGCTCGCCCAGGTCTATGACGATGAGGAGGGGGAAGACCGCGGTCACAGCCTGATAGCCCATATCAGCGAAGCACGCCGACATGGAAAGCAGCAGCACGTCCCTGGTGAGCCAGCCTCCGCCCGAGGCAGCCGTCGCTTGGCTCAATCCGGACGGTCTCAGCGGGGTTCGGCTTGTAAGTCTTTGACGGTCAGGCGCCCGCTCTCTCCTATGGGAGCACTTCGAGCCCCGACGCCTTCAGGACCCCTCCGAAGGCAGCCACCACCGCGGGCGCACCGATCCCCTCGACCCACCGGCTGAGGTTCGCCACAGGGGGGCACCCTTCCGGCGGGATGCAGAGCCTGTTCAGCCTCTCCAGATTCGAGGCCAGGAGGAGGGTCCCGTGGACCAGGACCGCCCTGGGGGTCGACCTCGCGGCCAGCCCCGACACCTTGCAGCCTTCTACGTCTATCCTGTTCGGGGGGGAGAACTCAGCCCGTACCCCCAGCCGTCCCAGGGCCTCCACCATGTAGCGCGAGGCCTGGCCGAAGAGCTTCGTCGGGGACTGGAATGCGCCGTCCGACCGGGCGAAGACGCTCCAGTTCAGGTTCCCCGGGTCGTGGTAGACCACCCCCCCGCCCGTCTCTCTCTGGATCACCGCCACCCCCAGCTCCTCCGCGAGCCCCTCGCGGTACCACCCGTAGCGCGCGTTCCTCGCCTTCCCCCTGACGAGGCACTCGGAGTTTGTCCAGAACCTCACCGTCTCCGGGCGCCCTGCGTCTTCGACCAGCCTGAAGAGCTCTTCCTCGCGGGCCATGTTCGCAGAAGGGTCTGTCTCCGGATCGTGAATCAGGTGCACCCTCTTCCCCGAGAACAAGCCATACCGCCGGCCCTCTGGACTGAAATGAACCTATCCATACCTGGCGGTGCCGAACCTTCTCAAGAGGAAGAGCTTCGCCCTGTCGTTGACCGCCCCACCTGCGTCGGATGCCCTTTCAGAGGCCCTAGCATTCACTTGTCCCTGGGATGCGACGTCGAGGGCGGAGGTTCAGGTCTGGCGGGGGCGGAGCTTCTCTACCGCCAGGTGCAACCCATCTCTGCTGACGACCAGGACCTCGTCCCCGACCGCGAGCGCCTCCTTGCACCTCGCCGACCAGTCAAGGCCGTCCACCCTCACCGAGAACCCCTTCCCTTCCCTCGTCTTCGCGGTGACGACGCCCTCCTTGCCCACCGGGTCGTAGCCGCCGAACTGGGCGCGCTCTATGGACTCGGAGGCCTTGACGACGAAGAAGATCCCGGCGCCGATGAACAGCAGCAACGACACGGAGAGCGAGAAGAACCCCCGGGTGATCATCCAGCGGACGAAAAAGATCAATCCGACGCCAAGGAACGTCCCGATCATGAAGAGAGATCCGATGCCCCACCTGTCCCAGGAGAACAGAGACACTTCCCCGCTCGCCGGCAGGGCTTCGAACGGCGCGTTCCTGATGAGAGGAGCCGGTGCGCCTACCCTGCCCATGAGAAATCTTGCTGCAAACTCGTCGGCCGGGACTTAACCCTTCCCCCCAACCGACTCGGCTGAAACGTGCCCGCGAAGCCTTCTCCTCAGGCTGGGGAACCTGTCGGAGCCGGTCGGAGTCAGACTGAGGGAACGGTAGCGGAGCCTAGGGGACGCCGAGGAACTCGTCGTAGTCCCTCGCGGAGAGGACCGGGTTCGACAGGGCCTCCTCTCCAAGCCTCCTGAACGGGACGTCACCGTAGTCGTGGCCTGGATAGACGACGGTGGAGGGCGGAAGCTTCAGGATCACGTCGTGCAGGCTCCCGAACAACTCCTTCTGAGACCCGCCGGGGAGGTCCGTCCTCCCGCAGTTCCCGATGAACAGAGTGTCCCCGGTGAAGAGGTCTTCGCCGTCGTAGAGGCAGATGCTGTCTTCGGTATGTCCCGGGGTGTAGATGACCTTGACCTCGGCCTCCCCGAGCGAAAGCACATCGCCGTCGTCCACGGAGACGTCATGGTCGATTGGAGAACGTCGGTGGGCCACGACCTTGGCGCCGAGAGAGTCGGCCAGCTCCCTCAGGGAGGACGTGTGGTCAGAGTGCCTGTGGGTGGCGACGGCGAACCTGACAGTGACGCCGGTCTCCTTCGCGGCCTTGATTACGGGGTCGATCTCCCACCCGGAGTCGACCACCAGCCCCACTCCACCTGGTCTGTCGGCGAGGAGGTACACGAAGTTCTGCATGGTCCCCACAGCGATCTGTCTGACGAGCATCGCCCAGTCGCGGCGGAACGGCTAGGTATGCGTTGCGCTCTGCTAGCGCCTGGAGAGCGCGCTGAGTCAGCCGCCGCTGATTGGAGCTGGAAGACAAGGTTGCAGTCCACCGGCGCGACCGACGCCTGCAGCCCACGATTAAATAATCGCCATCACGTATCGCGGGTGCACACCGATGAAGCTGCGATGGGCTGCCTGCGTCGCCGTTTTGCTGCTCCTCGTCTCCTACGGCACGGGTAGTTTCACCCTCCTGAGCCCCGGCCTGGGCGTCTGGTCTTCCATCGACGGTTCGGCTCTCTCTTCAGGCACCGTGACCGTGCAGGGGCTCGGGAGCCCTGTCAACGTCACCATCGACGCGTCCGGGCTGGCGCACATCAGCGCGAGCAACGCCCATGACCTCTTCTACGCCCAGGGGTACTACTCTGCCAGCCAGAGGCTATTCCAAATGGAGCTGGAAGCGCTCCTGGCTTCCGGGAACGTCAGCAAGTTCGTCGGGGCTCAGGGGGTTGGTTCGGACGTCACGATGAGGCTGCTGGGGCTCCCGCAGAACGCCCTGGCGCTGGAGCGGGGTCTGGAAGAGAACTACCCCGCCTACTACCAGTACCTCCAGGACTACTCCCAGGGCGTGAACGCCTACATCGACCAGTCGGGGGCGTCCGCCC
>JAFLZH010000001.1:0-2530 GCA_029785615.1 Nitrososphaerota archaeon
AAAGAGGCGTGCGGTCGCCGGGATTTGAACCCGGGTTACCAGCTTGGAGGGCTGATGTCCTAGACCAGACTTTCCGCGCGCCAGAGTGCGAACACTCTGAGGCCCGCTCTGGACGACGACCGCACATCCCGGCGAGCCCCGCCGTGAGTTTTTAATCCTTGAACCCGCCCTCGGCTTTCTCGATCTCGTACACCACCCTCGCAGCCACCACATGCGCCTCCAGCGGCCGGGGATGTATCCTCACCAGCTCATCGATGACCGCCATCGTCTCTTCGGCGAAGTGCCCCCTGGGGAACCCTCCTACGACGACCGCCGGGGCCTTCAGCGCTCCCACTTCCGCCGCCAGCGCCTCCGCTGTCCCCCGCTTCCCGAGGACAGACAGCCCAAAGACCCTGTCGGGCCGCAGGACTCCGACCAGCTCCTTCACCCCCAGGGCCCTGGCCCGCACCAGCCCTCCCTCCGACCCGCCGGCGAGCGCCTCCTCCATCAGCCCCCTGAACCTGATGTAGTTCTTCGGGATCCTGGTCTTCTCTGCAATCTCCACAGCCATGCCCCCGCAGGTGTGCACCACGACCTTCACCCTCCCATCCAGATACAGAGGCGTCCCCGTCACGCTTAGCAATGCCGCGTGCACCAAGTCAGGCCTCCCCCTCTTTTCGGAGTCCCTCAGCCTGGCCATCGCCGAGTGGTGGAAGCTCCTGTCGAGGAGCATCCCCCCTGGCTCCTTCCCCCTGCGCTTCGCATCCGACGCCACGGCCGGCTGCCTCCAGACCTCCCTGGGGACAAGCTCCAGCGCCGCTTCGGCCAGTACGAAACTCAGCAACCCCATCGCGCTCCGGGGCGCACGGTTAAGACCTTCCGCCCCCTCCGGGGGCTGTGAAGCGGCGCGGTGCGAAGGAGGAGGCGGCAGCCGTGGTGAAGGTGCTCACCGAGTCCGCCGTCAGCCTCTCCCACACCGACCCCGCGATGGCTAGGGCCCAGGCCGCCCTGGCCAGGAAGGTGAAGCTCAGGTTCAACGTCCGCCTGGAGCCGCACCTCCGCTCCTTCACCTGCCGAGGGTGCAAGGGCCTCCTTGTCCCAGGGGTCAACGCCAGGGTCCGCCTCGGCCACGGGAAGCCGACCATGATCAGGGTGACCTGCCTCGACTGCGGCCACCTGAACCGAAAAGTAGTCGGGGAAACTTAAATACTGTCGGAGGAGGCTCGAAATTTCACCACGTGAAACGTTATGGTTAGTGCCCACGACGTCCCGTCAGGGAAGCTCATCTCCGCCCTAGCGGAGCAGATGAAGTCGGTCCCCTCCGTTCAGGTCCCCGACTGGGCGAAGTTCGTCAAGACCGGCTCCCACGCCGAGAGACCTCCGGCGAGCCCCGACTGGTGGTTCACCCGGGCCGCGTCCCTGCTGCGCAAGGTCTACATCCACGCCCCTGTGGGGCTGAGCGACCTGAAGCGCGCCTACGGTGGGACCAAGGCCCTGCACTACTTCCCGAAACACCACAGGGACGCCGGCGGGTCTTCCATCCGCTTGATATTGAAGCAGCTGGAGCAGGCCGAGCTTGTCTCGAAGACGCCCAAGGGGAGGGTGCTCACCCCCAAGGGACGGGCCATGCTCGACAAGGTAAGCAATGAGCTCTTCATGGGGCTCAGCAAGGAGAACAAGACCCTCGAGAGGTACGCCTAGACATGTCCGAGCAGCAGAAGCAGCCCGACAAGGATTCCGCGGATCGGAAGATGATGAGGGAGGCGGCCCTGAGGATGGCCCTCACATCCGACGCCAGACAGCGCTTGGCCAACGTGAAGATGGTGAGGCCCGACCTCGCAGGCTCAATCGAAGAGTACATCATCCAGCTGGCCTCCTCCGGGAAGCTCACAAAGCCCATCGACGACGAGCAGGTCAAGCAGATGCTGGGCGCCCTCCAGGAGAAGAAGCGGGAGATCAAGATCAGGAGGATTTGAGTTGGCAAGAGTAAAGGACACCTCGAAGAAGAACAGGCTCATGAAGGCCGGGAGGCAGGCGCGCTCGGTGCCTACCTGGGTCATAGTCAAGACCAACCGGAAGGTCAGGTCGAACCCCAAGCGTAGGCATTGGAGGCAGCGCAAGCTGAAGCTCAGGTGATAATGAATGTCTGAAGAGAGGATGGAAGAGCTGACCCGTACCTACACCGTCCCGCTGGGCGTGGTCTACGAGGCCCCTCCCTACAGGAGGGCGAAGAAGGCCGTGGCGGTCATCAGGGAGTTCACGACGCGCCACATGAAGGCCCGCCAGGTCAGCATAGACACAGAGGTCAACGAACTGATCTGGGCCAAGGGGATCAAGCACCCTCCGCGGCGCATAACCCTCGAGATGGAGAGGGACGAGGACGGCGTCGTCACGGTCAGCCTCCCAGAGTCAGAACAAGTGTGACCCGATGGGTCTCCACCTGATGGACATCTACCGAAGCCCCAACATAGGAATCTTCATGCGGGCCAACGACAAGTTCCTGCTCGTCCCCAAAGGCCTCGCCCAGACGAAGTCCGACAGGCTCTGTGAA
>JAFLZH010000001.1:2628-353043 GCA_029785615.1 Nitrososphaerota archaeon
GATCTTCATGCGGGCCAACGACAAGTTCCTGCTCGTCCCCAAAGGCCTCGCCCAGACGAAGTCCGACAGGCTCTGTGAAAACCTCCGGGTATCGGCCGTCCCCACCTCGATCGGGGAGTCCAGGCTGCTGGGGGCCCTCTCCGCCATGAACGGCAACGGCGTCCTGGTGTCGAGGCTGGCCGAAGAAGCCGAGATCAGGGAGATCAGGGACGCAACCGGCCTCAACGTCTCACGCCTCGAGTCGAAGCTTACTGCTGTGGGGAACCTCGTCGTGGCCAACGACAAGAGGGCCCTCGCCTCCCCAGCCCTCGACCCCAGGGCTCTGTCCCAGGTCAGGGACGTGCTGGGGACCGAGGTCCAACAGGACGCCATAGGGGAGTACTACCAGGTGGGCTCATTGGCGGTGACGACCAACCGCGGAGCGGCCGTGTACCCTGGCCTGGACGAGGCCGAGGTCGCCCGCATAGGCTCGGCGCTGGGGGTGGACGCCTATCCTACGTCCATCAACGGCGGCGTCCCCTACGTCTCCTCAGGCCTGGTGGCGAACTCGCGTAACGCCGTCGCCGGGAGCCAGACGACCGGACCTGAGCTTGTGTTTATAACGCGGGCTCTGAGCGTTTGAATAAGTGTCACTGAAATGAGCGAACTGACCACGGCCGAAGACACGGTCAACGCCCTGGTGGTCGAGATAAGGGTCCTCGAGGGGACCTACAACGAGCTCTCGGCGAGGCAGAACCTGCTAGAGAGGGCGATGCTCGAAGGGCGCGCCGCCCTCGACGCCATAGGGGGACTGTCCGGCCAGAGCTCCGGCGAGGTGCTCACCCAGGTAGGCGGAGGCATCATGCTCAGGTCGAGCCCTCCTGAGACTGACCGGGTGCTCGTGAGCATCGGCGCCAATGTGGTGGTGGAGAAAGCAAGGGACGAGGCGGTGGCGATCCTCGAAGAGAGGGGGAGGGAGATCGAGAAGACCCTCGTCTCACTTGTGAGCCAGAGGAACGAGATAGCCCAGAGGCTGAACTCTGACAGGGACGTGCTGAACAACTTCATGGCCCGAAACCAGCAGGGGTAGCACCTTGTTCGACCGGCTGAAGCAGGCATTCTCCTCCATAACCAGCGCCGTAAGGGAGAAGCAGCTCAGCGGCCAGGACCTCGACAGCGCGGTCTTCGACTTTCAAATCTCGCTCATCGAGAGCGACGTAGCCCAGAGCGTCGCCGAAGCCCTCACCACCGAGGTCCAGAAGACCCTGGAAGGGACCAGGGTGGACCGCTCCGTCGACATGGCGGAGGTGGTCGGGGAGAGGCTGAACGCCTCCCTGGAGGCCGCTTTCGCGCGGGCGGGGTCCGTCGACATCGTGTCCAACGTCAGGGAGAAGGCGAAGGCGGGGGAGCCCTACGTCATCCTCTTCCTGGGGATAAACGGCACGGGGAAGACGACAACCGTGGCCAAGTTCGCCAACTTCCTGAAGAAGAACGGGCTGTCCGTCGTCTGCGCGGCCGGGGACACCCACAGGCCGGGGGCCATCGAGCAGCTTTCGGAGCACGCCGAAAGGCTCTCACTCAAGGTCGTCTCCCAGCGCTACGGCGCGGACCCGGCGGCGGTGGGCCGCGACGGCGTCCTCTACGCCAAGGCGCACCACGTGGACTGCCTCCTGATCGACACGGCCGGGAGGATGCAGACAAACCAGAACCTGATGGAGGAGATGTCGAAGATAGCCAGGGTGGTCAGGCCTGACTTCCGCATCTTCGTGGCGGACGCACTGACGGGGAACGACGCAGTCTCTCAGGCCGCGCTCTTCAACCAGCACGTCGGCTTCGACGGTGCCATCCTGACAAAGGCCGACGCAGACGTCAGGGGCGGGGCAGCCCTGTCCATAGTCTACACGACAGGCAAGCCCGTCCTCTTCTTGGGGGTTGGCCAGGGATACGACGACCTGTCCCCCTTCGACGCCAAGGCGTTCCTGGGTTCCATCACGGCCCGCTAGTCCGGCCCCCGAAGGAGCCTCTGGGGTACGTCCCCTTCCCCGTCCTCGCCCTCTCCATGTCCGCCCCCACGGCGGCGAATGGCCCGTCGCCGGTCGCCAGCCCGAGGACCTCGCCGTCCGGGGCCACGACCAACCCCCTCCCCCCGAACTCCGACCTCTCCTCAGGCATCTCGCAGACCGTGACCTTCATGGCAGCGGCGTCCTGTCCCCTAGCAGTATCTATCTCCTCAGTCTCCGCCCTCGCCCAGCCTTCTCCTCTCTTCGCCCACCAGTTCGGTCATCGCCTCGAAGGCCCTGCTGGCGTCCTTCATCCCGACCACCATGATGGTGTCGGTGAAGCAGCTGACCGTGTCCTCGACGTTCACCTTCTTCCTGAACAGCTGGTTGTAGAGGGCGCTGACGCATCCCGGGGTGGTGACTATCTCCACGGGGCTGTGGACGGTTATGGCCGCCCCCTCCTCCCCCTCATCAAGTATCTCGGCGCTCCCCAGGGCCCTCTTGACCATCCGGTGGAGCCTCTGGTCGAAGATGAGGGTGATGGACGAAAGCGACTCTGACACCTGGATGAAGTCTTCATGGTTGGCGGAGAGCAGCGTCCCCACGATCTGAAGGGTCCTCTTTGTCTTCTCCACGGATACCCTGGAGACGTGGGTCCTCACGTTGACGACGCTCCCCGCGAGCACCCTGCTCACCCTCGGCGGGGCCGGTGAGTAGGAGCCTCGGAGCCGCTTGAGGGAGGTGGCCACGCCCACCTCGCTCACCCCCCTGACCCCCTTCCCCGTCCTCGCCGCCACCCTGGGGACCAGCATCCTGGCGAGGGCGCTGAGGTTCACGTAGTCCCTTGCCAGGGCGTCCTGGACGGAGAGGTCCGAGTCCACCTCGTCCCTGACCGCCTTCATGACTGAAGCTGTTTTGACCAGTTTTGGGTCATGTTTGACCAAAACGCCGTTTTCCTGTCCAAAATCTATAAAAGCATTGTTGAGGCCGTCCGGTCCGAAGTTTGCGCCGAACCGTTGCCCTCGCGTTCTCCGGCGGCCTAGACACCTCAGTGTGCGTCAAGTGGCTCCAGGAGAAGTACGACGCTGAGGTGGTCACGGTCACCCTCGATTTGGGCCAGAGGGACGACATGGATGAGATTGAGAAGCGCTCCAGGCAGATCGGCGCCAGGAACCATTACACCATAGACGCCAAGGAAGAGTTCATCCACGACTACGTCTTCCCATCGATCAAGGCGAACGCCCTCTACGAAGGGAAGTACCCTCTCAGCACAGCCTTGGGGAGGCCCCTCATCGGGAAGAAGCTCGTCGAAGTGGCTGAGAAGGAGGGTGCTGACGCGGTCGCCCACGGCTGCACGGGCAAGGGGAACGACCAGGTCAGGATCGACGTCACCGTGAGGGCGATGAACCCGTCCCTGCAGGTCATAGCCCCGGTCCGCGAGTGGAACATGAGCAGGGACGAGGAGATCGCCTACGCCCAGGAGCGCGGGCTCCCGGTCAAGCCCTCGAAGTCGATATTCAGCGTCGACCAGAACATCTGGGGGAGGTCCGTGGAGAGCGGGCCCCTCGAGAACCCTGGGACCGAGCCCCCCGAGGACGCCTTCGAGTGGACCGCTTCCCCCGAGGAGGCGCCGGACGAGCCCCGATACCTGGAACTCGGCTTCCAGGAAGGAGTCCCCGCCAGGGTTGACGGCAAGGCCATGGATCCCCTCGAGCTGGTAAGCTACGTGAACGAGGTCGCAGGGGCGCACGGCGTCGGCAGGATCGACCACATAGAGGACAGGCTCGTGGGGATAAAGTCACGGGAGGTCTACGAATGCCCGGCGGCGTCCGTCGTCATCGACGCCCATAGAGACCTGGAGAAGCTGGTCCTGACCCGCCACGAGCTCGACTTCAAGGCCCACGTGGAGAGGGAGTGGGCGTGGCTGGTCTACTCAGGGCTCTGGCTGGAGCCGCTCAGGCCGGCCCTGGACCGCTTCATCGCCGCCACCCAGCACAGGGTGACCGGCTCGGTGAAGGTGAAGCTCTACAAGGGGACCTCCCGGGTCGTCGGCAGGTCGTCGGACTACTCCATCTACGACATCGGCCTGTCCACCTACGGCCGCGGTTCGACCTTTGACCAGAAGAGCGCGGTAGGCTTCATAGAGCTCTGGGGGCTCCAGTCTAGGGTCGCTTCCGGGCTCAGCTCTCAAGCCGAGGAAAAAGAAAAGAATGGACATCAGGGGACCAAGGCTAAGGAAGCCCAGTGACGAGGCCCTCGCCTTCACCTCCTCGATGGCCGACGACGGGCGCATCGCCCGCCAGGTCATCTTGGTGAATTTGGCCCACATGGCAGCCCTCGTCAGGGCAGGAGAAGTGGACCGAAAGCTGGGCGCGAAGTGCGTGAAGTTCCTGGTCGGCGCCTCCGCCGAGATACCCCCCGGCGCGAAGTCCGAGGACTTCCATCAGCAGCTCGAGCAGGCCGCGGTCGACTCCCTCGGCGTGGAGACAGCCGGGTTCCTCAACTACGGCAAGAGCAGGAACGACCAGGTCGCCACCGCCATACGGATGGAGCTGAGGGGCTCGGTTCTCGCCCTCGTCGGCTCCGTCGTGGGGCTCCAGTCGGCGCTGCTGAGCCAGGCGAGCAAGAATGGCGCAGTCCTGGTCCCAGGATACACCCACCTGCAGAGGGCGCAGCCCGCGACCTTCGCCCACCACCTATTCGCCCACTTCGACGCCTTCCAGCGCGACGCTGAGAGGGCCCTCCAGCTCTACGCCCGCGTCAACCTGTCCCCCATGGGGTCGGCCGCCATGGCGGGGACGTCGGTGAAGCTCGACAGGAGGTACGTCGCCGGGCTCCTCGGCTTCCACGGTCTGGTCAGAAACGCAATGGACGCGGTCTCTTCGAGGGACGTAGCCGTCGAGGCCCTTTCCTGCGCCACCATCGCAGCCCTCGACGCCAGCAGGCTGGCCGAGGAGCTGATACTATGGAGCTCGGCGGAGTTCGGGTTCGTCGAGCTCGCCGACGCCTACGCCGCGTCAAGCAGCATAATGCCACAGAAGAAGAACGCGGTGGCCGCAGAGATGGCCCGGGCCAAGGCAGGGTCAGTCATGGGGGGCCTGGTCGCCGCCTGCGCCATCCTGAAGGCCCTCCCCTACTCTTACAACCTCGACCTCCAGGAGGTCACCCCTCACCTCTGGCGGGCCATGGACGACGTGACCGCCACCCTCGGCGTGCTCGCGGGCATGGTCGCCTCGGCCTCGCTCAGGAAGGGGCGCCTGGACTCGGCTGTCCACGGCGACGGCTCTACAGCCGTTGCCCTCGCCAACTACCTCGTCAGAGAGCGCGGCGTCTCCTTCCGCCAGGCCCATGCCATGGTGGGGGCGCTCGTGCGGGCCTCGGCTGACACGGGAGCGCCGCTTCAGGAAGTGGCGGCGTCCAGGCTCGCGCACGTCTCCGCAGGCTTCGGGAAGAAGGTATCAGTGGACAGGGGCACCATCGAGGGCCTCCTTGACCCCGCCCGGTTCCTCGAGGGGGTCGCGACCGAAGGAGGGGCAAACCCCCGATCCATAGCGAAGGAGCTCAGGCTGCGCGAGGGCGACATCGCCTCTACGCGGTCCTCGCTCTCCGAGCTGAAGGCGAGGCTGGCCGCATCAGAGCGGAGGCTGCGCGCCACTACACTGGGACTGGCACGGGAGGTGAAATCAGGAGATTGAACACGAGTTGCAACGAATGCGGAGCCGCGCTGACCGTCCCCGACGACGCCATAATCGGGGAGCTTGTCTCTTGCAGGGACTGCTCTTCGGAATACGAGGTGGCGGAGATATCCAACGGCAGCGTCCTCCTCAAAGCCGCTGAGAAGGTCGGAGAGGACTGGGGAGAATAGTGAAGCTCACCATAACTTTCGACAGGCTCAGGTGGGAGGAGAAGGCGCTCAGCGAAGCCGCCGAAGCCGCGGGGATCGAGGTGTCCCTGGTCGACGTCAAGGGGCTGGTCTTCGAGGTCCCCAAGAAGCGCCCGGAGTTCGGGGACGTGGTGCTCCAGCGGTGCATCAGCCACTACAGGTCGTCGCTCCTCACCCGGGCCCTGGAGGGGGCAGGGATGCAGGTCATCAACAGCCAGGCGGTGGCCGAGGTCTGCAGCAACAAGCTCGCCACCAGCATCGCGCTTTCGAACGCCGGCGTGCCTACCCCGCGCACCTTCCTCGCCCTCACCTCAGACGCCGCCGAGGAGGCCGCCGAGAAACTCGGCTACCCCCTGGTGCTGAAGCCGTTCACTGGGAGCTGGGGGCGCATGGTGACTGTCGTCCGTGACAGGGCGACCCTGGAGTCGCTCATCGAGTACAAGGAGGAGCTCGCGAACCCGCAGGAGCAGCACATGTACTACCTCCAGGAGTACGTCAACAGGCCCCCAAGGGACGTCAGGGCCATAGTTGCCGGGGACAGCATAGTCGCCTGCGTCCACAGGATCGCGCCACCGGGGGAGTGGAGGACCAACGTCGCCCGGGGAGCGACGTCCGAGGCGTTCAAGCCCGACGCCGAGCTGGCGGAGGTCATACTGAAGGCAGCCGAGGCCGTGGGGGGCGGGATCCTCGGGGTCGACGCCATGGAGCCGGAGTCAGGCTACGTGGTCCACGAAGTCAACAACACCGTCGAATTCAAGGGGGCCCAGTCCGCCGTGGGGTTCGACATCCCCTCCAGGCTGATCAGCTATGTCGCAGGGTCGGCGAGGCGATAGCATGGTCCGCGTGGGCGTGCTCGCGGGCTCCGGGTACATAGGAGGGGAGCTGCTCCGGCTGCTCCTCCAGCACCCCGAGGCCGAGGTGGCCTACGCCACCTCGAGGAGGTACGCCGGGGAGTACGTGTTCAGGGTGCACCCCAACCTCAGAGGGGTCACGGACCTGAAGTTCGTCCCCTTCGACGCGTCAAAGCTCGCAGGGTCGGCCGACGTCGTGTTCGCGGCCCTCCCCCACGGCGAGTCGGTGAAGGTGGTCCCACAGCTCGCAGACGCCGGGCTCAGGATCGTAGACCTCAGCGCTGACTTTAGGCTCGGGGACAGCTCTCAGTACCCAGTCTGGTACGGCTACGACCACCCCCGCCCCGACCTGCTGGGGAAGTTCGTGCTCTCGATCCCCGAGCTGAACCGGGAGCAGGTCAAGGGGGCGAGGCTGGTGGCTTCCCCGGGGTGCACCGCGATCACCACAATCCTCGCCCTAGCCCCTCTCATCAGGATGAAGTCCCTGGGGGTGGACACGGAACACGTCGTGGTCGACGCCAAGGTCGGCTCCTCAGGGTCAGGCGGCAAGCCATCCCTCGCGACGCACTTCTCGGAGAGGTTCAACGTGGTGAGGCCCTACAAGCCCGCGGGGCACAGGCACGCCGCCGAGATAGAGCAGGTCCTATCATCCGTCGCCGGCGTCCGGGTCAGAGTCTCGATGTCGGCCCACGGCGTGAACATGGTGAGGGGTATCCTGAGCACCTCTCATGTCTTCGCGTCCGGGGAACTGAAGTCCATCGACATATGGAAGGCGTACCGCGAAGCATACTCAGGGAGCCACTTCGTCAGGATAGTCAGGGACAGGCAGGGGCCCTTCAGGCTCCCGGACCCGAAGCTCGTCATAGGCTCCAACTTCTGCGACGTGGGCTTCGAGATAGAAGAGAGGACGGGGAGGATAGTCGCCTTCGGCGCCACTGACAACCTGATCAAGGGGGCAGCGGGGAACGCGATCCAGTCGATGAATCTCATGCTAGGATTCGACGAGAAGGCGGGGCTGGCGATGGCGCCCCTCCATCCGGTGTAGCGAGTTGAAGGTGGTCGTGAAGATCGGCGGGAGCCTCATGAAGGCCGGCGTCCCCGAGGCCCTGGTCCAGGATGCGGCGAAGCTTTCCCCCTCCCACCAACTCGTCTTCGTGCACGGAGGGGGGGACGTGGTGACGGAGTACGCGAACAGGCTTGGGAAGGAGCAACGCTTCGTCGTCTCTCCAGAAGGGATCAGGAGCAGGTACACGGACAGAGAGACGGTGGAGATCTACCAGATGGTGATGAGCGGTCTCCTCGCCAAGCGCCTGGTGCAGTCCTTCCACAGGGCGGGGCTGAAGGGGGTCTCCCTCGCGGGGGAGGACGGGGCCCTCATCACGGCCGCACGGAAGTCAAAGCTGGTGATTGTGGACGAGAGGGGCCGCAGGGTGGCCATCGAAGGGGGGTACACAGGCAGGGTCAGCGGTGTCAACTCGTCCCTCCTGGACCTCCTCCTCGGCCAAGGGTACATCCCCGTAGTCTCCCCCGTGGCCGTAGGGGAGGAGGGAGAGCCGCTCAACATAGACGGAGACAAGGCCGCTGCCTCCATTGCCGCGGGGGCAGGGGCGGACGCAGTGGTGTTCGCGACCAACGTCGAGGGGCTGAGCCTCGACGGCTCCCTCGTCAGGCGCCTCTCAGCGGAGGAGGCTAGGGCGAGCCTCCCGAAGGTCGGGTTCGGCATGCAGAAGAAGGTCATGGCCGCGGTGGACGCGGTGAAGGCGGGAGTCAAGGAGGCTGTGATCTGCTCTGGTACGAAGGAGGCCCCCCTGTCAAAGGCCCTCGCGCACGAGGGGTGCACGGTGGTGACGCCATGACCGAGCTGATCCGCAGTCTGGAGGACTCCTACGAGGCCCATGCCTTCAACAAATTCCCGCTGGCTATCGTGAGGGGGAAGGGGTCGCTCGTCTGGGACTCGGAGGGGAAGGAGTACATCGACTTCATGTCAGGGATTGGGGTCGCCCTGGTCGGCCACTGCAACGACTCCGTGATCGACGCGGTGAGAGAGCAGGTTGGGAGGTTGATCACCTGCCACGGCTCCTACTACAACGACGCCAGGGCAGGCTTCGTAGAGCGCCTGGCGAAGGCCGCACCGAAGGGGCTGGGGAGGGTCCTCCTCACCAGCACCGGGACCGAGTCCGTGGAGGCGGCCATCAAGCTGGCAAGGCGGCACACCGCGAGGAAGAAGGTCGTGGCGATGAAGGGCGCCTTCCATGGCAAGACCTACGGATCCCTCTCGGCCACCTGGAGCAAGAAGTACAGGGATCCCTTCGGCCCGCTCCTCGAAGGGTTCGGGTTCGCAGAGTACGCCGACGCGAAGTCGCTGGAGTCCCTGGTCGACGGAGATACCGCTGCAGTGATCGCGGAACCGATCCAGGGAGAGAGCGGGATCATCGTCCCCCCCGACGGCTACTTCAGGGAGGTCAGGGAGATATGCGACAGGAACGGGGCCCTGCTGATCTTCGACGAGATCCAGTCCGGCCTGGGGCGGACAGGAAAGATGTGGGCATCGGAGCATTGGGGTGTCGTCCCGGACATAATGACGGTGTCCAAGGGGCTCGGAGGGGGCCTACCCATAGGCGCCGCCATCGCCACCGACGAGGTCGCCGGGAGCCTGAAGGGTGGCGAGCACACAAGCACCTTCGCAGGCAACCCGCTCTCCTGCGCCGCTGGCTCGGCCACCCTCGACTACATCGCCAGGAACGACCTCCCCGCCAGGGCGAGGGAGAAGGGGGAGGCGCTGAAATCAGGGCTCGCCAAGGTCGCATCTGCCCACAGACTCGTCAAGGAAGTGCGGGGGCTGGGGCTCATGCTGGCACTTCAGACCCGGGTGGACATCCATTCCATGCTCCTGGCAGCACAGTCCCGGGGGGTCATCACAGCCTACTCCGGGAGGGACACGTTCAGGCTCCTGCCTCCGCTCGTGGTCGAGGACGCTCAGATGGCCAGGGGGCTCGAGGTCCTAGACAGGGTCATGGCCGAAGCGGAGGCGGGGCGGTTCTGACTGCGCGAAGCGCGTCATGGGCTTCCCCTCGTCGGCGCCGGCCCGCCGGAGAGAGATGAGCGGCTCTGACGACGAGGCCCTCAAGCTCCTCGTCGACTCTCTGAAGATTTACTCCCCCACGAAGGAGGAGGGGGAGCTGGCGGCCTTCCTCGCGGACGGCATGCGGCGCCTCGGGTATTCCAGGGTGAGGACAGACGGGGCAGGGAACGTGACCGGGGAGGTGGGGAAGGGCAAGCCCAGACTCCTTCTCTGCGGCCACATGGACACCGTGCCGGGGAAGCTCCGGGTGAGGAGGACCAGGGACGCGGTCTACGGCAGGGGAGCAGCCGACGCCAAGTCCCCCCTGTGCGCCCTCCTCCTGGCGGGGGTCAGGGCCGCGGACTCCGGAGTCAGGATAACCTTCGCCGGGGCCACGGAGGAGGAGGGGGACGGCGCCGGGGTGGAGGCGCTCGCCAAGCGCGGCTCGACCTACGACTACGCGGTGTTCGGCGAGCCCAGCGGGGCAGAGAGGATCACCATAGGATACAGGGGCAGGATGGGGCTTCGGGTCGTCGTCCGGACACCGGGAGGGCACGCGGGCTCACCCTGGGCCCACCGGAGCGCTTTCGACGAGTTCGCCTCTGTCCTCGGCAGGCTGAGGGAGTACGAGGCCGCGCACCAGGTGCAGGGGGACCACTTCAGGTCGGTGTCCGTCTCCCCTACGCTGGTGAGCGCAGGCTCCTACCAGAACGTCGTCCCCGGGCTCTGTGACGCGACCTTTGACGTCCGTCTCCCGCCTGGCCTCCTATCGGCCAAAGTCCTGGGCGACATCCGGTCCATGGTGGAGGGCTCCAGGGACGGTGTCGAAGTGGAGGTCTTCCCCGGTCCCCCAACGGAAGCCTACGAAGCGGACCCCGGGTCGAGGCTGGTCAGGGCGTTCCAGAGGGCCATCCTTCTCCGCCTCGGCAAGAGGCCCTCCCTAGTCAGGAAGACAGGGACAGGAGACATGAACACCTTCGCACGCAAGAAAGGGGCAGCCTGCGTGACCTATGGCCCGGGGCCCTCGGGGACGAGCCATACCGACGGCGAGGTCGTCCTGGTCAGGGACTACCTGGACAGCATCGAGGTGGCGGGGGAAGCCATAGGACAGCTCGTCTCCATGAGCGGTGGCTGACAGTCAGACCCTTATCTCTTCCAGGCCGAACTGCTTCACGAGCCCCACTATCTTCTCCTTGTAGGGCCCCAGCCCCTTCCAGTCGAGGACGGCGTATCTGACGGGCGAGGTGCTCCTCTGGAGCATCTGTCCCACCATCCGCTCGTCCACGTGCCCCAGGGCGTACTTGGGCGCGACATACGGGATCGCCAGGTCCTCCTCGAGGAGCAGCCTGGTGAACTTCTCGGAGTAGTGGGTCCCGCCGAACCCGAGGGCAACCCTCTCCCAAATCCGCCTATGTGACAGGCTCTCCATCAGCGACTTCGCGACCACCCCTGCCGCCTTCTTGTCACCCCAGAACTCCTCGGACGAGCCGAGCTCGACGAAAAGGACCGGCTTCTGGAGCGAAGTGGGCCCGTGATGCGTCGCCTCCATCGTGATCTCGTAGCTGCTCACCTCCTCTCTGTGGCCCCAGAGGGCGATCAGGTAGTTCTTGAGCAGCGACGGGTCAGCCCTCCCGAGCTCCCTCCCGACCCCTCCGATCTCCGCCTCATCGGAGAAGTTGCCCGTCGTGTGCGCCGTCAGGGACGCGATCCCCGACTCCGCGCTGTGCCTCGACAGGAAGATGTATGCCTGGGGGTTGAAGTATTCGTCCAGGTTCGGAGGGGTGACGATCATCCCCTCGAACCGGGCAAGGAGAAACGACCCCTTCTGGTAGACCGTCTCGCCAAGGAAGTTCACCCCGGTGGATGCGAACCCCTCGCCCTCGACCAAAGCAGCGGCAAGGGTACTCGATGCCAGGTCTGTGGAGGATGCCAGGATGACGGTGGCGGGCTCTCCCTGGGGGGTCATGGCGGCACGGCCCAGAAGCGGGGTATTAACGCTGGGGCGGCGGCGCGCTCCCTGGCGACCAGGGCCCCGGAGGGCCATTAGACATATAAGCCGACCAGGTCTGCCGATTCAGGTACCATGGGGTTCCGCGACTTCCTGAGGTCGTCTCAGGCCATATTCAGGCTGGCCCACAAGAGCGACAGGGACGAGTTCACCCTCTACCTCAAGCTGGTCGGGCTTGGGATCGCGGTGGTCGGGACCATAGGCTTCCTCATCAAGTTGGTGGGGACCATCTTCTTCGGCTAAATGACATCACTGCAATAGGCAACCGCGACTCCCTGCAAGCGAAGGCGCTTGCCTGCAAACCTGCGCTCCCCTCCTCTGCCGAAGAGACTCAAGGAGCGGGGCACCCTGTCAAGCACCTGGCCGAACAAGTCGTTCCCAGGGCTGAGCCCCACGACCGCCTACGGCCTCGTCTTCGAGCTCCAACTTCCGACCCTACATGTGTCGCTCTTGATAGCGGCGGGGGATACGGATGGGGGATTGTTCCTGCAGCTACCAGGGCCGCTGCTTAGTGACGTACTCGACCCATCTATGGCCGCATAGGCCGCACTCGTGCTCCACTTCGTATGAGTATATCCAAACCTGGTATGGCTCCTTGATCTGGACCCCTCGTCCAGTCACCCAGCTCCCCCTCGACAGCTCAACCTTCTCGGCGGACGTCCTCTCATTCCGCAGGACGCGCTTTCGGGACTTTGCGTGGCACTTCGGGCACGTGTGGTTGTACCACACCATGAGTCCATACTCGGCGTCGCGCTCCCTTCAACCTTCCGCCCTGACTGCCCCCAGGTGTGCCCGCTGAGGGACCTGCGCTTTCGCACGTTTGAGGGACTCCATCCTCTTCCCAATGCACGCGACCGTAACCGCGTGCAGGGGGCCGAACGGCACCTAGGCCGGCTCGGCAGGAAGTCGTCCCAGTCCCGGGGCTCCTCTGTGCTGACCTAACGCTTGAACATCTCGAGCTGCATGGCGTAGGATGCCTCCGCCCCCGCCTTTCATCCCCGGCGAGGAACGCCTGGACCACCCTGGACTGGCCTGCCCCTCTGGGAACCATTTCGGCCCTATCTCATTCCTTTCATCTGCCGGCCTGTTGGCCGCCATGGAACAAGGCGGCCTCTGGCTATATGACGGCGGCCTGCGCGGAGAACCGTCCGCCGCGCCTAAAGGTTATTAGGCCAACGAAACTCGGGGTTTTTTCACCGTGTCGGTACTGAGCGACCAGGAGCGGAACAGTTCCATTTATCCGGTCAAGACCACCGGAGGTCAGGAGAGGACGGTGGCGACCTTCGTGGCCAACAGGGCGGTCCAGAAGGGGAAGCCCATCTACTCGGTCCTGGCCCTGGACACCTGGAAGGGGTACGTCCTCTTCGAGGCTCCCAACAGCCAGGTGGTGGACGAGAGCATCCAGGGGTTCAAGCACGTCAGGAGCAAGATCCCCGGAATGATGCAATACTCTGACATTGAGAAGTTCCTGGTCACAAAGTCCATGGTGGCGGAGCTCAACGCCGAAGACACCATCGAGATAGTCGCCGGCCCGTTCAAGGGGATGCGGGCAAAGATCTCCAGAGTGGAGAAAGAGAAGCAAGAGATCACAGTCTCCCTGCTGGACACGGCGTTCGCCATGCCCATCACCATAGACGCCGCCTACGCCAAGCTTGTGGCCAGGGCCAAGCCGGAGCAAAAGTGACCCCGAATGGGTGAAAAACAGGTCATCAACGTGCTGGTAACCGGCGGCGAGGCGAGCGCCGGCCCTCCCCTTGGCCCCGCGCTGGGCCCGCTGGGGGTGAACGTCCTCGGCGTAGTCAACGAGATCAACAAGCAGACCGGCGACTTCAAGGGGATGAGGGTCCCCGTGAAGGTGGAGGTCGACAAGGAGACCAAGCAGTTCGCCGTATCAGTCGGTACGCCCACCACTTCCGCCCTGGTCGCCAAGGAGTCGGGCATCCCCAAGGGCTCAGGGAAGCCCAACGTCGACTTCGTCGGGGAGTTGACCGTGGACAAGGTCGTCACCATCGCCAGGAACAAGATAGGCGGCTCCTATGCCGCTACCACCAAGTCGGCCGTGAAGGAGGTCGTGGGGAGCTGTGTCAGCATGGGGGTCAAAATCGAAGGGAAGGACGCCAGGGAGTTCATGAAAGAGATAGACGAAGGCAAGTGGGACCCCAAGTTCCAGTGACGGGCAGAAGGCTTTTATCCGGTGTCTGAAGGCTCGGCAAGGAATTCGTGAATAATGTTTGCTCTCGAACCAGCAGCTCGCGGAACTGGTCAAGAAGGGTAAGGGCCAGTCCAAGGAGACCAAGTTCACCCAGTCGGTCGAAGTACTGATCTCGCTGAAGGAAGTCGACCCAAAGAAGACCGACCTGAACATCAACGAGATAGTCTACCTGCCCCACCCCGCCACGAAGCAGGCCAAGATCTGCTACATAGGGTCCGGGGACCTCGCGGTCAGGGCGAAGAACGCAAAGGCGAACCTTGTCATAGAGCCGGCCCAGCTGGAGAACTACGGAGGGAGCAAGAGGGACGCCAAGAAGCTGGCCAGGTCATACGAATTCTTCCTAGCAGACACCGCCCTCATGCCGAGGGTCGGCAAGGTCCTGGGGCAGGCGCTCGGCCCCAAGGGGAAGATACCGTCACCTGTCCCGCCGAACTCCCCCATCGAGGCCATGATCAACAGGATGAGGACGGCGATCAGGGTCAGGAGCAGGGGGTCCCTCGGCGTGATGGCTAAGGTGGGAGACAGCGGGCTGTCCGAGGCCGACCTGGCCGAGAACATACTGGCCGTGGTCAACGCCGTGACCAAGAAGCTCCCCAACGGCGACAGGAACATCAAGACGGTTATGGTCAAGACGACCATGGGCAAGCCTGCGAAGCAGGCGGTGGAGTAGATGAGCGAGACAGTCCAGGTCCACAGGCACAACCCGAAGAAGGTCGAGACAGTCGAGCGCGTGGCCTCACTCGCGCAGAAGTACCCCGTCCTCGCGGTGACCAGCCTCTCGAAGGTGAGGGCGAGCCAGCTGATGGCCGTGCGCAAGGCGCTGAGGCAGCACGCGGAGGTCTACGTCGTCAAGAACAAGCTCGCCATACGGGGGCTGCAGAAGGCCGGGATCAAGAACGCCGACCAGCTCCTCTCGCACCTCACGGGACAGAACGCGCTGATCTTCTCGACCTACGACCCGTTCAAGCTCTTCCTCACCCTGGACAAGAACAAGGTCTACCTCCCGGCCAGGGCCGGGGACAAGGCACCCGACGACATCATCGTCCCGGCGGGCAACACCAGCCTCCCCGCGGGCCCGGTCCTGAGCGAATTCAGGGAAGCGGGCATCCAGACCAAGATCGAAGGAGGGAGCATCTGGATTAACAAGGACTCGGTGGCGGTGAAGAAGGGCGGGGAGATCACCCCCAAGCTTGCCAGCCTCCTCGCCAAACTGAACATCAAGCCGATCCGGGCGGGTCTGGCGATAGCCCTCGCCTACGAAAGCGGGCTGATCTACGCCGGAGATGTGGTCGCAATCGACCTCGACGAGTACAGGAAGAGCCTCGTCAACGCCTACGCGTCCTCCAGGGGGCTTGCCATAGTCATAGGCTACGTCACCAAGGAGACCGCGCCAGACATACTCTCAAGGGCTTACAGGGAGGCCCTGAGCCTGCAGGTCGAGGCAGGGTTCCTCGACAAGGAGACCGCTCCTCTGATACTCGGAAGGGCCGAGGCTGAAGCCGCAGCTCTGGAAGCAAAAGCCAGGGAAAAGGGCCTCCAATAGTCGCTGGATCACGCGGCCAGACACAGCTACTTCAGGAAGAGCCCCTTGGGACGCCTTCGCCCGACTCCATGAACGGAAGAAATCGTCGCGGATTCTGACAGCCTACGCGGGGCGCTGGGCGGGCAACACCAGGATGCCTTGGGAAGACAGGCAGTGCCGAACAGACAGCCCGCAGGCGGGGACAGCTCACGCTGGCCTAGATGCGGCACGAAGAGCGTGTTTGGCTTAGCCGAAGAGTGAAGCGAGACCCTGTAGAGCCTCTTCTTCCTTCTTCTCCTCTTCCTTCGGCTTCTCCTCTGCCTTCGCCGCGGGTGCGCCAGGGGCTGCGGCAGAGGCCGCGGGCGCGGCAGCCATCGTCGCGGCGTTCTTCAGCGCCTCGTCGATGTTCACCTCGCTCAGGGCAGAAGCCAGTGCCTTGATCTTCACCGTGTCGGGGGCCGAGCCAGTCGCCTTCACCACGCTGGTCAGGTTCTCTTCGCTGACCGGCTTCCCTAGCTTGTGAAGCAGGAGAGCTGCGTAAACGTACTCCATCTTAATTCGCGGACAGGCGACCTCGGTTCCGTATTTAAGAGTTTGAAGTTGAAACCGGCCCCTGCTCGTTCCGACTCATCACCACATACTCGGGGTAGAAACCCAGCTTCTCGTACAGGGAGTAGGCGACCCTGTTGTTCGCCCTCACCATAAGCCCCGCGAGCCTGAACCCCTTCCTCCTGCTCACGTCCAGGGCGTGCTTCAGCAGCGCCTCTCCGACCCCCTTCCCCCTCTCTGCCGGGACGACCTGGATGTCGTAGATCCAGCCGACCTTCATCTGACTGAACGGCCTGTCTGACACCCCGAACCAGACGTACCCAGCGACCTCCGGCCCGCCCCCGACCAGAGCCACGTAGACCTCGCTCCCCTCCTTCCTGAGGAGGGCTTCCATGGTCCTCGCGAACGCCTTCTTGGCCTCCTCCGCCTGGGGGCGCTCCAACTCGTTGAGCTCGTCGGGGAGCTCGTCCACGGAGAGGCGCTTTACGAGCGCAATCTCGTCCCCCCTCGCCTCCCTGATGATTATCTCAGCAGGCATGGATGAGAGGCCCCGCCGCACCCGTTAAGCCTTCCCTCGGCCGGCATCCCAAGTTTATCTACTTCAGGGCAAGGACTCGTGAAAAGACAGTGGAGCAGCCCAGTTGAACGAAAAGAAGCAGGCCCTGAAGGCCAAGTTCTCCTCCGGCTACAAAAAGTACTACGTCGTGGACCTGTTCAAGAGGGAGGGGTACGTCAGGAAGAAGTGCGAGAGCTGCGGCAAGCACTTCTGGACGCTGCGGCCGGAAAGGACCAGGTGCGACGACCAGCCCTGCTCTCCTTACACGTTCATCGGCGACCCGCCCGCCTCCAGGAGGCTCAGCTACGTCGAGACCTGGAAGGCCGTCGAGTCCTTCTTCAAGAGGAACGGGCATGCCGTAGTCAAGCGCTACCCTGTGGTAAGCAGGTGGCGCCCCGACCTCTACTTCACCGTCGCGTCGATAATCGACTTCCAGAGGGTGGAAGGCGGGAAGGTGGTCTTCACTCTTCCGGCCAACCCCCTCGTGGTCCCGCAGATGTGCCTGAGGTTCAACGACGTCCCCACGGTCGGGGTCAACGGGAAGCACGGCACCTCCTTCTGCATGGTCGGCCAGACCGCCCTGGCGAACAGGGAGGGGTACTGGAAGGACAGGACCATCGACCTCGACTTCGAGCTCCTCACGAAGGTCTTCGGCATACCCAAGGAGGAGGTGTCCTTCGACGAGGACGTCTGGATGGGGTATGGGGCCTTCGGCTACTCGCTCCAGTACAACGTCAGGGGGCTTGAAACCGGGAACGCTGTCTTCACGGCCTTCGAAGGCAGCCCAGAGAAGTACGTCCAGCTCAAGGAAGGGGTCGTAGACATGGGGGCGGGGCTCGAGCGCCTTACCTGGCTCACCCAGGGCACCCCTACGGCCTACGACTCGTACTTCGCCCCAGTCCTGAGGAAGATGCGGGAGGAGAATGCCGTCGAGTACGACGAACGCCTCTTCAGGAGATACTCCGCCCTCGCAGGCGAGATCAACCTGGACGAGTACCGGAACCTCGACGAGGCGAGGCTGAAGATCGCCGGAGCCCTGGGCGACGACGTTTCGCACCTGGCAAAGCAGTTCGGCGCCCTGGAGGCCATGTACGCCATCGCCGACCACACACGGTCGCTCCTCTTCGCCATCGCCGACGGCATGCTCCCGAGCAACTCGGGTGGAGGCTACAACCTGAGGATGATCTACAGGCGGGCGCGGAACTTCATCAACTACTACAAGTTCAGGCTGACTGTCCCTGACCTCGTCGACTGGCACATCGACCAGCTCAGGGGGATGTACCCGGAGCTTGCAGGACACCACTCTGATGTGAAGAAGGTGCTGGAAGTCGAGGAGTCCAGGTACCTGTCTTCCGCCGAGAGGGCGGCCAAGATAGTGGCTTCCATCTCGTCCGGCGGGAGGGAGCTGGGGACCGACGACCTGGTGAGGCTCTACGACTCGGACGGGGTCACCCCGGAGCAGCTCATCGAGGCCGGCGCGAGGGTAAGCCCGCCCGAGGGATTCTACGAGAAGGTCCAGGCAAGGCACCTTACCCGCGAGATCGAGCAGCCGACGCTCCAGTTCGACACACGGGGGGTCCCGCCGACGAGGCTATGGTACTACGAGGAGGGGGCCCCCATGGACTTTACCGCCAAGGTCCTGAAGGTCTTCCAGGGGAACCACGTCGTCCTAGACAGGACGGTCTTCTACCCGCGCGGCGGAGGCCAGGAGCCCGACCGGGGGCTTCTCGGCGGAGCGAAGGTGGTGGACATCGAGAAATATGGCGAAGTGGTGATCCACAAAGTGGAGGGGAAGGCTCCCAGAGCCGGGACGAGGGTGGAGTGCCACGTCGACCAGAGGCGGCGGCGGAGGGTCACCCAGGTCCACACTGCGACCCACATACTCAACGGCTCTTCCAGGGAAGTGCTCGGGCCCTGGGTCTGGCAGCATTCAGCCTTCAAGGAGGAGGACTATGGGAGGATAGACATCACCCACTTCTCACACCTGACCGAGGCCGAGGTGCAAAAGATCGAAGACCTGGCCAACGACGTCGTCAGGCGAGACCTGGCGGTGAAGAACACCTTCATGCCGCGGAAGGAGGCGGAGGAGAAGTACGGCTTCAGGCTCTACCAGGGAGGGGTTGTCCCAGGCAAGCTCGTCAGGGTGGTCGACATAGGGGGGTGGGACATAGAGGCGTGCGGGGGGACCCACGCCAGGTCCACCGGCGAGGTGGGGCTCATCAAGGTCACGAAGGCCGAAAGGGTCCAGGACGGTGTCGAGAGGCTCGAGTTCGTAGCCGGAGAGGCGGCCATAGAGTACATGCACAGGATGGACTCCGAGCTCGGCGAGCTCTCGGCCGTGCTTAACACCCAGAGGGAGAACCTCCCCAAGGTGGCGAGGGGTCTCCTCAAGGACCTCGAAGAGTCCAGGGCCCGCGAGAAGCGCCTCGGGCAGACCATGGTCGAGATGTCCACAACCGGCGTAGCCGCCGAAGCCAAGACGGTGGGCAACGCAAAGCTATACGTCTCGACGAATCCTCCCCTGGGGGAGGAACAGATTATAGTCCAGGGGCAGAAGAGCGTATCGTCCGAGCCGTCGCTGATCTACATCGCAGTATTCTCAGCGGGCAAGTCCGCCCGCATCGTCTGCTTCGTCGGCCAAGCCGCCGTCAAGGCAGGCTTCTCCGCCACCGAGATCGTTAGGAAGCTGGCCCCCGCCCTCGGGGGTTCCGGTGGGGGTTCCCAGTCATTCGCCCAGGGCGGCGGTCCGCTCGTGGCCAAGATAGACGAAACATCTTCGCTCGCCCAGAGCCTCCTCCCGCCCGCCACGAGTTGACTGGCATGTCGGCGCGAGAGAAGTACTGGCTGAAGGTCTGGAACGACAGGCGCGTCTTCGAGCCTGACCCTGTGCAGGGAAAGAAGAAGGCGTTCGTGACCTTCCCCTTCCCCTACATGAACGCCGCGGTCCACGTGGGGACTGCGTTCACCGCCTCCAGGGTCGAGTTCTATGCCCGGTTCAGGCGCCTGCAGGGATACAACGTCCTCTTCCCCTGGGCCTGGCACTGGACCGGCAAGACTATCGTGGGGATGAGCCAGAGGCTCAAGCAGGGGGACGCCGCGGCCCGCCGCGCCTTCGTCGAGGCGGACGGCATCCCCGCGAAGGAGGTGGAGAAGTTCACCGACCCGGAGTACCTGGCATCCTACTACACCAAGGCAAGCCGCCAGGTAGTGAAAGACACCGGCTTCTCGATAGACTGGCGGCGGGAGTTCAGGACCATCGACCCGGCGTTCAGGAAGTTCGTGGAGTGGCAGTACCTCCGCCTCCGCGAGCTCGGCTATGTCGTCCAGGGGACCCACCCAGTGGTGTGGTGCCCCAACGACAAGAGCCCGACGGGGGACCACGACAGGATGGAGGGGGAGGGGGTCTCTCCCCAGGAGTTCACCTTGATCAAGTTCCACCTCGGGGAGTGGGCGCTGGTCGCCGCCACCCTCCGTCCCGAGACGATCTACGGAGCGACCAACCTCTGGGTGAACCCCGAAGCCGAGTACAGCGAAGCCAGGGTAGACGGCGAGCTGTGGGTGGTGAGCTCGAGCGCACTGGGGAGGCTTGTGGAGCAGAAGCACGATGTCGTCCCCATCCGCTCCTTCAAGGGCGCGGACCTCGTCGCGCGGTACGCCATGGCCCCGCTGACCGGGAAGTCCCTCCCCGTGCTCCCGGCCAAGTTCGTTGACGACACGCTGGGGACCGGCGTGGTGTTCAGCGTCCCTGCCCATGCCCCCTATGACTTCGCAGCCCTCAGGGACATCCAGGAGGGGAGGATCGAGACTGGGAGGCAGGTGAAGGAGATCGCAGACGCGCTGGCTCCCATCCCGATACTCACTGTCAAGGGGTACTCGCAGATCCCCGCAAAGGACGCGGTCGAGAGGCTCGGCATCAAGGACTCCACCGACAGCCGTCTCGAGGAGGCCACGGCCGAGGTGTACAGCGCGGAGTTCCACGGCGGCGTGCTGTCCCACGCATCGGGCCCGATGGCGGGGCTTGCCGTGAGCGAAGCAAAGGCGAAGGCAGCCGACCTCCTGGCCAAGACCGAGAGGCTGGGGAATATGTACGAGCTCTCCGAGAAGGTGGTCTGCAGGTGCGGGACCAGGTGCTACGTGAAGATACTCGAGAACCAGTGGTTCCTGAACTACTCCAATCCTGAGTGGAAGGCGAAGGCCAGGCGGGTTGTCGAGCAGGCAGCCGTCTATCCCGAGGACGCGAGGCAGTGGTTCTACTCCACCATCGAATGGCTCAACGACTGGCCTTGCGCCAGGCGCTCGGGGATGGGGACCAAGATACCCTGGGACAAGGACTGGATAGTCGAGACGCTCAGCGACTCCACGATATACATGGCCTACTACTGCGTCAGCAAGTTCGTCAACGCAGAGAAGCTCGCCCCGGAGAGCCTTACCCCCGATGTCCTAGACTACGTCTTCTTCGGAAAAGGCAACCCCCCCAGCCTGGCGAAGGCCGCCGGGACCACGGAGAAGAGACTCAGGGAGGTCAGAGAGGAGTTCTCTTACTGGTACCCCGTCGACCTGCGCAACTCCGCCAAGGAGCTCATCCCCAACCACCTCACTTTCTACGCCTTCCACCACGCCGCGCTCTTCCCAGAGCGCCAGTGGCCGAAGGGCCTCGGGATCAACGGCATGATACTCATCGAAGGAAAGAAGATGAGCAAGACCAAGGGTAACTTCGTCACCTGGAAGGGCGCCCTCGAGAAGTACGGCGCTGACGGCTTCAGGCTCGCCCTCGCGCTCACCGCAGACGGAATGGACGACGCCGACTGGAGGGACAGGGCGGCCGAAGATTCCAAGGGGAAGGTGGAGGCGGTCCTCCCATTCGTCAAGAAGACGCTGAAGTCAGCCAAGGACAGGAAGGCGGACGGGCTCGACTCATGGCTCATCTCCACCGTTCACAGGAGGATAGAGACGGCCACGGTGGCGATGGAGGAGCTCAGAGTGAGGCGCGCGGCTGCGACAATATTCCTCGACACCTGGAACGATATCAGGTACTACCTCCGGCGGGCAGGCTCGCCCAGGAAACAGACCCTGGTCGACGTGTTCAGCGCCTGGGTCAGGATGATGAGCCCCTTCACCCCCTTCATGGCCGAAGACATGAACCACGAGCTGGGCGGGAGGGGGCTGGTCTGCCAGGCCGACTGGCCCTCCCTGAAGGACTTCCCCCTGGATGAGGGGGCGGAGCTGGCTGAGGCGGTCGTCGACAGGGTGCTGGACGACGCTCGGAACGTGCTGAAGGTGGTCAAGGGGACCAGATCAAGGCTCAACGTCTATGTGTGCTCGGACGAAGCGAAGGCCTACTTCCTGGAGCTCACCGCGGCGAAGCAGAGCAAGGGAAACGTCAGCCAGGTGTTGAAGAAATACGCGGCCCTGAAGATCCAGCCAGACAGGGTCTTCAAGCTCCTCTATGAACTGGGGGACGAACTCTTCGGCAAAATCGCCTCCTCCAAGGGCTTCGACGAGTTCAGCTCCCTTTCGGGAGCCTCCGAGTTCATGTCGAAGGAACTGGGGCTAGAGGTGGTAATCCAGAAGGCTGGCAAGCAGACCCACGACCCTGCCAACAAGGCGAGGGAAGCGTTGCCTGCGAAGCCGGCGTTTTTCCTAGAGTGAAGGTGCTGATGCCAGGGGCTGTGGCCGAGCCTAGCCGCCTATCTTGAACATCTTGGTCCCGCAGATCGGGCAGGTCCCTGATGTCGCGTGCCTACCGTTCTTCATGGTCACGCTCCGAGGGTTCTTCACCTCTCGTGATGCCTTGCATTTCACGCAGTACGCTGAAACCATATGCCCCCTTCCGCTGCGTTCCGCTATAAACTACTCCATTGGAACGCTTCGGACCCTGAGCGCGCTCAGGGTTCAAATACGCCTGTCAAGGTCGTAGGTCTGGATGCTCCCCGACGAGGAGAAGGCGCTCAAGGAGGTGGCTCGGACCCGGATGTCCGACGAGTGGTCCGACTACACGCTCTATGAGCGACTCTCGAAGACAGTAGACCACGAAAGTCCCTTCGCGGAGATCCTCAGGACCCTATCGACCACGGAGCACAGGCACTACGAGTTCTGGAGGAAGTACGTCCCCGGGGAGGAGCCGAGGCTCGCCAAGCTGAAACTCTACTGGGTGCTCTTCCTGAGGAAGTTCCTCGGTCTCACGTTCGCCACGCGGTACCTGGACAGGCACGAGGAGAGCGTGGTGAAGACGTACCAGGGCTTCGCGCCCCTCATCCCGGAGAAGGACAGAGCCGACTTCGACGAGATGGTGGCAGACGAGAAGGACCATGAGAAGGCCCTGGAGATGAAGGTCGAGAGCTCCGCGGTCCGCTACATCTCGTTCGTCGTGCTCGGCCTGGCCGATTCACTCGTGGAGATATCGGGCATCCACGCCGGATCTCTGGGGTTCTACGACCTGACCGAGGTCGCCGGGCTCGCCGGGGTGATCGCCGGGGCCGCCGCATCGCTGGCCATGGCTTCAGCCGCCTACGCCCAGGCGAAGCAGGGGAATTTCGAAGGCTCCGCAAGGCTGAGCGCATTCTACACGGGAGTGTCCTACTTCCTGACCGCCATAGCCCTCGCGACCCCTTATTTCCTGACGAGGAACATGATACTAGCCTTGTCTTCATCCCTTTCGCTCGCCGTGGTGATACTCGCGGTCACCACCTGGTACAGCGTGGTAGTCCAGCAGAAGACCTTCTTCAGGGACTTCGTCGAGATACTGCTGATCCTTTTCGGTGCGACCGTGGCCCTGTACTTCTTCGGTTATGTGGTCCACGGCGTGCTCCCCAACATCCGAGTCAGCTAGGGCGCTCCTCACAGGGAATTCAGCAAGAACCAGACAAAACGTCTTATTACCGAACCTGCCGCCGTGACCCAGTGAGCAATTGCAGAGGGAAGTAGCAGGGTCGAAGGCGCCATCGAAGGCCGAACTTGTGAAGCGGGTCTGCGACTTCCTGAAGGAGAACTCCACTTCACGTGTCACCCTCGCGACCCTCGGTGAGAGGTTCTGTCTCAGTCCGTTCCACCTGCAGAGGACCTTCGCCGAGGTGATGGGTATGTCCCCCCGCGAGTATCTAGAGGAGTGCAGGCTCAGCCTCCTCAGGTCAAGGCTGGCCAGCGGCGAGCCCGTGGTCAACGCCCTGAGGGGGACGGGCTACTCCGCGCAGAGCTGGCTCTACGAAGACTCCCGGAGGAGGCTCGGGATGACCCCCGCGACCTACAGGAAGGGAGGGGCCGGGGCATGCGTCGGCTACGCGATCGGCGATTCGCCTATCGGCCGCATCCTCCTGGCCAGCACGGACCACGGCGTGTGCTCGGTCAAGGCAGGTCGGAGCGACGCTGAGCTTCTGAAGGCGCTTGTCGCCGAATTCCCCAGGGCCGAGATAGCAAAGTCGGACGGCGCGAAGAACTACCTCGACACTCTGCAGAATCATCTTCGCGGCCAGGAGGCGAAGTTTCCCTTGGACATAAGAGGCACCGACTTCCAGATGCGGGTCTGGACCGCATTGCGGCTCATCCCTCTTGGGGAGACGAGGTCCTATCAGGAGGTGGCAGAGATGGTAGGCAAGCCGCGCGCGGTCAGGGCAGTGGCGAACGCCTGCGGCTCCAACCCCGTCCCCCTGATAATACCATGCCACAGGGTGATCCGGAAGGACGGGAGCCTGGGTGGCTACGGCATGGGGATCGGAAGGAAGAGGGCCCTCCTCGCGAAGGAACGGGGCCTGGCCGCATAAGGCCGCCGCGTCCCAGGAACCCAAGGCAGGGCTCCCACTCTGGATACCGGCGCCAGCGGCGAACGCCCGCCCGGGACCATCGCTCGCCTTGCAGGTTGCTGCATAACTTCATCTATGAGGCAGCCTCCGGCAGAGGTTCATGATGCCACCGACGCCGAGGAGCCTGCTTTCGGTCGCCGACCTTTCACCTGAAGAAATGGAGTCGCTCGTCGCGCGATCCGGGGCGCTGAAGAGGCAGATCAGGTCGAGGCGGCCGTCGGGGGCCCTCTCGGGTTCGGCCGTAGGACTTCTGTTCGAGAAGCCTTCCACGCGGACAAGGACGAGCTTTGAGGTTGCCACGCTGAGGCTCGGGGGCGCGCCCGTCTACCTCGCGGCCAACGAACTCCAGCTCAGCCGCGGAGAGCCCGTCAAAGACACCGCCAGGATACTGGGAGGGTACCTCGACGTCATAGTGGGGCGGGTCTTCTCCCAGGACACCCTGGTCCAGCTGGCTGCCTACTCGGGGAGGCCCGTAATCAACGCGCTCAGCGACTCGGAGCACCCGACTCAGGCGATAAGCGACCTGCTGACCATCAAGGAGGCCAAGGGTAAGCTGCGGGGTACAACGCTAGCCTACGTCGGGGACGGCAACAACGTCTGCAACTCGCTGCTCCTGGCAGGGGCCCTCGCCGGGATGAACGTGTTGGCGGCCTCTCCCGAAGGATACGAGCCCGAAAGCTCGCTCGTCCGCAAGGCGAGGTCTCTGGCCAAGAAGACGGGCGGGAGCATCGAAGTGGTCAGGGACCCGAAGGACGCTGTCGCCGGAGCGGACGCGGTCTATACCGATGTCTGGGTGAGCATGGGGGAAGAGAAGGAGCAGGCGGAGAGGCACCGGGCGTTCAAGGGGTACCAGGTCAACTCAGCCCTGATGAAGTCAGCCCCCAAGGGGGCTGTCGTCATGCACTGCCTCCCCGCCCACCGCGGCCTGGAGATCACCGACGAAGTCCTGGAAGGGAAGCAGTCGGTCGCCTGGCAGCAGGGCGAGAACAAACTCTACGGCGCGGCCGCTTCCCTCGAATTCGTGGTGCGGTAGGCCGCTCAGCGGCGCCGGAAAACGATTCGAGCATGGCGTCGGCGGCCGAGCCACGAACCCACCAATGCGGGACCCTATCTCGCAAGACCGCCCCGGCTCCTGATACTCTCCACGAGTCCCTTGCACCGTGAGCCCTCACTCGCACCCTCCGGCAGCGGGGAGTAGGGCACGAGCGAAGCGAAGATCGGGCGGGTCCGTTGCCCTGTTCATGAAAGCGAGGTTGGATGCCAGTTCTCCGGGAGGTGGAAGACGTACGCGATCTAGTCGCGGACCGCCGGAACCGCGTTGGCCTCTTCGAGCTTCTTGATGGCAAGTGGTGCGCCTTCCCCGTCTCCGACTCGCGCCACCCTCATTGCTCTCCTGGTACTAGTTTCAGGTCCAGAGTACAATGGAAGATGGTTAACGGGCCCGGTGGGATTTGAACCCACGACCTCTGCGAGCCTAGGCTCCCTACAGCTTAGAAGGCTGCCACGCTATCCGTACTCCGCTCCCTCATGGATCTGCGCTACGGGCCCACAGGGAGCCGCTCCATGTTTCGACATAAGCTTTACCGCCTTGCCAGCGAGAGGCGGGAATAGGAAGGTTTTACCATGTCCAGCGTCCCTCTGCGGCCGTTGGCCGCATCCCAGCCGCGGCTATTTGGAACCAACGGGGTCAGGTTCGTGCCTGGCGTATCTCACGACCTCGATTTCGCCATCAGCCTAGCGGAAGCCATCGGGACCTACTTCGGGACTGGCGAAGTGCTGCTTGGCAGGGATGGCCGCCTCTCCGGGCCGGCCTTGGCGAACGCGGCCGCGTCCGGCCTGCTCAGCTCGGGGCGGGACGTTGCCGAGGCGGGGCTCGTGCCCACCCCCGCGCTCCAGTATGCGGTGAAGGCCCTGGGGTACAGGGGCGGCGTGATGGTCACAGCCTCCCACAACCCGCCTCAGTACAACGGCCTGAAGGTGTCCGGGCCCGACGGCGTCGAGGTCCCGAGGCTCGACGAGCAGCGGATAGAGAAGATCTACTTCGAAAAGTCCCAGACGAAGGCCGATTGGAAGACCATCGGCGTGGCGAGACAGGAGGCGTCGGTGGTGAGGACCTACCAGAAGGGGGTCCTCTCCAGGGTTGACGCCAAGGCGATCGCGGCCAGGAAGTTCACGGTGGTCATGGACCTGGGCAACGGGGCGCAGTCGGTCGCCGCCCCCTACATCGTCGAATCCCTCGGGTGCAAGGTGATCACCCTGAACTCGACGGTCGACGGGAACTTCCCGGGGAGGGGGCCCGAGCCCACCCCCGACACCCTGAAGGACCTCTCGGCGGCCGTGAAGGCGGTGGGGGCAGACCTGGGGGTCGCCTACGACGGGGACGGTGACAGGTCCATCTTCTGCGACGAAGACGGAAGGATCCTATGGGGGGACCAGAGCGGCTGCCTGGTGGCCGACTTCGTCCTCGACAGGCACCAGGGCGGGACCCTCGTAACTTCGGTCGCCTCCAGCCAAGCGGTGGAGGCTGTGGCAAAGAAGCATGGGGCGAAGGTTCTGCGCACAAAGGTCGGGGCCGTGGAGATCGCTCGGACGATCATCGAACGGAACGCCGTCTTCGGCTTCGAGGAGAACGGCGGGTGCCTCTATCAGCCCCACATCGCGGTCCGCGACGGCGGGATGACCACGGCGCTGATGCTCGAATGCCTCGCTAGGAAGGGCATGTCGCTGTCCAAGGTGCTGTCGTTCGTCGTCCCGAAGTACTTCCAGGCAAAGACCAAGGTCGAGGTCGGCCCCAAGAGGGTGGATGCTGTGATGAGGGCCGTCGAGAAGCAGGCGGAGGGGGAGGTAGAGAAGGTAGACGGCCTCAAGGCATGGACCGACGCCCACTCCTGGGTCCTGGTCAGGCCCAGCGGGACGGAACCGATCGTGAGAATCTTCGCTGAGTCGGACTCCCAGGAGGGGGCAGACCAGCTGGTCAAGAGGTTCGCGAAGGTAGCAAAGTCAGCTTCTGTGTAGGTGCGTCCAGCCTCCGTCTCTGATTGCTCTTACGCCCCCGCCCTCCCTCCTCACCACCTCCCCCTTCCGGGCCGTCGCCTTCCCCACGGCGATCAGCCTTCCCCCGGCCTTCTTGGCTGCCCTCCTTGCCGCCTGGAGCTCCGACGGCTTCACCGTCCCCACTATGACGTACTCTTCCCCGCCTTCGAGTACCATCTTGGCCCCGTCAAACCCGTTCGCGGCCGCGAACTCCATCACCCCTCCGGCTGCGGGGAGCTCCTCGACCACGAAGCCCACGCCGCTCGCCTTGGCCAGGGTGTGGAGGCTCCGGGCGAGCCCGTCGCTCGAATCCATGGACGCGGTCAGGTAGGGCGCCAGGGCGGCTCCAACTTCAAGGTCAGGATCAGGTTCGAGCACGCTCTTCCTCGCCCTCTGAGCGAAGCGCGCCTGCGACCTGGCGCCTGCCATCAGGATCTTCAGCCCCGCAGGGGGGAGGCCGAACGGGCCCGTGACCACGGCCACGTCCCCGGGCGAGGCCCCCGCCCTGTCTACCACCTTCCGCGCGAAACCGACCATGGCGCAGCCGACGACAAGCTCCTCGGCCTCGTTTGTATCCCCTCCGACCAGGTGGACCCCCCACCTTTCTTCGGCGTCCCTCAGGCCCTGGGCGAGCCCATCCACGTCCCCCCGGCCAATCCCGCTCCTGAGGCCGAGGGACACCATGAACGCCTCCGGCCTCACGCCCTTGGCGGCGAAGTCGCTGACGCACATTGCGACGGCCTTCCTCGCCGCCTGTCTGTATGTCATCCCAGGGGGGACGTCGGTATGCTCCACCAGCATGTCTGTCTTCAGCACCACTCGGCCAGGCCGAGATGGGACCATCGCGACGTCGTCCCCTATGACGCTGTATCCCCTCGGGGGCTTGCCAGCGGCCTTCGCCATCGCCGCTATGACCCCCAGCTCGTCTGGCATACTACGCGCTCAGCCTCTTCAGCTTCCTGGCGAACTCCTTCGCAATCCTCTCCGCCCTGGCAGCCGACGGCGCTTCAGCGGAGACCCTGACTACATCCTCGGTCCCCGACGGGCGCATCAGGACCCAGGCCCGCTGGGGGAGGACTATCTTCAGGCCGTCCGTAAGCTCAGAGAGCTCGTACTCCCGCGCCAGGACCCTGAGCGCCTTCTCCGCCTTCCGCTTCGGTAGCCGGAGCGCGACCCTCTCTTGGTGGTAAGCCGGGACCGACGCATACATGGCGTCGCCTTCCTCCCTCAGGGCCCTGATGATCGTCAGCGCCGCCAGCAACGAGTCCCTGCAATAGTTGAAGTCCCCGTCTATCAGCCCCCCGCTGCTCCCTTCTCCTCCGAAGCGGGCGCCCTTCTCCTTCATCGCCCGCACCACGTTGGCTTCCCCAACCTTGGACCTGAACACGCCGCAGCCCAACTCCCTGGCAACTTCGTCCACCGCCTGGGTGGTGTCCACCGAGACGACGACCTTCTTCTCGCCCGTCTCCCGGACCAGACGCCGGAGAGCGAGGGTGAGCATGTAGTCTCCGGACCTCTTCCTCCCGGCGGAGTCCACTATCACGAGCCTGTCCCCGTCGCAGTCGAAGCCCAGGCCTATGGCGCACCCCTTCTCCTTCACAGTCCGGCGCAGGAGCCCGAGGCCGTCGGCGACGGGGTCAACGATGCGAGTGAAGACCGAGTAGCAGTCGTTCATCGAGGCGACCTCGCAACCCAGGCGTCGCAGGAGGGGGACGGCGTGCGATATGGCTGCCCCCCCTCCGAGGTCGACCGCCACCTTGACGCCTTCACAGGAGCCCTCCCCGTACCTCTCGGCCAGGCTGTCGACGTAGCCCGGTCTCCCCGCCTCCCTCAGCCAGCCATGAGGGGGCAGCTTTCCCGGGGCCGACCTCCTGCCGACCACCTTGTCGAAGGTCTCTTTCCCGATCCCGGCTCCCCCCACGATGAACTTCAGGCCGTTGAACTCGGGTTCGTTGTGCGACGCGGTGACCATCACGGCTGGGGCGTTCTTCACCCGGCTCTCTCTGAACAGGGCGGGAGTGGAGATGATACCATAGTCGAGCACGGTCCCCCCAAGGGACATGATGCCCGCGGCCACGGCCCTACACATCGCCGGCCCGGTCTTCCTCGTGTCCCTGGCGAGGAGGAACTCGCTCCCGCCGGCGGCCTCGGCGAAGTTGGCAGCGAACCTCGCGACGTCCGGCAGTGCGATGTCCTGGTTGAGAATACCTCTGATGCCGCTCAGAGAGGCGATCAATCCAGTCCCCGCTCATCTGTCGTCAGCCGCACAACGTAAGCATATCCCCAGGGGGGGCCTGCTAGCCGTCGTGTGAACCAATCTTCACCGTGACAATACGACTTTTTGAGTTCGGAACTTTTGATTGCTCGGTCGCCTTTCACATCTCAGCGTGAGATTGAGGGCATTCAGAGTACGAAGGAGCGCGGGGGTGGGGGAGTACAAGCTCTCGGAGGTCTTCTCGGGCCTCGAGACTTCCCCTGCCCTTTCAAAGGTCTTCGGTTCCAAGGCTCAGATGACCAAGATCCTGAGGCACCTGAAGATGAGGGTGGAGCGGGGAGACTCGGGGCTCTGGCTGGACAGGGACACCGGGACCATATGTATAGGCTCCAAGCACCTCGTCTCAGCAAAGACCGACTTCCTCTATCTCGACGTCATCCATGTGCTCGTGCACGTCAGGCAGTTCCTCGAAGGGAAGGAACTATACGACCAGGCCTTCGAGTATGTGGAGAGGCCCACCGAGCTGGAAGCATACAGGACGACGGTCGCAGAGGCGAGGCGTGTTGGGATGGAGGAAGACGAGCTCTTGCGGTATCTGAGGATGGACGCCGCGGACGACTCCGAGCTGGGGAAACTCATGGAGAAGATCGGCGTCAGAGTCCGTCGCTGATGACTCTCGTTTTCAGCTGAAAACCCGCTAGATCTCCTTCGCCGGAATACCTGGTTTCACCAGTTTCTTCATGTCGAGGACCGAGTCTATCTCCTTGGCGCTGAATCCGAGCTGCTTGAGCGCGGTCCTGATCGGCGTCCCCTTCGCGACCTCCTTCCCGAGCGCCGACGCCTTGTCGTAGCCTATCTTCGGGGAGACAAGCGTGACGAGCGCCTGGCTCGTCTCAGCATACCCCTGCGCCCTGGACTTGACGGGCACCACGTGGTCGATCACGAGGGACGCGACCTTACGCAGTGCCTCAGAGAGCAGCTTCGCCTGGAGCACTAGGTTGTAGCCCATGAGGGGGACTCCCATGGCGAGCTCGAACTCCCCGAGGGACGCTGCGAAGGCGTTGGCGCCATCCAGTCCCACGACCTCCGCCGAAGCCAGCAGCGCGCTCTCCACCGTGACAGGGTTGGTCTTTCCGGGCATGATGCTGCTCCCCGCGACCTCTTCCTGGGTCGGGATGTCTATCTCCCCAAGGCCGGTCAATGGCCCGGAGAACATCAGCCTGAGGTCCTGACAGAGCCTGTAGAGGCCGATGCTCACCGTCCTCATTGTCCCGCTGAGCGACGACATGTCGGTCAGCAGGCGGGTCGGCCTGAACTTGTTCCTCGCGCTCTTGAACGGGAGCCCTGAAAGTCTGGCTATCTCAGCGGCCACCATCCCGCCGAATTTGGGGTCTGTGTTGATCCCAGTGCCTACCGCGGTCCCGCCGATGGGGAGCTCCATGAGGTATCGCATCGACTCGGAGACAAGCCGGGCATCCCTGGAGAACTCGTCGGCGTAGGCGCCGAACTCCTGCCCCATGGTGACCGGGAGAGCGTCTCGGAGGTGGGTCCTCCCTGCCTTGTACACCCCCGACGTCCTCCTGGACAGCGTCTCCAGGCTCTTGGTCATCCCCCTGAGCGCAGGGACGAGTTCGTTGTTCGCGGCCACCGCCGCGGCGATCCTCACTGCTGTCGGCCCGACGTCGTTGGACGACTGGCCCATGTTGACATGGTCGTTAGGATGGACCTTCCTCCCGAGCTCCGCCGCCGCCAGCTCGGCAAGGACCTCATTGGCGTTCATGTTCAGCCCAGTCCCAGAGCCCGTCTGAAACACGTCCACCGTGATTTCCTCGTCGTGTTTCCCTTCCATCAGGTCCTTGGCCTTCGACTGGATGGCCTTCCCGATGTCAGCGCTCAGGAGCCCCAACTCTATGTTTGACTTCGCCGCGGAGAGCTTGACCGCGCCCACCGCCCAGATGACCTCCCTCGGGAACCTCGTCCCAGTGTTGAGAAAGACCTTCTTCGAGCCCTCGACGTACTTCAATGCGGGCTTACGAGGAGCCTTCCGCTCTTAAGCTCTTGGCCTAATCAGTGTCCGCCGCAGCCGCAGGAGTCCACATGGACGTTCGGGTTCTCGATCTTGAACCCTGCCCTCTGGAGCCCGTCGATGAAGTCGATCTTGGATCCCCTGAGCAGTTCCGCGTCCCCCTTGGCGGCCATGACCTTGAGCCCTTCGACCTCTTCGACAACGTCGGTCGTCCCGGCCTGCTTCTCCAAGCTCAGGGCGTATCTGTATCCGCCGCTGCAGGCGCACCCGCCCCCCTGATAGACTTCGATCTTCAGATAGGCGTCGGTGGCCTTCTCCTTCTCCAGCACTTCGCCAAGCTTCTGTCTGGCGGTGGGTGTCATGACTACGAGCGGTTGCATCTGCTGCATGTTAACGGACATTCGATGGCGGGTTTCTATTTAACACTTTTCTCGCGGTCAACCGCTCCTTCCCCTCTGAAGGCGATATACCAAGAGCAGCGTCAGCCCCACCGTCACCGCTCCGACCAGCAAAGAAGCCAGCGCCAGCGGCCATCCGGCGCTACCAGACCCGAACACGACCGGGAAGGGTCCGATGAACACAACCCCTCCCACGGACCCGCCCCCCTGCGCCAGGGAGCTGACGAACACCAGGCCGAACCCCGCGACTACCATCAGCAGGCCCACTGCGAGCAGTTTCTCTCTCACCGCAGTATCCCCAGGATATAGACAAGCATCAGGGCCGCCGCCAGGGCGATTGCCACGCTGGCCCACTTCGCGTCAGACCCAAAGACGATGGGCACCGGCCCTATCATGACAACCCCTCCTCCCCTTACCTCCTGTCTCCCTCCCTCGTCCCCCAAGAGGGCCGAAGCGAAGATCGCCGCGAGCCCCATTGCAATGAGCAAGAGCCCCACCGCGGCAAGGTCTGTCACGATGGCTCTTTTGCGCCCCCGCCGCTAAAGGTTTTTGCGGAGGCGCGTCCAGAGAGCAAAGCCCTTGGCTGAGTATCGCTGGTGCGAAAAGTGCGGGACTAGGACTGAGCACGAAGCCGTCGTCGACACCAGGGACTACAACCCGAGGGGGAGGGGCATCTACAGGTGCAAGAGATGCGGCAGGGCGAAGTCGATGCGTCACCTCCGGCCCAGCTCTGAGATCGGGTACTGATCTTCACACGCCACGGCAAGATTCACACGTGTGTGCTAAGACTCAGTTATATACGCAGGACTTTTTATCAAGTTCCAATGGGCGACAGCCAGCCCGACGAGAAGAAGCCGACGGTATTCGTCAGGGAGAGCACCGGCCTGGTGAGGAACGTCTCTTTCCTCGACTCCATCGCCCTGAACTTCAGCAACATGTCGGTCGGTCCTTTGCTCACCACCATCGCGGGCTCCTCGGCAGCGACGCTCCTCTTTGTCAACGTGGCCGGCCTGAACCTGGTGGTCGCCTCAATGATCGCGTTCGGGCTCTCCATCCCTCAGATAGTCGTCTATACCATGATGTCCCGCCGCTACCCGAGGGCCGGAGGGGACTACGTCTGGCTCTCAAGGAACTTCGGAGGGTTCGCCGGGAGCACCCTCTCCTTCTGGGGGTATACTATGGAGACCCTGGCCTTCATCGCCCTCGTGGTGATACTCCTGGACTACGCGATTGGAGGGGTTGGCGCGGAGATGGGCTTCGCATACGGCTTCCCCACAACGTCTTGGACGACGCTCTTCAATTTCCCAGTCACAGCGGGAGGTTCGTTCTGGCAGTTCGCCGTTGGCGCTCTCGCCTTCACTTTGGTCATAGCCCTCAACATCCTGAAGCCCAAGGCGGGCTACAAGTTCGTCACTGTCTTGGCCGTCTTCGGAGCGGTCACGCTGGTAATCGCCATGGCCGTCCTGCTGGCGGGGGGTCATTCGGCGCTCGTCAACTATGCCAACGGTACCGGCCCTTATGCCGGCTCCAACAACATCGCCATGAACGGCACGAACTCCTACAACGCGGTCGCTTCGACGTACCAGCCCTCAGGCTCGCCCTTTGACCTAAACTTCGGCAACATGCTCTACATAATGCCTGTGCTGTTCGCCTTCGTATATCCGTGGCTCAACGCGGGCCCGGCCGTCGCCTCTGAGATGAAGGGGTCCCGCGCCCTGAAGTGGAACGTCCCTGCCTCAGCGATAATCACCTTCATCTTCGCGACTTCAACCTTCGCGGTCCTCTATTACGTAGGGGGGCTGCCGTACATCAACGGCCTCTTCCACGACTACGCCTATCAGTCTACCATAGGCCCTAGCTTCTTCTCCATAGCGATGGGGGTCGCGAACAACCCGTGGGTCGCCTGGGTAATCGGGCTCGGATGGGTCGCCCTCCAGTTCGCGGTGATAGCGTACGCGGTGATCATCTTCTCGAGGTACCTGCTCGCCCAGTCCCTGGACAGGTTCCTCCCGTCCAGGCTCTCATACGTCAGCCCCAGGTTCGGTTCGCCGGTGGTAGCCATGCTGATTGACTGGGTCATCACGATCGCCCTGATAGGGGTCACAGCCTACTACTACGGGACCATATTCGGGATATTCGGAGCCATAATCTCCTCGATGATCTACTTCATGTTCGTGGGCCTGGCCGCGATAGTCCACGCCATAAGGAAGGAGTCGGGCTCGTCCAAGGGCCTCCTCTCTCTGGCAGGGTTCCTCAACATCCTGGTGTTCGGGTACGTAGCATACCTGTTCTTGGCCAACCCTGGCTTCACCGGCCTGAACAACGTCACCTACGCCTACTCGATAGGCACCCTGGTGGCCGGCGCCCTGATCTACCTGGCCTCGAGCTGGTACCACAAGAAGAGAGGGATGGACATCTCCATCAACTACAAGGAACTGCCACCCGAGTAAGCCGACCGCCATGATAGAGGATCCCATCCTCGTTAACGACTGGCACCCCATCGCCAGGTCCTCGGACCTCAACGAGGCTTCGATCCTGCCACTCAGGCTCCTCGGGGGAAGACCTCGTAGCCTGGCGGATCCACGGCGAGGTGAACGTGTGGCAGGACCTCTGCATTCACAGGGGGACGAAACTCTCCTTGGGCCACCTCAACGGCGGCCTGCTCGAGTGCGCCTACCACGGCTGGACCTACAACCAGGCAGGCGAGTGCGTCAAGATGCCTGCCCACCCGGGGCAGAAGCCTCCGCCGAAGGCGAAGGTGAAGACATACTTCTGCACGGAGCGCTACGGCCTGGTCTGGGCTTGCCTCGGGGAGCCTGCCCGCGACGTACCTGGGTTCGAGGAATGGGGCTCCTCGTCGTTCAGAAAGGTCCCCTGCGGGCCCTATCGCTACCGGGCGAGCGGCCCGAGGGCGGTTGAGAACTTCCTCGACGTTGCCCACCTCCCATTCGTTCACGAGGGGATTCTGGGGGAGAGGGCCCACGCGGAGATACAGGACTACGAAGTTCAGGCTTCTGATGACGGGATCGTCGCACGCAACGTCAGGATCTGGCAGCCGGACCCGGACGGGACGGGCGTCGGGAAGGAAGTCAACTACACCTACAAGGTCCTGCGCCCCCTTACCATGTACCTCTCGAAAGAGACAACAGACGGGACCTTCTCGATCTTCGCCACGGTCTGCCCAATCGACGAGTTCGAGTCTAGGGCATGGTTCTGGATCGCCATGGACTACGGGCACGACATCCCGGAGGGGGACGTAGTCGCGCGCCAGGACGAGATAACCAGCCAGGATATCCCCGTGGTGGAGTCGCAGAGGCCGGAGAGGCTCCCCCTCGACCTGCAGGCCGAGCTTCACCTGAAGTCAGACAGGATCGCCGTGGCATACAGGAAGTGGCTGGGTCAGCTGGGGCTTTCCTTCGGCACTGCATAGAGGGGGCTTCGAATCCCCTCCCTCCGGGCCATTCTTTCAAGAAGGGACTTCGGCTCAAGATGCGCCTGACGACCCCGGGATTCGCAGACCGGATGCCTTCCGAGCAGTGCGGGGCGGTGTAGCTACGAAGTCGGTCGGTCCCTCGGCAACCAAGACTGGGACGAGCCAGCGGCGAGCATCGATCTCGCGACCTTTCGCTTACGAGGCGAACGCTCTACCAGGCTGAGCTACGCTGGCTCAAGTTCGGCCCTGCTTGTCATACAATAAAGCCTTGACGCGAGTTCGGCGTTCTCCGAACCAGGTCGAGGTACTTGAGGCCGGTCCCAGTGTTGTAGAGCAGGACCTTCTCTGACCTGGCTATGCTTCCAGCGTCGAGGAGCCTTTGATATCCAGCTAGGGTCGCCGCGCCCTCCGGGCAGGCGAACACCCCTTCCCCTGCGAGGGCCTTCATGGCCCCGAGTATCTCAGAGTCGGAGACGCTGATTGCCCCTCCCTTGCTTGCGCGCAGCACAGAAACCATCTGCCTGCCGGCGAAGGGCCTCGGCACCCTAAGGCCCACCGCGACGGTGGTGCCGTCAGGGTAGTCGGGATCGGGGACATCCTTCCCAGCGGCGAAGGAGGCTACGATGGGCGCGCACGCCTCCGACTGGACCGAGAACATCCTTGGCCGCTCGTTCCCTATCAGGCCGAGCTTCTCCAGCTCGTCGAAGGCCTTCCACATGCCCAGGAGGCCCGTCCCTCCTCCCGTCGGGTAGACTATAGCCCCAGGGAGCTCGAAGCCAGTCTGCTCGGCAATCTCGTAGCCCATCGTCTTCTTCCCCTCGAGCCGGTAGGGCTCCTTGAGTGTGGACATGTCGAAATAGCCGTCAATCTGCGTCCTCATCCTCGCCCCCGCATCACCAATGTTCCCATCCACCTGGACGACCTCTGCACCGAACTGGACGCACTCCTTCACTATCGATTGCGGGGTCTCAGTGGGCATGAAGACCCGGGCTGCCAGGCCTCCCCGGGCCGCATAGCATGCCAGGGCAGCACCGGCGTTTCCAGCGGACGGCACAACCAGTTTCGTCAGGCCGAGGTCCTTCGCCTTGGACACCGCGACCGCCATGCCCCTGGCCTTGAACGTGCCGGTGGGGATGAGGCCGTCGTCCTTGAGAAGCAGCCCGGACATCAGGGTCACGATAGGGGTCATCCCCTCCCCCAGCGTCACAACGTTCGGAGGTGCGATATCGGGGAGGACTTCGCGGTACCTCCAGAGGCTTTTCTGTCTACCCCTGAGACCTTCCCGCGTAAGCGTCTCCTTGGCCTTCTCGTAATCATACCTGCAGCTCAGGATCGACCCGCAGTCGGGGCAGGTGCCGAGCGGCTTGCCTGACGAGAAGCCCTTTCCGCACGAGACGCATCTGACCTCCAGGATGGTAGTGGTAGCCTCCGTTGCCCGCTCCATCTGTTCTCACTCGCTCGAGCTGAGATTCCCGTCCTTAACCCTTCGCAGGCTTTTTAGAACGTCGGCCGGGGGTGGGCCTTGTGCGGGGGTCGCCCAGCATGGTCAACGGCGTGGGACTGAGGCTCCCATCCCTTAGGGGTTCGAGGGTTCGAATCCCTCCCCCCGCATTCTGCTAAATCGGTCAGAATACCCCGGTCTCTCAGATGGAGATGACGGATATCGTGAAGAGAGTGGGATTCAGGAGACAGAGGATAGTGAAATCACCGCCTCCCAACTTCGCGGTCGTCGTGGGCGAGAAGTGAAAAGCTGGATGTGAACCAGCGATAATGGCGGTATTGGACATGTCCGCGTTACGTCGAGACGAAGTGGTCACAACCACATCCCTTCATGCCACACCCGTCTTTCGACAAACGACCCCCTCCAGCATGTGAGGACCGGGGATGCCCGCAACGAGAGCAGATGTCTTCGCTGTATGCCACGAATCTGGTGTGGGAATGGTCCCCGCTTTCAGCCTTTCTCTATTTTACGAGGATGTGAACGAGTGGATGGCGCTAAAACGGAATGCCAAACACAAACGCCGTTGAGCCGTGCGGAGTGAATCCGACTTCCAATGCCTTGGTCTTTGGTTCCTGGACGTGGAAAAGTGCTACACGCCTATGTTCAGTCGAAGGAGAGTAATCTGCGACCAATCAGAGGGATAGAGAATCTTGGGAAGAGAAGGGAAGAAGAGAGGCAAACGCGAAGAGGGACGCAGCGCTCTTGAACGTCAAACCAAACGAAAAACAGGAAAGCGATTCGTCATAACTGCCCATGGAATTACTACGGCCGACTGCAGCTGCCCGCATCGGCTGTGACCTGCCATGGGCATCCTTAATTCACCAATCACACCGTTCATCCGGCGTTGGGCGCTCCGTTCTATCCGTCGTCTCCACTTACAATCGAGAAAATGCTCACGTTGGCGGGCGTAACTTCCGAGTCGATCGTCTACGACCTAGGATGCGGAAATGGAGACATCGTTGTCTCGGCCGCCCGCGATTACAACGCCAGAAAGGCAGTGGGCATTGAGCAGAACAAGAGGCTCTGTTCCATCGCACTCAGAAGGACACGGCATCTCAAAAATGCTATCATAACGAATGCGAACTATGATGACGTGAACCTATCTGAGGCCAACATTGTAACACTCTACCAGAGCGCGAGCGAGAATGCGAGACTGAAGCGGAAGCTCCTCGAAGAACTGTCGGAAGGGTCCAAGGTAGTCTCGCACGACTTCGGGATTCCCGGGTGGCGCCCCATGGAGTTCCAGACCTTCAAAGAGGGCCACCACAGTGCAAGAGTCATCGTCTATGTCATAGGTTCCCACACACCATTGTAGCCCTGCTGATTGCCGGGTCACTCAATCGGTCTGCGTTGCAACCCAACTCTCAAAGGGGTTATCGTCGACCGGTCAACTGACTTGGTCTGCTCTAGTTTTGGGCTGACATCCGGGTGATAAATGTCTCCCAAACCGAGGCCAGCCGCTTGAGGATTAGTACCGCCGCAACGCGAAGAGCCGTGGACAGGTGGAAGGAAAGAGCAAGCTCTGAAGCGTCCCGATTTTACGACTCGACTGCAGCCATCTTCGCGCCCTTCTTTTCAGCTCCTGTGCGAGGGAGGTTCTTCTTTGCCCAGCCCCCCCGTCTCGGCAATGATGGTCAATTTCGCGTTCTCTGAACTCGCTTTGCTCACCTTTCTCTGTGTCCTCACTGCAAATTTGTACCGCCATAGTCTCGTCAACTCATTCCTGAAGTCCGTGCCCTCCCTACGGTGACGCCGAGATCCCCTTGAATGGGTGCTCGCCGTCGTCTGGCCTTCTCTGAAAGACATAACTACGTCGGTGCGATTTTACGTCGAAGTTGTCTGACTACGCTGCAGAAGAAGAGAAACTGAGGAAGTTGTACGATCAGGCACGCACACAAGGAAACAAGAAGAAGAAAAAGGAGTACAGAGACAAGATCGCAGAACTGAATCGAATCCGCAAGTCCGCTGAGCGGGAGAGCAACAAGTCGAAGAGCTGAGTTCTTCGCATCGAATCTTTGTACATTGATGTCCCGGACAGGTGGTCTCGACGCATCCAATCCTCATTTCAGGGTAATCTCAGCAGTCGCGTGGACAAAATCGCTGCGAAAGAATGCCCGTAAGAGGAGAAGTAAAGGAAAGACACCCTAAGGAACTCGAGCCTCAATAGAGGCCGTGATACTCATCGCCGGAATTCTTGTAGAGCCTCTCGTGGACTAGGTCTGTGTCCTAAGAACGGCTATCTCGGCCTCCTACCTCCTGCAGGCGCCCTCTTCGAATGAGAACGCGCCAATCAACTCCTGGATCGCCCAAACACGATGCGGACCTCTGTGACATCGACAGCAGTTGAACAATGCCGGGGGAACGGCAGGGTCTCGAGACCGACTCCATATATACTCGCCAGGGAACAAAAGTAACAATGACATTCGCACGCAGGAAAAAGTGGGAAGCAATTCGCAAGCGCAGGCACGCCTCTCACCAACACGCTCTAGAACAGCGCGCGTCCCGTCCATCGAAAGCCGCCTAAGGTACCCAGACCATAGGCGCCTGGGCGTGACTGCAAGGCATATTGTGCACAGATTGTCTATGGAAGGTTCGAATCCTGGCCGCCCCTAGGGTCTCGTACAGCTGGTTCTGGAACATAACATAGGCCTCCCAATACCTCTGATAGGACTGGCTGAATGAATCGAATATCTCCTCCAGTTTACTCAGGTCGGCGTTCCCCATGTTGTTCAAAGTAAGGTGGTGCCCCTCTGGCGTACTATGGCCTTTGCCACCCTTAATAGTGAGCAACTACGAAGAAGAATGTGAACCAAACCCAAAATGAGCAATGCGTGATTCACAGAATAAGACCCACGCAGGACGAAACAAACCGCCGTCTCATCTGCCCGGTTTGTATGCAGGTGAGTACTCAAGAGCAGCTCAGAAGGCGTTCAAGGCGACGTTGAGCTCTTGGAACAACTTACCGTGCATCCGGCACAACAGCCGTCCCCAGTAAAGCCCTGCCCAGGTTGTGGGGCACTCCGTCGACTCTACCGGAACCCTGCCGGGCTTGGATGCGAGGAATGTGTGAAGAAGATGGACTCGAGCGGCCTGAGCTTCAGGTAGGTGACGTGAAATATCCTACGAGACAAACTATTCGAGGCTACTGAAGCAGGAAAGGACAATTGAAAGATGCCCCAAGTGTGGGAAGAACCTCATCTTAACAGACGGACCCGCAGGTGAGCTCTGTTGCGGGAACTGTGGGATGGTGCTGAAGGATAAGATTGTCGAGACTGGACCTGAGTGGAGACAATTCTCTGAGGATGGGAAGGAGAGCCGTAGCAGGACCGGGATTCCCACCTCCATCGCGCAGCACGACATGGGGCTTGCCACGGTAATAGGGGTCTCCGACAGGGACGCGTCAGGACGGTCTCTGTCAGGACCAATGAAATCCACAGTGGGGAGACTAAGAACGTGGGACAGGAGGAGCCAGGTCCACGAGTCCACGGACAGGAACCTAAGACAGGCATTTTCCGAATTGCGGAGGCTCTCGGACAAACTCGTCGTCTCAGAGGCAGTTGCCGAAAGGGCGGCCTACTTCTACCGGAAAGCCCTCGAAAGGGGCCTGGTCAGAGGCAGGTCAATCAGCTCGATCATCGGGGCGTCACTGTATGCTGCCTGCCGTGACGGGCAGATACCCAGGTCTCTAAAGGATGTAGCTGCGGTCAGCAATGTCAAGAAGAAGGACCTCGCGCGGTCCTATAGGATGCTCTATAGGGAAATGGAGCTTACAATGCCGGTTGCCGACCCTGTACGGTGCGTATCTGGCATCGCTTCTCGGGCAGGGATGAAAGAGAAGACGCAAAGGAGGGCGTGCGAGATACTGAGGATGGCACAGGCAGCCAGGATATCCGCAGGCAAAGACCCGATGGGTCTAGCGGCTTCGGCTCTCTATGTGGCGTGCTCTCTGGAGGGAGAGCAGAAGACACAGAAGGATGTCGCGGAGGCTGCGAGGGTGACTGAGGTCACCATCAGGAACAGATACAAGAGTCTCAGGCAAGCTCTCGGCATTTGAGTGCTGTCACGTGCTAATGCTGTGAACATGAAAAAGGAATGGTTGACCCTTCTTGGATCAACTTGCATCATCACTGCAACGCATCTGACCGACTAATTACCGGTCTTACCGGAAGACTCTGAGGTAGGTGCTGTCGACGTGTCCGAAGTCTGCGCGACCTGCCCGGTAGCAAACCTATCTGAGACTTGAGTGACCTTTATCCTTACATTCTGGCCTTGCTTTGTTCCAGGTACAAAGACGACAAATCCTTCTATCCTGGTAAGACCATCACCACGTCCGCTGACTTCGGAGATGCTGACGTTGTACTCCTTTGCCCACTTCAACTGGTTTGTTGAAGGAATCGGAGCGACTTCTGTACCCCCCACGACTGCCGTATCCTCCTCGCTGTCCGAAACTCGTTTTTCCTCACATCCTACCGTTGTTCCATCGAGATAGCAAACGCGCTCGCAATGACCTGGTTAAGGGTCACAATCGCCGCAGTGAGAGTAGTTGCACAGGACACAGGCCGGGGTTGGTCAGGTTGACTTTTTCTTACTGGGCTCACCGCCATCGACAATCTGGGATGTTAGCCACTCCTCATAGGAATCCGTTGGCAGGTCCGCCTTCTCGCCTTTAGGTGACTATCTCATCAGGTCCCGGTTAATGGGGCGATTTAAGGCCTGGAGCAAGATTGCTGCTCACATTCAACAAGCTCTGAGACGAAAGGTTTGGAGAAGGCCCCCACCATATCTGAGAGCCCGCACCCCCCATGAAGGTCGTGTGAGATCCCTGCGAGTGAACCACATCCATCCGGTTTGTTGTTCACGGTGTTAGATGTCGAGTCGAAGCAAACCCATCGGAAGGAGTACAATTCGGAACTCGCCGTCGCTCTCGTCGATGTCGTCACCCTCGAGGCTACCGGTCCCTAGGGCCCGCGGCGGGACAAGGGTATCTGGCCCTGACGGTCAAGGTTTAAGCCGTTCAGAGGGCAATCCTTGGAGGTTGGAGCGCAGAGAAGGGTACGCCTCAGTCCTCGGGTTCGACCTCTTCTATCGCCAGTTCGGCGACCCCACGAAGGGGGATGTCCTCGGCCTTCACGGAGGCCCAGGCGCCACCCACGACTACCTGCTTCCCCTGGCCGACCTGGCGAGCCACGGCTACCGGGTGACGCTCTACGACCAGCTAGGATGCGGCAGGTCGCAGGTCCCGAAAGATCCGGCCCTCTTCGTGCCGGAGCATTACGTGGAGGAGGTGGAAGAGTTCCGGAGGGAGATGAACCTGGGGCGGCCGCACCTCATAGGCTCAAGCTGGGGCGGGCTGCTCGCGATAGCCTATGCTCTGAAGTACCAGCGTAACATGTCGACGCTGACCACAGTCGGGGGCCTCCACAGCGTCCCCCTGACGGTAAGGGAGATGCAGCGGATGAAGAAGAAGCTCCCTGCGGGCGTCCAGAAGGCATTGGTGAAGTATGAAACCCTGGGGGAGTACGAGAACCCCGAGTACGCCGACGCGGTGATGGTATACTACAAGAAGCACCTGTGCAGGCTGGACCCCTGGCCCGCCGAAGTAAGCTATTCCTTGGAACACATCAGCAAGCCTGTGTACGGGACAATGAACGGGCCAAACGAATTCACCATAATAGGCAACATCCGCTACTGGGACGTCACCAGCCGGCTTCGCACGATAAGGGTCCCTGCCCTGATCCTGGGCGGGCGGTACGACGAGGTCTCGCCCGTAGTCGCCAGGGAGCTCCACCGGCACATCAGGGGCTCAGAGTTGACCATCTTTCCGAAGAGTTCCCACCTCGCCTTCTGGGAGGAGAGGAGCGCCTTTATGAAGCGCGTCGTCCGCTTCCTTGGTGAGCACAGCTAGGCACGGCGACCTCCTCAGGGAGCCGGTCGCCATAGGACAGACCTGCTCCCAGGGTGTGATCCCGGGAGCCGCTCCCCTTGAAGGGGCAGGTCGTCAGGCCCGTGGGCGTTCGGGGGCCGCACCAACCGCCAGGCCTTCTCCCGAGGCGAATCCACGGACCGCCCCCTCCTGGCCGTGCTCGATGAACTCCTGCTTCAGTGAGCGCAGGGTCGCCATGGCTCCATCGGCTCCCATGCGGCGCGTCCGGATGAGATAGGCCGCGAGCACACATCCGGTCCTCCCCTCCCCCGCGAGGCAGTGCACTAGGACCGCCTTTCCCTCCTTCCTGCGGCTCAAGATGTACTCCACCGCCTTCTCCATGGAGTCGGCGTCGGGGGACTGATGGTCATGCATGGGCACGTGGCCCAGGCCCAATGCGAACCCAGACGTCCACGCTCCCGGGAGCGGCTCTTCCGTGAGCGTTAAGATGCTCCCTATCCCTCTCTTGACCAGCCATCCCACCTGCCCCCTGGAAGCCGGGTAGCCAGACCCTGCGAGGGATCCGGTTTCCACCCAGACGAAACCCGTCGGGCTGTCAGACACCAAAGCCCTGAGCCTTCTGAGGAGTACGCCACCGGTGCCCAATTCGGAGCTTTCCGGCCTCCTGCCGTTTTAGAACCTTTTCAGGCCTCGAGGACTTCGAGCTTGCCGTAGCGGCCGACGTTCAGCCGCAGTTCCCCGCGGAAGCTGTTCGTGTAGCCGTTGGTGATCCTCACCTTGGAGCCCTGTTTCACCATGTCTATCTGATCGTCCCAGAGCGAGAGCTTAATCTGACCAGTTTCGTCCTTTAGCATGCAGTCCGCCACCCTCGCTTCCCCCCCGGTCCTCAGGTTGACGCTCCTCGGTTCGGCCATCTCGACGATCTCACCCTCTGCGTCGACTCTCCTCATGCCGTCGCGCAGATCGTGTATGTTCATGTGAGTCGTTGGGCGCGGGAAAGCATTATTTAACATTGAAGCGCTTGAAGGGGCTTCGGAAACCGTTTAATGAGAAAGAGTTCGGCTGGCCCAGCCGTTGATTACATGGCTTGAGGGCGCCGCCTTCATCCTGGCGCTCGCCGCCCCCTTCTTCCTCCTCCTGGGGCTCTTCCCTTCGTACCTCAGAGCCCTCACCAGGCTGGGGCGCGTAGCTGAGGACGCCCACAAGAGCCCGCCGACCAAGGTCCCCATGCCCGCCGGGCCTCTCCTCTTCGCAGGCCTGGTCGTCGGAGAGTTCGCAGTAGCTTTAGGATTCAGGACCCTGGTCCCCGTTGCCGTGGCGGCGGGGGCTGGCGTGGCCTTCGCCATCGGGCTCGTCGATGACCTCTACGTCCTGGGGGGGAAGACCAAACCACTCCTGCTGCTCCTCGCCGGCCTCGCCTTCGTCTCAATGGCTGTCCTGCAGCCCACGCTCTATCGGGCCGACATCTACTTCCCAATCCTCGGGGATACGGCCCCTCACTTCATCATCTACACAATCCTGGCGGTGGCAGCATTCCCGGTGGTGGCCAACGCGTTCAATATGATGGACGCGTTCAACGGCGAGATATCCTGGTTCACTCTTCTCACCTCGCTGGCGCTTCTGGCCGGCGTGACCCTCCGCGCCCTCTTCCAGAGTGGGTTCTCAGTCTCCAGGGTCGCCTCCACCCTCCCCCTGGTCGGGGTCGCTGGCGCCTTCCTGGCCTACAACCGCTTCCCTTCGAAGGCCTTCGACGGGGACAGCGGCAGCCTCATGTTCGGCGCCGCCTTCGCTGGGCTCGCAGTCACAGGAGGGGTCGAGATCGCCGCCATCATAGCCATCGTCCCGGCGATACTGAACTCGTTCTACACCCTCTCCAGCGTCAGGGGGTTCGTCGAGAGAAGAAAGATGGCTTCAAGGCCTACATACATAGGCGAAGACGGGCTTCTCCACGCTTCCGTGGAGAAGGACGCGCCTAACACCCTTGTGCGGCTTGTCCTCCTGACTTCGTCGATGACCGAGTTGGAGCTAGTGGCGAGCATCGTCGCCCTGACCGCTGTGGCCTGCGTGTTCTCTGTGGCCACTTCCGTGCTGACCTGGGTGTTCTAGCTTGAAGCTCTTCCCTCTCTTAATGATAGAGTTCGTGGCTTTCCTGCTCATAATCCTAGAAACCTATGTCTTCTTCACCCTCGTCGTCCCCCTCGGGCCCATACCGCACACCCTCACAGACTACACGACCCTCGCCCTGCTCAAGATGTTCCTGATCCTCGTCTTGGGGGCCCTCTGGTTCATCGTCCTAGACGGCCTGACCAGACTCTACGTGCGGTCCAGGGTCAGGAGCGCTCCCAGGCCTTCATCTTAGCGTCGAACTCCTTCCTGCTGTACACGACCCTGGCCGGGACCCCCATCACCACTTTCTCGGGAGGCACGTCCTTGGTGACCACGGCCCCCATGGCGACCACGGCCCTCCGCCCCACAGTCACCCCCGCCTTGATGACCGCCCTAGCGCCGATGACCGCCCCGTCCTCGATGGTCACTCCGATCATCTTCTTGCTAGGGGGGTACGGGTCATTGGTCAGGACGGCGGCGGGGCCTATGAACACCCCCTTCCCTATCCTGGACATGGGGGGGATGTACACGCTCCCCTCGATCATCGTCCCGCTCCCCACCTTCACGTCGTAGTCTACGTGGGCCAGGGAGCCGATCTTCACATCGTCCCCTATCTCCGAACCCTTCCCGACGTACGAGAAATGCCACACGCGCACGTTCTTCCCGAGCTTCGCCTCCGGCGAGATGAAGTTGACTATCTTCGTCTTCTCACCCAAGGTAGATCGGCGCCCCCGACGCGCTAGACGCCAGCACAGCTTCTGCCACCCTGAGGACGTTCAGACCGTCCTGGCCGGTGACTAGGGGCTGCCTCTTCTCTTCAATAGCAGAGATGAACTCCTTCAGCTCGAGGGTCAGCGGCTCCTGGACCGGCCTGGTGGGGACGGTGGTAAGGTCGCCCTCGTGGATGCTGGTCTGCTGCGTCACGAAGTCGACGTCAACTACCCCTCCAGAGAAGACGGCGCTCATGGTCCTCACCCGGTTGGGGGTGATCCAGTTGGTAACCAGGAATGCCGTCCTCTGACCCGAGAAGCCCAGCAGGATGGTCGCGAAGTCTTCGTGCTCCGGAGGGACGCGCATGGACCCTACCCTCGAGTAGACGACCTTCGGCACCTCCCCGAAGAGCCAGCAGGCGGTGTCGATATCGTGGACCGACGCGTCCTGCACGATGCCCACGTCGCTGATGCCGGCCCCCCTCCTGTTCTCCCTGTGGAACTCCAAGAGGATCGGGTCTCCAAGCTTCTTCTCGGATATCATCCGCTTGAGAGCGGCGATGGGCGGGTTGAAGCGTTCGATGAACCCCACCGTAACGGCCCTGTTTGCCCTCCGCGCCGCTTCGATTAGCGCTCCGCCGTCCTTCACCGTGGTCGACAGCGGTTTCTCGACGAATGTGTTGAGCCCCGCGGCCAGCGTCCTGCTTGCTATCTGAAAGTGGGTCGTCGCCGGGGTGCATATCGTGACGCCGTCCAGCTGCTCCTTGCCGAGCATCGCCTCCAGCGAGCCGTAGGCAGGGACGCGGTACTTCTTCGAGAACGCCTCCGCCCTCTCTAGGTTCATGTCGCACACCGCAGCCAGGCACTGAAGCTCGTTTAGGACCCGGACGTGATTCTTCCCCCATCCCCCGGTACCAACGACGGCTATGCGCGTCATCAGTTTCGCCGCCTTGAGGAAACAGGATTTAGGGTTATGTCGTTCACTCTCTTTTCAGGCCCGGGGTAGCTGAGATGATGGTGGTCTCGCCGCCCCTCATGCTCTTCCCCGACGACTTCAGCGCGTCCAGGTCGTCCTTGGAGCAGACTATCACCACGTTGTGCTTGAGCGGGTCGAAGAGCCCCGGCCCTCCCTTGGCCCTCCCTGCCACGAGCTCCACGTCTGTCACGTAGTCCCTGAGCCTCTGCTGAATGCTGTCGGCCACCTGTAATCGCTCTCCGCGCATCTCGTACCTGTCAAGCGCCCACAGCAACGAGATCTTCGTCCGGCTTGCTTTCAGCTGCTTCTCCTTCAGCGCCTCCCTTGTTTCGTCCACAACGTACCTGATGTAATTGTCGAAGCTCTTCAGCGTGGCCCCGGCCAGGTACGATATCGACTCGCCAGTCTCTTCGCTGGCCTGGATGGCCTTCAGCTCATAGAGGTACCTCGAGAACTCGTCCAGGTACACCCCCGACGTGCGCTGGAGCGAAACCTTCGCCTCTCGCGCCTTCCTGGCTACTTCGATCTCCGTCACCGAGGCCACAGCGGTCTCCATGACCGTCGCCGCATACTCGAGCTCCGCAGAGAACACGTTCTGGGAGCTCTGAGAGTAGCCCAGGCCCTGGAGGGGCCCGTTCTCCTGGGCACCGGCGAAGGCCACCACCGCCGGCTTGTTCTCCCTCGGCCTGAGGGGCATGTAAGCGTAGGTCAGCGTGGAGCCTACCTGGAGCCCGGTCTGCTTCTCCACAAGCATGATGTTCTCAGAGTTCCCTCCAGGGCCCGAGGGGAGCGCGTTGACCAGGCTGACCCCCTTGGACAGATACTTCGCCAGATCCCGCAGCTTTGAGCCGGCTTCGATGAGGGTCTCTTCCGACGGCCGCCTCAATCTGGGTGTGAAGAAGACTACCTGCGCCTCTCCTAGGACCTGCTCGAGCGGCTTGAAGCTGAGCAGGGGCTCCTCTGCCATCACCTCCTGCAGGACAGGGTTCTTCTTCATGAATCCTGGCTCCAGTTCCATGGCCATCTGGAGCGTCTCATCCACGATCGTGACTTGTGCCTTGTCGCCGATGTCGGCAGCCAGCCTGTACGCTTCACTGGTGAGCCCGTACATCGCTACCTGTATCTTTGGCAAAGGCTCCTCCTGGCTAAGCAATGGTTCGGTATTATACTTTGAAGGGGGCGCCGCGTCTTGAAACGGGGCAAACGGATTAGTATGCACCCGCCCGGTCTGTAATCGCGAGGCACGCGATGAGAGTCTGGTTCGACGTTCTGACCCCCAAGCAGGTCCTGTTCTTCGGCCCTGCCATCGCCGAGCTTAGGGCCAGGGGAGCCGAGGTCCTGGCCACCTCCCGTAGGTACAGAGAGGTGGCCCCTCTCGCAGACCGGGCGCGGCTTGAGTTGACCTTCGTAGGCGAAAGAGGGCGCAGGGGCCCGGAGGAACAGCTTCTCGCAGCCACCAAGCGGCAGGAGGAGATGATACCATTGGTGGAGCGGTTTGGACCCCAGGTGGCAGTCTCCACAGCGTCAGCCGTGTGCGCCAGGGTCGCCTACGGGCTCGGGATCAAGCATCTGGCTGTGAACGACTCCCCACACTCCGAAGTGGCAGGAAGGCTCTCCCTCCCCTTGAGCCACCAGCTCCTGTGTCCGTGGATCATACCGTACAGCGCCTGGGCTCATTTCGGCGTCCGGAAGAACCAGGTGACCACCTACCGGGCGCTCGACCCTGCGGCTTGGCTGAAGAGGCAGCCCATGGCGGGCCCGGTCCCCAGGCTGGACCGGTCGAAGGACACCATCACAGTCAGGGTCCAGGAGAGCGACGCACCATATCTCGCTCGGGGGGACATGGGCTGGTCAGACAGGGTGCTCGCCTCACTGGTCAACGAGTTCCCTGACGCCAACATAGTGGCCCTCTGCAGATACGACTACCAGGTTGAGGATGTGAAGGGCAAGTTCGGGTCAAGGGTCATCGTCCCGGAGGAGGTGGTGGGGGGGCACGACCTGCTAGCGGCCACGGACCTCTTCGTCGGGATGGGAGGGACAATGAGCGCGGAGGCCGCCCTGATGGGGGTCCCGACCATTTCCGCGTTCCAGGGTTCGCTATACACCGACAGGTATCTCACGAGGGTCGGGCTGCTGGAGAAGGCAAGGACACCCTCGTTGATAGTCTCCAGGGCAAGGCGCCTCCTGGCCGGCCCCTCCAGGACCAGCTTCGCCAGGAGGGCGAGGCGGGTGTTAGACTCCATGGAGGACCCTGTCCCCAAGATTGCCGGGCAGATAGAGAAGGCCGCCAAGCAAGCCTAAATCACCATGGGGGTGTGCGTCCACCCGCAGCCCGGTCGTCTAGTTGGTCAAGGATGGAGGCCTTTGGAGCCTTCGACCTAGGTTCGAATCCTAGCCGGGCTATCTGCAGAAGCCCAGAATGGGCTCGACCTGTTCAACGAAGTTTGGATCGCCTTTTGCCAGAACCCACTCGAGGCAAAGTTCTCGCAAGGCGGCCAATCCCATCGAGTACCCTGTGGACATGAAGGAAAACGGTGCCCGTGGAACTCCCACGTCCAATCGGGGAGCAGGCCTCTCTTCGAATTGGTTGGCTGTCGCATGAGGGCGGCTCACAGGCCTGAGATTGCCACTCAATATATTAATATATGTCAATCCATATCTCTGCCACGATGAAGCGCCAGACAAAGTCGGTCCAGCGGCTCATAGATCTCAACATCTGCCAACCCTCTGACATCAGACAGGCCGAGGTGGAGGCAGAGAAGCTCTCGACGCCGGACTTCGCCGCGAAGCTCCGCAGGGCGGAAAAGCTGGCCGGGGCCATCGGAGACTCGAACAGGATCAAGATCCTGCTGCTCCTTTCAAAGCGTCAGATGTGCGTCTGTGAGCTCGAGTCTGCCCTCGGACTGCCACAGCCCACGGTATCCCATCACCTTGGGATCCTAGAGCAGGCCGATCTGCTAAGGAGGAGCAGGCGGGGGAGGTTTGTCTTCTACGACGTCTTAGATTCCCCCGCCCTGGACCTCGTCAAGGGCCTGACGGCCTAGGGGTTGGGCGAGCGCGACAGCCAAGCCGAGGAATCGCCTGTCTTTCCTCAACAGGTTTCTCACCCTGTGGATATTCCTGGCGATGGGGATCGGCGTTTCTGCGGGCTACGCGCTCCCTGGCCTCGCCAACGCTCTGAACTCGCTCAGCGTCGGGACAACATCGATCCCCATAGCAATCGGTCTGATCTGGATGATGTACCCCCCACTCGCCAGGGTCCGGTACGAGGAGCTGAGAAAGGTGGTGCACGGGAGCGGTTCCAGGAAGATGCTCTCCTGGTCCCTCGTGCTGAATTGGCTGGTGGGGCCCCTGCTGATGTTCGCCCTGGCCTGGGTGTTCCTGGCCGGCGACCCGGGCCTAAGGGACGGGCTGATCCTCATCGGCCTGGCGAGGTGCATCGCCATGGTAATAGTCTGGAATGGCCTGGCGCAGGGTGATAGCGAGTGGGCTGCGATACTGGTTGCTATCAACTCAGTCTTCCAGATACTGTTCTACAGCGTCCTGGCTTACTTTTACATCACGCTCGCCGGATCCTGGATCGCGGGACAGGGGACGGCAGTAAACATCTCCCTTCTCGCCGTGGCCCAATCCGTTGCGGTCTACCTGGGCATCCCGTTCTTTGGGGGGATGGCGACGAGGTTCTACTTCCTGAGGCGCAAGGGAAGGGAGTGGTATGAGAAGAAGCTCGTCCCGAAGCTGGCTCCAACATCGCTCCTGGCCCTGCTCTTCACCATCGTAGTCATGTTCTCGCTCAAGGGGGCGGCAATAGTGACCATACCCTACGACGTCCTTCTGGTCGCGGCCCCGCTTCTCATCTACTTCGTCATCATGTTCTTCGCATCCTTCGCACTGGGGGTATATTCCAAGCTAGACTATCCCAAGACAACTACGCTGGCGTTCACGGCGGCCAGCAATAACTTCGAGCTCGCCATCGCCGTCGCTGTTTCGGTCTTCGGGCTCGCTTCTGCCGAAGCCTTCGCGACGGTCATCGGGCCGCTAATCGAGGTCCCAGTTATGATCGCCCTTGTGAACGTCGCTTTCTGGCTGCGGAAGAGGTACTTCGGCGTGGTGGCCCCCCGCGAAGTGGCTCCGTTGAGCGCAGATGGGAATCCGGGGGCCGAGCCAAGACAAGGGTTCGGCGGAGGGGAGGTGCGACCATGAGAAGTCGTCCAAACCAACTGCGCATACTCTTCGTATGCGTCGAGAACTCGGGCCGGAGCCAGATGGCCGAGGCCTTCGCCCTGCGAGAGGGGCTAATTGCGGCGAGCGCTGGGACTCTCCCCGCCGAGTCGGTAAACCCCGTGGTGGCGGAGGCGATGGCAGAGAAGGGGTTCAGCCTCTCGTTCAAGAAGCCGAAGATGCTGACGACTCAGATGATCAACGAAGCCGACCTGGTCGTTACGATGGGGTGCTCCGTCGAAGAAGCGTGCCCCCGACCAGTGCTGGCCAGGATGCAGAAGAAACTGGTTGACTGGGCCCTGGAGGACCCGAAGGGGAAACCGCTGTCTGAAGTGAGGAGGATCAGAGATGAGATCGAGCGGCGGGTTGAGGCCCTAGCAAAGCCCGCAAGCACGGACGAGTGACCAGACCAAGGCCATCTTCACACCCCTCTCGCTGTGCCCGGCTTCACAGCAGGTTGACAGCGAACCCGAGCGCGAATCCCACGAAGACCCCCGCGTAGGCGATGCCCAGCTTGGCTGAGTCTGGCTCCGACAGCAGATGTCTGAGCATCGGGAGGATGACGTAGAGCATGGTCCCTATGGCAAGGCCATAGAATGCCAGGTCGAACCCTGTGGCGTTGTAGAAGTACCCTGCTGCCCCTCCGAGGATCGTGGGCGCTCCCCCAATGAACAGCGCCCCTGCGATCACCCTTCCATTTCCTTCGGTCGCTCCCAAGAAAGAGGAGGCGATGGCGAGCCCTTCCGTCGAGTTCTGTAAGATGAATCCGACCAGTACGACCACGGCCGCACCCGTGAGCCCGAAGCCCACGCTCAGGGAGCCGAAGAGGAGCCCCTCGGTCAAGTTCTGAAATGCGATCCCGAGCGCTATGACCATCGCCAGCTGGGTCGGGGTGAGGGCCGTCTTCCCCCTGCTCCCCGCCGTGAACAGAAACAAGAACCCACCCGCCATCGAGATGGCGAACACGGCGTCGGAGGCGGGTGAAGAGCCGTAGCCGTAGAGTGAGCCGTCGTACAGCATGCTGGCGGCGTCAAGAAAGACGTCCGCTATCAGAAAGATGAGGATGCCTACCGCCACGGCGTTGAGGAAGTTTATCCTCTTTCTGCCTTGGTTCTTCTGCATCACCAGCGGCAAGGATAGGAAGATCGAGAATCCGATGACCGCGGAAAGGGCCATCGCCTCCACGAAGCTGACCACATGGCCCATGGACATAACATATGTTATAACCATTTGCCATGTCTTTCTCATCGGCGCCCATCGTCTGCAAACCTTAATGCCTGGAACGCGCATTTGGAACCACAATGTCACCGCAGCCGCGCCTCACGGAGCCATCTGGCAAGGCCGCGGAGCTGTATCGCAATTTACAGGGTGGGAAGGTCCAGTGCACCGCTTGCGCGAGGCTGTGCCGGATAGGGGAGGGCCAGGTGGGGCTCTGCGGCGTCAGAGGGGTGGTGGGCGGGGTGCTCTACCTCCTGGTCTACGGCAGGGTGATGACCGGCCACATCGACCCCATCGAGAAAAAACCCGTAGTCCACTACAAGCCAGGCTCCAAGATATTCTCAATAGCCACCTCAGGGTGTAACTGGCTCTGCCGCTATTGCCAGAACTATGACATCAGCCAACGAAGGAAGGTCGAGGGGATCGCTGCCGGCCCCGAGGAGCTCGTCTCCCAGGCGGTGGCCCATGGCTGCGAAGGTATGGCCTACACTTACAACGAGCCCACGATCTTCATGGAGTACGCCCGGGACGTTGGCAGGGCGGCGCGCTCGGCGGGGCTGTTCAACGTCTTCGTCTCCAACGGCTACGGCACCCCCGAATTAGTCGCCACGATGGATGACTTCCTCGACTGCATCACCGTAGACTTCAAGGGGAGCGGCGAGACGAAGTTCGTCCGCAGCTACATCGGCATACCAGATGCGGAGCCGGTGTTCCAGACGCTCCTCGAGATTAAGAGACGCGGGAGGGTGCACGTCGAAATCACCGACCTGGTCGTCCCGAATGTCGGGGACTCCCTGGTCGCGGCCGAGAAGCTCTGCCGCTGGATCTACGACAACCTTGGCCCTGACACCCCCATCCACTTCCTCCGCTTCCACCCGGACTACAAGATGACTGACTTCCCTTCGACCCCCGTGGAGACGCTCGAGAAGCACGTGTCCGTCGGCAGGAGGGCCGGCCTGAACTACGTCTACGTGGGCAACGTCCCCGGCCACAGGGATGAGAGCAGCTACTGTCCCGGGTGCGGCGCCGTCCTGGTCAAGCGATATGGTTACGAGATACTGGAGTACAACCTGGACGTTCAGAACAGGTGCAGGTCGTGCGGCTGCAAGACTCCCATAATGGGGCCCCTCAGCAGGTCCGCCTCGGAGGACAGGTTCGTCCCCGTAATCAGTTAGGGACCTTTACTTCGAGCTTCTGCTTGACGAACTTCTCGGCGTCAAGGAGCGCCTTGCACCCGTCCGCCGCGGCCGTTATGGCCTGCCTGTAGCGGAAGTCGTGGACGTCTCCCGCGACGAAGACCCCTGGCACGCTGCTCTCGGTCCCGTTGTGGACAGCCAGGTATCCCTTGGGGTCCAGCTCCACTTGCCCTCTGAATATCTCCGTGTTGGGCTCGTAGCCGATGGCGACGAACAGCCCGTCCACCGGCATCTCGGTCTCAGCTCCAGTCTTCAGGTTCTTGACCCTCACCCCTTCGACCTTCGCCTGCCCGATCACCTCGGTGACCGCCGAGTCCCAGACGAAGCTGATCTTCGGGTTCTCCAGCGCCTCCTTCCTCAGGGCGGCGCTGGCCCTGAGCCCGTCCCTCCTGTGAATCACCTGCACCGACGACGCGAACTTGGCCAGGAAGGTCGCTTCCTCCATGGCAGTGTCCCCCCCGCCGACCACCGCCACCCTCTTCCCCCTGAAGAAGAACCCGTCGCAGACTGCGCAGTTCGACACCCCCTTGCCCATCAGCCTCATCTCTGATTGGAGGTCGAGCCTCCTCGGGTTTGCTCCGGTTGCTAAGATGACCGCATGCGCCTTCGTCACACCGCCGCTGGTGTAGACCTCAAACGGGTATGTCTTGAAATTGACCTTGACCACGTCATCCTGGACGAGCCTCGCTCCGAGCCTCTCCGCCTGTGACTTCATCCTAGATATCAGATCGGGCCCGAGGACGGGGTCGGGGAACCCTGGAAAATTCTCCACTTCGCTCGTGAGCATCAGCTGACCGCCGTACTTCGTCCCCATGAACACCAGCGGGTCGAGGTCCGCCCGGCACCCATAGATCGCTGCCGTCAGCCCGGCCGGTCCGGACCCTATGATTACCAGCTTCTCGACGCTCTCCATGTCCGTGGCTTCCGGGCCCCTTCCGCTTCATAAATCTGCCCCCGGCGGCCGCCGGCGCTAGAGGAGTTTCGCTTCTCTCTGGACCGTGTGGAGCTCGTCCGTGAGCTGATTCAGTGCCCTTTCGAGCCTCTTGGTGTATTGCGGGAGGAGCCTGTCGTATACCTCCTTCCTCATCTGACGCAGGTAGTACTGCTGATAGAGGTTCAACTTGTCCTTCGCCGCCCTGTCGACCTCGCGCTCCGTGGTCTGAATCTGGGCCACCACCTCTGAGAACTTCTGACTGGTGGACTTCTGCTTGACCTCATTGAGCCTCTGCAGCGCCCTGTTCCGGAAGGAGTCGAGGCGGCTTCGGACCTCGTCGAAGTAGGCCTTGTCCAGCTCGTTCGGGTCCTTGGCTGCAATCTCAGGCCATAGGCCGTTGACCAGGTTGGTCTTCTCGTCGAACGCCTGTATCATCGTCGAGGCGAGCTCGGTGGACGTCTCCTCTTCCACGGTTTCTGCCTCTTCACCTGAGACCGTGGTCGCCCTGACAACGAACAGGCCTATCAGCAGGAGGATGAACGCGACCGAAGCGAACGGGAGCCCCGAGTCCAGGTACCATCCGAGCGAGAGGCCATATGAGAATGACGCCTGGCCGGTATGCCAGGGGGTGACGGCGCCGAGGCTCACCGGGGTAGACTTGATGGCATTGGCCCCTTGCTTTAGCGTGAGGTTCAACGAGTACGAGCCTATGAACGCCTGGACAGGTGGCGTCTCCGGGATGCTGATCGTCACCTTCCCGCCAGATGTGGAATAGTAGCTCGTCCCCAGGGGGTACCTGTAGGTGAGGGTGAACTCCGTCCCTGTCTGGACTCCGTCAGTCGGGTACCCGACCACGAACGACCTCAGGTCGATGGCCCCTCCTGTGAGGGACATCTTGAACTGATTCTGAAGTACTGGCTCATTGGCAGTTGCAGTCAGTATCGTCACCTGAGTGGAACTGGGCGCCAGGAGCGAGACGTAGAGGTGTGCAAGAGCTACGGTACCCAGGTTCTCGAACTCAATCATGTCGGTGACCTCAGGTGTCCCGTTGGGCGCGATGGTTATCGTCCGCTGCGCGTCGACGACCTTGAGCGGGTTGAAGTCCTGCGCCGCGTTGGTCGACACTGCCCTGACAGAGGCGTTGGCCGTGGTGGGGGTGACATCTGTCAGCTTGGAGTAGTAGGTGTTGTTGGTCCCAAGGATGCTCGCCTTCAGCCCGGAGGGGGGGGACAGGAACGAGGTCTGGACCGGCATCTGGACCACGTTCAGCAGGGTCGCTACCTTGGTGCTTATCGAAGGCGAAGACAGGACGCTCACCAAGAGACTCCCATTCTTCGCGGTCGTGACTACGTTGTTCAAGAGCGCGTTGAGGACGAAACTCGAACTCCCTCCCGCTGGGACTGACCCGCCGCTGCTGACCGTGAACGGTCCTCCTGCCGACGGCGGCGTCCCCATGGAGAACCCGCTCGTGAGATTGGTCTTCACGACGTCCGATGACAGCGCCCCGAACCCGATGGTCACCGTCGGCACCTGGACCGCCGACGTGCCGTTATTCGTGAACGTCACTGTCTCATTTATCATAGCGAAACCATACCTGTTCAGGGTGTAGACACTCTTGACGTCGACCCCCGGCGCCCCCTGAGCGTGGACAGCCCCCTGGATGGGGATGAACGCGAGCATGAGCAGGAGCAGTACGGCTAGCGCGGTGTTTCTCAAGGGACTTTTCCAGCGGCGCTAGGTTCTTATTTTAAGCGTTTTTTGGCCCCTGAGGAATGAGCGGCGCCCCCCGGCGGCATCCCTTCCTACCGAACCTTGACGGCGAATTCGTGGCTCGGATGCTCCGGAAGGCTGGCGTGGCCACCCTGGATGACCTCTTCTCGGACATCCCTGACGGCGTGAGGCTCAATCGGCCCCTCCGGATCCCAGAAGGCGGCTCGGAGTACCAGGTCAGGCGCGACGTTCAGGCCAGGCTCAGCCAGAACAAGACGCCTCCGGGGACCCTCTGCTTCCTGGGGGGCGGGGTCTGGCCCCACTACGTCCCCGCGGCCGTGGAGTCCATCACTTCAAGGCAGGAGTTCTACACCAGCTACACCCCGTACCAGGCCGAGGTGAGCCAGGGGATGCTGCAGGCCCTCTTCGAGTACCAGAGCCTGATGTGCGACCTTCTGGGGATGGAGGCCTGCAACAGCTCGCTCTATGACTGGGCTTCTGCCGCCGGGGAGGCTGTGAGGATGGCCGGGAGGGTGACGGGGCGAAGCAGGGTTCTGCTGGGGGCCAACACCGGCCCACAGAGAAGGGCGGTGATCCAGACCTACACCGAGCCGATGGGCATGAGGCTCGAGACTGTGGCCTTCGACCGCGCAACAGGACAGGTCGACCAGGACGACCTGAAAAGGAAGCTCTCAGACGACGTCGCCTGCCTCTACTTCGAGAACCCCAACTACTTCGGGGTCATCGAGGACGAGGCCGCCGATATGGCTTCCATGGCCCGCGGCGCAGGCGCCCTGGCCGTGGCAGGGGTCGACCCCATCTCCCTGTCGCTGATCAAGGAACCCGGGGCGTACGGGATCGACATAGCTGTCGGGGAGGGGCAGCCGCTCGGCATCCCCCTGAACTACGGGGGGCCGCACCTTGGGATCTTCGCGGTCAAGGACATCAAGCTGGCCCGGAGCATGCCAGGGAGGCTCATAGGGCTCACGACACCCGCGGCCGACCAGCAGAAGAAGGCGTTCGCCATGGTCCTGCAGGCGCGCGAGCAGCACATACGACGTGAAGGCGCCATGTCCAACGTTTGCACCAACCAGTCGCTGATGGCCGTAGCCGCGGCAAGCTACCTGTCACTTATGGGGCGGGAAGGCTTCCGGAGGCTCGGTGAGACCGTGATCGCCAACTCCCACTTCGCGGCGAAGAGGCTTTCGCGCATTGACGGTGTCGTCTCGCCACATTTCAAGGGGTCCTACTTCAAGGAGTTCGTCGTCTCATACAAGAACGCGAAGGCGGACGCGGTCTTCAGAAGGCTTGCGAAGAAGGGGGTGCTCGCGGGCTCTCCCACCCGCATGGAGGTGGGCTCCCAGTCCGGGCTCTACTGTGTCACCGAGGTCCACACCAAGGAAGACATCGAAAGGCTTGCGGGGGCCCTCGAGGAGGCTGTCTAGGTTGAAGAAGTTCACGCAGGCGTCCTGGGACGAGCCCCTGATCAAAGAGCTGAGCAGGCCCGGGCGGGTGGGGAACGAGGTCCCATCCGACCCTGCTGTCCGCTCGAAGTTCAAGGATCCGGCGGCCCTCGTCCCGGAGTCGATGCGGAGGGCCTCGGTCAACCTCCCCGAGCTCTCTGAGCTCCAGGTCCTGAGGCACTTCAACCGCCTCTCACAGATGAACTTCTCCGTGGAGCTCGGCATGTACCCGCTGGGGAGCTGCACCATGAAGTACAACCCCAAGGTCTCCGAGATGATCGCCTCCTCGGACTCGATGAAGGGCGCGCACCCCCTCCAGCCACCCGAGACCGTCCAGGGGATACTCTCGATCTTCTACGACCTCGAGCGTGCGCTCAGCGAGGTCACCGGGATGCATCGCTTCTCCCTCTCGACCGCAGCGGGAGCCCAGGGTGAGCTGGCGGGCGTCCTGATGATCCGCAAGTACCTCAGGGACCACGAGGGGGGCGCCAGGGACGAGATCCTCGTCCCGGACTCGGCCCACGGAACGAACCCTGCAAGCGCTGCCATGGCCGGCTTCAGGGTGGTGAAGGTGCCGTCGGAACCCGACGGGCAGGTACGGGCGAGCAAGGTGAAGGAACTCGCTTCCGAGAAGACGGCCGGGATGATGTTCACCGTCCCTAACACCCTCGGGCTCTTCGAGGGCGAAGTGAAGGAGGTGTGCGACGCGGTCCATGGGGCCGGGGGGTTGATGTACTACGACGGCGCCAACATGAACGCCCTGCTAGGGCGGGCCCGCCCCGGGGACATGGGGTTCGACGTCGTGCATCTGAATCTCCACAAGACCTTCGCCACCCCCCACGGAGGCGGGGGGCCCGGCGCGGGACCGGTTGGGGCGACCAGGAAGCTGACGGACTACCTCCCAGTACCCGTCGTGACGAAGGGGAAGGGGGGGTACTCCCTGGACTACGGCCTGAGGCGCTCGATAGGCCCCCTGAAGGGCTTCGTCGGGAACTCCGCGGTCCTCCTCCGCGCCTACGTCTACATCCGCCTCCTGGGCGCGTCAGGATTGAAGGACGTCTCCTCCATGGCTGTGCTCGCGGCGAATTACCTGTGGAAGAGCCTGGATCCTGAGGCATACCCGGCATCTCACGGGAAGGAGCTGCTCAGGAAGCACGAAGCCGTGGTCTCGGTCAAGGGCGAGCTCCCGGGGACCGCCATGACCGTTGCAAAGGCGGTCCTCGATCTCGGCATGCACGCGCCGACGGTCTATTTCCCCCTCATAGTCCATGAGGCGCTCATGATAGAACCCACCGAGTCCGAGCCCGAGGAGATGCTCGACGAATACGCCGCGGCCCTGAACGATATCTATGCGAAGCTTAAGGACGGTTCCTTGGGTGTCGTGCCCAGGAACACCAGCGTAGGAAGGGTGGACGAGGTCAAGGCATCTCATCCTCTCACCCTGAAAGTCCACTGGTGAGCCAAAGGCCTTATAGTCTCTAATAACCTGAGTAATTGAGTGCCCAGCGAACTCTCCAGGCGGGTCGAAGGCAAGCTCAACGAGCTGATAGACGAGGAGACGAAGAGGAAGTTCGGCGAGCTCAACATCGTCACCGACGTGTCAGAGATGGCGACCGGCTCCATCAGGGTGAGATTCCAGCCTCTGTCGGCCTACAGCCCCATCGCAGTGGACATCGGCCGCAGCATAAGGACCGCGGCCCTCTCTGTTGACGGCGTCCTAACGGTGAAGATCGAGTGCTCGGGGCACATGATGGACGAGCTGGTCGACCGGCTCGTCAACCAGGACTGACCGGCTCCGCGCTACAGACAGGCGGCCCTCAGAGGGGGACGGGCGCGGGGTAAACAAAAACTACACTGTCGTCAACAATGTTCAGCGATTGGCTTGTTTATGCGGAGTGTGTTGTAGGTCTGCGCTCCGAGATGCTCGACCAGAAAAGCAACGACGACGTCGCCGTAATCGGTATTGGAAGCGCAGGGACTAGGATCGTTTCCCTGCTCAGCCGGAAGCCGCTGCTCGTTGACAGATACGCCTACGTGTCATGCGATGCCGAGGATTTCTCACCAGTCGACTCCAAGGACGCTATCCACATCCAGTCGCCCATCGACCAGAAGTTGACTCCATCCCTGGTCCGCGGGCTTGCGCTGTCCTACCATGGTAGGATCAGAGACGCGATAGGCGGCTCCAAGGTGGTCTTCGTGGTCGCCGGGCTCGGCGGAGCGACGGGGAGCGGGCTGGCGCCTGTGGTCGCGTCGATCGCTCAGGACTGCGGGGCGACGACCGTCGGGGTGGCCGTAATGCCATTCGAGTTCGAGAAGAAGATGAAGTTCTATGCCGGCGTTTCATTGAGGCGGCTCCGCACCGCGTCCAGGGGGGTAGTGGTCGTGGACAATGACACCCTGATGCACTCCTCTCCGGATGAGTCGACCCTCGCCGACCTCTACGATTCGGCCAACAAGGCCGCCGTAAAGGCGCTCGGCTCGCTTCTGGCGAGCTCGACCGAGGGCTCGAAGTCGGTCGGCCTGAACAAGTTCCTCGGGGCCGTCCTCAGAGACGGGTATTCCATTCTAGGGGTGTCAAGCAACGGTGGCGGGGAGAAGGCCGAGGACGCCCTGGCGGGGGCTGTGGTTTCGCTCGGCAGGATAGCCAACGCCAAGGAGGCGAGCAGGGCGGTCGTGAGCCTGAACGGAGACTCGAGCCTCTCGGCCCAAGAGGTAGGACTAGCCGTGGGGAGGTTCGGATCCCTCATCGACAACCAGGCGGTTGACGTCGAGTACGGCGTCGACTGCTCCGGGTCCTCTCAGCTTCAGGTCAGCGTTCTGGCTTCGGGCTTCGGTGCCACGAAGTATGATGACTACGACCCGCTCTCAAAGATCCTGGGCGGCCGGGTGCTCGACGACGACATGGACACCTCGCTCCTGGGAGGCCTCGAGGGCCTCCCGTCCTGCGGCTGAGCCTCTAGGGATTGAAGTAGTCCTTCACAGGCCTGCTCTTGGTGGCCAGCGTCTTCGCCGTTTCGAGCTGGGAATCTTCAAGCTTCCTGAAGGGGACCTCCGGCTTCCCGTTCAGCTTCACATGGGCCCGGTGCCTCCCGACCCCTGAAAACCCCCTGTCTGGCGTGCCCAGGAGGTCGAGGACCCTGGCCGAAGACGCCGGGAGGAACGGCTGAAGGAGTATGGCGATGGACTCGCACGCCATCAAACACGCGTGGATGACTCGCTGGCACTCCTCCCTCTCCTCCTTCACCAGCTTCCAGGGCTGCCTGCCCTGAAAGTACTCGTTGCCGAGGTCGGCCATGGCCAGTATCTTTGTCATCGCTTCCCTGAACCTGACCTCGCCGAGGAGCCCGAGCGAGTCCTCACCAAGGCGGGCGACGCGGCCGACGAGTTCCTCCTCTTCTCCGGCCGCTCTCTCGACGGCCACCTCTCCGCCGAAGTTGTTCCATGCGAAGGTGGTCGTCCTGTGGATGAAGTTGCCAAGGTTCGCCACCAGCTCGTTGTTCACCTTGTTCTTGAAGTCGTCCCACTTGAACTCGGTGTCCCTGGTTTCAGGTATGATGCTGATCAGATAGTACCTCCAGATGTCCGGGTCCAGGCCGACCTTGGGGATGCTCTCACAGAAAACCCCCCAGTTCTTGCTCTTGGATATCTTGGCTCCTTCGTAGTTGCAGAACTGCAGCCCCACCACGTCGTAGGGGAGGTTGAGCCCTCCGTGGGCGAAGAGCATCCCGGGCCAGAAGATTGTGTGGAAGGGTATGTTGTCCTTCCCCAGGAAGTTGAATATCCGCGTCTCCGGGAGCGTCCAGAACTTCTTCCAGGCGTCGGGGTCCCCGTTCGCGCTCCCCCACTCCTTCGTGGCCGATATGTATCCGATGGGCGCGTCGAACCAGACGTAGAACACCTTGTCCCTGTAACCATCGAGGGGGACCGGCACCCCCCAGCGGAGGTCCCTGGTGATTGACCTCTTCTTGAGGCCCTCCTTCAGCCAACCCAGGGAGAGCGAGGTGACATGGCCCCTCCAGACCTCCCTCGAGTCGATCCACGACTTGAGCCTGTCCTGCACCTTCCCCAGCTCCAGGAAGAGCTGTTTGCTGTCCTTGAAGACGGGAGCGCTCCCGTCAATCTTGCACCGCGGGTTGATCAATTGTATCGGGTCGAGGAGGGTAGAGCACTTTTCGCACTGGTCCCCTCTCGCAAGCTCATAGCCGCAGACTGGGCAGGTCCCTTCCACATACCTGTCCGGGAGGAAGAGCCTGTCCTTCTCGCAGTAGGGGAGCCTGAGGACACCCTCAGTCACATACCCCTTGCCGTAGATCTCCATGAAAAACTCCTGGGTCGTCTTGTGATGGGTGGGGCTCGACGTCCTGGAGAAGCTGTCATACGATATCTCGAACCAGGAGTAGATGTCCCTGTGGACGCGGTAGAGGACGTCGGTAAGCTCCTTTGGGCTCACGCCAAGCTCCAGCGCTGCCACCTCGGTGGGCGTCCCGTTCTCATCGGTTGCTCCCACGAAGAGGGTTTCCATGCCCTTTAGCCTGCAGTATCGCGCGAAAATGTCGGCGGGGAGGTGAGAGCCTACCAAGTTCCCGACGTGGGGGACCTGGTTGGTGTAAGGGAGGGCGCAGAGGACAAGCACCCGCTCCGTCCTGGTGTTCTTCGCCACGGTCAGGTGCGGCGCCCTCACTTTCAGTTTAAACCTTAGCTCAAATCTCCCAGCTGTGGGCGTACTCCTTCTGTTCCTTCGTCATGACGCCTATGGAGATGCCCATGGATTTCAGCGCCGCCCTCGCCACCTCGTCTTCGAGCTCAGCAGGGACGCCGTAGACCTTCTTCTCCATCTTCGAGTGGTCGGCGTGGATGCGGATGGCAGCCATCATCTGGTTCGCGAAGGACATCTGCATCACCTCGGGGGGATGCCCCTCCGCAGCGACCAGGTTCGCTATCCTCCCCTTCGCGACCAGGTACACCCTCTTGCCTGACGGGAGAGTCACCTCGTCCACGTTCGTCCTCACCTCTTTCACCTTCTTCGCCTTGGACAGCAGCGTCTTCACATCGATCTCGACGTCGAAGTGGCCGGCGTTGGTCAATATGGCTCCTTCCTTCATCTTCTCAATGGCAGCGTAGGGTATCACGCCTTTCATCCCCGTGGTGGTGACGAACAGCTCCCCCCCGGGCGCCGCTTCGTCGATGCCCGACACGTCGAACCCGTCTAGGTGAGCCTCAAGCGCCTTGACCGGATCTACTTCTACGACCGTCACCCTGGCGCCCATCCCCCGGGCTCTCATGGCCACGCCCTTGCCGACCCAGCCGTAGCCCACAACCACCGTCCTGGCCCCAGCTAGGAGCAGGGCGGTTGCCCTCATGATTCCGTCCAGGGTGCTCTGCCCCGTCCCATACCTGTTGTCGAACATGAACTTGGTCTTGGCGTCGTTGACGGCTATGACCGGATATGCCAGCCCACCCTGCGCCTCCAGCGCCTTCAACCTGACCACCCCTGTGGTGGTCTCCTCGGACCCCCCGACTATGCCCTTGACTTTCGAGCGGTGGGCTGCAACGTGGAGGTCGGCACCGTCGTCGATGAGCTGCTGAGGCCTGCTCCCCAACACCTGCTCGATGCACCACCCATACTCCTTCGTCGACTCACCCCTCCAAGCCCACACCTCTGTCCTGGTGGATAGGTACGCAGCTATGTCGTCCTGGGTCGAGAGGGGGTTGGCCGCCGCCAGCTTCACCTCCGCACCGGCGAGGAGGAGGGCATCTATGAGCACGGACGTCTCCTTGGTAATGTGGAGACAGACCCCTATCTTCACCCCTTCCAGAGGCTTCGACTTCGCGTACTTCTCAGCCAGGTTGGTGAGTGCCCCCATGTGGGCCTTTGCCCAGAGGAAGTTCCTCTCTCCTTCGCTGCTCAGCTTCGGGTCTGCGACTTTCACTGTTTGTATCCCGCCAGGCCCCCGACGGCCGCCTCTATCAACTGTTTCACAAGCTTCCCTGCGCCCTCCATCACCCTTGAGACTTCTTCGTGGCTCACAGCAGGCTGCAGCCCGGCCGCCCAGTTGGTTGCCACCAGCACGGACGAGTACTCCATCCGCTTCTCGTTCGCCAGGATCACCTCTGGGACCCCTGTCATCCCCACCACATCGCCGCCAAGCGCCCTGTACATCCTGATCTCCGCGGCTGTCTCGAACCTCGGCCCCTCCACGCAGACGTACACCAAGCCGGGGTGCAACTCCATCCCCAACTGCTTCGCGGCCGACGCCAGGGCGTCGTTCACCCTCCTGCTGTAGGGGTTGGTCATGTCTGTGTGGACCACCTCATCCTCGAAGAATGTCGACTGCCTTCGCTTCGTGAAATCCAGGAATTGTTCCGTCAGGCCCAATTTCCCCACTCCGAAGTCCTGTTTCATCGAACCCACGGCGCTGGTGGCGATCACCTCTCTCACCCCAAGGCGCTCCAGGGCCGCTATGTTGGCCCGGTAGTTGACGGCGTGGGGCGGGGTCTCGTGTCCGGCCCCATGCCTCGGGATGACCACGTACCTCTCCGAGGGGTGCACATAGACCGACGCGATGCCAAAGTCAGTCTCCACGTTCCTGGGCGGGCCGAGGTCGAAGTGCCGGGTCACCCCGGTACCGGTAATGACCCCCACCGGCGCCTTATCCCTAGTCATAACTGGATAGCGTGTAGACCTCGTACCCTGACAGCTTCTCCCTGCCCTTCAGCGAGCTGAGCTCGGTGACGAAGGTCAACCCGACGACCTTCCCTCCCAGCTTCTCGACCAGGGCCGCCGCCGCCTTGGACGTCCCGCCCGTCGCGAGGAGATCGTCAACGACTAGGACCCTGTCCCCTTTGGCGATCGAGTCGGCGTGCATCTCCAGCCCCTGGCGACCGTACTCGAGCGCGTAGTTCACGCTCACCTTCTTCGCAGGTAGCTTCCCCACCTTCCTGGCCGGGACGAACCCTATGCCGAGGCGGTCCGCCAGCGGGGCGCCGACAATGAACCCCCTTGCCTCGATGCCCACTATCTTGTCGAGCCTCGCCTTGCTCCACTTCTTCTCCAGGGCGTCCGTCACCCTCCTGGTAAGCCTCCCGTCCTCCCAGAGGGTGGTGAGGTCCTTGAACGCTATTCCCTTCTTAGGATAGTCTGGGATGTTCCTGATCGCCTTCTTGACGTCCTTCTCGAGCTCAGCCATCAGGCGCTCAACCTCGCGTGCTCGAGCGCCGAACCGCAGTCGCAGGTGCGTTCCTCCGGGACACGCTTCACAATCTCGCCGATGAGCCGCGTCAGGTTCTCCAGGTTCCTGTTGAAGACCTTGATCACCTCACCGTGGGAGACCGGCTTCACGCTGGGGTCGCCCTCGAGACCAGCGTCGTAGTCCGTCACAAGGGAGATGTTCAGATAGCACATCTCCTGCTCCCGCGCAAGCGCGACCTCGGGGTACTGGGTCATGTTGATGACGTCCCACCCCTGGCGCGAGAAGAACCTGCTCTCAGCCTTGGTCGAGAACCTTGGGCCCTGTATAACGACCACGGTCCCGGAGCCGTGGAACTTCAACGCCAGGGCATCAGCGGCCTCGGCCGCCGCCTTCCTCATCTGGGGGCAGTAGGGGGACGCTGTGCTGACGTGGGTCGTCTCAGGCCCGTCGTAGAACGTGTCCTTCCTCCCGGACGTGAAGTTGACGAACTGGTCGCAGAAGACGAGGTCCCCGGGCGCCACTTCTCCCTTCAGGCTTCCGACAGCGTTCGGCCCGATTATTCTGCTGACCCCAAGCTTCTTGAATGCGAGGACGTTCGCCCTGTAGGGGACTGCGTGTGGCGGGAACTCGTGGTGGACCCCATGCCTTGGTATGAACGCGACCTTCCGCCCTTCGATGGCCGCGAGGGTCACCTTCCCGCTGGGTTTCCCGTAGCGTGTGGTGGCGGAAATGCTTCCGGTCCCCTTCGCGAGCTTGTAGAACCCGGACCCGCCAAAGACGCCGAACTCCGCCCTCGGCTTCACAGTCCGCCCCTCCAAGTTTCAGATTTAATCTTTGGCTCGCGCCGCACCTCGCATCGGCCAGAAGACTTGAAATACCAAGGGCCGTCGATTAGACCGATGCCCAGGTCGTACGAGGAACTCCTCTCCAGGGCCAGGTCCGGCCTGGACAAGGACGCAAAGAAGTCTGGCGCGCTGAGGCTCGAGCTCCCTGAGCCCGACGTGATATGGGTCGGCAACAAGACCATCTTTCGGAACTACGTCGAATTCCCCAAGCTCCTGAGGCGCGAATCCGGGCGCGTCCTAATGTACCTCGCCAAGGAGCTGGCCACCGCAGCCTCCCTCGATGGGGACCGCGCCATCTTCATTGGGCGGAAGGACCGAGATTCATTCTCTCAGCTCCTCCAGCGCTACCTCAAGGACGGCGTTATCTGCCCGGTCTGCGGGAGCCCCGACACCCACTTGGACAAGGAGAAGCGCATGTGGTTCATGGTCTGCGAAGCCTGCGGGGCCCGGTCTGTCGCCAAGGTAGCCTAGGGCTTGGCCGAGAAGGGGTTCTCCGTGAGGACCGCGGAGTTCAAGGGGACGATACTGGTCAACATCTGCGACGAGGAGCTCGTAGGTAGTACGGTCACCGAGGGCAAGCTGAAGGTACACCTCTCCAAGGAATTCTACTCCGGCGAGGTAGTCAATCGCGGGGAGGCCCTCAGGCTCATCCGGACCTGCTCCATCGTCAATCTGGCGGGCTCACGGTCTGTCTCCTTGGCGGTCGACAACAGGGTGGGCGCGCCGGAGGCCGTTCGCGAGATCCAGGACGTGCCGTTCCTGATGATCTACAAGTTCTCGGGCTAGCTCAGGGTTCCGAGCTTCTTCAGCGTCTCTCTCTGCTGGTCGGTGAGCTTCTTCGGGACCTCGACGCGGACGATTACGTATTGGTTCCCGTAACCCCCCCTCCAACCGCCGAACTTCGGTAGACCCCTGTCCTTCACCATGAACCTCTCTCCGGGCTGAGTGCCGTGGGGTATCGCCAGTTTGACATCGCCATGCAGCGTCGGGACCGTGAGCTCCGTGCCGAGCATGGCATCCACGGCGCCGATCTTGGTCTCCAAGAAGACATTGCTGGGGTCTTCTTCCGACCTTCTGAAGATCCTGTGGGGGGCGACGTTGATCACGACATACAGGTCCCCCGGCGGGATACCTCTCTCTCCGGCGTTCCCTTCTCCCCTGAGCCTGAGAGTGTATCCATCATCGATCCCGCCTGGAATCAAGACGCGAATCTTCCTCGTCTTCGCCACCGTCCCCCGCCCTCTGCAGTCCTTGCAGGGGCTGTCGACGAGGTAGCCCTTCCCTTCACACTTACCACAAGCGGTTATTCTGACGAGGCGCGCGAAGCCGGCCGATTGCACCTTCTGGACCTGTCCGGTCCCGCCGCAGGTCGAGCACTGGCGGGGGGACGTCCCAGGCTTCGCACCGCTCCCGTTGCATGTCGCGCACACTTCGTGCCTGGGAACTTCAATCTCTCTTTCTGAGTCCGCAACTATGTCCTCCAGATTGAGCTCAAGGTGGTAGGTAAGGTCCTCGCCACGGCTTGGCTGCCGAGCCCCCCCTCCTCCAAAGAACTGTGTAAACAGGTCGTCGAAGCCCCCGAACCCGGCTCCACGGAAGAACTCCCCGAAGTCCGCCCCCCGGAAGATGTCTTCCTGGCTGTACCTCTGATACACCCCCTCCCGCCCGAACGAGTCGTACTGCCTCCGCTTCTCGTCGTCGGAGAGCACGGCATACGCCTCAGAAATCTCCTTGAATCGCGCTTCGGCGTCGGGGGCTTTGTTCCTGTCTGGGTGGAACTGGAGGGCGAGCTTCCTGTATGCACCCTTGATCTGGTCCTTGGTCGCGCCCCGCTGTACGCCAAGCACCTCATAGTAGTCCTTCGCGGCCACTGGAGGCTACCTCCTATTTTCCTTCGTCCACTACCTTGTAGTCGGCGTCACCCATCTTCTGGTCGCCTCCGCTGCCCCCGGGCGGCGGGCCCTGCTGCTGCCTCTGTGCCTGCTGCTGGTAGACCGAAGCTCCGACCTCCTGGAGCGCCTTCTTCAATGCCTCGCTCTTCTCCCTGATCGCCCCCGCGTCCTGCCCCCCAACCGACTTCCTCAGCTCCTGGGAGGCCGCGTCAATCTTGTCGATGCTCCCCTTGTCGACCTTCCCTTCGAGGTCTCTCTTGGTCCTCTCGGCGGTGTAAAGCACCGAGTCAGCCTCGTTCCTGATCTCAGCTTCTTCCCTCTTCTTCCTATCCTGCTCGGCGAACGACTCTGCCTCCTTGACGAGCCTCTCCTTCTCGTCCTTCGACAGTTTGGTGGACGCGGTTATCGTAATCTTATTCTCCTTCCCGGTCCCGAGGTCCTTCGCACCGACGGTGAGGATGCCGTTGGCGTCGATGTCGAACGTCACTTCAATCTGCGGGACTCCCCTGGGGGCGGGCGGGATGCCGGTCAGGTTGAACATCCCGAGGGACACGTTGTCTGCGGCCATGCTCCTCTCGCCCTGGACCACGTGTATTGTCACTGCGGTCTGGAAGTCCGCGGCAGTGGTGAACGTCTTGCTCCGCTTGGTGGGTATCGTCGCGTTCTTCTCAATCAGGTGCTCGGTTATCCCTCCCAGTGTCTCGACGCCCAGCGATAGGGGTGTGACGTCTAGGAGGAGTATGTCCTTGATCTCCCCCGCCAGGACGGCGCCCTGTATCGCCGCCCCGATGGCTACGGCTTCCATGGGGTCGACCCCCCTCTCGGCCTGCTTCCCGGCGACGTCCTCGACGAACTTCCGGACCAGGGGCATCCTGGTCATGCCGCCTATCAGTATCACCTTGTCCACTTGCTCCGGGCCGAGCTTGGCGTCGCTGATCACCCTGCGAATGGTCTGCTCGGTCTTCGCGACTATCGGCCTTGCGACTTCCTCCAGCTTGGTCCTGGTCAATGTATAGTGGAGGTTCTTCGGTCCCGAGGCGTCGCTGGCTATGAACGGGAGGTCAACGTCGGTCGACGTGAGGTTCGAGAGCTGTATCTTGGCCTGCTCGGCCGCCTCCTTCAGCCTGGCCATGGCTGTCTTGTCGGTGGTCAGGTCCATCCCTGACTTTGAGCGGAAGTCATCCAGGAGCACCTGGATGATGGCCTTGTCCACGTCGGTCCCTCCTGTCTGCGTGTCCCCTGAAGTGGCTAGGACCTGGAACACCCCCTTCCCGAACTCCATGATGGTGGCGTCGTGTGTCCCACCCCCGAAGCTGAACACAAGGATCTTCATCTCGTTCTCAGCCTTGTCGAGCCCGTAGGCGAGCGACGCGGCGGTCGGCTCGTTGATTATCCTCACTACTTCCAGGCCCGCTATTTCACCCGCGTCCTTGGTCGCCTGGCGCTGGTTGTCGTTGAAGTGCGCCGGGACGGTGATCACCGCCTTCTTCACGGGGTAGCCGAGGAACGCGTCGGCGTCATGCTTGATCTTCTGGAGTATGTAGGAGCTGAGCTGCTCGGGCGAGTACTCCTTCCCCGAGAGGGTGACCCGGGAGTCTGTCCCCATCTTCCTCTTGATCTCGAAGACCGTCCCGTCCGGATTAGTCACCACTTGGCGCCTGGCCGGCTCTCCCACCAGCAGCTGCCCGTCCTTGGTGTAGGCGACCACAGAAGGGAACATCTTGCCCGCAGGAGTCGCCCCCTCGGCGCTTGGGATCACCACCGGCCTCCCAGCCTCGACCACCGCGGCAGCGGAGTTGGTGGTCCCCAGGTCTATACCTATGATCTTCTCTCTTGCGCTACTCATCAGATGTCGCCTCCTCCTGGGCCGCTTTGGGCGCCAATTCAACCTTTACCATGCTCGGTCTGAGAAGCTGCCCCCTGAATGTGTAACCTGTCCTCAACACTTCGGCCACCATATCCGGCCCGTCGGCGGCGCCCTGAACCCTCTCGACCGCTTCGTGGATGGCAGGGTCGAACGGCCTCCCCAGGGCGCCAATGGCCTCTACCCCCACGGATTGAAGGGCTGCGCGGAGGTTCGCGCTGACCATCCGAACCCCTTCCGCCAGCTCGCCATTGGCCGACCCTTCAGCGTGCTTCAATGCAAGTTCCAACTCGTCCGCCACCACAATGAGCTTCGAGATCAGCCCCTTCGCGAGCGTCTCCCCGGCTTCCTTCAGCTCCTTGTCCGCCCTCTTCCTGTAGTTCTCCAGGTCTGCCTGTGAGTACTTCAGGCGGGTGAGAAGTTCTCCGCTCCGCTCCTTCTCCTCAGCGAGTTGCTTCCTCAGCAGGTCTAACTGGTCCTCTTCGCTCTTCTCCCTCTCTTTCGATTCCATCAATTCCAGCTCAACTTTCCGGCGAGAGCTTGGTGCACTCCGTTTCATACGTATAAATTTTCAAGTTTCCAAGGGGTGGCGTGGCCGAGGCAGAGGGGGGCAGCAAGAAAGTCAGGGAGAGGCTTCTGCGCTTCGAGCGGGAGAGCAGGTACCTCAGGAGGGACTCGGACGACAGGAAGGTGCTCGAGGAGGTCTTCGACCGGTCGACCATGCTGGCCGTCGAGGAACTGATAGCCAGAAAGGACCTCGGCGAGCTTCGAGGTGTGGTGAGGGCGGGCAAGGAGGCCAGGGTGTATCTGGGGGAAGACAGGGCGGGCGGTCCGGTAGCGGTCAAGATCTATCTCACGTCAGCGTCAGACTTCAGGAAACGCATGGGCTACATAGCGGGGGACAGGCGTTTCGGGAGGCTTCCAGCCGGGTCGAGGGAGACCGTCTACCTCTGGACAAGGAAGGAGTTCAAGAACCTCCAGCTCGCCCGGGGCGCAGGTATCCGCGTCCCTGCCCCTCTCGCCTTCTTGAAGAACATCCTCCTGATGGAGTATGTCGGGACGCCCCCGGATCCCGCCCCCACCTTCTCCGAGTCTGAAGTCGGGGAGGAAGAGTACGCGTGGACGTTCAGGACAATCGAGGCGCTCTGGACCCGCGCCAGGTTGGTCCACGCCGACTTCTCAGAGTTCAACGTCTTCAGGACGGACGAAGGCCCAATCCTCTTCGACATGGGGTCGGCCGTCCTCTCGTCACACCCCCAGGCGCAGGAGTTCCTGCGGAGGGACGTCTCCAACATGGTCAGGTTCTTTAGGAAGCGGGGCCTGGGAGGTAAGGACGCGGACGAGTGGATGAAGGGGATCTTGAGATGAGCTTCGAGCAGACCGTGCGCATACCCGTCGACAGGGTGGGCGCCGTGATAGGCAAGGAGGGGGCGACCAAGAGGTACCTCGAGGGCGAAATGGGGGTGGCCATCCAGGTGGACGGCAAGGAGGGGCTTGTGGTCTTAAAGTCGGAGTCTGCCCTGGGGACAGACCCATTCTCGGCGACCAGGGTCATCGAGGCGATAGGGCGCGGATTCTCCCCCCAGAAGGCGCGCAGGCTCTTGGACGAGGGGACGGCCCTGGAGGTGATAGACCTCCGCGGGTATGCGGGGAGGAGCGCGAACTCCCTCGAGAGGATTAGGGGGAGGGTGATAGGCCTCAAGGGGAAGTCCAGACGCGTGATCGAAGAACTGACCTCCTGCAACCTTTCGGTCTACGGGAGGACCGTGGCCATAATAGGGGATGCTAGCCACGTCCAGCTGGCATCGGACGCTGTCAGGTCCCTGGCGTCGGGGAGCCAGCACAAGAATGTGTACAACACCCTCCAGAAGGCAAGGACCAAGAGGAAGATGGAGCGCATGTTCCTCTGGGAAGGGACTTCGCCGGAGACCCTGGAAGAAAAGCTTCAGAAGCTTGAGCACTAGCATATATCCGATTCAGGTCGATACCTGCGGGCGGGCTCTTAGGGCGAGAGTAGGAATAGCTAGATAGGTGCTTAATTCTGTGGTGAACGATTCAGAGAGGCGTGATGTGAACTGAGCAGCAAGGCGACCTTCGCGGAGATATCGCCGTCAGAGTTTTTCTACCGCAATCGTGACCTGGCGGGGTTCACCAACCCCGCGCGCGCCCTATACATGGCCATCAGGGAGCTCGTCGAGAACTCCCTGGACTCGACGGAGATGGTGGGATCCCCGCCAGACGTCTACGTCAGGATTACCCCGGAGAACCCGAACCTGGAGCTTCCGGACCCCAAGCCCTACAGGCTCACAGTCATCGACAACGGCACGGGGGTGGCACCGCAGCATGTGCCGAGCGCCTTCGGGAAGGTCTTCTACGGGTCGAAGTACGTTCTGAGGCAGTCCCGGGGGATGTTCGGGCTCGGAGGGACCATGGCAATCCTCTACGGCCAGATAACGACCAACAAGCCGGTCACGGTCACCACCTCCCCGGACGGGAAGCGGAAATACGGCTTCCAGATGATGATAGACATAGGTGAGAACAGGCCGACAGTACTCAAGCGTTTCAACAGCGACGCCAACGGATCCACGGGGACCAGGGTGGACATTGTCCTCGAGGGCGACTACCTCCGCGCTTCCCAGAAGATAGGCGACTACTTCAAGCAGACAGCCTTGGTGGCCAGCTACGCCAATCTGACCTTCGTCGACCCCAGCGGCCAGATAACCTACTACGAAAGGGCGACCACCTCGATGCCGGTCCCCCCAAAGGAGACCTTGCCTCACCCGTACGGTGTGGACGTGGAGGCGTTCAAGCGCATAGTGAAGTTGTCCGAGGAGCACGACATGAAGTCCTTCATGGTAACCCACTTCCACAGGGTGGGAGACAAGATCGCGAACAAGTTCCTAGAGTTCGCGGGGGTGAGCCCGAAGCTCCCGCCGAAGAGGCTCAACACCAACCAGATAGTCGCGGTGGTGGACGCCCTCCAGCGTTTCCCAGACTTCCTCCAGCCTGACGCAGCCGTCCTCTCACCCATCGGCGAGGAAATCCTCATGACGGGCATAGCCAAGGAGCTCCAGCCTGAGTTCTCAACGGTGGTGATGAGGCCCCCGTCTTCGTACTCTGGCTTCCCGTTCCTGGTCGAGGTCGGGGTGGCCTACGGGGGGAAAGTACTGCAGCCCGGGGTCAAGCTCTTCAGGTACGCGAACCGGATACCCCTCCTCTATGACGAGAGCTCCGATGTCAGCTTCGAGGTGCTCAACGAGGAGGTGGACTGGCGAAGGTATCACGTCCCGGCCGACGCCCCGGTCGGCGTGATAACCCACATCGCCAGCACCAGGATCCCGTACAAGACCGTCGGGAAGGAGTACATCGCCGACAGGCCGGAGATTCAGAGGGAGATCAGGAATGCGGTCAGGGAGGCGCTGCGCAGGCTCGGGATATTCCTGTCACACAAGGGGAGCATGGAGGCAGTCCAGAAGAAGATGAACATCTACGGGAAGTACCTGCCGCTGATCGCCCAGTTCTCCACCGAATTAGCCGGGAAGGATGCGCTCCCGAAGTACGCGAAGCTCATCGGCGATGGAGCCGAGGCGAATGAAACTAATGAAGCCGACCAACCCGAGGGGGCGCCGGCGAGCGAACTGGAGGGAGAAAATGTCGAGCAAGAAGAGGACGAGCAAGAAACAATCGACAGGTTCGGCGGAGTCTAGGCAGACCGTCGCCCAGGGGCTCCTCCGGGACCTCGGCGGGAGCGTCTACACGGACTTGGACGAAGGGCGCTTTCCCAGCCTGACCCTGGCCAGCAGGTCGGTCCGCAACATTGTGTACGACAAGAAGCTGCAGCAGTTCATCCTCGGCGCCACCACGGTGAAGAAGTCGTCGGGGAACATAAAGCACATACGCCCTTTCACGCAGCTCATCTGGCTCGCCTATTTCGCGAAGAAGCTCGTGGACGAGAAGCGCACATCCACCCTTAGGGACGTATTCTACTCCGCCCAGGCGTTCAATGTCGAGTTTCAGGACCAGGCCGAGTCAGACGAGCTGATTACTGACCTGGAGGTTCTGATGCAGATGGCCCGGGAGGGGATGAACATCTACCCTGAGGAGAGGAGCGCCATCTTCGGGAACATGACCATAGAGTACACGGTCCCCGGCTACGAGGGAAAGACGGCGGACCTCTCGGCGAACCCCGACGGTGTGATGATCGGACCGGCGCTCACAACCGCGGAGTTCAGGGACACCGACGCGGAGCTAGTCCTGGCCATAGAGAAGGGCGGCCTCTTCACCAGGTTCATCGAAGAGAGGGTGCACCAAAAGTACAAGGCGATACTGATCAACACCGCAGGCCAGCCCCCGAGGTCCACCCGGTTCCTCATCAGGCGGCTGAACCAGGAGCTCGGCCTCCCGGTGGGGATTCTCTGCGACGCCGACCCCTGGGGGGCCCATATAGCCATGGTCATCAAGAGCGGCAGCGCCAACGCTGCCCACTTGAGGGAGCTGACCACCCCCAACTCCAAGTGGCTTGGCGTCTACGCGAGCGACATCCAGAAGTACAAGCTCCCCTCGGACAAGCTGACTGAGGTCGACATAAAGCGGCTCTACGAGCTGAAGTCCGACCCGAGGTATACGGAGAAGATGTGGCACGACGAGCTCGAGACCTTCCTGAAGTACAAGAGGAAGAGCGAGCAGGAGGCCTTCGCGAGGTACGGCCTCAGCTACATCGTGGACACCTACCTCCCTGAGAAGCTAGAGATGATGAAGAGCTCCTGACCCACTTCAGGAGCGAAGAATCGCTAAAATACCCTATTCCCGCTCCCCGAAAAGACCGATGACCTTCGAAGCGCAGCAGTCTAGGGTGGACGCCCTGGTCAGGCTAATAGGCCTCGTCGTCTTCGCCTTCGGCATACTCTTGATCTATTACACCTATGCGAACGCCGGGGTGGCTGGGCAGGCTGCAGAGATTGTCACAATCAACTACTCTCTGGGCATCGTCCTCTCTGTCGTAGGGGTCTTTGCCGCATTCGCGAAGTTCAAGTGAGCTAGTTGACCATCAAGCTGGCGCTGGCCGGGGTGGGAAACTGCGCCTCCGTCCTCGTCCAGGGCCTGAAGTACTACTCAGGAGAAGAGAGGAAGGGGCTATGGCACCCGAACGTGGCCGGGTTCAAGCCCAAAGACATACAGGTGGTCGCCGCCTTCGACATCGACTCCAGGAAGGTGGGGCTCGAGCTCTCCAAGGCCGTCTTCGCTCCTCCCAACGTCGCCAAGAAGTACCTCCCAATGCCCAAAGGTAGGGTGACGGTCCGGGGCGGCATTTCGAGGGGGGACGTGGCGCCACACCTCGGCGGGGTGAAGCTGGAGAAGGTGGGCTCGGACGACGTGTCCAAGGCGCTTGAAGACTCTGGAGCGGACCTCCTCGTCAACATGGTCTCCTCAGGGTGCAACACCTCTACGGAGGAGTACGCCAGGGTAGCGTTGCGCGCAGGCTGCGGCTTCATCAACTGCACCCCGAGCCTGGCCCTGAAGAACAACAAGCTGGTCGCCGACTTCCAGAGGGCCCAGCTCCCCCTCGTGGGTGACGACCTGATGAGCCAGTTCGGCGGCACCATATTCCACAAAGGTCTCCTTGGCTTGATGGTGAAGCGGGGCATCAAAGTCTCGAAGAGCTACCAGCTCGACGTGGGAGGGGGCTCTGAGACCTTGAACACCATCGACGAGGGGATCAAGATGGCCAAGAGAGGGGTGAAGACGTCTTCCGTGGCCGAAGAGGTCCCATACAAGTTCGAGACGATCGCGGGGACCACAGACTACGTCGACTACATGGGCAACGATAGGACGAGCTACTTCTGGTTCCAGGGGAGCACCTTCATGGGGAGCGGGCTGACCGTCGATGTGTACCTACGGTCCTCTGACGGGGCGAACGCCGGGAACGTCCTCTTCGACGTCATACGGGCGACGTACAGGTGCATGAAGGTCGGGAAGCTCGGGACGGTCGGGGAGATCTGCGCCTACGGGTTCAAGTCCCCGCCGAAGCTCATGCGCTTCGAAGATGCGTTCACGAAGTTCTCTGCCCTCTACGTCCGCTGACGCGCGCCCTTCATTCGCCCTCTAGAGGGCCTCTGCTTCTGCTTCCAGCTCATGGAGTCCTGCCGGGTCCCCGAAGAGTAGGAGGGTGTCTTCCTCTTTGATGGTCAGGCTAGGGTCGAACACGTTCTGGATCAACTCTCCTCCCCTCACGAGCCCTATGACGTGGGCGAGCTTCGTCAGCTCCGGCAGCTTCTTCCCGATAAGCTTCGACGTCTTGAAGACAGAGAACTGGGCTATCTCCTTCGTCCCGACCCTCTCTGAGAAGACTATCCCGACCAGGTCCCGGGTGACGGCCGAGAGTGCAAGCAAGTGCCCCACGGAGATGGAAGAGGGGACCACTACGTCTGCTCCCGCGTTCTTGGCCGTCTCCGTGAGTTGCTCGTCGTGAACCACGGAGATTATTCTGATGTCGGGCCTCAACCTCCGCGCGCTGAGCATCGTGAGGATGTTCTCCGGGTCCTTCTCGTGGGCCGCGATCAGGGTGGACGCTTCGTCGATCCCAGCCTCCTTCAGCGCGACTACTGGCCTGTTCTCAAGCTGCAGCACCACCTGGGCCTTCTTCTTGACAAGGGTGTCGTGGGTGGCTGGGTCATGGGTTATCACCACATAGTCGACCTCGAGCTCACCGAGCTTGTCCGCGACGTACCTTCCGAGGTGGGTGTACCCGAATATGATCACATGCTTCTTCATTCTCTTGATGAGGCGCTTCTCCGCCTGCCCTCTGGCGAGGTCCCCGTTGACCACCGCGTTCACCGTCCCCTGTAGAAGCGACGCGGCTGCCCCGACCGAGACGACAATCATCACGATGAGGAGGACTTCCTCAGTCTGGTTGATCGTGAAGAAGTTCCCGTTGTTGGGGACGTAGATTCCGATGGTGGTAATCGTCGACACGGAAGCGAGGAGGGCACCCAGGGGCGGGAGGCCGTTGTAGTATGAGAACACCGCTGCCCCGAGACCGAACATCCCTCCGAGTATGATTAGCTGCCTGTAGAGCGCCTTCAGGAGGTAGGTGGGTGCATACATCGACTGGTAGAATAGGAACCCGAGGGTCCTCGTGTGCCTACGGACCTTCTTGGTCCCGGAGTGCCTGAAGGGAATGGGCTCTTGCGTGGGTCCCGGCTCGGGAGTTGCGATTTTACGGTTTTCGTATGGCCGTCCCCGTCGGGCATCGCCCCGGCTGTGGAAGGGCTGCCTGAAACCTGGGATGGAGCGCATGGGCTAGGGGTGTCCGCAGGGTCGCTGCCGGGAGCGGAATTCGCTCCGGGCCTGTCGCCAGACAGCGACGGTCTACGCGGCCTGGTACACCGAGTCGGTGCCTATTCTCAAGTCTGCCATGGTGAGAACCCGAAGTCGTAACTTTCCCAGGGAGTCGGAAAGAAGTCCCTACGCTCCCGCCAGGCGATTTTCGCTTATGGCCCTAGGCGCGTTTCCCGGTTACCTTTGGGTCAGAGGTCAGGATCTGGAACCATCTCATCTTGTTCCCGTCTGGATCCTTCAAGTCGAAGAAGCTGATTACGTTGGGGACGCTCTTGATCTCGGTCGCGTCGATTTTCGAGTTGCGCAGCCGCTCTCGCTCACGCGCAAGGTCCGCGACCTCGATTTGGAGATTCCAGCTTGACGGCTTTACTTCGCCCTTTGTGATTTGAACCCATGCTCCTCCAATCTTGTACTCGACATTGCCAGGGAAGGGCTCCAAATCAGGTCCCTTCTTCCCGAACAAGCGCGCATACCACTGCCTTGACATCGGCAGGTCACTCACCACAATCTCGATAATCGTATTGCGAACTGCGATTTCGCCCTTGTCGTTTGGGCCGTCTTCTGAATGGTATACCGGGCCAGAATCTACCCAGAATCATGGGTCAAGTCGCAGCCATCCAACACCCCCAAGTGACGGGCCCCCGTATCTTCGTATTACTAGGTGAGGGCGTGGCACAGTCTGTTTTCGAGGGAGGATCTCTTCCAGCACAAGGAAAGGGGCTCTCACGACCATTCGCTCTTCGCAGGCACAGTGGTACAAAGTCTAAGTACAAGCAGATGCCTCGAAATGGACCTGCAACAGAACCTGAATGCGGTCAATGTCAAAGAACTCACGGATTACGTCGCCGACAAGAAAGCCAACCCAGAGAGGTGCAACGTCCGCAGAACCCTGAAAGCCGAATGGGTTGGTGGAACCCGAGCACGGGTCTATTCAGACTCAGGCAAGGAGATATTCGTCGGTGGAGAGGGCGATTTCGGAGCTATGTCGATTACCCTCGCAAGCTTACTTGCTTGCGAACTGGACGTAATCGCCACTCACGCGACGCTCCGAGGGATCGAACTCGAGAAGCTTTCTGTGGAGGGAGAAGGCGGCTTTAACCAAGCGAGGTACTTGGGGATAGCATCGGAGCCGAGACCGGGGTACACGCAGGTCAGCTACACAGTCAGGATAAAAGCGAAGAACGCTACGAAGGCGCAACTTGAAGACTTGGTTAAGCTTTGCGAGACCGCATCACCCGTGGGAGATACACTCTCCCGGAGTGTGGAGCTGAAGTTGAACGCTATCATAGAATGAACCCCAACTGTCTTTCTGACAGGATTGCTGGATTGCGACTTCCCTGTCAAATAGGCAGGGACAAGCTTCTTTAGTTAGACGGAGTTCATTCCAAGCTAATCGCGAGCGGCGACGGTCGACGCCGAATGGTGTACCGGGCTGAGGCCTACCCTGGATTCGCTCCTATGCTAAAGGTGTCTAATGGGCTGAAGGAATGCAGTTAATTAACCGAGGCATGAGTATAATCCCATCCTGGTCTGGTACTTCCAGGATCTGCCGCACCTGGCGGAACTTCGAATCGTCTTGAGTGCTCTTCGCAAGGTGGGTAAATATCACTCGGGCCTCTCTGAGACTGGCCTTGCGAACCGAAGCCTTGCCGCAGCGCATCGCCAAACGTGACAGCAGAGTTTCCCAATACCGACTGGGCCGTTTCGTTTAAACACCCTCTCATGTGAGAGAATTCGATTGTCCTTCGACGTTGCAATCTTTCTGGCCGCCCTCGGGATAACAACCCTGGAATTGACCGAAGCGGCGGCCGTGGGGCTTGCCTTGTATGCTGATTCTAAGAGCTACGCCGCATTCCTCTACGTCGCGCTGGGGACTGTCGTGGTCCTGGCACCGACGGTGCTGGCGGGTGCTGCCATCGGCCTGCTTCCCAGGGTGTATGTGCTGCTCGTCGGCGGCGTCTTGCTCGCGTACTTCGGGCAGCGGCTCGTCAAGAGCGCGAGGCGCTCCGTCTACTTCTCTAGGAAAGGGAGCACCAAGACCGACACCTTCGAGAAGGGACTCCTGATAACCGGCTTTTCGGTCGGCGCGATCGAGGCGTTCGAGGCGGCCATAGTGCTCGTGGGGCTGCTGCCATCTGGATTCAACGCGGCCGTGGGAGGGTTGGCGGTCGGAGTCGCTATTGTGGTCGCCGCCACTTACATCCTTCGCACCCAGGTAAGGAAGGTCAAGCAGGCAATCATGAAGGTCGCCGTCTCGTCGATACTGCTCTCCTTCGCTGTTCTCTGGTTCGGCGAGCTTATTTGGGATGTCTTCTCCCTTGGGGAGCTGAGCGACCTCGTGCTGATACCGTTGTTCGTCTTTTGGTTCGCTGTGGTCTACAAGTTCGCCAACAGGCCCTTCCCGGAGCTCGAAGGGAGTCTCGCGGGGGCCGTCCGGCCTGATATGTCCCCATAACAGAAGGTGGGTTCATCGATCTTGGCGGCTCGGTTCCAGTTTCGGGTCCTTGCCGAAATGAGTGCGAGTTATCCTGCGCAGAGTGTATGATCGCCCACAGAGGTGTGCGAAAGGGCATGGGCCATCCCTGCGGAGGCATGATGGACCACGTGTATGGCTTTTATCATCCCGAAATGACTACGCGGTCTGTTGGTGAGGCGGCTCCGTTTTTCCGCCAAGGGCTTGGAAGAGGTCCGACGACATTCATGGAGAGACGAATACAAGGAACTACTGTACGCCGCCCTGAGGCTCAAGCCTGACCAGCTGATTGTAGACGTGGGATGCGGGACAGGCGCGTTCAGTAGAATTCTCGCTGAGAAGCTCGACTGGAAATGGGGTGGCAGAATCATAGGTATCGACAGGGACTCGAAGCTTCTGGCGGCCGCGAGGAGGCTCGCATCGGCGTCGGGCCTTTCCCCACGGCTTGAGTTCATGGAGGGCGACGCGAAGAATATCCAGTTGCCTGACGAATACGCGGACAGAGTGGTATGCCAGGCCCTCCTGTGGCTTATGACCGAAAATGACAGGGCCAATGTCCTGAAGGAAATGATCCGCATCTGCAAAAGGGGCGGGTTAGTAGCTGCAGTCGAAGGCTCGATCGACACATCGGTGGGGTGGTTCCCCGACGACCCAAGGTTGACCGAACTCTATGCAAAGAGCACATCTGCCATGCTGAAAGGCTACAAGAAGGTCTACGGCTATGATAGAAGCATAGGGTACAAGATCCCCTCTCTGTTCAAGGAGCTCGGACTGTCTCAGGTTCGGCTGGATGGTATCACAGATGCGAGGCTGCGCTCTGACGACCGCTTCCCTTCTGACCACAGCCGCGGCGTACTCAAACTCTGGTATCTCCAGTATCCGAAGCAACTACTCTCGAAGGTAGACAAGATCGCCGGCGAGAGGGGAAAGAAAGCATTCATCGAAAAGAACGAGCGCGTTCTAACGGCGGGTGGCATGGCCTGGAAAGAAATCATCGAGCTCAACAGGTTGAAGGTCGCTTATTACAGCAGGGTGACAAGCCAAAGGGCAATGGGAAAGGATGCGACAGTCGAAGCTGGAATCCACTTCGTCACAACCGGTATCAAGGCCTAATCAATCGGTATGAGCTAGGACGCAGTACTTCCGGACTTGGGTCTACCGTGCAAATCCAGGCCCTGCCACAAGCCAAACCCAGTCAAACTCTGGCCATGCTCAAAAGGCCTTCAAAGGGTACCTTTCTTGGATGACACGCCTGCGCGTGTCTTGCCTGCTCATTCCTCTGAGGGGTGGACTTCACGTTTGACCGCACTCTTGAATTTCGGTGGCCCGACGTCTTCCATGACTATGCTGCGGGCGCCCAGGAACCTCCCAAGGCGGCTGATGCCTCGGGCGAAGGGCAAGGCAGCATGCGAAATGTCAGCCCCCTGCTCCCACCAAGCGCGGACGATGCGGAGGCGAGCTTCCTCCCTCTCAAAGGCAGGCTCGATCCGGCCGACGATCTTATCGCCGCAAAGCACTGGCAAAACATAGTACCCCCATCGCCTCTTATTCGCAGGCTTGTAGACCTCCCAGATATACTCGAAGTCGAAGAGGACCTGCGACCGTCGGTTCGCTATCGTGACCTCTATAGGAGCCAAGAAGACTGCTTCGTCTTCATCGCTTAACGACCTCCATGGACGAGGAACTTCGCCCGCAGCCACAGTTTCGAGGAATTTCAGCGCGTCAGTCCGTAGTACAGAGGGCTGCGTTTCGCCTTCGACCTCGACCTCCGAAAGGCTGCCATTGTCAACCAGCCTCTGGCGGAGCTGGCGCTTGGTCAAGACAGGCCTGCCTCTCCCCTCTTCGCCGGTCTTCAGATAGCGAAGCCCCTCTTGGCCCGACATTCCGAGCCGGCTCATAGTCTCTAGGGCAGCCTCGTCGAGAGTCGACTCCTTGGAGAGCGGCTCAGGGAGCCGGCCGAACATCCTTTCGGTCAGGTCGTAGAACTTTCGGTTGTTTTCTCTATGATGAATCATGACTTCGAAGTGACGCCAGAGGTAGTAGAGCGCCAACCCCTCCAGTTTGCTTGAGCGATAGTTCTCGACCCTCTCCCCTTCGGTCCATTCCCCCGCGTCAAGCGGACCTCGGGACGATATCTCACGTTTCACCTTTCTGACCGCGCTTTCGTTCGCTGCAAACCACTTCTCCCACCGGAGAGGTAACCCTTCGTTCTTCACCCAGGACCAACTGAGGCGGAGCAGTTCCCGAGGGTAGATTGAAACTGCCCCGCCATGCTCGAAAGCTGCTCGATCCTCATACAGCAGGCGGTCCAGGTCGCGCCTCTGGTAGTCCGTTACCCGGCTCAATAGCGCCAGATCGTGGGCTTGGCCCACGACATCCAGCGGGTCGACCCTGATGATGCGGCAATTTTGGATGGCCACACGGATCCCATCGTAGCCCTTCCACCTCCTCCCTGGCCAGAGGCCCTGCATCCCGAGCACGAACCGTCTCCTCGACTCTTTCGATATCTTCACGCTTGGGGATAGTCTGTTTTGGTATATCGACTAACTCCCACCCCCCAAGAGGGCGAGGGACTCGGGATCGCCTTCCACACCCTCTCACAATCAAGATAGCCGAGAGGCTCTCGGAACAGATCGCACGAATCCCCTTGATTCGGTTCCAGTCACCCGAGCCTAATTAGCCAGAATCAAGCTTATATCATCAAACAGGCCGCACAACTGGCCTATTAGAGCTGAGGTCGGTCTGACTCGAACGATACACCGAGCTGGGGCTCACTCCGAGCTCTACAGCATGCTCATTCTGTCGGGCTAGTCCTTCCGAGGCCAGTCAATCCGATGGAATCAGCCCCCGATTATCAAACGGAGTTCATTCTAAGGTAATCGCGAACGGCGACGGTCGGACTCGAACCGACGGCCAATTGGTTAACAGCCAATTGCTCTACCACGCTCCCCGGCCGTTTCACGGCCTCTGAGCTACGTCGCCGCGTTTCGACGGGCAAGAACATCGGCTGAAAAACGTTGTTTACCACCTCATTCGGGCCACGGATGGGATGGGGCCGCAGGATTCCAGTCGGGACAGGGACGACGTCGAGGGGATCATCCGCGCCTTCTACGAGGCCGGGCAGAACAAGGACCTCACCGCCCTCGCAGACTTCCACTCCTCCAGGGACTCGTTCACGAAGTTCGACGAGAACCCCCCCTACACCCGCCAGAACTCTGACGAAGCCTTCGTCTACGAGCAGGCCGCCTTCGCCAACATCTCAGACTATCGCTACGCCATAGAGGACCTCAGGATCGACTTCTTCGGGGGTGCAGCTGTGGCCACCTTCTATCTCACCTACGGAGGGATGTTCGTCAACGACTACTCGTTCGAAGGGTCCCCTGTCAGCGGCAGGGCCAGGGTGACGATGGTGGTGGTGAGAACGCCCAGAGGATGGAGAATAGCACACGAGCACCTTAGCCGGTATCCCGACTGGGTCGCACAGGGCTCGGCCAAGAAGTAGCCCTGCCCAACGGTTAACTACCAACCTTCCGCCCTGGACATCGGTTGCCCCTCAACCTGTACGACGCATGGTATTTCATAATGGGCTTCCTCCTGGCCAACGGGGTGCCGCACTTCGTCTTCGGCAGGGCGGGCAAGCTCTTCCGCAGCCCTTTCGGACAGCGCTCGCCGCCGAAGGTCAACGTCGCCTGGGGGTGCGCGAACTTCCTTCTGGCGACCATCATCGGCCTCGCCTTGGCGTATCTGGGCCTCTATGACTCCTACTCCCTCATCCTGCTGCTCCTGGGCTTCTGGCTCATGGTCCTGAATTTCGGCTTCTCAATCAAGAGGTTCCTCAACGAATAGGAGAGGAGAGATGTGGGCCCGGCCGGATTTGAACTGGCGACCGACCGGTCTCTCCGAGCGGCTCCTATGAGCCGGTCGCTCTAACCGAACTTCTCGCAGGATGCTCTGAGCTACGGGCCCACTTTCGCGGCTCCTTGGCTGCCACCTTTAAGCGCCGCGGCCAAACCTAAATAACCCCCGGGATAGTCTAAAACCCAGTAACAGTGAGCAAGGACCAAGACGAGGGATTCGAGGACATTCTGGCCGAACTCGACCGCGAAGAGGCGCGCGTGAAGATACGGATGGAGATGAGGCGCTTCGGCAAGCCCACCACCGTGATAGAAGGGATTACCATGAGCGACAAGGACCTTCACGAGCTGAACTCCAAGATGAAGAGGGCGCTGGCGACCGGCGGGACGGTGAAGGACGGGATAATGATACTTCAGGGAGACCACAGGGAGAGCGCCGCGAAGATGCTCAAGGAGAACGGGTTCTCCGAGGGCTCCATAGAGATAATCTGAATTCTGTCCGGTCTCACTGTTCAAACTTTTAAAGGGTAAAGCGGGCCGCGAGCACGAGAAGTCCTATGTCGAAGCCTATCGTGACCTTCGCAGACTTCGCCAAGCGGATAGTCATCGTAATCCTGTTCCTTTTGCTTGTCCTGGTGGTGGTCGGCCTCCCAATCTACTATGTCATCGGCACCTACCTGCACCTTCCGGTCGACTTCGTCCATATAGCCAGCAACCCGGGCCTTGTCTTGGCCTTCGTCCTCCGCCTCCTCTCCACCGAGCCGATCAAGACCCTCTTCGCTCTCGCAATATTCCCGGGTTTCTCGTTCGTGGCCATCTATGGGACCATATTGATGGGCTGGGTCGAGAGGAAGATGACTGCGAAGATCCAGCTCAGGACGGGTCCGATGTACGCCGGGAAGGTCGAAGGCATACTCCAGAACGTGGCTGACTTCCTCAAGCTCGCGTTCAAGGAGATGGTAATCCCCGACGGGGTGGACACGGCCACCTTTGTGGCCGTCCCCTTCGCCCTCATGGCTGTGGCAGGAGCCCTTGTGGCCCTGCTCCCGCTCTCCCCCACCGTCTTCATCGCCAACCCCTCGGTCGGCGCGATCCTGGTCTTCGCCATCCTGGGCTTCACCCCCCTGGTCGTCCTCGTCGCCGGGTGGGCCAGCAACAGCAAGTTCCCGTTCCTGGGGGGGCTGAGGGCGCTCCACCAACTGGTGGCCTACGAGATACCCATGATCCTCTCCCTGGTCGGGGTGGTGGTCCTGGCGGGCTCTCTGAACCTCATGGACATCGTCAACGCCCAGGCGGGGATCTGGTACATCATCCCTGAGTTCCTGGCCGCGGTGGTCTTCTACATCGGAGCCCTGGCTGAGCTCGAGCGGATCCCCTTCGACCTCCCCGAGGCTGACAGCGAGCTCGTGGCCGGGTGGCAGACAGAGTATACGAGCATGCTCTTCGGAAGCTTCCAGCTGGCGAACTTCACCAGGATGTACGTCATGGCCGGGCTCTTCACTACCTTCTTCCTGGGCGGCTGGCTCGGGCCCGCCCCAGTCCCGCCTGTGGTATGGTTCCTGGTGAAGGTCACCATCGTGGACGTCTTCCTCATGCTCCCGCGAAGCATCATGCCCAGGCTAAGGATCGACATGCTTCTCAGGGCGGGCTGGGTGAAGCTCCTCGCGATCTCGTTCGCCAACATCTTCCTGACTATGGTCCTTGTTTCTCTGGGGGTAGTCCACTAGTGGGGACCTGGGGCTACGTCAAAGGAGTGCTGGTGGCGACCTGGTCTGGAATCAGGCACTTCTTCCGCCCTCGGATGACCCTCCGCTACCCTGAGCAGAAGCAGGACCTTGAGGGCCCCGGTTACAGGTATGACGCCCGCCAGGGGGTCGGGCTCCCCGGGTTCAAGGGGAGACACGTACTCAGGTTCGAGAAGTGCACCGGGTGCCAGCTCTGCGCCATAGCCTGCGACGGGGTGGCGGTGGCCATAGAGATGCAGAAGGTCGAGAAGGGGAAGCCCCAGAACAAGAAGGAGATCTGGCCGGCCGTGGACTACGGCAGGTGCCTCCCTCCTTCCACGCCGATTACGACCATGGACGGGATCAGGCCTTTGTCAGAAATCAGGGTGGGCGACAAGGTCCTCACCCACACTGGCAAGTTCAGGAGAGTGACAAAGTTGTTCAGCAGGTCGTACACCGGGACCCTCTACACGTTCAGGACGACAGGGAATCCCGAGCCTCTCACCACCACGGAAGACCACCCGATTCTGGTCTTCAGACACGGTGAGACTACGTGGTCTTTCGCGAACGAAGTTGAGAGGGGCGCATTCCTCACTCGACCTCTCATCTCGGACACCGTTCTTATGCGGCTGGGGCCGCACGCAAGTCTCTACTCCAAGGAGCCATTAGCTGAACCTGCTTCACGCGGAACTTCACCTGGAATGCAGCTGGAAACGTCTGGTATGGCCGTCTCGGAGGTGGTCAGCATCGAGACTGCGGAGGTTGAGGATTATCTCGTACAGAATCTGGAGGTGGAAGCCGACAACAGTTACGTCGCAGCAAACCAGAGCGTACACAATTGCGTGTTCTGCGGCCTCTGCATAGAGCCCGACACTGACGTCGTCACCAACCCTGGCCTGAAGCAGATAAGCCGGCTGGCGATCGGCGACTTGGTGCTCACCCATTCCGGGGAATACAAACCCGTCACGAAGGTCTGGGACATGACCTACACAGGCAGATACTATGGAATCCACGCATCCGGCAAGCCCGAGCCGCTCCGCTGCACCGCAGACCACCCCATAGTGGCAGTCCCAAGGCTCGCTTTGGACCGTAAAGGCAGGCGCCTCCTCGGGGCAACGGCCCCTCTGTCCTTCCACAAGCCCGGGGACCTCAAGGCCGGTGACTATCTTGTAAGCCCCATCGTGAGGAAGGTCGTCCACGTCGACAGGTATGAGAATGACGTACCGACGAACGGAGGAGCCAAGGCAGCCCGCCGGCTCTCTCTTGACGCTACGCCAGAGCTCTTCCGGCTGATAGGCTACTACTTCTCTGAGGGTTCGTGCGACGGCGGCGGGAGGGTAAACTTCGACTTGAAGAAAGAGGGCGAGGCGTATGCCGAGGACTGTTCTTCGCTTGCTGCCCGGTTCTTTGGCGAAGGGTGCGAGCCGACGAAGAACGGACAGCACGGGCTGCGGTTCGTCCTGGGCTCGACCTTGGCTGAGGACTTCTTCTCCCAATTCGGCAGAGGAGCCTCCGACAAGAAGATGCCGGACTGGGTCTTCTTCGCCGAGCCTGAGAAGCAAGCTGAACTCCTGAGGGGCGGGTGGCAGGCAGACGGTCGCAGGGCGAGTCAGGCCGGGGAGAATGGTCTCGGCATCGTCACAGCTTCGAAAGTTCTCGCATTCCAGCTCCAGTCTGTCTATGCCAGGTTGGGGGTAGTCGCTACCGTAGATGCTCAAAGTTCGCCAGGTGAACCGGTGGCCTTCCAAGTCAACGTCTTTGGGCGTTGGGCTGCCAAGCTGGCGGGTCTGTGGAACGTGAAATTCGACTATAGCCCTTCGAAGCAGGCGGACAAGTTCCACATCGACGACAGGTACGTCTACCTCCCGATCAAGAAGATCGAGGTCGAGGAGGTCGAGAACCATCGCGTCATGGACGTCACTGTGGAGGACGACCATACTTTCGCACCGCTCGGACTCGCCACCTCAAACTGCGTAGACGCCTGCCCCTTCGACGCCCTCGACATGACCAACGACTACGAGCTGGCGGCCTATGACAAGATGAGCCTGAAGTACACGCCCGACATGCTCGCCGTCCCCCCGAAACTGGAGGGGAAGAAGTACAAGGTGAAGTTCGACACCGAGAAAGGGGTGGTCACCTACGACTGACGCCGTCTTCGTGGCAATGGCGGTAGTCACCGTGGGGAGCGCGATAGTCTCCCTCGAGGCCAAGGAGCTCGTATACGGCGCGATAGGCCTCGCCGGCTCGCTCTTCGGGGTCGCTACCCTGTTCTTCCTCCTCAACGCCCCCTACGTCGCGGTCTTCCAGATTGCGGTCTACATCGGAGCCGTGGCTGTCCTGATTCTGTTCACCGTCATGCTGGTGAGGCAGGAGGGGTTGGCCAAGGAGGTGAAGCCGAAGTCGACGACGGCGGCGGGGATAATAGCCGCGGTGGCGGTGATTCTTGCGCTGACCTTCGCTGTCCTGGCCACAAACCTTTCGAGGTTCACAGCCATCACCAACACGGCTACCTACATAGACATAGGCAAGCTCATCTCAACCGGCGACGCGCCGGTCCTGGAAGTGCTCGCCTTGGTCCTGGCGGCATCCATCGTGGGCGCCCTGGCCCTGTCTAGGGTCGACAGAGGAGGGGGTGCGCACTGACCAGCCTTGCGGACTTCGTCATTGTCTCCGCCTGCCTCTTCGGCGTAGGGGTCTACGGGCTGGTGACCAAGAGGAACGCCCTGCGGCTCCTCTTCTCAATCGAGTTCATGATCAACGCAGCGAACCTTAACTTCGTCGCCTTCAACCAGTACCTGCCCTATCAGGAGGCGAGCAACGCCCTGGGCCAGACGGTCGTGCTCTTCTCCATCGCCCTGGCAGCCGCCGAGGCCGCGGTCATTCTGGCAATAGTCGTAGTCGCCTATAGGCTCCGCAACGACATAGACGTGAGTGAGATGAAAACCCTGGAGGGATAGAAGTGCCACAACTCAACATCGACCCCACCGGCCGGGCCCCCGGGTCCAAGCTCCGATAGCAAGGGTTGCCCATGGAATACATCCTTCTTCAGACGGTGGCTGTCCCACTCGCGGTCGCCCCCGTCGTCCTCCTCCTCGGGAAGAAGCTGGGGCGCCATGTGGGCTGGATAGCCTTCGCCTCCCTGCTCTATACGACCCTCCTCCTCGCCTACCTCGGGACCTCGCTCTTCAACGGGGGTCCGAACGTGACCGAGTCCTACGCCTGGGCGCCAGTCTCCGGGCTGACCTTCGGGTTCCTCGGCGACAACCTCAGCGTCCCTGTGGCGCTGATGATGAACATCGTCGTGATGGCGACGGCCGTCTACTCGATGGGATACATGAAGCACAGGCTGGAGGTCATGTACGGCGAGGAGAGGAAGGGCCAGTACGCCATCTACTTCCTCAACTTCATGCTCCTTGACGCCGGGCTGATCGGCGTCTCGCTTGCGACCAACCTCCTCGAGCTGTACATGTTCCTGGAGCTAATGTTGATACCTTCGACATTCATGGTCGCCCTCTTCGGGTACACCAACAGGGAGAGGACGGCCATGATGTACTTCCTCTGGAACCACCTCGGCGCGTTCATCTTCCTCGCTGGAATCGTCGTGGCCTACTCAGCCACCGGGAGCTTCCAGATATCCTCCCTGTCGACCATCCCGCTGGGGACCGTGGCCTACTGGGCCGTTGGGCTCATCCTCGTCGGCTGGCTAATCAAGATGGCCATCTTCGGGGTGCACCTCTGGCTACCTACGGCCCACGCAGAGCACCCCACCTCCTTCGCCCCGTTCATCGTCACCATAGTCGGCGTGGGCAACTACGTGGTGGTGAGGCTGCTGGTGGAGGGGATGCGGTCAGCCTTCATCCCCTTCGCCTTCCCACTCATGATCATGGCGGTGATCACCATGGTCTACGGAGGGGCGATGACGATGGTGCAGAACGACGTGAAGTACCTCTACGCCTGGTCCACCATCAGCCAGAACGCCTACTCCCTCCTCGGCATCGGGAGCCTGAGCGTGTTGGGGGTGTCGGGCGGGCTCTTCTACTTCCTGAACCACATCATCGGCAAGACGATCCTATTCTGCGTAGCCGGCATCATGATCACCCAGGTGGGGACAAGGGACATGCGCAAGATGGGCGGGCTGGCTGGGAAGATGCCCCTCACCGCAGCGGTCGCCCTGATCGGCTCCATGATACTCTCTGCGGTCCCTCCGACCGGGGGCTTCCAGGCAGAGTGGCTGCTGTTCGAAGGCGTCTTCACGCGCGGGATCGCGGGGGGGCTGGCCTGGAACTTCGTCGTGGCGATAATGGGTCTGGCTGCGACCGCGCTCACCGTAGCCTACACATTCTGGCCGATGCGTAAGATATTCTTCGGCCCCCTGTCAGACGACCTGATGGGGGTGAAGGAGGCCCCGCTCATCATGACCGCTCCGCTAATCTTCCTCGCCGCCCTGTCCATAGTGATCGGCATCTATCCTGACCTCTTCTTCAGGTCCCTCTACCACTTCGCGAGCACGATAGGATTGTCAGGTAGATAGGAAATGACAGCGGTCCCGATCCCATCTTACTTCGTCTGGCTCATCTTCCTCCTCCCCTATGCGGGGACGCTGGCCGCGCCTCTCACCGGCAGGGGGCGGATCCGAGACGTAGCGGCCGTCCTCTTCTCCTTCCTCTCCGCCATCTTCGCTCTCGTCCTCCTCGTACCCGTGATCGAAGGCAATACCATCTCCCTGGTCAACTCGCTGATCCCTGCCTCTGTCCCGTGGATCCCCGAGCTCGGAATCAGCTTCGGGGTGCTCTCGGACCCGTACACCGTGATCATAGCGAACCTGGTCGCCTGGATCAGCTTCCTCGTCATGCTGTACAGCGTCGACTACATGAAAGGGGACAGCGGGCTCACAAGATACTGGTTCTTCATGAGCTTCTTCATCGGGAGCATGCAGCTCATCGTCCTATCCAACAACCTCCTCTCGCTCTTCATCGGCTGGGAGGGGGTCGGCCTTTGCAGCTACGCCCTGATAGGCTACTACTACCACGACGAGAAGGAGAACTGGGTCGGAACCCCCGGCTCCAAGGCCCTGGGGATGGAGCAGGCCTACCCGCCTTCTCACGCCGGGATGAAGGCGTTCTTCATGACGAGGATAGGGGACATGGCGATGTTGGCTGGGATACTGATCCTGTTCATCTACTCAGGGACTTTCAACTATCAACAGCTGGCGTCGTCCACAGGCTGGGCGACGTCTCTGGCCGCCGGAGGGCTGCTGGTCCCAGTCGCCCTGCTGATATTCGGAGGTGCAGTGGGGAAGTCCGCCCAGTTCCCGCTCCAGGAGTGGCTCCCTGACGCCATGGCGGGGCCCGCCCCCGTCTCCGCCCTGATCCACGCGGCCACCATGGTCAACGCGGGTGTGGTACTCGTCGCGCGCATAGGGCCCATATTCTACTTCGCCCTTCAGTCCAACCCTGCCCTGATCCAGCCCTTCTTCATGGTGGTAGCGTGGATCGGTGCCATCACCGCCTTCTTGGCGGCCACCCAGGCGATGGTGGGCTTCGAGCTGAAGAAGCTCCTCGCCTATTCCACCATATCACAGATAGGTTACATGATGCTGGGCCTCGGCCTCGCGGGCCTCTCGACCAACTTCGCGGAGGGGCTGTCGGCCGGCCTTTACCAACTGTTGAGTCATGCCATATTCAAGGCAGCGCTGTTCATGACGGCCGGGGTACTGATTCATCTCACAGGGACCAAGTACGTCAACGAGATGGGCGGGCTGAAGGAGAAGCTGAAGATCACCTTCGCAGTCTTTCTCATCGCCGCAGCTTCCCTCTCGGGAATCCCCCCGCTCAGCGGCTTCTTCGCGAAGGACGCCATCCTGGCGACGGCGTGGGGGTCTGGGCAGTACGGCCTTTTCCTCCTGGGGTCGGCGACCGCAGGACTGACCGCATTCTATGCGTTCAGGATGGTCGGCCTCGTCTTCTACGGGGTGAGGGAGAAGCACGCCGGGGAGGGGACCGGCCACGAGCTCAAGGAGCCATCGCCCATCAGCTGGATCCCATACTCGGTCCTCGCTGCGGGGACCGTCCTGATCGGCGTCCTCGGCATCTTCAACTTCCAGGGGGACCTGCAGGGTGCCTCTGTCGCATACATCTACAGCCTGTTCAAGGGTGCCAGCTTCAGCAGCCTGAACTCGACCTCCTCATTCAACTTCGTCTCGTCGGGGATCACCCTGGCGTTCGCCCTGACCGGTTTGCTCCTGGCTGTCCAGCTCTACGTGCGGAGGAAGACGGCTCCCTCCGCCCTGGTCAAAGAGTCCGGCCTGGCCCACGGCCTCTACCGCTTCCTCGAGAACCGCTGGTACATCAACGCCATCTACTACAGGGTGTTCGTCGACGCGCCTCTGCGAGCTTCATATTGGACCTTGGACAACTTCGAGCTGGGCGTCCTCCAGAGGGTCCACGGAGGCGGGGCCAACCTGGCCATCGGGGTCTCTGCAGTCGGGAACTGGTTTGACCGGCACGTCGTGGACGTCGCCTCTGACGGCTTCGCCAGGGCCGGCCAGGGCCTCTCGAAGGTCTTCCGGAGGCTGCAGACCGGCATCCTCGAAGAGTACGCTCTGGTGTTCGCCATCGGCCTCATCCTCCTGCTGCTCTTCTTCCTGTTCGTGACTGGGGTGTACACAGCGATATGATCCCAATCCTCTCGATCCTCCTGCTGCTCCCCATGGCGGCCTCGGGTCCCGCCTATCTGATACTCAGGCGCAACAAGAAGGTCGGGCAGTGGTTCACCATGGGGATCACCGGGGCGGTGCTCCTCATTGCGCTGTACGTGTTCTACTACGTCTACACGGGCTCCTCCGGCCTTGCCTCCTCAGGCATCGGGCAGTACGCCCTGACTGAACAGTACTCGTGGGTGAGCATCTCCTCCTTTGGGGTCAACTACCTCGTCGGTGTGGACGGCCTCAGCTCTCCGCTGGTCCTCGCCACCGCCATCCTGACCCTGTTCGCGGTGGTCGGCTCGAGAACGCTGATAGACCGCTCCGAGCCGAGCTACTATGCCCTCGTCCTCCTCTTCGAGGGGGCGATCATCGGAGTCTTCGTCTCACTGAACCTCGTTCTGTTCTACTTCTTCTGGGACCTGGTGATGCTCCCCATGTTCTTCCTAATCGGGCTGTGGGGAGGGGACAGGCGGAAGTATTCCGCGATGAAGTTCATGATTTTCATTTTCACTGGGAGCATGATACTGCTCCTGGCGCTGATGGCGGCGTATCTAGGGGTAAGCCCCGCGACCTTCGACATCCCCAGCCTCGCAGGAAGGATCCCGGCCTCCATCCAGTACCTTCCGCTCCTCGCATCCTTCATCGGCTTCGGGATAAAGCTCCCTGTCTTCCCGTTCCACAGCTGGCTCCCAGACGCCTACACCCAAGCTCCTGCTCCTGTGACCGTCCTGCTCGCGGGGGTGCAGTCAGCCATGGGCGGCTACGGGATAATCAGGATAAGCATAGGCCTCTTCCCTCAGGCGTCCTACCAGTGGGCCTGGGCGTTCATGGCCGTCGGCCTGGTCACGATGTTCTATGGCGCCTTCGTCGCCATACTCTCGAAGGACCTGAAGTCCATGTTCGCCTACACCAGCATCGCAGGGATGGGCTTCGTGGTCTTCGGCGCGTTCTCCTCGGCGGCGTCGGGCAGCCCGCTGGGCATGGAGGGGTCCATACTGGAGATGTTCGTTCACGCCTTCACCGCAGGTTCGCTTTTCATGCTGGCGGGATACATCCAGAAGGGGCTCGGGACCACGGAGATCTCTGCTCTGAAGGGCCTGAGGAACCTGGTCCCCAGGGCGGGGACCCTTCTCGTGTTCGCCTGCGCGGGTGCCATGGCCCTCCCGCCCTTCGGGAGCTTCGTGGCGGAGGTGCTGGTGATAATCGGAGGGATAGACGCCACCCCCTACAGCGCCGTAGCCATACTCGTCCCTGTCATGGTCGGGGGATACATGCTCTGGATGATCAGGAAAGTGGTCCTCTCGCCGGCCGAAGCGGGAGCCAGCGGTGTCGACGTGCAGGGGGTGGACTTCGGCGTCCTGGTTCTCTATCTCGTCCCCCTCATCATAATGATGTTCTTCTCCGTCCTGGTCCTCGGACCAGCCGCCCCGGTGGTCCAGCACATACTCGGGTTGGTGGTAAGATAGGATGGACTACATACTCGCAGCGGTAGTAATCCTCAGCGCGGCCGCCCTCGGCACCCCCATACTCCAGTTATTCGGATGGAGGGTCAAGCTAGAGGCCTATCTTTCGATCGCGGCCATCGCGGCCTCCATCGCTCTGATAGCGGCCAACACCGCCTTCGGGGTCACCTCTGCGGGCTTCGGGGCTCTGCTGGTGTCCGACCCCCTCGGGGACCTGTTCGCCCTCGTCGTCCTTTCGGTGACCCTCGCCGTTGCTGTGGCTTCAATCTACACCTCTCCAAGCGGACCGAGCCTCCCCTCGTACTACTCCCTCCTGATGTTCTCGGCCCTGGGGATGCTCATCCTCTCATACTCGGCCGACCTGCTGATGCTCTTCGTCGCCTGGGAGCTAATGAGCCTCCCGACCTACGCCCTTGCCGGCTTCGACAAGAAGAGGGTCCAGTCTAACGAGGCAGCTGCCAAGTACGCAATCCTCGGCGCCCTGTCTTCCGCGATCATACTCTACGCCATGAGCCTGACCTACGGCGTCGCAGGGACCACCCAGATATCGGGGGTGGTGGCCAAGCTGGCCTCCGAGCCGTTCAACCCGCTCGTCAGCGTCGCCATCCTCCTCTTCGTCGTAGGGTTCGGCTTCAAGATGTCCATAGTCCCGTTCCACATGTGGGTCCCTGACGCCTACGAAGGGTCCCCTCCGGCCATCGCCACCCTCTTCGCGACAGCGACCAAGAAGGCAGGCTTCGTGGCGGCGATCCGGGTGGTCCTGGCAGTCGCCACGGTCTACGCCCTCGCCCCGAATTCGGCCTTCACACTGGCGAACGTCCTGGCCGTCCTCGCGGTCATCACGATGACCCTGGGGAACGTCGCGGCGCTGACGCAGAAGACCATGACCCGGCTGCTCGCCTATTCCAGCATCGCCCAGGCAGGCTACATCCTGGTGGGCTTTGCGATCTTTGCCTACAGCCAGCAGACGGGACTGTACTCCTACAACGCGATGCTCGGGATGACCGGCTCCCTCTTCCACATAATCAACCACGCGATAATGAAGGGGGCCGCCTTCCTGGCCGCCACGCTCGTAATTCTGCAGCTGAAGAGGGGAGATCTTGGTGTCTACAGCGGCCTCGCCAAGAGGATGCCTGTGACCGCCTTCACCATCGCGATCTCCTTCCTAGCCCTGGGAGGGATCCCCCCGCTCAACGGATTCTGGAGCAAACTCCTCATCTTCGTCTCAGTCATCAACACTCCCCTGGCGTGGGTGGCCGTCGCGGCGATACTGAACAGCGCTTTCAGCCTCGGGTACTACTTCTGGGTCATAAAGCGGATGTACTTGGACTCCGGGGAGAGCACAGAGAGGGTCCACGAGCCGCTCGGTTTCGTGGTGATCTTCGCGATACTGGTCGGCCTCATGATAGGGATAGGTCTCTTCCCACAGCAGTTCATCAGCTTCGCCTCAAGCGCCGCATCTGGGCTCTTCCCATAGCCGGCGGAGAATCGGTCCCCGGGGATAGGACGCCTGTAATATTCTTAGATACGCATATATATGGTAATCCGACGGAGTCAAATCCAAGTTTTCCAGCATGGCAGTAGTCAGTCCTGAACTAGCGCTTGCGGCCGCAATAGTGATGGCCGGTGGTCTCATAGGGACCGGAATCGCGCAGCAGGGGATTGGAGCTGCCGGGATGGGGATCATCGCAGAGAAGCCGGAGAAGTTCGGCCAGGTCCTGTTCTTCTTCGTGATTCCAGAGACGCTGTGGATAATCGGTTTCGTACTCGGAGTAATCCTACTCCTCAACATCCTCTAGCGGGGTCTGGCACCCTTGATGGGCGTAGACTCTCTGCTCAAAGAGGTCGAAGAGAAGCGAAGCAGGGCCCTTGACGCCCTCGAAGAGGAGTTCAAGGCCAAGCGGGAAGAGATTGGGAAGAGGACAGCTTCTGAGTCGTCTTACATCGCGGAGGCCGCTATGAAGGAAGCGGGCGATCTTTCCCAGAAGGAGACCACGAGGGTGCTGGGAGCGGCGAAGCTCCAGGCGAAGAAGGCCATGTTCGACGCGACCGAGGCCCTCTTGGAGAACAACATCTCCCTCCTGAAGGAGGAGCTGGCGAACTACGCCGAGTCCCCTGCCTACAAGCAGCTCCTGTCTAAGATGGCGGCCTATGCTGCCAAGAGGCTTGGAGGGAAGGTGGTCGTGGTGTGCCGAGAGGAGGATGCGGTGGCGCTAAAGGCAGCAGGGGTTAAGATAGCATCTTCTGACCTCAATTCGATAGGGGGGTTCAGGGCAGAGAGCTCTGACGGGACTCTCGAGATGGACCTCACCTTCGAAGAGATCCTCCGCAGCCGCGAAGACGAGGTCCGCTCGGCCATCCTCGGGAAGGAGTAGGCACCGGGAGTTTGAGCATGTCGCAGTTCGGGGGACTCGGGAGGCTTCGCGCTCTCTCACTCTCCTTTCTTGGCACGGAGAAGCTCTATGAACTCGCCCGCGCCAAGGACATCGCGGAGATAGCGCAGCAGCTCGAAGCAACGTGGTACGGCCCCGAGATAGAAGCAGCCGCCTCTACCCACAAGCCTCCGGAGCTCATCGAGGTCGCGGTCAACCGCCACCTCGTGCAGGTCAACCGGATTGCCATGCAGGCAGTGCCTCTCATGGGAAAGAGGGCGCTGACCTCCTATCTCTCGAAGTGGGACATCGAGAACATCGAGCTCATCCTGGCGGCTAAGAGCCTGGGGAGGGGGCTAGAGGAGACTGCAGCCTTCTTGGTGTCGTCCCGCAACGTCCCCGTGGGCCTCTCCCTCATGAACATCCCGCTCACAGACCTGCAGGTCTTGCTCCAGGAGCCCGACGTCGAGGGGGTGATCAACTATCTGGTGAAGTACGGCTACGGGGCGGTTCTCCTCCAGCAGCTTGGTGAGTTCCACAAGTCCAACGACCTGGGGGTGTTCACAGGGGCCCTGCAGGATCTCTACTACTCGAGGCTGTTATGGGAGCTGCGCTTCATCCGCGGCGACGAGGGAGTCCTTCGGGAGTACGTAAGGACAGAAATCACGAAGAGGAACCTACTCAACGTCCTGAAGTCTCGCGAGTCCAAGCTGAACAAGGAAGTCTTCTCGAAGCACCTGATCGAGGGGGGGCTGCTCGGGAAGTCGGAGTTCCTCGACGCCTACTCGTCTGCCGACCCGGGGGACGTCGTGAAGCGCCTTGAGCCCTGGTTCGACCTCTCCGCCCCGTTCGAGAAGTATGCCCAGTCGGGAAACCTGACCGAGTTCGAGGTCGCCATCGACAGGATGGCGGTCGCTCGGTTCCTACCGAGGTTCCGGAGCCTCCCGATCTCAGTGACGGCAGTCTTCGGGTTCGTCATACAGGCGGAGTTCGAAAGGCAGAACATCAGGAGGATAGTCTATGGCAAGCAGTACGGGATGACGGAACAACACATAAAGACTGTAATCCTAGCAGGGTAAAAAAATGAGCTTGAAACAGGCCGCCCAGACCGGCAAGATAGCGGTGTTAGGCGAGAAGGAGCTGGTCCTTGGGTACCGCCTCCTTGGGGTGGAGGACGCCATAGCCGTGACGAAAGAGGATGCCCAAAGCGTCGTGCTGGATTATTTCAACTCAGGGGAGTACGGCCTGATCATAGTCGGGAGCGAGGCCAGAAAGGGGCTCTCGCCAGCGACAAGGGAGAAGCTCGAGTCCTCCATAGTACCTCTCGTCGTGTTCATGCCCTCCACCGACTCGGCCGTGGCGGAGGAGTCGCTCGCCAAGCTGGCCAAGAGGGTCCTGGGCGTAGACCTGAAGGGGGGTTCCTGAAATGGCCGACGGGAAGGTCGTCAGGGTAAGCGGTCCGGTCGTGGCTGCCCTCGGCCTCGAAAGGGCCAAGATGTTCGACGTAGTCAGAGTCGGGGAGCAGGGGTTGGTCGGCGAAGTCATCCGCCTGCAGGGAGGGACCGCGACGCTCCAGATCTACGAGGACACCACAGGGCTCAGGCCAGGGGACAAGGTGGTCAACACAGGCCAAGCGCTCTCCGTCGAGTTAGGTCCAGGACTGCTCACCTCCATCTACGACGGCATCCAGCGACCGCTCAACGTGCTGAAGGAACAGAGCGGGGACTTCATCAGCAGGGGTCTCGTTATACCGGCCCTCGACGAGAAGCGGGAGTGGGAGTTCAAACCCATCAAGAAGAACGGTGACAAGGTGGTCCAGGGAGAGATAATAGGCGAGGTCCAGGAAACGCCGCTCGTTTCTCACAAGATCATGGTCCCTCCAGGGATGGAGGGGACGCTCAAGGACGTGAAGGCGGGGAGCTACAACATCAGGGAGAGGGTGGCTACCGTCAAGACCCTCGAAGGGGACGTCCCCGTATTCCTCGCGACGAAGTGGAGGGTCAAGACCCCCCGGCCCATCGCCAAGAAATTGGCCCCTGATACACCGCTGCTCACAGGCCAGAGGGTCTTCGACACTTTCTTCCCGGTCGCCAAGGGGGGGACAGCAGCGATTCCAGGACCCTTCGGCAGCGGCAAGACGGTGTCGCAGCAGCAACTGGCGAAGTGGAGCGACAGCAAGATCATAGTCTACGTGGGGTGCGGAGAGCGAGGGAACGAGATGACTGAAGTCCTGGCGACCTTCCCGGAGCTCGAGGACCCGCGTTCCAAGAGGCCCCTGATGGAGAGGACGATCCTGGTAGCTAACACCTCCAACATGCCCGTCGCGGCCAGAGAGGCCAGCATCTACACCGGCATCACCATAGCCGAATACTACAGAGACATGGGCTATGACGTCGCCCTGATGGCCGACAGCACCTCAAGGTGGGCCGAAGCTCTGAGGGAGATTTCAGGGAGGCTGGAAGAGATGCCCGGCGAGGAAGGATACCCCGCGTACCTCGGGCGCCGGCTGGCGGAGTTCTACGAGAGGGCGGGCAAGAGCGTGGCCCTGGGCCCCGAGGGGAGGGTGGGTTCAGTCACGGTCGTCGGTGCCGTCTCGCCCCCGGGCGGGGATTTCTCCGAGCCTGTCTCTCAGAACACGCTCCGCGTGACCAGAGTCTTCTGGGCGTTGGACGCGTCCCTGGCGGCGCGCAGGCACTTCCCGTCCATCAACTGGCTCAACAGCTACTCGCTCTACTCTGAAGACCTCCGCTCTTGGTACCAGAGCAACGTGGCCAAGGAGTGGCCTGACCTGCGCGCCGAGGCCCTGGAAATCCTCCAGAAGGAGGCGGAGCTGCAGGACATCGTCCAGTTGGTGGGATACGACGCCCTCCCGGAGTCAGAGAAGGGCGTGATGGATGTGGCTAAGATGATCAGGGAAGACTACCTCCAGCAGTCAGCCTACGACCCTGTGGACACCTACGCGTCCATAGGTAAGCAATATCTCATGCTGAAGACCATCCTGACTTTCGGGCGCAGGGAGGCGGAGTCCCTCAAGACCGGCGCCCAGGCCTCTCAGGTCGCGGCCATGCCTGTAAAGTCCAAGATATCAAAGGTAAAGTGGACGCCTGAAGACCAGGTCACTTCCATGGTGAAAGAGATAGAGGGGGACATGGACGCTCAGTTCGGCTCGCTAGCCCAGGAGGTCAGGGCATAGCCTTGGTGCAACCTGTCTCATACAAGACTGTCGACCAGGTCGCGGGTCCTCTTATCTTCGTCAGCAAGGTCGAGAACGCGGCCTACGGGGAGATGGTGGAGATCACCAATGCTATGGGGGAGCGGATACGGGGCCAGGTCCTCGACACCCGCGCGGGGCTCTCGGTGGTCCAGGTGTTCGGCGCCACCATGGGGCTCAACGTGGGGGATACATCGGTGCGGTTCCTGGGCGAGACCGCGAGGATAGCCGTCTCGGACGAGATGCTGGGTCGGGTGTTCGACGGCCTGGGCAATCCAAGGGACGGCGGACCGGCCCTGGTGTCAAAGGAGAAGGTCGAGATAGTAGGGTCAGGTATCAACCCATACAGCAGGGAGGAGCCTTCCGAGTTCATCCAGACCGGCATTTCTAGCATAGACGGCATGAACACGCTGGTCAGAGGGCAGAAGCTCCCTATCTTTTCCGCCGCCGGCCTGCCACATAATCTGCTGGCCGCCCAGATCGCAAGACAGGCGAAGGTCCTCGGCAGCTCGGAGAGCTTCTCCGTCGTCTTCGCAGCCATGGGTATAACCAGCGAGGAGGCGAACTTCTTCATCCGCCAGTTCGAAGAGACCGGCGCGCTGGAACGCACGGCGCTCTTCCTCAACCTCTCCTCTGACCCGTCCATGGAGAGGATCCTCACGCCCAGGCTGGCCCTGACCACGGCCGAATTCCTTGCATATGAGCGCGAGATGCACGTGCTCGTAATCCTCACCGACATGACCAACTACTGCGAGGCCCTGAGGGAAATCTCTGCGGCCAGGGACGAGGTTCCGGGGAGGAGGGGTTATCCGGGCTATACCTACACCGACCTCGCCACCATCTATGAAAGGGCGGGGAAGATCAAGGGGAGGAAGGGCTCCATCACCCAGCTCCCGATCCTCACGATGCCGGCTGACGACAAGACGCACCCCATCCCTGACCTCACCGGCTACATCACGGAGGGGCAGGTCTACGTGAGCCGCGAGCTGGAGAGGACCGGCATCTATCCGCCCATCGACGTCCTGGAGAGCCTGTCGCGGCTCATGAACCAGGGCATCGGCCAGGGGCGTACGAGGGAGGACCACAGGGGGCTTGCAGACCAGCTCTACGCCTCCTACGCGCAGGGGAAGGACATGCGCGCCCTCTCGGCGATCGTCGGAGAAGAGGCGCTGAGCGAGAGCGACAGGAAGTTCCTCAAGGTGGCGGACCGGTTCGAGAAGATGTTCGTCAGGCAAGGCGCCAGCGAGGACAGGAGCATCGAGCAGACCCTGAACATAGGGTGGGAAGTAATCGACCCCTTGTCGGATTCTGAGATCAAGAGGATAAAGCCCGAGCTCATAGAGAAGTACAGGCGGAGATCCAAGGCCAAGTAGGGGGCTGCAATCCTTGCCAATCTCCACCAACGTACGGCCCACGAGGATGGAATACCTGAGGACGGTCCGCAGGATAGCTATGTCCCGCAAGGGCCTCAAGCTCCTCAAGCTCAAGAGGTCGGCACTCATCTTCGAGTTCTTCGCTGTGAGCAAGAAAATCGCGGCGCTGAGGAGCGGCCTGCAAGCCAAGCTCTCAAGCGGCTACGACAGCATCCACAGCACCGAGATGTTCGTCGGGACCCTCAGGCTCGAGTACGAGTCGATGCGCATCCCCAGGATGCACGAGCTGACCCTCAGTAGCAAGAACATCATGGGGGTGAAGATTCCAGAGCTCACCTCGGAGGCGCGGGGGAGCGCTGGACCCGAATACCTCCTCGAGGTCCCCACCTCGATAAATCAGGCGATAAAGTCCTTCGAGGCCGTGCACCAGATGGTCCTCGACGTCGCCGAGAAGGAAACAGCTCTACGGAAGCTGCTCGTCGAGATCGAGAAGACGAAGCGGAGGTCCAACGCCATTGAGAACGTTCTCATCCCGCGGCTCCAGGCCAACGCGCGCTTCATCAAGTTCAGGTTCGACGAGATGGAAAGAGAGAGCTTCACCAAGCTGAAGACCGTGAAGAGAAAGATGGCCCAGAGGGAGGCGGCCTAGCGCTTTGGGGGAAGAGAGGGAGGAAGAGGAGCGGAGGCCGGGCGTCCCAAAGTACTACTACTGGGCGAAGTCACCGCCGAAACCGAAGAAGATGCAAACCAAGTTCATCAACACCCAGCAGAAGAAGTTCTATGTCGTCCAGTTAGCCTTTCGGGCGGCCCAGGTTGCGGCCATCCTGACGGTGCTCTTCATCTACTTCAACATGTTGAGCTGATGACCATGACCGCAGACTACACCGAGACGCTGAAGAAGATCAAGGAGCTGGAGGACGCCTCCAACAAGACGTTGGCGGAAAGGCGCAGAGCCTTGGAGGAGCAGCTCCGCCAGCTGGAGGCGGAGTCGGCAGACTCTATCAACGACGCCAAGAAGAAGGCAGAGGGTTTGATCTCTGAGAGGGTCGGACAGGCGCGCGAGTCGGCAAACAAGGAAGCCGGCGAAATCTCTTCAGTGGCAGAAAAAGAAGCCGGAGCCATGGCTTCGAAGAAACTCGGCAAGAAGGAGTTGAAGAAGGTCATCGACGACGTCCTCTTCTCGGAGTTCGAGTGAGAGAAGCGGTTGCTCAAGCCCGCTGCGATGCAGAAGGTGGGGGTGGTTGGGCTCAAGGAGGACCGCGCGAAGGTGGTCTCCGCCCTCTACGACCTCGGCGCGGTCCAGATAGAGCCACTCTCGGCTTCGGCCGCCGGCCTACTCAGGGCCGAGCCGCTTGTCGACGGAACGAAAGAGGCCACCGAGCAGCTCCTTAGGATCAGGTCCCTGAAGGCGGCTCTCCCGCCCGTCCCAATCAGGGAAAAGAGAGGATTTTCGTCGCTGGAGGAGGTGCTCGAGGCTTCGAAGTCGATCAACATCGACCAGGAGGTCTCCCAGCTCAGAGAGACGGTCGAAAAGCTGAGCTCTCGTCTCGAAGAGCAGAGGGAGATGACAGACCTCGTCCGCAGCCTCCGATTCGTGAGCCACGACCTGAACATATTCGACCTCGAAAGCGCCGTCTCCTTCCTTGGGATCGTTCCCGCCGGCGTTGACGCCGAACTGAGAGAGGGTCTCGGGCCCAGCGGGGCCGTGGTCACGCACTCCTCTGGGGATGACCCAGTCACGCTGATAGTGACTGTCCCTAGGGAAGGCCTCGAGAAGTTCGGGTCGGCGATTCAGAAGCTCGATCTCAAGCTACGGCGGATACCGCCGCTTAAGGGGACTGCAGAGGAGATCCTCGCGGGCCTTGAGGCCGAGTCCCGCTCGATGCAGACTGGACTCGACGGCGCCAACGCCCGGCTCGCTGCAATCTCACAGGAGCACTACAAAGCCATAGCCCAGGTCGAGGAGCAGCTCTCCATCGAGGCGAGGAAGATGGAGGTGTCAGGCAGCTTCGGGTTCACCGACACCAGCTTCGCGGTCGAGGGATGGGTCCCGTCAAAGTGGCTGGGGAGCGTCAGCCAAGCCATAGCGGAGTCCTCCAGCTCCGCCAAGGTATTCAAGATAGACGCAGATTCTCAGGATCCTCACGGCGGCCCCCCGACTCTGTTGGAGACCCCCAGGAGGCTCCGATTCTTCGAGTCGTTCATCCGCTTCTATTCGGTTCCGCTATCCAACGAGGTGGACCCGAGCATGATCTTCGCCGTTGCCTTCCCGCTCTTCTTCGGGCTGATGATCGGGGACGTCGGCTACTCCTTGATCGTCCTGCTGATATCGATATGGATCATACGCAGAGTCAACCACCCTGAGAGGAAGAGCGTGATGCCGAAGGCCCTGCGATCCTTCGGGGGGAGAATCCTGCAGCCTGTCCAGTACAGGAAGCTCGCGAAGGCGATGATTCTGGGTTCCATGGTGGGGGTGGTCATGGGGGTGATCCTGAACTCGTACTTCGGATTCCACGCGAACCAGTATCTGTTCTCGTACCTCAACTCTAACCTCCATGCAGGCCTCCCGGCCAACGGGACCTTCCTGGACCCGATATCGACGTTGGGGCTCAAGACGCTCCTGCTCTACTCAGGGTACATAGGGCTCTTCATGGTCTCCTTCGGCCTAGTGCTGGGCATGGTCAACGCCTACTGGATGCGCAGCGTGAAGCACGCGATTGGGAAGTTTGGCTGGCTCTGCGGAGCCCTGGGCATCGCCCTTACGGGGCTGGCACTCCTGCATCACGAGAGCCTATCCAGCCTGTTGAACCCGCTCTCAAACCCACTGATCATCCTCATCGTAGTCGGGATCGGACTGGTGATATACGGAGAGGGTGGCCAGGCTCTCATCGAGCTCCCGTCCATAGTCAGCAACATAATCTCGTACACCAGGCTCCTTGGCATCCTCCTCGCGACCTTCGTGCTGGCGTACCTCATCGACAGCGTGGTCGTTGGTCCTACTTCCACCGGGTCTCCCGGTATATTATACGGAGGGGTCGCCTACGTGATACTTGGGGTGGTCCTCCTTGTCACGGTGCACGTCTTCAACGTGATCCTGAGCATCCTCGAACCAGGCATCCAGGGGGCAAGGCTCATCTTCGTGGAGCACTTCTCCAAGTATCTCCACGGAGGGGGCAGGCAGTTCACTCCTTTCAAGGGGCCAAGGTTCTACACCACGGGAACCAGGAGCGCGAAGGCGGTCGCGGAGCGCGGGACCTAGTCCGCTTGGGCTCAGCGCTGACGCAAGATTGAGAAGTCCGAAATGTCTTCCAGCAGGACCGTGGCTTCGTTCCGTGGGATGTGTATGAGCATTCGCTTAGCCTCCTCTGCGTAGGATTGCGCCTGGGCCGCCATCTTCCCAACTACCTCGCTCTCGCTATGGGTCTTCAGAAGGCCGAGCGACACCTTGTCCCTGGACCTCCAGTCCAGCAGGTCGTCCTTGAGCTGGTACGCGATCCCAATACATCTGCCATAGTCGGCCAGCGCCTGGACCTCCTTCTCGTCGCCCCCGGCGATCAGGGCCCCCAGCTTAGCAGACGTCTCGAACAACGACGCTGTCTTCTCGGTGACTATCCTGATGTATTCATCCCAGGTGAGCTTGTAGATCTGGGGGTCGATGGTGAGCTCTGAATACTCTCCTTCGGACATCTGAAGCGCCGCGCTACTGACCTCCTCGGCGATCCTCTTGTCGTCATATCTAGCCGCGATGGCGAGTATCATGGCGAAGACGAAGTCGGCGCTGAGTAGTGAAGCGCTGTAGCCATACTTCAGATGGAAGGGGACCTTCGCCCTTCTCGCCTTCTCTTCGTCGATGACATCGTCATGTATGATCGATTCGGTATGGAGGAGTTCAACCGCGACAGCCGCGCCGAGGACCCTGTCGTCCTTGCACCCGAGAGCTTCCGCCGACAGCATCAGCATCACGGGCCTGACGCGCTTCCCTCCCTCCGTGGCATACGCCAGCGGGTCGTGGAACCTAGAATGGGCGTAGAGCTTGAGCTCGCGGGCCAGCGCAGAGTCGACGCGTACGGCGTACGACTTCATGCGCTCTTCAAGCGACTCGAGCGACAAAGCCCTATCCTCCCTCCCTCCCCCCATGATAGTGATGAATGGATTAGGCTCGTTATATAATGAGTTCTCCTAATCGCTCAGGGCGTTGACTCCTTTCAAGGTGCATCGGCTGCTGGTCGGAAACAGGCACGTCTTGCCCCTCCCCAAGCTCAACGCCTCCCAGCTTAGATTTCTGGCTGCCGAGATAGGGAAGAGAGGCTTTGCGGTGAGTGAGCGGGTAGGGGCTTTAACAGCGACGTCGAGGGATTTCAGGGTGCACATCGAGCAGGCGGGGTATTGCTGGTGCTCGAAGGACCCCGTGGATCTGGTGGTCCCGCTCGTCCCAGACCTCCTCGCTTTCTCCCGGGAGAGAGTCTCAGCCGAGTCGCTCGCCCAGATGTACTTCGCGGAATTCCTCGCCGAGGGCGTCCCATCTGTCAAGCTACGACCGCGGCTGGAAGCGGCTTCGAACTGGGAGCGGCTCAGAGCGTCCGGCGACTGTGGTCTGACCCCGGACGAGCGCCTGACAGCGGCCATGCTAATGGGCTCAGCCGATGTTGCCGGGCCGGTGGTGGCGGACTTCCCCACTGACGGATCGTCTCCCCTGATCCTAGGGCGGAGGATGTATTTCCAGTCGATCATGTCCGGGACAGAGGCGGGGTCGACGCTCAGGGAAGTAGGGGGGAGAAGGCCCAGGAACTGCTACGTCCCAAAGGACGGCGTGTTCACGAGCTTCACCCCCTCCCTCGCGACGAAGTGCGCTACAGAACTCGCCGAGGAGGCTGGAGAGTGGTGCTTCTTTGAGCCGGCGGCATGAGAAAGCTCTAATTGCAGACCCGCCTGGCCTCGGCCAGCCCCGGTAGTATAGAGTCCGCAAGGGCGTAAAGCCCGGTCAAACCCAAAGTGTCGAGAGTATGCCGGCCTTTCGAGTCGGCGACCCGGGTTCGAATCCCGGCCGGGGCAATTCTAAGCTCAGATTAGTAAAATGAGGCTGATTCAGGTTTTCCGTCGAAAGCTATTTCCATTGGCCCCCGGATTTCCGACTACGAACGTGGAAGTCTGCGGTCGCCGGGACTTCACAGACCCCTGACCGCCAGTCTATACAGCGAAGACGGAAACCAGGCCATAATGATGCGGGCCGGCGTCCAAGGCCTTCGTAACCTCAAGACCCGCTTCCGACATTATTTTCTTCGTTTCGGCCTCCGCAAGGCGCATTCCGAAAGGCGGGCCTATCTCTTGCTTGATCTTCTTCCAGTCTACGTCGATGACCATAGCTCGCGCTTTGCAGATCCGGGTCACCTCGCCAAGAAACGCCTTCTTGTCGTCGATGTCGTGCAAGACATTGGCGAACAGCACTGCGTCCACAGACCTGGCGGGAATTCCAGTCTCTGAGACGTCCGCCTCCAAGATCTTGATTCTTCCCAAATCCGCTTTCGATTCCTCGATGTTGTTGCGCAGGTGTTTCAGCATAACTGGGTCTGCGTCGACTGCGTATACCAGACCTCTGCTGCCGACACGGGACGCCAAGGGGAGGGTGAAGAAGCCCGGCCCACACCCCAGGTCGGCAACGGTCATTCCGGGTCTGATTCCCGCGGCCTCCATGAGCTTCAGCGGGTCCTGCCGCTTCCTTCTTTCCTCAGACATGAGGATGCGTGCGAACTCGTCCCTTTCCATGAACTCAGTGAACTCTTGGACGGACTAGAAAAGACTGACTGCTGTGCGGTCGCCTGGCTCCTGCTAGAGAGACCTGAGGCCTGGGCATGCTTTTCCGGGCCCAAGCCGCGCTTCGTGGCCGAAAGCTATGCGTTAATCAATTGCGTTCACATGGCAACGGCTGGCGGAAGTGTGTGGGCAGCCAGCGTGCTCTTGGAGCCGGGTGGGAGGAATTAGACTCCAGGGGGAGGCGCCAGTCCCGGCATGGTCGGCAGCGCCGGGTCCGTTCACCCGACTCAGGGAAGTTTTTTGACGATAAGATACGAAGGGAATCAGTTGAGCCGGGACGCTGTTAGGCGCTCCTCAAATGGCGATGGCGTCCAGCGGGTTACCTGGAAGCAGGTCGAGGCTTTCAGACTCGCCAGGCAACATCTCACCCGGAGGGCACCTCCGAGCTCGCTGACTTCCCTTCCGGGAGAGATCTGCGGAGCGCAGGCGCAGCTGCTTCTGGCTGGCCAACTGTCGATTTGGGCCCGCGTCCGAGGCGTGAAGCTTCCCGACTTGGAGGCCGCCCTTTGGAGCAAACGTAGCTTGGCGAAAGCTTGGTGCATGAGAAGGACCATGTTCATTCTCCCTTCGGACGAACTGGCGACCTTTGTACGGGGGAGCGCCCTGCGAGCCGAGCGTGAGATGCGTTGGGTCCTGGGGAGAGGAGTTCCGAAAGAGAAGCTCGAGCGCCTCGTAGGGGCAGTCCTGAACGCCCTGGACGACCCTACCACTCAAGCTGCCCTTGCCGTTAAGGTGTCGAAGTCGATGCGCTGCAACGTCAGGTACAAAGCCGGCGGCGTGGGGTGGGGGAACAGAAAGAAGGTTCCATGGGTGGACTTCGGCGAGCTCGCCCTCCCGGCTAACTACCTCCTGCATCTCGCCGGATCCAGAGGGGTCTATTGTTCTGGTCCGAGTGAAGGTAACGAATCGACCTTCGTACGTGCGGACAGGTGGGTCCCGCACTGGAAAGACGTCTCACAGGCCAAGGCGGAGAGGGAGTTGCTGAGGAGATACCTCATGGCCTTCGGGCCTTCTACCGTTTCGGACTTCGCCATCTGGACCGGGATGACCGCCGGAGACGCGAGAAGGATCTGGTCCCTCGGTGAGGATGGCATCGTCCCGGTGGACGTCGAAGGTTGGAACGCCGCGGTGCTCCGGAGCGACCTTCCGGAACTGGTGAAAGCGCATTTGAGCGGAACAGTGGTAAAGCTATTGCCTTTCTTCGATTCCTTTCTGCTGGGACATAAATCACACCGCAATATTGTCGGGCCAGTTGAACACAGGCAGGTCTACAGGCCGCAGGGATGGGTCTCGCCCGTGCTACTCGTGGACGGCCGGGCGGCAGGAGTGTGGTCCCATGTCAGACGGAAGGGCCGCCTCGAAGTGGAAATCAAACCGTTCTCAAGGCTTCTGGCGCAGGTCTCAACCCTAGCTCGCGAAGAGGCAGAGGAACTTGGAGCCTTTCTAGGCTGCCCCGACGTCATGGTGAATATACGATGAAGCGCTCGGACCCTGCCTGCGACAGCACCCCAGCTAGAGGAGAACCATGGGCAACCAAGACTATGCCGTTTCCTTCATTGTAGACAGCACACCCGAGGACGCCTTCACAGCAATCAACAACGTCCGGGCGTGGTGGAAAGGACAGATCGAAAGGAGCACGGACAAGGTCGGCGGCGTGTTCACCTACCAATACGGAGACTTCCATCGCTCCAGGCAGAAGGTGACGGAGCTCGTACCAGGGGAGAGGGTCGTCTGGGACATCGTCAGGGTCGGGGCCTGGGTCGACTCCTCTTCGCGACCCTAGAAGCTGCTGCGCTGGGGAGGAGAGCTACGGTGCTTTGGGCTTCGGTGCGGGCCGAAGACCGAAGAAGCGTCCGCTTCTTCGACAAATCTGGGTTCGTAGAGCGACACCGGAGCTGGGCTTCCCGCCTGGACCTGGTCGAGGCTTCCCCCGCACACGGCTTGGCGTCGTCGCTTCCCCAGGGGGTCTTCCTAACTTCGCTCGCCGAAGAAGGGCCGGAACGACCTGAGGTCCGCGACCGGCTCTATCGACTTCGGAACGAATCCGGCAGGGACGCCCCTTCCATGGGGACGCCTAGCGGGTACACATTCGAGCAGTTCCTCGATGCCACTTTCAGGCACTCTGGCTTTCTTCCCGAGGCAACCTACGTCGCGCGAGTCGGGGACCGCTACGTCGCGACGACATCCCTCGAAACGGTGAACGGAAAACGTGACACCCTCCACGTCAGCTATACCGGTACATTGCGGGAATTCAGGGGGCAGGGTCTTGCCACGGAGCTCAAGCGTAGGGCGATCGAATATGCAAAATCCCGGGGCTATCGGTATCTCACGACCGATAACGACTCCCTGAACGAGCCGATTGTGAAGGTTAACCAAGCTCTCGGCTTCCATGTTGAGCGGACGACAATCCGCGGTGAGAAACTGCTGGCATCGTCCCCCTGACAGCAGCTCCAGAACTTGCGGAGTATAGGCCCTCGAGTCCCGCGCGTCTCGCGCCATCTGAACTTCATTCGATGCCTGGTGTACCGTGCTCAACAGAACGCCAACCATGCGTGCTTAAGCAACCAAACGGGTGCCCGAGTCCCGGCAGGGGGCAGGCGTGCCCCACCGCTTGTCTTGCCATGGATGCGCTCAACCTCGATTCAATCCCAAGAGCGGATTAGTTTCAACAACCTTGGACCTTATGAGCCCGATCGTGAACCAGCTTGATAAGGCGCGCCGCCCGGTCTGCGGGTAGGCGTTCATTTTTGGCAGCGATGGCCATACCTTGCAGCTCCTGTGGCTGCGCGGAGGATTCATGCCAGGGCTGTTCCACGCCGGACCAGTGTACAAACTGCGTCGGATGCTGCTGCCCGGCGAGCCACGTGGAGTGGAGGAGGGGGAGGCTCAGCCGGGCCCTCTCCATCGAATACTTCAGTTCGCTTTGGATGGTGGCCGAAGTCGCTGGCTCTATCGGGGTGGGCGTCGTCTCAGGGAGCTTCGCGCTCCTCGCCTTTGGGGGGGACAGCGTGGTAGAGCTCTTGTCTGCGTTCGTCGTGTACAGCCACCTAAAAGGGGACATGGCCGGCTCAGCTGGGCTAGGAAGAAGGACAGCGCTGACAGCCACCGCCCTGCTCTTCGCTTTGGTACCTGCGGTAAGCATCGGCGCGGTCTACTCCTACGCGTCGGGGCTCAGACCTGAAGGCTCGCTGTTCGGGGTGGCGATAGCTGCAGGGGCGGTTCTGGTCATGCCATACCTTTGGCTGGAAAAAAGAAAAATCGGACGGGAGACAAGATGCCTCCCTCTCTCCATCGACGCCGTTGCCTCGGCGACGTGCTTCTTCATGTCGTTAGCTCTGCTCGCGGGCCTTCTTGCAGAGTACCTCCTCGGGCTGTGGTGGGCTGACTACCTCGCCACCGCGGTAATCCTCGTCTTTGTAGTAAGGGAAGGAGCCGAGTCATATAGGGAGATTGGAAGCCTGGGATAACCTTCCGTTGCTCGGCACGGGTCAGTCGCCGGTCCCTAAGCACATGTCCGGAGGTTCTGCAGAAGACACGAGACCGGTGCGCCGAGCGGGTTACGAGGTCCCAATGGTGCCCACCGGGCCCCCCGGGGCGGACCCCAAGCCCTCCTGGTCTTCGACAAAAGCTCGTACGTGGAATACCATGGGTGCCAAGAGGCAATCCGACCCGATGCCAGCCTCTGCTTATCTGAGCATCGGAAGAGGCAGAGTCGACCGGAGGAACGAACAGGCTCAACGCGGCCAGGGGGAGCCCGGTAGCGCAACCTCCGGAAGCCCTGCTGAGCGCGAAGAGCCTGCCAGTGGGCGGCCCCTGCCTTAGGTTCAAATCGGCCTAAGTGGACGGTCAGTCAGAAGCGCATTGAGCGAGTCTGGCGTGGACGATACATTCGAGCAGGTTATCCCAGAAGAGTCAGACGGGAGCAGCGGGCTCCGGGATCCAAAGGCCGCACCGGACCTGCCCATCTTCTCGGTGCTCGACTCCATCGACTTCTCGGATCACTTCGTACTCCTTGGGGAGGTGGGGACAGGGAAGAGCACGGTGGTCCCAATCCACGAGTTCGAGAGGTCGGGGAGGTCACGACAGGTCATCATCAGGGAACCGTCTAGAGCCTCGTGCAACGCGCTGTACTACTCCCTCGAGGCGCTGCACCCGGAGGTCAAGGGGGACTTGGCGATCATAACGAAGGACACGAAGGTCAACGTAGAGGGGAAGATCAAGATTGTCACCGACGGCGTCCTCATCAGGATGCTGGCTGACCGCTCTCTCACAGATACCTCCATCTACTTCGACGAAAGCCATCAGATGACCTCCCAACTGGAGCTCTGCATGTCCCTTGCGAAGAAGGGCGAGAAGGAGGCGAAGAACCTGTTCAGGGTGATGAGCGCCACCATCGACCCAGGGGAGTTCCTGCGCTTCCTCGGGATTTCAAAGCTGCACTCGGTCAGCGGCAGGAGGTACCCGGTGCGCCTCGAGGTGGAGCTGGTCCGCAGCCTCGACGCCATGTTCGAAACCCTCTCAAGGTACCTGTACGCCCAGCCCAAAGACGAGTCCTGGCTCGTCTTCCTACCCACGAGGCGGCTGGTCGAGAAGTACGCGGGCAGTTACGGGGGCGTGTACATCCACGGGGGGCTGGAGGGGTCCGAAGTGAACAAGATCCAGCGGAGGGCGGAGCGCGACAGGAACCTGAGGATCTTCGCCACCAATGTCATCGCCTCGTCCGTCAACATCTACGTGGACAACGCGCTGATATTCAACGACATCATCAGCAGCAAAGACAACCTGGGCCGGAAGACCCTCAAATACGGCAAGCTGGACAACAACTCGCTCCTCCAGATGATGGGGAGGATCGGCCGGTTCAAGCCAGGCCGGGCGGTCATTCTCACCAGCACCCCCGTCCCGAAGAGAATCGACCCGGCGCCTGTCCACAAGGACCTTGAAACCGAGACCCCGTTCGACCTGGTCCTCCTGATGTCCAAGTACGGCCTCGGCCTCTCCAGCCTGGAGTTCATGTCGAGGGTGAACCACAAGGAGGTGGGGTTCGCCGAGGATTGGCTGGCAGACATCGGGGCGATAAGGCTCAGCCCGCGCGGCATCACCAGGAAGGGCCTGCTGATGAGCGAAATCCCCTACGACCCTGACTTCGCGCACCTGATCTCGGACGCCCTCATCTCGAACGACTACGAGATGGCGGGGTTCTTTCTGGCTTGCGGGGCCTTCGGCGACTCGCTCAACCACGCCTACAGGGTCGACTACGAACACTCTGCCCGACAGTTCCTCTACAGGATGGACCGATCCAACGAGCTCAACATCAAGGCGCATCTCTTGAAGCGATACTCAGAAGACGCTGACGGCTCATTCAAGGAGAGGATGACTGTCAACGGCATCTTCCCCCGCTTTGTGGAGGAGGCTTGGAAGAACTATGGGGCCGCAAGAGACTCTCTCAACGACCTGCTCATCGCCTCGAAGAAAGACCCGATTCCGCCTGATGTCATCGCGGACCCGGACCCGGCCTTCCTCGAGTCCTATCTGTCGGACTCCCTTTCCTTCGAGAGGTACGACTTCAGCGAGAAGGGTGGATACGACCTTAGGAACCTCATCATCGAAGACAGGTTCTACGCCCGAGGGGTGACTGTCAACTTCCGGAAGATACTCTTCGACGTGGTCGCACTGGGCCCCAGAAGGAAGCACCGCCTCAGGGGCAGGTAGCCCGGGCGTCCGTCTAGACGGGTCCAAGGGGCTCCCTCATCGGGTCGCCTTCGTCTTCGTCCAGCCGGCCGGGCAGGGGGCCGCCCCACGAAGCGCGTTCCGTCCCTCAAGGAGGGCCCGGATGCGCGTCAAGCGCAAGCAACTGAACGCCAGAGACAGTTATATCGGCTGGCAAATCCGTTGGAGCCATGGTAGTGGATCTTCACGAAGACATCGGCTACTACTATCTGATGGGCGGAGCAACCCCATTCTCCGAAGATGCGCCGGGCCGCCAGGCGGACATTCCAAAGTACAAGAAGGCTGACATGACCCTTGTCCTGGGCTCCGTATTCCCGCTCCTCGGGAGCCTCAACCTGAGGAAGATAGCCGCGATGGAGGAGATGTACGGGCACTGGTCCTCCTCTTCCGCCCTCGTGTCCCCCCGCGACGTCGCCATCGAGCTAATCAAGATATACTACGCCCTTGAGAAGATGCACCCGAAGGACCTCAAGATAGTCAGGACCAGGGAGGACATCGAGTCGCTCGGAAATCGGGTCGGAATCGTCCTCCACATCGAGGGGTGCGAAGCGCTCGGGGAGCCCGAAGATCTCGAAGTCTTCTTCAACCTCGGGGTCCGCTCCATCGGGCTGACCTGGAACTACGACAATAAGTTCGCGGCCTCGTGCCTCTCGTCCAAGGACTACGGGCTCACCGGCGAAGGCGAAGCTCTGGTCGCGCTTGCGGACAAGCTGGGCGTGATGCTCGATCTTTCGCACGCTTCGCCGAGGACGTCGTCCGACGTGCTGAATGCAGCCGCCCTCTCCCCCTTCTTCAGCCACTCTGACTCGGCAGCCGTGCAGTCCAATCGGAGGAACATTTCGGACGACCTGATACGCGAGACCGGGAGGAGGGGGGGGATTGTGGGCCTCACTTTCATCCGGAGCTGCATAGGCCGCCCATTTACCGCCGCCCGGCTCGTGGACCATGCCAAGCGCTTCGTCAGGCTCGGCGGCCCTGCCGCGCCAGCCCTGGGGACCGACTTCCTGGGCATGTCGAGCGCCCCCGAGGGGATGGGCGACATATCCAGGGTGGGGAAGTTCAGGAAAGCCCTGGTCGGAGCAGGCGTGCCTACAGACCAGGCTGATGGGATCATGCACGGCAATGCCTACAGGTTTATCCTCGAGCGCTCGTCTCGCTGGTGAAGCGCGACCGCGGCACCTCTTTTAACCTGAGGCCTCTGGCATCTCCCGTGGTAGCTTTCGACGCCAGAAGGTTCGACGACCTAGTCTTCGCGAAGATGAGCGAGACCAAGATTCCCAGCATGTCCGCGGCCGTGGTGGAGGACGGGAGGGTAGTGCACGCCAGGGGGTTCGGGTGGAAAGACGCGGCAGGCGCCACCCCGGCGACCCCGCAGACCCTCTACGGCATAGGCTCAGTCACAAAGTCGTTCGTCGCCCTCGCCGTCGGCAAGCTCGTCGAGTCAGGCAAGGTGAGCTTCCACGACCCGGTCACCAAGTTCATCCCGCTCAAACAAAGGGCCTTCGAAGGAGTCGAGGTCCACCACCTGCTCTCCCACACAAGCGGGATCCCGGGATTAGGCTCCCTGGAGGTCATCCTGTTCAGCGCGTTCAGGGAGTACCACCACTGGCTCCCCATAGCCAGCCTCGACGACATGGCCTCGTTCCTGGACGGCGTCGACGGCTGGGTCGTGTCTAGGCCCGGGGAGAAGGTGCACTACCTCAACGAGGGGTTCGTCCTCCTTGGCGAGATAGTCTCGAAGGCCAGCGGCCGCCACTGGTTCGACTACCTCAGGTCCGAAATCCTGGCGCCGCTGGAAATGAAGAGGACCTTCCTCCACAAGTCGGACATCTCGGCAGACATCGATGTAGCCACCCCCTACGCCATAAGAGGCGCGAAGATGACGCCCACCCCTGTCCCCTACGGGAGCGACGCGGCAGGGGGGATCATGAGCTGCGCCGCCGACCTTTCGAACTACGTGTCCATGCTAATCAACGGGGGCGAGTTCAGGGGGAAGAGGGTGGTCTCCATGGACACCCTCTCGAAGATGGAGGCGCCCTACGCGAAGTGGCCCATCGAAAACTATGGGGGGGACTCCTATGGCTACGGGTTCCAGGTGATCCCAGACTTCCACGGGCACAAGGTCGTCCGACACGGGGGCTCGTTGGACGTCTACACCTCAGACATGGAGTATGTCCGGGACATCGGGTCAGGAGTCGTCCTCCTGTCGAACGGCACCGGCTACAGCATGGGTCTTCTTGGGATGTCCGCGGTGTCCCTACTACTAGGGGTCGACCCGGGCGAGCTTAGGGCAGTCAAGCTGGAAGGGCTGCTCAAGAAGCTGGAGGGGCAGTACAGGACATACAAGGACACGCTCGTAGCCGAGGTGAAGAGGGTCGGGAGCTTCCTCATGCTTTCGGGGGAGGACATAGGCAACAACATCATACTGGTCCCGGAGGGCGAAGAGGGGGACGAGGCGCGGTTCTTCACCCTCGAAGGGGCCGCGAGGATGGAGGTAGTCTTCAAGCTCGACCAGCACGGTGTGGAGCTATTCTTCGAGAGGTACAGGTACCGGAGGTCTGGTCCCGTGGCGCCGCGCGCTGAGACCACGTGGCCGAGCTGATGGCATGGCAAAGGTCGTGGTCACCGGGGGGAGCGGGAAGGCGGGCAGGGCCTGCATAAGGGACCTCAAGGCGCATGGGTACGAAGCCTTCAGTGTGGACAGGACGAGGCCGGCCGAAGAGCTCTGCCCCTCCATACAGGCCGACCTCGCTGACTACGGCCAGGCCCTGGACGCCCTCGCTGCGGTTGAGCGTGGCCCCCACGGGGTGGAGGGCGTGGTGCACCTGGCTGCCATCCCTGACTCCAGGCTGTTCACCAACTCCGTGACCTTCGAGAACAACGTGATGAGCACCTACAACGTGTTCGAGGCCTCGGCCAGGCTCGGAATCAAGAACCTGGTGTGGGCATCCAGTGAGACAGTCCTGGGCCTCCCATTCGATGTCCCGCCTCCCTATGTGCCTGTGGACGAGGAGTACGCCGGGAGGCCCGAGAGCGCCTACTCGCTGAGCAAGATTGTGGGCGAAAGAATCGCCGAGCAGTACTGCAGGTGGGACCCTGAGCTGAAGATAGTGGGCCTCCGCTTCTCGAACATAATCGAGCCCGGGGACTACGAGCTCTTCAGGGACTTCCAGGGCGACCCGGCGCTCCGCAAGTGGAACCTCTGGGGGTACATCGACGTCAGGGATGCCGCCCAGGCGGTACGCAGGGCCCTCGAGGCGAAAATCCGGGGCGCGGAAGTTTTCATAATCGCAAACGCTGACACGGTGATGACTTCTGGCGACGATGAACTGCTGGGCAAGGTCTTCCCCAACGTCCCCAGGAAGAAGAGGCTTGAGGGGAACGAGACCCTCCTCTCGATCGAGAAGGCGAGGAGGGTGCTTGGTTTCGTTCCCGAACACAGCTGGCGGGACACTGCGGGCTAAGCCGGTCGGGGGATTCGCGCCAGGCCCAGTGCTCTTCGTAGTGCACAAGCGCAGGGACGCATGCCGCCAAGGGACCTCTCTGAGAGCGCAACTACCTGTAGGATTTTTTAACCACCGTCACCACTTTCCTGATGTGCGGATATGGCCCGGATCGTACTTGTGTCGGACACGACCCTCTCTCGCACCTACAGAAGCGTCCCCCTGCTCGACTTCCTAGCCAGCGCGCCCACTGACGCCCTCCCTGGTGCCATCTACTCCTTCCTGAAGGGTCCGCCTCCGCCGGACACGGAAGGGAGGGCGGCGCTCGCCCCCTATGCCATCAGGAAACTGGAGGCCGCCCTGCTCAGGGACTCCGCCAGGGATGAAGTGGTCGTAGCCCACGAGGACCACATCTCCAAGTTCGTCGATGATGACACCGAAGTGATCGGCGTCTCGACCATGGACCCGCTCGGCCTGGGGCCGCTGACCATGTCATACGCCGTGTTCTTCGAGACGAGGGCGTCCGCCTACGTACAGAGGGAGTTCGAGTCCCTCCTCGGCAGGATCAACAAGGCGCGGGCTGGAAAGAAGGCGAAGCTCCTAGTAGGGGGCCCAGGGGTGTGGGAGCTTACCGTCCGCCCCGAGGAGCTCGAAAGGAACAAGATCGACTTCGCCTTCCAGGGAGAGGCAGACGACATCGCCGGCGACCTGTTCCGGTACGTCTCGGACGACTCTGGCGAGAAGACCGGGTTCTTCAGGGGGTATCAGACATTCAACGCGGACTTCAGGAAGGAGTGGGAGCCGAACCCCAAGTTCATCAGTCGCTATCAGTTCTCGAGGCAGTTCCCGACCCTGGAAGGGATACCTGACATCGTCAACCCCTCGGTGAAGGGGATGGTGGAGGTCATGCGCGGGTGCGGGATAGGCTGCGACTTCTGCGAGGTCACCCTCAGGCCGCTCAGATACTACACCCCCGAAAGGGTGCGGCGGGAGCTCGAGGTGAACGTCCGCTCCGGACAGCACAACGCCTGGCTCCACACCGACGAGTTTTTCGCATACCAGCACGGACGGAACTACGTCCCCAACGAAGACGCACTCATCGACCTGATGAAGGGGGTCATGGGCACGCCGGGGATCACCCACTCCAATCCCACCCACGGCAGGATCTCGATCCCTGCCGCCTACCCGGACTTGATGCGGAAGGTCTCCTCGATCATGAGAGCGGGGCCCAACAACTGGATCGGCTTGCAGGTGGGCATCGAGACGGGGAGCGACCGCCTCGCCGCAGAGCACATGCCCAACAAGACTCTCCCTCTCAAAGTCGGCCCCGACGGGTCATGGTCCGACATCGTCTGGCGAGGCACCTATGTCATGAACAAGAACTACTGGAGGCCAGCCTTCACTGTCCAGGTGGGGCAGGCCGGAGAGACGCCAGAAGACAACTGGGATACTGTGGCCCTGATCAATAGGATGAGCAATTCGACCCTCGAGACCGGCCTCCCCTTCGAGTTCACGGTGACGCCGATGCAACACGTCCCCCTCGGTCTCCTCAAGAGCAGGGACTTCACTTCGCTCAAGCTGGACCAGTCGCAGCTGGCGGTGTACTTCGCATCCTACAGGCACCTGGCGAAGATAGCCGTCAGGGACGCGACACGAGCCTCCGGCGATGCGAATCCGGTTTCGAGGTATGCCACGGGGGCCATGATCGGTCTGGGGGGCTGGGTGATGTTCCATCAGGTGAAGGCCATCTGCAAGAAGGGCGGCCTGGACCTCGAGAAGGCCGCGACACACGGTCTCTCGGAGCGACGCTCCACCCCCTCCCTCCTGGTCACCCGCTGACGACGAGCGCCCGGAGCCGACGGCCTGCCGCGATGGGTCGAGCTTGCTTCGACATTTGAATAACTTCACTTCGTTGTGACCAACGGTTTTAAGCGCTCGGAATCGGCGCCGAATCGGACTTGACCACAGAAACACTGAACACCTACTCGACGAAGTCGCGGGCAAGGGTCAACGGAGACAAGAAGACTCCAGCCTCAGAATTCCAGCGCCTCCTCGTCATGGCTCGGCCTGCCCTCTCAGGGCCTGGCGTGCGCTCCCTGAAGGCGAACCTGAACGGCATCATCATCGAGCTCGAGACTAACAGTCCGCACCAAGCGGAGTTCTGGGCGAACAACTGGACTCAGGCTGACGCAGGGGCGGCCCCGAGGGCTAGGATCTATTCGGCGATTGGGGTCGAGGGACTCGAGCCCTCCGCCTACTACTGTCCTGAACTGCGTACGGCTCTGTTCGTGAACACCGAGTACTACGGCCAGTGCAAGTCTTGGGCCCTCGGAATCGCCGCGGCCATACTCGAGCGCGAGTCAAACACGCTTTCGATCCATGGCGCAACTGCTCTCTACAGGGGCAAGGGGGTGGTCATAGTCGCACCCACCGGGACCGGGAAGACGACCCAGTCCTTCCAGATGTTCACCAGCGAGTACGGAAAGATATGCGGCGACGACTGGGCCTACGTCCGCTTCCCCAACCCCGTCCCTGACATCCCTTCAACCCCTCTGATCGCCAGGCAGCCCGAGAAGGCCCTCTACATGCGGTCCGAGTCACAGAAGGAGCAGGAGTGGCTCCGCGCCGTCTTCGACCGGTCCTTGAGCGAAAACATCACCACCAGCAAGGAGGACTGCGAGCTCACCGAAGGGGCCGCGGGGTGCTCCGTAACCCACCGGAGGTGCGTCTTCAACGACGGCAAGGGGTGGTGCTACTACGCCTTCGGCAACTCTAGGGTTCTGGTCAGGAGGGAGGGCATCCTCGGACCGGACAAGGTCGTCGATGAGGTCCCAATCAACCTCGTCGTCCTCCTGCGCAGGGACGACCACAGCCCCGCAGAGGTCAGACTGACGCCTGACGATGCCATCAGCATACTCCAGAGGGGGGAGTACATGGTACTCCCGGGGGCAGGACCCAAGGAGAAGTGGGGATCGACGTCCTACGAACCATGGTACAACCCATACCTGCTCGAGCCAGACAGCGAACGGCAGGCCCATTACTTCAGACTCATGTTCGAGAAGTGGAAGATCCCATGCATAATACTGAACACAGGGGTTGAAGGGATAGATGCGAGCCACGAGAGGATTGTAGCCGCCCTTGAGGGCCGGTAGCCTGCCCTCATGTCACCTTTTGTGACCGAGAAAAACGCGTAACTACCTTCGCAAAAGGGGAGGAGCAAGCTTGCTTGTCCTAGAACTCATGGTCATATTATTCCTGGCTTCTATCGTCGCCGGGGTCATCGGCTCCCTCGTGGGGCTCGGAGGGGGCGTCGTCGTCATCCCAATGCTGACCATCGGGCTGGGAGTGAACATCCACTACGCGATAGGCGCGAGCATCGTGTCTGTGATAGCGACCTCCAGCGGCGCCGCGGCTACCTACGTCAAGGACAAAATGACCAACCTGAGGGTCGGGATGTTCCTCGAGCTGGGGACGACGGCGGGGGCCATCACAGGCGCGCTGATCGCCACCTACGTAAACTCCGTCGCCCTTGAGCTCATTTTCGGCGTCATCCTCCTCGTCTCCCTCCTCCCGCTGGTCCGCAAGATTGGCGAGGACATCCCCGTCCCCCCCGAGCTGACGGGGCTCTCGAAGAAGCTCAAGCTCACAGGCTCATACGTGGAGACGGACGGCTCGACGGTGAACTACAACGCCACCCGCCCAGCCGAGGGGCTCGCCGGCATGGTGGTGGCCGGGCTGATTTCTGGGCTCCTGGGCATAGGGAGTGGGACATTCAAGGTCCTCTCCATGGATCTGGCGATGAAGCTCCCCATGAAGGTGTCGACCACGACCTCTAACTTCATGATCGGAGTCACCGCTGCCGCCAGCGCCGGGATTTACTTCGTCAGGGGAGACGTCAACCCGATCATAGTGGCGCCCGTCGCCATTGGGATACTCATCGGCGCCTCCATGGGGGCCCGGGTGCTCACCAGGGCAAGGAACCCGACCGTCAGGAAGATATTCGCCCTAGTCCTCGCCATAGCGGGGCTGGAGATGGTGTTGAGGGCCCTTGGCATCTGAGCTGCTCGGTGCCCCGCGGAGGGTGCGGCCATGAACCTGAGCGACCCTGACTCGATGAACACCGTCATCAGCAAGGTGCTAAGGTATGGCGTGTTGCTCTCTGGCGCAGTCATCGTGGTCGGAACAGCCCTTCTCGCAGCCCACGCGGCCTTCTCACAGTCTGGCTCTTTCCTCACTTACAACCCCAATCAGGTGCCCCACGGCTCCTTCCCGGTCACCTTCAACAGCCTCACTGCCGGCCTCGCCTCGGGTGCGCCGATGGCGATAATAGAGCTGGGAGTGCTGCTCCTTCTTGCGACTCCCGTCTCGAGGGTGCTCTTCTCCATCTTCCTCTTCGCGGCCGAGCACAACAGGACCTACGTCTACATCACGCTGACCGTCCTCGCGCTCCTCCTGTTCAGCATGCTTGTGACCCCCTACATCCCCATCTTCGGGGGGTAGCACGGCGCTGGTTCCCGCCGAAAGTATTTAGCCGCCTGGCGCATCAAGCTTCAGATTGAAGAAAAGGGCCGTCTTCTTCGACCTAGGAGGGACGCTCCTTGTAATGAGGAGAGACCGGATCATAAGCAGGATACTTACAGGCAGCGGCTACTCTGCCACCGCCGACGAGGTGCGCTCAGCCTACTTCGCCGTCGAGCCAGGCTGGCTCCTCGCCTACGGGCACAGGAGGTTCACCCCAGAGGAGTCGGAGGAGTCCTACCGCCAGCTCGACGCCTTGGTCTTCAGGCACCTCTTCCCCGGGTCGTCCGACGCCGAGGCTGAACGGCTCTCCCATCTGATGCGTAAGATGTGGCCCGAAGTCCAGGAGTCAATACCGCTGGAGCTCTACCCCGACGCCGAGCCGACCCTCCGCCGACTTAGCGACGCCGGCTTCAAGCTGGCCCTCGTCTCGAACGCGCCCCCTGACGTGGCTGGCACGGTGTCCGACCTGGGCCTCGAGAAGTACTTCCCAGTGGTAGTTGTCTCAGGGGTGGTCGGCGTCTCGAAGCCCAACCCTGACATATTCCGGATAGCGCTCCATGGGACCGGCGCCGAACCGGGCGAAGCGGTACACATAGGGGACCTCTATGACGCCGACGTGAAGGGGGCGAGGAACGCTGGCGTGACAGGGATCCTCCTCGACAGGTACGGTAGCTACGGGGACATGGGTTGCCCGAAGATCAGCGGCCTCGAAGGGATCTACGACTTCCTGGAGTAGCTCGCACAGAGCATCCCGTAGTAGGTGGGTGCCTGGTATGAGATCACCTCCCCTTTCATCGGGACCTCTGAAAGGGCTCCGGCGAGCATGGACATCTGCCAGGGGCTGTCGGGCTTCGCCTCGTCTATGAAGCCGGGCTCCAGGTCGAGAATCGAGCTGAGCCTTCCCCCATTGACCGCAGCGACCACGAATTCGTCATACCGCGCCGCGCTGGGGCTGTAGCCGTAGGGTCCGCTCCTCCTGTGGGCGTGAGCTTGGTCCGCGCTGGCGACGAAGGCTACGCGCTTGCTCCCGGCCTCTGCTGCGCGCGCCATCACCCTGCCGAACTCGAAATTCAGGCGGAGGGGCAGTCCCCTCGATGGAGCGACTATCACGATCTTGCTCTTCAGCCCTGTCCCTCTGAGGAAGAACCAGAGGGGGATGAGCGTCCCCCAGTCCATCGCCAGGTCAGAGAGGGGACCTTCGCTTACCCCATAGGTGGCTCCGGCGACAGGGAGCCCTGCCCTCTCGGCCTCCTCGACCAGCGTCCGAGCGAACGCTACATCGCACTTGGCCCTGAGCCTGATGGTCTTCCTCCCTTCCGTAACGGACCCGGAGGAATTCTCTGCCGTCACCACCCCGACATGCCTGTGGAGCCTGAGGTTGTGGGGGCTGGCAATCACTATGGTGTCGGGCTTTGACCGCTCCATCCTCGATGCAAGCGACTTCATGCCGTCCCTGGTCGGTCGGAACAACCGGAGCTTCCTGCCCGCGAGGGCAGGGACCGTCTCTCCTCCGTGGGGTGCTATGCACGCGTAGACCAGAGGCACAACGCGCGGCGGCCGCCCACGTTATTCAAGGGTTCTTGTCGAGATAATGCATGATCCCCATCACTGAGGTCCTCACCGACACCTTCGCATAGATGGGGAGATCTCCTACCCCCGCGTCACTGGCCACCGCCTTCTCCATGGACTCGGCTGCCTGGTCGAGGCCCATCTTCAGCTTCCGCATGCGGCTCACCTGGTCCACCCAGGACTCCACCAGCTCCGCCGTCCGGTCGAACACCCAGTCGACATCGCTCCTGGCGCCGAAGTGCGGGACGAGCAGCTCCCCGGGGGACATCTGCCTCAGCGCGCCTATGGTGGCCACCAGCTGCGACGGGTTGAAGCTGGGAGGGGGCGTGGTTGGTATCAGCGCGCTGAGCCCCGGGTACACGATCCCGACCGCGTCAGCAGTCAGAAGGGAGCGGCTGCCGTCCACGAGGACGGACACCTGGTGGGGCGCGTGTCCGGGGGCGTGTATTATGGTGACGCTGAGGCCGGCCCCGAGGTCGAGGTGCTCCTCCTCCCCGACCCCCCTCACCCTTTCTGCGGGGACCGGGTCAGGGCGGCCGTATAGGGCCATGATGGACTCACCGAAGACCCTGGTGGAGCTCTCGATGAGCTTCGCGGGGTCGACCAGGTGGGGGACCCCCCTCTCATGGGCTATCACCTCTGCGTTGGGCATCTCCCTCAGGAGCCTCCCCGCGGCACCCGCGTGGTCCAGGTGTACATGGGTCGGGATGACATACCTCACGTCCGAGGGCATGACCCCGACCTCGGCCAACCCCTTCAGGACGCTCTCGTGGGAGGTAGCGTAGCCACAGTCGATGAGCGCAGGCTTCTGACCCTTCAGCAGGTAAGCTCCTACCGTCCCTGGTATCCCAAGCGCGTAGGTGTCAAGCAGGTAGACTCGTTCGGAGACCTTCTTTGCGTACGCGCCAATTCACCTGGGCGTGCCTTGGCTGCCGAACTCGAAGGCGAGCATCGCGAGGGACGCGGCGCCATACTTCAGCACGTCCTCGTCGGCCTTGAACTTCGAGCTGTGGTTCGGATAGACGCATCCCTTCGCCGGGTTCGCCGCCCCCAGGAAGTAGAACGTCCCGGGCGACTTCTGCAGGAACCTGGAGAAGTCTTCCCCCCCGAGGATGGGCTCCATCCTCTTCACCCTTGTCCCGCGTATCCTCTGAAGGACCTTGACGGCCCGTTCCGTTGTCTTGGGGTCGTTCACTGTCACAGGATAGGCGTCGGCCTCGAACTCGACGTGGGCCGAACCTCCGAATGACCTGCAGAGCCCGCCGACGACCCCGGCCACTTTCCTCTTGGCCGACTTCCTGGTCGCCTCATCTAGGGTCCTGATGGTACCCTCGAGCTCAGCGTAGTCGGGGATGATGTTCTCCTTCGTCCCTGCGTGGACTGATCCGACTGTGATGACAAAGGGGCGGACCGGGTCCATCATCCTTGAAGATATACCCTGCAAGCCGAGGATGACGTTGGCCGCGATGTAGACGGGGTCTATGGTCTTGTGGGGGGCAGACCCGTGGCCTCCCCTGCCCTCGATCCTGATCTTGAAGGTGTCCGGGGCAGCCATCACCGGTCCCCCTCTTACCCCAAACTCTCCCGCCTTCCTGTCTCCATCGATGTGCAGCCCGAAGACGTAGTCTACCTTCGGGTCGAGCATGGCCCCGTCCTCTATCATGGGGAGCGCGCCGCCCCTCCCTCCGTGCTCCTCGGCAGGTTGGAAAAGGAACTTCACGGTTCCGTGCAGCTCCGCCTGGGCCCGGGCCAAGATCTCTGCGGCCCCAAGCAGCATCGCCATGTGCGTGTCGTGGCCGCAGGCGTGCATCACCCCGTCGATCTTCGACCTGAAGCCCACGTCGGCAGCCTCGGTGATGGGGAGAGCGTCCATGTCGGCCCTTAGGGCGACAACCTTCCCGTCAACGCCCCCCTTCAGGGTGCCTACCACTCCGTTGCCTCCTACCCCTCTCCGCACATGGATGCCCAGCGCCTCCAACCTGTCGGAGACGAACTTCGATGTCCAGACCTCGTGGTACGACAGCTCCGGGTGCTGGTGAAGCGCCCTCCTGGTCCTGATAATCTCGGGCTCGATCTTCTTAGCTTCGGCTAGGAAGTCCATGGGGAGCACGCCGAGGGGGATGGATAAAAGGAATCGACGTCCGTGATTTCTGCATCTCGCTTCGGTCTTCCCGAGGGGCCGCTGCCATGACTCTCTACCTCATTGTCTCTCGTCCCCCCGGGCTCGGCCCTTGCAGACGGGACGCGGGAGGGCGGTCGTCCTGCCTTCACTCGGATGCCGTGCATATCCTCAGCCCAGCTCCCCCTGGGTCTAGGCTGACTGCACCTGCTTCCTGATGGCATCGACGACGTCCGGGTTCGCCAGGGTGGTGATGTCCCCGTAGTCCTTCCGGTCCGAGATAGCGACCAGGACGCGCCTCATGATCTTTCCCGACCTCGTCTTCGGGAGGTCGGGGACGATGTAGACGAACCTCGGCCTCGCGATGGGCCCCAGCTGCTTCACCACGTTCTCTTTGACGAGATCCTCAATTCCCTTGGCGGGGGAGCTCCCTGGCTTCAGCGCAACGTAGACTACCGGGACGTGGCCGCGGAGCTCATCGGACATAGCTATGGCCGCGGCTTCGGCCACGTCCGGGGTGGTCAGGACCGCGTTCTCCAGCTCCTTCGTCCCGAGCCTGTGGCCTGCGACCTTGATCACATCGTCCACCCTGCCGAGTATGCGGAGGTACCCGTCAGAAGCAAGCACCGCTCCGTCACCAGCGAAGTAAGGCCAGTCCCGCCAGTCCTTGCTCTCCTTGTCCCTGTTGTACTTCGAGTAGTACGTCCTGACGAACCTGTCTGGGTCTCCCCAGACGGTCTGCATTATGCCAGGCCAGGGGTTGCGGATGCAGAGGTTCCCGGCCCTGTTCTCGCCTGCAGGGATCACGGCACCGTCCTCATCGAGAATCACCGGGTAGATGCCCGGCATCCCTGGCCCGGCGCTCCCGGGCTTCATGGGGCTGACCGCCGGGAGGGTCGAGCAGAGGAACCCCCCGGTCTCCGTCTGCCACCAGGTGTCGGTGATCACCGCCTCCCTCTTCCCGACCACTTCGTGGAACCACCTCCAGGTCTCCGGCTCTATGGGTTCGCCCACCGTCGTCATCGCCTTGAAGTGATAGTCGTACTTCTCGGGCTCACCAGGCCCGGACTTCCTGAGCATCCTGATGGTGGTAGGCGCCGTGTGGAATATGTTCACCCCGAGCCTTTCCGCGATCCTCCAGGGCCTCCCGGCGTCCGGGTAGAGCGGCACCCCTTCATACATCACGGTGGTCGCCGCCAGGGCGAGGGGGCCGTATACGATGTAGGAGTGGCCCGTGATCCACCCTATGTCTGCGAAGCACCAGTAGACGTCCTCCGGGTGGATGTCCTGGACGTACTTCGAAGTGGCGGCGACGTAAGCCAGATACCCACCGGTCCTGTGCTGGGCCCCCTTTGGCCTCCCGGTGGAGCCGCTGGTGTACATCAGGAAGAGTGGCGCCTCCGAGTCCATGGAGACGGGAGAAATCGTCTTGCCTTGGAACCGTGTCGACAGCTCGTCGACGAAGAAGTCACGGCCCTCGATCATGGGCGAATTCGAGAGATACCTCCCCGCGTGACGTCGCCAGACGAGGACCTTCTCGACCTGCGCTCCGAGCTTCGCCGCCTCTTCCACCGCGATGTCGGCCTCCTTCTTCTTGTCGATGACTCCCCCGTTCCTGTGGTAGCCGTCAATGGTCACCAGGACGGTGCTCTTCGAGTCCTCAATCCGCTCCGCGCAAGCCCTGGCGCTGAACCCTCCGAAGACCTGGTTGTGGATGACGCCGAGCCTGGCGCAGGCGAGCATGGAGACGGGGAGCTCGGGGACCATGGGGAGGTGAAAGGTGACCCTGTCGCCCGCCCGGAGTCCCAGGCCATGAAGTACGAGGGCGAACTCGTTGACCCTCCTGTATAGCTCCTGGTATGTGACAACCCGGTGCGCCTCGTCCTCGGGCTCTGGGACCCAGATTATGGCCGCCTTGTTCCCGTACTTCGGCAGGTGCCTGTCTACACAATTGTACGATGCGTTGAGCCTCCCGCCGACGAACCATTTCCAGAATGGGGGGTCGGACGCGTCCAGTGTGGTGTGCCAGCCCTGGTCCCATGTCAGAAGGTCCGCGTACTCCCTGAAGCACTCGGGGAAGTTCCTCTCAGAGAAGCGCTCCAGGATGCTCCTGTCTCTCATGTTCGCCTGGGCGACGAAGGAAGCGGGCGGGTCCAGGAGCGGCTCTTCCTTCCAGTGTACCGCTATGTGCCCACCAGCGACGTCTGACCGCGAGTCAGTCATGGCTCCTCTTGGAGCAGCATCCTCTGGCGATTTAAGATTGGTTGGGCGGTCCAGACGCTGCTCAGACCCGGCCTCGGTTCGCGCTCTTCAGGCCCCCAAACACGAAGTGCCATCACCCCTGGGCTCACGCTGTGGATGCGGGGGATGGGATTCGAACCCACGAACCCCTGAGGGAGGGGATCTCCACGAAAGGTCGCTTAAGTCCCCTGCTGTTGGCCAGGCTTAGCTACCCCCGCACGGCCCGCGCATCAGGCTTGAGTTATTAACGTTGGAATGGAGTCAGCTGAGGTATCTCAGGAAGCCCTTCAGTTTCCTCGTGTTCGCGACGTCCCCCGCCTTCATCCAGGCCCTCCTCGCCACCGTCACCCCGTACCCGATGTTGTCCAGCTCCCCCACGGAGTGGGCGTCCGAATCCACGAGCACGGGGACCCCTTCTTCCATGGCCCTCCTCGCCCAGACGTCGTCGAGGTCCAGCCTCTTAGGTTGCCCGTCCACCTCGAGCATCTTTCCATTCTCCTTCGCCGCCGCTAAGACCTTGCGGAGGTCAATGGGGTTCCCTTCCCTCCTCCCGATGAGCCTGTTGGTGGGGTGGCACAGGAAGTCCACGGAGGGGTGGCTCAGGGCGCTGAGCGCCCTCGCGGTCAGCTTGTCGGGGCTCTGGCTGAAGTTCTGGTGCAGGGACGCCCCGACGATGTCGAACCCGTCGAGGAAGCTCCTGTCAAAGTCGAGGGACCCGTCGCTCTTGATCTCCACCTCGACGCCCTTGAGTATCCTGAAGGGCGCCAGCTCGCCATTCAGCCTGTCAATCTCCTTCCACTGCCTACGGAACCGCTCTTCGGACAGCCCGTTTGCCACCCTCACCGACATCGAGTGGTCGGTGACAGCGATGTACTCGTACCCCCTCTCCTTTGCCGCCTTCGCCATCCCTCCCAGGTCGACCGACCCATCGCTCCAGGTCGTGTGCATCTGCAGGTCCCCCTTGATGTCGTCGAAGGCGACGAGGTCAGGGAGCTCGTCCCTGAGCGAGGCCTCCACCTCCCCCCTGTTCTCTCTCATCTCAGGGGGTATGTACCGCATCCCGAGCTTGCTGTATACCTCCTCCTCGGTGCCGCCCGCCAGCCTTTTCCCATCCTTGTCGAAGAGGCCGTATTCGTTCAGCTTCCACCCTTTGCCCATCGCCAGGCTCCTGAGCGCTATGTTGTGGTCCTTCGAGCCGGTGAAGTAGACCAGCGCAGCGCCGTACTCTTCAGGCGCGAACAGCCTGACGTCCACCTGCACCCCGCTCCCGAGCTTCACGCTCGTCCTCTTTGGGCCCCTCTCAAGGACCTGGTCCGCGCCCGGGCACTCGGCCAAGGCGTCGACCGCCCTCTGGTCGGTGGAGAGCAGGTCTATGTCCCCGACCGTGCTCTTCCCTCGCCTCAGGCTCCCGGCCATCCTCACTTCGATTCCCAGGGCCCCAAAGTAGGATGCCAGCTTCTGGAACTCCCCCTCGGCCTCGGGGATGAGCATCCGCTTCTCGAAGCTTGCGAGCTTCTCGATTCCAACCGCGAACGACCCCCTGGCCGTGGGCCCAAACTCTGAGTCGAGTCTCCCTGACTCCAGGGCTGACTTCAGATCTTCGACGCTCGCTATCCCAAGGTCGTGGGAGAGGTGGTACGCGGTCCTCGGCCCTATCCCCTGGATCTTCATGAGCTTCGGCACCCCCGGAGGAACCTTCGCCTTCATCCGCTCCAGGAGCTCGAGCCTCCCTGTCCTGAGGTACTCGTCGATCTTCCTGGCTATGCCTTCCCCCACATACCGGATGTCCTCCAGTCGCCTCTCCTTCCAGGCTTGCTCGACGTCTTCGTCCATGTTCCTCAAGCTGGCAGCCGCCCTGTGGTAGGCAATCACCTTGAACCTGTCCTCTCCGGCGGCCTCCACGAGCTCCCCAAGCCTGTCTAGGAGCTCGGCGACCTCGGCATTCCTCAATATGGTCATTTGGCGGCGATTCGTTTTTAAAAGCAGTACGGCCGGCCACCTGAAGCGGTTGCCAGTATATCAGAGGGCCTTCGTCCTGCTCAAGGTCACCCCCGGTCACGAGGAAGAAGTCATAGACGAGCTGATGAAGGTCCCAGAAATCGTAGAGACCCACATCGTCCCCGGCGACTGGGACATCCTGGTCGTTCTCAACGCCCAGAAGGAGGTCCTCGTCCCAAGCGACGAGAAGGTGTACAGGCTTGTCATGAGCAAGATACAGAAGGTCAAGCACATCGAAGACACGAACACGATGGTGTCTCAGTTCTCGCGAATCAAGAAGGTCTAGCTCCACCAGCCGTATTCCTTGGGGACGTCGGTGATTCCCACTCCTGTCCTGCCCTCAATCAGGAGGTCGTCCTCTATCCTGACCCCGAGCTTCCCCCTGATGTAGGCTCCAGGCTCTATCGTGAAGCACATGCCAGGGCCCAGCCTCTCCCCCCCACCCTCGACTATGTAGGGCGCTTCGTGGATCTCCAGCCCTAGCCCATGCCCCGTCCTGTGGAAGAAATACCTTCCCAACCCTGCCCCCTCGAGCACCCCCCTGGCGGCAGCGTCGACATCCCCGACCTTCGCGCCCGCCCTCGACTCGGCCACGGCAGCCTCCTGGGCTTCGAGGACCTTGGAGTACACCTTCTCGACGTCCAATGATCGTCCAATGCAGAACGTCCTGGTGATGTCAGCGTAGTATCCGCCGTAGGTCGAACCCACGTCCACCACTATGCTCTCTCCCCGTTGGACCTTCCTGCCAGAGGGGAGGTGATGCGGGTCCGCCGCCGTCCGGCCAGCCTGGACAAGCATGTCGTCGACCCTCTCGGCTCCCTCGGCGTAGATCGCATCCGTCATCGCCCTGGACAGCTCGAGCTCAGTGGTCCCCTCTTTGATGAGCTCAGGGAACCTCCTGAACGCCTTGCTCAACGTTTCCCCTGACTTCTTCAGGAGCCTGACTTCAACCTCGTCCTTGGACTCCCTCATCCCCTGGAGGACGGGCTCGGCGTCGGCGAGCTTCAGGCGTGCGACCTTCGCCAGCCTGTTCACGTACTGGAACGGCGCCCTGCCCTCTACGCCCCAGGTTCCCTCCACCCCGGCGCTCCTCACCGCCTGGCTGATGGCCCCCCCGGGCCCCTCCGAGTCTGTCCACGCATGGACCCCGATGGCGACCGGCAAGCTCCGGTATGGCCCAGACTCCAGGGCTGGCGCCACCAGCTGCGGCTCGCCTGACAAAGGGATGAGCAGCACGAACGGGCGCTCCAGCATGAGGGATGTGCCACTGGTCAGGTAGCGCATGTTCGGCCCGGGTACTACGACCGCTCCCTTCAGCCCTCGCTTGGCGAGCCCCTCCCTGAGCCGCTTCATCCTGGCTGCGTAGAGGGCTTCAGGTCTCATACTCGGCATCGGTGCACATGTGCACCGTTAATATGTGGTTCCTTAGGCGCAGGGACGCCTTGGGGGTGAAGGAGAAGGTCGTCCTGCCGATGGCGAAGAGGTGGATTTCAGGGGCAGACCTGAGCGCTGCGATGGACGACGCAAAGGGGGCGAACTCCAGGGGGATGGGGGTGGTCGTAAACTTCCTCGGAGAGGAGATCATGGACCCGGCGACAGCTGACGCCCAGGTTGAAGAGTATCTCAGGCTTCAGCAGGCGTTGGCCGACGGCGGGGTCAGAGGGTTCGCCTCGGTCAAGCTGACGCAGCTGGGGATGGGAGCGGACGACGAGGCGATGCGGAGGAGGTTCGACAGGATAATGGCCAACGCGGAGAAGTTGTCGCAGCTCCTTTGGGTAGACATGGAAGGTTCCGCGTTCACGGAGAAGACGGTCGCCGCCTACCTCGACGCCCACGGTCGCCATCCGAGACTCGGCGTGGCAATCCAGGCCTATGCCAGGCGCAGCGAGTCAGACGTGAATGCGATACTGGACCAAGGAGGGATGGTGAGGCTGGTCAAGGGGGCCTACAGGGAGGGCCCAGACTTCGTCTTCCCCACCAAGCCGGAGATAAACAAGAACTTCGAGAAACTGATGGCGTCTCTCTTCGAGAGGGGGGACGGGTTCGCCATCGCCACCCACGACGGGGCTCTCGTAGAGCGCGCCAAGGCCCTGGCAGAGTCCAGCCACGCGAAGTTCCGTTTTGAGTTCCTCAAGGGCATCAGGGACGATCTCAAGGGCGACCTCGTGAAATCAGGATACGTGGTCTCCGAATACCTCCCCTATGGGGACAGGTGGTGGGCCTACTCAAAGCGGAGGATACGGGAGCACCCGAGCAACATCTGGCTCATCCTCCGCTCCGTGCTCTAGGGCCCGCTTCGGCGGTAGCCTCCTTTGATTACTGGCTCAACTAACATAGACTACGCCCGCAAAATACCGGACGGGGCCTGAACACGGCAGGTCAGACAAAATGGCCGAATATCAAAAGGGGCAAGTCTGGGGAGCCCTCCGCAAGGCGTGGAAGGGCTACCGCATAGCTAAGGTCCAGGGCGACAACGCCCGGATGAGGGAGTATGCCACGCGCATCAAGACCCTCCAGGGCCAGCTCGGCGTCCCTCAGGCGAGCTTTCCGAACCTCGGAATATAGAGGAGCTCTGCTCCTCTTTCCTTTTTTACTTAGTCAGTGGCTCCTATTTCTCTTTCCATCTCTTCCAGTATGCCGCCGACCACCTGCTTCTGCAAGCCAAGCGAGGCGCATATGGTTCCAACTCCGTCCCCCTCCTCCCTCACGAGGTACCTGAGGACCCTCTTTCGGTCGGCCATGGAGAGCGAAGTGCCTATCCGCGCGGCCTCCCTCAGGGCAAGGCTCCGGATGTAGAGCAGGACCGCCCTCTCCTCCTCCATCTCTTTCAGCTTCCTGTCAACTTCTGCCACCACATGGGTGAGCGGGCGAATGCGCGACGCGCCGTCGGGGTATCGCAGAACCTCACTGATCTGAGTCATCACCTGGGCGTGGTCATCGGCCTCATCGACCCCCGGCAGCGCCCCGAATGAGAAGATCCTCGTCCTGAACAAGTTGGGGGCCAGGTCTACGGTGACCGAGAAACTGCTCTTCAGCAGGTATTCCTTTCTCTGCGGGCCCCTGGGGCTGTCCTGCGAGACGTTCCTCACCAGGCCAGCCTTCTCCATCGTAGTCAGGTGCTTCGCCACGAGCTGCTGGCTGATCTTCAACTCCTTCGACAGCTGGAGCTGGTAGTTGGGCTCTTCGCTGATCCTGGATATTATCCTCCTGCGAATCGGGTTCTCCATGGTCCCAAGGACGGCATCGAGTTCGGCCTGACTCATCGGTTATCGACCAACGGTTGTATACGCCCTGTTTGTTCTATAAATAGGTTCCCGCACACTCCCTTGCGTTGAGCTTGTCCGCTGGGGCTCGGACATGGGGCGTCGAGGAGTCGGTATGGCGCTAAGCAGGACCCTGATAGGCGAGCGCGCGGCCGTCGCGAGCGAGCAGCCCCTCGCGTCGATGGTGGGCTACGACGTGCTCCGCAAGGGCGGGAACGCCTTCGACGCCGCCGCAGCGACGAGTTTCGCCCTCGCCGTGACCTTCCATCCTGCTGGAGGGCTGGGAGGCGACTACTTCGGCATGCTCTACGAGGCGAAGACAGGCAAGGTGCACTGCCTGAATGCCAGCGGCTGGTCTCCTTCAGGGCTCACGCTCGAACTGATCAGGGAGAAGGCGGGCGGGAAGGTCCCCCTCTACGGCCCTCTGACTTGCGTCGTTCCTGGGCTGGCCGCGGGAGTTTGGGAGATGCACAGGAGATTCGGGTCCCTCGAGTTCAAGGAGCTTCTCGAGCCCGCCGTCAGGCTCGCCGCCGAAGGGTTCCCGATAGGCGGAGCCATGTGCAGGTCCATAGAGGGGACCTACTCCGGTCTCACTGATGACGCGAAGGAGGTGTTCGCCCCAGGCGGCAGGGTACCGGTCCCGGGCGAGCGCGTCAGGCAGGGAGCGCTCGCGAGGGTGATAGCGGAGGTGGCTGAAGGCGGTCCATCCGCGTTCTACTCCGGCCGGCCCGCAGAGGAGATCGCCTCGACCCTGGTGTCCCTCGGCGTCCCCTGCAGCAAGAGCGACTTCTCAGACTTCAGGCCCGAGTGGGTCGACCCACTGAAGCTGGACTACCGAGGCACCACGGTCTACGAGGTCCCTCCCAACAGCATGGGCGCCACCAGCCTGCTGATCCTGAAGCAACTAACCGAGTCCGACCTCTCTGCTGTTGGCCCGCTCTCGCGGGAGAGGATCGATAAGACCATGCGGGCGGTCCTCGTCGCCTACGCCCGGCGCGACGAGATGCTCGGCGACCCGCGCTTCGGGGCCATCGACATGGAGGCGTTCATGTCGACCAGGAGCGGGACGCACCCTACAGGAGGGACAGTGAGGAAGGGTGACACCACTGCCTTCTCGATAGCAGACCCCGAGGGCAACATCGTCTCCGGGATCCAGAGCCTGTTCCACCACTTCGGGTCTAGAGTGTTCGTCAAGGAGTGCGGCATAGCGCTGAACAACAGGGCGTCGGCCTTCCGCACCGAGGGGCCGAACAAGGTCGAACCGCGCAAGCGGCCGCTGCACACCCTCTCCTCACTCATCCTCGAGCGGCAGGGGCGCCCTTACCTCGCCATCGGCGCCAGCGGCGCGGACTACCGTCCGCTGCAGCACGCGCTCTTCGTGACGAACTCCGTGGACTACTCCATGCCAGCCGAAAAGAACGTAGCGCATCCGAGGTTCCTCTGGGGAGGCGGGCGGAACCTGCTGGTCGAGGCCGGCTACGAGCTCCCCCCGGGCAGCGACTACGACATCGAGAGCCTTCCCATGCCAGGGCGGACCGGCGTCTGCCAGGCGGTCGAGGTGTCAGAAGGGTACAGGAAGGCCGTGTGCGACGTCCGCGGAGACGGCACACCCGCTGGGTTCTAGACGTCCCGAGCTACAAGAAGAAGGTCGAGGGTGGGCTGAATCTTGGCTCTAGGATGTGTTCGAAGACGAGCTCTCGGACTCCGTTACCGTGGTCTCCACGGTCTGGGTGCTCTTGGCCCCTGAGCTGACTGCGGTCACTTGAATCACGGGCCTGAGGACAGCCGCCTGTCCGGGGCTGACGTGGATAGTCCCTGGCGAGATGTTCAGGGTGAGGTCCGTCGCTCCGCTGGATTGGATGGTGAAGCGCACATTGACCATCAGCTTCCCGCTGGCTACTACCCTGAGCTGGGTCGACGTCCCGTTGGTCCAGAAAGCCTTGGCTCCTGTGATGTGGAAGATGATGCCTGTCACGTTCCCAGAGGGCACCTTGGTGGTCCCGAGTAGGATCGAACTGCCCTGGAGCTTCGTGAGGTTGACGTTGGTCCCGACGCTCGCAGACACGTTGTAGACATATCTGTTCACGAACGCGGCCGCGGTGGAGGAGCTGGTGGCGGACGACGCGGAGCTCGATACCGATGAGGCAGAGCTGACAGACGTGGCAGTGCTCGTAGTCGTACTTGTGCTGCTGGAGCTGGAGGTGTCTGTGGTCGCCTGGGCGGTGGTGGCCGCCGTGACGTTCGAAGAATACTTGATGGTGACGCTCGTCACGTTGACGAGGAGATACTTGAGGCTGGGGCTGGCGGGCGGGGGGTCCGAGAGGTAGATGTTCAAAGTCCCAGATCCAGGCCCGGCCTGTGAGCTGTTCGAAAGGCTCGGAAGGTAGACCGTGTACGCATATGCCGACAACCCGATGATCGCCAACAACGCCAGAGTCGAAACCGCTATGACTTTATTCAATTCGCAAGGCTGCGTTCTTCGCTGACGAAATAAACCTATGTTGTTGAACGGCACCAGAAAATCGGTTGAAGACGGGCCCGGTGCGATTTGAACGCACGACCTACAGCTCGCTCCACGGCGTGTAGGAGGCTGCCGCGCTATCCGTACTGCGCTACGGGCCCAGCCAGGGCCCGAAAAGAACCATGATATTACCTGTTCCTGTTCACTCTGCCAGGTCGAACTCCAGCTCAAGCTCTCCCCGGGAGTGCCTGAACCTGGGCTTACCGAGGCTGATCCCCCCAATCCGCAGGGTGCTGTCGACGTGGGGCTCGTTGCAGCAGTTGATGTTCCAGTCAGGTATCCTCACTATCTTCAGCAGCGTCACCTCAGGTGGGACGGGGAAGAGGTCGTAGATCGCGTCCCCGAAGTGCCCCTCAGCTTCCTGGCGCTCCATCTCGAACTCCAGCACCTCGGCCCCTGCGGCAATCTCCTCGTTGGCGAGCCGTTCTATCGCTGACAGCTCCTCGCCGGTAGGCTCCCTGTCGAACTTGACCGTCAGCCTCCCGTGCCTCTCCGAGACGTGCACCGACGCCGTCCACTTCGCGCCCAGCACCCTCTGGACCGCCCCCTTGAGGACGTGAACGGCGGAGTGGGTCTTGAGCTCTTCTGCGCTCAACTAGAGCCTCATGACTACCTTGAAGAAGTCGTTCAGCCTCGTCTGCAGGCCGAAGCGTCTCTCGTTCCCCCTCATGTAGAAGAAGACAGACAGGAGCGTGGGCCACATCTTCATCAGGCTGAACCTGTCCTCCGCCTTGGCTTTGATGAACTCGTAGACCTTGGCGTAGGCCGCGTAGTGATCCAGGACCGCCTTTCTGTACCCCTCTCTGTCGCCCAGGTGGTCCACGAAGATGTTGACGCACTGCATGCTCGGGATTATACCTTCCCCCAGCATCGGATAAACGGTGCCGATGGACTCGCCCACCCCCGTGACCTTCCCATCGAAGAATGGCTCCATGAGCTTGGGCGGGGTCACCCTGACTGGCCTCCCAATCTTCCTGACGACCTCGCAGTGGTACTTCTTCACGAACTCATCGAGATCTCCTTGGTATCTGTGATGAAGGTCGCCGGCTCCCACATGGGCCAACCCGTCGCCCAGGGGGAAGTACCACCAGTATCCCGTGAGCCCGGGGTAGGGCTTGATCACAAAGTCGTCGTAGGGGAGCTCCTTGGACTTCACCTGGTACTCGAGCGACGGGATCACCAGGTCCTCTGAGACCTTCGGGAGGAGCGACCTGTGCAACCCAGTGGCGTCCACCACGCTATCGAAGCCCTGGAAATTCCCGTTGGCCTCCTTGATCTGGGCACCCCAGTGCACCTTCTTCCCCTTCAACATGTCCTCGGTGAGCCTGTGCTTGTCGTAGGTGACCAGCCCCCTGAGGGGGATGCTGATTTCCTCGGTGCCGAGGTCGACGCGCATGCTCTTCCCCTTGTGGAGGACGTAGTCGTCGAAGTTGAACCCCGCCTGCTTCACCAGGTCTGTGATGAAGGGCTGGCTCGTCCCCCAGGCGCAGACCGTGTACCAGTTCTTCTGCGTCCGCATTTCGTACGCCTCGGCTTCCACGTCCCCTGGGAGGCGGTTGAGCAGATACGCACCTGCCACCCCTGTGCCGACCACGGCAAGTCTCAATTCTGACCCTTGACCTCACCGACAAGTTCGGCGCTTTTCTACCTATCGCCCAGGCGGGGTGTGGCAGCCTTCTTCTCTCCCATGAATTGGCCAAAGTCCGTCCGCTCCCGAAATAGGACGCTGTTTGCTCGTCGGCGAAAGTCATGGGGCCCATTTGACCACTCATAGGCGAACCGGGGGATGGATGGAGGGATGGCAGGGCGATTAATTCGTGAACAAAGCGGTTCAACCGCCAGCGCCTGGGCCGTGCTTGGTCCGTCAGCCGCAGAAGCTACACGTCATGGTAAATACTAAATATGCCTGGTAAACCAGGTTTACCGAATGTCACAGGCAAACCCCAAGGAAACTAAGATGGTAAAGGTCTCTGAAGAAACACACGGGAAGCTGAAGGCAATGGCGAAGTACCAGGAGACCATGGATAACGTCATAGCCCGGCTGGCGACTCAGGCGAAGGGGCTTGAAGACGTCGTCGCCGGGAAGAGCTCGATCACCTTCATCGACGGCCACGAAGGGCGACTGCTCTACCGCGGCTATGACATCGCGGACCTCACGGCCCACTCCAACTACGAGGAGACGACGTACCTGCTCTGGAACGGCCACCTCCCGACCGTGAACGACCTGAAGTCGTTCAGCGAGGAGCTCGGCGCGAAGCGCGAGATACCGCGCGAGCTGGTCTCGATCCTCACCACCCTACCGCAGAACTGCGACACGATGGACGCGCTGAGGGTCGGGGTAGCCGCCCTGGGAGTCTTCGACGACCCGATGTACTCGCAGCAGGAGAGGGCTATGTCGATAGCGGCCAAGATGGGGACCATAGTGGCGGCGATCCACAGGCATAAGCACGGGCAGGCGGTGGTCGCGCCCCGCGAAGACCTCTCCTTCGCGACCAATTTCCTCTACATGGTGTCGGGCAAGGTCCCGTCTGAGGAGGATGCGAGGCTGATGGACGTACTCTTGATACTCCACGCCGACCACGAGTTCAACGCGTCGACCTTCACCGCAAGGATAATCGCTTCGACTCTTTCAGACATCTACTCTGCCGTCACCGGCGCGGTGGGGGCGCTCAAGGGCCCGCTCCACGGGGGCGCCAATGAGAAGGTGGTCGAGATGACCGCCGAGATCGGCTCCCCGGCCAACGTAGACGCGTACATCCGCGGAAAGCTTGCGAGCAAGGTGAAGATCAACGGCTTCGGCCACAGGGTCTACAAGACCATGGACCCGAGGGCGAAGATACTCAGCGACATGGCGGCGCACTTCGTCAGGACACAGAAGGAGAAGGAGTCGCTGGAGATTATCAAGGGGACCGAGGCCATACTTCTGAAGGAGAAGAACCTCCACCCCAACGTCGACCTCTTCTCGGGCTTGGCGCTGAACCATGTAGGGGTGCCCGCATATCTGTTCACCCCCGTGTTCGCCGTGGGCCGTGCCCCCGGTTGGCTCGCACACGTCTTGGAGCAGTACGCCGACAACAGGATAATCAGGCCGATCTCGGACTACGTCGGGCCGCAGCTCACGGCCTACGCCCCCATCGAGACCCGAAGCCCCAAGAGGTCGAGAACTTGAGGGTCGAGGCCCTGGTCAAGCGCAGTCCGGTGACCATAAGCCCCGGCGCCACCATAAAGCAGGCTGCAGAAGTGTTCGCCAGGGAGAAGATCGGCCTGCTGGTCGTCGCGTCTTCGGTCAGCCCGGTCCGAGCCCAGGCCGTCCTCTCAGAAAGGGACGTGGTCAGGGCGGTCGCCAAGGGGGTCGCCCTCTCGGGGCGACTGGACGCCGTGTCGACGAAGAAGCTAATCAGCGTCAAACGCTCGGACAGGCCATCGACCGCAGTGAGACTGATGACGGACAACGGGATAAGGCATCTCGTGGTGGAGAACGACGATGGGACCCTGTTTGGTGTGCTGTCCATCAAGGACTTCTTCCGCGAAAACAAGCTCATCAACGCGTTTCTCAAGGAAGAAGACGAAGAGGTCCACGGCGTCGACTAGGCCCCAGGGCGGGCATGGTTCTTCCGCCGCAGGGAGTCCAAGGGAGATTCCCCGGAAGGCCGAGGGAGCCTGCGGCGTCCAGTTCCTTCGTCAGGGGAGCCAGGGCAGGTGAGCCCGAGCCCGCGAGAAGACCTTCAGCGCGCCCAGGGCCGCTGAGGCTGACCCCCCTGATGGATGTAAGGGCGAGGGCGAAGGCAACAGCCGCCTCGACCGCGAGAGCCGGGACCTCCACCAGACATGGAGGGAGTCGAATCCCAGCACTCGGATCCCTCCACGCGTAGGTTGGATCGCCGTGGTCGGTATGCCGAAGAGGTCGCCTTTCACGCACCGTTCGGCGAGAGGGGTCCGAAGACCTCCCACTTCTCGACCATGAGACACCCGTCGCTGACCGCCTCCGTCCCCCGTACGCCTTGGCAAGAGACTGAGCCTCTATGGCTTGCGCAACCAGGAGAGACGTCTTCGGGCATGCATTTCCATTGGGCGCCCCGGAGATGTCTCCGCCACCCCACCAATCTTAAATAACGTAAAGAGGTCGTGAACCCTGAAATGGCTCTCTTCGGGGACATCGGGACAATCTTCGTCATGGCCCTCGTCGCCGTAGGGCTCACGGGGATGGTCATAATCCTCCCGCGCCTCTTCGCGCCTAGGCGGCCCAACCCCATCAAGAGCCTCCCCTTTGAGGCTGGTCAGGTCCCCCAGGGCGCCGGGAAGATGCACTTCATGATGCAGTACTACGCCTACTTACTCATGTTCATAGTGTTCGACGTCCTTTCGATGTTCCTCTATGCCTGGGCGTCGGCCTACAAGCCGCTCGCCCTTGGACTGACGTCCGACTGGACAGTGACGCTCTTCATGGGTATGCTCTTCATCCCCATGGGTTTCGCCCTCGTACTCGCGGGGAAGAGGGAGCTTTGGTAGCCGCGCAGCAACAGAAGACCGGGAGCTTCCAGGTCCTCGTAGGCAAGATAGACGACGTACTCCAGTACGCCATCGGAGACCCGCTGCGCTACCTTGCCAACTGGGGACGCCTCTATTCCCTCTGGCCCGTGCACCTCGAAACGGCCTGCTGCTCAGTCGAGGTCGGGGCGGCCGCCGGTTCGAGATTCGACATAGAGCGCTTCGGCACGCTGGAGGCGTTCGGCTCGCTCCGCGCCTGCGACCTCATCATAGTCATGGGGACCGTGACGAGGAAGCTGGCCCCGAGACTGAAGCTCATCTACGACCAGATGGCGGAGCCGAAGTGGACCATTGCCATGGGCGCTTGTCTTCGGGGCGATTCGCTGGTCTACACACCCAACGGCGTCAAACGAATCGACGGCGTGGGTCCCGGGGAGCTCGTTCTTACCTACGACGAGCAACGCAAGAGGGTGATCACCGGCCAGGTGGTGGCCAACAAGGACCAGGGGAGTAAGGACGTGTGGAGGCTCCGCGCAGGTGCCTATGAGTTGGTGGCCACGGAGGACCATCCCTTCGCGGTTTACGAGCGGACGCTCTCGCGGAGGTGGATCACCTACCAGTCTGTACTCGGATTGCTCGAAGAGGGATTCACACTGCGAGAAATCGCTCCGTTGGTGGGAGAAAGTGCCAAGACTCTCTCCAATTGGAGACGGCATCCCCCAGCCCAATTCGGGCTGGATATAGTGTGGAAGCGCTTCAATCAGGTGAAGGAAGGCGATTTGCTGGGAACATTCGCCGCGCCCGTCATAGATACGCCCTACAATATCAATCGCTCACACGATGGAGGGCTGAGGAACAAGGTCAGAGTCTCACGGTCCGCGGACGATAATCTCGCGTGGCTTGCGGGCCTCCACCCTGGAGACGGCTGGAGCGCGGGGCCACGAGGAGCCTCCTCCCAAACGGGGGAAGACTTGTCAAGGCGGCATCTCTCTCAGGGAGCGAACGGGTCGTTTGCAGTGGGTGCCTGGGCGACTCGCCAGGCCGAGACTCAGCCCGAGGCGGCCTCTGGAGCGTCCGAGCAGTCGCTTCTCCCTCGCGGCGGTGTCCGTTCCAAGCGCGTCCCCGGTTGGGTCTACCCCCTGCCCTCGACTTCTGTCTACGGCTTCCTCGCCGGCCTGATTGAATCCGATGGCAGCGTGGAGGAGCAGGGTTCCGCCCAACTAAGCTCAGACAACTACGATCTGATGCGTGACGTCGTCGAACTCTGCCACTACCGCGGCATACGCGTCGGCGGCGTCTTCGAGAAGGAGAAAGGGGATATCCTGAAAGAAAGGTACCTCGAAGCGAAAGAATACGCAGTTTCATTCCCCGCCGAAACTGTGGCGAAGCTCCCACTGCACAGACCTGGTTACCAAAGTCGGACAAAGCGTGGCTCCCGTTCATTCGACGGCAGATCTCTCCTCAAGACCAATCACCCAGGAATCGCCCTCCAGAGGGTCACCTCTATCATCCCCCGAGGAAGAGAGCAGGTCTACGACATCGAGGTGGAGGGCCACCACAACTACTTCGCCAACGGTGAGCTGGTCCACAACTGCTCGATCACCGGCGGACTCTACTTCGACTCCTACAACGTCCTCAGGGGCATCGACGACATCATACCGGTAGACGTGTACGTCCCAGGCTGCCCTCCGAGGGCCGAGGCACTGATTCAGGGGATAGTGCTTTTGCAAGAGAAGATCAGACGGATGCCGACCCTTGGCGGCCGGTGAAGCACAAAATGAGCAAAGAGAGCGAGCCTGCCAAGCCAGCTTCACCTCCGCTCTCCGCCCCCACGCAGCCGGCTAAGCCTGCGACCCCGTCTCCCCCCGCTGCGGCTTCCGCCCCCGCGCCGAGTCCGGATCTGGACAGGGCGAAGGCCCTCGCCACAAGGATAACGTCGAGTCAACCCACAGCGAAGGTCGAGTGGATGAAGCCACGGCGCCTGAAGGTCTCCGCCTCTCCGAACACGATCAAGGACGTGGCCCTCTTCGCCCGGGACTCGCTCGGATTCAATCACATCAGCGCGGTCAGCGGAGTCGACTGGATCGCGAAGAATGAGCTGGAAGTGATCTACTTCGTGGGATCCACGACCCACGGTCAGGAGGACTTCGTCCTTGCCGTTTCCGAGAGGATCCCCCGGGACAACCCCGTAGTCCCGACCCTGATCGGGGTATGGAAGGGCGCGGAGTACCAGGAGAGGGAGACGCACGAGATGTTCGGGATAAACTTCCAGGGGCACCCCGACCAGAGCCACCTCTTCCTCCCCGAAGACTGGAACGACCTCCCTCCCCTCCGCAAGGACTACGTATCGCCGGGGAGATGAGCCGATGACCCTCGAAGCGGAGTACTCGCCCGACGCCGACAGGATCATGGCCGTTTCGCTCGGCCCGCAGCATCCTGGGGCCGGTCATTTCCGCATCAGGCTCTGGCTGGATGGAGACTACGTGGTCAAGGCTTTGCCCGACCCCGGGTACGTTCACCGGGGGGAGGAGAAGATGGCGGAGTACAGGAACTACACCCAGAACGTCCCGCACCTCGAGCGGCCGGTGATACTCGACAGCTCGAACATACTCTTCGCCTACTCGCTGGCGGTCGACGAGCTCATGAGCAGCAAGGTCCCCCCTCGGGCCCAGTACCTCAGGGTCATAATGTCCGAGATCAACCGCATCATCTCACACATGTACTTCGTTGCCATCCAGGGGCTCTTCCTGGGCCACACCACGATGATCACCTGGTGCATGGGTGACAGGGACTTCTGGATCGACCTCGCCGAAAGGATAGCAGGCGCGAGGGTGACCTTCGCCTACATCATTCCAGGAGGGGTGAGGAACGATATCCCGGAGTTCGCCATAGAGAAGGGGCTCAACACCTGCGACTGGTTCGAGAAACGCATGGATGAGTACGAGAAAATATTCTTCGAAAACCCTATGGTCCACCAGAGGTCAGACCGCGTGGGTGTCCTGACCGGGGACGACGCCGTCGCCTTCGGCGCCACCGGGACCGTCGCTCGGGCCTCCGGCCTCACTTTCGACGTGAGGAAGGACGAGCCCTACAGCTCCTACTCCGACTTCGAGTTCAAGACGCCGGTGCTTACCCAGGGGGACTCCTGGGCCCGTGCCTACGTCGCGCTGCTTGACATGCGCGAGTCGGTCAAGATAATCAGGCAGGCGCTCAAGGGGCTCCCACAGGGGCCGGTGCGTCTCAAGCTCGGACCCCAGCCCAGGGTCCCGGCGGGGGAAGTGTACGCTCGAACAGAGGCCGCCAGGGGAGAGATGTCGTACCACATAATCAGCGACGGCTCGCCGCGCCCCTACAGGCTGAAGATCGGGGTGCCCTCTGCGAAGAACCTCAGGGTCTTGCCGCACCTTCTGAAAGGGGTCCACGTGGCAGACATCCCGGTGATATACTGGGGCCTGAACTATTGGCCCGTAGAGGCAGACCGCTAGCTCACTCTGAGCTCTGCTTTTGAGACGCAGACAGGTTCAGGGTGTTACAAGGGCACCCATCGTCCAACCTGACCGTCCACAACCGGGTCAACCGCCCGGGGCTCTCTAGGGACGCTTCGCGGGCCCCCCCGCGGGCGCCACGAATGGCTCGGCTTCTGGGGCCCTATCCCCCCTACTGAACAGATACACCCCGAACAAGATGAGCACCCCGCCGAAGACCTGAGCCACGGTAATCTGCTCCCCCAGGGCTGCGAGCCCGAAGAACGCCCCGAACAAAGTGGAGGTGGACCACACGAGGAGCATCCTGATCGCTCCCAGCCGCTTGACCGCGGCAATGAACATAATCGTCGCCCCCGAGACAGCGAGCGCCAGGAGGACCATGATGGCCGAAGAGTATGCAGAGAATCCGAAGGGGAACCGCCCGACGAGGAAGAGGGCGGTCAGGACGCAGCCTCCGATGAGGTTACGGAACTTGCTCAGGAGCGTGGTGTCGAACCTCTTCGTGGCGAGGACGATTATGTTGTTCTCTACGGCCCACCCAGCCACGGAGCCGAGGATCAGAAGATTCCCGGTCAGCCCCTGGAAGAACGCGATGTGGGAGAGATCCAGGTTGGTGGAGACTACCAACAGGCCAGCCACGATGAAGAGCCCCCTGGCTGCCTGTCCACGGCGGAGCCTCTCCCCGAATACAGCGAAGGCGATCACTGTCGTGAACAGCACCTCTCCGTTGGCGAGGAGGGAGGCGTTCACGACGGTGGTCTGGTCGAGTCCCAGGGTGTACATCAGAGGAGCGAGGCCCGCGCCCACGAGGCCGAAGAACACGAGGTACCGGTAGCTCCCGGGCTCGGGCCTCCTCCTGGGCTGATACAGCAGCAGGATGAGCCCCGAAAGGAGGAACGTGACGCCGGTGACCACGAGGGGCCCGTTCGTCACGAGCGAGATTTTTGTCAGGGCCGACACCGAACCGGCGCAGATGGACCCCAATATCGCGTAGAGGTAGCCCCGCCTGGTCTCCGAATCCCTGCCGCTCCGTTCCAACCGTTCTCGGTACCAGGGCAGGGATGTTCGGGAGTTAACCGTGAGGGCGCCACCGACCGCGGCCGCCCTTGGCGGGAGTTCGGTCGTGGACGCTTAGGGAATCAACACTTAAGTTCGGCGGGCAGCCCTGGCCCTGCGATGTCCTCCGACAAGGAGATCATCACCGAGCTTCAGAAGATAAGAGAGCTCCTCACACCAAAGCCAGCCCCGCCCGCCCCGCCTCCTCCCAAGGGCATCTCCGCGGAGTTCAAGGCGTTCCTCATCAACTACAAGGTACTCGGGCTCGCCGTCGCCTTCATCCTAGGCGTCTATCTGGGGGGCCTGGTCCAGGCCCTGGTGTCTGACCTGTTACTCCCAGCGATCGGCATCCCGCTGAGCAGCATAGGCAACCTGAGCACACTCACGGTGACCTTCGCGAACCAGCACTTCTTAATCGGCGGCTTCCTCATAGCAGTCATCACATTCATCATCGTCGCCTTCGTGATCTTCCTCATCGTCAAGATCGCCAGCCATTACAAGATTCAGTAGAGCTCTCCCATCTTTTTTCATCCCGCCCCGAAGTGTGAATCGTTAAGCATAGTGTCAAGTGTAATTGCCTCAGTCAGTCATGTCCAACCTCGGCAGAGTAACCTCCGAGGATTACGTTGAGCAGCAGTAAGTTCGAGAAAGGTTGGAAGACAGAAGAGAAGGAGCCCTTCGGTAAGATGGTCCGGGAGACCGTCCGGGGGCCCCAGGCGATGCGCCCACAGATCCAGAAGGCGACCCAGCAGTTGGGCAACGAGATCACGCGGCTGGACCAGGCGATGGGCAGGCTGAAGCAGCGGGAGAATTCCATCTTCAAGAAGACGGTCACAGCCGTCCAGGCGCACGATCAGGAGTCCAGCAAGGCCTACTCCAACGAGCTCGCCGAAGTCCGCAAGATGGAGAAGATCGTCACCCAGTCGAGGATTGCCCTGGAGCAGATCAACACCAGGCTACAGACCGTCACTGAAATCGGAGACTTCGCATCCACCATCGCCCCGGCGATTGGAGTGATCAAGAACGTGCGCGCCACGCTCGGTGAAGCGATGCCCGACGCCCAGGGAACCCTCGGCGAGATAGGGGCGCAGCTCAACTCCATAATGGTGGACGTCGGCCAGATCACAGGGACGACCTTCTACCAGGCGGAGAACAGCGAGGAGGCCAACAGGATCCTCGCGGAGGCCTCAGCGGTGGCGGAAAAGCGCATGGCCGATTCCCTCCCCGAGGTCCCGAACACCGGCCAGTCTATCTTCACTAGCGAGTAAGCGGGCTTCAGGGCGTCTGGCGCAGGCGGTCTCGAAACCCCATTCCTGTGCCCCCCGCGCCCGGTACATGGCTCGCGGTGCCAGCTTGTCGGCCGTGACATCGGTCTGATCCCCCGGGCGACCGCTATGGAGGGGAAGACGTGCTCCAGAGCAGCTCAATGAACTGCTTGAAGTGACTCGCGACGGCGGGGCTGTCTATCCACCCGCAGGCAGAGTGGTCTGGCAGGCCGATGAGCGCCACCTTGTCGTCCACAAGAAGGTCGAAGGCCACCTGGTTCCCTGTCCTGATGTCCACTCCGGGCGGCAGGAGCCCTACCCCTCCCTCGTCACATATCGCCCTCACGCTCACCCCCCTCTCCAACGCCTCTGAGAGGAGCTCCATGGTCTTGGCATCCTCCAGCCCCATGGCGGGCGCCACCAGCATCACGGTCTCCTTGGCCCCCCTGAGCAACTCGTAGATCTTGGCAAGGACTTTCTCGCCTCCACGGATGGTGTAGACAAGCTCGGCCTCCAGGGTGGGCTGCGGGCTGTACAGCCTGTCCAGGGCGTCGAACGTCTCCTCGACCCTGGCCTCCACCATCGACTTGATGCCGGACGGCTCCTTCGCCCGGTAGGTCGCCGGTTTCTTCACCACCAGATCTGCCCACCCCTTCGAAGCCAGACCCCTCAGCGCCGTGTACGCACTCGGCTTCGGAATGTCTGCGTCGTCCGCGACCTTCGCCGGGTCCGCCGGCCCCAGGGCCGCCAGTGAGACGTAACACCTCGCCTCGTACCTCGTGAGCCCAAGATTCTGGAGTTCGTCTAGCACGTCGCTCCTGTGCACGCAGAAAGGCATGGCAAAGCTCTTATATAGTATTTTAGTAGCGTTTGCGACTACTTTTGCCAGGGAACCACGACTACGACGTGATCATCGCAGGCGGAGGGATGTCCGGCCTGATCACGGCCGCCTCGATCGGCTACCACTCGAAGGGCAAAGCACGAATCCTCATCGTCGACAGGAACAAAGAGGACGAACCGGGAAAGAAGACCCACAACGGGTGGACCTGCGGCGACGCAACAAGCAAGCGCTCTCTGGACTATCTCGCGGAGCACATCGGGATCCGCTACGAGTCCCCCGAGCTCGAGCACCCCGTGAAAGGGGTCTATGTCTACTCCCCCGACAGGCAGACCAAGGTCCTGTTCGAAGGGGAGGGGTACCTCTTCAACAGGAAACTGGCGCCCCGGAGGCAGGTCAACGACGCCAAAAAGGCCGGGGCGGAGTTCATGTATGGGGCCACGGCCGAACGGCTGCTTGCAGAGGGCGGGAAGATCACCGGAGTCTCAGGGAGGAAGTCGGACGGCTCAGCGTTCAGCCTGACCGCCAAGGTCGTCATCGACGCCACCGGCGCCTCATCCACTTTAAGACGGTTCATGCCGATATCTTCGAAGATTGAGAAGGAAATCGACCCGGACGACGTCGTGGGGACCGGCAGGTACATCCTCGACTTCGAGCCCGCGGCGGACCAGCCGTCGTACTTCTCTCCTGACTATTGCATCATACACCTCGACCAGTTCATCGCCCCTGCGGGCTACGCCTGGGTGTTCCCGAAGGGGAAGAAGAAAGTGAACATAGGCCTCGGGGTCTCTCACTCAGGGCTTGCCAGGAGGAACAGGCGCTTCGGGCTCGACGACAACCTCCAGTCCCTCATCGACAGGTACCTGGCCGAAAACCCGGTGATCAAGAACTACGCGCAGCCCTCGGACGACGCGAACTCCGGCAACACGAAGGGCAACTGGCAGGTGCCGGTTAGGCGCCACAACGACTGCATGGTGGCCAACGGCTTCGCCGTGGTGGGTGACGCGGCCTGGATGCCGAGACCCATCGACGCCGGGGGCATCAGCCCTTCCATCTACGGCGGTACCATCCTAGGCAAAGTGGTGGCCGAGGCCCTCGAAGCCGGAGACACCGGCGAAGCCGGGCTTTGGAAGTACAACGTGGAGTACATGAACACCCACGGATACCCCATGGCGAGCTTCGAGGTCCTAAGGAGGTACCTCCAGACCGTCACCGACGACCAGATCAACTACGGCATGAAGCACTTCCTCTCAGAGGAGGACGTGAACGCGATCACGGAGAGGAAGCACCCCGAGTTCAACCAGGCCCGCTTCATGAACCCTGCCATGTGGTACCGGGTCCTCGGTCAACTGTCACTAGCCAGGGGGCTGAGATACACCGTCAAGAAGAGCGCGGCGCTCGTGGAGATCAACCTTGCCTACCCGTCGACCCCGCAAGGCTTCGAGGGATGGCAGAAGCGCCTCGGGAGCGAACTCAGGGAGACGGTCGAGAAGTTCAAGCCGCTCGACGTCGCGAACTAGATATAGCCTAGGGTGGGCTGCGGGCCCATGGTCGCTCTACCCCCAAAGGTCAGGAAGTTCCTCGACGGCAAGCACATCGGCAAGCTGGCCACGGTCATGGACGACGGCTCGCCCCACGTCACTCCCATCTGGTACATGAGGGAAGGGGACAGGGTGGTCATCAACACAACCACCACCAGGGTGAAGTATCGCAACATCGAGCGCGACGGGAGGGTCTGCTTCCTCGTCGACGACGGCTATCCATATGTGATCCTATTCGGCAAGGCGAGGATCGCCAGGGAGCGTGATAGGATGAAAGACATCGAGAAGCTTGCCATCAGATACACGGGCAAGCGGGCGGGGATGAAAGCTGCCAGGACGAGGTTCTGGAATGAGCCCCGGGCCTCCATAGAGATTCTCCCGGAGCGGGTGGTGGTCGACCTCTAGGTCACTTCATCGCGCGGAAGAAGAAGTCAGTCACGAAACGGCTGTAGGTCTCCCGGTCCTGGCTCTTCGCGAAGTGGATGTGCTGGAAGATGACCCGGTTGAGCATCCCCAGGAGGCAGTCGACGGCCAGCTTCGCATCGGTTTTGCGGAAGTACCCCTTGGATATGGACCTCTCCACCAGCGTGGCCGCAATCTCCTTGATTTTCTCAAGGTCCTCTGAGACCCTATCCGCGCTCTGCTTGTCGAGCGTCGCCGAGTCTCGCATGTAGAGGCCTATGTCGAAAGTGTGCTCCGGGAAGGTGGTGAGATACATCGCGATGAACGATTCGAGCCCCTTCCTGGGGTCTGAAGCCTTCGAGGTATGCGACAGCTCCCCGATGAAGTCCTCCATGGAGATCTGCCTGCGGGCGACGGCATCGAAGAGCCCCTTCTTGCTCCCAAAGTAGTAGTAGATGACCGGGGCTGTGGTTACGGAATCCTTGCAGATGTCTCGCACTGAGACGTTGGCGAATCCCTTCTCCGCAAACATCCGGGAGGCAACCTGGAGGATCTTCTCCGCGGTCGCGGGGTGCCCCTCAGATTGCATCGTCACGCGAAGAGCCCAGTTGGCTATTAAGGGTTGACGAAGCTTCCTTTAGTCGAAGTCGCCGCCTTCGCCGCCCATCCCACCCGCTCCACCTGGGGGACCGGCAGGGGCCTTCGACTTACCTGCGGCTATGACGTCGTCAATCCTCAGTATCATCGATGCCGCCTCAGTGGCCGACCTGATGATTTGGATTTTGACAGCCAGGGGCTCGAAGACTTGGCGCTGGTACATGTCCTTGATCTTCGCGTCCGCCGCCTCGATGCCGTACCACTTCCCGTTCTCGGTGGCATGCTTGGCCCTGAACTCTACCTGGGCGTCGATGGGGTCCATCCCTGCATTCAGGGCGAGGGCGAGCGGTATGGCCTCGAGCGCCTCGGCGAACTTCTGGGCAGCAAGCTGCTCCCTTCCAGACAACTTGTCAGCCCACTTCAGGACCTGGGACGCGGCTTCCGCCTCGGCAGCGCCTCCGCCGGCGACCACGGCCGGCCTCTCGATGACATCCTTGGTCACCATCAGCGCGTCATGCAGGGACCTCTCTCCCTCATCCACTATGCGCTGGGTGCCGCCCCTCACCAGGATGGTCACAGCCTTCGGGTTCTTCGCGTCCTCGATGAACACCCACTTGTCTTCCTCGACCTTCCTCTCCTCGACGTGGCCCGCGTAGCCCAAGTCTGCCGCCGAGAGGTCCTCGAAGTTGTTCACTACCCTTCCGCCTGTGGCCTTCGCCAGCTTGGTCATGTCTGACTCCTTCGCCCTCCTCACGGCGATGATCCCTGCCTTGGCGAGGTAGTGCTGAGCGATGTCATCGATGCCCTTCTGGCATATCACGACGTTCGCCCCGACGGCGACTATCTTGTCCACCATCCCCTTCAGCATCTTCGTCTCCTCGTCCAGGAACTTCTTCATCATGGTGGGGTCGTTGATGTTCAGCTTCGCATCGAATTCGGTCTTCTCTATCTCGAAGGGTGCGCTCACCAGGGCTATCTTCGCCTTGTCGGCCGACTTCGGCATCCCGGAGTGGACGACTTCCTTGTCGAGGACGATTCCTTTGATCAGCCTCGTATCCTTGAGCGAGCCGCCCGGCTTCTTCTCGACCTTGATATTGTCGATGTCGACACGGAACCCCTTCTCCGTCTTTTCAGCGACCGCGAGGGTAGCGTCTACCACGAGCTCGGCTAGGTCCTGCGCCTCCTTGGAGACCAGCTTGGTCTGCATGCTGGTCCGTGCGACCTTCGTGAGCCATTCCTTGTTGTCAGGGCTGACCTTCTCTGCCACGGCCTCCAGCGCCTCCATGGCTTTCCTCGACGCCTTCGAGTAGCCGTCGACTATCACGGTCGGATGGACGTCCTTGTCCAGGAGCTCCTCCGCCTTCTCGAGCAGGGCTCCGGCAAGCACGACCGCCGAAGTGGTCCCGTCGCCTACCTCGTTGTCGGTGGTCTTTGAGACCTCTACGAGCATCTTGGCGGCCGGGTGCTGTACGTCTATCTCCTTCAGCATTGTCGCGCCGTCGTTGGTTATGGTGACGTCGCCCAAGGAGTCCACGAGCATCTTGTCCATGCCCCGCGGGCCGATGGACGTCCTCACGATCTCCGAAATCAGCTTCGCGGCGGATATGTTGTTCCGCTGCGCTTCTCTTCCTCGGCTCTGGCTCGACCCCTCCTTAAGAATCAGGACGGGCTGCCCGGATTGTGTGACGGCTGGAATAGCGGTCGTCGACATATGGAATCTGGAACCGGTATACAACCGGTGGTATATTAGAATTACTTGTGGGCCCCTCTTCTGGGGGGAGTCGCCGAACCATCAGCGCCGAGGCTGCTCTGGTTCGTCTTGGTCTTGCCCCGACCCCGGATTGCCTTCTCGATGGCTCTGGCGAGGCCGAAGTCCCATGCCGTGACCCCTCCGGATGAATGGGTCTGCAGGGAAAGTGTGACAGCCGTGTATCTCACGTGGATGTCCGGATGGTGCTCCTGCTTCTCGGCAACCCTCGCGACCTTGTTGACGAAGAGGATGCCGTCCATGAACTCCTCGAAGTCGTAGGCCTTGGTGATGAATCTCCCTTCCTTCTTCCAACCATCCAATCTCTTCAGTCTGGCGTCAACCTCAGCACGGCTCAGGAGCCTGGGCATAGGCACGCTTGACACTGCCTTGGTCTTTAATTTAGCGAACCGGCAATGCGATTTGACAACGTGCGTTAATCTGGCCTTTCCCGGATGTTCACGAAATCTTGCAGGAGAAGAAGGTCCTCCAGAGCGCAGCGGAGTCTTTAGCCCGAGTCGCGGAGGCGAAGTCCGAGGTCGCGAGGAGGGCAGACGCGTCCGCCCTATGCCGAAATGTCGAAGGCCTCACCAAACCCAAGTCCCCTTCATCGACAATGAAGAAAGCCGGGATCGCGTTGATAGCGGCACCCGACCCTGTGACCGGCGTGGCGGGGGTGGCCCTACTCGCCACGTCATTCGCCATGAAGAGCAAAGAGCCAGCGAAGATCGGCGACATCGCCGAGGAGACAAGGAAGCTACTCCGCGAAATCCAGTCCTTTAGACTTTAAGTAACCGAGGGCTCGCCGCATTCTAGATGGAGCTGAAGCCGACGAAGGGGCTCGTGGTCAAGGTCAACGCCCGACGCGAGGCAATCTTCGGGGACGAGTCGGTAAACGTTCAGAAGGTCAACATAGACAACGGTGCCAGGGAGGGAGTCATGACGGGCAGAGCCCTCGTCGGGTTCTGCGAAGTCGAAATGAAGAAGCTCGACGGTCACAACCACTGGTACCCCATCGAGGACCTCGCAGGGGAGCATGGCGAGAAGATAGTGGAGGAAGAGATACCGATAGAGCTTGACGAAGGCGAGGGGTCCGAAGAAGAGTCCTAGCGGCGTCGCCGCCTCCGAGCAGACGGAGCTGGTGTTCGTCGTCGACGTCTCCTCTTTCACCAAGAACGGTTTCATGGGCGCCACCGAATACCAGGGTGGCAGGGTGGAGTTGGAGTTCGACGACGAGGGCGAGGGTCTATTCCTCACCTCCGAGATGGCGACCCGCCTCCAGGTGGGGAAAGGCTCAAGGGTGACTCTCGCGCTCGAAGAAGGCCTGAACCAAGCGGTCGAGCTCACCGTGGCCGGGGTGGGCGGGCGGCCTAGAATATCCGACCCGAGAGTCTACTATGGCGTTGGGAGAGAGGGCGGGGCCGTCCTCCGGCTGAGGAAGACCTGATCCTACTTCAGCATCGGGTCGCCGTCAGAGTCGGGGAGGTCGTACCAGCGCGTCCTTTCCCCGACCCTGGCCCGCATCTTCCATCCGATGCTCTTCGGAGCCGCCTCCATCGTGGACATGAGCTTGCGAATCCTCGAGCAGACAATGTCGCTTTCCCCTCCGGCAAGCTCAGGCGCCTTGGCCATCACCGCCTCCAGTGTCTTCCAGAACGTCGTGTAAATCCCCCAATCCTTGGAGCTGAGCTCGGCTATCTCGTCCCCTCGGATGCCCTCCGGCCCCCCCGTCACGTCGAAGTCGCGGAACGCGACCACCAAATCCTTGTATTCCTTGTCTGTCTTCTCCACCACCTGCAGTTTCGTCATCAGAAGCTGCGTGATCGGCAGGGTGTAGGTGCCAGCCAAGATGTTCTCCTTGAAGTTGAACTTGTGGCACATGACGAATTCGTCGAGGAATAGGTCTACCCTCCTCTTGTTCGCCATGTCATAGTAAATCAGCCTCTGCCCCATGTTCAGCTTGTTGAAGAGCTCCCTGGGCTTGTAACCTAGCGTTTCCATGATTTTCATTATCGCCCGAGAGTCTTCCCTCTTCCCCATGAGGTCGATGTCCTTGTTCTCCCTGGAGTAGCGCGGGTCGCTGGTGCTGGGGCAGAGCTTCTTGAAGGCGAGCCCTCCCAAGAGCCTGAGGCGGACCCCCTTGGCTTCGGCGGTCTCGATAATCTGCGCCGCCGCCTCCAGCCCGTCAGTCGGAAGCAAGACTACGCTCTCCATGCAAGCGGCGAAGCACGCGCTTTCTGATTTAAGATGTCTTTTACATCAACGTGTTGAACCCGAGTAGAAATGAGAAACCTGCGCAGGGGACGACGCCAGGAGTCCCCCAGAGCCGGCTTGGGCGGGTCGACCACGAAACCCGGACTCGTTCCCCTCTCACTCAGTCCTTCCTCTTGCGGGCCCTTTCTAGGGTCCAGCGGGGCTTCTCCCAGAGCTCCTCGTACCCCGCGGCGTCCCTGACAAGGACCTTACCATCGTCGCAGTCCAGCAGCTCCACCGCAGGGACCTTGGCCCTGAACCTCGAATACTCGGGGTCGGTCATGACCGCTCTTCTCCCCTTCCCAATGGTGGCGTGCCAGTCTGCGCTCGTGCCGTCCAAGGAGAAGAGGACTGAAGTCGGACCCGCCTGGAAGTAGAACTTCGCATACCTCAGCCTCCTCGGTAGCCTGTGCTCCAGGACGATTTTCATCGGTCAGAGCGAAGCCTCTTTCCCAATAAGGGTTGCCTCATCACTTTCGTCGAGCACCCTCAGGCTCTCCCCTGCCTCATTCCAAAGTTTAAACTCCTGACAGCCCGCTCGCGGGGCGTATTGTCTGAGGTCGACGCTTCGGGGGTCGAGTCGAGGACCATCGCGGAGGTTCAGGCGTCCACTCGCTTCCTTCTGAAATCGTTCAAAGCCAAGATGGCAGCGCTCAAGGACTGTGGCCCAGAAATCATGGCGCTGCTCAGGTTCGGGGTCGACCTCAATGCCGCCGCCTCGACCGCCGAGCGCTTTTTCGGCACGGACTCGATCGGGTACCTGGCCATCGACGGCACCAACTCGGTCGACCAGCAGCTCGATCTCATCGTGTTCTACGTGGGCGCTTTCGCCTACTCCGGGACGGTGACCTTCCGCGAAGGGGGGGTCGAGGTGGGCGCCCCGCACGCCGCGGACGACGGACTCTCTGCCTCAGCGGCGATCCCTTTGTCCGAGGAGGACGCCGCACAGGTCTTCGGCCAGAAGCGCGAGTCGGGGGTGGAGGTCGACCAGGAGCGTCTGCCGAACGCATTGATGCATGTGGCCGAGTACTACCTGGCCTACAGGGGGGTCTCAGGCGACTCCACCATGAAAATCGTCCTCCTGGACAGGACCTTGGCGGGGGACGTCGCCCACCTGGTCTGGAGCACCAGGGATTTCATAAGGGACCGGCAGTGCGTCCTCGAGGGGATCGACACGCCCTCCGGCAGGGTCACCGCGCTCGACCTCGAGCTGGCGAGGATGCTCCTCCCCAACCTGGAGCTTGCCACCCCCGCGCCGAGGAGCCAGCTGCTGAAGTTCGCCGCAGTTCTCGCGCTCTTCAGCGGCGAGTCGCTGACAGCGGCCGAACTTGTGGACCGTCTGGGCGCGGACCCCAAGTGGACCGACAGGCTGAACGACGACCTCATAGAGCTTGACAAGCGATTCGGTGGCTTCGAGCAGACATCTCCTGGCTTCAGGCTCAAGCCGGGGACCTCCGCATACTGGGAGCGAGTCCTCGGGGCCACCCTCGCGGTCGCCAAGCACGTGTTCGCCCCTGAAGAAGGGCACCCGCTCCGGGTGAAGAAGGGGGTCTCCGAGCGCTGGGTCACCGCGGACGACCTCGATTTCATGGTCCTCGTCCTGATAAGGGCCCTAACTCGAAAGGCCTGGTCCGATGGCATCCTCCCGCTTGGCTTCATAAAAGATACCAACGCATTCGAGCTGGTCAAAGCGGTCGTCCCCATCCTGGGCCAGGCCGGGCTGATCAAGTCGGCCGGGAGGTTCCCCAACTTCAACAGCGACAAGATGCTCCTCCAGACGAACAGCGTGGTCAACGCCGCAGACATACCTACCCCATGGTACACCCCTGAAATCGACGCTGCCTTCAGGACCGTGGCCCCACTGGACGGCCATGACCTGGCGGCGGCAGGGGTCCGCGTCAACGGGGCCTTCGAGAACGTCATCTACCAGGAGAGGGTCTACCTGAAGTCCTACATCCAGCTGTGGAGCAGCGGGTCCACCCCCAGCGTGAGGAGCCACGTCTTCACCTACGACAGGCCAGTCTACCCTGGATACGACCACTGGGACGAGGTCACCCTCTTCAACAAGGACGGTCCGGCAGAGGTCAAGATACACCCCGTGCTGCATTTCCTGAGGGGCTCAGGTCTCACCAACATGGTGATGGCCATGCTGACGGAGATGGGGAAGGAGGTCATCCCCGAGGCCCTGGGGCACAACTACCCTCTCTTCCTCGCCGACAAGAAAGCAAAGTCAATCCTCGAAGAGACCCGCCAGGCCTATCTCGGCGCGGTGGCCATAGAGATGGCGAAGTCAGACCTCGACCAGCAGGTGCTCTTCTCCCGCAGGTTCAGAGACTACCGCAGCCAAATAGAGGGACGCAGGAGGGGGGGCTAACGATGCAGCTCTTCGACGACATCGACGGCGAATTCAAGGCCCGGCTCCGGGAGATAGCGACCACCACCCGCTCCACGGTCGACAACTCGACCGTCACCTTCCGCACCGCGAGGATTGACTGCGAGTACACGCCCAAGGTGATCAAGCGCCTCGCCATGGGGCAGCTTGTCGCCATCCCCAACGTGCAGGCGCTGGGGGCGAACAGCTGCTACTCGCTCTACGAGATCGCCGACGTCTACCCCATGCACTACTCGATGCTCACCCTCGACCGATCGCAGCCAGCGGCCATCAGGACGGAGTTCATGGACCTGATCCAAAAGGAATGGGAGAAGGGCTCGAAGAGCACCTGGATAGAGATAGTCGCTGCTCCCTTGAGCTACGTGATGAAGACCGACGACCATGGGGCGGCCTTCGAGCGCATGGCCATGGCGCCCCTGACGGGCAGCCAGGTCAGGCTCCTCAGCAGGGAGGCAATAGAACAGCTCATCTGCTTCAAGCCGCCCGGAGGCGAAACAGAGGACTACTCACTGGGAAGGCTACACGGCTTCACCGACGGGTCCATCCCATTCTCGGTCAACCTGGAGCAGCTGATACACTACATGAGCGGAACGTTCGCTTTCACCGGGAGCGGCAAGTCCAACCTCACGGCGACCGTCATTCGGAAAGCCCTGAAAGCAATCCCCGACCTCAAGGTCGTGATCTTCGACGTGTCGGCCGAGTATGGCATCCACATCATAGACGTCCTGAACCAGCTTCCCAGCCGCGTCCTTTTCACCGACTCGTTCAAGGACCCCAAACATCCGGAGGGGGAATACTTCAGGCGCCACGCCACCCCCGAGGCCCTCGCCGGGAGGGAGACCGACTTCTACGCCAAAATCTCAGAGCTTTTCGCCGCTGGGAAGGTCGAGTTTCTCCAGACCCACATCGCCGGTGAGGACGACGTCGCAAAGTTCAGCACCTACGAGGGCCTGATAGACGTCCTCTCCTCCCTGCTGGCCGACAAGTACGGCGCAATACAGCAAAAGATCCTCATCCCGCAGGTCATAGACACTATCAAGCAGTTCCTGAAGGACAGGAATCTGGACATCGAGACCAGGTTCGACTCGAGGACCTCGGACCTGCTCGCGAAGGTGCAGCCCCTCCTCGCGGACCTGGATAACCGGAGTTCACTGAAGAAGACCTTCGACAGCCTCGGCACGGTCGTCAAGATGACAGGTGACGAGGAGGAAGAGACGGGCTACACCTGGAACCGGATGGCGGACGAGATACTCTCCACAGACAAGGACTCGCCGAGGGTATTCGTCATCAACCTCCCCGAGGCCGAAGACGCCAGGCTCGAAACAGCCAACGTCATCAACGAGGTCTTCAGGAAGCGCAAGAGGAGCTTCACCCTATCACCAAGGGTTCTCTTCATCGTCGACGAAGCCCAGGAGTTCATACCCCAGAACACGAGGAAGGAGGACGGGACGGACCAGTCAAGCAGGGCCCTGGAGAGGCTGCTCAGGCACGGGAGGAAGTACCATCTCAACTGCTGGGTGAGCACCCAGAGGGTAGCCCACCTGAACACGAACGCCCTGCAGCAGCTCCACAGCTACTTCGTCTCCACGATGCCCAGGCCCTACGACAGGCAGCTGATCTCCGACACATTCGCCATAGACGACGCCTTCATGGAGCGGACCCTCGCCTTCCAGAACGGGGACTGGCTCCTGACCAGCTTCAAGGCTACGGCCACTCAGAACGTCCCCGTCTTCTTCCACGCGGAGAACAACGAGGAAATCCTGGACCAGTACCTGAAGAAGTGAAGGCCCGCCCGGCGGCCGGCTGTCAGTCAATGCCGGCGGCCGGCCCCGCCTTGTACTCAGCCTTCTGCTTCTTCGTCATGTAGGCCGGGACGGCTGCGAACAGGCTGATGAATCCCATGATGAGGAAAAGACCGTGCAGAGACCCGACGAACCGCTCCAGGATCGCGCAGGGTCCGATCGTGGGGCAGATGGACGAAGCGGTGCCCGCGAATATCTCCTGGAGCACCGTGGTGGGTACGCTGGCCGCCATCACAGCGAAGGCTAGCCCCAGGCTAAGCAGGAACCCTGCGTTCACGATGGTCGAGTTCATCCCCGAGGCTATCCCCCTCCTCGGCGCAGGGGTCGCGTTCATTATCGAGGCCACGTTCGGCGCGACGAACAAGCCGCCGCCTGCGCCGGCGAGGACCATTGGCACTAGCAGCTCAAGGTAGTCCGACGAGGTGCCGAGCGGGAAAATCCCGAACCAGAACAGCGCCAGCGAGGTTACGAGCAGGCCTGCGGTGGCCAACCCCCTGGACCCGACCTTGTCAGAGAGGTAGCCGCTCAGGGGTCCGAACGTCACGAAAGCGACTGAGAATGGGATGAGCCAGAGCCCGGCCGTGAATGCGTCCAGGAGCAGCACCCCTTGGAAGTAGAAGACCAGGACGAGGGAAACGCCCCCCCTTGCGATGGATGCGAGCAGGTTGCTCGCCATCCCGGTGGCGAAGGCTTTGATCCGGAACAGAGACAGGTCCATCAGGGGATACTTCACCCTCGTTTCGACGAACACGAAGCTCCCCACCATGGCGACGCCTATGGCCATAACGCCAAGGTAGAGGGGCGCCCAGCCAATCAGGGCTCCGAGCATCAGCCCCACCAGGAAGATCGTCAGGCCTCCTGAAAACAGCACGTTCCCCAAAGAATCAAGCTTCTCGCCCCGGCGCGGCTCGGAGAGCTCCTTGAGCTTGAAGTACGCCCAGACCGTCGCGAAGGTCCCGAAGGGGATGTTGATCCAGAATATCGACCTCCAGCCGAGGAACGAGCCAGCGAGAATCCCACCAAGCGCCAGTCCCAGTACCGAGCCCACGGTTCCAGCTACCTGGTTCAGCCCGAGGGCCCTACCCCTCTCGGTTGCTGGGAACGCGTCGGTGAGCAGCGCGGCGGCGTTTGAGAATATCAGCGCCCCGCCCGCCCCCTGCACGAGCCTGAACGCCACCAGGGACAGCCCGTTGGGAGCGATGCTGCAAAGGGCGGACCCTATGGTGAATAGGGCGAAACCGAGGATGTAGAGCTTCACCCTCCCGAAGATGTCTGAGAGCCTGCCGAACGTCATGAGGAGGGACGCCGTCACCAAGACGTAGCCCATTATGATCCAGACCGCCTCGAAGGGGCTCGCGTGGAGGTCGTGGGTTATCGTGGGGAGGGCTATGAGGACTATGTTGGAGTCCAGGATGGCCATGAACGCGCCTATGGTGGTGTTGATGAGTACGACGTACTTGTACGGAATGGCCAATTTCAGCGCCTTCCATACGAGGTTCGGATAAGGTTGTCCCATGCGTTGCGGGTGGTGATCGCCAAGACGACGGGCCCTGGAAGGAAGGGCCGACGGAAAACCAAGTCACACAGGGCGAGACCACCTGGCCCGGTGCGGTTACCTCTCGTTGACCGCCGTCGTTGGCCTCCATGCGGTAGAAAATCGAAGCGGCCGAAGTGCGCTGATGCCGTCATCCGATGGAACCATATCGCCCGAGGGGGTCATGCGCCTCGGTCAAGGTACCTCAATCAGGGCTTCCGGGGGAGCAGACGGCGGCCCATCACTTCCAACCGACCATGACCCGATGCTCCACCCTCATGCACTTGTCCATCACATAGTCGACCCTCGCGTCCAAAAGGATCTTCTTCGCCTCCTCGTTCTCCAGGCCAAGCTGTCCCCAGAAGACGAAGGGTCGCCCGGTGCTCCTCTTCATCTCCGCGACCTGCTTTGCGACCTCGGGAAACTCCTCGGCTGGCCTGAACACGTCCACCACCTCCACCTTCGCGGCCAGTTCCATGGGGATGTCGGCGAGGGCACGATACGCCTTGTTTCCGTTCACCACGTCGGCGGTGGGGTTGACGGGGATGATGGTGTAGCCCTGGGCCTGAAGGTACGCCGGCACCGTGAACGCCTCCTTCTCAGGGTTCTTCGAGGCGCCTACCACGGCTATCGTCTTGTACTGTTTCATGACATCGACAGGATTGACCGTGAACTTCTCCATGGTGAAAGCGCGCCCTCTCCAGTTAATACGGCTGTCGGGATATCCCCTTCCGTTTCCACGAAACCCGAGCCATGGATGACATGGTGGACATCTGACGCCTCAAGCAAGACGCAGCGCAGCCGCCCCGGGCGGCCAGTCGAAACCCTTCTCACTTCGGGACGACGAACTCTCTGCTGTTGGGCTCCTTGCCTGCCCAGCGCTTCGACCAGGATGCAAGCTCGCAGAGTATCTTGTAGATCTCGTGCCCCTTCACCGTGAGCGAGTATTCGATTCTCGGCTTCTCCTCTGCATAGACCTTCCTCTGGACCACGCCGAACTTCTCGAGCTGCGAGAGGCGCTCGGCCAGGGAGGTGGCGCTAATCCCGACGATGTGCCGCTTGAGTTCGTTGAACCTCGTGGGTTCGATCTGCCCCAGCATGTGGATGGTCGGCAGGGTCCATGTTCTCGTGATCTCGTTCCAGGTCTGATGCACGACCGCGCACGAATCAAGCACCCTCCGGTCAAGCTGCTCCGACCTGGTAAGGCTGGCCATGGCTGGCCGTTGCTGGGGCTCTTGGCTTTAAAGTGTAGCTAGAGCTGGCTCTCCTCAGCGGCCCCCCCGGCTGGCGCTCGGCCAGGGAGTTTCGACGGCAGGCGGGGCCTCGCCGCGCGCGGGCAGGCTGTGAGCGACAACCTAGCAAAGGCACTCAACAATAGGGGCCAAGGGGGCGGGGGTTGACCATGGCAGTATCAGGGTTCGAGAGCCAGGTGACGGGTGCGGTCGGGAAGGTAAGCGAGAGCATAGTCAGCGTCGCCAGCATGAGGCTGGAGCGAAGGCTCCGTGGCGTGGTGCCTCTAGAAGGGCAGGGGTCTGGGATCGTCCTTGACAGGCGCGGGCTCATCGTCACGAACAACCACGTCATAGACGGGGCAAGCCAGGTCAACGTAGGCCTCGGGGACGGGCGCACCTTCACCGGGGAAGTGGTCGGGTCGGATGAGGCAACGGACGTCGCGGTCATCAGGGTCGAAGCCTCGGACCTCCCCGCCGCAGACCTTGGAGACTCCGAGGCGGTGAGGGTCGGCCAGTTCGTTCTCGCCATAGGCAACGCACTCGCGCTCCCCGGCGGCCCCACAGTCTCCATGGGCGTGCTCAGCGCCAAGGGGAGGCCGCTCCCGGGGACCGACTTCATATTCGAAGGCCTTCTCCAGACGGACGCTGCCGTGAACCCGGGCAACAGCGGGGGTCCGCTGGCAGACTTGGACGGCAGGATCATAGGGATGACTACCATGATGATACCCTACGCCCAGGGGATGGGCTTCGCCATCCCAATCAACACGGTCAAGAAGATTGCCCAAGAGATACTCGACAACGGCAGGGTGAGCCGGCGCTGGATCGGCATCTCGGGGGTCGACGTGACCCCTCAGCTGGCGCGCAGGTACAATCTGCAGACCGAACGGGGATTCCTCGTGGCTGAGGTCGTGCCACGCAGTCCTGCCCACCTCGCGGGGCTTCGAACCGGCGATGTCATAGTCGGCGCCGAAGGCGAGGCGGTGAAGCACACGAAAGACCTCCTGCTTGCGATCGCCGGATCGTCCGCGGGGAATCGCGTGAGGCTCGAGATCAACAGGGTCGGCCGGCCCGGGACGCTTGACGTGAGCCCCACGGAGGCGCCGCCCTTCCAACAGGCCATGGGGAGATAAGGGGTTTAGGCGCGGCCAAAGGCGCCAGGGGCCGCCTAGGCAGCGAGCGCGCCAGACCAGCGTCCGCTTGCAGGGCCAACCCGCCGCCAACGGTTTATACAGAAAGCGCTGCGAGGCCCGGCGTGAGACATACCACACAGGCCGCCATCCTCTGCGGGGGGAGGGGTGAGCGGCTGAAGCCCCTGACCGACTACTTCCAGAAGGTGATGATCCCCATCGGCCCGAAGAAGCTCCCGCTCCTAGCCTACACAATAGCCATCATGAAGCGCCACGGGGTCACCAACGTCGCCCTGCTCACCGGATACAGGTCTGAGGACATCAGGCGCTACTTCGGCAACGGCTCGCAGCACGGGGTGAAGCTCTCCTACTCAGAGGATCAGAAGGGGTTCAAGGGGAGCCTGAATGCTGTCGCCCACGCCCTGCGCGACGGGGCCGTACGCTGCGACGAGCTCCTGATCTACTACGGCGACATCCTTACTGACCTCGACGTGACCGGCCTGCTCGAGACCCACCGCAAGACCAGGGCGGACGTCACCCTTGTCCTGGACAGGGGCTACTCCCTCCCTGTGGGGGTGGCCGAGGTGAAGGAAGGGCTGGTGACGTCCTTCAGGGAGAAGCCGAATATCGCCCTGAGCGTGACCACCGGTCCCATGGTCGTCGGCCCGGACGCCATGGCGCTGATGAAGAAGTTCGCGGGCCGGAGCAAGCCGGACCTGATGACCGACTTCGTCCCGGAGATGATCCGGAGGGGCGGGAAGGTGGGGGCCTTCTACACCGAGAAGGAGTGGTTCGACGTCGGCACCGTCTCGAGCTTCGTGAAGCTCGACGAGGAGCTAGCGAAGCACCCGCTCAGCTACGTCGGATTGAGCCGGTAAAGGATCAGTCTTCGCGCCAGCGGAAGAACTTCACCGCCAGGGCGAACACCACGACGGAGATCGCGAGGAGGAGCGCCATATCGAAGTACGCAGCGCCGAAGTTGCCGTAGATCATCACGTCGTTCAGCCCTTCGATCATGTAGTAGAGGGGTAGGACGTGGGCAATTGCCTGGAGGTACTTGGGCATGGAGCTCACCGGGAAGAATGTCCCGGAGAGGAACATCATGGGAAACGTGACGAGGTTGCCCACGACCGACGCAGCTTCGGGGCTGTTGGAGACTGTCCCCACCAGCATCCCCAGGGAGACAAAGAAGAACGGGCCCAGCAGCAGGAATATTCCTATCCCCCAGTTGAGCGTTATGTGGGCGCCGAAGGCGTACACCCCCACCGCGGTCATCAGTATGAAGGAGACCACGGTGGTCCCGATGTACCAGATTATCTTAGACAGCAGCCACTCCGTCTTGGTGAGGGGCGTGAGGGACAGCAGCTTGAACACCTTGTCGCGCCGGTAGGTGGAGCTGATGTTGACCAAGGCGAACATAGGGCTGGTCAGGGCGGCGAAGCCGACGAGGCCGGGGATCAGGAAGTCGATGTACTTGTAGTTCGAAGCCACGGCCGTGCGCTGGGCTATCCCCACCTGGTGCACCCCTGTGGCACCGTGGACGTTGAACCCGTTGACCACCTCGGCGACTATCCCAGAGACGAGTGCGCTGGTCGTCGAAGAGGGGTTGCCGAACACCGTCACGTTCACCTTCTGCCCCGACTCGTAGGCGAGGCTGAAGTTGGTAGGGATGACTACCCCATCGGAGGCCGACTTGGAAGAGAGGTACCGCGAGAAGTTAAGGTCCGTGGGGACGGGCCGCAGGCAGAGCCCGGCGCCGCTGCTGTTGCTGCAGTAGTTCGAAGTGCTGTTCAGGGCAGAGACGAAGGCCGACCCCACCGGCCCGGCGTCGTGGTTCTGCACGTAGACCGTGGCCTGGCTCGCCCCCCCGCCAGAGAAGATTGCGCCGAAGAGGAGGATGAGGATGATGGGGAAGATGAGGGTGAAGAAGAACCCCTCCCTGCTCCTGAGGCTCGACCTGCCGTATATCTTCAGGTCAGAAAGCATCCTACCGAGGCTGAACCTCATCACTCGGCCCCCTTCTCGATGGTCCCGCTCTCCCCGACTAGCTTCAGGAACACGTCCTCCAGACTGTCCCCCTTCACTGTGAGATCTCCCCAGTCGGCGCCCGACTCCTCTATGGCTCCCAGCGCAGCCATGGCGTCGGCCTTATCCCTGAGAAAGATGACCACTTCGTCCCCGTCCCCCTCCACCCGCAGCCTGGTGTTCTCCCTGAGGTACTTCAGGAGGTCCTCCCCCCCCTTCACGACCATCCGCCGCCCAGACCCGAACCTGGACTCTATCTCTTCAGTCGTCCCCATGGCCACGATCCTTCCATGATTCATAATCGCCACCCTGTCAGCCAGCTCCTCGGCCTCATCGAGGTAGTGGGTGGTGAGCATCACCGTCCTCCCTTCTTCCTTCAGCTTCCTGATGACCTCCCAGACCGCCCTGCGCGCCTGGGGGTCGAGCCCGGTCGTCGGCTCGTCCAGGAACACGACCTGGGGGTCGTTGACCAAAGAGAGGGCCATCCCGAGCTTCTGCTTCTGACCTCCTGAGAGGTTCTGGAACCAGACGTTGGATGCGTCGTCGAGGATGACCCTTTTCAGGAGCTCATCGGGGTTGACCTTCTTGCCGAACAGCGCCCCATAGTATGATATGGCCTCCCTCGGAGTTGGGTAGTCCAGGAACTTGAACCCCTGGGGGATTACCCCTATCTTCCGGTGCAGCTCATACCCTGACTTCCAGGGGTCCAGCCCGAGGACGTTGGCGGTCCCAGCGTCCTTGTTCCTCAGCCCCTCAAGAATCTCGATGGTGGTGGTCTTCCCCGCGCCGTTGGGCCCAAGCAGCGAAAACACCTCGCCCTCCTCGACCGTGAAGGTAGTCCCGCCCACGGCTTGAATGTCGCCATACTTCTTCTTGAGTCCGTTCACTTCTATGGCGGGCATCAGGATGCCGGCGCGGGGGCCGGGTATAAATGATGATGACGCTTCACGCGCCGGCCGGGCGCCCACCGCCCCAGCCGCCGCGGCGCCAGAACCGCCTCCCGAACATGAGCATGGCGATGCCGCCAAGCACGAGGACTATGCCCAGCATGACGGCGACGAGCTGGAGGATTACGACTATGATGCTCACGACGAAGCTGGCTAGGAGTATGAGGATGGCCGCCCCCAGGAGTATCATCAGCGCCCCGGCGACCTGGGACCTGTGCATAGGCCGGCGCCCTGGCGGCGTTATTTATCCTCTGAAGCTTCCCCTCCGACCGATTAATAACCAGGCTCCGCCCGAACCGTGCAGCTTGAACATCGGCATCATAGGCGCCCCCGTCGACCTGGGCCAGCAGAGGCGAGGCGTAGACATGGGGCCCAGCGCCATCAGGATTGCCAGGTTAGAAGAGCGCCTCGAAGCCCTGGGGCACAAGGTGAAGGACCACGGGAACATCCCCGCGGCCGACATGGCCACGGCTCCCATGGGGGACCGGAGGGTGCGGTACCTAGACGACGTCGTGAGGCAGTGCGGCCTCCTCGCGGACAAGGTCTCCGCATGCGTGAAACAGAGGTCTTTCCCTCTGGTGCTCGGCGGAGACCAGAGCGTGTCCGTCGGGACGCTGGCAGGGCTCGCGCGTTACGGGACAGAGCGTGGGATAGTCTGGCTCGACGCGCACGGCGATTTCAACACCCCGAAGACGACCCCCACGGGGAACATCCACGGGATGGCGCTGGCCGCCATCCTGGGCTACGGGCATCCCAGGCTTGTGGGCCTCGGCGGAGCATCCCCCAAGGCGGTGGAGAAGAACACTGTCCTCGTCGCCTGCCGTGACTTCGACCAAGAGGAGGCCAAAGCGATATCCCGCTCTAAGATGACTGTCTTCACCATGAAGGAGATCGACGAGCTCGGCATGAAGGGAGTAATGCGGGAGGCCATAAAGGTCGCCGGGACCGGCCTGGACCAGGTCCACCTCAGCTTCGACGTGGACTCGGTCGACCCCAGGGAGGCCCCGGGGACTGGGACGAGAGTGAGGGGTGGCCTCACCTACCGCGAAGCGCAGCTGGCCATGGAGATGCTCTACGAGTCCGGCCGGGTGACCTCCGCAGAGTTCGTCGAGGTGAATCCCATCCTGGACCTGACCAACCAGACCGCAGAACTCGCCGTCGAGCTCGCCCTCTCCCTGTTCGGGAAGAAGATAATCGGCTAGCGCGACCCTGAAGCGTATGGGAGCCCTCCGGGCAGAGCGTCGGCGTCAACCGCGAGAACTGTCTGCCGCCGTTAAAAGCCCCCAGCACAGCGGACCGCGGGTGGAACGAGCTTGACGGCGTCGCCAGCTTTCCAGCGCGCGTCCGGACAGGGCGGGGCGCGGCCCGCTTTGGACGCTTCCTCCCCCCCTCCGTCGCCCCCCTCGCCTCCTCGGAGCCTGAACGCGTCGTGAACAAGAGCGACGACATCTCCTCATTCTTCTCCCCCAAAGGCGTCGCCATCGTCGGGGCGTCCCAGACCCCGGGGAAGATCGGCCACGAGATAGTCAGAAACATCAAGCTGTCGGGGTTCTCCGGGGGCGTCTTCCCCGTCAACCCGAACGCCGAGAACGTTCTGGACCTGAAATGCTACGGCAGGCTCTCAGACATCCGGGCCGAGGTCGACCTCGCTGTGATCGCCGTGCCCGCGGGGCTGGTGGAAGGGGTCGTCCGAGACTGCATCGAGAAGGGGGTCAAGGCCGCAATAATCATCACCTCCGGATTCTCCGAGGTAGGTAACAAGGAGCTCGAAGAGAGGGTCGTCTCCATCGCCCGTCGGCGCCTCAGGATAATCGGCCCGAACACCTTCGGCGTCTTCTACGCGGCGAGCAGGCTGAACGCCACCTTCGGCCCCGGAAAGGTGCTTTGGGGAAAGACTGCCTTCATCACGCAGTCCGGCGCCCTCGGACTCGCCCTCATGGACTGGACCACCGAAGAGAAGTACGGGGTCTCCTCGATCGTGAGCATAGGCAACAAGGCTGACGTCGATGACGCCGACCTGGTCGAGTACTTCTCCCGGGACCCCTCCACCAGCTCCATCCTGATCTACATGGAGGGCCTCAGGGACGGCCGGAAGTTCTTCGAGGCGTCCCGGCGAGCAGTCAGAGAGAAGCCCATCGTGGTCATCAAGGCGGGCAGGTCTGCCCGCGGGGCCCGGGCAGCGTCTTCACACACCGGGTCCATAGCGGGCCAGGACACGATCTTCACGGCCGCCTTCGAGCAGGCAGGGATCATGCGGGCTGAAGGGATGACCCAGGCCTTCGATTGGATACAGGCGCTGAACGAGAACCCCGTCCCGAAGGGAGAGAACGTCGTCATCGTGACGAACGGAGGGGGGCTCGGGGTGCTCGCGACAGACAAGTGCGAAGGGCTCGGCCTGAAGCTGGCCGAGCTCCCCAATGACCTGAAGGATGAGATCAAGGCGATAACGCCGAGCTTCGGGTCAGTGAAGAATCCCATAGACCTGACGGCGAACGCCGATGACGTCCTCTACGGCAAGGTCCTGGACATCGTCCTCAGGCGAAGGGACGTCGACTGCGTAATCGCCCTCTTCTGCCAGACGGCCAACATAGACCCCATTCTCGTAGCCCAGGCGATGCTGGACGCCAGGGACAGGGACATCTTGGAGAAGCCGATCACCGCCGCCTTCGTCGGTGGACACCTCTCGCAGGTCGCCTATTCGAGGATGCTCGAGAAGAGGTTCGCGGTCTATCCAAGCGCCGAGCGGGCGGTGGACGCCATGTACGCACTCATGGCCCGCCACAGGCAACTGGAGAAGTTCAAAGGCGGAGGCGAGCTGCGATGACCCGGCGTGACGCCCACAAAACGGTGTCGAGGGTTGTCGCTGCCGCGGCGAGGTCCGGCCGGCGGGGGCTCTTGGAGTCCGAGGCCGACAGGGTGGCCGCGGCATATGGGATCCGGGTCGCCGAGTCGGCGCTGGCTCGGTCCGGAAAGGAGGCCGTCCTCAGGGCAAAGGCTCTCGGGTTCCCGGTCGTCTTGAAGGTGGTCTCCAAGGACATCCTCCACAAGTCCGACGTGGGGGGAGTGAAGGCGGGGGTCAGCTCCGCGGCAGGAGTCAGGGCGGCTTACGCCGAAATCCTGGGCAACGTGAAGCGGGCGGAGCCCGAGGCCGTCGTGGAAGGGATTCTGGTGCAGCGCATGGCGCCCAGGGGCCACGAGTTCGTGGCGGGCGCTACGCGCGACCCCCAATTCGGTCCCGCCGTGATGTTCGGCCTGGGGGGCGTCTACGTGGAGCTGTTCAGGGACGTGTCCTTCCGCCTCGCCCCCCTCACGAAGGGGGAGGCCCTGGACATGATGGGTGGGACCAAGGCGTCCAGGCTCCTGGCCGGGTTCAGGGGGTCGCCCCCACTGGATGTCGGTGCGGCAGCCGAGACGCTGGTCGCGGTTGGGAGGCTCATCACGGACGTCCCTGAGATCGACTCCATCGACATCAACCCGCTCTTCGTCTATCCGAGGGGGACGCTGGCGGTGGACGTCAGGATAGTGCTGAGGAAGGATGCAAAATCGACGTGAATCTCCGGCCCCCTGCAACCCATTCCGCCCGGGTCTCCTTCGCATGGCCTGGCCTCAGGGTGGACCGGGGGGCCCCCGGCCGATGACCAGTTTGGTGGCGCAGGCCAGGACAGGCTCCCCCTTTTTGGTTGCACCCTACTGAGCTACTGGTCGAGCTCCGCTCTCACCTTCTTGTCCGTCTCGTCGTCGGCCGTCCGCATCTTCGGGAGGTCGTCACCCGTCCCCGCGGTCATGGCACATCTCTTCTCTAAAGCTCCGGCGGAAGCGGGCTCCGATTAGCATCCAGGAGTGAGGCCCGATTCTCGGGGGCCGGGAACACGGAAAAGGACTCAGGGCATTTTATAACGAACCCCCGAAGGGGCCTGCGAAAGATGCAGCCTCAGTCGACCGACGCCGCTCAACCTGGGATCCCCAATGGGACAACGTCCCATCAGCTCAGGGCGTTACTCGCGATGGTGGGCGTGTCGCTGCTGCTGAACTATGTAGAGACGATGATTATCCCTGGAATACTAACAATCCAGACGTTCTTCTCGACCACCGAGGGGACTGTGGCTTGGATCACTTCCGCCTTCCTGATCGTGGGTTCGGCCGTCTCACCACTGTTCGGGAAGTGGGGTGACAGCTACGGCAAGAAGAGGATGTTCCTGATCGCCCTGGTCTTCTACACCGCCGGCGTCGGGATGGCTGGCTTTTCCCCCACGATCTACTTCCTCATAGCTGCCAGGGCTATCCAGGGGATTGGGTTCGCCATAGTCCCGCTCGCGCTCGCCATTATCGCGGAGACATTCCCGAACGAAAGGATTGCGACCGCCCAGGGGGTGGTAAGCGCGACCTTCGCCATCGGGGCTGCCGCAGGGCTCATAGGGGGCTCTTACATCATCCAGGACTTCGGCTGGCAGTGGGCCTTCCACTCGGCCTTCATCCTCAGCCTGGTACTCTTCGCCGTCGTCGCCCGGTTCCTTCCGCGGGGGCATCCCGGGACCGGCCGCAAGGTGGGCTACGAGACGGTGGTCCTTCTCATGGCGGGGGTCTCCCTGGTCCTCCTTTACCTGACCGAGGGGCCCTATGACGGGTGGTACTCGCCCTACGGCCTGGGAGCGCTTGGGGCGGGGCTCGCCCTGACCGTCGGGTTCTTCGTCGCCGAGAGCAGGAAGTCCAACCCACTGATACAGCTCAACCTCCTCCGCATACGGAACGTCCTGGTGGCCAACGGCATCGGCATAATCTCTGGGATCGGGCTCTTCATGCTTTTCTTCGCTGTCACCTTCTACGCCGAAGACCCGGCCCCCCTCGGCCTCGGGCTCGACCCTATCTCGGCCGGGCTGACCATCGGGCCGGCGGCAGTCCTCATGCTGATAGCGGGACCGCTTGTGGGGAGGGTCGTCACCAAAGCCGGGCCCAAGCCCGCCCTGGTGGTCGGAGGGGCGATAGCCATAGCCGGCTTCACGCTGTTCGTCTACAACAGGGCGACCACCACCGACGTCGTCATAGCCGTGGCGATCTCTATGGTCGGGGCGGTGGCGGTCATAATCCCAATTGTCAACATGATCAGCGTCTCACTCCCCAGGGAGACAGTGGCCACTGGGTTGGGCCTCAACACGATGCTCAGGAACATAGGGGGCGCCATAGGGCCGGTGGTCGCCACGACCATCATGAGCACCTATACCACGACCATCCGGGTCCCCCACGACGGGGTCCTGATTCCCTTGTCTTTCCCGAACGCTACCGCTTTCGACTACGTGTTCTACCTCGGCATAGCGGCCATGTTCCTGGCGATAATCTTCTCCTTGGCCTCCAAGAACTACGTCTTCAGGAAGCAGCCAGAGAAATAGACCAGGGCGGGCGCTCCCCCGCCGAAGGTCCCTGGCCCCGCAGCCTCAGTGTGTGACGCGCTCCGGGACTATCCTGATGATGGTCCTGGGGTCGTCAAGGCTGTGGTCAGGGTACTCCCTCCCGTTGTATTTCACAGACAGCCTGTCGATATGATCCTCGGCTCCCTCCCGCGTTATCTCTACGGCTCTGCCGCGGATCAGCACTTTCTTGTACGGGTTGGCCATGTCGAAAACCGCGAGGGCGACCCGCGGGTCCCTCTTGAGGTTCCTTGTGCGCTGCCTAGACTCGGTGGCGTTCAGCACCACTGTGTCCCCGTCCCGCTCGACCCAAACCGGCGCCACCTGGGGGGATCCGTCGGGCATGATCGTCGCCACGCATGCGAAGTTCTTCCCGTCCAAAAGCTCCCTCGCCTGGTTTGAAAGTTGCATGGTGGTGGATCAGGGGGCCCGCATGATTAATGTTGCGCAGGTGCGGCCGCCACCACAGCGGCCTGGGTGAACGACGTGACCTCGGGCCTCCTCCTGTGCCCTCAGGCGAGTTTTGTGACGACCTCGCGGCCCTCCTTCATGAATGGGTACGCCTCGTCGAGTTCCTGACGTGCCCCGCTCCTGGGGGCCCTGGGCCAGGAAGACCTTGACCCCGATGGCGGAGAGGTCCACGACCGCCCTAGTCAGGTCCCGAGCCCGTACTTCTTCGCGCTCTCCGCCTGGAGCTCCCTCACTTCCCTGATCCTTTCAGCGAGCTTCCTCTCGAACAGGAGGTTCCTCACCCCGGCGTAGCACCAAAGCAGCGAGATGGCGAGGCTCAGGATGCCAAGCCCCACCAGGCCCGGGTTCACCAGGTCCACCGTCTGGCTTGTAATCCCCAGTCCGTAGGGGAGGACCACCAGCTGGACGAAGTAGCTGACTGCAAAATAGGCGCCGACTATGGTGGCGACGAGGGATAGGAGCCTGATCTTCTTCCCGCCCCGCTCCATGTGCTGTATGAATTCCTCCTGGAGTTCGATTATCGAGACGCCGGCGTCCTTTTCTTCGGGCATGGCCCGCTTCATGTCCTCCACCGCTTATAACCCATGCTCACAACTTGTCACTCCAGGGCGGGGAAGAGCATCCTAAGGCCCGAGTCGAGATGGTTAAGCGCGTCCATCCCGACCAGGGTGATGGAGTACATCTCGTGCCCATCCGCCGGTTCCACCCTCACCAACCCCCTGGCTGCAAGGGTTCCAAGGTATTCTTCGAGCCTGCCGAACGGGACGTTGGCGACCCGGGCCAGCTTGGACGGGATCTGGGGGCCCGACGCAAGCGCCCTGAGGAGGACCCAGAGGATCACCGTCGTGTCCCTGTTCTTCAACCGCCTTCAGCGCGGAGGGGGACGATAAGAACAAGTTGTCAGTACAAGTTGTTCTAACAAGTTGTGCGTCAGCGCCTTAAGCAAACCCCGGGCGCATCCATCCGTTGAACGCACACGGCGCCGCAGGCTGGCTTGGATACGCCCTGGATGGGACCAGGGGCCGCGTCGGGGTCCGGGGGCTGGGAGACCGCATCCTCATCCTGGGGAGGGAGGCCGGTCCCATGGCGACTCTTTTCGCCTACGCAGGGGCCGAAGCGGGGTCGAGGCTGACAGTCCTGGACCTCGACGGCTCGGTGTCTCAGGAGGTCCGCGGCTACTACCGCGCCCTCGACTACCGCGCAATGCTCTACGAGTCATTCCACCTTGAGGGAGAGGACGCGACCCACGGTCAACTCGTCGCCTCCGCCTACGCCGCGGCCCTGGACCTCGCATCAGAGGAGGAGGCGATCCTCTCAGCCGCCCTGCAGAGGCTCTCGGAGCAGGACGACCTCGCCACCCCCACCTCGCTGTACGACGTCCTCGGGGCGGTCGAAGGGTTCAGGGGCTACTACGTCGACAAGCTGAGGGGGAGGATCGGCGCCCTCCGCCACCTCGACGCGACCAGGGGGGAGTCCTTCGACTCACTGACGGAAGGGGGAGCACTCGTGAGCTTTGCGACGGCCCCCTACCCCCAGGCGGCCGAGCTCGCCGCAGGGCTCTACCTCGCCAAGCTCGTGTACCTCCTCTCGAGAGCCGCCTCGGGCCCCGACGCCCTTCTTGTCACAGGGGCCCACCGCCTCTTCAGGAACCTCGCCCGCCTCCAGCACTCTGGGAAGCTCCTCGCAGGGCTCCTGGAGTCTCAGATCCACCTCATCCTCTCGACCCCGCTGCCGGCTCTGTTGAGCGACCAACTCACGGACTCCATGCCAGTGAGGCTCTACTCCAGCGAGGCATGGAACCACCTCAGGACCCCAAGACAGGCCGCTGCCCTCGCGTGCTCCTACACAGTCTGCGACGACCGCTCCGGAGCATCTCTGGGTTTCGCACCCCGCTTCATAAGGTCGAAACGCGCGTCCGTTGGCCTCCCTCAGAGCACTCCGACGAGGGCAAGCCCAGAGCTCACGAGGGCGATCCTCGACGAGGTTTCAAGATATGATGCTGCAAACAGACAGTCCATTGTCTCATACCTCTCTCCCCAGTTCCTTGCGGCCGACGTCGCGGCGGAGGTGGACAGGCTCCACTCGGAAGGGTACCTCTTACTCGAGCCGAAGGAGGGCGGGGGCGGTCCGAAGATACTCTCATACACGGTGACAGAGGCGGGGAGGCGGCTCCTTCAGGGGCTGAGCATGTGATGGAACATCTCGCCACCGGCTGCTCGGCAGTTGACTCCCTGACCGACGGAGGCCTCGCCGCAGGGACCGTGACTCAGATTTTCGGTGAGAAGGCGCTGGGTAAGAGCATAATCTCCTTCCAGGCCGCCTGCTCTGTGGCCGCGGTGGGTGGGAGCGCAGTCATCCTCGACACGGAGCAGTCTTACTCGAGCTACCTCGTCCCCTACTGGCGCGAAAGGATGGCCAAAAGGTTCGGGAAGGAGCTCAACGTCGCGGAGGTGAAGCTCGAGAGGGCGCCCAAGGTGTCCCCCAGGAGGAAGCCAGTGACGAGAGGGCAGCTCATCAACGCGGTCGACGTGGCCCTCGGCCACCTCGGGGTCTCCTACACCGACGCCCATCTCGGCGCGGTGGCGGACATCTTCTCCCCGGACTTCTTCGTAGAACTCCCTCCGAAGGGGCCCTCGGTCCTCATATTCCAGACCCCGGAGGTAGTGGACCTGTTGAACCTCCACGGCATAGACGCCGCCAAGGAGGTCTCGAGCGGGGGGAGGGTGGAGCTGAAGATGAGGCAGACCCCCACCTACCAATCCGCTCTTCACCACATAATCAGGGAGACCGGGGCCAGGCTGCTGGTCTACGACTCGATTTCAGCGCCCTTCAAGGCGTCGTTCCCGAGCACCCAGGACCTGCCCGCACGGAGCGCTGGCCTCGCCATGCTCCTGGCCCACGCCCAGCGCCTCTGCGCCGACTTCGGGATCGCCGTCCTCGTCACCAGCCATGTCTCCATCGACCCCATCAACCCCTGGGACCGGATTCCCTACGGCGGGGTCATCCTCGGCCACGACGCCAAGTTCTCCCTCGAGCTCACAAAGTCCACGGCGACGAGGAACAAGGACAGGGGCCCCGAGGCGCTCAACCCCGATGAGAAGGAGGGGTGCACCAAGGCCTTCTGGGCTGCCAGGCACCCCGCCCTCGAGGAGTACACCAGGTTCGCCTATGCCCGCCAGGATGGGGAAGGATTCCACTGATGGGTTGGTTCCTCCGCATCTTGGCCGCCCTCGTCGGCATCTTCGCATTCGGCCTGGGGGCCTGGCCCGTCTCTCTCATCGTTCTGATCTATCTCGTCTATTCTCTCAGGCGCCCGAGGGCCGCCCCTCTCAGGCAGGAAGTGCTTCCGAGACCTCATCGAGCCCGGGGCCGACTCGTCCTGGGTGGGGTGCTGCTCTTGTTGTCGGTCATCGCACTGGGCGCAGGCGGAACCCTCTCCCCCCTGGTCTTCCTCGTGGCCGGCCTGGCGGTCGTCTTCTGGCCCATCCTCCGCATTGGGGGACTAACGAGCCTGGTGGTCCCTGTGAAAGACTCGGTCCTCCTAAGGAGCAAGGCCTTCCCGTTCCGGTGGTACACGGTAGCCGAGGTCAAGCTCGAGTCACGGGATCAGACGCGGGGGATCACCGCCATGGATGGCCGGCTCCTGGTCTTCGCCGGGAGGGCTCCATCGGCTTTCTTGATCGTCGCGGTCTGCGCCCTCAGGTACGGGCAAGCCGAGGAGAGGGTGATCAGGGACCTGCAGAGTTGCTCCAGGATGCTCTCCCAGAGAGGGGCACATCTGCTCCCGTTGGACAGCGCGGACGCCGTCCGGAGGCTGTCCCTCACTCTAGACAGGCTCAACATGGGCACGGTCGACCTCGAGGGAGTCGCTTCCCTCCCCTTCGACGTCTTCGCGCTCAGGGCCAGAGAGGGGGTGGTCGTCTCGCATCGAGCCTTCAGGGTCTCGGCCCAAGGCGGACCGGCGTCGATACCAGCTTCGGACCTCTCCGTCCCCAGGCCACCGCTCCTCGCCGAAGTGGTGGAGAAGATAGGCGAGAAGAACGGATGGCCCGGTCCCGACGAGTACTCCACCTTCCTCGCTGCCATGGACGCGTCACGGGCGGAGCCGCTGGCGGACAAGATCAGGACCAAGGGCGAGGAGGGTGGGAAGGTGACAGTCGAGACTCCTGGCGGGGCCGAAGTCAGGCTCACGAGGGCGCAGCTGAGGGCTGTGGCCAGAATCTACAGGTGAGGCCGCCGGGGCCCTCACGAGGACGGCGACCGCGAAGGCGATCGGCGCCAGCCCAGTCTCCATCGAGGTGCAGCATCCCTACCAGCCAGACAATTGCGAATGCCCAACCCTCGAGGAGGACGCTCGCCGGGTCCAAGGCCGACCGCTGGGCCCAGCCCTCCTGTCTGCTGATAATGGCCCCATGCGTTTTCCACGACTTGAACAGACCTTCGTGGAGAAGCTCCGGCGAGCTGCCCGCCTCGAAGCCTTCATAAGTCGACGCGTGTCCGAGAGCCCCGGTCGGCTTGGGGAGGATCCGGGAGAAGACGGGATCAGGGGTGTGCAACTGCCGCCATCTCGCCGACGCCCACGAGGTGCTCTTCAAGACAATCTACGCGACCAAGCGGGGGAGGTGCACGGTCGATGGGTGCGGTTGCCAGGCCTACGCTCGGAACCCGAATTACCACGTGGTGGGCGCCTAACAAGTCACGGTTGGAGGGCTGGCTATCCTCGTCCCGGCCCTATGGCGGCCTCTCCATGGCCGAATGGCTGCTGGGCAGCTTCTACGACCCCTCCATGTTCTGGGAGGGCGTGGATCCCATCTGGCTCGTCCATGAGCGCGTGACCTTCGGCGTAGCCGGTGCAGTGTTGGCCAGCTAGTCCTTCGTGCGGCGGCGGTCGGAAGCTGGAGGTGGCAGCGCCCGGGAAGGCGGCTCCCGCCTCGCTGGGCGGGCTAGCCAGGGAGTCTACGGAAAGCTTCATAACCCGTTCCCGAATGGTCGTTTCAAGGGTCGCAAGGTATCATGCCGCGTTTCAAGACCACAGCTGAGGCTCTCAAGATAGTCCACAACAGGGAGCAGATCCGCAACCTGGGGATCATAGCCCACGTGGACCACGGGAAGACGACCACTAGCGACAGCCTGCTGGCAGCAACGGGGATGCTGTCGCCTTCTGTGGCGGGGCAGGCCCTGGCCCTGGATTACATGGAGCTCGAGCAGCAGAGGCAGATGACCATCAAGGCCGCCAACGTGACGCTCTACTATGAGAAGGATGGCACGCCCTACGTCATCAACCTCATCGATACACCTGGGCACATCGACTTCACCGGGAAGGTGACCCGCTCGCTGAGGGCCGTGGACGGCGCCATAGTGGTCGTGGATGCCGTCGAGGGGATAATGACCCAGACAGAGACGGTCACCCGCCAGGCGCTTGAGGAGAGGGTGCGCCCCGTCGTCTACATCAACAAGATTGACCGGCTCATCAAGGAGCTCCGCCTCACCCCGGAGAAGATGCAGGAGTGGCTCTTCGGCATAGTCAGAGACTTCAACCGCCTCGTCGAGACCTACGCTGAGCCCGAATACAAGCAGAAGTGGAAGGTGTCGGTCCAGGACGCCCAGGTCGCTTTCGGCTCCTCCAAGGACAAATGGGGCTTCAACTTCGACATGGCGAAGGCCGCGGGGATGTCCTTCAAGGACATAATCAACGCCTACACGAGCTCCACCCCCGAGGAGCTGGGCAAGAAGCTCCCGCTCCACGAAGCGCTCCTAGGCATGGTCGTCAGGCACCACCCGCCCCCCCACGTCGCCCAGGCCTACCGCATCCCCAAGATCTGGCCGCAAGGGGACCTAACCAGCGATATAGGCAAAGCCCTGCTCGCCTGCGACGAGAACGGCCCCACCGTAATGATGGTCACCAATGTGGTGGTCGACCCGGCGGCCGGCTTGGTCGCCACGGGGCGCCTCTTCTCGGGGAGCGTCACCAACGGGGATCAGATATACCTGCTCAACTCCAAGCGGGAGGGGAAAATCCAGTCCGTCCAGATATTCATGGGCTTCCAGAGGGAGATCGTCGACTCGCTACCTGCGGGCAACATCCCGGCCCTCCTCGGCCTCGACATCAGGTCCGGGGAGACGATATCCAACAGGAAGGACGTTGCCACCTTCGAGTCCATCCACTACGTGAGCGAGCCTGTGGTCACCGTCGCGGTGGAGGCGAAGCACCCGCGCGACCTCCCCAAGCTGGTCGAAGTCATGAGGAGGCTGAACATCGAGGACCCCAACCTGGTGGTCACCATCAACCAAGAGTCTGGAGAGACACTGATGTCAGGCATGGGGGTCCTTCACCTCGAGATCGCCACTACCCAGATCCAGCAGGCAGGCCTCGAGATAGTCACGTCGCCGCCGATAATCAACTACAGGGAGACCATCCGCGCGAGGGCGGGGCCCATAATGTCCAGGTCTCCTAACCGCCACAACAAGATCTTCGTCGAGGTGGAGCCACTGGAGCCGGAGGTCATAGAGCTGATCCGCAACGGCACCATCGGCGAAAACGTGGAGAAGAAGGCGGTTATCAAGACACTCCGCGACCACGGCTGGGATCCGGACCAGGCGCGCAACTTCCAGGCCGTAGACGAGAGGGGAAACGTGCTCACCGAAGTGACGAAGGGGGTCCAATTCCTGCAGGAGTCCATGGACTCCATCAGGGCGGGCTTCGACGACATCATGAAGAACGGTCCGCTCGCCTACGAGTTCACCAGGGGAGTGAAGGTGGCGCTCACCAACTTCGTCCCTCACGAGGACCCCGCCCACAGGACCTACGCCCAGCTGATGCCGGCTTCCAGGCGCGCGATACTCGGCGCTATGCTCTCTGCCAACCCCACGCTGCTCGAGCCGATACTTGGGATAGAGGTGAAGGGGCCCTCCGAGCTGATCGGTGCGGTCACCGGGGTAATCAGCTCCAAGAGGGGCAAGCTCGTGAGGATAGACCAGAAGGAGGTCATGACGGTCGTGGAGGGTGAGATCCCCGCCGCCGAGACCTTCGACCTCAGCGAGAAGATGAGGGGGGCAACGGCAGGCAAGGCGGTCTGGAACACCCACTTCAAGACCTGGCAGGCGGTCCCTCAGAACATGCTCTGGGGGCTGGTCACGGAGATCAGGAAGCGTAAGGGCCTCCCGCCGGATCCGCCGAAGGCCGAAGAATTCATAGACAAGGAGTAGGCCGTCAGGCATCCTTTAAGGGGGGTTTCGGCGGCCAGAGGGCCGGCGGCTAGAGAACGGAGATCTTATCCTACGACCTGAGGCTCGACGTGGACTTCCGGAAGGCCTTCGTGAAAGGCGAAGAGACGATCGCGGTCAAAGGCGCGGCCTCCCCGTTCTCGCTGGACTGCTCAGCCCTGGATGTCAGTTCCGTGAAGGTCGACGGAAAAGCGGCGAAGTTCAGGCATGACAAGAAGCGGTCCAAGCTAGTCATCCCGGGGGTCCCGAGCAAGCGGTCCAGGGTGGACGTATCCTACACCAAACAAGTGTCCGACGAGGTCATATTCGGCCTCTACAAGTCGAAGTACGGCAAGGACTACATCCTGGCCACAGACCTGGAACCCGCCGAGGCGAGGACCGTCTTCCCCTGCGTCGACGAGCCCACCTACAAGGCCCATTTCAGGCTGGAGATTACCACGGACTCGGGGCTCAAGGTCATCGCCAACACCCAGGCGTCCCGGGTCGAGGACCTGGGAAGGGGGCGGACGCGGCACGTCTTCGAAGAGACCCCCCTGATGTCGACCTACCTCTTCTTCTTCGCGATAGGGGAAATGGAGGAGACGCGGACCCGCGCCGGCGACGTCGAGGTGATCACCGCCACCCGCCCAGGCCAAGCGGAGAACTCTGCGCTCGCCCTCAGGATGGTCGCCGGGTCCGTCCACGACTTTGCGGGCTACTATGGGGTCCCATACCCGTTGAAGAAGCTCCACGTGGTCGCCCTCCCAGAGTACCACACCGGGGCCATGGAGAACTGGGGGGCAATCTCATCCCGGGAGAGCTATGCCCTTGTCACGGAGGCCGCCGCCTTCCGCCAGAAGAACAGGGGGGCCATGTCCATGGTCCACGAGGTGGCGCACCAGTGGTTCGGCGACCTGGTGACTATGAAGTGGTGGGATGACCTCTGGCTGAACGAGAGCTTCGCCACCCTCATGGGGTACAAGATGACTGACAGGCTCAGGCCCGAGTGGGACACCATGAGCATCTTTCTCATGGACGAGACCTTGGCGGCGCTCAACCTCGACGCGGTCAAGACGACTCACCCTGTGCAGGCCCACGTCAGGAAAGTCGAGGAAGCCATGCACATGTTCGACGCGGTCAGCTACAACAAGGGGGCGAGCATACTGAGGATGCTCGAATCCTATGTGGGGGAGGACGCCTTCAGGAAGGGGGTCTCAGACTACCTCAGGAAGTTCAGCTTCTCCAACGCTTCAGGCAAGGACCTCTGGGACTCCCTCGGCCGGGCCTCGAGCCTCCCGGTGGCCAAGGTCGCCAAGGAATGGCTGACCAGGCCAGGCTTCCCGGTGGTGAGGGTCCGCTCCGCAGGCAAGAAGATCCAGGTCTCTCAGAAGAGGTTTCTGATAACAGGGAGCGTTCCAGCGTCCCCCTGGCCCATCACGACGGCCGTCACCGCCGGGGGGAAGGAGCGGAGGGTGTTCTTCGACAAGAGGTCGATGACCCTCGATGTGGACCCAGACTCGGACGTCCTACTCAACCCCGGGAGGAGCAGCTTCCACGTCACTCTCTATGACAAGAAGGGGTACCAGAGGCTGGCGGCACGCTTCGCCAAGCTGGGCGCCCACGACAGGGCGGGCCTGATCAACGACCTCTTCCTCTTCCTGCAGGCAGGAGAGATCAGCCGGGAGGAGTACTTCAGGTTCATATGTCTCTGCGGAGGAGCGCCCGACAACGTCACCGTCCAGGTGGCTGCCGGGCAGCTCAGGCTCCTCAACGCCATCGCCTGGGACTCACCAGGGCTCCGGGGGGTCTATCCGAAGTTCTATCCGCCGCTCATGGCCAGCATCGGCGAAGAGCCCAGGGCCGGCGAGCCGGAGTACCTCGGCGCCTCCAGGGAGGACCTAACCTCGCAGTACGTGGCCGTCGACGGAGCCTACGCTGCGAAGCTGGCCCAGAAGTTCGACCGCTACCGTGACCTCGACCCGAACCTCAGGGGCGCCGTCGCCTCTGCCTATGCGATAACCCATGGGGAGAAGGCCAAGGGGCCCCTGGTGCATATGGTGAAGACCATGCAGGGGGAGGTAGACAGGGCGAAGATCTACGGGGCCCTCTGCTCCTTCAGGGACCCTTCACTGGTCGAGGAGACCCTGGACCTGGGAATGAGCGGGGAGGTCAGCCGCTCTGACTCCGCCTACCCGATGTTGTATGGGGCCCTGAACACCGGCGCCCGGGACGTCTACTGGAAGTGGCTTACGAAGAACTACGATGCCATCTACGACATGTACGGGGGGTCTCAGCAGTTCTACCTCTATATGATGCGCCTCTTGCCAGTGTGCGGAGTCGGAAGGGAGGCCGAGGTGAAGCGGTTCCTCTCCGGCAGGAGGATGAAGCAGGGAGGCTCCAGCCTCACAAGAGCGATGGAGGGCCTCAAGAACAACTCCAGCCTCCGCCGGAGGCTCCTCGCCAAGGAGCCGCGGAACTAGGCCCTGGCTGCCCTCGGAGTCTTCGAAGGAACCGGGGCCGAGGCGGTCGCGCTCCCGTGTACCGCCTGGCCGAGTCCTGTCCCCCCGAGCGACGACCCCGTTGTCCGGTGCTCTGTGCGGGGCTCCACCATGGCCGTCCTCTCCATCTCAGAACCTCCCCTTAACTAACAGCCACCCTCGTGCTTCAGGCCATGAAAGTCGACCCGTCGCTGGTCCACCGCCTCTTCTACCCGCAGGTGCCCCTGGTGATGGCCGCGAAGGCGGGGGGGAGGGCCTCCGCCATGCCCGTGGTGTCCTATCTCTCAGTGTCGGAGAAGCCCCCCATCGTCGCTGTGGCGTGCTCCCCCCAGGGCTTCACCTGCCGGCTCGCCAGGAGGTCGCGCTGCTTCTCCCTCTCAGTTCTTGACAGGGAGGACGCTTCCGCCCTTTCGAAGCTGGCCACAACCAGCGGCGCGGCGGTGAAGGACAAGCTCGCGCAGGCCGGGCTGGCGCATTCGGATGGGATGAAGCTGAAGGTCCCAGTCCTCGGCGCTGCCGTGGCGACCTTGGAGTGCAGGCTGCTGTCGACGAGCCGGCTCGGCGACCATCTGCTCCTTGTCGCGAGCGTGGAAGCCGCATACACCACAGGGGGGTTCAGCGGCTTCTGGGACTATCACAGGTACAGGCCCATCCTCTATGCAGGCTGGCAGGAGGGGGAGCTGAGCCGGTACCCAGGAACCTAGGCGCGGAGCCCGACGGGTTCAGAGAATCCAAAGCCGGCTTTCAGTGCCTGCGGTCCGCCGATTGTTCAGGGAGGGGCTATGGCGCTCAGGCTCTGCACGGCGGAGGGAGCGTCGTCGACGGCTCCCAGAATCGTACATCCCAAGCTGTCGACCACGCAGGGGCTTCCTACCTCTCGTCCCTGACCGAGACGAACCTCGTTGTCAGGCTCCCGGTCCTATTGAGCTTGGCGAGGTTGAGCTCCAGCGGGGTCATCTGTTCGATGACGCGCGCCTCGGAGAGCGGGCCGGCGTGGAGCGGCCTGAGATTCGGGACCGACCTCACGAGCCCCGCGACCACCTCGAAGGTCTCCCTGGAGTCCGTGGCCACAAGGATGTCCATGGCCACCGGCTCTCCCTTCTCGAAGAAGAGGGAGGAGACGTGGTTGAACGCAGTGGCGATTCTGCTCCCGGGGAGGAGCCTGGCCAGCTCCTCAGCAGCAGAGCCCTTCTCCAGGGCGTACCTGAAGAACCCTCCCTCCAGCTTCAGGGGGTTGACTGCGGACACTACGGGCTTCCCTGCCAGCGCGGAGGCGAGCTCTGATGCCGCCCCCAGGCCCTCGTAGGGCATCGCGAAGACGGCGACCTCCGCCGCGAGCGCCGCGCCAAGGTTGTCTGTCCCCGTGGCCCCATCGACCTTCCCGGCCGCCTCCTGCGCCCGCGCCCGGTCCCTGGAGCCTATCACCACCTCGTTCCTCCTGGAAAGCTGCATGGCGATGGCGCCCCCCATGCGGCCGGTCCCACCGAGCACGGCGACCTTCACTCTTCCAGCCTCGACTGGGGGGAAGTCTCGACGTACCTCGCATACTTCGAGTCCAACACCCCCTTGATCTTCTCCGCCCTCTTCCACCCGATGCCGTCCGTCATGGCGAGCTCCCCGGCCGTGAGGGCCATCACGCGCCTGGGGGTGCCGTACTTGGCCAGGAGCTTCTCGGCCAGCCTCCTGCCTACCCCCGGGAGAGACGACACCAGGTAGACCTGCTGCAGGGGGGCGCTCTGCGCCTTGCGGGGGACCTCGGATGGCAGCCTTGCGAGCGGTTTCGCCCTCGCGTGGACCAGGAGCTCTGAGATGGCCAAGGCAGTCTCCCTGGGGTTGGCAGTGTAGAGCACCCTCAGCCCGTAGGCGATGGTCACGTTCGCAATGGCGCCGTAGAACGACTTTAGGTTCCGTGCCAGGCCCTCCACCTCCTTGGAGTCCCCCTCGACGAGGAGGAACGGCTTGGCGTAGGCCGCGGAGATCTTCGCAGCCTGATAGAATATGCGCGAGTCGTAGACCGAGGACACCAGGTCCCTCACCGATTTCCTCTCGACCGCCACCTCGGGGTTGAGGACGTAGTCGGCCACCGGGAGCCTGCTGAAGTAGACCCTGACGTTCAGCTTCGCCAGTTCGTCGGGGACGCCGCTCGCCTTCTCCCTCTCGTCGGCCACCACCCGGGCGGGTATCACGGGAAGTGCACTGGGATCACGAAATAAAAGGAGTAGGAGACCAGGGCGAACAGCGCCACGGCGGCGCAGGCGGCCCCGATGTCCGTCCCCCTCGCCCTGTAGACCAGGAGGGAGGTCGGCCTGGGGACGGCTCCGTACGCCCTGGACTCCATGGCCTCGGCCAGCTCCCCGCTCCTCACCACCGAGTTGACCACCAGGGGGATCAGTATGGGGATCATGTTCCTTACCCTCCGAACCAGGTTGCCCTTCTCCAGCTCCAGCCCCCTCGACTTCTGGGCGTCCATGATCTGCATCGTGTCAAGCATCATCACGGGTATGAACCTGACGGCGGTCACGAAGGCGAAGACGACGTCCCTGGGGAGCCTGAACATCTTCATCACCTGCTCGAGCTCGTCCGGGGAGGTGGTGATGAAGAAGAGGCTGGTGGAGACCACTATGGCTATGAACCTGATGGCGTAGAGCAGAGACGTATCCAGGTTCCTGGTGAACACTATGTTCACGACGAAGATGAATCCGGAGAACAGCCCGGTGAACGCCATGGTCCTTGCCACCCTCTTTAGGACCGTGGCGGCGGCCGAGAGCCCGACCATGAACCCGATGACCAGGGCCATCTCGAAGACAGACCTCGCGAGGAGGGTCGTCACGAACATCAGCGCGGAGTTCAACAGCTTCGTCCTGGGGTCCAGCCTGTGGTAGAACGACTCCCCCCTCCTGAAGATGAACCCGCCGCTCAGCCACATCATGGCCGAATGCCCTCCTCGACCCAGCGCCCCGCGTCCAGGGGGTGGACGAAGGGGGCCCGGGGCCTCCTTTCCAGCAGCTGATAGAACTCCACCAGCTGGGGCTGCGCAACCCTGGCGGAGTCCAGCAGCTCCCTGTCCTGCATGAGCTCGCGGGCGGGGCCGTCCCCCACCACCTTCCCTCCCTTCATCACCACAACCCTCGGCTGCATCGGCCAGAGGAACTCGATGTCGTGCGAGACCACCACAATGGTCTTCCCCGTTGACATCAGCATCTGTATTGTCCCCGCCAGTTTCTCTTTCTGGATCGAGTCCTGGCCCACCGTCGGCTCGTCGAGTATCACCATCTGGGGGTCCCAGGCCAGGATGCACGCCAGGGTGAGACGCTTCTTCTCCCCCCCGCTGAGGACAAGGGGGGACGACTTCCTGTACTCCTCCAGGCCGAAGAGCTCGAGCCCCCAGGAGACGCGGTTCTGGACCAGCTCCGGCGAGTACCCGAAGTTTCTGAGGGCGAACGACATCTCCTCCTCTACGGTCTCTGAAAAGAGCTGGTGGTCTGGGTTCTGAAAAGCCACTCCGACCTTCCGCGACAGCTGGGCCGTGCTCGCCTTCCGCGTGTCGACCCCGTCGACGAGGACGCTCCCAGACGCAGGCTTGAGCAGCCCCGTCACATGCTTCACGAGGGTCGTCTTCCCGGCGCCGTTCTCCCCAACCAGGGCGACCACCTCACCCGCCTCCACCCTGAGGCTCACTCCATCTAGCGCCCTGACCCCGTTCTGGTGGACGAAGGTTACGTCCATGAACTCTATCATGCCCCTCTCCCCTCCACGGCAGCGGCGAGCTCGGAGGGGGCGAGCAGCCTATCAGCGCTCACGCCCACCTTGCCAGCGAGCATCTTCTGCACCCTGGTGATCGCGGGGACAGCCACCCCATGGGCCTCGGCTTCCTCTCCGAACAACACGTCCCTGGGGGTCCCCTCGAGCACCTTCTTCCCTCCGTCCATGACGACCAGCCTGTCCGCTACCTCCACGAGTAGGTCAAGGCGGTGCTCCACGACCACGAAGGTGGTCCCCAGCTCCCTCCTGAGCCTGGCCACCAGGGCGACCAGCTCGGAAGCCGTCTTGGGGTCGAGCAGGGAGGTCGGCTCGTCGAGTATCACAAGCTTGGGCCGCATCGCGAGGACCCCCGCCAGGGCGACCCTCTGCTTCTGCCCGTCGGAGAGCTCGTGGGGGGCCCGCTGCGCCAGGTCTCCGATCTTCAGGAGCCTCAGGGCTTCGTCCACCCTCGCCCTCATGTCGCTCCTGGGGACGCCGAGGTTCTCGAGGCCGAACGCCACGTCCCTCTCGACCGAGAACATGAATATCTGGTTCTCCGGGTTCTGGAACAGGAACCCGACCGACTGGGCGAGGTCGCGCATGTTCGAGTCCTTGACGCTGGAGCCGGCTACGCGCACGTCCCCAGAGTACTCCCCGCCGTACATGTGAGGGATCAGCCCGTTCACTGTCCTGAGGAGGGTGGACTTGCCGCACCCCGACGGGCCGGCCAGCACAACTATCTCACCCTCGGGGATCGCTAGGTCGAAGCCTGAGACGGCGTTCCTAGGCGCCTCTGGGTACCTGAAGCTGAGCCCCTCGACCTCGAGTATGTCTCCCATGCGGCCGCCACCGTATCGGGCTAGCGCCTATCCCTGGGGGGTGTCACGGCCGGGGGCGCCACCACGTCGGCGAACCAGGGGGTCCTCCCCCCGACCCTCAGCCTTGGGACCGACGGGACCCTGAGGACCAGGGACGAGATCCCCATCACGGCCGCCAGCTGAATGATGTTGAACACCCCAGTGAACGCGAGGACCACCAGCAGGGCGTTGGAGGAGGTCAGCCCGATCCCTATCGCGGCGAAGGGCGCCTTCACGAACGCTTCGATGGCCGGGAGGCCGTAAATGTAAACGACAAGGTAGAAGTTAGGCACCGTCATCACCAGCGCCCTTACGGCTCCTCCCAGCGCCGTGCTCCACCCCGCGAGCCTGAGGAAACTGGTCCTCCCGCCCCGGGCAGCGATCTTGGACCCGGCCCAGAGTCCCGCGACCGTGGACACCAGGGCGAACAGCTTCAGCAGGGGGCCCAGAGGTATCTGCTGGCCGAAGACCATCAGCCCCGCGAACTCCACGAACGAAGAGACCAGGGCGGGGGCGGGGCCGAAGATGAAGAAAGCAAGTATGATGGCGACCTCGCCGAGGTCGAACTGGAGGTATGGCACGAGAGGGAAGTTCAGGCCCATGGCCTGGGACCCTGCCGCGAGGATGAGCGCCAGGGCGCTGAATATCGCGCTCCCGGCGATGGAAGCGGTGTCAAGACGCCCCCTCGATACAGTGCCCATGCTGGGGCCGCGCGCCCAGTTATACTTATAACGCTTTGGTAGCTACCAATGTACTTGTAGATGCCAAGACAGAACGCCGGGGTGAGCTCGGAGCAGCTTACCGCCCTCCTCCACCTGGTGAAGCTCGGCGCCGTCCGCTCTTTCTCCAACGTCACCACGCGGATGTTGGGCGAATCTATGGGCCTCAGTCAGCAGGCTGCTTCCCTGAGGCTCGCCGCCCTGCAGAGGGCGGGCCTGGCCGAGAGGGCACACTCAGGGCGGGGCCTGGCCGTGAGGCTGACCGAGAGCGGCCTGGACGCTGTGGAGACCTTCCTCGCGGAGGTGGGCTCCAACCTGGAGCGAGGGAAGGACACGATGCAGTTCCGAGGGACCGTCTTCACCGGGCTGAACGAGGGGGCGTACTATGTCTCGATGAAGGGGTATGCCGAAGGCTTCGCCGGGGCCCTCGGCTTCGAGCCGTTCCCCGGAACCCTCAACTTGCGTCTTACCAGCGAAGCGATGATAGGGCAGCGGAGGCGCCTGGACTTGCTGAAGGGGATCGAGATCCCGGGCTTCAGCGACGGCAAGAGGTCCTACGGTGGGGTGAAGTGCTTCAGGGCGAAGGTGGCCGGGAGGCACCCCGGCGCGGTCCTGGCCATCGAGAGGACCCATCACGACAGCTCGGTCCTCGAAGTGATCTCCCCGGTCAACCTCAGGAGGTCTTTGGGGCTGAAGGACGGCGACGAGTGCGCCGTCATGGCCTACCTTGGCGAGGGGTGGGCACGTCGACGCTGAAGGTCACGTACTCGCCGTCCTTCAAGCCGAGCTTCCCCCTGAGGTAGGCCGGTGAGACCAGCTCAGCGACCGTCTCGTTGTAGTAGGTGATGTCGATGAAGAGGAGCGTGACCTTCTCCCCTCTCAATTCACCTTCAAAGCACGTCAGGGAGCTGAACGACTCCCCTCCCAGCGTGAACCCCTCTATCTTCACCCCGTCCGCTTTCCTAATCTCCTCAAGCTTCCGTATCAGCGCCCCGTCTTCGAGCTTCACGTTGAGTGTCCCCGGGTAGGGGGAATAGCCCAGCCGCTCCCTGAAGCGCCTCTGGTACTCAGGGTGGCCGACGTAGTACTTCCCCTTCCCCATTCCGCTGAACACCGTCCCCGTCACCGACAGGCGCATCAGGCGCCCTCCGGGGGCTGAGATTAAAAGCCCGATTGGCTTATCTAGAATCCATGGGGGATGCGGGAGAGTTGGCCAAGCAAGAGATACTGATACTCGTGGACGACAATGACAACGAGCTGGGGACTGATACGCGCGAGAACTGCCACGCGGGGAGGGGGAGGCGGCACAGAGCGTACACCGCGCTGATCTTCCACGACGGGAAGCTTCTGCTGCAGCAGCGCAGTCAGAAGAAGCTCCTCTGGCCGGGCGCCTGGGACGTCTCTTTCACGAGCCACGTCTACCCTGGGGAGACATACCAGCAGGCGGCTTCGCGCCGGGCGAAGGAAGAGCTGAGCGCGACCGTGGGGGGGCTGGAGGACGTGCACTCGTTCGTCTATTTCGCTCCCCAGGGACCCAACGCCGAGAACGAGTTCTGCAGGGTCCTGGTGGGAGACTTCGACGGGAAGATCGTGCCCAACGGGGACGAGATGTCTTCGGTGAGGTGGGCCAGGGTCGCTGACGTGGCCGCTGATATGCGGGCGCACCCGGACCTCTACACGCCTTGGTTCAAGCTCTCTTTCGAGGGGTTCCTGAAGAGCAGGGCGTCCGCCAGATACTCCTAGTCCAGCTTCTTCAGCTCACCGAGGAGCTCCTCGAGCCGCTTCAAGGTCGCCTGCACCGTGTCCTCCTCCGCCGTGGGCGTGGAGAATGAAGCGGCGGTCGCATGTCCGCCGCCGTGCCCTCCGAGCCTCTTCGCCATCTCCTCGGCAACCTGGGACCCCAGCTTCACGCCGGTCGCTTCGTGGAGCCTCTGGGTCGCCCTCAGGCTCACCCTGGTCTCCCCATCCGACTCCCCGCCCACCAGCCCCAGGTCGGCCCCGAGGTAGATCAGGGACCTGGCGACGTGGGCCTGGAACGAGCCGACGTGGCTGGTCGCCACCACCCATGTCCCCGCCCTGAATATCGTGATCCTCTGCGCCCCCTTCAGCTTCGCCAGGACCTCACCATAGTCAGGCTCGCTGCGGAGCTCCCGCCTCGCCAGGGCCAGGTCCGCCCCCGCATCAATCAACTTCACAGCAGCCCGGAGTCCGGAGGGCCCTGCAATGGCCAGGTGAGAGGAGTCAAAGAGCATCGCCTCCAGGAGCGCCTGGGCTGTCTGGGGGTCCGGGGTCACCCCCTTGCGCTCGAAGAGCCCGCAGACCACCTCAGCGGCCGAGGTCGCCGCCTCTTCAACGATTGCGTGGCCGTAGAGGTCCCCTCCCCTGTGCGGGTGGTGGTCCACGAGGACCTTCACCCCCGGGCTCGCCCTGAACTTCTCCTTCCACTCGTTCAGCAGCTCTTCGTCCCCCACGTCCACGGCGACGTAGAGGTCGTAGTCCCCCCCGCTCCCCTCGGCGATTCTGTGGGGGAACTTCGCGCTGAGCTTCTGGGTCAGGGTCGTCATCCCCCCCGGCGTAGCAATGTGGACCTCGCAACCGGGGGCCAGGGCTCCGATGAGCGTGGAGAGGGCGTAGGCCGAGAGGTAGGCGTCCGCATCGGCGTTCCTATGGCAGACTACGGCCGCCTTCCTGAGGACCGAGGGCTCTAGGAAGGGGAATTCTTCCGGTTTCGCTTCAAGGGCCAAGGGTCGCCACGGTCTATGCGTCCCCGGGCGGCTGCTGCTGCGCCTGCGGCGGCCTCGCCTTCACGGCCTCGTCTATCTTGGTCTGGAGGTCCTTGAGGCTCTCCCTGAACCTCGACTCCTGCTTCGCCAGGACCATCTTCCTGGTGTTTGCCAGCTCCTTCTTCTCATTGAGCTCCTTCACCACGTCCTCCTTCTTGGTCTTGATCAGCAGGTTCCCCGCGAACTTGTACACCGCCTCCGAGTCCGTCGCTTTGCCGAGCTCCTCCTGCGCCTTCTCCGTCTCGCTTAGCTCGAGCTCGACCTGCTGCTTCTGGGCCAGCACGGCCTGCAGGTTCTGTTGCGCCTGGTCGTACCTCGCGAGCTGCTCTCGGAGGAGCGGCGGAAGTTCTGGTTGGCTCAACTTTCGGACCAGCGACCCCTGTCTCTACTTAAAGCCTTTCGACGCAGATTCGACGGATCTCACCTGCTCGAGGACCGCCCTCGCCTTCTCCGCCACATCCCCGGGCCCATCCCCTTCGATGCTCACTACGCACAGGCCCCCCCTGACGACCGCTGAGGGGACCTTCTCGGCTATCTTCGCGGCGGTCCGCCTGTCGGCTCGGAAAGTGATCTTCAGCCCGACTGACTCGATGGGGCTATCTCGACTTCGCCTGCGCGAGCTCATAGGCCCCTCCGGCCACGGTGTAGCCGCAGGACTTGCACTTCCAGATGCCTGAAGAGCTCCGGGCGAGCTTCATGCTCGCGCACGACGGGCACTCCCTCGCTTGCTTCAGGGTTCTCCAGACCCTGGCGTACCTCTTCCTGAGGGTGCCGCCGTACTTCGCGCCCAGGCCCTTTAGGCTCTCGTTTGCCTTCGGCACTACCTGGTCGCCTCCAGTATCTGGGCCCTGATCGCCTTGCCGACCTTGATGGAGGTGTCCGCCGCCTGGAGCACCTGCTCCGGGGTGATGGTGCTAGCCTCGCCCTTCTGGCTGGCGCAGATGTTCCCGTCGTCGTCCGTGGTGATGGTGATCCTCATGTCCATTGACCCTTCCTCCTCGGCGCTGGGGTCGACCACCAGCCTGTCGCCTATCCTGGCTACTGTCACCGACACGGGGTTCCTCTCTACAGGGACGGGGATCAGCTCGTCGGTCGTCTCGACCTTGTCGTCCTTGACCACGTACTTCTTCATCTTGGCGGTCCTGAGGGCGGACACCACGGCGTAGCTGGTTGCGTCGAACAGGTTCCCGTCGACGTTCATGACGTTGCAGTCTACGAACACTGCGATGACCGACTTCCCCGGGATCAGGCTGAGCTTGCTCATGTCGACCATCTCAGACTCGCGTATCCCTCTGTCCGTCACCCTCGCCAGCTCGATGGCGTCCTCGCTGGGTGGCCCCGCCTCGGCGTAGGGGGATGACAAGGGGAGTATCTCGGCGTTGACCATCAGTATCCCCTTGTCCGGCGTGTCAGGGAAGGGGATCCCCGTGGCTATCTTCACCCCTGCTATGACCTGAGTGTTCCCCAGGGTCACCCTGGCCGAGCCGTTGGCCTTCGGAATGACGCCTGTCTCGATCTTCAGCTCCCTGGGCTGGTCGAGGCCCCTCCCGTCGAGACGTTTCCCGTTGGCCAGGAGCTGCACCATCTGCGCCTTCCTGATCGTCTCTACCACATAGTTCTTCTTCATCGACATCTACTCGGCCGCCTCCTCTACTTCGGTCGACTGCGCTTCGCCGCCGAAGAACCTCGTCGTCAGAGCTTCCCTCTGCATCTGGTAGATCTCCTTCCCCTTCTCGATGGCAAGCTCGAATGCCTTCTGGAAGTTCTCCCGCGTGTAGACCCCGTCCACCTGGAGGAGCCCCACCTGGCCGAGGTTCGGCATTATGGCCACGGGCATGTCTCCATTCCCTTCCTTATCCTCGGTGTCGTCGAGGTCAGAGACCACCTGCTCTCCGATGAGGCCGCAGGAGCACCCGACCACGAGGTCGCGCATGTTGATCCCCGCGTCAGCCAGGGCCAGCGACGCCGCCGTGATTCCGGCGACCCTCGACCCTCCGTCCGACTGGAGCACCTCGACCCACACCTCGATGGCAGTCCTCGGGTAGTCTTCCACTATCACCGCCGGCACCAGCGCCTCCCTGATCACCTTCGAGATTTCAATCTCCCTCCTCGACGGCGCCGGGTTCTTCCTCTCGTCAACGGAGAAGGGGGCCATGTGGTACCTGCACCTCAGCAGCGCCCTGTCCGGGAGCACCTGGTGCTTGGGGTGCACCTCCTTCGGCCCGTACACCGCGGCCATGATCTTGTTCTTCCCCCACTCGATGTAGGCTGACCCGTCGGCGTTCTTCATTATGCCCACCTGCAGCTTTATGGGCCTGAGCTCGTTCCACTTCCTCCCGTCGAGCCGGATCCCGTGCTCGTCTATGAGCTTCTTCTTAGTTCCCGCCAACTGCGCTCCCTCCCAGAGCCTCCTCCACCTTCGACATCAGATCCGGCGCGTGGGTCTCCTCCTCCACGAGCATGATGGCCTTCACTGCTTTCATGATGCCTTCAGGGCTCCCGTCCACGACCACCACTCCGTTCTGGCCCACCCTGACGTCGCACCCCGTCCTCTCGCTGATTAGGTTGATCATCGCACCTCTTCTCCCGATTACTCGGGGGACCTTCGTTGGTGATATCTTAACGATTTCCCCTGACTCTATCTTCCCGTAGCCCTGGCCCCTGATGCTCAGCTGAGGGTCCCTGGACCTCTCGGAGGTCTCTATCCTTGTCCCGATGATGTCGCCCACCCTGAACTTGCTCGACAGGTCGTGGGTCGCGGGGGAGAAGTCCCTCCCGAAGACGAATGAGGCGGGGAGGAATCCGTCGAAGCACGAGTTGATGTCCACCACCCACCCGAACCCGTTGATGTCCACCACCTTGCCTATCACCTCGTCGTCGGTGTGCGGGAGGTAAGGCCCGGTGAGGGGGTTGAGCTTGATCTCGTCCCTCAGCACCTCTGCGACCCCCACCCTGAGGGCCACATACTCGTCTCCGTGCTTCTCGATGTAACTCCCGTAGCGGTAGTTCCCCTTGGCTACGACGTCTCCCGGGATTACCTGTTTCCTTTGTATCATTGGCATCTCTATTTCACCACTGTGACCTGAGCGGCCCCCTTCGTGGTCGAGCCGAGGCGGTCCAGCAGGCCGGGCTGTCCGCCGGCGGGTATTTCTACTATTGCGGAGAGCGTCCCGTCGGCCAGCCAGTCCTCCTTGACTATCTCGCCGTAGTTCTTCATGACCCCGATGGCCTGGCCGGTGTACTGGGCAGCCACCTTCACCTGTAGCCTGACCTTCTCCGACTTCAGCGGAAGTATGGTCCTCAATGCGTCCACCACAGTCTTCATCTGCTCGTTGGCGTCCTGGAACGGGTCAACCGACACCCGGGCCTCCAGCATAGCCTGGTCTATCCTCGTCGGGGGGTGCGGGAGCATTGTCCTCGGGTCGACGAAGTTCTTCGAGATGGCCGCTATTATCGCCCGCCTCTTCTCTTCCGTGAGCTTCTTCCTCTGTTCCTGGGTAAGGTTCAGCTCCCCTCTCTTCAATATCTCGAGGGCAGCCTTCGCATGGTCGTCGGTCCCGAAGTGGAGCTTCAGCTTCTCGCTGCTGGCCCTGAGTCCCTTCCTCGAGTCCGAGTAGACCTCGTCCACTGCAATCACGGTAGAAGGCTCGACGTTCCTCCCCTGCTTGAACGACAGGGCCGAGTCAGGATTGACCAGTATCTCGTAGTGTTCCCCTCCGACGACGAGCTTGACCGTGGTGAACTTTGAGGATTCGTGGGTCCTCGGCTTGAAGTCTCCGCCGCTCCGACCGAAGGATCCGCTCATCTGAGCCGACGCTACTCAGGAGCTCTTGGCCGGAGGCTTGTCTGACTTCGTCTTGGCACTAGAAGCGCTCTTACCTATCTCCGCCTCAGCGAGGCGCCTCCACTTCTTGGTCCCAGCCTCCACGACGGCGACCTTGATGTGCGATGTCCCGCTCTTGTCCTCGCTCACGAGATAGATGCACTCGATGGCCAGCGTGACAGCCCCCTCAAGGTTCAGGTCCGACGAGTAGTTCTTCTCCAGGTAGTCGTTCACCTGGTCGCTCCCCTGCCCTATGGCGATGGCATGGAACCCTGAATACGTCCCCGTCGGATCGGCGAGGTAGACCACCGGCCCCGCTTCGTCGACCCCCGCTATGATGAGGGAGACACCGAATGGCCTAACGCCGGCGTACTGCGTGTACTGCTGGTTCATGTCAGCGATGCGCTTGGCTATGGCTTCGACGTCGACCGGCTCGTCGTAGATCAGCCTGTTGCTCTGCGCCAGGACCCGGGCGTTGTCCACCTGTATCCTCGCGTCAGGGATGTAGCCGGCCCCGACCGCACCGACGTGGTCGTCGATCTGGAACATCTTGATGACCGACTCTGCGCTCTGGAGCTTCCTCTGCTTCTCTTCCACAGCCAGCACGACTCCGTGCTTGGTTTGGACGCCCACCGCCAGGTTCCCTCTCCTGACCGTCTCCAGCGCGTACTCCACCTGGTACAGCCTACCGTCGGGCGAGAATATGGTGATCGCCCTGTCGTATCCTGCCGAAGGTGCAAACATTTTCTTGCCTTGCTCCTTTTTGCCAACGAATTCCTTGGCCTTTTAAACTGTTCTGAGGTTCTTGCTGTTTCCGTGAAAGTTCTTATCTTGAAGACACTCCTTGATTCGCATTGGCCAAGGTCCTCGTGGTGAACAACTACCCTGCCAGGGACCGCGCCGGGGCCCTGGAAAAGTGCCTGGCGGGGAACGGCGCCGATGTGGCCGCCGTCGAGTGGGGTGAGGCGTCGGCCGCCAGGTTCGACTCCTTCGACGGCGTCGCTCTGAGCGGCTCCCCCGAGATGATGACAGACACCCGGACCAAGGACAAGTTCCAGGCCGAGGCCCAGGCGGTGCTTGACGCCCGCGTCCCCATCCTCGGCATCTGCTTCGGCCACCAACTCATGGCCCACGCCTTCGGCGCCGAGGTGGTGAAAGACAAGAGGCACGTCCTCGAGATGGTGAAGACAACGGTCCTGGCCGACGACCCGCTGTTCGGTGGGCTCCCGAGGTCCCTCACCCTCCTGGAGTCGAGGTACGAGGTGGTGAAGTCGGTCCCGGACGGGTTCACCCTCCTGGCCAGAAGCGAGACCAGCGCCATCGCGGCCATGAAGCACAGGACCCGCGCCCTCTACGGTGTCCAGTTCCACCCGGAGCGGTACACTCAGGCTAATCCTGACGGGGATAGGGTGGTGGCCAACTTCCTCGGCCTCCTGAAGTAGGCGGGCGGGATGGTCCTAGAGAAGGTCATCTTCCAGAAGCAGGTGGTGGACAGCCTGTTCAGCTACTCAGCCATGGCCTACCCCAACGAGGGGATCCTCCTCCTCAGGGGCAAGTCGAAGAAAGGGGTGGTAGAGGTGACCGGGGTGGTGATCCCGCCCCTCGCCAGCCACGGGGCCGCGTTCTCGTCGTTCAGCTGGTGGATGCTCCCGGTAGACTTCTCCTACGTCGGGGTCGCCCACTCCCACCCCTCTGGGAACCACAGGCCTTCCCACCAGGACCTGCTCCACGCCACCGGGAAGCTCATGGTGATAATGGGGTACCCATATGCCACGGTCGACAACCTCGGAGTCTATGACCACAACGGGAACAGAATCCCGTTCGAAGTGAAGGAGTCGGCGCCCGCCAAGGACCCCTTCGACGCTGACTGAATAGCCACATTCCCTGGGAGGCGGAGGCGGCCCAGCTTGAGCTCCGGGTGGTCCTTTCGGGTCTTTTCTTGCGCATCGGGAGTCTGTTACACGATGTGGCCCGCATGGCGGCGGCCGATGGCCTCAAGGCAATTGATCTGCTTCATGACCTCAAGCCTGACGTTCCAGCCTCCATCGAAGTATCCTGTGGCTGGGCTCAATGAGATGCATGGGTGGGGGGGGATGGGCTGGCTACAGCCATGGTTCACCCCTCATGCCATGGGCGCCACAACTAACGGCCCAAGCCATGCTGCATGAGGCGTTAATGCTTATATCGTCTCAGGGAGGGGTACTCTCTCATGTCGCAGTACACGAAGGGTCAGTCCTGGGGTGCTCTGAAGAAGGCCTGGCGCGGCTACAAGGTCGCCAAGGTCCAGAACAACGCCGCTGACATGAAGAAGTACGCCGAGCGCATCAGGACGCTCCAAGGCGAGCTCGGGCTCGTCAAGGCGAAGTTCCCTGAGCTAGGTCTCACCTGAGACCTGACTCTTCCTATTTTATCTCGCCAAGTCAGCGTGGTTCGTTATTATCTGGTTTCTCAGGTCCTGTGCCTGCTGGAGGGTGAAATCCGGCTCGGCAGAGACCAGCACCAGCTTGTCCCCGAGGTAGAACGTCATGATGTTCAGCCTCTCCCTCTTGTTGAAAGTGTACTGGTTCTTCCCGAAGTAGCGGTCCCAGGTCCTGTCGTTATTGATCTGTATGGTTATGCCCGCGATGAGCCTGATGTCCTCGCTCTGGGGCTCCAGCGAGGGGATTCCCTTCCTCATCCCTCCGGCGACATGCCTCCCGCTCTGGTCCAGAATCTGGGCCGACCTCAACCTTCGGTCGAACTTGAAGATCTCGGTTATGATTTTGTCCCACTGTATCTGCAGCATCACGTCTCACGCGACACGCGCTGAGATATAAGCGAGACCCCTGGAATCAAGGTCGCGGGAGGGCGTCGAGGATCTCCTGGGTCTTCCTGACCCTGCCTATCCTCTTCAGGACGAACTCCACCGCGTTCCTGTGGGCGTCGGCCGAGCGGTCGGACATGGCGTCCTCGGCGAACAACTGCTGAAAGCCGTACTCGTAGGCGAACCTCGCCGTGCTCTCGACACCGTACGTGGTCGCTATGCCACAGAGGACTATGGAGTCCGTGCTTCCCCGCCTGAGCCTCAGCTCGAGGTCCGTGCCGTAGAACGCCCCCCACTGGCGCTTCGTGATCACCACGTCGGAGGGGGCGGGCCCGAGCTCGGGGACGATGTCTGCCCAGTCTGGTGGCATCTCTCCTCTGGACGGGAAGGATGTGTCGGACAACACGCTAAGGGAGGTCCCCCTGGACTGCGACACGCGGACAAGGTATACCGGCATGCCGCGCTCCCTGAATGCGCCAGCCAGCAGGGCCGCGTTGGCTACCACCGTACTGGTGGGGTTGGGCTGGGCGTCCATGGACGTTATCCCCTTCTGCAGGTCGATGACGACGAGGGCCGTCTTCGCCCCGTCGATAGCAAGGCTGCTCACGCACCCGCTCCCTGCCCTGGCCGCTTTAGGCGTTCGCGCCCGCTGCCAAGCCCGCCGGAGGCCTGCATCAGTCAACTTCTTTAACCAGTATTTCTTGGCTACCACATCAACTTGTCCGCTCTAATCAGCCCCGACTACACATCGCTAATCCTCAGGGTCGCAGTGGGCGCAGCTATGGTGGCCCACGGACTGCCCAAGGTGAAGGGGGGCTGGGGGAAGCAGTCGGGGGATTGGGTAGCCACCATGGGGGTCCCAGCGGCGGCGGCGAGGCTTGTGACCCTGCTTGAGTTCTTCGGGGGCATCTTCCTGATTGTGGGCCTCCTGGTCCCGGTGGTCGCTGCGTTCTTCGCCATCCAGTTCGCTGCCATCATCCTCATGAAGTCCAGCAAGATGAAGGCGGGGTTCATGGGGGCTGGGGGGAAGCCTGGGTTCGAGCTCGACTTCGTCTACCTCGTGCTTTCGGTCGCCATCCTCCTGATCGGGTCCGGGGCGTTCTCCCTGGACGCGCTGCTGGGCATCCTGTAGGCCTCCCGACGGCCGAATTTGGTCGAATCATCGTTACGGACTTGTTGATACTGTTTGACTCAGGCGGTGAAGAGCCATGATAGGGCGTATCATCAGTATGGTCCCAGAAATAGCCACCATCTTGCTTGGTACCTGCGTGGGCGCGGTCGCCGTAGTCTACGCGGGGACGAAGGGCTACCTCGGACACCGGAAGACTAGGGCAGCGCCGTCACCATCGACAACCACAAGCGCAATCACAACCGCGACGGAGCAGGCCAAGGAAGTCCCAACCGCGGAGACGCCGGTCGCGGCAGAGCCTGCACCATCCCCTTCACCAGCTCCAGCGCCAGCGCGCTATGAGTCGGTACAGCCAGCGCCAGCGCCGGTCACCTACTCCGCTCCGTCATCGACTTCGTTCGCGGCTCCGACGCTCGCGAAGAAGCCGACGCGGACATACAGGCGCAGGACGGCCCCGGTACGGGGCGCCTCCGGTGTCAAGAAGACCCTCGCCAAGCCCAAGAAGCGCTAGGCAAGAAACACGAAGCGAGAGCGTGGGTTCATAAACCCACACTCCGCCCTCTTTTGAAGCACATTGACCTCAGAGCCCATGCTGGGGCTTCACGTCTCCATTGCGGGATCCATGGACCTCGCCTTCGACCGGGCGAAGGAGATCGGGGCAAGCACATTCCAGATATTCACCAGGAACCCGAACCAGTGGAAGTTCAGCCCCATACCTGACGAGACGATCACCGCCTTCCGCGGGAAGAGGAACGAGTCGGGCTTCCGGAAGATCGTGGACCACATGCCCTACCTCCCGAACCTGGCCTCCCCCGAGAGGTCGACCGCGAAGATCAGCCGCTACTCCCTCGACGAGGAGGTCAAGCGGTGCGACGTACTGGGGATAGACTACCTCGTGATCCACCTGGGGAGCCATCTGGGGAAGGGAACGGCGGTGGGGGTCGCCAACATAGCCGAGGCCTGTAACGAGGCGATAGCAGGGAGCGGCGGGGACACTGCGATACTGCTGGAGAACATGGCGGGACAGAAGAACAGCGTCGGAGCGAGGTTCGAGGAGCTGGAGATGATACTCGACAGGGTCAAGGAGGATGGCCGAATGGGGGTCTGCCTTGACACCTGCCACATGTACGCGTCAGGTTTCGACCTCGCTTCGAAGGCCGCGGTGGAGAGCTCCATGGGGCTCTTCGACGAGGTGGTCGGGCTCGAGAGGCTCAAGGCCGTACATCTCAACGACTCCAAGGGCGCGCTCGGGAGCAGACTCGACAGGCACGAGAACATCGGGGATGGGAACATAGGACGCAGCGGGATCAGGGAGTTCCTCCGTTACCCGGGGGTCGCGGAAAGGCCGATCATAATGGAGACCCCATACAGGGACGAGGCAGCCGAGAGGAAGACCATGAAGACGGTCCGGAGCCTGTTCCCCCAGGGCGGTTCACAGTAAAATACGGGGCGCATTGCGACGGGTGACGCGGGCCCGTAGCTTAGTTCCAGAAATGGAGAGAACTCAGGTAGAGCATCGGGCTTTTAACCCGAGGGTCAGCCGACGCCCCTAAACGGGTTCGATTCCCGTCGGGCCCGCGTGATAAGCTCGAATCAGGCTTTGTTCCGTCAGAAAAGGGTGTTTCGGGCTATTCTGAATCCGCAGACATCTGATCGTCCTCTTTACGTTGCCGGTTTGTCGAGAGTTTGGTATTCTTCAATTACCTCTCTGTATCGGATTTCGACGTGAATTCTGCCTTCAGGAAAGTACAAGGCTTCCAACGAAAGCGTGAAGATGAATTCGCGAGAGCTCACGTCGGAGCTCCTCCCAAGAAATTGGATGGGCCGGTAACTCTAAGCGAGTACAATCCAGCCTGGCCGAAGTTGTTTGCCAAGGAGAGACAACGGATCAAGCGTGCCCTGGCACAGAACGCATTGTCAATAGAACATGTTGGCTCTACCTCCGTCCCTGGCCTCGCTGCAAAGCCAATCATCGACATCCTATTGGTAGTAGACGACTCTGCTGACGAAGCATCATACGTTCCTGCGCTCGCATCCACCGGATACGTGCTCAGAATCCGAGAGCCCAATTGGCATGAACACCGTCTGCTCAAGGGCACCAACATCAATCTACATGTATTCAGCAAAGGCGACGACGAGATAGAGAGAATGCTAGTATTCAGAGACCGGCTCCGCAGGAACCGGGAAGACATGGAACTCTACCTCAGAACGAAATGCGAGTTGGCCCGAAGAAACTGGAATTACACTCAGAACTACGCTGACGCGAAGTCCGAGGTTGTCGAGTCGATCATCAATAGGGCACGATTGAGGAAGCATCGATAGCAGGTAACCGCATCCACTGAAATATTGTAACCTTGGTTGGTACGCCCAAGGGTCGATTCAATCCGGGCCCGCACTCACCCGGGTTCGATGCTGGCCGTTAAACGGGGCCGGCGCCTCGGGAGGCGTCCCCCAAGGACAGAGGAAAAGGGGCGTATCCGAGTGCTCCCACCCCTTGGAGGAGGACGGCGCATTCAGGGCCCGGTACCACAACTCCTGCGGGATTCCCTCAACACCGCGGCGGGATTCCTCCTCCATCCAGTGAGGGCCTGCGACGAGGTCGCCTGCGTCTCCCCCGATTCACCGGAGCGGGTTCCTCCGCGACCGTCGGCCCCGGAACGGGAAATCAGAGCGCCGCCGCAGAGAGGCCTGAGTTCACTTCGAACTGGAATCCCGGATCCGACCGACCTCGTGGCTCCAATCTATCCAGTCGAATACCGGTGCCTCCACGCCGATCTGCCATAGAAGCGCATTGATCTCGCCGCGGTGCTGGAGCTCTTCTTCGATGAGATGCGAGAACACTTCGCGGATCGGTATGTCGCAATCGTGGGTTGATCCTTGCCCCTCCTCCCTATGGATCGTCCGGGTCAGGTCCGCTTCGGTCAGCTCCGCCATTATGCGCCTGATCTGAGCCTGAATATACTTCTCGTCCTTCCGGACATCTGAGAGGCTGGGAGGGGTGCTACTATCCGGCTCCTGAGGTGGAAACTCGAAATGTGCGCAATCCTTCATCCAGAAGTAGAATCCGCCCTGGGTGTGGCCGAAAATGTCGAGGAGCGTAGGATACGATGCTCCCCGGTCGCGTGAAAGTTCCACTGCCGGCAACTTCGAAAAGGCCTCGAGGTAGCCTTGACGGGCTCGTTCGATGTAGGCGAACCACGCACGGATTGATTCGACCTCAGACATTGTCGGATGCCCGGAGGAAGAAGCCATCCTAAGCGGGTTCCTTGATAAGGGCTCCAAACGACGACTTCCGCTTGATCTTCCCGCGCTCCACCTCGAAGATGTCGACATACCGGACTGAAAGCTTGGCGCCGTCCTTCTTGGTCACGTGAGCCGTGCCTTCAGCCACCACTACATTGCCCTCCTCGGTAAGCCTGTGGAGCTCGCCCCGGAGCTCGTCGTCGCCAAAGTTCTTGATGTGGGCCTCTTTCCCTCGCGTAATCACTCCTGAGGCGCTGACTCCGTCGACCCATTCCACCCATTCGACATCGTCGGCCAGTAGCTCGCCGAGTCTCGACTTGTCGGTGGTTGTCAGATATCTCTCGACGAGCTTCTTGTTGGAGCTCATCACATTCAGGACAGCGCCCGGACTCTTAAGCATCTCTCCTCCTGCTCGCGGAATATCCATTCGCGTTGCCTGAACCATTGCTCCCGATACCAGCCCTTGGTACACACGAAGGGTCAACGACGGGCCTGCCTTCACAGGGGGTGGGGGGCGACTTGGTTCAGGGAGTCCGGCCGCACCCCCAACTCATTCCAGGGGGATGTATTCTCCATCCGAAGGTCTGAAGCTTCCTATCTCAGGACTCACGACATGGTCCGGGACTGATCCGTAAGCGAGTCGATGAGACCCCTAAGGTATTGCGGGCCTCTCAGAGTCCCTGTCTTCTCGGCGTGATCGATGAGCCTGCTTACGACGTCTCCGTAAGGCTCCCGTCTGTGAACCTTCAGTCTGTCGAGCCTCGCCCTGTCATAGACCGCTATCGCAATCGTAGTCATGCGGGGCCTGAAGCTCGAGGTAACCTCTTCTTTTTCCTGCGACATTCGGCATCATCATTACATGTAGTTATAAGAACCTATAGCAAAGAGGATCGCTTATTATCAATCCCGCAACCACATATCGACTCGGATGGTCGTCGACATCGTTACGAAGCGGGAACCCGGCCGCAGGGTAATCGTCAGGACATACACAGGGCCATGGACTGGAGACGACATGCTCCGCCCCGAATTCACGGAGCTGGAGTCGTGGGCGACAGACAACAACGTCAAGACCGCCAGGTGGTTCAGGATCTACCTTGACAAATACGAGATTGGCATGCCCGCAGATCGGCGCAGGTGGTGGGCTAGCATCGAGTACAAGGGGAAGATTCGCGCGCCCCCGGCAAGGATCGAGACCAACTTCCTGCAGCCTCAACTCGTGGCGAGCGTAACGTTTGACCCGAAGGTGGTTTCGGACAGGCTGGTCTTCCATGGCCTGGAGTGTTGGCTCGACTGGAGGACTAAGCTCGGCGAGTTCGAGGAGGCCGGCCCGACTCGCGAAGTTTTCGTGGGGAATCCGTGGACTGACCCTTCGGCCAAGAGTCAGATCGAGCTCCAGGTTCCGATCAGGAAGGCGGGGGCGGGGTCTTGATAGTCTACGTCATGAGGCACGCACGGATTCCCTTCGGCGAGGGGCTGCCGAAGGTGGAGGAGCGCCACATCACCCCTCAGGGGAGAAGGTGGGCCGAGGCGATCGTGGCCGCGGCAAAGAGAGAGCTCGGGTTCGACCCTGACGCGGTGGTCTCAAGCCCCTTGCTCAGAGCGATGGAGACGGCCCAGGTTGTCGCCAAGGCCCTGGGCAAGGAGTCTAAGCTCTCGGATGACGACTGTCTGCTCCCGGAGGGCGAACCGAAGGCGGTGTACGCCATGCTCCGTAGGCTGAACAGGGTCGGCAGCGTCCTGCTCGTCTCCACCCAGCCTTTGATCGACAATCTGATCGCGGACCTCATCGGGGGACCCTCGAAAGTCGGACTGTACCTGGGGTCAATCGCATGCTTCCAATGCAAATCCCTCCCCGGCCCTGGGAAGGGAGAGCTTGTCTGGCTCCTTCCTCCCAGCGAGCTCTTCGACGGAAAGCGGTGGCCCCCATGAGCGATGCGTCGTCTCTAAGGGGGTGGGATCGAATGACCAAAGTCTGTATCATCGGGACTGGCGAGGTGGGGACCGCCCTGAGGAATGGGATCGAGAAAAAGCCGGGATACGAGGTGAAGACGGCGCCCCACGAACCCACACGGGTCAGAGACGCTGCGGGTTGGGGAGATGTGGTCATCCTGGCCGTTCCTCTTTCCGCCATTGGCGAGGTCCTGAAAGAGATGGGCGACGGCGCCAAAGGGAAGATTCTCGTTGATGTCACCAACGACTTCGGGGAAGAGACGCCTGCCATCAGCCGAGCCGAAGAACTGCAAAGAAAGGCTCCCGATGCGAAGGTGGTGAAGGCCTTCAACACGGTCTTCGCCAAGCACATGGCCACTGGGAGGGTAAAGGGCGAAGCCATCAGCTTGTTCGTCGCCGGGGACGACCCTGACGCGAAGAGGGAGGTCATGGATATTGGGCGGGCCATCGGGTTCCTGCCCGTGGACGCCGGGCCCTTGAAGAACTCCCGTTGGGTAGAGTCTCTCGGGATCTTGAACGTCAAACTAGGCTTTGGGCCGTCGAACTACGGCGACGACATCGGCTTTAGAGTGGTTGGGGTGACGCCATGACTCCGGGCAGAGGCGGACCTCCCCGCCGCGTCCGGCCTGAGTTCCCAACCGAATGGCATGTGCCAAACGACCCGAGGATGTGGATTACCTGGGACCACGCGAGAGAGAAGTTGGAGCAAGAGGAGATCTACTGGGTTTCGACCACACGCCCTGACGGACGACCTCACGCCGTCCCTGTCTGGGGGGTGTGGACGGACTACGCCTTCCACTTCGAAACCGATCCTCAATCGGTAAAAGGTGTCAATCTCTCAAGGAACCCGAATGTTGTCATGCACCTGCAGGACGGAAGCGACACCGTGATCGTGGAAGGGATAGCTTCAGTCGAGCGGTCTGCCTCGAAGCTGAAGAAGCTGCAGGCGAGCTACACTCAGAAATACGAGTATACGCCCGATTGGTCCAAGGGGTCCGGTCAAGTCGTCTATCGAGTGGCACCGAAGGTAGCCCACGCGTGGAAGAACCCCAGGATGCACCGAACCCTGGTAAAATTCGTGTTCTGAAGTTCCGAATCCCCGCCCATCCATTCGGCAATCCACTTCGAGTTCGCCCGAAGAGGGGCTTCGGCTGCCTCAGATTACGACCCACTGGTAATGGTGAACCCGGGCTAGCTGCAAATCAAGTTCGACTGGGCCGTTTGAGATCTACCCTGACGGTCGCGATCTCGCTGGCCGAGACTTCCTGCGCGATCTTTCCGCCTTCGGTGGAGACCTCCCTCTCGTATCCCTCAAGCAGGTTCGTCGACGCCGCGCCCTCGATGGGCCAGGCCAGCCTGATCGCCGCCTCGGCAGCCCTGCCCGATGTCTCATAGAGCCGCAGGACAACGGCATCCGAGTCCTCCGCTTTCTTGAGTACAGTCAAGATGACGTTGTCAGGATGGGCTGAGACGAAGGACATCGACTTCGGCAGGCGCCCTTGGTGGCTCTCTGCCACCAAAGGCATCAGAGGATAGTTGAACTCGTACGCTTTCCTCGCTGTCAGCGCCTCCCCGAAACCCGAAGCGTGAGGATAGAGGGCATAGGCCGCCTCATGTATGCCCTGGTCGGTCAGCTGTCCTTCGGCCCCCTCCACGGGCGGCAGGCCGAACCCGGCGCGCAGCCTGAACGGATACTCGGCGCTCCTAAGGAGGGTCATCCGCATGACGTCGTTGGCCACGTCGAACCCATATTTGCAGTCGTTGAGAAGGCTCACCCCGTAGGCCCCATCCTCTGAGCCGTGGTCGATCCACTTCTGGCCCGGCGCCTCGTACTTCGACCTCTCGACCAGTGTCGCTTCAGGCGAGACAGGGTTCCTCCGCGTGATGTGCCCGTAGGGGATCTCGTAGGTCGTGAAGTCGCCATGCACTGCCAGCGGGAACGCCACCTTGGCGAGCCTGTGCTCCGCGTGCCAGTCGACGTCGAGCTTGAACTCGACCAGAGGGGAACCGGCGCAGAGCACGACTTCCTGGGCGAACAGCGAGTCCTCCCTCCCTTTCTGGGAATACCTGTACACCGTCCTGATCCTGGCCCTCACGGGCCCGCTCTCGACCAACTTCACTTCGTCGGGGGCGTCTAACTCCACGCGCCTCACCCCGCCTTCCTGCTGATAGATGAAAACCTCCCAGGCGTCGAAGATGGCCGCGTCTGTTCGCGAGCTGACGCAGGTCCTCCCCTTCACCGGGGCGTCCTCGAAGATTTGGATCACCCCGCCGGGGCCTTTCAGGGCCTCCCTGCGGGCGTCCTTGTCTGTGACGCTCTTCACCAGTCCTGTCTTTCGGTCTACCGCAACTGATAGATGTTCGTTCTCGAGCCTGACCTCTCCCTTGCCCTCCTCCACGGTGAGGGTCGTCTTTGGCGGCTTCCCTCCCGCAGGAGCCGCCCTGTACTCCTTGTAGCCGACGGGGGGCACATCGTCGGCCCTGAAGATGAGCTTCCCTCCGTCGACCATCTGTGATGCGACCACCTGCCCCTCGCAGTCCGTCACGGCGTCCCCTTCCATCAGCGCACCCGCCGGCAGCTCCACCAGGCCGCTCCTGCTCCACGAAAGGGGGTTGAAGACGAGGATCGGTCTACCCTCTCCCGATGTGTCGGCCTGGTAGGATATGGCCTTCAGAGACTCCGAAACGAGGCGGTTCGCCGTAGCGAAGACCCAATCGAAGTCCTTCTGGGAGTCAGCGTAGACCTCCGGAACGGAGGAGCCAGGAAGGACGTCGTGGAACTGGTTCAGGAGCAGCCTCTCCCAGGCCTCGTTGAGCTCGCCGGCTGGATAGGGCAGCCCCTCCAGGTGCGCCACCGTCGCGAACTTCTCGGCCGCCTCCAGCAGGCACTCTGCCTTCCTGTTGTTCCTCTTGGTCCGGGCCTGGGTCGTGTACGTACCTCGGTGGAACTGGAAGTAGAGCTCGTCCTTGACCTCGGGGAGCCCGGCCATGCCGAGCTTCCCCGCCGCTCGCTTCAGATAGTCTTCCGAGGCCGCGAACCTCCCCTTGACCGGCCTCTCCCCGCGGACGAATCCCAGCGCCCTCTGCACCATCTCATCAGACACGCCGCCCCCATGGTCCCCTTCCCCGAAGAGGACGAGCAGGTCCTCTACCTGATGGCGCGCCTTCAGCCGCCTCAACTGGTCGAGTATCCTCACTTCCTCCACCCTCTCGTCGTAGGCCCCCACCATCTCGTGGGCAAGTATCGAAGAGCCGTCGGGGGAGGTCCACCTGAAGAAGTAATGCGGGAAGGCCACAGTGTCGTTCCAGTTCAGCTTCTGGGTCAGGAAAAACTCCATCCCGGACCTCCGCATTATCTGGGGGAGAGTCCAGGGGAACCCGAAGGAGTCCGGGTACCAGGCGACCTTCACGTCGACCCCAAACTTGCGGGCGAAGTACCGCTTCCCGAGAAGGTATTGCCGAACCAGGGCCTCGCCGGACGGCATGTTCGCGTCGGACTCCACCCAGGCCCCGCCGACGATCTCCCAGGACCCCTCCTTCACCCTCTTCCTCACCTTCTCGAAAGTCCCGGGATGCTCTTCCTCCAGCCACTTGTAGTACTGGGCGCTGCTCTGGCAGAAGGTGAAGTGGTGCTTCTCCAACAGTCCCAGGACGTTCTCGCATCCCTCGCCGAGGACCCTTTTCGTCTCCTCGAACGACCAGAGCCAGGCCGCGTCCAAGTGGCTGTGCCCGAGGAAATGGACAGTCCCCCGCGCATCCTCCTGGCCCGTCACAGTTCCCTCCGTGGCCAAGGGCGCTGGCTCTCATAAACGCGTCTGGCGAGCCCTGGTGCATCCTGGGCGCAGGTTGGGCCTCCCCTGGCACCCTCTGGCAGCCTGGTGCAGCCCGTTCGTAGGTTAATGAGGGGGCACATAGCCAGGCGTTCCGATGTTCGTCTGTAAGGATCACCTGGAATGCCCGCAGAGCAAGGATTTTGACGAGCACTACCATTCCTTCGAGAAGTGTAGCTCCTGCGGGAAGGTGACCACATGCGCCGAATGCCTCTGTGGAAGCGGACGCTACTGATAACGCGGTCGTAGGCAGGCCATGGTCGTCTGACTGGCCGTTCGTGATGGCCGCGACTTGTTGCGGCCAGGACCATCGGAGTGGAGAGGACGGCGAGCGTCGTTCCAGCTGAATAACCTCCCCATCATTTTTGGCATCGTCTGCCCCGATGTCTCGCTTTGGCGGGGTGCGATTCTCGGCGCCGGAAAGGGCCGGCACCTGTCGGTGGCTGCCTCGCTGGCGATGAACTCCAGCTTCCCAAGGGACTTCATGGCAGACACCGGACCTGGCTCCCGGCGGTAGGCATGCGGCGCCCTCTCCTCCCGCCGCTCCATTTCTCGCCCCCGGACCCGGCATGTTCGCAGGACCCGCTCCAAGCGCAGAACCCTTATCATCCGAGGCCAACATGCTCAAAGTCATATGAGCGACGTACAACCTGAGGTGATCCTGGCCCAGGAGCAGGGGACCGAGCTGAGGGCCGGGGGGGTTTCGAAGGAGCTGAAGGCTGAGTTTGGGGTAGGCGTCAGGGAGGGCACTCTCGTCCTCACCAGCGAGCGCCTGATTTTCGCTTGCACCAACGACAGGGGCGAAGAGTTACCCATTGGCTACTACGCCGAGCATTTGCTTCTCTATTCCGAAGTCGAGGACTTGGCAAGCATCCCGAACCAGGCCCCGAACGTCTTCATCCCTCTGTCGGCCGCAACTGCGAGGGGGCACAAAGGCGAGCTTGGAAGGCCCAGCCTCGAAGTCTCCTGGAAGGACGAGGGGGGAGCACACGGCCTGGTGTTCACCGAGACCCTCACCGGTAGGAGAAAGAAGAACCTGAACGACTGGGCGTCGGTGATACAAGGGATAAGGGACGGGACCCAGAAGTTCGCCGCTCTGCCGCCGACGCCGTCTGCCGACTCCCTCGAAGGGAAGGTCCTCCACGTTCTGGCTGATATGCAGGAGAAGGGCGTGCTGGAGGCCGAGGAGTCAGTGGAGGGGGAGTACAAGGTCGACTTGGACCCAGACGAGGTCCAGGCTGCCTGCGACCGCCTCGCTTCACAGCGCCTGCTTGTCCGCTACCTTGACCCGAGCGGGGATGTCTACTACAGGAGGGCCTCGCCGCTGGGCGAAGCCGAGCTCTCAGACTAAGCAGGTCGCCTCAGCCCGGGGCCGACCTCGCATGGAACGATGAGACGTCCCGCGCCGGGTGCATGGTGCAGTTCACAGGATCCCGTGTCTACTTGTTGCCCCCGCCTTTCCTGCTGGTTCAGGCCGACAAACGGAAGCGCTCTTGCAGGCTCCCCGCCGACCCGCTCCAGGAGCTGGCCGTCCGGATACAGGGTGGGAACCTCCACCTTGCCCAATAGGTATGCTTTCTGAGTCTAAAATCAATACAAAACGGGAGAGGTGACCCGTGGACGGACCACGAGCCACTCAGTCTTCGTTGTCGTGTAGTACACTGCAGCTTGTTGGCGTGACAGGGAGCGCGCATGAAAGTTGCGCGTTGGCCCCTTGTGATGCGATGACGTGGACGATGTATACCTGGCCCGAATGGGTGGACGGGACCAAGGCGAACCCGGACTGGCCGACCGTGATCGGGCCAGTGAAGGTCAGTGCGACGCACTGTCCTGCCGACAGGGTCAATCCGTGGCTCCCGTTCTCGCCAGAGTCCCCGGTCACCAGCTGCATCTTCAGCGCGACGCATCCGGTCCCGGACACGGTGGAGTTGAGGGGGACGAACACGACTTGGTTCATGTGCTCGGCCTCGCAGCCGTTGTTCTGGTTGCCGTCCTTGTTGTGGTTGTCGGACTTTGCATTGTCGTTCGAGTTCGAGCCCTGCGTCGTGGTGGTTGTGTTCGAGGACCCTGAGCTCCCTCCGTCAGACTCCTGGGAGTTGGAGTTCCCGTTGTTCTGAGAGCAGGAGAGCCCGGAGACCGTGAAGTTCCCGTGGACGCTTATGGCGTTGAGTACCACTGGTATGCTCCCGGTGTTGTTGACTTGGACCGAGACTGTGGTGGTGTTTCCTGATACCGACAGGGCGCCGAGGACCGCGCTCAGGTTGCCCTTAGCGAGCTGGAGCTGGTTCTGGTCCTCCGAGTTGAGGTGCTGTCTGTACCCTATCTGGTCCTGGCTGTCGTTCGCGGACGTCGAGGCCCTGACAATGCCCACCGCGGACGGGATCATCTGGTAGCCTGTGGGGGTGTTCACTATCACCGGGTTCAGCTGGAGGAGCGCTATGCTGCTTCCAGCGAGTGACGCCGGCCTGGCCAAGGTCACCGTCAGCGAGCTCCCTCCGGTAGCCAGCGTGACCGCGGAAGTGGTCCCGTTGACGTCGATATGGATGCTGGTCACGGTGAGGGTGAAGGAGTAGACTGTAGAGCCGCTGGGGAGCTTAGCCAAAGCTATGGTCTGAGATATGTTCTGAAGGCTGAGCAGGTCTACCGTCGCAGACCCCCCCTGGGGGGTCACCGACACGGTGGTGGTCGTCTGCTGGCCACTCGCCGAGGGTTCTCCCGCCAGTAGGGCTATGGCTGAGTAGGTCAGGTTGAGGGAGGTTGTCCCTTTGGGGACGATGGGTGGGTCCGTGAGCTGGATCGCCAGCTGTGTGCCGGTGCCGCCTTGGGCGCCCGCCGTGCTGGACGTGGTTGCAGTTCCGAGGTTCACGCCCAGGTAGAGCGTGGACCCGACTATGATGATGGCAGCGACCGCAACTGCGGCCGCAGTGTACTTCAGTGCTTGTTTTCCTACGGACATCGGCGTACCTAGCGTTTTGTCCCCGGATATTGCTAGGCCATTGAACCTCGGCCGGGGGGGGTCCCCACTGGCTTTCAACTGGCTTGAACGCCCCGTCCGTCTCACGCCCTCACGGGCTGCCTCACTTCCACGAGGCGAGCCGGCGCCACACCCTGGCCGTCTCGTACCACACCACCGCCACCAGGGCGATGGAGGACGCGACGAGCAAGGGGACGTAGGACGCCGAGCCGTAGGCCATGAACGAGAAGTAACCCACCAGCAGAGTGAACAGGACGGAGACGAAGAGCAGCTGGGGGACCACCACGGCCCCCACCTTCACGTACCCCTCAAGGATCTGCCCGGCCGCGTCCTTGGACGCCAGGTATCTGCCATAGCCGTCTTGGGCGGCGTACCCCCCGTCGATCAGGCGCCGGAGGTGATAGGAGGCCAGCGAGGCTGTGGAGAACCCCAGCCCCCCCTGGACGTCCTTCAGCTCGCAGGGCCCATGCTGGAGGATGTACAGGTACACCCTCAGGGTGTTCCCTCTAACTTCAAGCCCCTGTCCGGAGTCTTGCTTGCTCAAGCTTCCGAGGGCTGCCAGCTCCGACAGTGATTTAACGATAGAGCCTCGCGACGGCGACGAAGGGGCGCAGCAAGCTTGCGCTTCACTGAGACCTGCTCGAGGCGCCTCCTCGTGGCTGACGGGCCAGGGCGACCGCGGCCGGTCCAGCGCCGGCGTTCCGCCGTATGGTCCGCTATGGGGGCCCCAGGACCACAGCGATGGGCCTACGTCTAGGCCGGGCCTGTCCGCGACAAGGGTGCCCATGGGTCGTCCGGCTTCGACGCGGCCGCCAAAAAGGCCGCCCCAGCTACGGCTGCTCCGACCAGGAAGACGCCCCCCACCCCCACGAACGGAATCAGGACCACGGCCAGGGCGGGCGACAGTATCTCCGCCACCCCTGACGACGCTTGGAACGCATAGCTTGCATTGACCACTTCCCCAGGTTCAACAGACCTGAATGCGAGGAAGTTCGCCACCGGGAAGACCATGGCGTGCGGTATGCTGAAGAGGAGCATACCAACCACGAACAAAGGCCACGAAGAGGCGAGACCTACGCACAGCGCCGAGGCGACGAGGAGACCCACCGAGGCTAGAAGCACCCTCCCGAGGCCGCGAGCCATTCGGACGGAGGCGAGGCGGGCGCCGATGGACACCATGAAGACCAGGGTGAATAGGAGGAGGGCGGCCCCAGGCGAGAGGCCGAACTTTTCTTCGGCGTAGATCCCGCCGTACGAGAGGAATATGGGGAGGAGGAGCGAGTACAGGAGGTTCACGGTAAAAGCACGCCTGAACCCTGGCCTCCCAAGGGCGCGGGCCCAAGCGGGCAGCGAGGGGACCGGCGGCTTGAGGCGCCCCGCCAGCGCTCCCCTCCCCGCCCAGGCCCCGATGACGCCCAGGGCGGCGACGAGGGCTAGAGCTCCGAAGACGCCGGGGAACCCATAGAGCCCGTGGACCCCGTAGGCCAAGAGGGGGCCGAGGACCAGCCCGACCCCCAGGGCCGTGGAGTACATCCCAAGGCCGGTGAAAGGCCGGTCCGGCGCAGAGTCCAGGTGCATGACCGAGGAGAGGAACGGCTGGGGGAGCCCCATGCCGATGCCAGAAGCTAGCGCCCCCAGCGAGAGGGAGGCGCTCGGGACCATCAGGCCAAGGAAGAGCATGGAGGCGCCGAGGACCCCGAACCCGACCGCCGTAGATGCTGACTGGTCCCTGATGGCGAGGGTGGCGGCTGCCGCCCCGACCCCGTTCCCCAGCCACAGGAGGATCACGAGCTCCCCTGCGTCTGAAGGGCTAGACCCCAGCGATATGGCGTACAGAGGGATCACTATCACAAGCGAGGACGTCAACAGACGCAGGGCGAGTGCGATGGCGAACCCGGGGCGCATGTAGCTCGGCTGCGAAGGGGCGCTCAACGTGTCTCGCCCTCACTCCCCGAGCCGGTACACCTCTCTGAGAGAGGGGCCCACCCTCTCCGGGGCGAAGAGCGATTCGGCCCTCTCCTTCGCGCTCTCGCCCATCCTCCGCCTCAGCTCGGGGTCGTCGACGAGCCTCTGAAGGTTCCTGCCCAGGCCGTCTTCGTCCCCCACATCGGACAGGAGCCCGGTGACCCCTTCCTGGACCACCTCGGCGATGGCGGGTATCCTCGTCGCGACCACTGGGATCCCTCTCCTCATGGCATCGACGACGGCCAGGGCGAAGGCATCGGCCTTGGTCGGGAGCACGAAGATGTCCGCGGACGGCCAGACCTCGTCCCGCAGGGTCGCTCCAGGGAGGCTGTCGGACTGGCTGATCCGCGGGTCCAATCTGACCATCCCCCTGGCCTCGGCCGTCCCCAGGGGGCCTACGAACGTAAGCCTGCACCCGGCGGCGCCCTCCAGCGACCCGAAGGCCCGGAGGGTGGCGTCACCCCCCTTCCTCCTGAACTCCCTCCCCAGATAGAGCACGTTGCACCCCTGGTGTTCCCTCCGGTAGTTGACGGTCTCGAAGGGGGGTGGGATCACGAAGACCTTCGAGGGGTCCACCCCGTCCTCGGCGAAGCCCCTTTTCGCCCACTCAGACCAGGTCACCACTCCGGCACACCACCTGGAGTTCAGGTACGAAGAGAACCCCTGGTTGGCCAGGCGGCGCACCGCCCCGCCTATGTTGTTGTAACCGCGCATGAACTGACCGAATGACTGGTCGCTTTCGTGCACCCAGCGGCGGTCGAACTTCCTGACGTCCCAGAAGAAGGAGTGGACTATTGCCGCCCCCTTCTGGTCGATAGGGATGAGATGCTCCAGGGCGAAGCGCGCTGCACCCAGTGCGGCGTTCACGGGATTGAACTCGTAGCGGGCTGCGCGCTTCGGGTACCTCAGCCGGTCGGTCGCAAGCCTGTACCTGACCCCTGGGGGCGGATTCAGGAGCCTCCTGAGGGCCCCCGTCCTGGGCCCGCCGGTGAGGGGGTCGATGGGAGCGACGAGGAGACATTCCATGCCGGTGCCTGAGGCTTCCTGCCGCCCACTGGCTGCCGCTGCTGGTGTCCCGTCCAAGCGCCTACGATGGAACCTTGGCGGCCTGGTCTTTAGCCAGTTCTATCAGCTCGTGCGACGCTGGCCAGCCTGTGAGGTCCCTCGGCAGCTGGAACGAGTCCGAGGTGATCTTCTTGCGTCCCGCCCAGGTCACTGAGGGCGCCAGCAAGGCTTTCATCTTCATGGCCCTGGGCTTGTACTTCACTACAACCTGGAATATCTCCCTGATGACGTCGTCGATTTGCCTGGTCCTCGAGAACCCGAGGGAGGGGAGGACCTTGCGCTGCACCTTGTAAAAGTGGTTCTCGCTCTCGACGCGGGGGTTCCTCACCTTCTCAAAGCCCACCCTATACCCGAACTCCTCGGCGATGGCCTTCACCTTCTTCGCGAGCTGCAGGGTATCGAAGGTCTCGTCGATTTGGTTGACCACTCTGTATTCGCCCTCGGCCGGGGGGTTGTCGAGGAGCAGGCTCAGGCACTTTATGCTGTCGTAGAGGGAGAGGTACCCCCTCGTCTGCCTCCCCTTCCCATAGATGAGGAGCTTGTTGTAGACCACCGCCTGGGCGACGTACTTGTTGATGATTGTCCCCCAGACCGAGTCAAGGTCGAACCGCGTGGAAAGCGACTCGTCGACGATTTCGTTGGTCTGGCTCCCATAGACCACCCCCTGCATCACGTCGGTGGCCCTGAGACCGTGTATCTTGTTGGCCAACATCACGTTGTAGGTGTCGAAGACCTTGCTGAGGTGGTACCAGCTCTGCGCCGCCCTGGGGAACATCGCCCTGTGCCTCCGGCCGTCCCGCCGTATCTCAACCGGGCCCTCTGTGATCTCTATGTTCGGGGTCCCATACTCCCCCATCGTCCCCATCTTCAGCAGGTGGGCTCCGGGGACGTGCCTCGTCATCGAGAAGACAATGTTCAGGTTCGTGGCTATGTTGTTCAGCTCCGTGTAGAGCGCGTGCTCCTGGTCTATCATGCTGAACGGCGCGCTCCTCTGCTGCGCCAGATGGACGACGCTTTCGGGCTGGTACTTCGAGATGACCCAGTCCACTTCCTTCGGATCCCTAGCGTCCGCCCGGACGAATGTCAGGTTGCCCTTCCCCGACGCGCGCTCGTAGGCGAGCATGCGCGATGACGGGCTCCCGATCGGGACCAGGGAGTCCGACCCCGCCGACTCCACCAGCCGCCGGGTCACAAGGTTGTCGACTATCACGACGTCCCTCTCGGTGCGCCAGGCCAGGTGCAGAGCCAATGGCCAACCGATATAGCCGTCCCCGCCGAAGATTATGACTGGGTCCTTCATCCGCTACACACGCTCAACAGGGCTCCAGTCAACCCCTCGAACGTCCCTCGCGGCCTATATATTCACAGAGAACGCTAGGTGTGAACGCAACGTTCAGGAGCCGCAGCTCCGACCTCAGATGTACACGCCGAAGGCGGAGAGGAAGCTCTGGGCCCGCCTGACTTCCTTCACGAAATCCTGGCCCTTGGTGGTGATAGTATAGTACCGGTTACCTTCGTTGTTGACCTCGGTGAGGAGGTCTCTCTTCTGCAGCTCGGCGAGGTGCTTCATGAGCCTGTCGTGGGGGAGGTTCGCCCTCTGCAGTATCCTGGTCGTTTTCGCGTTGCCTTCTTCGGCGGTCGCGCTCAGGATGTCAAGGTAGATTCTGATGGTGCTCCTCTGCTTCTCAGGCTGAGCCAACTCTTCCACTCCTGTTCACGAAAAATAGGAGGAGGCAGAACCCTGTGAGCTGCGCCACCCCGCCAAGCAGATACAGGTCCCCGGACCCGAGCAGGCTGGCCAGCAGCTCCCCCAAATGTGATAGCGCTATCAGAGCGAATGCTAGGAGCACGTAGAGCGAAAGTCTGTTCTTCTGCTCCGAATACGCCATGATCCCCTGAAAGACGACGAAGGACACGAGCACCAATATGACAAGTTCGCCGACGTCGAGGACTAGGGTACCGAACAACAGGGGCGTAGCTTGTGCAACGACCACCGCGGCGGCAGCGCCGTTCCCATCCGAGGGTTGCCCCCTCTGGACGCGTATCGTGTACCCGGTACCTATGAGGAGGTAGGCGGCTGACTGGAGGACGAGGTACACGCCCGTCGCGCCGTAGACCAGAGCTTCCCTGTTGGCGAACCTTCCGACGTTGAACTCGGCCAGCAGGTAGATCGACCCCTGCGCCAGGAGGCCGACCCCGAGCAGCATGAATCCCACGCTGAGAAGCCTGAGGAAGCTTGAGCCAGTCACCTTCCTGTATCGGAACGCGTAGTAGCTGACCGCCAGGGCCACCGATCCGCTGACAAGACTCAGGAAGGAGTTCTGGATGAAGTACGGGTGGATCACTTCTATGTTCCTCCTGCCTGATAGGCGGGCGGCCGAAATGGCTGCGGCTCCAGGGGCCACGAATTCAAGAACTGACTTGCCATCGTTTTGCCAGGAGGTGTTATAGGGTTTTCAAGCGGGGCTTCCCCCGAGACCAAGACGAACTCGGCCGTCTTCGCGAGCACCGAAGTACGTCGAGCGCAGGCTCGACGGTCGAGATGTCCGCGTGATTGAGCTCCACCTACCGCGCTGGCGTCCGCCCAGGCCGGGGGCACGTTCGTCGGCTCCCTGCTGAAGGAAGGGGAGGAGTCGGTCTTGGGGGCCCCGGGGAAGAAACTGGGGGACGAGGCTTCCAAGAGCTAAGCCCCGTTCCTGCTGACCACGGCAGGAGCCGGCGGCGCTACGGGGCGCCAAAGATAAGTCCCACCGGGAAAGACCAGGGCCCAGATGACCCGGTCAGCCTCCAAGGTCAAAGGACTCTTCACAGCGCTCCTGACTCCCTTCGACGACAACGGGAACGTGGACGCAGACCGGCTGGCGAAGCTGGTGCGCTTCCAAGTCTCGAAGGGGACCGAAGGCATCTTCCCCTGCGGGAGCACGGGCCTCGGACCCATGCTCAGCCTTGAGGAGAGAAAGACGGTGGCCGAGACCGTCATAGAGTCTTGTCGCAGGAAAGTCCCCGTCGTGGTCCAGGTAGGTGCTCCGGACACGCCTTCGACCGTCGAGCTGGCGCGGCATGCCGCAGGCGCAGGGGCCTACGCCGTGGCGACCCTGACGCCGTACTACTACAAGCCCGGCGAGCGGGCGGTGGCGAAGCACTTCGAGGCGGTCGCCGACGCGGTAGATGTACCAGTACTTGCCTACAACATACCCCAGTTCACAGGGAACAGCCTCCAGGCGAAGGCGGTGGCCGACCTCGCCAAGGCGGGGACCCTATCGGGAATCAAGGACTCTTCACGGGACTTCCTCCATCTACTCGACCTCATAGACGCGGTCCCGGATGCCTTCGCGGTGATGAACGGGACCGAAGAGTACGGATTGTTCGCGATCAACTCAGGCGCCGACGGCCTGGTCTCAGGGGGGGCGAACGCGCTCCCTGAGCTCTTCAAGTCAATGCTGGCGGCGGACCGGAGAGGGGACCACGCGGCCGCGCTGTCGGCACAGAGGCAGGTGCAGGCGTTCAAGGACCTGGTGAAGCAGGGCCAAATCTCCGCCTACTATGAGATACTCAGGGAGAGGGGGGTAGACTGCGGCTTGCCGAGGCGCCCCCTTCTGCCCCTGGAGAAAACGGAGGGGAAGAGGGTCATCGACGGCCTCAGGGGCTTGGACCTGATCTAGGAGAGCTCCGCGATCTCCCTGTGCCTGAAGCAGCTCGTGACGTGGTCGTTCACCATCCCTGTGGCCTGCATGTGGGCATAGCAGATGGTGGGTCCCACGAACCCGAAACCCCTGATCACGAGGTCCTTGCTCAATGCCTGGGCGTCGGGGGTCACCGCAGGAATCTCCTTAAGCGTCCGCCACCTGTTCGTCTTTGGCCTCCCGCCGACGAACCTCCAGATGTATTCGTCGAACGAACCGAACTCGTCCTGGACCTCCAAGAACGCCCTGGCGTTCTGGACTGCAGAGTTGATCTTCAGCCTGTTCCTGACGATGCCGGGGTCCGACAGCAGCCTGCCGACCTTCCGCCGGTCGTACTTCGCGACCCTCTTCGGGTCGAACCCCTCGAATGCCCTCCGGTAGTTCTCCCGCTTCCTGAGTATGGTGTACCAGCTGAGGCCCGCCTGGGCGCCCTCGAGCACCAGGAACTCGAACAGCAGCCGGTCGTCGTGCAGCGGGACCCCCCACTCCTTGTCGTGGTACTCCTGGTACAGCGGCTCGTCGAGCAAAGACCAGCCGCAACGTTTCACGGCCCCCACGACCGCGCGTCGTTCTGCCCTGGATTCAACCCTTCCGGCCCGAAGGCAAGGCGTATACACCACGGCTGACGGGCTGCAACCATGCCAGTCTGCCCAAAATGCGGTAAGCTGATCAGTGCGAAGAAGTTCAAGCGGCACCTGGAGCGCTGCGGCTCTATTCACAAGCACGGCCCAGCTCCGTTGCAGAGCGGGGACAACTTCCTCGAGCGGGTATGAAGCTTAAAACCACCTTGAGATGACCGTTTTCTAGCGCCCTGGTCGTATAGAGGTCAGTATGCTGCCCTGTCATCGGTTCAGAGCCGGCAGAGCGGCAGCGACCCGGGTTCGAAATCGCCGAGACGAAAATCCCGGCCAGGGCGCATCCATGACTCAGTCGAATATCACACGCGAGCCGAAGCAGGTCATCGAGTGAGCCCGCCCGCTAAGGCTTTTAGCAGACTTGCGCCTCAGTGAGTCGAACACCTACGTGAAGCGCCCGCGTCTCCTTGTCTTTTCCGCAGGCATCGTCATCCTGCTCGCCTTCGCCTCCTCTTCGGCTGGACTGACCAGCAGGTCGCTTACACTGACAGTCTACGCTGACGGATACGTGCACGTCCGCCAGTCGTTCGCCGTCGACCCCAACGCCACCTCGGTCCAGGTGCCGCTGCTCTCTGCCGCGGTCTCGGACCTGGTCGCCACTGACCAGAACGGGTCTCCGCTCTCGTACGGTTTCGCGTCCGGGGGGAGCAACCTGACGGTCTACTCCCTCGGGGCTAGCTCGGTGACCCTGGCCTATGACACCAGTTCGCTGACTTCGAAGAATGGCACGGTCTGGACGCTGACTTACCGCGCCGCCTTCAACTCGACCGTGGTGCTTCCGCCCCTGTCGACCCTGACCTCTGCGTCGGGTGTTCCTGCATTACCCCCCTACACAATAAGCAAGGCGGGGACCTCTCCTGAGTTGACCCTGCCCGCCGGCAACTGGGATATCAGCTATGGTGTTCCCTTCGTCGGGGTGTCGTCAACGACAGTCGGCCAGCCGACGACGTATCAGACAGGGGCGTCAAGTCAGCCGGGAGCGGGGCAGGTGGAGCTCGCGGCGGGAGCCCTGGCCGCGGCTTTCGCCGTCGGAGTAGCATTCGCCCTTTGGCGCAGGCGGAGGTACGTGCCTAACCGGGGGGACCTGCGCCCCGACGACGTTCAGGTGCTGGGCTTCATCAGGGAGAAGGGGGGAAAGGTCCTGGAGCCGGAGATAAGGACGAGGTTCGCCCTCCCCAAGACCTCAGCCTGGAGGCAGATTAAACGTCTCGAGAGGATGGGGTATGTGAAAGTCACCAAAGTGGGCTCACAGAACCAGATTGAGCTTGTGAACGAAAGGGAGGCCAGGAGCTAGCCTAGGCGGAGGCGCCTGATGCCGCTTGGAACTCCAGGTTAGCCTGGGCAACGGCAGCGGCCCCCGCAGAGATGTTCTGACTCGAGAAGAACTGCAGCGCTTGGGTCAGATCCGCCCGACCGGCTGCAACGGCCGCAATCCTGACTCTCGAGTCGCCTTCCAAGTAGGTCGCTGCAGCCGTAGTCGCGCTCACAGAACCTTTGGTCTGGGTGCCAAGGGACGCGCCAGACGCGCTGAGAGACGTGTCAGCGCTGAGGTACGTCCCTATGGATGCCCGGAGGCAGGCCTGGGCCGACGCGACGAAGGCCTGTGCTGCTTGGGCAGTCGCCGACGCGTAGGTGGAGACCTGCCCCAAAGAGTACCTGACGGTAGCGTTGAGATAGGCGCCCCCTGACGCGGAAGCTCCCGACGCGGCCGCAAGGAGGTCACCGCTCACTAGAATCGCCGTCTCGCTAGTAGAGACGGATGTGTTGAGGGACGAGGCGTCAGCTTGGACGGTCCCCATCGCGGCGGTCTCATGGCCGAATGCGGTGTTCGCGCCGTCCACGGTACCCGACACCTGCAGGCTGGTGAGGTTGCCGTAGACGGTCTGAGCGGCGGGGAGTGCGGATAGGATGGGCGTCAGGTCCGCGACCACGGTCTGGTAGTCCGAGACGTAGGCGCTTCCGGCGGACTGGACGGCCACGACGTCCGAGGTCCCCGTACCCAGGTAGCTGGAGAAAGAAGCCAACGGGGTCCCGGAATAGGCCTCGCTCCAAGCGCCGGCGGAAGCCAGGGTATTGCTGTAGGACGTCGTCGCCGTCTCGCATGCCTGGATGGCCTGAACCAGGTTTGTGAACGTCATGATTCCTGCTAAATTGAGCAGGATGGACATGTCTGAGTTGACCTTTCCAGCCGTCGTCGACGCTGCGGAGACGCTGGTCGAGACTGCACCCGTGTTGACCTGAGAGATTGCCCCGTCGAGTGCGGAGGCGGACGAGATTATGCTGGCCGTCGCTGAAGCCTGTGACTGGGAGTATGCGTTCCAGCTGGTCTGGTATCCGGAGAGACCTGTGACCGCTGACTGCTCAGACCCTATGGTAGCGTTCGCCTGGGCGTATTGCGGGTCGACCACGGCGCTCACGTATGCGTCGGCCCTCTGGGTATAGCCGTAGGACGCGACCGCCATGAACTCAGACTGCGTCGAGTTCATGCCCGCCCTGGCAGCTTCCACGAGGCCCATCGCCTGGGAGAAGCTGGCCGTGGCGCTCGCCTGGCCGTCGGCCTGGGCTGCCAGCGCCGCAGCCTGAGTCAGATTGGCGGCCGCACCATCAATCCGGGCGTCCAGCCGAGTGCAAGCCTGGACGAACGCCTCTCCTCCTGGGGACGAGATCCCGGCCCCGGCGCAGGCGGCCGAAGCTACCGAAGCCGCCGCGTTCACGGTCGCGTTGACTTCGACTATCGCCTGCTCCACCACGGTGTACTCGACCGTCGCCGAGAGACCCGCGCTGCTAATCGCCAGGCTTGCCGCGGCCGCTGCTGAGGCGTAGTCTTTCATCGCAGCCTGCGCCAATCCGATGCCTGCGGCTAGGTTGCCAGACACGGCGTCTTGCTGGGCGGCAGCAAGAAGCCCGTCACCCTGGCTAAGGAGCGCCTGGGACGAAGACACGGAAAGCCCCTGGGACGAGGCGTAACCTACTACGGAGCGGGCGTAGGCGCCTGACCCTTCTGTTGCGGCAATGAGAGTCGAAAGCTGACTGGCGCTTTGGGCGGACGCCCTCGGCATCCCGGCAATCGGGATGGGGGCGAGGAGGCCAGCCACGAGAAGGCAGAGCACCGGGATTGTGAGCCTCTTCCGCGCCGGGGTCAGGTTCATGGTCGGAAGTCACCTGAGGACCTGGGATAAGGAACCCTTTGGAACGGTCGTTCCAGCCTGAGGCTGGTCGGGGTCAGCCTGAGGCGCCCTTCCAGTTCCCAGAGGGTGTAGTCGAGCTCCACCGGCTTCGAGGAGGGCCTCTCTTCCATGAGAAGCCTGAGATGGACCTCGGTACGCGCATTCGAAGCCTCTGGGAGGTTCTCCCAGGGGGCTCCCATCGGGGTCGCCTTGAACCTGTCCGCGCTTGTCATTATGGAATCACCAAGAAAATGGGGGGTGGCCTTAGGAGGCCACCACTGTGGTACTGGCATAGGTGTTGGCGCCGATGCAGGTGACAATGTACTCCTGACCCGTCACTATCCCGGTCAGCTGGGCGCCTGAGATGGCGTTCCCGCTGTAGTCCAGGCTGGTCGAACCTCCCGAAGCGACCGTGACGCCCCCGTTGAGGAGTGTCGAGGCCTGGAGGGTGGAGGCTTGCTGTACAGAGCCAGAGCTGCCGACCGTGAAGACTGCAGACCCGCTGAGGGACGACGGGAGGCTTGCCGAAAGCGTGGCTGTCGCTGAGAGCGGAGTCACGATTATCTCCTGGACTTCGGCGTTGGCGCTTCCCGAGTTCTGCAGGTTGAGGGTCATTGTGCTCCCTGAAATGGTCCCATGGACGATCAGGTTGGTGCTGGTCTCGGAGACGAACGAGCTCCACCACGCCTGACTCGACAGGTCGGCCGTGGCCCCGATCTGAAGCGAAAGGGATACCGCGGCCTGTGGGGGGACCGCCGCTGCCATTGCAGTGGCGCTGAAGACGAACTGGGGGTTCGACGATGTTGCCGTGTTTTCGATGAATGTCCTGAGGTCCACTAGCGCGGCTGCCGAGGAGCTGGAGTTGACGCTGACTCTGTTCTGGGATTGGGCGGTTATGGTGCTCGAAGCTACAGCTGCAGTGTAGGTGGTGCCCTGGTAGACGACTTTGCAGGAGTCGACGTTGAACCTGAATGCATCGTAGCTCGTGGCATTGACTTGGGATGAGGCGAGGGTCTGTGCGGTGCCCTGAGACGACATCAGGTCCATGGTCCCGGAGCCGCCGACCTGGGTCCAGCCGCTCGCCATGGCGTAGCCGGCCTGGTGGGCATAGACGGAACTGTAGGCGATGGTGGCGTCGCTCACGCCTGACGAGGCGACGGCCGGGTCTGCGCCCATGACCGCCAAAGTCCCTGACTTTGATTGGCTAGACTGGGATGTCCCTGACTTCGTTGATTGGCTCGACTGGCTCGATTGGCTCGACTGGTAGGTAAGTGCGATCCCGGCCGCCAGTACCATCACAAGGGCCGTTGCGATCGCGAATGTCATGACGTATGTTTTCTTCATCGGCCTGCGGTACCAAGGCAGGGGAGATTAGGAACCCCGAGGAACAGCCGTTCCCGCACGGGCTGGAACGGGGATGAAACGCGGGGCCGGCCGCGCTAGCTATTGGGTCTACAGCGAAAGTGGCTTCTTCAGACACTTCGGGTGCGGACGGCAAGACGGGGCGAAAATCATAGCCAGGTTCATACCGAAGCGGCAGCGGGGCCCGCATTTCGAGGCTTCGACCCTTAATCCTCAGATTCGAAAATCCTGAAGGGTCTTCCATGCCGTCCGGTTCGGGGCGTTTGAGAGGAACGCGGCCCAATGGCAGGCTCTGCCGCCATCTGGCGGCACAATTGCTATACTCTCTGCCCTCTTTGACTCCATCGCAATGAATCCAGAAGGCGGCGAAGCCGCCAGGACGACGATCAGCTTCCGCCTACTCTGCCGCCTGACCGCTGGGCCGCAAACGCCGACGGAGTTGGCCTCCTTCGAGCGCAAGCATCTGAGCGTGATCAGCAGATGTCTGGGGAACCTCCGTCAAGAGGGCTTGGTGGAATGCGCGCGAGCGAGCGCGAGGCTGAAGTACTACCGGCCCACCCTGAGGGGGTACCTGCTAGTCTACGCGAGCATCAGGCGCGGTGGGTAGCCAGCAAAGGCCGCCTCAAACCCTGCGGTGGTCCTCCTGCTCGTTCAGCGGATGCTTACCGAAAAAGATAGCGAGGTACGGCGCGACCGCTCCGATCACTTTGCCCTCCGCCTTGCGGACGTGCTCTTCGTAGGTAGTCCGGGGGACTTCCATCGTTCCTGCGATGTCCTCAAACCTCACTTTTCTTGGGACGTTGTAGTACCCAAAGTCCACGGCAGCCAGGAGTGACTCGGCTTGTTTCAGCGTCAACCCGGACACAAGGGCGCTCGTTGGGATCAGCATGTTCTCTCTTAGGAGGTTGGAGTTCATTCTGCCTCTCTTCTCCACTCTGAGCTCCCCCAACCTTTCAAGCCGCGCAAACATCGCGGGCAGCTTCGTCTCGTCCAGACAGATCCCCCTCAGCTCCAACCAGCCCTTGTGGTAGACGAGTGGAAACACTGGCATGCAACTGTGGTTCTGCATGACTTGCTCGATGGACCCGCGCCTCGTGTGTTTGCAGCTCATTACGAAGACATTGGAATTCGGCCCTGCCTCGACTCGCTTCTGCAACGCGAAGCCGAGCTTCTTCCTGAGGCTGAGGAACGCCTTGACGGCTTCCTCCCAGTCCGCGTCTGTGGCTGTCCGCACCTGATAGAAGTCCGTGGTGAAGTTGCACCAGTCGTAGATGGTGAGGGTAGGATACCTCTCGGTGAGGCTCAGCAGATCCCACTTCGGCTTCAGCTTGATCGTAATCTGTATCATTGCGGGGCGCGGAAGAGGTCTGCACGATTTAAGCTGGGCGCAGCCATTTGACGACGCAGCAGGTGTGCCTCCAATTCGGGACCACGAATACTCGGGGCCTGTCCGAGCCTCCCGGCTGCATCGTCATGATCTTCCAGATGCCTTGTCTCCGCGCCGGCAGTTCTCCTGGCTTCGACCGTCTGTAGCGCCGCTCTAACCGGCTTGGGGATTCCATAGCAGACGCGATAGCCACGCTGTACGGCGTAGAGGAGGTGTTCCTCCACTAGGTTCGCAAGGCCGCTGTAGGCCGTCGACCTCGCCAGGTTCCTAAGCCCCTTGACGATGTCGCTCTTGCGCATCTCCCCATCGGTGTAGCACCGCCTGAGCACTTCATGGGCGACTCTCGCTTCATTTCCTTGGAGCTCAAGCCTACCAGTGAGCAGCTTGTTCGCGTCGTCGTAAGAGAGGCGTTCTGCCACCATGGCCACAAGCGCCTTTGAAATCCTCGTCACCCCTGCCCAACCTCCTATCCAGAGACAGGCGCCGGCGAGGTCCGCGGCAAGCCCGGGGAGGCCCATGGCCCGTTCCGAGATTGCCTGATATGCGTCGGGTTCGTAGGGGTCTCCATCCATGGCGCAGGATTCCACGGAAAGCCTGAGCATCAACTCTATCTCTCGCCTTTCGAAACGCGGCAGCAACTGAACGACGAACCCCTCTGGGACTGACCTCATGCGTAGCAAGCCACGATATGTTATGTAAGAGACGCTCAGGACGTATTTCGGGAGGACGCTCCTGGGGTGAGTCGGGTGGCTCCTTCCCTCCATGATCTGTCCAACCACCCGGTCGCAGTCGTCGACGATGAGCGGGCCATGCTGCTTCAGCTGATTCCTCTCAGAGGAACCTGCTAGGCTTGCACGGCGGGGCTTCTTCGCCCAGTTATGTTCAAGCTGCCACCCTGAGCAAACAGCGCCGGACGAACCAACCTTCTCACTCTTACCGGTCTGGTTAAGGCCCTTCGCCAGCAGGCTCAGCAACAGCGTCTTCCCTGAACCGTCAGGTCCCACAAGCAACACATCCGTCCCAGAACGCACACGCTTCGCCAGACGCGAGAGGCTTAGCCTTGTCTGCGCAGACAATAGTCCGGGCCTGGTCAAGACATACTCTGCGCTGAACGGGTCGTTAGTGAATCCGAACGCTCTTAGCACAACCTTCCACAGCGCAGCGTTCTCCGCCGGATTCCCGACGGGTGGGTTCCAGTCAGGGGCCGACAGCGAGGGCCCGCCGAATTCCATGCATATCGGTGGGCGAACTGTCTGCATTAGGATATAAATCAAGTACCGCCAAATGGCGGCTGACATACGACAGGCACAGCAGATTGACCTTCGATGAGATTCTGCATGGCGGTCTGGGCGCAAACTCAGTTATGCGTTCGTTGTTCCTCCTTTGGAGCCGGGGGGCCGACGAGCGGCAGGCTGATCTGACGGTACTGGTGTCTGACCCAGGGCGACGCCGCCCTGCACATTTTGGATCCATCGTGTCAGGAATCGGTTCGGTCCAGACGCAACACCCTCAGATGTCAACAAAGTTTAAGTAAAATCCAAAATCGTCAACAATCCTTAAAGTAAATTAGACGACTTTTCAGTCCGAGAATGAAAATTACCAGACGCAAAGCACTTACCACAACTGCAACAGTCGCCATCATCGTCGTAATCCTCGTCATCGCGGCCGCCGCCGGCTACTTCGTCCTCACCACATCGCCTTCGAAGACAACGACCTCGACGACTTCGACATCGTCAACTACCAGCACGGCCTCGTCAAGTACCCACTCGGTCTCTTCGACAAGCCAGTCGAGCTCCTCGACCTCAGCGCCACAGACGCCGCTGACGGTGGCATCGTGCACCTCTGCGATATCGGGGACAGTCCCCCCTACCCAGTCGTTCACCTACACCGCCGCAAACTCGTCTGCGAACTACAACTACCCGGTCACCTCCACTCCGCCCACCACTGGCGCAGGCCAGTATGGGCCGACCAACGCTAACCAGCTGGTCGATGAGTCAACAGGGGCTCCGCCGGACTACCTGGACCCAGCAGCTGGGTTCTACTCGCAGGACCTTCCATACTACAACGCAGTCTTCCAGAACCTGGTCATGTACAACGGCAACAGCGGCAGCCAGCTCCTCCCGGTCATCGCAGACCAGTACTGGATCACCAACGGTGGCTGCACGAACGTCTTCCACATCAGGTCGGGCGTCACGTTCTCGGACGGGACACCAGCAACAGCATACGACCAGTGGTTCTCGATCGTGCGCACCCAGTACATCAACGCGCCTTCCGGTGTCAGCCTGTACAACTGGAACGAAGTGTCCTACAACGAGACCGCGGGCGCCCAGTTCGGGTCTGGCAGCTACTCCTACAACGCCATGGGCAATCAAATCCCGTGGGGTCTCAGGGCCGCGATCCAGTCTGTGACTGGACTCCAGACGGCAGCTGATACACCGGCGGCCGTTAACCTGGCAGTGAGAGCGCTGAACCAGATGCTCTCCAACTTTAGTCCCTCCAACACCACCCAGGCCGCCATCATGGCGTACCCTGAGCAGGCATACGTGGCCAACTCGACGTCCTACTTCAGCGCCAACTATCTGAGGACCCTCGGGCCATTCGGTCCACAACTGTGGGCAGGGTTCGACGGCCAGCAGATGGTCGAGCCTGCGTTCGTCGACGCCCACGGAGGAGTCGCCAACAACACAGCCAACTCATACTTCGACACCCACGGCGGGATCGGGACCGGCCCCTACATCGTATCGTCGGTAGGGGCTGGGAACAACCCGGTCGTGCTGACAGCTACCCCCAACTACTGGGCGGGTCAGTCGTCTGCCACGAACGTCCCTGTCATCGCAAGACCAGCCAGCATCAACACCGTAGTCATAGCACCGTTCTCGACAGACGCCCAGGCCGAGGGTGACTTTAGCACCAACAAGGCACAGATTTCTACCGAGGCGCCGTTCAACTACAACGCGATGTATGACGGCCTCCCGGCTAACGTGAGATCCACCTTCTCCTTCAACCAGATATTGAGGGGGATTGGCGCATTCCCCTACGCGCTCTTCGCCCAGTTCAACACCTACCAGTCTCCGACCAACTTCACCAGCTTCAGGCAGGGTATGGCGTCCGCGCTGAACTACACGGCGCTCAACCAGCCTAACTACTTCAACAACACAGCCTACGACGGATACTTCGTCGGTCCGCTGACGCCGGCCTACGCATACTACAACCTACCGAACTACCCGCTCCCTCAGGAGAACACCACTGCGGCCGTCAACTACTTCCAAGAGTTCGGCCTGCAGTCGCACACCTACACGGTCCTCTCCACTGCCTTGACGCTGTCCAACGGGACGACGCTGGCCGCAGGGACCATAATCGGTGACCAGAAGGGTTCGCAGCTACAGCCGTTCAAGCTGTACTACGCAGTCCCTCTCACAGGCGCTCTGGAGGTCACGCTCACCGTGATCCAGAACTCACTGAGCCAGTTCGGCATCACCGCGGTGCCGTTCGGGACCACCACAACGGAGCTCGACATACTCGACTCCAAAGCACAGACCTATCCAGCGGTCCAACTCATAGGCTGGGGCGCTGACTTCAACGACCCATTCCTGGGCATGTTCTTCCCACTGATGACCCCGTCACCGTACAACGGGTTCTACACCAACTCCACCGTCAACGCAGAGGCACTGGCATGCGAGTTCCCAGCGTCTACGGCTCAAGCGCAGACCTGCGCTAGCACGCTGTACAAGATGGCACAACAGAACCAGATATGGATCTACACACCAATCCCAGAGATTCCTGCAGGGCAGCCCAACGCGGGCTTCCCAACGAACTTCTTCTTCCTGCAGCCCTACGTCCACGGCGTCGTCGACAACGAGTTCGTGGGCAGCTTCTACAACCAAATCTACTACCAACCGGTCAACGTATAGAGACAGTCCTGGGCCGAGAGGCCTGGGACCCTCCTTCTGTTTTTTGAGAACCCAGCGGGAGCTCTGCCCTACCCAGAAAGACGGCTCCTGGGGTCGATCAGTGCCCGACGGATGGTCCAGGGCGAGCATGGAATGAGCCCGCCTTATGCTGAGACCCGAGCGTCACCCTGGAGGAGACGGATTCAACTTCGCCGGGGGCGGGACCCCTGGCGCTTTCTCTTCCGCCTCCCCTCCGCCCTTTGGCTTTGAAAGTCCCTCGTATTCCCGCTGGAGCCCAGGCCCGACGACCGCGAACCCGCAGAACACGGCAGCGGCGAATCCCGCGAGAGCGTACCAGCCCCAGGCCGGGTCGAAGCTAAGGAGCTGGAAGCTGGCCGGCCCGACGGCCGCGGCGATCGACCTCCCCGACGAGGTGGCAGCGTAGTAGTAGCCCTGGTATGTCCCCCTGTTGCCGGACTTCGAAAAGAGGGCAATCACCGTCTGCGACGGAACCGTGGCCATGATTTCCCCGAGGGTGAGCACGACCATCACGGCCTCGTACTGCAGGAAACTGGTGGACAGCCCGGCCATCACGAAGCTCGCCACGAGGAGGAGCGGAGACAGCAGCAGGGGGAAAGCGAGGGTCCTGGCCCTCTGGACCATGCTAATCAGGGGGAGCTGCAGGATGACGATGACTGCGCCGTTGGTTGCGAAGAGGTAGCCGATCTGCGTGTTGGTGAAGTGCAGTAGGACCCCGGTGTAGAGGGCCAGCGGCTGGATCTCATATCCCACGGCGAAGTAGAGGCACGCCATGAGGAGCAGGAACGCGATGATGCTCGTGTCCTTCTTCCACGAAAGCATCCGCCTCGCATCCCCCTCGCGCGGGTCCCCGGACCGCCTGACCCCCCCGCGAATCAGGAAAATGGTGAGCAGGATGACCGGGACCACCATGGCGGCGCTGATGAAGAAGACCGAGTCGTAGCCGAAGGCCTGGGTGATGGGCCCCCCAACCGCCGGCCCTATCGCGAAGCCGAGGTTCCCGCCGATGGTGAGCAGGTTGTACCCAGGCCGGATCTGGCTGACAGGCTGCCCAGCGATTATCGACCCGGTCGCAGGGTTGGAGAAGCCCCTGAGGAACGAGAAGAGGGGGTAAAGGACGAAGAAGTACAGCGCGGCGCTGTTGTCGAGCACCATGAACCCGAGGGCGACGGAGGTGGCGATGGAAGTGAAGTACCCAGCGAGCATGACCTTCTTGGGGCCCACGGCGTCGGTCAACCTCCCTCCCAGGAGCTGGCTCCCCAGGTTGAGCGCCCCCGCGGCGAAGTAAACCAGGCCCGTGGACGCCAGGTCGATCCCCCTGACCTCGGCGAGGTAGAGGCCGAAGAACGGCATCGCCATGGAGAAGCCGAGCGAGTTTAGGGTCCTTATCGCGAACAGCACCCAGGACTCCCTCTGGAGTCCTTGCAGACCATATCTGGATAGGAGCGACAAACACGTGCACTGCCATTATGCCCCCGGCCGGGGCCTTCTACCTGAACCCCAGCCCGGCAGAATCCATCTTCTTTACGCAGTCGCCGCAGCGGAGCCCCCTGGGGGTCCGATAGAGCCTGACCTTAGCCCCGCACTGGGGGCACTCCTTGGGCGGGCCCTTGACCTGGAGAGCTGGTTCCTCCATGGAGATGCCCCTTGCGCGCCCTCTTCTTATCCACTACTGAAGGAGGGGGGCTTTCCCTGTCTTAAATACGGGCAACCGGAGCGGCCCAGTTAAAGTGGAAGGACATCCGTCTGGAGGTGCACGTACTTGAGCGGCTTTGAAGCGTTTCCCCTGCACCCGGCCATCAGGAAAGGGGTCGCTTCCTCCGGCTATGTCAGGCCCTTCCCCATACAAGCCCAGGCCATAGGGCCGCTCCTGGAGGGGAGGAACTTCATAGGCCAGGCGAAGGCCGGCTCGGGGAAGACCCTCGCCTTCGGTATCCCCGTGGTGCAGGCCGTCGACCCCTCGGTGGCGCGGGTGCAGGCCCTGGTGCTCGCTCCCACGAGAGAGCTCGCTGTCCAGATAACGCTCGAACTCCAGAAGATTGGGTCATACACGACAGTGAGGGTGGTGACCATCTACGGAGGGCAGTCGATGAACGTCCAGCTGGACGCCCTCAGGAGGGGCGCGCACATCGTCGTCGGGACGCCCGGACGGACCATCGACCACATCAAGAGGGGGACGCTCAGGCTCGACTCCGTCAAGTTCGTGGTCCTCGACGAGGCGGATGTGATGCTCGACATGGGTTTCATCGAAGACGTCGACTTCATACTCGACAAGACACCCAACGCGAGGCAGACGGCCCTGTTCTCTGCCACCATGCCGAGGTCGATAGTTCAGCTCTCCCAGAGGTACGTCCCCGACCCAATCAGGGTGATGGTGGACGAGAACGAGCCTTCCGCGGAGACCCTGGAGCAGTTCTACGCCAGGACCGAGCGGGACCAGAAGCTCCAGCTCCTGCTCGACATCCTCGAGAAGGAGAACCGCAAGAGCGCCGTCGTCTTCTGCAGGACGAGGTATGGCACCATCAGGCTCGCCAGGGAGCTGGAGAGGCGTTTCCTCAGCGTGGTCTCTCTCCATGGCGACCTCTCCCAGAATCAGCGCGACCACTCCATGGGGCTATTCAGGGCGGGGAAGGCAGACGTGCTGGTCGCGACCGACGTCGCGAGCAGGGGAATCGACGTCCGCCAGGTTGACTGCGTCATCAACTACGACGTCCCCGAAGACCCCACGGTGTACTTCCACAGGGTGGGAAGGACGGCCAGGGCCGGAGACGTCGGCCGATCCTACACCTTCGTGAGCTCGGACGAAGAAGGGGATTTCGCCCGCATAGCGGCCCTCGCCAAGGCGCCCATCAATCCCCTGCGCGAAGAAGACGCCAGGAAGAGGTCGAGGCCAGCGCTCTCCTCGAAGGGCCCCAGGCCATGGAGGCACGGCCGCGGCGAGAAGCAACGGGGCAGACCGGGCCGCTGGCGCCGATATCATTAATATCATCCCGCCGGCGGCGTCGGATGAGACTTCTTGGGAAAGAGAAAGGTCCTCAGCGAAGCAAACCTGAAGGAGCTCGTGATGCCCCAGCAGGGGGAGATACTCGGCAGGGCCATCAAAATGACCGGTGGGGACCAGGTGATCGTGAAGTGCGCGGACGGCGTGACGAGGATGTGCAGGATCAGGGGGAAACTGAAGCGGAGGATGTGGATACGCGAGGGGGACATCGTACTTGTCGCTCCCTGGGACTTCGACAACGCGAAGGCGGACATCCTCTGGCGGTACATCCAGGCGCACACCCAGTGGCTCGACGCCAACGGGTACCTGAAGGGGATCTAGGCCAAGACCCTTAACGCTCCGTCCTCCCCGCAGTGGGTCATGGCCGAGGCGTCGGACTTCGACATACTCGTGGTGGGGGCGGGGATTCTCGGAGCCACCACGGCCTACTGGCTCTCCGGACTCTATGACTGCACCATAGCCCTGGCGGACGTAGCCCGGTCACCGGGGGCGCACACCTCGTCCAGGAACACCGGGGTGATACACAGGCCATACTATCTGGACCCTGCGAAAAAGCGCGTCTTCGCGCGGACCGCTCTGCTCTCCCGCAGACTCTGGGAGTCCCTCGCCAAGGTCGACGGCCTCCCCTGGAGGCCCATCGGCACCTACAACGTGGCGGTGGACGAGCGTGAGGTCAGGACGGTGGAGAAGTACCGCACCTGGGGGGTTGAGAACGGAATGGACGAGGGAGAGATGGAGTTCCTCGACGGGGCCGGGGTCAGGTCGAGGGAGCCTGAGGTCAGGTGCAGGGGGGCCCTTTTCTCAAAGACTGACGTCTCTGTCGACTTCGGCGCTTTCACCCGCAGCGTCTGGAGGCGTGATCTCGCCAGGGGGGTGAGGTTCCTCGCAGGGCAGGAGCTGGTATCGGCGGCCAGGAGGCCGGGGGCCGTCCAGGCGACGTTCCGCTCGGGCGGGTCATCCACCACGGTCCGCTGCAGGCTCTTGGTCAACGCCGCAGGCGGGGGGGCGTTGAAGATCGCCCACTCCCTCGGCTTCGGCCGGGGGCTCGCCGCCCTGCACTTCAGGGGGGAGTACTGGGTGGTGGACGAACCCTTCGCCTCGAGGGTGACCTCGAACATCTACCGACCGCCGGAGTTCCCGCAGTATCCATTCCTCGACCCCCACTTCGTGGTGAGGGCGGACGGGTCCCGGCAAATAGGGCCCAACGCCGTGGTCGTCCCTGGGCCCTACGTCTATTCAGGGTTAGGGCTCTCCTCCCTACCCCGGTTCCTGGAACGTCCCCCGGGGCCGAAGGCGAGGCTCTTCGCCAACTCGGACTTCCTCTCCCTCGTAGCAGGGGAGTGGCGGAGCTCCCTCTCTAAGCGGGCGATGTGTGCCAGGGTGAGGAGGTTCATCCCGGCCCTGTCGCCTTCCCTCCTGAACGGGAGGGTCGTCTTCGGGGTAAGGAGCTCCGTCGTCGACAGGTCGGGCTTCGTCCCCGAGGCGCTCCTCTTCAAGGGCGAAGGCTCAGCCCACGTCGTCAACTTCAACTCCCCCGGGGCGACTGGAGCGCCAGCCTTCTCGGCCATGGTGGTGAAGGAGCTCGGGGAAGCAGGCTTCTTCGATGGGTTCCGACCAAGGGAGCCCCCTGCCTCGATACCAGGCTGGGACTTCACGGGCGCCTCCGAGGTCTAGCCGGCGCGGCCCTCTCCGAATCACATCGGTCCACGTATGTGCGGTGGTCCTGGTGTAGGAAGTGGTCCTTCCGCACGGCTCAAGTCCGTGCAGATGCTCCCTCTGCCGTCCTCATGCCGCGTCCCCTGGGATTGGAACGCCTCCACTCCCCGGAGGCCTGCACCGACTTAGCGTCCACTGAGTGTTCGTCGCAGTCGTTCGAGATGCGGGACTGCTAGGGGCTCCGGGGTCCGCCTTCTGATCTAACGCCCTGGGCCCGACTCCCAGTCTTGGGAGCCTCGCTGCACTAGCGGTATCTCTTCCTGTAGCTGGCGAAGGTCAGAAGGTCATAGCCGATCTTGGTGACCCCACCCGCGAACGGGAGCGCCGACACCAACCCAAGCCCGAGCATCACCGCCGAGGCTGGGCCGCCCACGAACGAACCAGCGCTCCGCAGGGTGTTGGTGACCGCGTAGGCCTGGACCCTCTCCTCCTTCTGGAACATCTCTGTCATCAGCGCCTGCCTCGTCGGGACGTCCATCTGCGACACGCTCTGGCGGAGGAAGAGGAAGAGGAGCGCGAGCGGGAGGGACCCAGCGAGCCCCATGAGGATGAGGAACCCATTCGACGCGAGGTGGGTGTAGACCATGGTTCTCAGGTTGCCGATTCGCAGGGCGATCATGGCCGCCCCGTAGGTCGAGGCCGCGGTGACCAAGCTAGCGACGAAGAATATGGGCCCGAGGTACTCGAGCTGGAGGCCGAAGGTCGAGCTGAACCAGATCGATAGGAGGTATGTCGTGACGAAGACCCCGCCGAGCGAGTCCACGGAGAACAGCCCCGAGAGCCGCACGAGGTCCTTCCTCGCCGCCTGGCTGAGGTTAGCCAGGCCTGGCCTCGCTGCGCGGCTCCCTTCCATGCCCTTCAGCCTGCTGTAGACAGCGAAGAGGACCACCCCCACGACTGCGAACCCGGCGAACACAACGTGGAACGCAACCGCGCTGTTCCCGAGGATGCCTGGGCCCGAAGAAGCGAGCTGTCCAAGGGCGGCCGCCGAGTAGCCTATCATGTTGTACCTCCCGAAGGCTCTGACGCTCGACCCCTCTCCGCTCAGGTCGGGGAGGATCCCGGCTTCGATGGACTGGAACGGTCCCGCCTCCGTCCCCGTGCTGCTGATGTTTCCCGCCAGGCATGCCAGGAGTATTGCGGCGGCGGCCTCGTCCAGCGCCAGGACTGCACCCGCCGCGACCATTAGGAGGCTGAATATCTGCAGCAGCCTCTTCCTGCCCACCCTGGCGCCGAGGTATGTCACAGCTAGGTTCGAAGCTGCGTTCCCCGCAAGGATGGCCACCAGGGCAAGCCCTTGGAAGAAGGGACCGTAGCCGATGGCCCTCAGGTAGAAGGGGAGGGCGATGCTGAGGAGCCCCGACACGAACACCCTCCCTCCCTTGGCGAAGTAGATCGGCAGGGGTCCGCCCCCCTGCGGCCCTCCGCCGCTCAATTCGAAGGAGCCGGGCGCTCCCGCTTGGGGGTTCTGCGCGCCGTCCTGACCGCCCCCGCCCTACCTCTGGTCGCCCGGGACATGTGCAACAACCCTATCCCACAGTATCTAAGCGCTCTCCCTGAGCCGCCCGCTGCAGGCGAAGACCACCCCTCCCGTGAGCCGGGCGGACTCGATTTCAACGAACCCGTTCGATTCCATGGCGTCGACCATTTCCAGGTCCCAGGTTGTGCCTTCGATGATCTGGGGGAGCCTGTCGAAGGTATACGCCTCCCTCCTCCCCGCAAGCCCGAGGGCGAAGCCAATCACGCGCAGCCCGCCCTGGATGTACGCCTCAAGGAAGGGGGCGAGGGGTCCCCTCGGCTTGGCGAAGTCGTACACCACGGCCTTCCCCCCTGGCTTGGCCACCCTCGCCAGCTCCCTCACGAACTTCCGGACGTCGACGTATTTCGGGACATAGCAGCTGACGACGGAGTCGAAAGAGCCATCGGCGAACGGGAGAAACTCGGCGTCTCCGTTAAGGACCAGGCCGACGCCGGGGACCCTCTTCTCCATGGCGACGCGTATCATCTCAGGGGCAAGGTCGAGGCCGACGAACCTGCAGCCCATCCCTGAGAGGAGCTCCTCGAGGACCAAGGTCCCGCTCCCCACGTCAAGGACGAGGCCGCCCTCCACGTTCAGCCTTCTCGCGACCCAGGCCTTCCAGCGCCTGTCTTGGAACAGGGTGGCGTAATCCAGGGCGTTCTCGTAGGACCGCGCCAGCCCGGCGAATATCTTCGACGACGTCCGCTTCATCTCTTCGGCCGGCGCTACCGCGTCTCCCATTCGGAGAAGCCATGCGCCCGCCGTCTCTTATCCCCTCTGGAACGCGCCGACCCGGGAAACGGTCAATAGTGCGGGGATGCCGCTTGAGGCCCTTGGGCCAGGCCGACAGCGAAGGCACGCGGCTGAGGGAGTGGTATGTCCCACGGAGGGGGCCCAGGCGCCTAAGGCTTCTGGTGGGGCTCAGCTTCTATCCATACTCGCTCATGAACGCCAGCTATGTCCTCATCGGGTCGCTCATAGCCCCGATGGTCCACGTCGAGAGGATGGCGGCGCTGGCAGTGGTGTATCTCCTCGCCGTCGGCGTCTCGGCCCATTGTCTCGACGCCATGGCCCCCAACAGGCCGTGGGGGAACTTCTTTTCGCGAAGGCAGCTCGCGGCCGTGGCTGCGGCCGCGCTGGTCCCGTCCCTGGGGCTTGGCCTCTATCTGGCGCTGACCTATGCTCCTCTGCTCCTCATGGTGGGGGCCGTCGAGCTCTTCTTCCTGCTCGCCTACAACCTCGAGCTATTCGGCGGGGCGTTCCACACGGACCTGTGGTTCGCGACTTCCTGGGGGTTCCTCCCTGTGATCGCCGGCTTCGTGGTCCAGGCGGACACAGTGAGCGTCGCGTCAGTCGCCGCCGGGCTTTTCGGCTTCTTCACCGCCTACGTCGAAATCAGCGCCTCGAGGCCCTACAAGGCGATCAAGCAGGAGCAGGGGGGTGGGTCTCCCCTGGCCGCAAAGCTCGAGGGCATCCTCAAGGGGATAGTGCTTGCCGTGATCTCCACGGCCGCATTCCTCATGGCCCTGGCCTTCTCGCACTGACCATCATATCCTGGCGTACTCAATGCCCACAGCTTCCCGCCGGCGAGTGCCGCGGCCGGATCCGAACTGCGAGAAGAGCGGGCTTTGCCCGCCCCTTCCTCCTAGGAATGCACCGACGGGGTTCTAGGAGTACGCTTCGAATCCTTTCCCCAGTGCGCCCAGGGCGAGCTTCTGCTCCATGATCTCGTTGGCCCCTTCGTATATCATGGTGACCCTGGTGTCCGCGAAGTGCCTGGCGGGCCTGTTCTCCAGCGAGTAGCCGTTCCCGCCGAAGATCTGGACCGCCCTGTTGGCGGCGTCGAAGGAAGCGTTGGCCGCGAAGTACTTCGCGCGGGCGCAGGCCAGGTCGGTGGCGTCCCTGAGCTCCGTGTTGCCTGGGTTCTCTTCATACTTCTGCTTGACGAACGCGGCCTGGAGTAGGAGCAGCCTGGCCGCCTCCAGGTTCGTGGCCATCAGCCCTATGTGCCTCTGGACAAGCTGGTGCTTGCCGATCACCTTGCCGTGCTGGACCCTCACCCCGGCGTAGCTCACGGCCTCGTCCAGGCAGTCCTGGATGACGCCGACGCACCCGGCGGCCACGCTCAGCCTCCCATTCATCAGCCCTGAGAGCGCGACGGACATGCCCTTCCCCGGCGGCCCGAGCACATCCTCCTTGGTCACCTCGACCTTGTCCAGGTAGAGGGTGGACGTGTCGGCCGTCGGGAGGCCGAGCTTGTGCGGGATGAGCTCAGCCTTGAACCCGGGGCTCTCCGTATCGACAATGAACCCGCTCATCCCCTCCCTCCTGCCCTTGGGGTACGCGAAGACCAGGACGTATTTCGAAGACGAGCCCAGGGATATCCACATCTTCTGGCCGGTTATCTGGTACTTCCCCCCCTTCTCCTCGAAGTAGGTTGTGAGGGAAGCGGGGTCGCTCCCGGCATTGGGCTCGGTGAGCCCGAACGCGAGTATGGCGTCCCCCTTCGTGGCGGGGGTGAGTATCCGGTTCTTCTGCTCTTCGTTCCCCCAGTGCTGGACCGTCATCTGTCCGAGAGCCATATGCACCGAAAAGAACGTCCTCACCCCGGTCCCCTCCCTCCCTATCCTCTCGATGGCCAGGGCATAGGTGACCATGTCTGCCCCCTGGCCGTCTCCGTACCTCCTTGAGACCGGGAGCCCCAGGAGGTGCGCCTTCGCGAAGAACGGTCTGGTCTGGTCGTTGATCTTGTGCTCGAGGTAGTACCTGTCCTCGATGGGCCTGAACTCCTTGCAAGCCCTGTCCACCTGCTCGAGGATCATCTCCTGCTCTTCGGAGACGTCGAAGTTCATCTTCGAGAGGTTCATGAACTCGTCCTGTTTGGGCATCTACTCCTTCCACCTCTCTTTCCTGACCCGGCCTCGGACGTGTTCCACGATGTCCTCGAAAGAGCTCCCCGGGCCGTATAAGCCGGTTATCCCTAGCTTCAGCAGCCTCGGCTTGTCCTCCTCGGGGATTATCCCGCCCCCGACCACCACCACATCCTTCCCTCCCAGCTTGTCCAGGAGCTTCTTCACCTTCGGGAACGCCGTCATATGGGCCCCGTTGAGAAGGGACAGGGCCACCACGTCAACGTCTTCGTCTATGGCCATCTGCGCGACCTGCTCGGGGGAAGGGAGCAGGCCGCTGTAGATCACCTCCATCCCTGCGTCCCTGAATGCCCTGGCGAGAACGAGGGCCCCCCTGTCGTGGCCGTCGAGCCCGGGCTTCGCGACGAGTATCCTGATCTTCCTCTGGAGCGCCGTCGCCTTCCTTGCCAATCTTCTTCGCTCGAGCCCCCGGGGCCTTCAAAACCTTTTGCCGCGGCTTGTGCACTTGGCTGGAGCCTAGAGCAGCATGGGCTCCTTGTATGAGCCCCAGACCCTGCGCCCGACCCCCATCACTTCGCCCAGTGTCGCGTACTTCGTCACGGCGTCCAGCATCGGGTACATGGAGTTTGCATCTTCGTTTTCAAATGCCTTCTCCATTTTCGCCAGCGCGGCCCTGACCTTCGCCTCGTCCCTCTCCCGCTTCACGGCGGCCAGCCGCTTGGTCTGCGCCCTCTGGGCCTTGAAGTCGATCTTCAGTGTGTCAATGGGCTCCTTCTCGGGCTTCGAGTACTTGTTCACGCCGACAACGGAGTCCTTCCCCTGCTCGACACGTTTCGAGAGCCTGTAGGAGTTCTCCGCTATCTCCCGCTGGAGGTATCCAGTCTTCACCGCCTTCAGCAGCCCCCCTGCCGCCTCAATCCTGTCGAAGTATTTGTACGCCTCCTCCTCCATCTGCTCCGTGAGCCACTCCACGTAGTACGACCCTCCGAGGGGGTCTATCACGCTGGGCAGGCCGGTCTCCTCCGCTATGATCTGTTGGGTCCTCAGTGCCACCTCCACGGCCTGCTCCGTAGGAAGGGCCCAGGCCTCGTCGTATGAGTTGGTGTGCAGCGACTGGGTCCCCCCAAGGACCGCCGCCAGGGCCTCGATGGCGGTCCTCACCACGTTGTTCAATGGCTGCTGCCAGGTGAGGGACGCCCCCGAAGTCTGGGTGTGGAACCGCATCAGCAGGCTCCTCTTGTCCGTCACTCCGTACTTCTCGCGGAGCACAGTCGCCCAGACCCTCCTGGCCGCCCTGAACTTTGCGATCTCCTCGAAGAAGTCCATGGTCGAGTTGAAGAAGAAGCTGAGGCGAGGGGCGAACTGCTCCACCTTCAGGCCCGCTTCCAAGCCGAGCTCTATGTAGCCGAATCCATCGGCGAGGGTGAATGCCAGCTCCTGTACCGCGCTGGACCCCGCTTCCCTGATGTGGTACCCGCTGATGCTGATGTAATTCCAGAGGGGCATCTCCTTGGTCGCGAACACCATGAGGTCCCTGACGAGCCTCAGGTGCGCCTCGGGTGGGTAGGCCCACTCCTTCTGGGCGATGTACTCCTTGAGCATGTCCGCCTGCACCGTCCCCCTGAGCTGGGAGGCGGGCACCCCCTGCCTCTTCCCCACGCCAGCGTACATGCAGGTAAGGACGGTCGCCGGAGCGTTGATGGTCATCGACGTGCTCACCTCCCCCAGAGGGATGCCGTCGAAGATGACCTCCATGTCCTTGAGCGAAGAGACGTTCACGCCGCACCTCCCCACCTCGCCGTGGGCTCGCTCGGAGTCGCAATCATATCCGTAGAGGGTGGGCATGTCGAACGCTATGCTCAGCCCCGTCTCTCCGTGATCGAGAAGCAGCTTCAGCCTCTTGTTGGTGTCCTCGGGGGTGCCGAACCCTGAGAACATCCTCATGGTCCAGGTCCGGCCTCTGTACATGTTCGGGTAGACCCCCCTCAGGAACGGGTACACTCCAGGGAAACCCTGGTCGGAGTACTCCGAGTTCGCTACGTCATCCGGGGTGTAGAGCGGCTTCAGCGGTATCCCTGACGCCGTCTGCGGGTCCCTCCCCGCTCCCGGGGACTTCTCCGCCCACTCCGCGTACAAAGTGTCCTGCCACTGCCTGAGCCCCTCTCTTGCCCTCTCGACCGCCTTCCTTTCATACAGCGTCCCCTTCTTCGCCCTCCTCTCGACGACAGACTTCGCCTTCTTCCGCCAGTAGGCATCCCCTGCGTCCCTGAGCATGTCCTTGGCACCGGCGGACGCCCCGGAAGATAAAGAATCTCTTCGAACCGATAAAAGAGACCCGGGCGACGGAGGCGGCCACGGCATCTCAGACTCGACTGACATCCGCCATTTTGAAAGGCGACAGGTCAGCCCTCGCCAGGGCGATCACCCTCGCGGAGAACGACCCGGAACGCGCCTCGGGCCTCCTGGAGAAGCTCGGCGCCCCTGGGAGGGCGTTCGTCGTCGGGGTCACGGGCCCGCCGGGGACGGGCAAGAGCACCCTCGTCGACAGGCTGATCGACTCCTACCGAGAACTGGGGCTGAGGGTGGGGGTGGTCGCCGTGGATCCGAGCAGCCCTCTCACAGGTGGCGCCCTGCTGGGGGACAGGATTCGCATGACGAGGCACACAGGCGACCGAGGCGTGTACATCAGAAGCATGGCGTCCAGGGGATGGACCGGGGGCCTGTCAAGGGCGACTTCGCAGGCCATCAGGCTGATGGACGCCGCGGGGTTCGATGTGATACTGCTCGAGACCGTGGGCATAGGCCAGTCGGACATCGAGGTCGTGGGGGTATCGCATTCAGTCCTCGTTGTCATGATGCCGGGGCTGGGGGACGACGTCCAGGTGTCGAAGGCAGGGCTGATGGAGGTGGGGGACGTATATGTGGTGAACAAGGCCGACCTTGACGGCGCCGACGCCATGGTGGTCAGCATGCTATCCCTGTTCCGGGGGAGCCGTCGCTCGCCCCCTGTGCTGAAGGTCTCGGCGCTCTCCGGGGAGGGGATAGAGAACCTGCGTAAGGCCATAGACGAGGCGCGGACGAAGTTCTCTTCGGGGGACCGTGGACTCAGGCTGCGCAGCGTCAGGGGGATGATTGTGGAGACTGCGAGGGGGGCGGCCATGGCGAGGTTCGCAGCAGTGTCAGAGTCGAAGGCGGAAGCCCTGGCGCAGCAGGTGGTGGATGGAAGGATGAGCGTCGAAGAGGCTGCCAGGCGACTGGGCCGCTAGCTCATCGCTTCTCGATGGGGACGTAGCTGCGACCCGCATGGCCGACGTAGGTGGAGTCGGGACGAATCAGCTTGTTCTCCTCCACCTGCTCGTTGTAGTGGGCCATCCACCCGAAGACCCTGCTCGCGGCGAAGATCGGGGTGTAAAGGGGGACCTCGATGCCGAGGAGGTAGAAGATGGGGGCGGCGTAGTAGTCCAGGTTCGGCGGAATCTTCTTCTTCTCCCACATCTCCCTCTCGATGGCGTCGCAGAGCCTGTAGATCCTGTCGTCTCCGCGCTTCTTGGTCATCTCCCCCAGGTACTCCTTGCATAGCCTTGCCCTGGGGTCGAACTGCTTGTAGACCCTGTGGCCGAACCCCATGAGCTTCCTCCCCTCCCTGAATGTGGCCTCGACGAAGGGGCCGGCGTTCTCAGGATCCTTGGCCCGCAGGAGCATCTCCATCGCAGCCTCGTTGGCCCCTCCGTGCAGGGGCCCCTTCAGGGAGGCCAGCCCCGCCGAAGCGGCCGCGTAGGGGTCTGCCAGCGTGGACGCCACGACCCGCACGGTGAAGGAGGACGCGTTCATGTCGTGCTCCATGTAGAATATCAGCACCCGCTCGAACACCCACCGGTCGAATTCGCTCGCCTCCCTCGGAGTGAGCATCTGGAGGAGCCTGTCGGCGAACCCCCCCGTCTTTCCGGGAAGCCTCGGCGGCTCCCCCTTCGGGACCCTGAGGCAGTTCGCGGCCAGCACCGGCATCTTCGACTCGATGGAAGCCTCCTTATCCTGGATCGACTGCTCGGCGTCGATGCTCCCGAGGGCGGACACCCCCGTCCTGATTGCGTCTATCGGATGGGCGCCTCCCCCCAGTGCCCCCATGATATCGAAGACCCTGCGGTCCAAGCTCGACCTCCGCGCGATCCCCGAAGCGAAGGAGTCCAGCTCCCCCCTCGTCGGTAGCTTCCCGTTGAGCACCAGGTACGCCGTCTCCTCGAAGCTGGCGTTGGCCGCCAGGTCTGCGATGGGGTAGCCGCGGTACACCAGGGACCCGTCCGCGCTGCTCTTGGAAATCCGCGTGTCAGCGACTGAGACACCGGCCAGCCCCCTCGGGACCTTGACGGCCTCCAAGGGCTCCGTCAACTCCTGCCCCTCCTCAGGCGCTTGGCCGCCTTCATCGCCTTCTCATCAGCCTCTTCGAACTTTTCATAGTCGATGAGGCCGTAGAACTCTTTCCTGGTCATGAGGGAGCCGAGGATCCCCTTCTGCGTCCCCTCGCTCTTCAGCGCCGAGAATGTGTCCTTCACCGTCTTCATCATCGCCCTGAACGCAGTCACGGGGAATATCACCAGGTTGTACCCCAGGGCCTCAAACTCCTCCGCCGTCATGTATGGTGTCTTCCCGAACTCAGTCATGTTCGCCATCAGGGGGAGCCTGACCTTCTTCCTCATCTCTGCGAACTCTTCTCTCCCTTCGAGGGCCTCTGGGAATATCATATCCGCCCCCGCCCTCGCATAGGCGGCCGCCCTCTCAAGGGCGCCGTCCATCCCCTCCACCGCCCTGGCGTCAGTCCTGGCGATTATCATCAGCTTCCTCCCCGCCGCCTCCTTGGCCGAGACAAGCTTCTTGACCATCTCGTCTACCTCCACGAGCTCCTTCCCCTCCAGGTGCCCGCAGCGCTTCGGAAGGACCTGGTCCTCTATTTGGACGGCGGCCGCCCCGGCTGCCTTCATCTCGTCGACCGTCCTGGCGACGTTCAGCGCCTCGCCGAAGCCCGTGTCGGCGTCGACTATCAGCGGGACCGCCACCCTGGAAGTGATCTGCCGCGCCGCCTGCGCCACCTCGCTGAGCGTGGTGATCCCGAGGTCGGGGAGCGCAAGCAGATTCGAGAACCCCGCCCCTGAAAAATAGATGGCCCTGAACCCTTCCCTCTCAGCCAGCTTCGCGACCGAGGGGCTGAACACTCCGGGGGCCACGACCACCTTCTCCCCTTTGACAAGCTTCCTCAGCACGTCGGCCTGCGATGGCAAGTCCAGCTCTTCCTCCTGCGCCGGGCCGACCCCCTTTAGAGTTTCCCCCATCAGCGTTAAATCGAGCCCGGGCGCCGTAACCCAGGTTGCTCGAGTCGGACACGCACGAGGCTCCCCACGATACGGTGTTCGTCCACGGGGCCGGAGGGAACAGCCTCCTCTGGAGGAGGACGCTGCAGTACCTGTCCGGGGGCGCCCACGGCTACGCGGTCAACCTGCCTGGCCACCCCTCTGGGGACATAACCTGCAAGAGCGTGGATGACTATGCCGAGGCGCTGCATAGGTTCATAGCGGAGCGAGGCCTCAGGAGGCCGGCGGTCTGCGGCCATTCGATGGGAGGCGCCATCGCCCTCGACCTCGCCGTCTCTCACCCAGAGGACCTGGGGGCCCTCATCTTGGTCAGCACGGGTGCGAAGCTCGGGGTCAACCAGCAGATACTCGACGGGCTCAGGGAGCAGCCCATGGGGACCATCGAGAAGGTGATCACCCCCTGGAGCTTCAACTCGATAGACCTCGGGCTCGGGAGGGAGGCCAGGACCGCCCTTTCTGTCTCCAACCTCCCGGTCTTCCTCAACGACTACCTGGCGTGCCAGGGCTTTGACGTCCGGTCCCAGCTGCCAGGGATAGAGGCGAAGACTCTCATCGTCTGCGGGGACAAGGACAGGATGACCCCACCCAAGTGGTCGGAGTACCTCAACGCGAACATACCAGGCTCCGAGCTGCGCGTCATCGAGGAGTCGGGGCACATGCTCCCATTGGAGAAGCCGCGGGCCCTCGCCCAGGTCCTGCAGTCCTTCCTCTCAGGCCTCAGTCCGTAAACTCTTCGCCGCCGCGAGCTATCCTCGTCATCTCTCCGACCAGGGCTATCATCCCCTCCTGGGTTATGGAGGAGACGGGGTAGAGGTCGGCCCCGAAGGAGAGCCGCCTGATGCTCCTGAAGAGCTCGGAGTAGAGGGAATACTGCTCGCCGTCCTTGGTGGTCGACAGGGCGTCTTCGAACGTCTTGGCGTCCCTGCTCCACTCGGCGATGCGCTTCACGCCGTCCTTGGCTATGTCCCTCTTCGTCAGGACGGTTATCTTGGGGATGCTCAGCCTGAGCCCCACGGAAGCTGAGAGGAGCGCCAGCGACAGGAAGTTGGACGGGGTGCTCGCCAGGAGAGGGTCAAGCAGGAAGAGGAGGACCTTCGAGTCCGCCCTCATCTCTCGCACGATGAACTCCCCGCTCTCCCTGAATGCGAAGAGCTCTGTCTGTCCGGGCGTGTCGACTATCACGTTCTCGGTCTTGAAAGAGTCGATCTCGTCTTGGATCTCGGCGAGCTTGGTCGCCGTGAGGTCCGCTGCCAGGATCAGGGCTCCGTTGGGTCCGAGGCCATAGTCTTCCATCACGTCCTGAAGCTGGACCCTCTCCCTGATGTCAACGTCGGGCTCGTAGGGGAGCTCCACCACCCCCGGATCGAGGTTGACCGCTATCGCGCCCTCGCCTCTGTTGGCATACCAGGTCTTCAGAGCGGCTGTGAGGAGGGACTTCCCTGACCCCGCTGTCCCAGTGACGAAGGTGACCTCCATGCGGATCCCCTAGGCCGAGCTCCTCGCCGCGCCGACGGTCCCCCCTATGGCCGCCACCGCCTTCTTCATCTCCGACAAGATCGCCTCCCCTTCAGCATCGGCCCGCCCCCTGTCTGGCCCAGCCACGACGATGTCCAGCATGATCCTCGATACGCCCTCCCTGGTCCCCCTCGGGTGGGACTTTATGTATGCCCCGGGGTGCCTCTTCATCTCCTCGGCGAGGTAGGGGGCCAGCGCCGACTCCGGGACCCCTTCTAGGCGCATGGTGAGGCTCCTCCTGAATATCTTTCCGACCTTCGCCCTGATCTCCGGCTCAACAGACCTCCTGAAGATCCCCCTCATCTCAACCGGGACCCCCGGGAGGCAGAAGACCACGGTCCTGCCTGCGACCAGCCGGACCCCGGGCGCTGTCCCGGCGTCGTTCGGCAAGGGGGTCGAGCCGGCCGGGATGGTAGCCATCTTCATCCTCGGCGGAGTGAGCGCCACCCCCTCCATCCCCCGGTCCCTGTAGTGCCCTCTGATGAGCCGAAGCGCCTCCCCGTCCCTCACGAGCTTGAGCCCCAGGGCCCCTGCAATGCCTTTGAGCGTCATGTCGTCCGGGGTCGGCCCGAGGCCTCCTACAGCGACCAGGAAGTCAGGGGATCGGCGGACGATGGCGAGCACGGCCGCGCCTATCTCGTCCAGATCGTCGTCCACGGTCGTGATCTCCTTGATCATCGACCCCATGCGCGCGAGCCTCCTGCCGATCCAGAGGGCGTTCGAGTTCAGGGTCCTGCCGATGAGCAGCTCCTTCCCCACCGCGAGCATCTCGACCCTGACCAATGCGCCCCTCCCCGGCCGGCAGGCCTTAAAACGAGTGCAGGGGTTCGACAGCCATGGCCAAGCGGCCCCCCAAGATCGTCCTGGGCGCCGGAACGCTAGTCCACAGGGACGGCCGGCTTCTTGTTGTGAAGAGGGGGGAGGAGCCCAACCGCGGGCTCTGGGCGTTCCCTGGAGGGAGGGTGGAGGTCGGCGAGACGCCGATGCAGGCCGCAGTCAGGGAGACCAAGGAGGAGGTAGGGCTCGACGTGGAGATAGAAGGGGTGTTCGACGTGGTAACATACATGCCCGAGGAGCTCGGGAAGGGGTACCGGATGCAGGTCGTCCTGGTCGACTACCTCGCGAGGCCCAACGGGGGGCGCGTAAGGCTGAACGGGGAGTCGTCCGACTACAGGTGGGTGCTCCCCGACGGGCTCAAGAGGCTCGACACTACCCAGCAGATGAGGGATTGCGCTGCGAAGTTCGCCCGGCTCAGAAAGCGCTGAGCCCAGGGTACACTAGACGCTCTGGGCGCCCTCGGCCAAAGGGACGGGCGGTCTACTTCTCCTTGTTGCCGCTGAGCCACCACTCGAGGTAGTCCGCCTGCTGCCTCGACCTCTTGCGCCTCTCGTCCTCTTCGGGCGTCTTCGCCTTGAACCTGGCGTCAGACAGCTGGTCCCTCGTGAGGAAGGCCCCGCACTTCTTGCACCCGAACCTCTTGGTCGGGGCGTCGTACAGCAGTATTCCGACATGACATTCAGGACAAATCTGGTCCAAACAACGCTCGTTGTCTATCAACTTCAGCGTGTCCTTAACGGTTTCTGTATCCGCGGTTTTCACCCGCAACTCGTTAAATAGAGACGGGAGCCGAGCCGTCCCGAGTGACAAGTGGCCGAAGCGGTTGTCCTGCCAGGGCCGGCTTCTGAAGACCTGGGACGCTCCGTCGCGGAGAAGCTCGACCTCCCCCTTCTGGCGGCCGACTTCAGGATATTCCCAGACGGCGAGTCGAAGTTCACGATAAGCGACAAGGTCTCGGGGAAGAACGTGTTCCTGGTCCAGTCCACCCACCACCCAGTGGACCAGCACCTATTCCAGCTGCTCCTCGCCTCCCACCAGCTTAGCGAAGAGGGCGCGAAGGTCACCGCGGTGGTCCCTTACCTCGCCTACGCGCGCCAGGACAAGCAGTTCCTGCCGGGGGAGAGCGTCACACTGGGGATCGTGGCCCACCTGATGCGCTCGGCCGGGGTCCGCAGGATGGTGACCGTGGACATACACTCCGCCGAGGGGCTGGCCCTCTTCTCTTTCCCAATCTACAGCGTCTCCGCCATACCCAGCCTGGTGGAGTACGTGAAGGAGCAGGTTGCCCCCAGGGCCCCCGTGGTGATCTCCCCCGACTTCGGCGGGTCCAAGCGGACCGAGGCCTTCGCGGCCCTCTACGGCGCCCCCTTCCTCCAGCTCGCCAAGACGAGGGACAGGGTGAGCGGAGAGGTCACCGTCGCTGGCTCCAAGCTCGAGGTGGAGGGGAAGGACGTGTTGATAGTCGACGACATCATCAGCACCGGAGGCACCATGAGGGCCGCAGCCGAGACGGTGATGAGCCAGGGGGCGAGGCGGGCCATCGCGGTCTGCGTCCACGGGCTCTTCATGGGGAACGCCCTCGACATGTTGGAGAGGGCATCGGTGAAGACCGTCATATGCACCAACACGGTCCCGGGGAAGATCAACCAGGTGGACGTCTCCGACGCCATCGCGTCGCACCTAAGGACGATTGAAGAGTAAGTCTCTGGTCCTCCTTTCCGGGGAGGGCGGCACCATCCCGGCGTCCGAGGCGAAGTCGCTCTTTTCAGCCTACGACCCCAGCTCGGAGTTCAGGTCCCCCGCCCCGAGGATACTGGTCGCGGAGTCTGAGGCGGACCCCTTCCGCGTAGGGAGGAGGATCGCCTTCGCGCGTCGGGTGGGCCGCCTGGTCTCCGGGGCCTCTGAGGCGGCCGAGCTCCTCGAAGGGCACCGGGTCAGGTTCAGGGCCTTCGACCTGGCAGGCGGGAGCATGCCCGCTGACCCGGAAGAGTACATCGGCGATCTGCGGGCCACCATCGACCTGCGCGCCCCCGACCTGGAGCTGACCTTGGTCAGGGGGGAGCGGGAGTACCTCGCGGTCACCTCGCCCGGGACGATGGCCCAGGGATGGTCGCTCCGGCGGCCCCGCCAGAGGCCCTTTTTTCACCCCGCCGCCATCTTCCCCAAGCTGTCGAGGGCCCTGGTGAACCTCTCCCGCTGCGTCGAGGGGGACGTCTTCCTCGACCCATTCGCGGGGACGGGGAGCATCCCCCTGGAGGCTGCGATGGTCGGCTGCCGGGTGGCCGCCTCCGACGTGGCGGAGAAGATGGTCCGGGGGGCGTGGAGGAACATGCGCCACTTCCGCCAGGAGTGGCTTGGTGTGGTGCGCGCCGACTCCGGGCGGCTCCCGGTGACCCAGGCCGACGCCGTGGCGACCGACGTCCCCTACGGCAGGGCCTCGAGCACCAGGGGGCTCGGCGCCGAGGAGATCATGGCCAGGGCACTTCCTACGCTGGCGGCCGTCGCCCGGCCGGGAGCCACGGTGGTCCTGATGCACCAGAAGGAGGTGGCGGCCGACCCCGGCGAGGACTTCGTCCTGATGGAGGAGCACGACCTTCACGTTCATAAGCGCCTGACAAGGACAATCTCTGTCCTGAGGAGGAGATGAATTCGGCCAAGCTTTCGGTGACCTTCCTGGGTACCAGCTCTGCCGCTCCGACCAATTACCGGGGGCTGCCGGCCATTGCGATAAGGAGGGAGGGGCACGTCATCCTCATGGACTGCGGGGAGGGGGTGCAGCGCCAGGTCCTGGCCCAATCCATAGGCCTGGGGAAGGACATGACGATACTGATCACGCACCTGCACGGGGACCACGTGACAGGCCTCCTCGGCCTTCTCCAGACCATGAGCCTCGCCCAGAGGCGGAAGCCGGTGGTCATAGTCGCCCCGGCCAAGCTCCTGCGCTGGCTCGAGGTGAGCTCGGACCTCCTGAACTTCGGGCTCACCTTCCCCATCAGGTTCGTGGCCGCCCGCCCCGGCGTGGTGCTCCGGACCCCCGAGTTCAAGGTCAGGGCGGCCAGGGCATCCCACTCCGTGGAGGCCTTCTCGTATCTCGTCGAAGAGCTTGGCCGCCCCGGGGTGTTCCACCCCGAGAAGGCGAAGGCCCTGGGCGTCCCCGAGGGGAGGCTATGGTCGGCGCTGCAGAAGGGGAGGTCGGTGACAGTCGGGGGGAGGAAGGTGGCATCGTCCGAAGTTGCCGGCCCGCCGAGGCCGGGGAGGCGCATAGGATACTCAGGCGACACCCGCCCGTCACCCAGGCTTGCACGCTTCTTCGAGGGATGCGACCTGCTGATATTCGACTCAACCTTCAGGGGCTCCGACAGGGACAAGGCCCTGGAGCGGATGCACAGCACCTGCGTGGAAGCGGCCGGCCTGGCGAAGGAGGCGGGCGTCAGGAGGCTTGCGCTCACCCACTTCAGCGCACGTTACACTTCAGCGACGGCTCTGCTCAGGGAGGCGAGGAAGGTCTTCCACGACACCGTCGCCGCCGCGGACGGGCTCACCCTGGCCGTGGACTATCCGCCCGTGTAGGCGGTCAGCCAGTCGATGACTTTGTCCAGCTCCTCCGACGTGATGGTGAGGTAGACTGGCCCCAGGGGGGACTCTTCCGGACTCCCGCACACGGCGACCACCCCGGCGGCCGCAGCCTGCCTGTTCAACATCATCGAGGCGGAATGGCCTGCCCTGTCCCGAAGGAGGAGCTTCCTTGCCGCGGACCGGACGTGCCTGTCCCTGAGCTGGTCTCTGATGTGGACCAGGGTCTTCGGGTCTTCGTTCGCCAGCCTGGCCGATTCCCCCCTGATGGAGACCGCCTCCGGGCCCATCCCGGCTATGGTCGCCAGCGCCTGGGCCACCTTCGCAGGGTCTTCTGAAGGCGAGACCCTGGCCTCCAGGGTCAGCCTGGCCCTGAACTCAGGATGAGACATCCTTCTCCCAGCGTTCGACCAGCCCCGCCAACTCGGCGGCCAGCGCCTCGGGGGTGGTCCGCTGGTTGGAGACCGTCTCGTCTGCAATCGCGATGGCCTCGCCTATCCCCACGTCGAGCTCCCTCCTGTCCCTGGCTGCGAACATCTCATAGGTGAGGGGGTCATCGCTCCGCCCACGCTCCCTCAGGAGCTCGAACCTCCTGGCCGGGGATGCAGCAACGGCGACCAGCAGGACCCTCGCGTTCCTCCGGAACGCCTCCACCTCGGAGGCAGACCTGATGCCGTCCACCACCACTCTCTCCGCCCCAGACAGGGCGACCGTCTCCAGGCAGAGGTCGGCCACCGCGGACGGCCCGCGCTCCTTCCTCAGGAGCTTCATCACCTCCCCGGTGTTCTTCGCGTCTGGCTCGAGCCCTCGCCTCCTGGTCTCTGCCCGGATCACGTCCCCCATGACCACGCGCTTCCAACCTTCGCTGACGAGCCGCTGGGTCGCGGTCGACTTGCCGGCCCCGGGCATGCCGGTCACTGCCACAATGCGGAGCAATCTGTCCCTCTGCCCGACCGGTAGCGAATTTAAAGGAACCACGGTCGACCTGGTGCAGATGCGACTCTTCGTGGCGCTGGAGTTGCCGGGGCAGGTCCTCGACGCACTCACGAGGTTCCAGGCTTCCCTGGCCGCCACCGGCTCGGACCTCAAGCTCGTGGAGCGTGAGAACCTCCACTTCACGGTGAAGTTCCTGGGGGAGGTTACGGAAGCGGAGGCCGACGAGGCGAAGTCCAGGCTCGCCGGGCTGGCGCTGGAGGGCGGCGAAGTGGAGCTGAAGGGGGTCGGCGCCTTCCCCGACGAGCGGAGGCCCAGGGTGGTCTGGGCGGGGGTGGCGGGGGAGCACCGAATGCTCGTCGAGCCCCTGGCAAGAGAGGTCATAGCCTCGCTCGAGGGGCTCGGGGAACGCGACACCAGGCCATTCCAGGCCCACGTCACCCTGGCCAGGGTGAGGTCGCCCAGGAACGCCGGGGAGCTCGCAGCCCTGATCAGGGGGAGTTCAGGCGTCTCCTTCGGGTCAGCGCGGCTGACAGAGCTGAAGCTGAAGTCGAGCAGGCTCACGCCTGCTGGGCCCGTCTACGCCGACATCGGGGTGTACCCGCTGAGATGACCGGCCTGGCGGAGGTCGTCGCCCGGGCAAAGCGGACGGTGGTCCCCTCCCCGGCGGAGGCCGCAGAGGTCGAGTCCATCGCCGCCTCACTGATCTCCAAGACCGAGCGCGCGGCCGCTCGGCACCCGCAGACCCGGGGGGTGCTCCTCGGAGGATCCTTCGCAAAGGGGACCTGGCTCTCTCATCGCGTGGACCTGGACATATTCGTGAGGTTCGACCCTTCCACCCCAGAAGAGGAATTCGAGAGGGTGGGCCTCGACATAGGGGAAGAGGCCACCAGGGGCCACCCGGTCGGGAAGATGTACGCCCAGCATCCATACACCGAGGCGACGGTGGACGGCGTCAGGGTGAACATAGTCCCGTGCTACGACGTGAGGAAGGGGGAGTGGAAGAGCGCGGCCGACAGGTCCCCGTTCCATGTCGGACTGATCGAGGCCCTCCCCGATGAGCAGAAGGTCCAGATCAGGCTGCTCAAGGCGTTCATGAACGCCGCCGGCGTCTACGGCGCGGAGATCCGCCGCCAGGGCTTCAGCGGCTACGTCGCCGAGGTGCTCGTCCTGAGGCTCGGGGGGTTCCGGCAGGCGGTCGAGTCGTTCGCTCGCTACTCGGTCCCCCTGGAAGGGAAGGCGTTCAGTCTCACTGACCCGGTCGACGAAGCCAGGGACCTGGGGACCGCGGTTTCGGGGGAGAGCCTGGGTGTGATGGTGCTCGCCTGCAGAGAGTTTCTAAGGCGCCCCCGCATGGCCTACTTCAGCAGATTGCCGCGAAGAGTCCGAACCTCGCTGGGCGGGAGGGTAGTCGCAGTCGTCTTCTCGCACGTCACCCTCTCCGAAGACACCCTGTGGGGTGAGCTGAGGAGGACAACGAAACACGTAGTGAAACACCTGGAAGAGGAGGGATTCAAGGTGGCAAGGTCCCTCGCCGCCTCCGACAACCTGAAGCGGAGCGCGATCCTCCTCATCCCCGAGTTCGACAAGCTCCCGGCCCTGGAGCAGAGGGTCGGACCGACGGTCGACAGGCAGAATGACGTCGAAGCTTTCCTGAGGTCCAACTTGAACAGCTCCAGGCTGGTGTGGGTCGACGGCGACGCGAGGGTCAGGATGCTCCTCCCGAGGGAGCGTACCCGCCTGGACCGGCTCCTGGCGGACGTCGCCAGGGGGAGGGCAGGACCCGTGGGCGCCTCCAGGGAGATCGAGGCGGGGATGAAGAAGAGCGCCATGGTGCTCCGGGGCCGGGCCCTGTCCCGCGCGGCCGCGACTTCAGGTTGGCTGAGAGATGGAATCAGAGAAATCACCTCGGACGCCATCGGAACGCGCTGACCTCAGCCAGCTGACGCGGACTCCGTACGTCAGAGTCCTCACCTACCCGGGTATCTCGCTGGAGGAGGCGAAGTCGAGGGTGAAGCAGCTCGAGGGCCTCGGCGTGGAGGAGGTGGTCTTCGAGGGGCACACGAGGATAGGTAGCCTGGGGGTCCTGGGGCTGGGGACAGTGGGGGTCGTGGTCAAGGCCGTGGCCCGGGGCGGGGAGTGCGCTCTGAAGATCAGGAGGACCGACGCTAACCGCCCGGACATGGAAGAGGAGGTGAGGGTCACGAAGATGGCGAACCGGATAGGGGTCGGCCCGGAGGTCTACGCCCACACGAGGGACGTCATCATGATGAAGCTCCTAGAATACGAGGAGTTGGCGGAATGGCTGAAGCGCCTGAAGGGGCCCGGCCGGAGGGAGGCGGCCAGGGGGATGGTCCACGCACTGCTGAACCAGTGCCGGAAGCTCGACATCATGGGCATCGACCACGGGCAGCTGAGCAACCTGAGGAAGCACGCCGTGATTGCCGAAGGGGCGCCCTGGATCATCGATTTCGAGTCCGCTGGGACGGGGCGGCGGCCGAGGAACGTGACCACCGCAGCGCAATACCTGTTCGTCGGAGGGGCCTTGGCCCCAGCCATGCGGAGGGCCCTTGGGGTCCATGACACGGAGAGGCTGAAGGCGCTCTTGGGCGCCTACAAGGAGGACCTGTCTGACTACGCCTACGCCAAGGCGCTGGAGCACCTGAAGGTCGCGGGGCGATGAGCTCCTGACCGCGCCGCCTGCGAACCTTTAAACTGAGACCGAGTTCGGCTCCTACTCGCGGGGTCGTAGTGTAGCTTGGTCCAGCATACCAGAGTGAATGACCTTCACGGTGAGCCTGGGGCGCTGGCGATCGCGAGTTCAAATCTCGCCGACCCCACATCCATTTGGGTTCACGCTCTTTCGCCCAGACGCCATAGAATGACCTACTCCTGGCGCTGAGCCGCATCGATTTCCCAGAAGCCAGCCTGGGTTTGCTCCGTCCCGATCTTCACGCACCGGCCTCCGCGACCATGGAACCTCGCTTTCGGGATCATTGCCCTGCCAACTTTGGGCGGGCCGCCGTTGGCCAACTGAAGAGCGGCTACGAACGTCATCGATGAAACCAGGCCCTGAATCTACGCCGGCACAGCTTGGACGCTGTCGTCCTACCCCGTGGAACGGGAGGGACCCCCCTGCGCCCCCGGGGCGGGCCGGGGCCTTCCATCGAGCTTCCAGAGGTCCCTCGACGCACCGAACAGCACGGACGAGACGAGCAGGGCGGCGCCCACGTACGCATAGACGGGGAGGACGCCGATGGCCGCGATGAACAGGCTCCCGAAGACTATGGCCGGCGGACCTCCGACGAAGCTGAGGAGCCCATCTATGGCGAAGTAGCGGCCCCTCATCTCCGTCGGCACGATGTTCTGGGCGGCGGTCAGCCACGCGTTCCCGCCGAACCCCTGGGCGAACCCTGCTGCAAAGAGCGCAGCGACGGCGACCGCGGCAGAAGGCTCGAGCCCCATGAGCAGATACACCCCCCCGGGGACGCTCCCGGCCATGAGCACCCAGACCGCGCCCGCGCGGCCGAGGGCCGACGTCCGCCCGAGTGTGAGGGAACCTAGGGCACCTCCAAGGACGTTCGCGCCGGTGGCTATCCCGAACGCGACGGCGCCCAGGCCGACGCCCTGGACCATGTAGACCACCAGGTAGTAAAACACGACCGCGCTGAGGAAGTTGAACACTGTGGCTGACGCCGAGAGGAAGAGGAGCCCCCGCTGAGACCGTAGCCAGCTCATGCCGTCCTTTACCTCGGAGAGCATGCCCGCACGCGTTCCCGACTTCCTCGGTCCGTCGGGTGTCGAGCGAGCCACAAGGAGGAGAGCGAAGAGCGCCGCCAACCCAAAGGCGGCGGCGCCATAGGCGAAGGCGACCACGGCTCCTGCGAACGCTATGATTCCGCCGCCTATCGCGGCCGAAGCCGACCCGATCACAGAGGTACCTGCCCTGGTGACCCCGTTCGCGTCAGATAGCTCGCCGGCGCTCACGATCTCAGGCAGGTAAGAGTAGTTACAGGACCGATACAACTCCGTGGCCGCGGACCAACAGACAGCCACAGCCACGACCACGGGGAGCTGGAACCCGTACAGCGCGAAGACCGCCGCCAGGAGTCCCAAACTCACCCCTCTGATGACATTGGACAGGAGGAGGAGGTGGCTCCGGCTGTACCTGTCCACCCAGACCCCGCCCGGCAGGGTGAACCCTATTGTGGTCAGGGACTCTGCGAGGCCCACTACGCCGACATAGATGACCGACTTCGTGACCTCGAAGACCATCCAGATCACAGCTATCCCGAAGACCGAGGAGGCGGTCCGTGAGGAGACGTTCATCGCGATGTAGTGGAGGAACCTGCCGTTCCGAAACAGCGTCTTGGTCTTCCTGGGCTCTTCCCCGGAGCCGCTCACATCTCAGCCAGGAGTCCTATCGATATATCTCCTGCTCACCAGGAGATGGCTGCGGAATCGGGCCGGAGAGTCGCCCTGGCTACGCGGTGACCGCTTTGGTCTTCTCAGAGAGCGCGGCGTGGGCCGCCGCAAGTCTAGCCACAGGGACCCTGAAGGCCGAGCAGCTGACGTAGTCCAGCCCCGCCTCGTCGAAGAACGCTATGCTCTTGGGGTCCCCGCCGTGCTCCCCGCAGATGCCGACCTCCAACCCCGGGTTGGACTTCCTCCCCTCCTGGACCGCCAGCTTAACCAGCCGCCCGACCCCCACCGTGTCCACCGAGTCGAAGGGGCTCCGTTGGAATATGCCCATCTCCAGGTACTTTGGGATGAACTTTGCTTCCACGTCGTCCCTGCTGAAGCCGAAGGTCGTCTGGGTGAGGTCGTTGGTGCCGAACGAGAAGAAGTCGGAGTGCTCCGCTATCTCCCCCGCGGTGAGCGCCGCCCTGGGGGTCTCAATCATCGTCCCCACCTGGTACTCGACCTCCGTCCCCAACTCCTTGAACGCGGCGGCCGCGGCCGACTCGACCACCTTCCTCAGGATCTTGAACTCCTCGACGCTGGAGACCAGGGGGAGCATTATCTTCACCTTCGCCCGCTCCTTCTTCTCGCGGTCGAGCTCGACGGCCGCCTGGAGGATGGCCTTCGCCTGCATCTCGTATATCTCAGGGTAGGTTATGGCGAGGCGGCACCCACGATGCCCGATCATGGGGTTGTGCTCCGAGAGCTGCCTGACGCGGTTGAGCATCGCCTCGGTCCCCTCAAGCTCCTCCTTCGACGCGCCACGCTCCTTCATCTCCTGGATGTCCAGGAGCAGCTCCTCCACTGAAGGGAGGAACTCGTGGAGCGGCAGGTCAAGGAGCCTCACCACCACTGGCTTGCCCCCCATGGCCGCGAATATCCCCCTGAAGTCAGAGAGCTGGAACGGGAACAGGCGGTAGAGGTGCCTCTTCCGGGCCTCGGCGTCCAGGCTCATTATCATGTCCCTCACGATGGGGAGGCGCTTCGGGTCGTTGAACATCCTCTCGGTCCTGCACAGCCCTATCCCCTCGGCGCCGAACTCCCTCGCCTTTACGGCCGCCTCTGGGGTGTCGGCGTTCGCCCAGACGCCCAGGCGCTTCACCCCGTCGGCGGTCTGCAGGAGGGAGGTCAGCTCCGGGGTCGGCTCTGGGTCCACCATCTTGACCTCACCCTTGTACACCGACCCCGTCGTCCCGTCTATGGTGATCGTCTCCCCCTTGGTTATCCTCTCCCCCGACTTCGTCTTGAAGAAGCCGCCTTCCATGGAGATCTCGATCTCGCTGCACCCTACGACGGCGGGCTTCCCCATGCCTCTTGCGACCACCGCGGCGTGACTCGTCATTCCGCCTCGCATCGTCAGGACCCCCTGCGATGCTATGAGCCCTTTGATGTCCTCGGGGGTAGTCTCCGGCCTGACTAGTATCACCTTCTGGGAGCCGCCCAGGGAGGCGGCCTCCTCGGTGTCGAAGACGACCATCCCAGATGCGGCCCCCGGAGAAGCGTCCAGCCCCTTGGCCACGGGCCTGTCCTTGGAGCTGGGGTCCAGCCTACGGTGGAGGAGGGCCTCGAGCTGCTCCGGCTCGACCCTCGCCACCGACTCGCTGGGGGTGATCAGCCCCTCCTTCGCCATGTCCACCGCCACCTTCACGGCGGCCTGGGCGGTCCTCTTCCCGTTCCTCGTCTGGAGGGTGTAGAGCTTCCCGTCCTCGACTGTGAACTCAAAGTCCTGCATGTCCTTGAAGTGCGCCTCGAGCCGGTTCGCCACGTCCTGCAGCCGGCCCTTCAGCGCCGGGTGCATCCCATCGATGCCCACCGGGGTCCGTATCCCGGCCACCACGTCCTCCCCCTGCGAGTTGGGGAGGTATTCGCCGAAGAGCTTCTTCTCGCCGGTCGAGGGGTTCCGGGTGAACCCGACCCCGGAGCCGGAGTTCTCCCCGAAGTTCCCGAAGACCATGGTCTGGATGTTCACAGCCGTCCCGAGGTCGTCGGGGATGCTGTAGAACTTCCTGTACTCCTTCGCCCTCTCGTTGTTCCACGAGCCGAGCACCGCCACCACCGCCATCTCGAGCTGGACGTAGGGGTCCTGGGGGAACTCCTTCCCAGTCTCCTCCTTGATGATCCTCTTGAATTCGTCGGCGACCCCTCTCAGCTCCTGGGGGGAGAGGTCGATGTCCATCTTGGCCCCGGCGGCCTTCCTTCGCGCTTCGAGGACCTTCTCGAACGACCCGGCGTCTGCCCCCATGGCGATCTTGCCGAACATCTGGATGAGCCTCCTGTAGGAGTCGTAGGCGAACCTCTCGTTCTTCGTGATCTCAGCCATCCTCTTCGCCGTGACGTCATTCAGCCCGAGGTTGAGAATCGTGTCCATCATCCCGGGCATGGAGAACGGGGCCCCCGACCTGACAGAGAAGAGCAGCGGCTTCTCTTCCCCCCCGAAGGTCTTCCCAGTCTGCTCCTCGACCTCGGCTACCTTGGCCCGGACCTCGCCGAAGAGTCCTTCGGGGACCTTCCCCCCGTTGGCGTAGTACGCCTTGCAGACATCAGTCGTGATGGTGAACCCTGGAGGGACGGGGAGACCGAGGGACGTCATCTCCACCAGGCCGTATCCCTTTCCGCCGAGGAGGAACTTGTCCGCCCCGAGCGCGTCTTTGAACAGCACTACGTTGCGCACGGGTCCTTCTTCAGGAGCTTGACTTTGTGTGTTTGTAAGTCCTTCGGGGAGGGGAGTCAACCTCCATGCTCGAATACGCGACCGCAGCCCCTCCTGCCCTCAGACCGGTCTATCCAGACGGGCGCAGCCAACCGCAAGTAGGAGGAGGGGCATGAGTTTAAAATCGCGGGGTCGGGAGACGGCGAAGTGAGCGCGGCCGGCGGCGGTCATCAGTCTCAGACGAAAGGGAATGATCTGAGAGTAAAGACAGCGGGGTCACTGCTCCTTCTGGGCGGCCTGGTATTCTTCCTGCTCAACACGGTCGCCGAGGGAATCTATCCAAACTACAACGTCGGGTCCAACGTCCTCAGCGACCTTGGCGCGCTTGGGACCAACACCTTCCTCCTCTGGGACGGGATGCTCTTCCTGAGCGGGGTGCTCCTGCTTCTGGCCTCCTATCTCCTGTTCTACACCGAGAATAGCTTTCGGTCGACCGCCGTCGGTAAGCGAGCCAACCTGGTCGGGGTCCTTTACCTCCTTCCCGGGATAGGGGCGATGATCGTCGCCCTTTTCCAGGAAAATTCGGCCCTCGGGGCCGCAGGGGTCCACGGTCTGGGCGCCATGGTCACTTTCCTCTTCGGAGGAATCTCGGCTGTCTACGCCTTCAGGCTGACCAAGGCGCCCTTCCGCTACTTCTCATTGGTGCTCGGATTGCTCACGCTGGTCTTCATACTGGTGTTCGTCACGAGCGGGGCCACGCTCGAAGGGCTGACCGAGCGCCTGATCGTCTACCCCTTCGTCCTCTGGGCCATCGGCTTCGGCGGGTATCTGACTGCGTTGCCGTCGAACGACGGCATCGCTCGATAAGGAATCGGGGACGGGCTCAGCGGGCGAGCTTCGTGACGGTGCTTGGATTGGCGCCACGGCTCGGACGCTCTTCGTCCCCCGGCACCGCCAGCGGTGCCTCCGGAGTTTGGCCCCGTCCACCTCCGGCGCGTCCCGATCTAGGTGGGGGTCTCCAGTTCGGTGCCCTGGGATTCCCCGTCGCACGAGACCAGGGCCCACCTGGTGAGTAGTCCGCCCCCTGAGCCTCTGACTCGGAACCCCTTCAGCATGCACTCCCACTCTTCGGCGGTCACCGTCCTCGGGTCCTTCTTCCTCCCGAACTTCGTCACGCTAAGGTAGGCGAGCCCGTCTTTCTTCAGCATCCGCCTGATCTGGCTCAGGGCGCCCGAGTGGTCCTTCATGCAGCAGAGGAGGCCGTGGGCGAAGACGAAGTCCACCGACCCGTCGGGGATGAAGTCGGCCTCAGCGGCAGACCCGGCCCGCGCCTCGACGACCCTGTCGAACCCTCTCGCCCCGGCCTTCCTGGCGACCTCCTCGACCGCGCCGGCGTCGAAGTCGACCGCGTAGACCTTCCCGCCCGGCCCCGTCAGCTCGGCCATGGGGATGGTGAAGTAGCCCGGCCCACAGCCCAAATCGGCAACCGAGCTCCCTGAAGAGACGTACTTTGAGAGTAACCTCTTCGGGGGGGAGAAGATGCGGCGGACGAGATTGTCCGTCGCGAAGTGAGGGAGCTTTCTGTCGTCTGGGGCTTCGGTCAAGCTGGTGAAAGGCACCTGCGCCGCTTAATAGGCCTAACTCTCTTTCCCCCGCTGTCCGCAGAAAGGCGTAAGAGAGCCCGGAGCCTCTGCGAGCGCGAGGGCGGGGAGACGGGTTGCTCCTCCAGCAAATACTGAAGCTGAACTGCCAGGGGTGCAGGCTGAAGACTGAGCACTATGTCCAGATTTGGAACGGCTTGGTGCTGACGTGCGAGTGCCTGAAGTGCGGAAAGGTGAGGGCGAGCCCCCAGTTGACGAGGGAGGAGCTCCAACCATACCCCATGGACGACGGCACCCCTGCCTACCTGCGTTGACCGGCGGGCCGATTTCTATAACTAGAGCCGCTACCACCCTGCCGGAGCATGCCAGGGAAAGCGAAGTCCAAGAAAGCCGCCAGGCGGAAGCCGTCCAAGAAGACAGAGAACAAATCCAAGGCCGCTCCTCCGACCACTCAGGCTTCGACAGCGGCCCAGACGGAGACCAACGAGCTTCCGAAGCGGTATGAGCTATCCCCTTACCAGTGAAGCGGCCGCACCGTCAGAGGGTCGTCTCACCGCGTTGGTCGCGCCTTGGCGAGTCCGTGCCGCGCCGGCCCCGGCGCTCTTGCGCTGAGCGCCCGCAAAGACCGCTCGTCGAGGCGGTAGAGGTACCAGTCGTCCATGCGCTTCGCTCCGAGGCTCTCATAGAACCTCAGCGCCTTCTCGTTCCATGTGAGCACGGCCCATTCCATCCGGCCGCAGCCCTTGGCACGGGCTTCTTCCACGCACCGCCTCAACAGCGCCATCCCGACGCCTCCCCCTCGCGATCCTTCCGACACGAAAAGGTCTTCGAGATAGAGGGTGGGCTTGGCCAGGAAGGATGAATAGCTGTAGAAGTACAGCGCGTATCCAACCAGCCTCCTCCCGCGAGAGGCGACGAACAGGTTGATCTTTTTCCTCCGAAAGATGTCGTCGAGGAGCCTTCTCGTCGCAATGGGGGTTGGCGGGTCGAGCTTCTCGAACCTGGCGAGGGCCAGGACGAGCTCGATGAACCCATCAGCGTCCGACCTTCGACCGCGCCTGACGACAGTCGCGTCCATGGGCTGGGGGAGCCCCGGGGGCGATAAATCGGTTCGGGGTAAGCGAGGGGCCCGGCTCAGTGCTGCTCCAGATCCTTCATCATCTGGTCGAACTGTTCCTTCGCTATCTCGCCTCTGGCGTACCTCTGGCGGAGTATCTCTCGCGCGTCCCCGTACCCATAGCGGCCAGCGTACCAATGCCTCCGGCTCCAACCACCGCCTCCGAAACCCCAGAAGACCATCCTGAAGATGAGGACGGCGAAGATGACGAAGAATACGAAGCCGAAGGGGAAGAAGTACCACCCGTAGAACGGGTAGCCTGGGAACGTCATGGGCATGCCGTACCCGCTGCCGAACATCGTGCCGAAGAATGCGACGACCGCTATGAGCAACAGCGCGAAGACCGCCCATCCCAGCCAGCGCCCCCCCTGATACGGCCTCTCGGCGTTGTCGGACCGCATATTGGATGCCCTCTGTTCTTAGAGTAAGCGGTGCCTCTTAAGGTTGCAGCATGGTCCTATTCGTCCGACCGCGGCGCTCCCTGCTCTCTGAACTCCCTTTCTGCTTCCTTCTCGAGCTCTTCCATCTTCTCCTCGCTCAGCCTCAGGACGGTCCCCATGAACGGCCCGAACAGGAAGAGCAACGCCGTGACCACCGTCCCCACCGAGACAAATGCGAGTATGGACGCGAATATCTTCCCGACGGCTGAGGTCGGGTAAAGGTTCGCGGGGGGCCCCTGGCCTGTCGCTATGAAGCTGGTGAAGTAGAAAGAGTCGAGGTAGCTCCACCCCTGGATGACGTGCATGACCACCGACCCTATCGCCACCATCGCGGCTATCACCGCGAATGAGTACAGCGCCCTCTCCCAGAACGACCTGGGGACCCTCATCCTGCGCCGGGTGGCTCTCTTCGTGCCCTTCATGCCCATTGGGCGCCCTCGGTCCCTCACAACGTTTTAAACAGAACCTGTCTTCGCGACCTCGAGGATCTGCCGTACTTGAGCGAAGACATCCAGTCTAGCCTTAAGCAGGCGATGAGGGTCTATCCCCAGGGGGTCACGGTGGTGACGGTCCAGGGTCCCGACGGCCCCAGGGGGCTGACCGTGAGCTCCTTCACCAGCGTCTCGCTGGCGCCCCCCCTCGTCCTGTTCTGCGTAGCGAAGAACTCCTCCCAGCACGACTTCTTCAGCAAGGCCGACCGCTATGCGATCAACTTCCTCGCCGACGACCAGAAGACCATATCCGACCGCTTCGCGGGGAGGACGAAGGCCAAGGACAGGTTCGAAGGCGTGAAGCACACCCGGGGGGTGACCGGTTCGCCCATCATCTCCGGGGTGAGGGCCGCCATCGAGTGCCGCTCATGGAGGGCCTACGACGCCGGGGATCACTCCATCGTCGTGGGGGAGGTGGTTGCCGCCAGCGCCTTCCTTCCGAAGCGACCTCTCCTCTACTACTCCCAACTGTACACGACCACGGAGCGCGGGGAATCGCCCGCCCCCCCATCGGACATAGTCTGGTAGCTACACCGCTCCGAGCAGGTAGTCGGGCCTGTCTTTGATCTTGGGGCCGGACACTTGGGCGAACTCCCCGGTCCTGGGGGAGCGCACCGCCATCGCTTCGTCGAACCAGCTCTGCGGGGTCGGCGCTCCCCAGAAGGTCTGCCTCTGGGGGTCGTTCAGCTTCCACCTGATGGGGACCCAGTCGGGGTCGGCGCTGACATAGTCCCCGGTGTACAGCTCTATCCGGTTTCCGTCGGGGTCTCTGAGGTACAGGAAGAACGCGTTCGATATGCCGTGCCTCCCGGGCCCCCTCTCGACGTTCTTCACATATCCGTTGGCCGCCAGGACGTCCGCCGCGTCCATTATCGACGCCCTGTCCGCGACCGTCAGCCCGGCGTGGTGGACCCTCGGCCCCTTTCCGGTGGTGAGCGCCATGTCGTGGCACGTGTGTTTCCTCCTCAGCCAGGCTGCCCATAGGTCCGGCTTCGCCCCCTCGGTCTCCGTCAGCTCCGTGCAGCCGAAGCCCAGCCCCCTGACGTACCAATCGTACGCCGCCGTGACGTCCGGGAGCATGATGTTGAAGTGGTCGAGGCGCATGACCTTCGCGCCTCTGTAGTGCTGGAACTTCTGTAGGAGCCACTCCCGAGGCTCCGCCTCAGAGTAGAACTCGACCGGGAACCCGAACCCATCCTCGACCAGGAGCGCCCTCCCGACTCCCTTCTCCTCACCCGCCTTCTTCCAGCGGGAGAACCACCCTCTACTCTGTGCGACCTCCTCCAACGCGTCGAGCCCGGCCTCGTCGGCCACCCTGAACGCGAAGTGGTCGACCCCGGGCGCGTCCGATTTCGTCAGGGTGATGGAGTGGTGGTGCCTGTCTTCGAGCCCTCTGAGGTACAGGTGCCCGTCATCCGACTCGGTGACGACGAGCCCCAGGGTGTCGACGTAGAACCTCTTCGCGGCATCGAGGTCAGTCACCAGGAGTTCGATGTGACCCGCCTTCACGACTTCGAAGTCCCCGGCCAAGGACGTCAGTCCCCCCTGTGCAGCAGCTCCTTCACCCGCTGCTTGTAGGGCTCCTTGTCGTACCACGAGTAGTAGGCGCTCGCCATCCTGACAGGGTCGCCGAAGAAGAACCTCTCGTAGAGGTCCTGCCTCCCCCCGAATGAGCTCCCAGAAGCGTCCCAGGCCATCTTGAAGAGCCGGACCCTCTCCTCTCCGTCCGCCATCTTCGCCTGGAAGTACCTGTCGAGGTCCGGCCTCGCCCCGGATCCCAGTATCCCCTCCGGAGGGATGGCCATGAGCCCGCTGGCCCCCGTCTGTTTGATCACGGCCGCGAAGTCAGGGGCGAGCCTGGGCCAGATGTTCCGCGCGGAGTTGAGCGGGGCGTAGTCCGGGGTCATCAGCCCCCATTGGTTCGTCTTCGCCCCCGCCTCGCTCGACCTGAGGAACGCCTTCATGGTCTCCGCGCTCAAGAGGACGTTGGTGATCCGCTCCTGCACCTGGGGGAAGGCGTCCGCACCGATGGTCTCAGCGACCATGGTCATCAGCCCGGCCATGAACTCCGCCTTGGCCGCCTCCCTCACCGTCGCCTGATGCGCCATGAAGACGATGGCTCCGGTCGCGTCGTTCACCCTGTTGGCCCTGTCCGGGTCCTCGAGTATGAACACCCTGTCCCAGGGGACCACGACGTCGTCGAAGACCACCACGGCGTCCTGCTCGTCAAACCTCGAGGCCAGGGGGTGGTCGAAGGTGGACTCCCCCTCGGAGAAAGACTCCCTGCAGATGAACTTCAGCCCCCTGGCGCTCACGGGGACCGCGAAGGCGATGGAGTACGGCACGTCGTCCTGCCCCGACCTAATCACGGTAGAGGGGAACACCATGATCTCGTCCGCAATCGGGAGCGTTGCCAGCATCCTCGCGCCCCTGATCACTACCCCATCGGGCGTCTTGTCCGCTACCCGGGCCGCTATGAATGGGTCAGCCTGCTTGGACGGTCCGACCCCCCTGTTGGTCTGCGGGTTGATCAGCGTGTGAGTCAGTATGAGGTCATTCTCGCGCACGTACTCGTAGTACTTCGAGACGTTAGAGGCGAAGTCCCGCTCCCCCTTCCCGAAGAACTCCTTGGCAGCCGCCATGGCCATGATCGAGCTGTTGAGGTAGTCCGCGGTCCTCCCCATCATCCCTCCAGAAAAGTCAGCCCAGGCCTTCATCATGGCCGTCCGCTTAGCCAGGTCTTCCCTGGTGCGCGGCTGCAGGAAGCTCGTCCCGACTGGATCGTGGGTCGTCGGGGACTCGTAGGTCATGACGTCCGTCAGCTCGGGCTTCAGCTGCATGTCGTAGAGGGCCGCGATCGATTTCGCGACTCCACCGAAGGCCGGGTGCTGGGAGACGGACCCGGTGATTTTCTCGTCGCCGTACCAGATCTCGCGGGGGGTTGAATCGAGCCTCTGAAGGAACTCCCTGCCGCTCTTGGCTCCCATCAGCGCCTCGGTCCGCATCAGGAAACAATCTAATTGAACCTTTACGGGCGCCGCCTGGAACCCTTAAGCCCGGATGGCCGGGGCGGCATCGAGAGCCGCGATTGTCGAACCTCCCTCCGCCGTCGGCCCCCGGGGGCCGAGCCGCCAGCGGCAGCCGCTCGCTCCTCATCCTCTCGCTCTATCAGATGCTCTCCAACAACCGCTCCAGCCTCTTCACCGTCTATTTCGTACTCTATGTGGTCCAGAAGGACGGGGTCTCGGTAGCCGCCGGGCTGGCGGCCTTCTCCGCTGCCTACGTTGCGTCCAGCCTGGTGGGACCGTTCGCCGGGCGGCTTTCCGACCGGCTGGGGCGGAGGCGCCTCCTCCTCATCGCCGCCGAGGCGCTCTCCCTCCCGTTCTTCGTCGCGATTCCGTTCATGGGGGGCTTCATCGCGATCAGCGTCTTCTTCCTGCTGGCCGAGACCATCCTTTCCTTCGGGTCTACTGCGCTCCAGGCATACGTGGCGGACGTCACCTCGTCCAAGGAGCGAGGCAGGGGCTACGGTTTCATCAGCCAGGTAGGCGCGGTCGGTTCAATCATAGGGGTGGTAGCGGCGGGGGTGGTTTCCGAAGCGTTCAGCATCGACGCGATATTCTACCTCGTGGGGATCTTCATGGCGGCCGACCTCCTCCTGTTGGTCTTCGCCCTTCCGGAGAGCCGCATCACGCCTTCGAGAACCCGCAGGCCCCTCCGGGAGATGAAGGGGGTCTTGGTGTTCTCGTTCGCCACGTCGATCAGGACCCTGGGGACCGGGGCGGTCACCGCGTTCATCGGGACCTACGCCTACTTCCTCGGGGCGAACGACTTCGAGGTGAGCCTGGTGGCCGTCGCCGGCTTGGCGACCACCGCCCTGCTGGCTACCAGGCTCGGGAGCAAGGTCGACGCTCTCGGCGAGATACGCGGCTACCTGTATGGGACTATGACCGTGGGCGGGTCGCTGCTGATCTTCGTCCTGGCCGGGGCATGGCCTGAGCTTATCCCAGCGAGGATAATCTACGCAGCGGGGTTCGGGCTGCTCAGCCCGGCAATGCTGAGCTGGGTGAGCAAGATCGCCCCCGAAGGGCGGACGGCCGAGTACCTCGGCGTCTTCTCGCTGGTCAACTCCACCCTCTGGAGCTTCGGCCCCCTCCCGGGGGGTCTGATCCAGGGTCTGCTCGGGAACGTCGGGCTGTTCGCCTTCGCCATAGTGGCGACGGCCGGATCCGTGGTCGCGGTGTACGCGCTGTACTGGAAGCCTACGACGGCCGCCGGTGCCGCCTCAGGCCCCGTGAGCCCGGGCGACGGGGTTGTTGAGGGCGCCTAGGTCCTCTATTTCGAGCTCGAGGATCCCTCCACGCTGGGGGAGGACGTACTCGGTGGGGTCCATGTCCCCCAACGCCTCCTTCGTCCATCCCACGCTTCCACAGGAAACCACGTCCCCCGGCTCGAGGGTGAGGAACTCCGAGAGGTATGACGCCAGCTTCGCAGGCCCGAAGATGTACTCGGCTGTGGACCCTGCCTGCACGAGGTCCCCGTCGAGCTTCGTGGTCATCCGGTGAACCTTGGACACATCGAACTCGTCCGGGGTGACCACCCCTGGACCCATAGGGCAGAAGGTGTCGTGGTTCTTCGACCTGAAGAGGGGTCCCCTCATGGTCTTCTTCGCTATCTTCCCCGTAGCCAGGTCTCGCCTGTAGGCCTCGTAGGAGTCGGCGCGTGAGTCCGCGGGGGCGGTCACGTCGTTCAGGATGGTGTAGCCGAAGATGGATGACGCCGCCTCGGCCTCCGTGGCGCCAGAGATCCTCCTCCCGATTATCGCCGCGAGCTCGACCTCAGGCCTTATCCCCGTCGCCGGGGCCCTGATCGACGTCCCCGGTCCGACGACGGTGCTGGGCGCCTTCATGTCGATTCTGGGCCTGTCGAGGGCGACGTCAGGCCCTCCGAGCATCCCCCTGGTGTTGACAATCGTCGCGAGTATCTTCCCCGGCCGGGGGATTGGGGCGTGCAGGATGACCTCCGTCAGGCCTAAACCGTCCTTGGACGTGGGTACTTCGCGCCATCGTCCCTCCTCTATCACCTGGGCCAGCGGCTTGTCCCCCTCGACCTCGAAGACCGTCTCGTCCACGACGACGCCCGCCCTGCGGCGCCTGCTCTCTTCCATCGGGAGGGTGAATGTGCAGAACCTCACGGGGGCCTCGCCTCAGCCAACCTTTTTTACCTTTGACCGCCCCAGAACCGCATTGCTCGACCACCCGCTCGTCCCGGGCCCCACGTCGGCAGTAGAGGTGGGTCCATGGCATTATGGCGCAGACTACATCGCGGTCTACTTCAGGGGGGAGAGGGCCGCCCTGGCCGGCCTCGTCCCCAAGCCCTTCGAGGTCGCAGATGGGCTCTGCCTGGGTTACGTCTGCGAGATAGTCTCCGTCGCCGAGTCAGGGCTGGAAATGGCGACGGACCGGCCCGACAGGACGATCTACCACGAGGCGGCCCTGGGGGTGAAGTGCGCCTACAAGGGAAGGCCCGGGACCTTCTTCCCAGTGATGTGGGTCACCACCGAATGGTCGCTCCTCCGGGGCCTGCTCAACGGATACCAGAAGCGACTGGCCGACCGCATATCTATGACGAAGCTCCACCCGCTCAACCCTGGGATGAAGCCCGTCGCGCCGGGGACCAGGTTCGGCGGCTTCTGCGTCAAGGGGCCCGACCAGACGCTGTCTCTGCGTGTGGCCGTGGAGAGGGAGGGCGGTCCCGACGACCTCCCCAAGTTCGGCTCTACCTTCGGCATGAGGAGGTTCCCCAAGACCGACGGGAGCCAGGGGAGCGTGGATGAGCCCGTTGAGGTGGCGAAGGCCAACTCGACGCTGTCCGACGTCTGGGTCGGGACGGGGTCCCTTGCAACCACCCTGGACGTGGGGAGGGTGGAGGCGATCTCGGGGGCGGTCTACAGGAGCGGCTTCACCATACTCGGCTCCAAAGCCCTGAAGTGAGCGTCCCCTCGAAGCCGGGGCGCCGGTCTGGTCTGGACGCCAGCCTAGGTGTCTGCTCCAGCCCGCGCCACTTCGGTCCGCGCCTCCTTTCCCCTGAGCACCGAGAGCACCAGTGCCACTGCAAGGAGCGAGATGGACGCCAGCAGCGCAGAGTGCATCCCGTCGACGAAGGCCTGGGAAAGGCCGCCTGAGATCTGGGTGACCCCAAGGAAGATCTCGAAGGCCAGCTGGCGCGGGATTGAGAGGGCGGCGATCAGGAGGGCGACGGCGAAGCTGCTCACCATCCCAACGTTGGAGAACGTCCTCAGCAGCCCAGACGCCATGCCGTAGGACCTCTGGGGGGCGCTGGCCATCACCGCGCTGCTGTTGGCGGGGAAGAACGCGCTCGAACCCGCCCCGTTGAGCACCGAGGCGAGCACCACCGTGTACAGGGGGGTCCCCAGCGCCAGGGTGGAATATGCGACGATCCCCAGCGACTGTAGCACGAGCCCGACAGAAGCTACCACCCTCGCCCCCAGCCTGTCGGACAACCTCCCCGCAAAGGGGGCCACGGTCCCTCCGAGGACGTATCCGGGGATGAGGTACAACGAAGCGTCCCAGGGGGAGAGCCCCCTCGGACCCTGCAGGTACATGATGACCAAGAAGAGCACCGCGAAGCTCGCCAGAGACTGGAAGAAGGCGGCGGACATGGACGCGGTGAGCACCCTCCTGCGGAGGAGAGAGAGGTCGAGCAGGGGGGACGAGCAGTGGCGCTCCCAGACGACGAAGCCAATCAGGAGAGGGACGGAGGCGGCCAGCTCCGCCTCGGAGGAGATGGTGAGGCCCGAGCCTGTGACGTCGGTCAGAGCCGTGAGGAGGAAGAAGAGGCCGGAGCCGAAGAGGAGCATGCCAAGTACGTCTATGGTGCTCTTCACCCTGGCCGTCTTGTCCCTCAGCACCAGGTAGCCGACCACCGTGGCGACCACTCCGATGGGGACGTTGATGAAGAAGATGTAGCGCCAGCTCAGGAACGTCACGAACGCTCCCCCCACCAGGATCCCGAGTATCGCGCCCGCTGACCAGCCGAATCCTGTGATCCCGAACGCTCTCCCCCTTCGGTGCGCGGGGAATGTGTCAGCGATTATCGCTCCGCTGTTCGATGAGATGAGCGCTCCCCCCAGCCCCTGCACGACCCTGAACCCAATGATCTCGGGCCCGGTGGCTGAAAGGCCGCAAAGGAGGGACCCGGCGGTGAAGACTCCGAAGCCAAGGTTGTACATCCTCACCCTGCCAAAGATGTCGCCCAACTTCCCCACCTGGGTGCCCAAGATCGTTATGATGAGCAGGTACGCCATGATGACCCATATCATGCTCAACACGTTGGAGCTCAGGTCCCTCATCATGACAGGCAGGCCCAGGACCACCGCGGTGGTGTCGACCGCGCTCATCAGGACGCCCATCATCACGATGATGATCGCGACCCGCTCGTAGCTCCCGCTCCCTCCGCCAGGGGGCGTTTCTTCGGGAGCCGTCCGGGCTGCAGACATCCAAGTTCGACCGTTCTCGCCGCCATGTAAGGGTTGGGCCCCAGGGTTGGGTCCCGCTGTGCCCTCGTGGCCCTGATCCGTCAGCCTGTTTTCTTGAAGTGAACCCCGCGCCTGGCTAGCTGTGAGAGGAGCTCTTCGACCATCCTCCCAGTCACCGCCTTCTCGGGCGGAATCACGCCTGTCCCTTTCACCTCGCCCCTCCCCAGCATCTGGGTGACAATGGATCCGGTGTAACCCGTGGTCTTCCCCATCGATGTGACCCCCATCTCTTCGTCGTACCTGTCTATCATGTCGTAGACCACCTCCCCTTTCGTACCCTTCGCGATCACTCGCATCACCGTGATGTCCCTTGGGTCCCCCTCGGCGAGCTTCCTCCCCAGGACCTCCCAGGACACTTCCAGCGGCGAGACGTCAGCCCCGCCGGCCCTCACCTTGTCGCGCGAGAAGTACCCTGACTCCATGAGCAGGTTCATCTTCTCTGCGTGCCCCGGCCACCTCAGGGTTATCTCGTCCAGGACCCGCATCCCCTTCATGGTGTAGACGAGGCTCGCCAGGCCGTCGGTGCAGAACCCCTCAAGCCTCCCTATCGGGGGCGGGAAGTCGTACGCCTCGACGGTCGAGAACGGCATCACCTTCACCATAATCCCATCCCTCACCACCCTCGCCTGGTCTGTGTACTCCCTGAGCAGCCCCACGATGGAGAAGACGAGCTTGTACCCGAAGGGAGGCCTGGGTTCCTGCGGGATCCCCCCGACCAGTATATGCCCTTCGTCACCGCCGCCTAACTCTTCCAGTCCCTTGGCCAGAAGTATCCCGCCGAGCCCGGGCGCCACTCCGCATCCAGGGACCAGTGTAGCCCCCGACCTGCGCGCCGCGTCGTCCAGCTCCATCTGCTCGTCCTCGAAGGCGATGTTCACCATCTTCGACCCCGCCTCAACAGCCGCGAGGTCAGACTGGTGTACCACCCCATGGGGGAGGGCCGAAGCGGCGACGTCGAAGCGCTTCAGGAACGACACCACCTTGTCCCGCCGCATTATGTCGAGGACCTCGACCGAGAGCTTCTTCCCCGGGGCCCGCCTCCTGAGGGCCTCCAGCTTCGCCTGGTCGATGTCAGCCACGACCACCTCGTCCACCCCCTCCGAGTTCGCGAGGTCCCAGCCGATCACCGAACCCATCAGCCCCGACCCGAGCACGGCTGCCTTCATGCCGCCTGGGCGGAAGCCGGGTCTTATTGAGGTGAACGTCCCAGCGGGAGGGAGAATGCTAGGCGGCGGAGAACTTCTCCATCGTCTCGGCGATCCAGAGCATCCCCTTCACGAGGTTCTCCAGTTTCAGGTTCTCGTTGGGGGCGTGTATCCCGCCGTCCTCGGCCGAGACCCCGATGTCCACCGACGGCATGCCATACTTCCTGGTGAACAGATAGAGGGGCCCCGTGCCGGGCGAGCCCAGCTGGACTATGGGCTTCTTACCATAAACCTCCGCGGCAGCCGCTATCGCGGCCTGGGCGAAGGGGTGGCTGTGCGGGGTCCTCGCAGCGGGCTCCATGCTCTCGAGCTGGATCTCCACGTCAGCGAACCCGTTGTCGTCCAGGTGCTTCCTGAGCTTCTTGAACAGGTCCTCGGGGTCCTGCTCCGGGACCAGGCGGAAGTCCATCTTCACATGTATCTCCTTGGGGAGGACGGTCTTGGACCCCGGCCCCGTGTACCCGGACCAGATTCCGGCGATGTTCCCCGTGGGCCTCTGGACCAGCGCCTTCTTCGCCTGCTCTTCGGTCATCCCGCCGACGAAGCCAGCGGCTCCGTAGCTCTTCTTGAGCCCGTCCCCGTCGAAGGGCATCTCCTGGAGGACCTGCAGCTCGTCCTCCGACAGGGTGGAGACGTTGTCGTACCACCCGGGTACCATGATCCTTTCGTTGGCGTCCTTCAGCATGTTCAGGAGCCTCACCATCCTCCATGGCGCGCTGGGCAGGGCCGCCGCGAGGCTGCTGTGGGCGTCCTGCGAGAGGGACCTGATCACGAACTCCACGTAGATCATCCCCTTCACTCCGAGGGTGACCTTGGGGGTCCCACTGGTGTCTACCGTCCCGTACTCCCAGATGACCCCGTCGGCTTTGAACAGGTCGCCGTACTTCTCTATGTATTCCGCGAGGTGGACGCTCCCCGTCTCCTCCTCCCCCTCGAAGAAGAACTTCACGTTGCAGGGAGGCTCCCCCTGGGTCTCGACGTACGACTGCACGACCTTCAACCTCGCCACAAGCTCGCCCTTGTCGTCTGAGACCCCCCTCCCGTAGATCGCCCCGTCCCTGATCTCGGGCTTGAAAGGAGGGGACTTCCACAGCTCAAGAGGCTCCTCCGGCTGAACGTCGTAGTGGTTGTAGAACATGATGGTCTTGCCGGACTTCTTGGACTTCATCTCCCCGAAGACGAGCGGGGGCGCACCTTCTATCCTCAGTATCCTCGTCTGGGCCCCTATCTCCTTCAGCATCTTCTCGACGAGGGCCGCGCACTCCTCTATCCCTTCCCTCCTCGCCGAAACGCTCCTCTGCGAAGCGAGGCGGATGATCTCCTTCGCGAACTCGTCGACGTTCTCGGCGACGTACTTCTCGAACTTGTCGCTTACCAAGCGGGTCTCAGAAGAGGCGGCAGGCCTCGGGAGATAAACGTTCGACGGGGCCGTGAGCATCCACCGCCCCCAGCCTTCGCGCTCCCAGGCAGCTGGCCTGGCCGCACCCCCGCTGGACCACGGGCCGGTTACTCGGCTTTCCTGACGACGTGACTTGCGTAGCCGGCCTTGCGTATCTCTTCGGTGACCTTCTCCAGGTCTATCTTGGTGTCGTCATAGTCCACGTAGACCTGGTTCAGCATTATGCCGGCGCTCACAGACTCGACCCCCTTGACCCTCTCGAGCCGCTTCTCGATGCCAAGGGCGCATGTGGTGCACGACATCCCGCGGACTGCGAAGACCGCCCGCTTCGTATTGGCCGAGGCGCGCAACCCGCTAGGGCGCTCCCGGCTTATACCTGAAGAGGAGGAGCGAGTTGCTGACCACCGTGGCAGAGCTTATCGCCATGGCCCCGGCCGCCAGGAACGGAAGATAGCCATACATCTGGACGCCTAACACCGGGACCAGCGCCCCCGCCGCTATGGGAATCAGTGCGGCGTTGTAGGCGAAGGCCCAGAAAAGGTTCTGCTTGATCTTCGCGAGGGTCTTCCTGCTCAGCCCAATGGCCGTGACGACTCCGTGCAGGTCGTCCCTCACCAGGACTATCCCCCCTGTCTCCTTGGCGATGTCTGAGCCGCTCCCTATGGCCACCCCAACGTCCGCCCTGGCCAGCGCCGGCGCGTCGTTTATCCCGTCTCCGACCATCGCCACCACCCTCCCCTCCTTCTGGAGCCTGGCGATGACCTCCTCCTTCTGCTGGGGGGCGACCTCGGCGAAGACCCTGTCTATACCGATACTCTTCGCTATTGCCGCTGCGGTCTTCCTGTTGTCCCCTGTGAGCATCGCGACCTCTGCCCCCATGCCCCTGATGGCGGACACCGTCGACAGAGCCGACGGCTTCAGCGTATCTGCGACGCCGATCACCCCTACCGCCTTCCCGCCTGCTGCGAGGACCACCGCGGTCTGGCCCCCGTCTTCGAGGGCCGAAAGCCTCGGCTCAACCGGAGCGATATCGACCCCCAGCCGCGCCATCATCCTCCTGTTCCCAAGGGCCACGGTCCTGCCTTCCACCAGGGCCGAAACCCCTTCGCCCGCCGTCGCATGGAAGTCCTTGGGATCTGGGACCGACAGCGAGCGCTCCCTCGCCGCCCTAACGATTGCCCCGCCAAGGGGGTGCTCCGACCCCTTCTCTACGGAGGCGGCCAGGCGTAGGGTCCCCTCCTCCGTCTCGCCCTCCGCTGAAGCGATCGCGGTCACCGATGGCCTCCCGACCGTGAGCGTCCCCGTCTTGTCGAAGACCACGGTGTCCACCTTCCCGGCACGCTCGAGGTGCTCCCCACCCTTGATCAGGACCCCGTTCTGAGCCCCCTTGCTGGTCCCGACGAGGAGCGCGGCCGGGGTGGCCACTCCGAGGGCGCATGGGCACGCTATCACAACCACAGAAACGAAGGCCAATGTCGCGAAGTCGGCCCCGATGTGCCCCAGGAAGTACCAGGCCAGCCCGGTGACGGTGGCCGCCAGCACCACCACAGGGACGAAGTAGGAGGCGATCCTGTCAGCAAGGCGCTGAATCGGGGCCTTCCCTACCTGGGCCTCCTCCACCAGCTTCACTATCTGGGAAAGCGCGGTGTCCTGGCCCACCTTGGTCGCCCTCGCCTTCAGGAGCCCTCCGCCGTTGATGGTCGCACCTATCAGTCCGTCCCCGGCGTTCTTCTCAACCGGGACGCTCTCCCCTGTTATCATCGATTCGTCCACCCCAGAGCTCCCCTCTAGGACCACAGAGTCAACGGGGACCTTTTCCCCCGGGCGGACGATCAGCACGTCTCCCACCTGGACCTCTTCGATGGGGACCTCCGACTCGGCTCCGTCCTTCAACCTGCGGGCCTTCGTAGGCTGGAGGTCAACCAGCTTCCTCACAGCTGCGGAAGCCCGCCCCTTGGTCACATGCTCCAGGTACCTGCCGGCGAGGATCAGCGTTACGATCACCGCCGAAGTGTCGAAGTAGACGCCGGAGAACGGGAAGAGGCCGGGGAAGAAAGTCACCAGCGCCGAGTAAGCGAAGGCGGCGGAGGTGCCGAGGGCGATCAGCACGTCCATGTTCCCCATCCTGTTCTTGATGCTGTCGAAGGTCCCGACGTAGAACCTCCACCCGACTCCGAACTGGATGGGGGCCGCCAGGACGAGCAGGAGGTAGTCTCGGACGGGGCCCTGGAGCGGCGAGAGATAGGTGAAAAAGAGTATCGGGACAGAAAGGACGGCAGAGGCCGCGACGGAGATCTTGAGCCGCCTGATTTCCTTCTCGGGGGCGAGGAACTCGGTCATGCAGGACTCGCTACAGAAGTAATAGGTGACCCCCCTCACCTCGGCCTTGAGGTCGGCAGTCTTCTCGTCCACGAACATCCCGCAAACGGGGTCCTTCGCCATGGCTCGAATGTCTCCCTGATACTTCGGGTTAAAGTCATCCCTTCAGAGAGGAAGCATCGCCTGGAGCAATGCTCGGGTACATGGCCTCCCCTCCGCAACGTCTAAATCGACGGGAAGGGGCATTCCGGTCATGCAGAAAGATCCTATCTGCGGCATGATGGTGGACGAGAAGACCGCCACCCTGAAGTCGGAGCACGAGGGGAAGGCCTTCTACTTCTGCTCGTCGGGGTGCAAGGCAGCCTTTGACAAGGACCCTCACAAGCACGCCCACCACTAGCCGCCCATGGCCGGTTGTCATATGTGAGAATCGCCCACATCGCTTAAACGCCCTCGCCGGGGCGCCGGTCAGGATGTCCTTCGCAGGCGGTCCCGCGGGCTCCGCGGCATGAGCTCTCCCACGGGCCGGCAGCGCACGGTCCGCTCTGAGCTCGAAAGCGCAAATACGGGCGGGGCGGGACGGGGCGCGGAGTTGAAGCCGAAGCCCGCCCCAGAGGAAGACTCTTCGCGAAAGGCGCTCGAGTACTCGAAGTTCTATGGTGGCAAGGTGGGATTCGCTCCCAGAGTACCTGTGAGGTCCCTCGACGACTTCTCCGTATGGTACACCCCGGGGGTCGCCGCCGTCTCGAAGGCCATCGAAGCCCAGTCGGAGCTCTCCTTCGAGTACACCGGCCGATGGAACACAATAGCGATCGTGACTGACGGGACCAGGGTCCTAGGCCTGGGGAACATAGGCCCTGAGGGCGCCCTCCCTGTCATGGAAGGGAAGGCGCTGATCTACAACTACCTCGGCGGGGTGAACGCGCTGCCGCTCCCCGTCAGGGTGAAGAGCGCCGACGAGCTGATAGCGCTCGTCAAGGCCCTGGAGCCCTCGCTCGGAGGGGTGAACCTCGAGGACATCGAGTCACCGAAGTGCTTCGAGGTGCTGGACAGGTTGCGTGGAGAGATGAACATCCCGGTCTGGCACGACGACCAGCAGGGGACGGCCGGGGTGACCCTCGCCGCTCTCTTCAACGCCCTGGAAGTCACAGGGAGGGAGCTCAGAGGGACAAGGATCGTACTCTACGGCGCCGGCGCAGCCAACGTCGCGGCCGAGAGGCTCCTCGTCGAGGCGGGGGCAGACCCCAGGGACATCCTCGTGGTCGACTCCAAGGGGATCCTCCACCCGGAGAGGGAAGACATTGACCAGCTCATGCTGAAGAACAAGTGGAAGTACGAGATCGCGATCCGCACCAACGGGGACAGGCTAAGGGGGACGCTGAAGGACGCCCTGAAGGGGGCCGACGCCCTGGTCGCGGCGGCGCGGCAAGGCCCCGACGCCGTAAGGCGGGACGAGGTGGCCGTGATGAACAAGAGGGGGATCGCCTTCTTCCTTGCCAACCCGGTCCCGGAGATGCTCCCGGCTGCGGCCCATTCGGCCGGGGTCGAGGTGGTTGCGACGGGGAGGTCCGACTTCCCCAACCAGGTGAACAACAGCCTGCTCTTCCCCGCGATCTTCAGGGGAGCCCTGGACGTGAGGGCGAAGACCATCACCGACCCGATGGTGATCGAAGCGGCGAAGGAGCTGGCGGCCTTCGCCAAGGAGAAGGGGATCAGCAGGGACTACATCCTCCCCACCATGGTGCAGTGGGAGGTGTATCCGAGGGTGGCGACAAAGGTCGGCCAGGCTGCCATCAGGGAGGGGGTCGCCCGGCGGAACCTGTCGGCAAGCGAGTCGATGCAGGCGGCCATGGCCACCATCGAGAGGTCAAGGAAAGTGATGAATGCACTCAGAAACGGAGGGGTGATACTCGACCCCCCAGAATAGGCGTAAATCAATCCCTCCAGGACCGGCGAGGGGGCTGGACATGGAGATCAGGCGCGCCAGGAAGGACGACGTCGAGGCGCTCTCCGACCTTATAGTGCGGACCAAGAGGCTGAACAACGAGTTCGACCCCCTCTTCGCAGTGGTGCCTGACGCGAAGGCAAGGGCGGACAAGTACATCCAGTCTTCCCTGGCTGCTCCCGGGCACCTCCTGCTGGTGGCGGCAGAGGGGAAGAAAGTGGTGGGCGTCCTGAGGGCCGAGACGCGCGAGCGGATATTCTATGAACCGCGCAACGAAGGTCGAATCACCGACTTCTACATCCTGCCCGAGTACCGCAGGAAGGCCCTGGGGGACGACATGATCCAGCAGGCCGCCGCCGAGCTCAAGAAGATGGGGGCAGAGATCATGGTCGCCGACGTCCCTGCACAGAACGAGATTGCCAACCGCTTCTACGTCAAGCGCGGCTTCAGGGCGCTGATCAACCAGTTCGCGAAGAGGCCCTAATAGTCCAGAAGGCTTCCGAGATCAGAGTCTCTCGCGGGACCAAGGTACATGCCGCAGCGATAACAGAACAGGTTCCTCCCGGAGCTGGCCGGCACATGCTCCTGTGTCCTGAGGCAGTAGGTCTCCTCTGGGACCGCTGTAAGGAGCATTGGCCTCGCCATCGCGTTTCCATATTTAACCATCGGCGCCAGCGGCAGAACCATTCGTCTATTGGCTAAGTGCCTTCCTTGCCCCCGGTGACGCCCCGCGGCCAGTGGCCTGGCCTATGGATTCAGAGCGGAGAGTACCTCGACGTCGTGCCCTCTGGGGCTGACCTTCCTGAAGATCTTCTTTATCCTCCCGTCGGCGCCTATGACGAAGGTGGATCGCTCGGTCCCCATGTACTTCTTGCCGTAGTTCATCTTCTCCTTCCAGGTGTCGTAGAGGCCGTGGGCCTTCAGGCTCTCGTCGCTGAGCAGGGTGAAGTTGAGCGAGTACTTGCCGATGAACTTCGCGTGTGACTGGAGGGAGTCCTTGCTCACGCCCAGGACGACTGCGTCCAGGCCGTCGAACTTGGGCAGGTTGTCCCTGAACGAGCACGCTTCGACGGTGCACCCAGGGGTGTCGTCCTTCGGATAGAAGTACAGCACCACCTGCTTGCCTCTCAGGGAGCTGAGTTTGAGGGTGCTCCCCGAAGACGACGGGAGCTCGAAGTCGGGGGCCATCTCACCTTCCTTGGGCTCGTGGCGGGACCTTTTCACGGCAGTCCTTCGAGCGCCCTTCAGAAAAGGTTGGCTGTCGCCCCTCGACCGCGCCTGGTTTCCCCATCAGGAAGGTTAATGATTCCCAGCCTCGACTCCAGGCGAGTTGTCCTTCGACGTGCACGTGCACCCGTGGACCCGGGATTTCATGAAAAAGAACGGGCCGATAATGAAAGCCTGCGACTTCTTCAAGCTCGACGTCGACAAGCTCCCTGGCTCGACCGAGCAGATCCTCGAAGAGATGGAGGCTTCCGGGGTCGCCAGGGCGGTAATACTGGGCCAGGACACAAGCGCGACGAGAAACCCGGCCTTCCGGAACTACACGCTGAGGAACGACGAAATCGCCGCCATGGCAGCGGGGTCGAAGGACAGGCTGGTCCCCTTCGCCGGGGTCGACCCCAACGCCGGCAGCGGCGCGGTCAAGGAGCTCAAGCGGGCGGTCAGGGAGCTCGGAATGCGCGGCCTCAAGATCCACAGCAGCGCCAACTCTGTTTACATCAACGATAGGAAGCTGATGTTCCCCATCTACGAGTACTGCCAGGAGGCGGGCATCCCAGTGCTCCTGCACACAGGTACCACCGGCCTGGGGGACACGGAGATCAGGTACAGCAAGCCGGAGCTGGTCGACGAGGTGTGCACAGCCTTCCCGGACCTCAAGGTGGTCATGGCCCACTTCGGATGGCCCTGGCCCGAGGTGACCCTGGCCATCGCCCTCAGGAGCCCGAACGTATTCATTGACGTTTCCGGCTGGAAACCACGCTACATCCCACAGTCTGTTATGCCCTATCTCAACGGGATCCTCCAGGACAGGTTCCTATTCGGCACGGACTACCCGATGCTCAGGCACAAGGAGTGGATGGACGACTTCAAGGCCAGCCTCGAGCCAAAGCTGAAGCCTGGGGTGTCTGAGAAGCTGCTGTCGGGTAACGCGAAGCGGCTCTTCGCCTAGGGCTGGATCAGCTGCATCTTCAGGGGCTTCCGTCCGGGGTAGCCCTCCTTCCATCCGTGCCAGAAAGAGACCTCTGACTCGCCATACCTCCAGCACAGGAGAACCTTCTCGCCGTACCTCTCTGCGGGGAAATCCACCAGACCGAACTCCAGGTCTTTGACCTCAACCCCGAGGTCCTCCAACTCTGCGAGCTTCCTCGTCATGTCGTCCACGAGGGCGTCCAGTTGGGCCGCTCTCTCGGCCAGTACCGGGGTCCTGATTCCCAAGAGATTGTACCTCTCGATTTCTCCATGGAGCTGGTCCACGACCTTCTTCCTTTCGACCAGGGACTTCACCTTGGGTCTGATGTCTGAGAGGAGCTTGGACGCTTCCTGGGGGGTGAACTGGTGTGTCTCTTGGTGCTCGAACGCCGTTATCTGACTCGCCACCGCCATTCTCCTCGCCGCCAATAAGAAACTTCAGACTGTAAATTCGGCGACCAAGCGTAGTTCTTTCGTTGACCCAAAGAGTCTCCATCGTACCCGCGGGGGGCTGCGAATCCCTCGACCCTGTTAGCGTTAATAATTCCTGGCCCGACCCGCCTGTCTGATGTACACCAGGAGGGGGGACGGGGGCGAGACTTCCCTCTACGGGTCCAGGCGGGTGCGCAAGGACGACCCACGGGTCGAAGCCTATGGCACCATAGACGAGCTGAACTCAGTGCTCGGCGTCGTCTTGGCGGGGACGAAGCGGAGGGAGCTGCGCGCCTCCCTGACGGAGGTCCAGGGCATGCTCTTCATAGCCGGAGGCGACGCGGCGACGGAGCTGGCGTCTGCCCAACCTGTCCCCAGGATCGCCGCCGCCGATACCAGGAGGGTGGAAGAGATGACCGACTCCCTCCTTGCCAAGCTCCCGCCGCTCCGCAACTTCATCCTGCCGGGCGGTTCCGCTTCCGGGGCGACGCTCCAGCTGGCAAGGGCAGTGTGCAGGCGGGCGGAGAGAAGGCTGGTCACGGCCGCGCAGGCGGAAGAGATGAACCCCGAACTGCTGCCGTTCTTCAACCGGCTTTCATCCTACCTGTTCAACCTCTCAAGGTGGCAGAACCAGAGGGCAGGGAAGAAGGAAGAGGTCTGGAGGCCCAGGAAAGGTTGACCTAGACGTCCTTTGTCCTCACCTAGGCCTGTATCGCGCCGTCCCAGGCGCCCCTGCGTGGTATCTGTTTACTTCACGAGTTCGAAGGCGGTGGATATCCCCTGGCCTACCCCGATGCACATCGTGGCCAGGCCGTACCTGGTCCCAGTCCGCCGCATCTGATGAAGGAGGGTGGTGGCTATCCTGGCACCGCTGCAGCCGAGGGGATGCCCCAGCGCTATGGCTCCGCCGTTCGGATTTACCCTCCCCAGGTCGAGTTCCGGCATCTCCGCAGCGCAGGCCAGCACCTGGGCGGCGAACGCCTCGTTGAGCTCGATGACGCCGAACTCTTCCATCCCCATCCCGAGCCTGGCCAGGAGCTTCCTCGTGGAGTGCACCGGCCCCAGACCCATGTAGCTCGGATGGACCCCTGCCGTCGCTGAGCCGAGGACCCTCGCCAGGGGCTTCACGCCAAGGTCCCTTGCCTTCCCCTCTCGCATGAGGACCAGCGCCGAAGCGCCGTCGCTGATACCAGACGAGTTCCCCGCGGTGACCGTCCCTCCCTTGCGGAAGGCGGGCTTGAGCTTCGAGAGCTTCTCGACGGACGTGTCCCTTCTGGGCCCTTCGTCATCGACAACCCCTTCCGGCTTTTCCGGCGTGCTGACCGCGACCAGCTCCTCCCTGAACCTCCCGCTCTGGGACGCATCCACCGCCTTCCTGTGGCTGCCGAGGGCGAACTCGTCCTGGGACGACCTGGAAATCTTGTGCTTCTCCGCGAGGTTCTCCGCCGTCTCGCCCATGGACAGGGGCGGGTAGTCCTGGGGGAACGAGGGGTTGACGAACCTCCATCCTATGGTGGTGTCGACCAGGGATACCCCGCCCCTCTCGTAACCCGCTTCGGGCTTCAGGGCGACAAGGGGTGCGCGCGTCATGCTCTCGACCCCCCCTGCGAGGAGGATGTCGCCCTCCCCAGTCGAGATCACCCTCGCTGCGCTGTTGATGGCCTCAAGCCCGGACCCGCAGAGCCTGTTCACGGTCGCCCCCGGGACCGAGTACGGGATGCCGGCTAGGAGGGTCGCCATCCTGGCCACGTTCCTGTTGTCCTCCCCGGCCTGGTTCGAGCAGCCGAAGTAGACGTCGTCCACCATGGCCGGCTCGACCCTGGATCTCTCAAGGGCGCGCTTCATGACCAGCGCTCCAAGGTCGTCGGGCCTGACCGACTTCAGCGCCCCGGCGTACCTGCCGACGGGGGTGCGCAGCGCCTCGACGACTACTACGTCCTTCATGGGGGACGAGGCGGGCGGCGGCCTTATCTCCTTTGCTTGCCGGCGCCTTTGGGCACCCGTCTATTCGCCGACGAAGGACGGGTCTCTCTTGTCGAAGAAGGCCCTGACCCCCTCGACGTGGTCCCTTGTCCTCCCGGCGATGTCCTGAAGGTACATCTCGTACTCCAGGGCCGACTCCATGTCTACGACCACCGCCCGGTTCAGGGCCCGCTTTGTCAACCCCATCGCCTTGGTGGGTCCCTTCGCCAGCCTCTCGGCAATCGAGGCGACCCGGCTCCGTAACTCCCCGTCCGGGAAGACCCAGTTGACAAGCCCCAGACCCAACGCCTTCTGCGCGTCTATCGGCTCCCCGAGGAGCCCGACCTCCATCGCCCTCCCGAGCCCCAGGATCCGCGTGAGCCAGAAGCTGGTCCCAGAGTCAGGCGCGAGCCCGACCTTGATGAACGCCTCATGGAAAGTGGCCTTGTCCGACGCAGCCCTCAGGTCGCAGGCCAGCGCCAGCCCCAGCCCCGCCCCCGCGGTGACTCCGTTGACCGCCGCCAGGACCGGCTTCTCCATCCTCCTGACCTTGGCTACGATGGGGTTGTACTTCCTCTGCAGCACCTCGCCCAGGCGCACGGGCTTGCCGCTGTCGTAGTTTGACCTGTTCATGTTCAGGTCCTCGCCTACGGAGAACGCCTTCCCTTCCCCGGTGAGCACCAGGCACCTGGCCTCCGCAGACTTCTCCCCCTCCCTGAGCGCCTCCAGGAGGTCCGCCCCCATCTGCTCGTCGAAGGCGTTCAGCTTTTCCGGCCTGTTCAGGGTGATCCAAAGGACCCCGCCGGCGGCCTCCGTCGTAACCGTCTCGTACTTCATCTACTTCCCCTTGAATACTGGCTTCCTCTTCTCCATGAACGCCTTCATCCCTTCCTTGGCGTCTTCGGACGCGAAGAGGAGGTAGAACAGTTGGCGTTCAAAGTCCAGGCCGTCGCTCAGCCCCATCTCGAAGGCCTTGTTGACGGCCATCTTAGCGAGCTTCACCGACACGGGGGACTTCGACGCGATCTCGGTGGCGACCTTCTTCGCCTCTTCCAGGTATGCCTCCTTGGGGACCACCCTGCTCACCAACCCCAGTGCCTTCGCCTCGTCCGCCCCTATCCTCGTCCCCGTGAGGATCATGTCCATGGCCTTGTACTTCCCCACGGCCCTGGTCAGCCTCTGGGTACCGCCGCCCCCAGGCATCACTCCGATGTTTATCTCTGGCTGCCCGAGCTGGGTAGTCTCCGACGCTATCAGCACGTCCAGGCTCATGGCGAGCTCGAGCCCGCCCCCAAGGACGAAACCGCTCAGCGCGCCGACGACGGGCTTCGGATACCTCCCCAACCTGTCCCAGAGGGGGAAGAAGTGGCCTGACATCGACATCTGGACCGCCGACATGTCGGCCATCTCCTTGATGTCCGCTCCGGCGGAGAACGCCCTCTCGCTCCCTGTTATCACGAGGCACCTGACCTCCTCGTCAGACTCGAAAGCCGCCAGGGCTGAGATAAGCTCGTGGACTAGCTTGTTGCTCAGTGCGTTCAGCGCCTCCGGTCTGTTGATTGTTATGATACCAAGCGGGCCCTCTCTCGACGCCGACAGAGTCTCGTAGCTCATGCCGTCGAGGCCGCCTCCGGTTTGTATTAACTCCTGCGAAGCGGCTGAAAATGCCGGGGGTGGCACGTCGGCACCACGTGCTGGCGCGCCAACTTGTACGGAAGAAGCAGGCCTTCTACTGGCCCGCAGCCCCGGGGGCGCTAGGGGCGGCAGAGCCGCTCTTCTTGCCTCCGAGGAAGGCACCTGCGAAGACGACGATGACCGTCAGCAGCCACAGGGCCGTCGTGGTCATGTCGTACACGTTGTCGAGGTCGACCGCCACGTTGACGATCAGCCCGACCAGGGCCAGGATACCGCCTATGATTACCAGGTTCCTGTTCATGGTATTCAAAGCTCAAGGCCCCTGCCATGATATTTAGACGTTTCAATCTGGGTCCCGGTACCCGTTAAATGGGGGGCTGCCCGCCGGGGCCCGTGACAGTGTGGCACGAACAGAGGCTCCGCGTCAGGTACGAAGAGACTGACACCATGGGCGTCGTCTACTACGGGAAGTACCTGACTTGGTTTGAAGTGGGCCGGGTCGGGCTTCTCCGGGACCACGGTCTGGGGTACAAGGAATGGGTCCGGCGCGGCATGGAGTTCCCGGTCGTGCAGGCCCACGTTGACTACAAGGCCCCCGCCCGCTTCGACGACGAGATACTCGTGAAGACGAAGGTCGCCTCGATCGGCAACAGCAGCATAAGGTTCGAGAACGAGGTCTACAAGATCCCCGAGGGGTTGCTCCTTGCCACGGGGCACACCGTCCAGGTGCTCACGGACAGGGAGGGGGTGAAAATCCCCTTCCCGCCCGAGCTGAAGGAAAGGCTCACTTCGACTTAGTCGCGCTGGGGGAGCCCCACTCGTAGAACCCCCTGCCGCTCTTCCTACCGACCAGGCCGGCCCTCACCATCTCCTTCATGAGTGGGCTCGGGCGATACTTCGAGTCCTCGAACTCGTTCATGAACACCTGCATGATGTTCAGTGTCGTGTCGAGGCCGACGTAGTCCAGCAGCTGGAGGGGACCCATGGGCCAGTTGAGGCCCAGCTTGACGGCCTTGTCGATGTCCTCCGGCGCCGCGACGCCCTCCTGGACGAGGAAAATTGCCTCGTTCAGCGCGGGGACGAGTATCCTGTTCACGATGAACCCCGGCGAGTCCTTCTTGCAGAGTACAGTCTCCTTCCCCAGCCTGACCGAGGCGTCCTTCACCTGGCTCACCGTCCGGTCTGACGTCTTGTTCCCCCTGATTATCTCGACGAGCGGCATCAACTGCGGCGGGTTGAAGAAGTGCATCCCACAGACGTTCTCCGGCTTCTTCGTCGCCGAGCCGAGGAGGGTGATGCTGATGGAGGAGGTGTTGGACGCTAGTATCGTGTCCTCTCCCGCCAGCTGGGCGAGCCTCCTGTACAGGTCGAGCTTGAGCTTGGGGTCCTCGGTGGCCGCCTCCATCACCAGGCTGCTCCCCTTCACCGCCTCCGCGAGGTCGAGGGTGGGGTGGATCCTCCCCAGCGCTGCCTCCCCCTCATCCTTGGAGAGCTTCCCCTTCTCCACAAACTTGCCTATGGAGTCCCCGATCATCTTCATCCCACGGTCCAGGTAGCTCCGCTCGACGTCGAGGATCGAGACTTCGAACTTCCCCACCTGAGACGCGACCTGGGCTATTCCGTGGCCCATGAGGCCCGCACCCAGCACAGTCACCTTGTTTCCGCTATCCATGCTCACCCGGGCCGCCGCAGAGCAGATTAATCTTTGGCTGCCTTCCTTTCAAAGAGGATGTTGGAGAAGTGCCGCTCGAACCCGGCGGTCCTCAGGCAATGGACTAACGGAGACCCCTGCGGCACGAACACCCAGCGTTCGGACGCATCCTTCCTCCTCCCCAGGACGCACCTGACGAGGCGGACCGCGTCTCTCGGCTCCCCTCCGATGAACCCTATCTGCTCCCAGACGCCCCTCCCCTCCCCCCCGGCCTTCGTGACCGCGACCGCACCCCCAAGCCTCCACACCGAGCCTTCGTCCACAAGCCTTCTGAGAACCTCGGGGGTGATCATCGCCGCCCCCCAGTTGTGCCAGAAGACCCCGTGCCCGAGCTTGAACTCGGCCGAGCCGCGCACCAAGCCCATGATCTCGTCGAGGCCGCCCGGGCGGACCCTGGTCGCCCCTCCCCTAGAGAGCGGACCCTTCGATGGCTCGTAGATGCTGAAGCGCGCCACCTCTGCGAACCCGATGCGCGCTATCTGCCTGTGCGCCGTCTTGTTACGGGATCCGCTGGTCAGCCTGAACGTCCCGATTCCCATCCCCCTGGCGACCTTCATGGAGTTCTCTCCCAGCATCGTCGCCAGCCCCTTCCCGCGGTGGGCGGGGTGCACCCTCGCTCCCTCGAACCACGCCGACCCGTCCTCCATGAACCTCAGCCTGTTCATCCCCACGGGGACGCCGTCCGCCTCCACCACGAACACCCTGTTGACCCTGTCCCTGATCCACTCATCCCAGACCCCTGGGATGTAGTCGTGACCTCCCCACACACCCTTGATGAAGCTCATGAGCGGCTCCTTGTCTGACGGCTCGGCTGGGCGGACCAGAGGCCCCATGGCGGTGCGGCCCGCCATCTGCATATGAACCCGCGCCCGCTAAAGGATAAGAAGAGTGCCGCTGGGCGCGGAGAACTGGGCCGGGTTGGCAGAGTGGTTATTGCGCGGGCCTTGAGACCTCAGCAAGCAAGCCCGTGACCGTCATAGGTCGCGTAGGTCCGAATCCTACACCCGGCGCCTATCCTGTATTCCTCCGCCTCTGGGCTGTCCCCTGAACGTTCTCTTCAGGTCTTCGAAGCGGACCTTCCCACAGCTTCCCTCAGGTACCCTTGGCGCGTCCACGTCTGCCACGAAGACCCCCGGACGCACCCTGTTTAATCGCCGAAAATGACGTCGCAACAGCTGCTCCCGATGGCCAAGGAGACCTCCGAGTCTGCGATCATGCCTAGAGAGGAGACGGCCATGGGGCCCCCACCCTCCTTCCAGGCTCACGGACTTTACAGGCGCCGCTTCTGGGGTCCTCACTCCCCGCCGCCATGCAGCTGCCGACGACGCCCTGGGCTGGAGGTTCAGGTCCATTGGATCCAGTCGACCCGCGGGGCCCTCGGCCTGTTGGCGTTGGCGAAGGCTTCGACGAGGTCCCTGGCCGTCACCACGCCGACCCCTTCTCCGTCGAGAGACAGAGGCAGGCGCTTGAACTTGTGGGCGGCCATCAGCTGTGCCGCTTCACGGCCGAGGGTGCCGGGTTCAGCCATGACCAGGGGGCGGGTGGCGACGTCCGCCAGGGGGGTGTCGAGCCTCCTCCGCCGTGCGAGTACCCTTCTGACCAGGTCCCTCTCAGTGAATATCCCGGTCCACTTGCCGTCTTCGGAGAGCAGGACGCTCCCCACCTTCCTCTGGTCCATCAGCGCGACCACCGCGTCGACTGGGGTCTCGGCCGTCGCAGTGACGACGTTGGTGGAGATCACCTTCAGTATCGAGAAGTCCCTTCCGACGTCCTTGATCACCCTGACCAGATCGGTGGGTGTGACTATCCCAACCAGAGCGGCCCCATCGAAGACCATGAGCCTGCTCTTCTTGGTGACCATGGCGTCGGCCACCTCCTCGAGGGTGCTGGCCGACTCGATCGACGGGAACCTGGGCGACGCGACCTCGGAGATCACCGTGGCCTGCGGGTCCTTACCTCTTGCCAGGACCCTGCTCAGGAGGTCCCTCTCGGTGAACACGCCGCAGGGGCCGAGGTTGTCCAGGACCACGACGCTGCCGATGTCGTGCTCGTCCATGGCGCGCACGGCCTTCTCGACCTTCGACTCCTGATAGACAGTGATGACACCGGTTCCCATGAAGTCCTTCGCAAGCGGTCCGGCGTGCTTTTGCGACATCACATCCCATTTTCCGATTCGGCGGTTTCAGCATATTAAACTGGGGTTACGATTCCCAACGTTGAGAAACCGGAGAGGGGAGCCTAAACGAACTGAGGCTCACGCCTCCGCGGGCGACCGCTGGCTGACCCATCGACCAGGGACCGAGGGTTCTCTTTATCACGGCGGCCCAGGGCACCTCCGGGGAGATGTCCGGCCCAGAACGTCCCGCACGCCCTATCACCGGGGCGGACCTGGCCCGCCTGATCGACCATACCGCGCTGAAACCGACAACCACGGCCGCCGACATAGACGTCCTCTGCTCGGAGGCGATCCGCTACGGGTTCTGGAGCGTTTGCGTCAGTCCGGTCTACGTCGGTCGCGCCGCGCTGAGGCTCCGGGGGAGCGGCAGCCGCATATCAGCCGTGGTCAGTTTCCCTCACGGCACGAGCACGACAGAGGTGAAGCTGGCGGAGGCGAGGAGGGCGATCGAAGACGGAGCCCGAGAGATCGACATGGTCTGCAACATAGGGGCGCTGAAGTCGGGGGACGACGGGCTGTTCTCCAGCGACATCGGGGAACTCTCCGCCCTCTGCCGGGGGAGGGGTGCCCTCCTCAAGGTGATTCTGGAGTGCTGCTACCTGGACGAAGGCGAGAAGGTCAGGGGGGCGCTGCTGGCGGAGGGGGCGGGGGCCGACTTCGTCAAGACGTCCACGGGGTTCGGGTCCGGGGGCGCGACGAGGGAGGACGTCGCCCTGCTGAGGAAGACAGTCTCCGGGAGGGTGAAGGTGAAGGCCGCCGGAGGCATAGGGACCGCCGAGAAGGCCCTCGAGATGCTGAACGCGGGCGCCGACAGGCTCGGGACCAGCTCGGGGGTAAAGATCATGGAGAGCTTCGGCGGGCTGGGCTAGAAGACCAGCTCTCTCCCGCTCCGGCCGTCGATGGTTACTTGCCTGCGCTTCCTTCGCACCACCAGCTCGACCCTGAACACGGGGTAGAGGAATGGCTCGAAGCTGTCGACGTCGGCGCCGTCCCACAAACCCTTGACCGCATCCCTCACGTCCGACTCCTTGATCTTCGGCTGCACCACCCTCGCCTTCGTGATGTCTACGGGCGCGAGCTCCAGGGGGGTGGTCGCGGACGGGACCGGAGGGAGGTCGGTGAGTCGCCTGTACAGCTTCCTTTCCCTCACCTCCGCGGTCCTCACCAGCCTCTTCCCATTGAGGAGGGTGAGGGCCCTCGATACCGTCCCCCTGGACTCCCCGAGCTCGCTCGCCACGTCGATGGCACTGGTGTCGCTGTCGGGGCTCAGCTCCCTGAGGATCTCGACCTGTAGGGTGGACAGGCCGAGGAGCTTCTCGAACCCCCTCGTCACCTCGAGGCCCCTGTCCACCAGGACGAGCTTCCCGGAAGCGCCGTCCAGGTATGTGTACGCCGTCTCGAACCTGCGCTTCAGCAGCCCGCGCCTGAGCCTCACGCCCAGCTGGACCAGCGTCCTGAACTGAGGGGTCACCTCGGTGACCGTCTCCTTCGGGCCGAATATACCGAAGCTCCGCTCCCTCTTCACCAGGACGGGGAGGTCGTCGACCCTGATCGACGGGTCCAGGCCCAGCACCCCGCCGCCTCCGGGAGCGCCGCCGGCCTCTTCGCCCCTGGCCGGGACGGGGGTCCCCCCCGGCCTGAAGTATGCCTTCGCCGCCCTCCTGGCCAGCGAGGGCGTCACTCCGCCTGCCCTGGTGACCCGATGTTTGACCGAGACGAGCGACGGGACCGATGAGAGTCCCCCCATGGCGAAGAACTGGCCGGTCTTCAGCGACGTGAGCCCCCTCGGCAGCCCCTTGCCGGGGAAGAACTGGGCGACCGACTGGAGGTCGTTCTGGATTATGAGCTTCCCGATCAGCTGATTGCCGCACTGGCTGAGCACGTTCTTGTCTACCAGGGACGGACGCTGGGAGCAGACCATCAGCCCGAGCCCCCTCTTCCTCCCTCTCCTGGCGACCTCGGCGAATATCGGGACGCGCTCCCCGATCTGCGGGATGAACTTGTCCGCCTCTTCCACCACCACGAGGTAGGGGGTTCTCCTCTCCGTGAGCGTCTTGTAGAGCTCCCCCATGAACCTGGCGACCTTCTCCTTCGCGTCAGGGATGTCGGAGACATCGAGGATGAGCGGCGAGATGTCCGGGGCCTGCCTCGCCAGGTCCTCCAGGTCGAGCCCCTCCCATGAGAGGTCGCACCCGCTTTCCTCCCCGACCCAGATGGCTTCGAACTTCTCCTTCAGCCCCGTGTGCTCCCCTTCGGTGTCGACCACCGCGAACGGGACGCCGTTCCTGCAGAGCTCCTCGCAGATCACGCCGACGGCGTAGCTCTTCCCGCTCCCGCTGCTCCCCAGGACGCAGGTCCGGCCGGTGGCCACGACGTTGGCGTCGACCGAGAACGCGCCGTCGGCCTTGGTCCCGATGTCCAGCAGCGCCTGCCCGCCATCCGACTCAGACAAGTCTTCCCCTGGGGCCCCCCTCCCCGCGCGTAAAATTGTTGCCGGATGAGGGACGCCCCGGCCGTAAACGCTTTTATTGCAAACAGCCCCCAGAGTCTCATGTCTCCTTACGCGCCGTCCCACCGGAGCTGAGCGCATGGTTGACTACCTTCAAGACACCTACGCACCGAACGGGGTCTGTTTCGGGTGCGGCCCCAAGAACGAGCTTGGACTCAGGCTGAAGAGCGCCCCCTCCGGGGAGTCAGTGGTCGCGGACTGGACCCCCAGAAAGGAGCACACGGCCTTCGAGGGCTACGGCAGCGGCGGGATCATCTCAGTGCTCATGGACTGCCACGGCAACTGGGCTGCCGCCTACGCTTTGATGAAAGCCAGGATGCTTCCAGCCCCGCCTGGGACCGTGACGGCCGAGTACACCGTGAGGTTCCTAAAGCCCAGCCCCATAGACAAGCCCTGGCACCTTGCCGCCCGGGCGACAAAGGTCGAGGGGGACAGAGCCTACGTCTCCGGGGAGCTGGAGGTCGGCGGCGCGGTCACCGCCACCATGACGGGTCTCTTCGTCGCTGTCAGGGAGGGGCACCCGGCCTTCGGCCGCTGGCGCTAGGGGGTGCCCGGGGTGGCGGTCGTGCCGGGGTCGTCGGGGCCGATCAGGGAGCTGGGCGCGGCCTACAGGTCGGGGGGAGCCCTGCCCACGACGGTGGTCCGCGAGTGCCTGAAGTCCATCGAGGCCTCCAACGGGAGGCTGAACTGCTTCATAACAGTCCTGGGGGACTCCGCCCTGAGGGCAGCCGGCGAGTCAGACCGCCGCTTCAGGGAAGGCAGGCCCCTCGGCCCCCTCGACGGCATCCCGGTCGCGGTCAAGGACATCATATACATCGAGGGGGTGAGGTGCACGGCAGGCTCCAGGATACTCTCCGGGAACGTGGCCCAGTACGACGCACCGGTGGTGAGGAAGCTGAAGGCCGCCGGGGCGGTCATCGTCGGGACCACCAACCTCCATGAGTTCGCGGCCGGGACGACGAGCGTCAACCCGCACTACGGCCCGGTGCGGAACCCGTGGGACCAGGCGAAGATAGCAGGGGGCTCGAGCGGTGGCTCCGCGGCCGCCGTGGCAGCCGGGCTCGCCGCGGCAGCTCTGGGGACAGACACCGCCGGGTCAGTCCGCATCCCCGCGGCGCTCTGCGGGGTGCTGGGGGTCAAGCCCACCTACGGCAGGGTGAGCAGGCTGGGGGTGGTCCCCCTCTCGAGCTCCCTGGATACGGTCGGGGTCCTCGCGCGGTCGGCCTGGGATGCGTCTGCCATACTGCAGGCTGTAGCCGGCGGGGACCAGGGGGACATGACCACTGCGAGCGAGGCTGTGCCTGACTACCTCGCCTCCCTCGCCCTCCCCTACGCGCCTGCCAGGGTCGGGGTGGTCAAGGAGTACTTCTTCGAGGCCCTGGACCCGGCGATCGAGGAGAACGTGGAGGCCTTTCTCTTGAGGCTCCGTCAGATGGGGTGTCAGGTGTCAGAGGCGAGCCTCGACGGCATAGGCGAGGTGTACGAAAGGTGGGTGCCCATAAGGCGCGCCGAAGCCACCGCGTTCCACCTCCGCTGGCTGCAGCAGACCCCCGAGCTCTACGGGGACGACGTCAGAAGGCTCCTCGAGCAGGGGAAGGACGTCCAAGCCGTAGACTACGTCAGCGCGGTCAACGCCCGCCCCGCCTACATGGAGAGGTTCGCCGCCTCCATGAAGGACTTCGACGTCCTCGCCCTCCCGTGCACTGCGATCCCCGCCCCGGACATTGGGCGGTCCAACGTCCACTTGAAGGGGAAGGAGGTGCCGGTCTACTCGGCGCTGAACAGGCTCACGCTTCCTTTCAACTACGTCGGGTTCCCAGCTGTCTCAGTCCCCTCGGGGCTGGCCGAAGGGACCCCGCTGGGGGTGCAGCTGGTCGGGAAGCTCTTCGACGAGGCAACGCTGTTCCGTCTCGTGAGCGCCTACGAGGGGAGGTACGGCCCATACCCCAGGGCGCCAGGCTGCGCTCTCGCCGCACCGCCTGGTTAAATAGCGTGGTCGCATGTTAGAATGAGGGTTTTCCATGAAGTCAACCTGGGGGATCGGCGCGCTGGTCGCCATCCTGCTTTCTATCGCCGCCGGGCTGCTGAAGCTGGTCGACCTTCGGGGGACCGTCTCCGTCATCCTGCTCCTGGTCGGGCTCTGGACCTTCGTCACCGCCTTCGCCTTCGTCGGCAGGGAGGACAGGGCATTCTACGCGGGCTGGGGGGTAGTCATCGCCGGGCTCTCACTGACGTACCTGGTCCCCCTGACCGAGGCGCTCGGCTTGATTCTCATCGCCGTCGCCGTCCTCATCGTCGTGACCGCCTACTTCGGCAGGACCCCCAAGGTGCTGACGGCCGCGGCCAACCCGGCGTCCCCGCCAGGGGATTCGCCTGCAGTCGAATTCACCTGACAGACTCAAAGTCGTCCATCAGGACCTCGCCCCCCAGGACGACCCATCTCGCCCTGCCGGGGAACTCCCTCCCCTCGTAGGGGGACCAGCCACATCGGCTCCTGACGTCGTCCCCTCTCGCGACCTCCGGGGCATGCAGGTCGATCACGGTGAAGTCCCCCCTCTTCCCCAGCGCGACCTCGCCCCTGTCCGTCAGGCCTAGGTACTTCGCAGGGTTGAAGGAAGCGACCCTGGCGACGATCGCCGGGTCCACCCTCTGGCTCAACATCAGCCAGGAGACCACATGAGAGTAGTCGTCGAGCCCCGGGACCCCAGCCAGCCCGAACTCCTCTTTCTCCTCCAGCAGGTGCGGGGCGTGGTCCGTGACCAGGAACGACACCCTGCCCAGTCGCAAGCCTTGGACCAGCGCCTCCCTGTCCTCTTCCGCCCTGAGGGGAGGGTTGGTCCTGAGGAGGGGATTGTCGAGCATGGCCCTCCGCGAGAAGTATGCGTGGTGAAGGGTGGCTTCGCAGCGCAGACGCAGCCCTTCCCTCCTCGCGCCCTCCACCAGCGACAGAGTCTCGCCCAGGGACGCGTGGCAGACGTTGGCGCTGAGTCCCTTCTCTCCCTCGAGGGCACGCACCACCCTGGCGACGGCCTCCGTCTCAGAACTCGGTGGCCTCATGTCGCAGTAGGCGTCGGGCCGCGACACCCCCGAGAGCTTCTCCGCCGCCCCGTCGATGACGTCCTGGTCTTCGCAGTGGATGCTCAGCGGCTTCCCGGTCCCGGCGACCAGCCTGAACACCCGCGGCAGCTCTTCAGCCGGGAACGACCTCGCGCCCGTGGTCTCCGACATGTACAGCTTGTAGCCGGCGACGTCCGGGGACAGCTTGACGAGGCTCTCGGTGCTCCCCCTCGCGATCCCGCCATAGAACTTGACCTCCACCAGGGCCCTGGCCGCTGCCAGCCTCGACTTCTCCTCCAGGGCCTCCGGGGTCGTGGTGGGGGTAGGGTTGTTCGGCATGTCCGCCACTGTGGTCACCCCGCCATGTATTGCCGCCATGGTCCCGGTCCGAAAGCCCTCCTTGCGCTCCCATCCAGGCTCGCGCAGGTGGACGTGGGCGTCGACGAATCCTGGGAAGACGAGGCACCCATCGGCCCTTATCCTTCTGGCCCCACGGAGCCCGTGGCCTATCTCCCTGATGACCCCGTCAGTCACCCCCACCTCGGCGTCTTCGGGGCCCTCGGGAGTCACGACCCTCCCGTCGAGGACCAGGTCGTGCTCCATCTGCGCCTATGTCCTCACGTGGTCGGGGACCTTGTCGAAGTCGAAGAGCGCGTCGCAGTACTGGCACTGGAGCATCCTCTCCTTCTTGAGGGTGGCGAACCTGGTGGTGACAGGTTCCCTCTCCGTGTTCGAGATGCAGTTGAGCTCGGGGCAACGAAGGCGCCCTTCGATAGCGTCCGGCACCCGTGGCGTGTACTTCGAGACCTTCCCTTCGTCGATGTAGTTGACCGTGATCCCGGGGAAGACCAGGCTGAGTATGTCGGCGTCGCTCTCGTCCACGTGCCACCGGTCGATCTTGATGATGTCCTTCCTGCCGAGCCTCTTGCTCGTCACGTTCTGCAGGATCACGACCGAGACGTCTGCCTGCATCTTCGCCAGCCTGTCCAGCCGCAGAACCCTGGAGACCGTGTCCGCCCGCCAGTCCGGGATGTGGTCTATGACCGTCCCCTCCTCGATCCTGCTCACGAGCATCCTCTCGCTCTCTGTCTGGGCCGTCTACCTTGCGCCTCCGAGTATGAGGTTCAGCAGCGCCATCCTCAGGGGGAGCCCACCTGCGGCCTGGACGAAGTACTGGGCGTAGTTGGTCTCGTCTATGTCCGTCGAGAGCTCGTCCACCCTGGGGAGGGGGTGCAGGACCTTCAGGGAGGGCTTTGCGTCCCTGAGCGCCTCGAGGTTGACCTCGTACATCCCTTTGACCTTCTCGTATTCGGTCGGGTCTGGGATCCGTTCCTTCTGGATCCTGGTCACGTAGAGCACGTCCAAGCTCCCGGCGACGTCCTTGAATGCCCCCGCCGTCCTGGGGGTCACCCCCCGCTGCGTCAGGAAGTGAGACACCTCAGGCCTCATCTGGAGGGCCTCGGGTGCGATGAACGTGATCTCCACGTCGAAGTTGGAGAGGGCATACGCGAGCGACGAGGAGGTCCGTCCGTACCTCAGGTCGCCGAGCATCCCCACCTTCAGGCCGTCTATCCTTCCGAACGCCTTCTTGATGGCGTAGAGATCGACCATCGCCTGGGTCGGGTGCTCCCTGCTACCGTCCCCGGCGCTGACGACCGGGACATCGGAGATCTCGGCCGCGAACCTAGCTGCGCCCATCTTCGAGTGCCTGATGATGAAGACGTCGGCGCCGTACCCCTCGAACATGCGGACCGTATCGTGGAGGGTCTCCCCCTTCGTTATCGACGAGCCAGTGGGGCCGGCGAAACCAGACACCCTCATGCCGAGCTTCTCCGCCGCGATCTGGAAGCTGGAGTAGGTCCTCGTGGACGGCTCGAAGAACAGGAGCGCCGCGAGCTTGCCCTTCAGGGTGCCGTCGAGGCTCTCCCTGCTCTTCTCCAGGTCTTCGACGGCCCGGAGCATCTCGTCGTACTGGTCCCGCTTGAAGTCGCGAGCGCTTACTACGTCCCTCCCGAGGAAGTCCACGCTGGGGCCCATCTATCTTACCCCCGCTTGAGGAAGGTTATTGATTGTTCCTCCCAGCGACCGACCTAAGAACCCTGTGAGAATTTTGAGCCCGCCCTGTGTTTAGCCCCCGGAGCGATTTAAGGCTTCGACCTCGTCTGCAGGGCCACTTGGGAGGGAGACCGGAACCGGCCGGAAACCGAGATAAGCGGTCGCCATGACCCGGGTGCCCTTGCTCCCCACAGAGTTCAGGCTGGTTGACTGGATTCTAGGGCGCTCAAAGGACGCAAAGTACAACCTCTCCAACAGCGGCCTCCCCGAGCCCCCCCTCGCAGAGCTCGGGGTCGATACCTCATTCGAGGCGTTCAGCAAGGAGAAGGACGTCCACGAGAGGGTTCTGGCAGAGACCGTCGCGAGGATCTATCGCGTCGAAGCAAAGAACGTGGTGGTGACCTCCGGCGCTTCGGAGGCGATCTTCCTTGCTTTCTCCGTCCTGGGCAAGGGGAGCGCCGTCGTCCCCGTCCCCAACTACGAGCCCATGCTCTCCGTCCCCCGCTGGCTCGGGATGAAGGTCGGACACTCGCTCGACGGCGCGGTCCGTCCAGGCGCGGTCTATGGCCTGACCGACCCGAACAACCCGACGGGCGCCAGGCTCGGGAGCGCCGCCCTGGACAGGCTCGGCGAGATCTCGAAGAAGGCGCCGGTCTTCGTGAACGAAACCTACGGCGGCTTCGCCTTCGAGGAGCCCGCCACACTTCATTCGAGGCTGGATGATGTCGTCACATGCAGTTCTATGACCAAATTCTACGGCCTCGGCCGGCTGAGGGTGGGATGGATGATAGCCGACGCCAAGAGGGCCGGTCTTCTGAGGAGGGGGAAGAAGCTGCTGAGCGGCCACGACTCCGAGTACAGCCTCTGGCTGGCGAGGCAGGTCCTGGAGAAGAGGGGGCCCTTCGTCGAAAGGGCGCGGAGGACCTACGAGGAGAACCTGGCGGCGGTCCGGAGGTTCGCCCGCAGAGGCCTCGGGGTGTCGGCGGAACTCTCCGGTGCCGCCCCCTTCCGCCTCTTCCGTTATGAGGGGGGTCCGAACTCGGTCTCCTTCGCGAAGGCCCTGCTGGCGCACCGCAGCGTCCTCGTCGGCCCCGGCGACTTCTTCGGGGCGCCAAGGTCGTTCAGGCTCTGCTTCACCTCGCCCAGAGACGAACTGGAGGCCGGGCTGGAAGAGCTCGCGGCGTTCCTGGGCGACCGGCGCTGACGGACGGTCCGCGAGCCGGTGCACCCCGGAGGAACTCCAAACCCTTAAAAGCGAAACGAAGGAGGTTTCTCTTCTTAGAGTGCCTACTCCGAAAAGGGACGCGCTTCTTCTTCTCGAGGATGGTTCTACTTTCTTTGGTCAGGGCTTCGGGGCCGAAGCAGACTCGGTGGGCGAGGTCGTCTTCAACACAGGCATGGTCGGCTACCTCGAGTCGATGACCGACCCCTCCTACGCGGGACAGATCCTCACGTTCACGTACCCGCTCATAGGAAACTACGGCGTCCCGCCGTACTCTGCCAGGGATGAGTTCGGCCTCCCGCGCTTCTTTGAGTCCGATTCCATCAAAGTGAGCGGGATCGTCGTCCAGGAGGCCTGCGACTCTCCAAGCCACTGGGCCTCGAAGAGGCCGCTGTCGAAGTGGATGGAGTCAGAGGGGATCCCGGGGATACAGGGGGTCGACACCAGGGCCCTCGTCACGAAGCTCAGGGAGGCAGGTGTGATGATGGGGATCCTGGCCAGCGGCCCGGACGCGAAGGACAGGAGGATGCTCGCAGAGTTGCTCGCGAAGGCGAGCAGCTACTCCTCGCAGAACCTGGTGAAGCGGGTGTCGGTCTCCGGCCCCGTGGTCCATGGGGAGCCAGGCACGAGGGTCGTCGTCCTCGACTGCGGGACAAAGCTCGGGATAGTGAGGAACCTGCTCAGGCGCGGATTCCAGGTGGTCCGCCTCCCCTACGACTCCTCATATTCGGCGGTCATGAAGTACGACCCAGCGGGGGTCGTCGTCTGCAACGGCCCGGGGGACCCTAATCTACTGGCCGACACCGCGAAGTGCGTCGGCTCGCTCATAGACGGAGATGTCCCCGTCCTGGGGATCTGCCTCGGGGAGCAGGTGGTGGGGATGTCCCAGGGGGCCGAGACCTTCAAGCTGAAGTACGGTCACAGGGGGCAGAACAAGCCCTGCGTGGACCTCACCACCGGGAGGGGATACGTGACCAGCCAGAACCACGGCTACGCCATCTCGGAGAAGACCCTGAAGGGGACCGATCTCCGCCAGTGGTTCGTCAACGCAGACGACAAGACCATCGAAGGCGTCTTCCACGCTTCCAGGCCGTGCATGGCCGTCCAGTTCCATCCGGAGGCGACCCCGGGACCCTACGACACCCTCTTCGTATTCGACAGGTTCGCGGAGATGGCGCGGAGGGGAAGGCAGCCAAGAGGTGAAGAGCTTCGAAGCGTGAGAGCGTAAAGAAAGTACTCGTAATCGGGAGCGGCGCCATCAAGATCGGCGAAGCGGGGGAGTTCGACTACTCCGGGAGCCAGTGCCTGAAAGCGCTGAAGGAGGAGGGGGTCGACTCAGTCCTGGTCAACCCCAACATAGCTACGATACAGACCAGCTCGCAGTTCTCCGACCGCATCCACTTCGTCCCTGTGTCGGTCGACTCGGTCACCAGCGTCATCGAGAGGGAGCGGCCGGACGGCATCCTCCTCGGCTTCGGGGGCCAGACGGCCCTCAACTGCGGCATAGGCCTCTCCGAGTCCGGCGCCCTCGAAAGGTACGGGGTGAAGGTCCTCGGCACCCCCATCCGAGGGATCCAGCTTACCGAAGACAGGGACCTGTTCAAGAAGACCATGATCGGCTGCGACGTCCCCGTTCCGCGCAGCTTCGCCGTCTACTCCTTCGACGAGGCGAAGAAGGCGGCGGACGAGCTGGGCTTCCCTGTGATAATCCGGGTGGCCTACACCCTCGGGGGGAAGGGCGGCGGGGTCGCGAGGAACCTCCAGGAGCTCGCGCAGATAGTCGAGCGCGGCCTGAACAGCTCCCTCGCGCACCAGGTCCTGGTGGAGGAGTACCTCGGCGGGTGGAAGCAGATCGAGTACGAGATAATGCGCGACAGAGATGACAACAGCGTCATCATCTGCAACATGGAGAACATGCTCGGCATGCGCGTCCACACCGGGGACAACATCGTGGTCGCCCCCTCCCAAACGCTCACCAACGCCGAGTATCACCTGCTCCGCACCGCCTCCCTCCGGGCAGCTCGGACCTGCGGCATCGTCGGGGAGTGCAACATCCAGTTCGCCCTCCACCCGGGCTCCGAGAGGTACGCCTCCATCGAGATCAACGCCCGGCTATCGAGGTCGTCGGCCCTCGCCTCCAAGGCGACCGGGTACCCCCTGGCCTACGTGGCAGCGAAGCTCGCCCTCGGCTACCACCTCACCGAGCTGAAGAACAGGGTGTCGGGGACCACCACCGCCCTCTTCGAGCCTTCCCTGGACTATCTGGTGGTGAAGATGCCCCGCTGGGACACGGTGAAGTTCGACGGAGCCGCCAGGGGGATCGGGACGTCGATGAAGTCAATCGGGGAGGTCATGGCTGTGGGGAGGGGCTTCGAGGAGGCCATCCAGAAGGCGGCCCGCATGGCCAACCCGCAACACGACGGCGTGGTCAGGAGAGGGAGCCCCCCCGCGCTCTCGGCAGCCCTGGGGATGCTCGAGCGCCCGTCCGATACCATCGCCTTCGACCTGGCGGAGGCGCTCCGCGCAGGGGCGGGGGAGAAGGAGGTCGCCGCCAAGAGCGAGGTGGACCCGTGGTTCGTAAGCAAGTACAAGAACGTCGTCGACTTCCACGCCTTCCTCGAGTCTCAACCCCCCGGCGCCGCCCCAAGCAAGGAGATCCTGACCAGGGCGAAGAAGCTCGGATTCTCCGACAGGCAGATCGGGGACCTCCTGGGGATCGGGGAGGACAGGGTGAGGGAGGCACGGGTGCGCATGGGGGTGACTCCTGTCACCAAGGTCATCGACACCCTCGCAGCCGAGTGGCCTTCCAGGACCAACTACCTCTACCAGACCTTCGACGCAGCGGTCGACGAGGCCCCTCCCACGTCCGGGCGTAAGGTGATGGTCCTCGGGGCGGGCCCCTACCGGATTGGGAGCTCGGTGGAGTTCGACTGGGGGACGATGAACATGGCCTGGGCGCTGAAGGGGCTGGGCTACGAGGTCGTGGTGGTGAACTGCAACCCAGAGACCGTCTCGACCGACTTCGACATGAGCGACAGGCTCTACTTCGAGGAGCTGACGGTCGAGAGGCTCCTCGCCATCTACGACAGGGAGAAGCCCGAAGGGATGGTCCTCTGCGTCGGCGGGCAGACCCCCAACGACCTCGCCGAGTCCCTTGAGAAGAGGGGGGTCACAATCCTGGGCACATCTTCGCAGTCCATAGAAACCGCCGAAGACAGGACCAAGTTCAGCGCCCTCCTGGACCGCCTGGGGATCCCGCAGCCGGCCTGGGGCTCCTTCCGCTCCCCCGCCGAGGCGGCGACCTTCTGCTCCAGGGTCGGGTACCCTGTGATCGTCAGGCCCTCCCACGTCCTCAGCGGCTCGGCCATGCGCGTCATCTGGGACCCCTCCGAGCTGGAGACCTACATCACGAAGGCGGCCATGGTGAACCCGGAGTACCCGGTGGTCGTCAGCGAGTTCGTCGAGGGGGCGCGGGAGGTCGAGGTCGACGCCGTGTCCGACGGGAAGAGCACGGTGATCGGGGCCATCATAGAGCACGTCCAGGACGCGGGGATCCACTCCGGGGACGCGATCATGAGCATCCCCACGGTCTCCGTCGGCAAGGCCGCCAAGGAGAAGATAAGGGTCTACACGAGGAGCATCGCGAGGGAGCTGAAGGCGAGGGGCCCCCTCAACATCCAGTTCCTGGTCCGCGGGGCGTCGGTCTACGTCATAGAGTGCAACCTCCGTGCTTCGCGCTCCCTCCCCTACGTGTGCAAGGCGACCGGCGTAAACCTCATCGACGTCGTCGCCCCCGCGATCGAAGGCGGGACCTTGAAGAGGACGGCGGACGTCGAGGAGCCGAAACGCTTCGCCGTCAAGGCCCCCATGTTCTCCTTCCTGCAGATGGACGGGGCCGACCCCAAGCTCGGCGTCGAGATGCGCTCCACGGGAGAGGTCGCCTGCTTCGGCGACACGTTCCCAGAGGCGCTGTCGCAGGCCTTCCTGGCGACGGGGCACCGAATGCCCAAGAAGGGGGACCTGGGGATAATGCTCCTGGAGCCCTGGCAGGAGACCGCCGGGGTCAAGCCCCTGCTGTCGCGCCTCAGGGGGGAGGGGATAGAGATGCTTGAGCTCGACGAGCAGGCCCTGGACTCCAGGATGACCGAAGTGATGGACCTCATAGCCGGCGGGAAGGTCTCCTTCGTGCTCTCGTTCAACGCAAACACCAACGTCGACTCCGAGCTGTTCCACAAGGTGAGGCGCAAGGCTGTCGACCTGCAGGTCCAGGTCATCTCCACCAAGGAGGAGGCCGAGGCCCTCCTCCTCTGCGTCGGAAGGTAGGCGACCTCCCTTGGGGGGCGATGAGCGCGTGGACCTCGTCGACGAGGGGGACTCGGTGGTGGGTACCTCCACCCTGGGCGAGTGCGTGAAGAGGGGGCTGCTGCACCGGGCCGTAGCCGTGGTCGTTTCGAGGTCGGACGGCAAGATCCTGCTGCAGCAGAGGAGCCGGGGAGACCTCTGGCAGCCAGGTATGTGGACGCTCTCCTGCACCGGCCACGTGAGGGAGGGGGAGACCTACGGTGAGGCCGCCGTCCGAGAGTTGGCCGAGGAGCTCGGGCTCCACTCAAGCGTCCTGGGCCTGGGGAAGTACCTGCTCCCGCCGATGAGGGAAGGGGGGCTCGTCGAGCGCGAGTGGGTGTCGCTCTTCGCCGCCTCGTCCGACGCCCCCACGCGGATCGATCCCGTAGAGCTGGAGTCGGTCAGAGAGTTCGACGGGCCGGGGCTGAACGCGATGATGGATTCAGGGGAGCTGACCCAGGACGGCGTCCTGCTGCTCCGCAAGTACCTGCGGCTCAGGCCTGGGCGAGGGTAGGCTCCGACGTCTTATTACGACGCCAGATTCGGCCCGACGCGTTGACCCCCCTCGAAGAAATCGGCTCCCACCTCGCAGGGACATCCAGGGCGATCGTAATTTCTGAGAAGGACGTGGATCTTAGGCCCTCGGCGCCGGACAATAGGCTCTTCCTCCTGAAGATTGGGGATGGCTCCCTCGCAGCGGGGGGGAGGGGGGGCGGCTTCGGCGAGAGGAAGGTCACAGCTGTGTTCTGCTATGGCAGGGCGGGAGGGGCCTGGTCGAAGCTATACGAGGCAGAAGGGGGGGAGGCCGAGGGGTTCGAAGTGCCGTACTACGTCGCCAGGCTCCCGATGACCCTGGCCGACGGGGAAGAGAGCATGGGCTACGGGGTCGTGGACCAAGAGCTGGTCGGGGACTTCCTGAGGAAGGCTGGCGTCTCCTCACCTTAAATAGAAAGCGCCGCCGGCCCGGACCAGATTGAAGGTACTGGTGACGGGCGCCTCCGGGATGGTCGGCCGGAACCTCGCGAGTTACTTCAAGGAGAAGGGGGTCGGGACCATCCCGACCGACCTCACCGGCTGGGAGTTGTCGGGGGACCTCCTGGACAGGGGCTTCGTGTTCGAAACACTGGCGTCGCAGGACTTCGACGCGATCGTCCATCTCGCGGCCATCACCGAGATCAAGAAGACCATCGAGGACCCCGGGCTCTGCTTCAGAGTCAACTGTTTCGGCACCCTGAACATGCTCGAGCTCGCAAAGAGGAAGGGGGTGAAGAGGATCATAGTAGCTTCCTCGGCCAATGTCTTCGGCGCCCCGAAGACCAACCCGGTGTCCGAGGAGTCACCCTTCGACCCTCGCGTCCCCTACGACTACTCGAAGGTCGCCAACGAGAACATGGCGATGGGGTTCTACAAGTCGGTGGGGCTCCCGGTGTCGATCACGCGAAGCTGGCTCCTCTTCGGCGAGTACGACCAGCCCACCAGGGCGACCATCAGGTTCATCCGTGCCTGCCTTAAGGACGAGCCTCTCACCCTGTACAACGGAGGGAAGGACACCACCTCCCCCTCCCATGCCGTCAACTACGCCAGGCTGGCGCTCTCTATCATCAACGACGACAAGGCGCTGGGCCAGGCGTTCAACTTCGGCGGCCTGGGGCCCGTCTCCATCAGGGAGCTGGCGGAGACCGTCAAGAAGCTGACCGGGTCGAAGTCGGAGCTCAAGCTCCTGCCGCCGAGGAGCGAGCTCGAGAAGGACCCTCAGATCAGCTACCCCACAATCAAGAAGGCGCAGACTCTGCTCGGCTACACCCACGAGGTGACGCTGGAGCAGGGGCTGCAGCGGACCATCGACTGGGTGAAGAAGCAGGAGTAGGGCGCAGGCCCGCCTGGCTTTGCTCAGCGAGGCTTCTTGGGGCTCAAGGGCGCAACCCACTCTGTGTTCGCCTGCCCTGGCATGTGCTCGTCAGCGGACCGCCGACTAGGCCACCGTTTACCGCAGATCTACGAAGCGGTCTTCATCTGGTCTCTGCGGCATGCCATCAAGGGCCTGGCATCGCACGGAGGTGCGTCCTGACGTTCCTGCCAGCATATGTGCTTCAACCTTGACGATCCAACATTTCACCGCGCGTTCATGCTGTGTAACGCGGCCAGCGCCCCCATCGCGCGCGAGATGACTCGGCCGGGGTTCGAACCTAGGATGTTAGGATAAGCTCTACCTTCACGTCATCGGGGATCCTCAGCTTCGTAATCTGCCTCATGGTCCTGTCGTCGGGCTGGACGTCGAGGATCCTCCTGTGGACCCTGAGCTGCCAGTGGTCGAAGGTGTGGCTCCCCTCCCCGGTCGGCGCCTTGCGGGTGGTTATCTTGAGCTTCTTTGTGGGGAGCGGCTGAGGGCCTCTCACCTTCACCCCGGTCTTGTCTGCGATCTCCCTGATGTCGCTGGCGACCTTCTCCAGCTCTGGGAGGTTGGTACTGGTGAGCTTGATCCTGGCGAACTGGGCCATTTTCTTTCACCGGCGTCGAGGAACTCTATTTAGATGTTGCCGAGCCCGGCGATGGCGTACCCACGCTACCTGCGCTGGTCCCAGGAGTCGCCCGCGTATGCTCGCCTGACGGCCGGGACAGCTCCCAGCGCCTGCTCTGGGGTGTACCTGTGGGGGTTGAGCTCCAGACAGACGAGCACGTCCCTCCCGGACACCTGCTTCAACAGCGACCCGAGGGGGGCGGTCCCTCTCCCGGGGATCAGGTGGTCGTCCAGTTCGCCCGAGTTGTCGGTCAGGTGTATCTCTGTCAGGTCTCCCCCGAGCTCCCAGGCGATCTCAGCGGGGTCCTCGCCGCTCGCGTGGGCGTGGCCGCTGTCCAGGGTGACACCCGCCCCAGGGACCTTCTTCAAGATAGAGTAGAGGGACTCCGGAGTGCTCGCCAGAGGGTAGTAGTACTTCGAGGCGCTCTTGGTCTGGTTCTCGACGTTGATGCTGACCCTCCCACCAGCCGCCCTGACCAGCCTCCGCAGCGTTGACGCCGCGCTGTCCTCGGCCAGAGACACCAGCGCCTCGTTGTGCACGCTCCCCGGATGGACGGTGACGACCCGCGCCCCCAGGAAGACGCAGTACTCCACGAACGACTCCAGGGTCTCAGCGATCGCGTCCTTCACCGGCTGGAACGGCGTCGCGGGGTTCAGGTCGGTGAACGGGGCGTGGGCGGTCACGACCATGTCGTAGCTCGAAAGGGCGTCCCTGATCCCTTCCTTGCCGGCCCAGCTCGGGTAAGCGTGGGGAACCTCCCCCCAGAGCTCGATGTAGTCCAGCCCGGCCTCTCCGATGGCCCTTACCGCGGCGCCGGCTTCCAACCCAAGGAGCGACCACGTGCTGAGGCCCAGCCTCAACCTCCCCGACCCCCGCGAAGGACCAGCGCTCAGGACCCGGGCGAGCTTTCGGCCGCTCGGAGCCTCTTGACCAGTTCCTTGAGCATCGGGATCGCAACTTCGGGGTGCGCCTTTATGAGTCCCGCGAACCCCCAGGACGGGAGGACCCAGCACCTCGTCTGAGATAGCGCCACCACGTCCGCCGACCTCGGCTGCCCGTCTATGACCGACATCTCTCCGAAGAACTGGCCCTTCTCCAGCACGGCCAGGGCCTTCTGCGCCTTCCTCACCTCCACCCTGCCGTCCAAGACCAGGTAGAACCCCACCCCCGACCCTTTCTCGCCTACGACGACCTCTCCGGCTTTGAACGAGACCTCCTTCCCTTCCCTGGCGACCGCCTTGCGGCTCTTCTCGTCGAGGCCCTCGAAGAACGGCACCTCCGCTATGAGGTCAACTGTGTCCGAAGAATCTCCCATCCTGCTTCACGGACGCCTCCGCCGATTTAAACTCACCGAGCGCCGCCTGCTCATCTGAGCGCCTTCCTCCTTAGGAGGTATGCTCGCCAGACCACGATGTCGGCGGCCACCCCCGCGGCGAGTATCACAGCCAGCGCCAGCGACAGGGCGGGAAACTTCGCGGCGGCCGGGGTGAGCGTGACTTCGGCGGTCTGCCCTGGATACACCTGCACCACCTTGCTGACCGTCGTCCCCCCGACGCTCATGGAAAAGTTGTACTCGCCCGGAGGGAGGACCAACGTGAGGGCGCCCCCCCTCCCGGTCTTCAGATGAGCCGGCTGCGACCCAGCCTTATCCACAGTCAGAGTGGCGTTGCCGATGGGGGTCCCGGCGGAGACAGCGAAAGCGTCCACGGTCCCCAGCGAGGGCTGGATGCTCTCGGTCTGGTAGGGACCTGAGACCGAGACGGGGAACGCAACCGTGGTCACGTTCTCGAAGTCCAGCGCCACCGACGCCAGGGCTGGGAACGACCGGGCGGTCACGTACAGGCTTCCGCCGTAGGCGTCCGATTCAACGACATCCGCCCCAGATGCGGTGGCCGTCACCATCCCCAGGCTCACAGCCTGGGTCGCGTTGCCTAGGCCGATCCTCGTCTCCGGCGCCGGGACCCCGGACAGCGTGAAGGAGTCGATCCCATGGTCATTGTAAGTAGTTATCAGCGAGGTCGGCCACGAGGAGGCCGTGCCGTTGAGGGGGGCGCTGAGCTGGAACGAGCCTGACGTCACTTGGATGATCTGGCTGCAGGCGCCCAGCGAGACCCAGGCGCTACCGTTCACCATGAGGTATGGGGTGTCGTAGGCAGAGATCCCGGCGGAGGTCCTGACGTAGGACCTGAGGTCGTAGGGCCCGGTCCTCAGGCTGAGATAGGTGGCCATCAGGCCGGTCGAGGGCTCGGTGCTCGCGCCCAGCGTGAGGACCTGGCTCTGGCCGGCCATGGTGTCGTAGGTTACCAGTCCCCCCGCGGTGGAGTAGGTCCGGGGGGTGTAGAGCTGGAACCAGGCCGAGAATGGTTGCTGGGCCTGGGGGGCAAAGGCGCTGATGGAGCTGCCGTTCAGGGACACCGTCATGTCACTCCCTACAGACCCGGGGAGCTGGAATGTGGACTCCCCTCCAGCCCCCGGCCCCATCAGGCAGGCCTGGATCCCATAGGCGGAGGTGTCGGCAACGGAGTAGCCCAGGACCAGGTCCCCCTTGGACAGGCCGACAGAGGCCACCGCCGGAGGAGGGAGGGCCGTGGCGTTCAGCACCGGAAACACGACCTGGGCGAGGCCCCCCCCGAGGTATGCATCCAGGGTCCACTGGCCTACCGGTCCCGTGGAGGGGAAGGCGAAGATCTTGGCGAGGCCCCCCGGGGGGAGCTCAACCGAGGGGAAGACCGAGCCGTTCGGGGTCGCGAGTATCAACGTCATCGTGCTGCTGTTGGAGTAGGACTGGACCCAGAGGTCGTCGCCGGGGGCGAAGATTGGGACAGCCCTGGAGGCCGGTTGGACGCTCAGCGGCCCGTACCCCAGTCCCAGCAGGGACTGGACGTAGGAGGTCGTCGCTGCGGCATGGGGGGGCACGGCCGCGAACGTCAGGATGAGCAGGGCAGCCAGGGCCAGGGCGGACTTCTTACTTCGCAACGCCTATCCCCCATGACGCAGCCACCACTCCCAGCGCCGGCGGAGCCAGGACCAGCGGCGGATAGAGACCGGTGAGCGACGCCACGACCGCCCACCCCGCCGCGGCGCCCGTCGCGACTATGGCAATCAGGATCTGCCTCGGCTCCACCGCCTTGCTCCTGACGGTCCAGCCCACCGTCGCGTAGAGCAGCAGTATCACGTAGAGGGCAGCGAAGTCCAGGTAGATGGGATCGGAGGCAGCGAAGGACACATACCCGGAAAAGGCGCTCCGGATCACAGCGCCGACGTCTCCCCCGGACGTGGCCGCGACCTGGGCGGAGTTGACGAGCAGCAGACCCAACTCGGCCGCCGCGAAGCAGATTGGGAGCACCTTGGTCAGGCTGTCAGAGCGATACATGGAGGCGGCCACCCGGAACGCCACGAACGCCAGCCCGCAGGCCGACACGCCCAGGACCCACCCCAGGATGAGCCCCTGGGCCAGGGCGAGGAATAGGTTCCCGCCGAATGCGAAGTACATGAGAACCAGGGCGGGGAGCGCGAGGATGTCCGCCCCGTAAAAGTCAATCACGAAGGCGCCGCTGGCTCCCCTCAGCCTCGGCACCAGGAACAGCGACTCCGTCTTGCCCAGCTGCAGGGCCACGACCATCAGCTCGAAGAACGTCGCCTGGGACAGGACGCCGGAGCCCATCAGGGCCCCCACGTACTCGAGGTCGATGTAGACCAGGGCCGCCGCTGCCGCGACGGGGAGGACGAGCTCCTTCGCCTTCATTTGCTGAGCACCATGGCCACAAGACCGCTGATGTCCTCTCTCCCGGTGAAGAACGCGACGCCTGACCCTATCACCGGGTTCCTCTTACCCCATGAAAGCACCAGGGACGGCTTCTCGAGCACCAGCGCCATTGTCTCCGCGTCCTGGGTCTCGACCTGCCCCACCACCACGAAGTCGGCGTCCCCGGGGGCTCCCCTGGACTTCTCCCTTCCGCCGTCCCTCCTCCAGAGCCATACTATCATCTCCGCCAGCTCCGCCGGGTCCCTGGCCTCTGTCACCCTCGCGTCGCCGTCGACCACGTGAAGGAGCCTCACCGCGGTCCCCGACAGGATCGCAGGGAGCGCGACCCTGGCCATGGCCTCCGACGCCAGGTCCATCCAGATGGCCGTCCCGCGCTCTTCGGCGTCCCTCTTCTCCAGGAAGCAGACGGTCATCGTTTCAGGTATGTTCGCCTCCCCCACCCTGACGTACAGGCGGTCGCTGGGGAGCTTCGCCTCCCTCTTCCACATTATGTCCCTGGAGCTCGATGAGGTGTTGTAGACCTCGGCCGAATAGAACTCCTGCCCGAACCCGCTCCTCCCCGCGGGTAGGTCGCCGAGCATGGCCGCGGCAACCCGGATCGGCTCTCTGCTCCCAAGCAGGAAGGTCGGGAGGAACTCCAGCGTGAGGTCGAGCTCATGGAACTGGCTCCTGACGAAGAGCCCGAGTGGGTCCCCGGCCCCCACCCTGACCACGAACCCCTTGAACACCCCGGCGAACCTCGACTCCACCGTGAGGGTCCTCGCGCTTCCCTCTCCTTCCAGCGAGGCCTCCACCCCGTTGGGGCCCGATACCAGCTCGAAGTCCACGGCGACCCTCCTCCGGCCCGACCATCCCCTCAGGGAAGTCGTAGCCTTCCCGCCCTTGAACGTTCTTTCGCGGCTCTTCTCGGCGTGGAGGGTCAGCGCCTCGGGAGGGAGCGCCACCACCGCGAGGAGAGAGATCAGCGCCACGAAGGAGAGCGAAAGGGCCGTCGCCATCCCCCATCCGAAGTTTGAGAGCGCGCCGACGACGGTCACCAGGGCTGTGGCCTTCAGGAAGTCCTTGCCGTGTCTTGTCAGCCTTATCGTGGCGGCTTCACTCTTGTGAGTATCTCTCGAACTATCTGCCCGGGGTCGCTGGCCTTGCCTACCAGCACCGCTGACTGGTCCAGCTTCAGCCTGTGTCCGAGGACCTCGACGGCGACCTGCTTGACGTCCTCGGGAGTCACGTAGTCGCGCCCCTCGAGGAATGCAAGGGCCCTGGCGCAGTGGGTCATGTGAACCATCGCCCTGGGGCTCGCGCCCAGGCTCAGCCTCGCCTCCGCTCTGCTCTCCTTCGCGATGGTCGCCAGGTATCCGATGATCTCGTCTGACACCTTCACCTTCTGCACGTCTTCGAGGACCTTCACCAGTTCGGCGGCGCTCACGACGGCTTTGATCTGGCCGGTGTCCATGTCTCCGAGGTTCCTCTTGATCAGGGCGGACTCGGTGGCGAGATCAGGGTAGGACATCTCGATCCTCATGAGGAACCTGTCCAGCTGGTTCTCAGGGAGGGGGTAGACGCCGTGGAACTCCTGTGGGTTCTGGGTCGCGATCACCATGAACGGCCGGGGGAGGGTTTCGGTCTGGCCTTCGACGGTCACCTGGAACTCCTGCATCGCCTCGAGGAGGGCGCTCTGCACCTTGGGGGGTGCCCTGTTGATCTCGTCGGCTAGGAGGATGTTGGTGAAGACGGGGCCCTTCCTGAAGTCGAAGACCCTGTCCTTCATGTTGAACACGAACCCCCCCACCATGTCCATGGGGAGCATGTCCGGGGTGAACTGGATCCTCTTGAAGTCGATGCCCATGCACCTCGCGAAGGACTTCGCCAGGACCGTCTTCGACACCCCCGGCACCCCCTCGAGGAGGACGTGTCCCCCCGCGAGGAAGGAGACCAGGAGGAGCTTGACCTCCTTCTCCCTCCCTATGACGACGTTGCTAATCTGCTCTGATACTCTTTCCCTTAGGTCCATGTCCAACCACTCCTCTCTGGATTCTTGTCGCGAGCCCGGCCACCTCTTCCTTCCCCTCCACGGGGTCGGGCCTTCCACCGAACCGGAACGCTTCGTAGGCCTTCAGGGTCTCCCGCATCTTCGACCAGTCGGCTTCCACTCCCTCCCCCTTAAGGCGCTCGAAGGTCTCACCCCAGGTCGACCCCTGGGGGAGCCAGGGCGCGCCCACGGCGATCGAGCGCTCAAGGGTGCCGAACGCCTCAGCCAGGTTCTCGACTTTCCTGGCCCGGACCCCCCTCAGGGCAAGCACCCCGGCGACGGCCGCGGCCAGGACGGCTGCGTCTCCCACGGCCAGCAGTGCTTCAGACAGGAAAGTAGCTCACCTCTGCAGACGTGGCGTACTGGAGGAGCGAAAGGTCGAATGACGGAAGAACCGGGTACTCGCCCTGCGGCTTGAGGACCACCGTGGTCCCTCCTGGAGAGCCGTAGGCCCCGATGACGGTCATGTTCACGCTGAGAAAGTCCTGGAGGTTCCCCCCGGGCCCGGTGTAGCCCCTGAGCTCGGTCGAGGAGTCCGAGAAGTTGGCCGCCCCTCCTACCCTCGCGTAGACCGTCGCGGTCGGCTCTGTCCCGACCAGGGTGTCCTGGTTCACGACGCGCAGGCTCGCCACGGCGCCAGAGGCAGGGACGACCTTGAGGGTCAGGTAGGTGACCGTGTTCGGCTTGAACGACAGGTACCCCTTGAAGCTGACATAGGGTCCAGAACCGACCACGCTGTAGTTCCCCTCGAGGACCGATATCTCGCCTGTCCCCGTCGAGTTGGTGATCAGGATGTTGGAGAGGAACTTCCCATGGAAGACCTTGGGGAGCCCTATCACCTCGAACCTGACGCCGCCGACAGGCGTGCTAGGCTGGGTGATGAAGACCGGGGAGCCTGCCCCGAGGGACGTGGAACCGTTGATGGTCACCGAAGTCCCCGTGGTGGCGTTCCCCAGCCCCGTGGCAGATATCGAGACGCTCACCTCGAAGTAGGGCCCCTTGGAGGCCTGCGTCGTCTGCGCCGCGGCCTGGGTGGCGATCGGGAGCCGACCCTGGAGGCCGGTCCCCCCGGCGAGGGCGAAAGCCAGGCCACCGGTCGCAGCCAGCAGCACAACAAGGAGCGCGGTCACAACCGTGGGGCGCCTCATCGGCACAGCCTCTCCAAAGGCGCCGAAGCGCTAAAAGCATTGTTGACACCTGCGGTGCCTACCGGGGGCCTCATCGGGACGGCGACCGACCTGGGACGCTTCGTTCTTGCGTTTCCATCGCCCGGCGGCCTCCCCCCCAGGCTCGTGGCTGTTGCCGACATCCCTCTCATCCGCACCTGTGCCATCGAGTGGACCGAGACGCAGGGGGTCTTGGCAGAGGGGGAGGGGTGAAATTCAACGGTCCAACTCGGCGGGACTGCTTTTTAACCAATGCAGCCTCCGGCCGAACCGTTGCACTCAGATACCTCCCAGAGAAGCTCCTCGGAGGGGGTCAGGCTGCTCTACGCCCCCCAGAGTGCAAGCGCAGATGAGGTCGGTCTCTGAGCTTGGCTGCCCTGAATGGGAGGGGGTTGACCGGCTGCGCGGCCTCGGCCTGGTCCCTCGAGGCTACGAAGAGGGGGTACAACCCATGGGCCGCGGTCGTTGAGATGCTCGGTCTCTCGGCGGGGACCGGGTCTGTGACGGCCTTCGGGAATGTGAGACCGGCCGTCTCTGGGTCCTGCTGGGACGCGCGCATCTGGGCGGAGGAGAAGGGAAGGTTCGAAAGAGGGGCCGGGGGGTGAACGCCTGGTGTCGAGGAGGCTGCTGAAGGACAAGGAGCTGTTCCTATTCGACCTGGACGGGGTCTTCTACAAGGGGAAGGAGAGCCGGGTCAAGATAGGCGGCACCGCCGCGGTCGAGGCCATCCGCTCCCGGGGGAAAAGGCTCTACATACTCACCAACAACTCTACCGACTCTGCCAAGACCGTCTGGGGTCGGCTTGTCGAGTTCGACATCCCGGTCAGGGAGGACGAGGTCCTCACCTCCGGCCTCCTCACTGCGGAGTACCTCAAGGATAGGTACGGCAGGGTCACCTACTACCTCGTAGGCGAGGAGGGGCTCGAAGAGGAGCTGAATGGACGCGGCCACAGGAGGACCTCGGGGGAGAGCTGCGACGTCGTTGTCGTGGGACTCGACAGGAGGGTGACCTACGACAAGCTCGACCGCGCGGCCAGGCTGGTGAGGAACGGGGCGAAGCTTGTCGCGACCCACTCCTCCAGGCTCTACGCTTACACGACGGGCCCGGCCATGGCCACGGGCCCGCTGGTGAAGGCCATCGAATATGCGAGCCGCAGGAGGGCGACAACCGTAGGTAAGCCCTCCCCGCTCATGTTCGAGGTCGCGCTGAAGCGGGCGGGCATCGGGAGGGCCGGGGCTGTCATGGTCGGGGACCAGCTCGACACCGACATCGAGGGGGCTGCCAGGGCCGGCATCGACTCCATCCTGGTCACCAGCGGGGTCGACAGATACCCTTCAGGGCACAAGGTGCTCGCGACCCTGGACAACGTGGACCGCATCGTCCCGCTGCTCTAGGGGAGTTCCGGGGGAATTCCCGGCTGCGCCTGACTCCACGGAGACCCGCGGCCTGCCTGCGAGGTAGCAGCCTTGACCCGGACCGAATCCGGGCCGGAGCGCACGCGCCGCGAGCTCCCTCCACAGGAAAGAGGCCAAGCCGGCGCGGCTCGGAGCGAGGCTGGCGGCGGTTCCACCGATTCCACCGCGGCCGAAGGCTAGGGCGACCCCTCAGCCCCCCGGCGCAGACTTAAATCGGCTGGCGCGTGCTTGGACCAACGTTGCCACACGCTTCAACGAAAGGCCCGGCGAGGTGCTCCCTCTGTGGCGCCGAAGAGCCCCGGCCCGGAGCCTTCCCCTTGGTGGTGGGGGTGGGGAGGGTCTGCCTGGTGGACGGGATGGGCAAGGTCAGCTGCGAGGCCTGCGGAACGGAGGTCAAGAGGGTCACGTCGGCCATACTGCAGGGAAGGACGTTGTGCCTGACGGACTACATGAAGGAGGTCGAGAAGTACAGGAAGCACATCGTGCAGAGCTTCGACGAGGCCGACCAGCCTGCCGTCGAGATACTCCAGCGGGCCTACAACGACGCCCCCAACGGGTACACCCTCCTCGCAGTCCGCCGGGGGAGGAACAGCACCCACGCCTGGGAAGCCGAGTACGAGAAGACCGAGGTATTCCAGATGCGGTGCAGCTGACCGCTAGACCAACAAACTAACCGCGAGACCAACAAACATACACACTTTTCCTTAAACCGCCAGGTGGCCGTCACACGCCCATTCGCCAATGGCCAACGAAGAGATACTGGTCCTCAACAAGCTCCTCCAGGAAATCGAGGACCTCAAGCAGGGGCTGGACCCTGCGATCCTGTCGGCGTGGTATCAGAAGGTGGCGAGCGACGCCAGAGCCGAGGCCCCCGGGCACCTGATCGATTCCATCGACGTCATCCAGGACCCCATCCTCCCCATGAAGTTCGAGTTCAAGACGTCAAGGCGAGCGATACGCTACGTCGTCGACGCCATAGAGCGCAACCTCGACGCCATGCCCATGGCGACCAGGCTATACTTCCAGAAGGTGGAGGAGCTGATACAGGCTGAGGCCCTCCGCTAGCCAGAGCGGCGCGGCGACAAAGAGCGGCTCGGCATCCCTGCGACACCAATAGCTACGCCCACGCCGCCCCGAGGCCAGCCCCTCACAGAGGGGCCTTGCCCCGGCCCGAAATCGCCGCTACCCCTTCGCCCGCGCCAGGGAGTATACGATCATCAAGAACCCGACCGCCTGGCAGTAAGCCTGCACAGTGATGACCGCCTCCAGGTCTTTCGCGCCGAAGTTGTAGATCACTCCGGCGACCAGCGCCCCGAGCGTCACGAAGGCGAAGCCGACCGCCAGGAAGAACATCGCTTGGCTCCTGGTCTTCCCATATGCCTTGCCCGCATAATAGACCACGATGCCGCCGAAGACGAGGATTAGCGCTTGCGCTATATCGAGATACACAAAGTCCATGACTATCAAGTGTCACCTCCCATGAGTTTTAAAGTCTTGAGCCCGAATCTCATGGCTGGAAATCAGTCGATCTCCCTCATCGTCCCCCAGAGGCGCTTCAGCTTCTCGGCGACGTCCTCGTTTATCACTGCGTCCACCTTCATCACGCCACCGTCGAATGACACGTTCATTGCTCTGTAGGCACTCCTGAGCAGCTCGTACTTCTTACCGTCGGGCGTGATTATTATCCGCTCGACCAGGAGGATCTGGGCGTCGAGGAGCTCGTGGACCCTCCTGTAGCAGGTGCTCAGGGGTATGTCGTTTTCTTTACTCATGTCCTCGACCGACTTGCTCTTGGGTATGGCAGAAAGGATGATCTTGCGCGAGTATTCGTCAGCGAGCCCGTGTACCAAGGCCTGGATGCGGGCCGGCTCGGTTATCTCCAAGCTCTGAGAAATCCCACGGCATCGTATTTGAGCTTAACCGGCGTCGCACGCACGAAAAAATTGGGTGGAAGCAGGACTCACTCAGCGCGTCCTGCTTCGAACTAGGTATCCCAGGCCGCCCAAGAGCGCGCCGAGGGCCGCCACCAGGATCAGCGCCCCGATGGGGTCAGTGAGGTGGCCGAGTATCTGGACGTGGATCTGTTCTGGGACCAGCCCTTCTCCGCCGTTGGAGACGGGTGCGCTTGCCCAGCCTGCGAGGTAACCTCCCCACATCATGAGGAACATGGAGCCCGCCACGCCCACGTTCATCAGAAGGAGGTGCGCCCAGGCGAGCGCGTTTGTCAGACCCTTGTATGGCCTGCCCTGAATCCCTTCGATGTAGAGGTAGAATATTGCTGTGACCGCCATAGCTACGACCCCCACCACAAGGAAGGAGATGTAGCCGGTGAAGAACCAGGTCCCGGCACCGTTGCTGGCAATCACCATCGCGGGCGGGTAGTAGTATGTGACCCCAGTGACGTACTGGAGCGGGTCGAGGATGAGCACGGTGGCGACCACCGCGAAGATCCCTTCGATGACTGCTGCCCAGATGAACCTGCCTGCCCATTTGCTCTTGATTGCGGGTTGCTGTGTCGTGTTTTCCATGAACTCGGCGTCCATCCTAGGCGTTTATAATGGCCTGAGACGTTTTTCGCATCTGATAATCAGTTCTGGAGGCGCTCCGGCTCCTCCGGGCGCTGATGTCGCCTCGGAGTTCTTCCGATCGCTTTGGTCAGGTCGCGCCGACTCCGCGTCACCGCCTGCGCCCCCTCTTCGGCCAGGTGCGTCCTCGCGTTAGGTTCTCAACTGTGGGAATTGTGAGCGCGCATTAAATAGCTAAGGGGCCGAAGTGAGACTGACAGACATGGCAAGCAACGGCAAGGGGTTCCAGAAAATTGTGGTCGCCTTCGACGGGTCGAAGGACTCGGTGGAGGCCGTCCGGCTGGCGTGCTCGATGGCCGCGAAGTTCGGGTCCAAACTGACGGTGACCCACGTCTACAGCTCGCCTGCGATGATATTCTCGGGAGGGGCTGGCATACCCATCCCCAACTACGGCGAACTGGATGACGCGGCGAAGGAGGCGGCGGAGGCGGTCCTCTCCAGGGGGGTCCAGCTCGCGGCCCAGGCGGGGGTGAACGCCAAGGGGGAGCTACTCGAGGCTGCGTCAGTGGTGGAGGCGCTGGTGGGTTTCGCAACTGACCAGAAGGCCGACCTCATCGTGGTGGGGACGAGGGGGATGACCGGATTCAAGAAACTGATTGTCGGTAGCGTCTCCTCCGGCCTGGTCGGACACTCTCATTGCCCGGTCCTCGTGGTAAGATGAGAGGATGATCTATGTCAAGGACATCATGGCCAGAAAAGTCAGGACCATAGACGCGGACGCCCCCATCAAAGAAGCGGCGGGGAAGATGGTGAGGTGGGGCATCGGCGCCCTCGTCATCACGAAGGGCGGGTCCAGGCCGGTGGGGATAGTCACAGAGGGGGACATCTCGAGGAGCGTGGCCAGGGGCCTCGACCCGGGCGGCAGCCTGACAACCCTGAGGAGGAAGAAGCTGGTCACGGTCTCTCCGGCCGAAAGGGTCGAGGTGGCGGCCAAGATCATGTCGGACGCGAGGGTCAAGAAGCTCCCGGTGATGGAGAGGGGGAAGCTCCTAGGCATCGTGACCCAGAGCGACATAGTGGGCTCGAGCTTCTCCCTGGTCACCTCCCTCAAAGAGATGGTCCAGGCGAGGTACAGGCCTCCGGACTTCGAAATGTGACCCCGGAGGCTCGCCCCCCACCGCGGAACTGACTTTAAGCACCTGTCGGAAGGGGCGGTCACGGCTTGAGCATCCCAGACTACACCGTGGTGGTAGATTACGTCAGCGAAGGCGAGGTGGCGAACCTCATCAGGGGGTATGTCGAGGTGAAAGGGAAGAAGGTCAGGTTCTCCGGTGTGGCCTACGGTCGCTTCGGCGGCCAGAACTTCTCCCCACAGTTCACGGAGGGGGCGAAGTCGAAGCTCGCGGCCCTCACGGGGGACTTCCCGAAGTTCGAGGAGGATCTCCAGATGCGCCTGGTGAGGGGGGAGTTCGACGCAAAGCCCGGAAAGGACGAACACCACCATCACCATCACCTGGGCGAGCCGGAGGGGGGTCCCGCTTGAACCTCCTCGTGGGCGGGACGGGTTTCGTCGGGGGGCACCTGGTGGAGTACCTGTTCCAGCAGGGTGAGATCTCCAAGGGAGCCTTCAGGATGGGGGCGCACCTGAAGACCATGGACACCAACGGGGTCCAGGGGATAGAGGTCGACCTCTCGGACCACCACTCGATCCACGAAGCCATGGAGGGGGTGGACGCGGTCTACAACCTGGCCTCCCCCATGCCGTATTCCGAGAGCGATTTCCTGGGGACCAGCACCGTGGGCCTGCTCAACCTCCTGGAGGCGGCCACCGAGGCGAATGCAAAGTGCTTCGTGCACCTGAGCACCCTGGACGTCTATGGGTTCGGCGCGACGAAGATCGACCCGTCGAGGGAACTCAGCCCGTCGGGGGAATATCAGAAAGCGAAGGCCGAAGCGGAGCGGCTCCTCCTCGAGTTCACGAAGCGGAGCGCCACACCCAGGATCACTGTGATTCGAGCTGCGAAGGCTTTCGGATCGAGGGACCCGTCGCTGGCCTTGCCCTTCCTCAGGATGATCGAGCAAGGGAGGGTGACAGTCCCCCGCGGCGGGACCATGTCCTACTCGCATCCGCGGGACATCGCCCAGGCGATGTACAAGGCGACCCAGGGGAACCTACGATCCGGCTCTTCCTACCTCGTGAAGTCCTTCGACGCAACCCCCGAGGCCCTGGCGAAGGGGCTGTCGTCAGCGGCAGGAAAAGACGCGGAGTTCAAGAAGCAGGGGCTCCTCTCCGGGCCAGCCATCCCGAGGTACGCTTCAGAGCAGTTGAGGGCGTCCCTTACCATCGACGACCAGCCGAGCTGGGCGGAGCTGGGGTACGCCCCGCAGTACGACCTGAAGGCCGCCTGCGACGAGGTCGCCGCCTGGTACAAGAAGGAGCCATGGGTCACCGAGAGCGCCTAGGCATCCCCCAGCTTCTCAGGGAAATCAGGGGGATGGTCTATGGCTCCACGGACAGGAGGGCCACCGCCCTCGCCCAGTTGCAGGCAGCCGAGGAGGGGGACCCTTTCCGCATACTGATCGGGACCATTCTCTCCCACAGGACCAGGGATGAAAACACCACCAGGGCGACTGAAAACCTGTTTTCCAAGTACAAGACGCCCGAAGAGTTGGCGAAGGCAGACCCCATCGCCGTCAGCCGGCTCATCAGGCCGGCAGGGTTCTACAGGATGAAGGCGAAGAACATAATCCGGGTGTCCAAGCAGCTGGTCTCCGAGTTCGGTGGAGAAGTCCCTGAAAGCGAAGAGGAACTGCTGACGCTCCACTCGGTCGGGAGGAAGACGGCGAACTGCGTCCTCGTGTACGCCTTCAACAAGCCGGCCATACCCGTGGACACCCACGTCCACCGGATTTCGAACAGGCTCGGGCTGGTGAAGACGAAGACTCCCGAGGAGACCGAGGCTGGGCTCGTCAAGACGGTCCCCCGCCGCTACTGGCTTGAGCTTAACGACCTGTTCGTGAGGTTCGGGCAGACCACCTGCAAGCCCATCGGACCGAAATGCTCGTCGTGCACCATCGCCCCCTCCTGCGAGTACTACAAGGCCGTCGTTGCACCCCGGACCAAAGATTCTTAGCCCCACTTTGGAGGCTGGCGGCCTGTGCCGACGCTGGAAGCTTCGAAGAAGAAGGTCGAGGAGCTCGTCGTGGCGAAGGGGTTCGGCAACTCCCCCGACGAGATCGCCAACAAGCTGCTCTTCGCGTTCATAGAGCTCGGGGAGGCCGGGGACTCCTGGAAGAAGGGGCGGCCGAAGGAGGAGACCATCGAGGAGCTGATCGACGTGATATTCTACGTGCTTGACGCCTCGAGATTGATCTCCCCCGAAGCAGACCTCGACGCCGTCTTCGAAGCGAAGTGGACGAAGAACATGACGAGGCCCCACAGGTACGGCGAAGGCTTCAGGGACAAGAAACAGGGCTAGTCTTCCTTCACCCAGGTGACCTGCTTGTCTGCATGGCAGACGTACCCAACGTACCCTGGGCCTCGGCCGTCAGTCACGGTCTCAGTCTTCATCAGGGGGAGACCGCAGAGGGTGCACTTCATCTCCGACCCCTCCTGCCTGACCGTCCCCCAGTCGACCATGTAGTACGTCAGCCACATGGGGGATACGTCTGTCTTCAACGCGACTGCGCTCCAGAGGGATTGGCCCTTAAGCATGCGCTCCGGTGAGGATTAAATCCGGGCCCCCCTCCGGTGGCCAGCCATGGAAACGCTGTTCCAGTCCTCGGTGGACGAGGTGGACCGCCTCGTCGGGCTCGGGGAGGAGGAGAAGGTGCTCCTCCAGGACGCCGACGCCGCCGCTGCGGAACTGCTCGTCTCTGAGTTCGAGAAGTACGTGGAGAGAAAATACAACCCCGAGATAGCCGGGGTGCTCAGGCGGCACAACCTGATGGGGGTCCCGATAGCCACGAAGTACGGGGGCCGGGGGGCGCGCCAGCTCGCCGAGGCCCTCTTCCTGGAGAGGATGGGGCAGACGGGGATGGGGGTCATCACGCTCGCGGACGTCCACATGTGCCTAGGGAGCCTCGCTGTCCAAGACTGGGGGAGCGAGGAACAGAAGGACAGGTACCTCCCTGCGGCGGCGAAGGGCGACGTCCTGTTCGCCTACGGCCTCACCGAGCCGGAGGCCGGCTCCGACCCCGGGTCGCTGAAGACCAGCTACGCCAGGGAAGGGGCTGGGTTCAGGCTGACGGGGTCGAAGTATCTGATCTCGAACGGCTCGATCGCGACCAACATGATAGTCTTCGCCCGACCCCAAGGCGACTCCAAAGGGGTCACCGCCTTCTTGGTCGACACCAAGCGGGAGGGGTTCAGCGTAGACATGAGGCTCGAAGAGAAGATAGGGCTCTTCACCTCGGACACGTCCCTGGTCAGCCTCGACGGGGCGTTCGTGCCAAAGGAAGACGTGCTCGGTGAAGAAGGGAAGGGGCTCTCGGTCGCATACTCGGCCCTCCTCAACGGCCGGATAGGCATCGCGTCCGGGTGCCTCGGGGTGATGGAGGACTGCCTCAACCAGGTCAGGGAGCGGACCACGTCCAGGGTGCAGCACGGGAAGGAGATAGCCAGGCACCAGCTGATCCAGAAGCACGTCGCCTTCATCGAATCCAGCCTCGAGGCGTGCAGGTGGCTGGTCTACAGGGCAGCGCTGAAGAAGGACGAATTCGGAGGCTCCCCCAGGGACGTCTCGCTCCGCTCGGAGGCGGACAGGCTCTCCGCGGTGGCGAAGTACATGTCGTCAAGGTGCGCCTTCGAGTCGGCGGACAGGGCCGTGCAGTGCTTCGGGGGGTTCGGATACTCGATAATGTCCCCCGTCGCAAAGCACTTCCTGGACTCCAGGGTCGCCAGGATCTACGAGGGCACCGACGAGATAATGGAGCTCAAGATAGCGTCGTCGGTCCTGGGGAAGCAGTTCGAGGCGTACAGATGACGCAGGGCCCCATGGACCATCACAGCAGGCTGCGCAGGTTCTCCCTGGTCGTGGCAGTTCTCGGCGCCTCCCTGTCGACCGCCGTCACCGTCATGAACAGGTTCTATTGGGAGCCTGGGAACCTCGCGGTCCTAGTCGCGAACCTGGCCATCCTCGCCATCTTCGTTGCACTCGGTGCAGCCTCAGCCGCGCCGCGGGGGCCGCGCGGGCTTCTGGCCAGGGCCGCGCTCCCCATATGACGTTCCGCCGTCGGATAGGGGTTATATCGCCCGGGAGCGCCGGTTCGCCATGCAACTCCACCTCGACGGGTCGACCGTCATCAACGCCCCCCAGAGCAAGGTGTACGCCCTCCTCACCGACCCCAATTTCATAGCCAAGACACTCCCAGACGCCGAGGACGTCCACGTGCTCGACGCCCAGAGCCTGGAAGCAAGGATGAAGCTGAGGGTCGCGGTGGTGTCGAGCGCGCTGAAGGTGAAGATGAGCATCTCGAAGACCGCGCCCGGCTCCAAGGCGACGTTGGTCGCGGAAGGGACGGGGAGCGGGAGCGCCATGAAGATCACCAGCGTCTTCGACCTGGCTGGGGGTTCGTCAACCACCATGGGCTGGTCGGCGGACGCTGAGATAACGGGCGTGATGGCGGGCCTGGGCTCGTCCCTCCTGAAGGGCTTCGCGACCAAGAAGGTGGCCGAAATCTTCGAAGGGATCACCAAGGCAATCGAAGAGGCAGCCTGAGCCCTGAGCGGTCAGGCCAGCGGCGCTCCCGGGGGATGAAGGCGGGAGGCACCGGCGTCCCCGGCCAGGCTGGCCGGGTCCCTCCAATGCCTGCTGGCGAGCGCTGCGGCAACAACCCTCTGCCTTCCGTCATGAACCAAAACGAAGACGATTAGCAGGCTTACGTCAAGCCACGTTAAATACGGACCGGGGGTCGGCGGCCCTGGCACCCTGCCATGACCCGGATATTCTTCACGACTGACGTCCACGGCTCGGACAGGTGCTTCAGGAAGTTCCTCAACGCGGCCAAGGTGTACAAGGCCAGCTGCCTTATCCTAGGCGGAGACATCACCGGCAAGGTCCTCATACCGGTCGTCGAGAGAGAGGACGGGAAGTACGAGGCCCAGGTCTTCGGCGAGCGAGCCGTCTTCGGAAAGGAGAAGGTGGACGAAGTCAGGAAGAGGCTGCAGGACGCGGGGCAGTATTCGGTGGTCACCACCAGAGCGGGGCTGGCGGAGATCCAGGCGGACAAGGCCAAGGAGGAGAAGGTCTTCAACGATGCCATGGCCGAAGTCCTGACGTCCTGGGTGGCGCTGGCACAGGAGAGGCTGAAGGGGACGGGGACCGTGTGCTACGTCTCGCCGGGGAATGACGACAAGCTCGAAATCGATTCGGTCCTGGTGGACTCCGGCCCGTTCGTCAACCCGGAAGACAGGGTCGTCGAACTCGATGGCGGATTCGAGATGATAACCTTGGGCACCGCCAACCCCACTCCCTGGAAGAGCCCCAGGGAGGTGAGCGAGGAGAGGCTCGGGGAGATTATAGAGCGCCTCGCGTCGCAGGTGAACAGGCCCGAGGACGCCGTCTACAACCTCCACGTCCCTCCGATAAACACTGAGCTGGACAGGGCCCCAGCCGTCAGCCACGACTTCAACTACGTGAAGGAAGGCCTCGGCGTCAAGTACATCCACGCGGGGAGCTCTGCCGTGCGGAAGGCTATCGAAAAGCATTCGCCCCTGCTCGGCCTCCACGGGCACATCCACGAGTCGAAGGGTTTCGTGAGGATAGGGCGAACCCTCTGCCTCAATCCGGGGAGCGAATACGCCGATGGAATCCTCCGCGGGGTGCTGGCCAACCTAGAACCGGGGAAGGTCCACGACTTTATGCTCACGAGCGGCTAGGACGTGAATTCCTTCCGCTCGAACAGGACTAGGCCGAGTACCAGCATCACCACGAAGTAGATCCCGAGTATCAGAAGCCCCTCGGGGACGGTCGCGTTGAACTGGGAGATGGTGAACCTGCCTCCTGGCCCTGCAGCTACCACCGTCTTGGCTGCGGGATACGGCACGGTCAGGATGTTGGACACGATGCCCGCGCCATAGGTGATGGAGAACCAGGGCTCGATCCCGGCGACCAGGGCCGCGACGGTGTCGACGACATTGAAGACAAAGAGCAGGAGTATCACGCTCATGAGTATGGAGATGGAGCTGCTCTTGAACAAGGAGCTGAAAGCGAAGGCGAGCGACAGGGCCGCCACCATGTATACGAAGGCGAAGGCAACCGACTGCACGAACTCCCAGGGGACGGTCCCAGGGAAGTAGAACAGGCCGTTGGCCAGCATGGCCAGGGCGAACACCGCGAGGACGATGGTCGACGCGACCAGGGCCGCGATCCACTTCCCGAGGTAGATGGCCGACCTTCTGATTGGGTTGGGGACCAGGAAGTAACCCGTCCGGTTCTGGAACTCCCCTGAAATGGCATCTCCTCCGAAGAAGGCGGCGGAAAGGACCACCACGAAGTTGGCGAAACTCCCCCATCCCGCCCCGTAGAAGCCCAGCGCGTTCCCATCAACGAAGCCAGGGGGCCTGTAGTACCCGACGAGGACGGTGAGGAGCCCGGATATGATCAGAATGATGGCGAGCATGACGTAGAACCGCCGCGCCCTGAAATAGTTGAGGAAGTTGTACTTCGCAGAGATCCAGACGTGGGCCAGTGAACCCGCCTTCGCTCTGGGGTGCTCTTCCGACATGTCCTAAAGGGTCTCCTTGATCAGCGACAGATAGGCGTCTTCGAGCCCCGAAGCCGGGGCGAACGTCAGCGCACCAGCCTTCAGACCTGCCACCAGCTCGAGGAGCTTGTCCTGGGTGACTGCTGCATGGTCGAACTTCACTATCAGGTGCCTGTCATTCGACCTGGTGGCGGACGACACGCCCTGGAGCTTTGAGACGCGGAGCCTGAGGGGCTCGTCTACTCCCCCCGCGAAGCCGATCTCCACGGCGTTCCCCCCTCCGGCGAACTTCCCAGTCACGTTTTCGATGGTGTCATACACCAGGAGCTTCCCATGGTCTATCATCGCCACCTCCTGGCAGACCTCTGTCACCTCGGCGAGAAGGTGGGAGCTCATGAAGACGAGCCTGTCTTTGAGGGACATCACGATGTCCCTGACCTCGCTCATCCCCCTGGGGTCCAGTCCTGTCGAGGGCTCGTCGAGTATGATCACTTCCGGGTCGCTCAGGAGCGTCGAGGCCACGTTCACCCTCTGCTTCATCCCTTTGGAGAACCCTCCGACCTTCTTGTTCTCCCATTCGCTCATCTTGACCCTCGCAAGCGCCTCGTCTATCCTCTTGTTCCTCTCCCCGCGAGGGACCCCCCGGATCTCGCAGAGCATGGAGAGCGCCTCCTTGGGGGTCAGCGAAGGGTAGATTTCGGGGGTCTCGATGAGGGTGGAGCAGGACGCCAGCGCCCCTCTCTTGTCTTTCGCAACGTCTACCCCGTTGATAAGCGCCGTCCCCTCCGTGGCCCTGATCAGGCCCGCGAGTATCTTCATGGTGGTTGTCTTCCCTGCGCCGTTGGGGCCGAGGAACCCCACGCACTTCGTCCCCTGGATCTTGAGGTCGAGCTTCGTGAGCGCCGCGAACTGTCCGTAGCTCTTGGAGAGCTGGCGCGCTTCGATGGATGGAGACAACGGGGAAGCCTTACAGCCCGGCCGAGGGTCAGGATTTAAGGGTTATCTGATACGATATCGAATACTACTTTTATACCGCACCCTCAGCCGTGGGACGCTCTTAGCATGGCCCGCCCCCTCTCGAAGCGTTGGCTCAATCCCCAGGCCGTCCCTCGTGGGTTCCTGCGGCTCTACATCATGACACTCCTCTCCCGGGGACCTGAGACGGGCTACTCGATAATCCAGAAGATAGACGAGAGGACGGAAGGCGCCTGGAGGCCGGGGCCGGGGACCATGTATCCCACGCTGAAGGGGCTGGTCTCCGACGGGCTCGTGAGGGCAGCGCCGGGCGTCGGCGCTTCAGGGGCCAAGGCGTACATGATGACCGCGGAGGGCCAGAGAGCGCTCAGGGAGATGCGCGAAAGGCTCGCCAGCCTGGGAAGGAAGGAGAGGGTCGTCGCCCGCCTGTTCTCAGATATTCTCCCGCCGACGGTCTACGTCCCGCTCGTGGTGAACAGATACAAGGAGGGGGCCCAACAGCTGAGGGAGAGGATGTCCGAGATCCCCCTTCCGGAGAGGGTGGCGTATCTCAAGGAGCTCAGGCTGTTCATGGAGACCCAGATCGGGTGGATCGACTCTCAGCTCCAGTTGCAGAGGGCGGTCCTTCACGGCGCCCCGCCGCGGCCACGCCGAAGATACTAGAGGAGGGACATCGCAGAACATGGTTCCAGTGCATTCCATAGAGGGGACGGGCTGAGCATGCAATACAAGTGGACGGTGCTGTCCAACACCACCATCGGGGTGCTGATGGCCACCATCGACGGCACCATCGTGCTGATTTCGCTCCCGGCCATCTTCAACGGTATCAAGATTGACCCCCTCGCCTTCGGGTCCTTCCAGTACCTCCTCTGGATCCTCTTCGGGTACAGCATTGTCACCGCCACCCTCCTCGTCACCTTCGGCAGGATCTCAGACATGTTCGGCCGGGTCAGGCTCTACAACCTCGGGTTCGCCATATTCACCCTGGGCTCGTTCCTAGCCTACCTCACCCCCAACACAGGGAGCACCGGGGCGATGGAGCTTATCGCCTTCAGGATAGTCCAGGGCGTCGGGGCTGCCTTCCTCTGGTCGAACAGCGCAGCCATCGTGACCGACGCCTTCCCTGCCAACGAGCGCGCCCAGGCCCTCGGGATCAACATGGTCGCGGCCCTGGCGGGGTCGCTCCTCGGGATCATCATGGGGGGGATCCTGGCCGCGATCAACTGGCGCTTCATCTTCCTGGTGAGCGTCCCGGTCGGCATCTTCGGGACGGCCTGGTCCTATCTGAAGCTTAGGGAGGTTGTGTCGGTGAAGAAGCACCAGAAGTTGGACTACTGGGGGAACGTGACCTTCGCCCTGGGGCTGATCCTACTGCTCGTGGGGGTGACCTACGGCCTCCAGCCATACGGCACCTCCGACATGGGGTGGGGGAACCCCTGGGTCATAGGGGCGCTGACCGTGGGAGCCGGCTGCCTCCTCGTGTTCCCACTGATAGAGGCGAAGGTCGAGGACCCTATGTTCAGGCTCAGCCTGTTCAAGAACCAGGCCTTCAGCGCCGGGAACTTCGCCGGGCTTCTGGCGGCAATCGGGAGGGGGGGCGTGCAGCTGATGCTCATCATACTGCTTCAGGGGATCTGGCTCCCCCTGCACGGTTACTCCTACCAGTCCACCCCCTTCTGGTCGGGGATCTACATCACCCCCATGCTTGTTGGCTTCGTGGTGATGGGACCCATAAGCGGGCGAATCTCAGACAGGCGGGGGGCGAGGTTCCTGGCCACCCTCGGCATGGTGATAACAGGGGTCACCTTCATCCTGCTTTCGTTCCTCCCATACGACTTCGCCTTCCCCGAGTTCGCGGCGATAATCTTCCTGATGGGGCTCGGAGGCGGGATGTTCGCCGCTCCCAATACGGCGGCGATAATGAACGCGTCCCCGGCCGAGCAGAGGGGGGCGGCCTCGGGGATGAGGGCGACGATCCAGAACGTGGGCCAGACCGCGAGCCTCGGCGTCTTCTTCTCCATAGTCCTCGTCGCCCTCGCTGCCTCCCTCCCGGGGGCGCTGGGCAACGCCCTGAGCAGCGCTGGGGTGCCTCAGCTCGCTGCCACCTTCAATCAGATCCCCCCGACCAACGCGCTCTTCGCCGCCTTCCTGGGCTACAACCCGGTCGCGGCGACCCTGAGCGCCGCCCCCGCGTCTCTGACATCGTCCATCCCGCCGGCGACGCTGGCGTACCTGACCGGCAAGGACTTCTTCCCGACGGCCATCGCCCCCGCCTTCATGTCGGCGCTCAGGCTGACCTTCTATATCGGAGCCGTGCTCTCGTTTGCGGCCGCGGTTGCCTCGGCGCTCCGGGGAAGGACGTACATCCACTTCGAGGAGCTCAAGGGGACTGAGAGGCCCAAGATTCCAACGGGCCAGACCGGCGAGCGGGTGCCTGGAGCGGTGGGTCCCGCGGTCGACCCTCGCCCTGACTGAGGCTGGACCAGGAGACCGGGCTTGGCTCAAGACAGGCAGACTGTCAACGTCCTGGTGCTCGAGTTGGCGACCATGGTCGTCGCCATCTCGCTCGCTTTCACAACCACCTTCGTCGCGACCCTCGACCTCTACACGGTCGTGTCTTACATCTTCACCAACATCATCGTGATCTGGTTCTGGTGGGGATACGTAGTCGACAGGCTCGCCTACCCGCCGAAGACCATGAACTTCCCCATCCTGGACATCTTCATCCTGATACTGATCTCCCTCCTGCCGTTCGCCCTCAAGCTGGGAGGGACATCGTACATCGCCGGGGTGGTCGGGATGATCATCATAGTCTGGGCCTTCCTGATCCGTTTCATACTCAAGGAATACGGCGGAGAGATGGCGCCCGAAAGGAGCAGGTCGCTCCGGGCCGAGGTGAAGCAGAGGCTGATCATCGGGCCCCTCTTCGTGATCGACGCAGGGCTGACCTACTTCGCCCCCCCAGTCGGCCCTGTGCTCTTCGACATCCTGGTCCTCTCACTCATCGCGTGGAACGCGTCCAACAGGCGCCGGGCGAGGCCCGGCTCTCACCCTGACCCATCGCCGACGGTCTAGGGGCCGGAACCCCGGCCGGGGCCTAACTTTATTCCACTCCAACGCGAGGGAAGAGCCGCCACGCGTTGAGGAAGACCAAGATCGTCGTAACCATAGGCCCGGCAAGCAGCGCCCCCGAGACGGTGAGGGAGCTGGTAGGCCTGGTCGACGTGTTCAGGATCAACTTCTCCCACGGGGACAGGGAGAGCCACCTCAAGGAGATCCACACGATCCGCGCCGAGGCTAGGCGACTTGGGAAGACAGTGGCCATCCTCCAGGACCTCCCTGGGCCCAAGATCAGGGTGGGGAAGATGGCCAGCGGGTCGGCCGAGCTGGCCCAGGGGTCAGAGGTGGTCCTTGACGCCTCCGACGCCGAAGGAGACTCGCATAGGATACCGGTGAACTACCCTCCCCTCCTCGGTTCGCTCGAGAAGGGGGACATGCTCTACCTCGCCGACGGGGTCATCAGGCTCAGGGTGGATGGCGCCTCCCCCGGCTCCGTCGCCTGCACGGTCCTCGCCGGCGGCGTCCTGAGCTCGGGGAAGGGGATCAACGCCCCTGGGATCAAGCTGAACATAGACTATCCGACAAAGAACGACGAGGCGCACCTGCGGTTCGGGGTCCAGCACAAGGTGGACTTCGTCGCGGCTTCGTTCGTCCGGTCAGCGTCCGACCTCCACTCGATCAGGAGGCTCCTGCCTCGAGGTGGGCCCATGCTCATCGCCAAGATTGAGAAGATGGAGGCCGTGAAGGCGTTCGACTCCATACTCGCCGAGGCCGACGGCGTCATGGTGGCCAGGGGGGACCTGGGGATCGAGGTGCCCATCGAGACTGTCCCGGAGATCCAGAAGAGGATAATCACAAAGTGCAACGGCGCGGCCAAGCCTGTGATCGTGGCAACGCAGATGCTTGTGAGCATGGTGAGCTCCCCCATGCCCAGCAGGGCCGAGGTGACCGACGTTTCGACGGCGATCCTCGAGGGGACTGACGCCGTGATGCTCTCGGACGAGACGACGGTAGGGAAGTACCCGGTGGAGGCGGTGAAGATGCTCGATAGGATCGCCCGGACGACCGAGAAGTCCCCGCACACCTACGAGGTCCCCGCCCTCTCTCCCACCCTCCACGAGACCGGCCCGGCCATCGCCCGCGCCGCCTGCAGGCTGGCTGACTACGTCGGGGCCAAGGCCATCGTCGCCCCCACCCAGACAGGGTCGACGGCCCGCAGGGTCTCCATGAACCGGCCCCGCCAGCCCATACTCGCGATCTGCTCCAGCGCCCAGGTCGCCCGGTGGCTCAGCCTCTACCGCGGTGTGGTCTCGATGGTGACCAGGCAGGCAAAGACGGTCGACTGGCTCTTCGGCAGGTCAGACGCCGCCGCCGAGGAGCTCGGGCTCGCGCGGAAGGGGGACCGGATCGTCGTGATCTCGGGGACCCCGGGGGTGAAGGGGACGACGAACCACATCAAGGTGTCCATCGTCGGAAGGAAGGACTAGCTCAGGAAATCCATCAGGGTAGGGTTCCTGGCCCTCTTCCGGGGCTGCCGCATCCCGGTCTGCTTCACCAGCTCCCTCATCCTGTTTTCCTTCATCAGGGTGCTGTAGTAGTAGGACTCGTCCACTGTCCCCTCTGCCAGCAGAATCACGACCCTCCCCTCGGTCGTCCTCCCAGTCCTCCCGCGACGCTGTATGTACCTTATCTCGGACGGGACGGCCTCGTAGAAGACGACCAGGTCGACGTCAGGGACGTGCAGCCCCTCCTCGCCTATGCTGCTGCTCACCAGAACCTTGAACTCTCCATCCCTGAACCTCTCCAACGCCTCGGTCTGGGCCTGTTGGTCCATCCCCTTGCTCCCCTCCCTGTCGGCCTGGCCGACGAACCTCCTGGCAGAGACTCCCTCCCCCTCGAGGGCCTTCACCAAGTCTTCGATGGTGTCGCGGTACTGGGTGAAGACTATCACCCTGGAGTCGGCTTTCTTCGCGAGTTGGGTCCTGACCACAGACAGCATCACCGACACCTTGGGGTGGGGGAAGGACGCGAGCTTTGCGGCCTCCTCCTCGACCTTCTCCCACGCCGGGTCCTTCAGGAGGGAAGAGATGGCCTTGCCCTTGTCCTGCCTCTCGCGCATCTTCTCTAGGTACCTGAGCAGTGTCCCCGGGCCCTGGGTCTCGATCATCTCGATGGCGTGGAGGATGGCCACGGACTGAGCCTGGTTGATGATGGCGCCGAAGATGTACCCCTTCTGACCCCCCCCGGCCTGGGCGACCTTCAGCCTCGCGGAGATCGTCCCCCTCGCCTCAAGCAGCGCCTTCTTCGACACCCGGTTGCTGCGCAGGAACCCGCCGGCGAGGAGCTTCTTCACCTTGTCATTGAAGAGCTCCCTGAGCCTCAGGACGGTCTCGTAGTATTCGTCGGGGACCTTGACCCTGATGGGCTCGACGGCGGTCTTCTCGACGTAGCCCTTCACGTCGTCGCTTTCCTCGTTCCTGGCCTCGACCGCCTCTATGAACAGGCTCCTCTTGATCTCGTTCACCTTCTCCCTGGAGGCCCCGGGGGACGCGGTCAGGCCCAGGATCAGGGGCTTTTCTGCCTCCTCCCTGTAGGCGCCCGCCAGCTTGGTGTAGGTGTAGTCCCTGACGCTCCTGTGGGCCTCGTCGAACACCGCCAGCGCGACGTCCCTGAGGGAGACCCTCCCCTGGCGGACGTCGTTGTAGACAGTCTGCGGGGTGGCGAAAATCACCCTGGCTTTCCTCCAGAGCAGCTCCCTCTCCCCGGGGTCGACGGTGCCGGTGAGCGCCACCATGGACCCCTCCGGGAGCGTCAGCCCCTCGCCGAAGGAGCGGAGGTGCTGCAGGACCAGGGGCCTGGTGGGTGCGAGCACCACTACCTTGGACCCCGGCCTGGCGCTCAGGACCCGTTCGGCGACGAGCATGGCGATGATGGTCTTCCCCAGGCCGGTCGGGAGGACGACGAGGGTGTTGGTCGTGGACGCCACGTCGGCTATCTTCTTTTGGTACTCTCTAGGTTCCAGGCCGGCAGAAAGCAAGCGGGAGTCTGCCCGCTCAAACGACTAAAAGAGTTGCCTATCTGGTTCGGGACTTCCCTTAAACGGGCGGCCCCGGCCTCTGGGGCAGGGAACCCAGCGCGTTGGCCCGGATGGAGCGGAGGCGAAGGATGGGGAGGCTGAAGGCCGCGGCCCTCGCCGCCGAAATGCCCCCCACGGCGGGAGCCTCGCAGCCCGGGCTGCAGCGGGTGGCCGTCTCTTGAGGATCTCCAGGCTGAAGCTGCTCATACTCGTCGCCATGTCCGCCTTCGGGCTCTGGGCCTCGGGGACCGTGCTGGTGATCTTCTACACCCTGAACCAGCAGCTCCCCCTGTGCCCGACGGGGACCTTCCTCGGCCTCCACTTCGACTGCGGCGCTGTCCTCAGCAGCGGCTACAGCAGGATCTTCGGGGTGCCCCTCGAGCTCCTCGCCATGGCCTACTTCATAGTCAACCTGGGGATGGTGTATCTGATCGCCTTCGGATCGAAGCGGGTCTCCGACTTCATGCTCGAGGCGCTCTTCGGCTGGAGGTTCATCGGGCTGATACTCGTCCCGTACCTCGTCTTCGTCGAGGTTGGCATACTCCACGCGATCTGCGTCTACTGCACCATGATGCACGTCGCCATCATACTCGACTTCGTGGTCGTCAGCTACCTCCTTTTCTTCGGAAAGCACGCCCTCTTGAACGAGGGGGAAGCGGGGGAGGCTGAGGCGCCGGAACAGCCGAGCCCGTAGCCTTCAACCCCGAGGACCAGGCCCCGTCGGCACGATCGAGTGCCCGGTGGCCATAGTGGGCTACGACCACGCTAAGCCCATCATAGACGTCCAGGTCTCGGCGGCGCGTCTCGAGCCGTTCGACCCCTGCCTTTCGCCGCTGACCTCCTTGTCCCCTCCAATGAAGATGGTGGCTGCGAATAGGTGAACTTGGAGAGCGGGCATCCCCCAGGTTCGTTCGTTGCGGCGGCCCAACCGGTTGCCTAGACGATTTGTTCCTGCGCCGTGATGTGGTGCAGGCTTGTGACGTCTGCCTTCCGGAGGTAGTTCGTTCCCAGGATCGCTCCCAGCCCCATGAGAAGCCCACCGAAGGCGGCCAAGTAGAGCTCAAGGGGGTCCAACGTCACCATCGCGTATGTCTCTCCGAAGACGAAGGTGATTATCATCCCAGAAAGATAGAGGTAACCCGTCCACCTCCTCACCTTCCCCTGCATGCCGAAGGTCTCGAAGACGAGCACGGTGGTCACCAAGGCCGGGAGAAGGAAGAATGCGAAGTCGTTGTGGAACCTGGTGAACGCGGCATCGAAGCCGGCTCCAGCCGCGCTATAGAAGTCTTGATGAAATTCGATGTAGTAGCCCGTGACAGGAATCACGAGATAGATGATGATCCAGCCTGCGATTACCGAAAGAAAGAGAGAGTCTCTTATCAACGGCCGCCCGTCCCGCGTCTTTGCATTGGTCGCGTGCGCCACCAGCGCTATCAATACGAAGACGGCGCCGAGCCCCACGAAACCGGTCACCAGGTCGTCCTCGGCAACCCCGTTGATGCCGCCCGGGCCTGAAGTCAGCAGCGAGGGAATCGAAAAATTCCCCATCCCGGACACCCAGTATATCCAGACCGTGGCGACTATGGCGCAAATCATGATCATGAAGCCGAACGACGCGATCAACCTCTCTCTGCTCGGCCAGTCGTGGTACCCATAGACCATGGCCGCAAGAGCCACGACCCCGGCCATGAGCATCGGAAGCATCGTATGTGAGTGCGAGGTTAGGACGTTCTCCGTGAACGTTACGACAGCGGATGAGTTGTAGTAACCGAGGACCGGATACATCGTCGAGTTTATGTAACCAGCTACAGGCGCTGGCGAAGGCCCGCTTATAGTGATGTAAGCGCCAACGTACCCCATGGACGCCGCGACGAAAGTCCCTGCCACGCTGAGGAGGATGACGTAAAACGGCGACCCAACCTTCCTATAGCCTTTGCCGGACACGTATGGATAGACAATCATGGTGACAATCAAGGTTATGGCTATCAGGTCAAGGAATGCGAAGCCGGTGGACTCCATCCAGTGCGGTATGCTCAAAGCGAAACTGTCCGTGACGTTGAAGATGCCCCCGATGCCCGCTAGGGGCACGGCGACAAGCGCAGCCCAGAAGAGGAGCGCCCTCAGGGCCCTCGCCGGGAGCTCTTTTCGCCTGTCAAACCCAAGCACCAGGTAGGCAAGCGTGGCGAGCACGATCACCCAGGGCAGGAATAGTCCGCCATGCCAGTAGAGGAGAAGCCTATAGAAGAAGTCTGGGGTCCACTGATTGTTGTACGCGGGGTTAAGGAAGGGCGTCACGTAGTTCACGATGGGGGACAGAGCCATTATGACGACGGCCCACGCCAATGTCCACCACAAGGCGAACTTCATGTCAAGATACCGACCTCCCCATCTCCTTGAAGTGGGCCTCTGTTCGCTTCCCTTCGCTGTCTCGCCCTTGGGGGCCAAGCAGACTCGGTTCTTGTGCGTCGCCTTGTCATTATTTAAGAGACGATATCAATTGTCAAAGCTGATAATGGATTGATAATCTCGGTTGGTGAGCGGCGTCGAAGCAAGCAAGAAAGTGGGTCACAGGGCTGCTCACGAGACCTTTCCGCTGCTGCAGACATGATTCAGGACGATGAACCGGAGAATTGTGAGCAGGGAATCCCCACATGGAGGCGAAACACAGGTTCGAATCCCGGCCCCCCTCAGAGCGGGACCAGAGGGCCTGCGCACCCGACGTCGAAGCCTCCCAGGTTCGGCGAGTACGTGGTCCCTATTCCAAGGAAGACGCACCCGAGCGAGTGGTAGACGGGCCGATAGGGAGGAGGGCTGCCCTGGCGGAGAGGGCCGCCGCCCGCGTCATGCCAATAGAATACGGGGGCGAAGAGGAGCGCGGCCAAGAGGACGACCAGCACGGCGCTCATCGCCAGCGCCCGATGCAGTTTCAATGCGACGGTCTGCCTTCGCCGGGATATAGCTCTAGCCACGAAAACTGCATTGCGACGATTTTTGAGACTCACAAAACCGAGTAGAGTCTTCAGCCAAACTCAGTTAACACCGTCTTAAACCCGCAACAACTGCAACATTTCGACTCGACATTCAAGAAACTGCGCGAAATTCTGTCGCAAGGCCCACGAAAACAGTCCGTGGACTTTCCAATGAGGCTTTCGCGGAGGAGGCGCAGCGGCTAGGTGGTCGACGTGTATCCTTCGACGGCCCCGATGACCCCTCCCGTGATTCCCAGCAAGGCGACGCCGAAGGCGCCGAAGAAGACCCCTACGACCATCCCCAGGGCGGTCCCGGCTGCGAAGTCCTGCGCTGCTCTGTTAGACCAGTTCTGCGCGACGACGATGCCGGTGAGGGCGTAGTTGGTCGCGTAGAGGCCCACGTAGGCCGCGTTGAACGAGTTGGCCACGAGAAGGTCTACGAACCAAAGGTATCCGGTGAAGACGTTCCCGACAGTGAGGAAGAGAAGCAGCTGCCACTTCAGGGCCTCGCGCCCAAGGCGAGTGGTCCAGAGAGCCACGACGAAGACGAGGGGGAACCAGACGACCCCGAACGCCCAGTAAGGAACGCCGAAGAATGAACCATATGGCGCGAACTTCACAATGAGCCAGTTCGTGGTGAACGCGTTCTCAAGCCAGGCGTGATAGAAGGCCTCGCCCACGCCGACGGCCGAGAGGAATATGAAGACCGAAGACGCCCTCATGGCCGGGCCGAAGGAGGGCCAGAGCTTTAACGGAGGGAGTCGATTGCCAAGTCTGAGAACAAAGACAGGACGAACCAGGTGAACACCCTGGACAGGTACAGGTTGGGTAGCCTCCTCGGGAGGCTCCTCGTGAGCCGCGCCGAGTCGGCGCCCAGCGCAGGCTCGAAGGCGAAGAGGACGAGGGCCAGCGCGAAAGCCTGTCGCCCTCCACTGCCTCCTTTACTGGGGTGACCGATCCTCTCTCGGCGCAGGTTCCGCACTGGATTCTACGTCAGAGCTGGGGGGTGGTGGCCAAAGCGGCCATCTCAGGCATCTAAACCTAAGCAATTAGGGGTAACCGATATCGGTTACGTATCCCGAACGCTTTCCATGGCACAGTCCCAGGAGCAGCCGACCGAGCTCAATGGTCTGAACCTGAAGAAACTGGGCGAAATCGTGGAAATGGGGACCAAGGAGCCCGAGACGGTGGGCGCCCAATTCAACAACTGGAAGGCGAGGGTGAAGTGGCTTGGGGGCTTCAGATCTAGGGCGTACATCAGGGACCACGCTTTCCTGATAGACGAGCCGTCTGACCTCGCTGGAGTCGACACTTCTCCGAACGCAACTGAGTACATCCTGGCAGCTTTGGGCGCCTGTTACAGCGTTGGTTTCGCGCTCAACGCAACCAAGAGGGGCATCAAGGTAGACGCCATGGAGGTCGCCCTCGAGGGGAGGTTGAACAACGTGCTGACCTTCTTCGGTCTCAGCGACAAGGGGCATCCGGGCTATGAGGAGATCAAAGCGAAACTCTTCGTGAAGACGTCGGCCAATGAGAAGCAGGTCGAGGAAGCGTGGACGGAGACCCTCGCAAGGTCGCCCGTGGGCAACTCTCTGACGAGAAACGTCAAAATCACGGCTCAGATTAGCGTGGCGAAATAAGCCCTGCCAGACGAAGCTTTTCAGACGACGATGGTGGGGAGCTGGCCCAGGCCGGACTGGCTGCTGCGCGAGCTGAAGCGCAAGAACGAAGGCGAAGCCACATATGACGAATTCTCGGCCAAGGCCGACCAGGCCGTCCTTCTCGCGCTGAAGGGCGAAGAGGAGGCGGGTCTGGACATCGTCACCGACGGCGAGCAGAGGCGAGACAGCTTCTACTCCTTCGTCGCAGACAAGTTCTCCGGGATCAAGCTTCTCTCGGTTTCGGAGCTGATAGACTACGCGGAAGAGAAGGCCATGTACGAAAGGATGCTCAGGACCCTCGATGTGCCCGCTTTCGCGATAAAGAGCCCGGTGGCGGTGGGCGAGATCAAGAGACGGCGACCGTTGGCTGGTGACGAGCTGCTTTTCCTGAAGGGGCACACCCGCCGAAAGACGAAGATCCCTCTCCCCGGCCCGTTCATGCTGACGAGGGCGAGCTGGGTCGAACCGCTGACGAGGGAGGCCTACAGAACGAGGGAAGAGCTAGCCTCTGCCTATGTGAGGGCGCTTCGGGAGGAGATAATCTCGCTTCGTGATGCAGGCGCGTCCTTCGTCCAGCTCGACGAACCGACGCTGACCGAGGTCGTCTATGGCGCGTCCAACCAGACCACTTTCATGTGCGCTGCCATCATGTCGAAGGTCAATCCCAGGGAAGAGTTGACCTTTGCCACAGACCTCATCAACGAGGTGACGAAGGGTATCTCAGGAATCAAAGTTGGAGTTCACGTCTGCAGGGGCAACTGGAGCAGGAAGGACGATGCACTACTCGCCGGCGACTACTCCCCCCTCATCCCCTACTTCCAACAGATGAAGGTCGACCAGCTTGTGCTGGAGTTCTCCACGGACAGAGCAGGCTCGATGGGCGTCTTCGAAGGGACTCCTGACAGCAAGGAGATAGGCCTAGGCGTCGTCAACCCGCGCAGCGACCAGGTTGAAACGGCCGGCCAGATCGTCGCGAGGGCCCGAGAAGCTACGAAGTACTTCGACCCCTCACGGATCTGCCTGAACCCAGACTGCGGTTTTGCCACCTTCGCCGAGGTCCCCCTCAACGCCGCGGAGACAGCCAAGAGGAAGCTGACCTCGATGTGTCAAGCTGCGGTCGAACTGAGAAGACAGTACACTTAGAGGATCGGTTGCCCAACAGACAACGCCCACGGCCAGCTCCATCGAGCGAGGTCTGACATGAAGTCTTTCCGAAGCACCACGCTGACGCCGCGGCAGTGGCAGGTTGTTCGCTACAGAGCCAAGGGGATCACGCAGAAAGAACTCGCGGTGCTCCTCAACACCACAAGGGAGAACGTGAGCGAAATAGAACACAGGGCCAGGCTCAATATCGCCGCTGCGAAGGCCACGATTGCCGCCCTCAGTGAGCTCGAGGCGAAGGGAGAGGTGCTCGTGCCCAACGGGACGTCCATCTTCGAGGCCGTCTCAATGATAATCCTCAGTGCGGACTTGCTTGGCGTCAAGCTCCACGGTTCCGCCGACGACATCCTCAAGGCAATTCGGCTCAGGTGGAGAGAGAGGATCCACGGCCACCGTTTGACCTCTGCGGTAAAGGTCGAGATCGCGAAAGACGGATCACTCTTCGCGACGGACTTGGGATCGCGGGTCAGAATACTCCCCCTGGCGAAAAGACGAAGCAGCCCCTGAACCTAACTCGTGGCGGGTCCTTGACCGCACAACGGTTCAGAGGTCGGCCTCTCCCACAAGAGGGGCGTCAGGAAGCATGTAATCATGAAACCAAGCGTTCATCGCCCTTCCCTCCCCGTAACGGCGTCTTCAGCCTCGGTATCCATCAGTTAGGATGTGCTGTGCGGGGGGTGGGATTCGAACCCACGAACCCCTAAGGGACGAGGTCCTAAGCCTCGCGCCGTTGACCAGGCTGGGCGACCCCCGCGCGAGGGTCGGTCCTCCCGGTGAAACTATATGGCTTGCGCGCCCGCGTCGGGAGGCCTGCTCTTGTCCAGCTCGATGTGGAGGTACTTCTTGACGAGCCCCTCCCAGTCGAGCTGATAGACGACGATCCCCAGGGCCATGAAGCCGGCCGTGACCGCCACCGTCAGCCATATGTTGGAGAAGGTGAACACCTGGATGACCGCCTTCAATACGGCGAACTCGACGGCTATCTCCACCCCGCTCTTCAGCAGCTTCGCTCCCAGGGTGACGGCCGATATCCCAGGGAGCGACACCGATGTCGCGCCCGCCCCTATGTAGATGAAGTCGTCCAGGGGGAGGATTGGTATGAAAGCCGCCACGAAGAGGACGGCGTAGAAGGTGCGGGTCGAGGCGTTCCTGCCTATCAGCTGGACGTTCCTGTTACCGACGAGGAACCGCCTTAGACCGAACGCCCCATAGTAGATCACGAGCTTCCCAAGCGCCGCCCCAGCGGCGGAGAGGGCGACGACCAGGAGGAAGTTGGCGGGGGTGAACCCCAATAGGATGAGGTCAAGGGTGGCGAAGAAGGTGTAGGAGGCGCCGAAGAATGGGGAGATGTTGGAGACGAATGAGACGGCAAGAATCAACAGCGCCGCCAGCAGCCACGGGCTCAATCTGGTCTAGGTACCGCCCTCGCTATTTATCTCTGGCAGGGCGCGGCCAGGGTTCCACCTCCTGTTTGCGAACGTATATATCGGCGACAGGGGGGCCGCCCGAAACAACGGTCCTGCTAAATGGCCAAAATGCTTGCCTTCGTGGACATATTCGTGGACTCGCCCAGCATGGACGATGTGGTCGAAGCGCTGAGCAGGATCCCGAACATAGAGGAGCTCTATGAGGTGACCGGGGAGTTCGACATTGTGACGCTCGTGTCCGCTGCAGACATAGAGGAGTTCAGGGACATACTGAAGAACAAAATCCTCAAGATAAAGGGGATCAAGAGCACAGTGAGCGCCATGGTCCTCCACACGCACAAGGGACCGCGCTTCAACGGAGACTCGAAGCCAAGGGTTTCCGGGCGCTAGGGCGCCCTCGAAAGACTCACATTAGAGGCCCAGGGGCAGCAGTGGAACTCGAGATAGTTGATAGACGTCATCCAGGCCCTGGCGGTCATCGGCATCCTGGCTGCCGCCCTGGTCTCCGGTAGCCTCCTCGCCCCCTACGTGGTCAGGGTCCTCACGGGCGCCCCCACGCGTCTCGACAGGTTCCTGGACCCGGTCGAAAAGAGGGTCTACGGGCTCATCGGAGCCGACCCCACGGTCGCGATGGGTTGGAAGCAGTACTTCTTCGCCGCGCTCCTACTCAACCTGGCCCAGATGGCCATAGCCTTCGCGATCCTCGTGGCCCAGGGGGTGCTCCCGCTGAACCCCCAGGGGTTCCCCGGCCTCCGCTGGGACCTCGCCCTCAATACCGTGGTCTCCTTCGCCACCAACACCAACCTCCAGCACTATGCGGGGGAGGCGACCCTGTCCTATTTCTCCCAGATGACCGCCATCCAGTTCCTCCAGTTCACCTCCGCCGCGACCGGCGTCTGCGTGATGGCCGCGATGGTGAGAGGTTTCAAGCCCGGCTCAGCCCACATGGGGAACTTCTACGTAGACTTCGTGAGGGTGCTCACCCGGATAATCTTGCCGCTTTGCATCTTGGCCGCCCTCGTCCTCGTCGCCCTGGGCGTCCCACAGACCATAGGGGGGTACGTCGCGGTGAAGACCGTGGAAGGGGCGACCCAGACTCTCCTGGTGGGACCCGTCGCCTCCCTGGTCGCCATAATGCAGATCGGGACAAACGGCGGAGGCTACTTCGGCGCCAACTCCGCCTACCCGTTCCAGAACCCCAACCCCGCGACCGACGTGCTGCAGATCTACCTGATGCTCCTGATCCCTACCACCCTCGTCTTCGTGTTCGGGGAGATGATAGGGAAGAAGAAGGAGACGCGGCCCATCCTGATAGGGAGCTACAGTCTCCTCGCCATCGACCTTGTCATAGGCTTCCTCGGCTCGATTCCGACGGTGGGACCTGGTATCGAGACTAGGTTCGGGGGATTCTTCTCCACCTTCTGGACCGTCATCACGACGGCGGTCACCACCGGCTCGGTGAACGCCTCTCTCTCGGGAATCAATCCGCTCGGTATCCTATCTGCGTTCATGGGGATGCTCATCCAGGCCACCCCCGGCGGCAAGGGGGTGGGGGTCATGTACATGATAATGTACATCGTGATCACGGTCTTCGTGGTCGGGCTCATGACCGGGCGCACCCCGGAGTACCTGGGGGTGAAGATCAACGCCAGGGACGTCAAATTGGTCATGGTCGCCTTCCTGGTCCACCCGATCGCGATTCTGGTGCCGACCATAGCCGCCTACGCCACGAAGGCGGTCGACGCCATCCCTGGCTTCACTTCCCTCCCGACCTCGGTGGGATTCACCCAGGTGCTGTACGAGTTCGCGAGCTCGGCCGCCAACAACGGGTCGGACTTCTTCGGCGCCGCGGCCAACACCCCTTTCTTCAACCTCTCCACCGCGGCGGTGATATTCGTCGGGCGCTACGTCCCCATCGCGATACTCCTGGCGCTGGCAGGCTCGATGATAGGCAGGAAGAGGGTCGCAGAGCAGAGCCTCAGGACCGACGGCGCCGCCTTCTCCGTGGTCCTGATAGGGAGCATCCTCCTCCTAGTCGTCCTGGCCTTTCTGCCTTTCCTCATGCTCGGGCCGCTGTTGACCTACTTCCAAGGCATGGTGAACTTCTTTGGCTAGGAGGCTCCCGGGCGTCGACCGGATCCTGGGGAGGGCGAGGCTCGCCCGTCGCCCCTCCGCCCTGACTTCCAAGACCCTGGCCGACTCGGTCCTGCGGCTGAACCCGGTCTCGCTCCTCGCCAACCCAGTGATGCTGATCGTGGAGCTGACATTCTTCGTGGTCGCGGCCATGGCGGCGTACCCCTACGCCTTCGTCCCATTCGCCAGTCCCGGGGAGCGGTGGTTCTACGTGGAAGTGGCTGCCATCCTCCTTGTCACGGTCTGGTTCAGCACCCTCTCGGACTCCCTGGCCGAGCAGCAGGCGAAGAACACGGCGAACAGCCTGAAGCGGCTGGAGACCGAGGTGCCGGCGAAGAAGGTGGTCACCGAAGGCTGGGAGCGGCAGATAGTCCACACCGAGTCCACCAAACTCCAGAAGGGGGACCTGGTCCTGCTCGAGAAGGGGGACGTCGTCCCCATGGACGCGGAGGTCCTGGAGGGGATAGCCATGGTGGACGAGTCCCTGGTCACCGGCGAGTCGGCGGCGGTCCGGAAGGCCCCCGGGGACAGCCTGATCGGGGGGTCGAAGGTGGCCAGCGACACCATGACCGTCAGGGTGGCCGTGAACCCCGGCGAGAGCTACCTCGACCAGATGGTCCGCCTCGTCGAGTCCTCCAAGCGCCCCAAGACACCCAACGAGGTCGCCATCACCATGGTCCTCTTCGGCCTTTCCGCAGTCTTCACCATAATCATAGCCTCCATCCTCGGGCTCTCGGTCACCCTGGGGCTCAGCGTCGACCTCTCTGTCCTGATCGCGCTCTACGTCTGCCTCCTCCCGACCACCATCGGGGCCCTGCTCCCGGCCATCGGACTGTCTGGGATCAGCCGCCTCTACGAGAGGAAGGTGGTCGCGAAGTCCGGCCGGGCGATAGAGACCGCCGGGGACACGGACGCCATACTGCTGGACAAGACCGGGACCATCACCGTGGGCAACAGGCAGGCGGTGGAGATGATCCCGCTGGGGGGGAAGACAGAGAAGGAGGTGGGTGAGGCTGCCTTCCTTTCGTCCTGGTTCGACGACACACCCGAAGGGCGCAGCGTGATCAGGCTCGGCCACGAGAAGGGCTACGTCCCCCGGGAACTCAACGCCCTTACCATGTCCGAGGTCTACGACTTCTCGGCGCAGACGAGGACCAGCGGGGTGAAGCTACACTTCGGAGCCAGCTTCGTCCTCCCCAAGGGGAGCGTCCAGAGGGTCAGGCGCAAGTTCTACCTCGAGGACGCCAGCGAGCAGGGGATGCACCTATCGGGGGAGGAGACCGAGATTGTGAAGGGGGCCCCCGACTCGTTCCTGAGGTCGGGGTTCAAGGTCCCCCAGGGGTTCCAGGAGCTGGTGGACAGGGTCGCCTCGGAGGGGGACACGCCGATGGCTGTCGCCCGGGACCACGAAGTGATAGGGCTGGTCAGGCTCAAGGACGTCCTGAAAACCGGGACCAGGGAGAAGATAGAGGCCGTGCGCTCCATGGGGATCAGGCCGGTCATGATAACCGGGGACCAGCCCCTGACCGCCAAGAGCATAGCCTCCGAGGTGGGGATCGACGAGTTCGTTGCCCAGGTCAAGCCTGAGGACAAGTACAGCATCGTCCTGAAGGAGCAGTCTCAGAACCACATCGTAGCGATGATCGGGGACGGGACCAACGACGCCCCGGCCCTGGCTGCGGCTGACGTGGGTCTGGCCATGAACTCCGGCACCGAGGCCGCCAAGGAGGCGGCAAACATGGTGGACCTCGAGTCCAACCCCGCCAAGATAATCGACGTGGTGCTGCTGGGGAAGCAGCTCCTCATGACCCGGGGGGCGGTGACAGCCTTCAGCATCTCCAACGACGTGGCGAAGTACTTCGCCATCCTCCCGGTCATGTTCGCCACCGCCTTCCCCGCCCTCGAGTCATTCAACGTCCTGGGGCTCAACCTTCAGACCGCCGTCCTCTCCGCCCTCATCTTCAACGCTGTTATCATACCCATGCTCATCCCTCTGGCAATGCGCGGGGTGACCTTCAAGCCGTCGAGCACCATGTCCCTCTTCCTCAGGAACGTCCTGATCTACGGCGTCGGCGGGGTCATCGTGCCGTTCATCGGGATAAAGCTCATCGACCTGCTCCTGGGGGTCCTGTAGGAGGCGCGACCATGAGCTCCAAGGTATCCAAGTGGAAGACCTACAGGCCGGTGATCGCCCTTTCCATCCTGTCCATGCTCGTCTGCGGGCTCGCATACCCTCTTCTGATCACGGGGGTCTCCCAGGCGGCGTTCCCCTATCAGGCAAACGGGAGCCAGGTCCAGTTGGGAGGGAGGGTCGTCGGGTCCTACTACATCGACAACGGCTTCACCCTCCCGATCTTCTTCCATGGGAGGAACGAGACCAACCCGCTCACTGCGTCCGCTTCTGGGGTCGACCCTGACATCACGCTCTCGGACGCCCTGTCCCAGGTCCCGAGGATCTCGAACGCCACCGGCATACCGGCGTCCAGCCTCGACGCCCTGGTCAAGGCCCACGAGCGCTGGACCCTCTGGGTCACCGGGGACCCCTACGTCAACGTCCTGGAACTCAACCTGGCGCTGATCGCTGCCTACCCGTCTTCCTACCCTGGGTACGCCTAAAATCTCAGTTCTTGGTCGGGCGCCTGCGCTTCTCCTCTTCCTTCTTGGCCTTCTTCTCGCGCTCTTCGCGCTTCTGGCGGTCGAACTCCCCCAGAGGGCCTTCGTGCTCGGTGAAGCCATGGTGCATCTCGAGGGTCCTCTTCACTATCTCTTCTGAGTCCCTGTCCCTCTTGGCCAGCCTCACCGAGATGTTCCGCCTGTCGATGACTGTCCACTCGAGCCCCTTCTGCTTCTTGAGCTCTTCTATCGCCTGCTCCATGGCGTACTCGTTCCCGAAGAGACCTCTAATCTCCCAAGTCCCGGCCATCTGTCTTCCGCCCCCGGAGGGGCGATAAAAGGTCTAACCCGCCTTCAGCTGCGCCGCCAGGGCCTCGGCGCTGTCTGCAGGGAGCTCGCACACGTTGTGCGAGCAGACGTAGGCCAGGGGTCTCGCTCCAGGCTTCCTCCCCTCCAGGAGCGGGGTGAGCTTCGAGAGCGCCGGGTAGCTGGCCTCGGTCCCGACCACCAGCGCCCTGTCGGGATTGAAGACTCCGTACGCTGCGTCGATGAAAGGCATCGCGCTGGAGGGACCCCCGGCGGCGATCACGACCTCCCTCATCCCGTTCACGAGGAGGTCGAGGGCCGTCAGCATGCAGGCGTGGGCCGTTGGGTTCTCGCTCAGCTCAGTCCCGAAGGCCCTCAGGATCCTCTCCGACGCCTCCCTGAAGTCCTCCCTGCCGGTGAGGTCGGCGAGCCGGGCAAGGTCGAGGGCGGCCACCGAATTCCCCGACGGCGTGGGGCCGTCGTAGCTCTCTTTCAGCCTCGCCGGCTCCTCCTCCAGGGTCATGTAGAGCCCGCCTGACTCCCTGTCCTCGAACTCCAACATCGTCTCCGCGAGCCTGATGGCGTCGCGAAGGCGTTCCGGGTCCCCGGTCGCCTCGAACAGGTCCAGGAGCCCCTGGACGAAGAAAGAGTAGTCCTCCAAGGTCCCGGGGAGGGCAGCCTCTCCGTCCGCGTACCTGCGAAGCAGCCGTCCGCCCTCGGACAGCTCGGTTAAGACGAACACCGCGGCCTTGGACGCCTCCTCAACGAAGCCGCCGTCGTGGAGGACCCTCCCGCAGAAGGCGAGCGCAGATATGGCCAGGCCGTTCCACGACGTCAGGACCTTCGTGTCAGTCTTCGGCCTCGGCCTCTCGAGCCTCCCGGCGTAAAGGAGCCTCTTGGCCCTGGCCGCCGCCAAGGCCTCTTCCTTCGACGGCGTCCTCCCGGGGTCGAGATGGAGGAGGCTTCGCCCCTCGAAGTTCCCGGTCCTGGTAACGCCGTACAGCCTGTTGAACGCTTCGCCATCCGCCTCCCCGGCGAACCGGACGACCTCCTCTGGGGTCCAGCTGTAGAACGCGCCCTCACCCGCAGCGGTGTCCGCGTCCTGGGCGGAGTAGAACCCCCCTTCTGGGCTCCCCATCTCCCGGACGACCCACCCGAGGGTCTCCCTGGCGACGTCGGCGTACTCCTGTTTTTTGGTCGACTGGTAGGCTTCGGCGTAGACCTTCGCCAGGAGGGCGTTGTCGTAGAGCATCTTCTCGAAATGCGGCACCAGCCACGCCCTGTCGGTCGAGTAGCGGTGGAATCCCCCACCCAGATGGTCCCTTATCCCGCCGGCCAGCATCTCGTCGAGGGTCTTCAGGGCGCTTGCCTCGGCCAGCTGCTTCCCTGTCCTGAAGTGGTACCTCAGGAGGAACCCCAGGGTGAGGGGGAGCGGGAACTTCGGGGCGGTGCCGAACCCTCCCCGGGTGGAGTCGAAGCCCGCGATCAGCCCCGCGTAGCATTCGTCCAGCGCCTCTTTCACAGGCTCCGCCCGCCCCTTCCCTTCCCGACCCAGGACAGCCTTCGCAACCTCCTCCGAGCTGGCCGTCACCTCCCCCCTCTTGTCCTTCCAGAGGTTCGCCGCGAACTGCAGGACCTGCATGAAGCTCGGCATCCCCTGTCTGGGCTCGGGTGGGAAGTAGGTCCCCCCGTAGAACGGCTTCAGGTCGGGGGTGAGGAAGGCGCTCAGCGGCCAACCTCCCCGCCCCGTCATGGCCTGCACAGCTCGCATGTAGTATGCGTCTACTTCCGGCCTCTCTTCTCTGTCGACCTTGATCGGGATGAAGTTCTTGTTGATGAAGGCCGCGGTCCTTTCGTCCTCGAAGGACTCCTTCGCCAGGACATGGCACCAGTGGCAGGTCGAGTACCCGACGCTCAGGAAGATCGGTTTGCCGTCGTTCTTAGCCTTGGCCAGCGCCTCCTTGGACCACGGCCACCAGTCCACCGGGTTGTGCGCGTGCTCCAGTAGGTACGGGCTCTTCTCCTTCGCCAGCCTGTTGCCTCTCCTCTGTTCCACTTTCTTCGTGCGGACGCGGCTTCGTCTAATTGAACTTGTCCATTCAGAAAAAATGTTTAACACGTCTCACGCGGTCGGAACACAAGGCCCGACGGGCCCCGTGAACCAATTTGCAGTACAAGTGGACCGTCCTCACCGTCACCACCGTAGGCGTGCTGATGTCAGGGATCGACTCCAGGATCATCGTCATCGGCATCCCTGAGGTGGCAGCCGCCCTGGGTGCCGGTGCGGAGCAGGCCATCTGGTTCACCCAGGCCTACGTCTTCGGGAGCACCGTGGCCCTGCTCTTCATCGGGAGGGTGAGCGACATGATGGGGCGGGTGAAGATCTACACGGCGGGGTTCCTCATCTTCACCGTGGGGTCCCTCCTGACCAGCGTCTCTCCATCTCCGAACTACGTCATCATCTTCAGGGTGCTGCAGGGGCTCGGATCGGCCGCCCTGTTCGCCAACAGCGCCGCCATCATCACAGACGCGACCCCCAGCGACCAGCTCGGGCTCTTCCTCGGGATCAACCAGGTCGCCTTCAGGGTCGGGGCCATGGCCGGCCTGACCCTCAGCGGCCTGATACTCCTTTTCCTGGACTGGCGGGCCCTCTTCTACATCAACGTCCCCATCGGAATCTTCGGGATCCTTTGGGCCCGCCGCAGGCTCAAGGAGCTCTCCAAGCCAGAGCGGGGGGTCCCCATGGACTGGACCGGGTTCGTCACGTTCACGACGGCCGTGGTCCTGCTCCTGCTCGCGCTCACCTACGCCACCTATGGGACCTTCCCCCTGGAAGAGCTGGCCGCGCTGCTGGCGGGGACCGCCGTCTTCTTCGCCCTCTTCGTCTATCAGGAGCGGCGGGTGCCTCACCCGCTCCTGAATCTCGGGCTCCTCAGGATCAGGGAGTTCACGGGGGGCGTCACGGCGCAGATGCTGAACTCTCTGGCCTGGGGGGCGGTCATACTCCTGCTGAGCCTCTACCTGCAGCTTGTGAAGGGGATGTCCCCTCTCGCCGCAGGCATCGCCATCATCCCCTTCGACCTCGCCTTCCTGGCCGTGGGCCCCCTAAGCGGGCGGCTCTCGGACAAGTACGGGCACATGCCGTTCACCACCACCGGCATCGCCATCATGAGCGGCTCGCTCCTCCTGTTCTCCACAACCACCGTGTCGACCCCATACGCGGTGCTGGCCGGATACCTGGTCGTCTTCGGGCTCGGGGTCGGCGTCTTCAGCTCCCCCAACATGAGTTCGATCATGGGCTCTGTCCCTCCGGCGGATAGGGGGGTGGCCTCGGGGGTGCGCGCCACTTTCTTCAACGTGGGGTACGTGCTGAGCTTCAACGTCGCCTTGCTCGTGATGACCGCGGTCCTGCCATACTCGACGATAACGGCGGTCATTTCGTCCACCAACCCCGCCGCCATCGCCGGCGTCGACAAGGCCCTCTTCGCCAGGGGGCTCGACTACGCCTTCGAGGTCTCCGCGGCCATCAACGCCGTCGCCATCCTCCCCTCGGTGCTCAGGGGGAAGCGGTCCGCCACCTACCAGGAGGGGAAGGGCGCGCCCACGGGGGGACTCGAGCCCGGGTGAGCCCCTGACCCGCCTCCCGCCTCCGGCGAGCCGGAAACCTAAATTCAAATAGCCGGGGGGAGTCGCGCCGATTCGATCTCGATGCCGCTAGAAAGCCTCGACCGCCTCCGCGAAAAGTTCGACTCCCCCTATGGCAGGGCGGCTGTGTATGACGTCCTCAGGATGAAGGAGCTCGGATACGACGTCGAGCATCTCCCTTATTCTATACGCGTCCTGCTTGAAAACGCCGCACGCCACTCGGGGAAGGTCGGCGGTGCGCTGGAGGCCGCCCACGCGCTGGCGCAGTGGCCGAGGTCAGTCGGGGCGGAGACCCCGTTCATGCCCTATAGGGTCCTCCTCCAGGACTACACCGGGGTCCCCCTGGTTGTCGACCTGGCGGGGATGCGCGACGCGGCCAGGGCCGCGGGGATCGACCCCAACGCCGTCAACTCGAAGGTGCCGGTGGACCTTGTCATCGACCACTCGATCCAGGTGGACGCCTGGGGGAGCGGCTCGGCCTTCTCGGTCAACCTGGAGAAGGAGTACGAGCGGAACGCCGAACGCTACTCACTCCTGAAGTGGGCCCAGACCGCCTTCAAGGGGATGAGGGTCTTCCCTCCGGGGAAGGGGATCTGCCACCAGTTCAACCTCGAGTACCTCTCGCAGGTGGTCGCGACCTCTGGAGAAGGGGACGGGATGGCTGCGCACCCGGACACCCTCGTCGGCACCGACTCGCACACCACCATGGTGAACGGGCTGGGCTGCCTCGGCTGGGGGGTCGGGGGGATAGAGGCGGAAGCGGTCATGCTTGGAGAGCCGTACCACATGCCGATACCGAAGGTCTTCGGCGTCAGGCTCACGGGGGCCCTCCGGGAGGGTGTCACCCCCACCGACCTGGTGCTCACGGTCACCGAGCGACTCAGGGAGAAGAACGTGGTCGGCGCCTTCGTCGAATACTTCGGGGAAGGGTACGGCCGACTGTCGGTCCCTGACCGGGCGACCATCGGGAACATGTCCCCGGAGTACGGGGCGACGTCAGGATACTTCCCGATTGACGCCGCAACCATCGCCTATCTGACCGGGACGGCCCGGCCCAGGAAGCAGGTGGAGTTCGTCTCGAGCTACGCGAAGCGCTACGGTTTCTTCGTCACAGACGTTGAGCCGCGTTACACCGAGGTGATACGCATCGAGCTCGACAGGATCGAGCCGTCCATCGCGGGTCCACGCAACCCAGAGGAGAGGCACCCCCTGGTCTCTGTCCCGTCGTTCGCCAGGGCGCTCTTCGACCAGCGGGGCCGCGAACCCAGCGGCGGAGCCGCGTCGTCCGCTCCGTCCAGGGGCCAGGCTACGGTCCAGGTACAGGGCGCCAGCTCCGGGCTCGCCGACGGCTCTGTGGTGATAGCCGCCATAACGAGCTGCACCAACACCTCGAACCCCACGGTGATGGTCGGGGCCGGCCTGATGGCCAAGCGCGCCGTGGAGGCGGGGCTGTCCGTGAAGCCATGGGTGAAGCCAAGCCTCGCCCCGGGTTCCACCGTGGTCACCGACTACCTCAACGGCGCGGGGCTGGTCCCCTACCTCGACAAGCTCGGTTTCTTCCTTGTGGGGTACGGGTGCACAAGCTGCATCGGCAATTCTGGGCCGCTGGCCCCGGAGGTCGAGCGGGCGATCAAGGAGAGGGACGTCTACGCCGTCGCCGTCCTGTCGGGGAACAGGAACTTCGAGGGGAGGATCCATCCGCTGGCGAAGGGGTCCTTCCTCATGTCCCCCATGCTGGTGGTCGCATACGCCCTCGCGGGGAGGATCGACATCGACTTCTCGTCGACTCCCCTCGGTACCGGAAAGGACGGACGCCCCGTCTTCCTGAGGGACCTCTGGCCCTCCATGAGCGAGGTCAAGGGCACCGTCGAGAAATGCCTCGAGCCCGGCCTCTACGCGAGGCGCTACGCGGACGCCATGGAGGGGGATGAGAGGTGGGAGGAGCTCGGGTCGTCGTCGGGGGACGTCTACGGCTGGGACGCCGGTTCGACTTACATCAGGCAGCCTCCGTGGCTTCAGCCCGGCCAGTCTGTCTCGGCGAAGCACGACGTCAAGGGTGCGAGGGTCCTGGCGGTGTTCGAAGACAAGGTGACCACCGACCACATCTCCCCCGCCGGCACAATCCCGGTAGACAGCCCAGCCGGCGCCTACCTCACGGAGCGCGGGGTAGACCTTCTCATGATGTCGACCTACGGTAGCAGGAGGGGGAACCACGAGGTCCTCGTCCGGGGCGCCTTCAGCAACATCAGGCTCCACAATGCCCTGGCGAAAGGGAAGGAGGGCGGCTACACGTCCCACCTGCCAGACGGGGAGGTGATGAGCATCTTCGACGCGGCCGCGAAGTACGCCGAGGAGAAGACCCCGCTCGTTGTCCTTGCGGGGAAGCAGTACGGGGCCGGGAGCTCACGGGACTGGGCGGCCAAGGCTCCGAAGCTGTTGGGCGTCAGGGCGGTCATCGCGGAGAGCTTTGAGCGGATCCACCGGAGCAACCTGGTCGCCATGGGCGTCATCCCCCTCCAGTTCAAGGACGGGGAGGGGGTCAGGCAGCTCGGGCTCACCGGCGAGGAGACCATAGACATCGTCGGCGTCGAGGGGATGGAATCCCCCAAGGCCACGGTCGAGGTGACCGCCAAGGGGCCGGCGGGGGAGAAGAGGTTCAGGGCCCTGGTCAGGGTGGACAACGCGATAGAGATGGAGTACCTTCGGTCTGGCGGCGTCCTCCCATACGTCTTCGGGCGTCTCCCCAAATCCGTACATTGACAAAATCGTTTTAACGTCCCCGGGGCGGTCGTCTCCCAATGGTCAAGGAGCCGCTGGTCTACGTCGACGGCAGGTTCGTCGAGAAGTCGAAGGCGGTCGTCTCAGTCTTCGACCACGGGCTCCTCTACGGAGACGGCGTCTTCGAAGGGATAAGGGCGTACAACGGGAGCGTATTCAGGCTCGCCGACCACATCAGCCGGCTCTACGACTCTGCAAAGGTCATCCGGCTCAAGATGCCCATCGACGAACGCGAGATGACCGCGGCGGTCCTGGAGACGATGAGGAAGAACGACTTGAGGGATGCGTACATCAGGCTCGTCGTGACCAGGGGCGCAGGCGACCTGGGCGTCGACCCCGCCCTCTGCAAAAGCCCCACTGTCTTCATCATCGCCGAGCCCATGGCCAGCTCCCTGGGGCCGAGGGAACCGAGGGTTGTCAGGATGATATTCTCGTCCTACAGGAGGGACGCCGTCGACGCCACCTCACACGAGATAAAGTCTCTAAACTACATGAACAGCATCCTCGCGAAGATGGAGGCCAGCAGCGCCGGGGCGGACGACGCCATCATGCTCGACCACAGGGGGTTCGTATCCGAGGCGAGCGTCAGCAACATCTTCATTGTCAAGGACGGGAAGCTGTCTACCCCATCCTCGGGGGCGGGGATCCTCCACGGCATCACCAGGAGGCGCGTCATCTCGCTCTGCTCCGACCTCGGGCTGGAGGTCGCGGAGAGGGACATCACCCCGTTCGAACTCAGCACCGCAGACGAGGTCTTCCTAGTGGGGACGAAGTCCGAGGTCCTGGCGGTCGGCTCCGTCGGCGGGGTGGACATCGGGACCGGTGGCGTCGGCGGGGTGACGAGGAAGCTCTACGGCGAGTTCTCGAAGGTCGTCCGGAGGGCCGAGGAGGGCACCCCGGTCTACGAGCCCGAACGAGTGAGAGCCTGACCCGCACCCTTCCAAGCAGGGCGCTATTCCGGCGTTTTTCCGCCTGAAAAGGGCAGAATACGCCGGTTCAACGGCTTAGGCGTGCCATTCTTGCTCCGAATTGCCAGAGAGACCGGGAGAGGGCTCTTGACATCCGGCCGCCGCACCCTTGGTTATGGCTAAGACCTGCTCCAGCTTTGGCTTCGCAAAATCTAAATACGCGTTCAAAATCGGCCCCCAAGGGGCCCTGTTCCGTGTATTGTTCGAGTGAGGTAGTCCGTATTATCAATGGAGGTAAACCGGCATAGCAGCGCCGAAGACAGCGACCAAGAAGACCGTCAAGAGGAAGAAGGTCGAGGACGAGGTCCCAGCCTTCAAGGTCAGCACGCACTTCCTGATCCCAAAGCATGAGCTTCTTACCAAGGAGGAGGCCGCCCAGGTGGTCGCCAGGTCCAGCGCCTCGCCTTCGCAGTTCCCATACATCCAGTCGACGGATTCGATAGCGAAGGAGATCGGCGCGAAGCCCGGAGACTTCGTAAGGATCACGAGGACCAGCGAGACGGCCGGCACCAGCGTGTACTACCGGTACGTGGTGGAGGGATAGAGATTGAGCAAACAGATCGCAAACAACGCCTGGGTAATCCTGAGCGACCTGCTCCAGAGGGAGGGGGTAGCGCGGCAGCACCTTAACAGCTACAACGAGTTCGTGACCAGGGGCCTGCAGAACATCGTCGACGAGATCGGCGAGGTCGAAATAGAGACTGTAAGCACTCCATACAAGATAAAGTTCGGCAGGGTGACCCTGGGGTCCCCCCGGGTCGTAGAGATAGACGGCTCAGTCAGCAGCATCCTCCCGATGGAGTCGAGGCTGCGGAACCTGACCTATTCGGCGCCTATCCTCCTCGAAATGACCATCGAAGAGGAAGGGCTCCCGCGCGACACCACACGCCAGCACATCGGGGACCTCCCGGTGATGGTGAAGAGCGAGCTCTGCCAGCTCTCGAACCGCTCGAGGGACCAACTCATAGATTCAGGCGAAGACCCCAACGACCCCGGAGGCTACTTCATCATACACGGCGCGGAGAGGGTGATAGTCGGTCTCGAAGACCTCTCCCCCAACAAGATACTCGTCGACGCTGAGAAGCTCGCCGGTGCCACCACCTACAAGTCCCGGGTATATTCGTCGGTCGTGGGGTACAGGTCGAAGCTGGAGTTGACCCTCAAGCAGGACGGCGCCATCAACGTCAAGGTCCCCAGTTGCCCTGTCGACCTTCCCTATGTGATCGTCATGCGCGCCCTCGGGATAAAGTCGGACAAGAGCATCGCCGACGCCGTCTCCCCGAAGCCCGAGATCCAGGACCTCCTCGAGGTCTCCTTCGACAAGGCGAGCGAAGCGCCCACGGAGAAGGACGCCCTGGTCTTCATCGGGAACAGGGTCGCCCACGGCATGCTCGAGGAGTTCAGGGTCAAGAGGGCCCTGTCCATGCTGGACTGGGGGCTGCTGCCTCACCTGGGCAAGACCGAGGACAAGCGCTTCGACAAGTCGATGTTCATGGGCGAGGCCGCATGCAAGCTGCTAGAGCTGAGGCTGGGCTGGATCGAGGCGGACGACAAGGACCACTACGGGAACAAGGTGATAAAGTTCGCAGGCCAGATGCTGGCCGACCTCTTCAGGACAGCCTTCCGCAACCTGGTGAGGGACATGAAGTATCAGCTCGAAAGGACGGGCCAGAAGCGGGGAGGGAACGTCGTCGGCGCAGCCATCAGGACAGGGATAATCACTGACAAGCTCAACAACGCCATCGCCACCGGGAACTGGGGGAGGGGGAAGGTCGGAGTCACCCAGCTCCTCGACAGGACCAACTACCTCAGCACGCTGAGCCACCTGAGGCGGGTCCAGTCTCCGCTCAGCAGGAGCCAGCCGAACTTCGAGGCCAGGGACCTGCACGCGACGCACTTCGGCAGGATTTGCCCGTCTGAGACCCCTGAGGGCGTCAACTGCGGCCTGGTGAAGAACCTCGCGCTGTCCGCCATCATATCGGTCAGCGTCCCGTCGCAGGAGGTAGAGGAGAAGCTCTGGGAGCTTGGCGCCAAACAGATCCGCGACGCCGACCAGAAGCTGCAGGTGGAGGGGTGCAGGATATTCATGGACGGGAGGTTCCTGGGATACGTCGACGACGGCGAGCGGCTGGCGAAGGCGTTCCGGAAGCTGAGGCGCGAGGGCCAGATCAACCCCGGCGCCAGCGTCCTCCACGTCATCCCGGTGAACGAGAACGCCTACCCCCGCGTCTACATCAGCCTCAGCTCCGGCAGGGTCCTGAGGCCGCTGGTCGTGGTGGAAAGTGGCCGCCCTCTGCTAAACCCCGAGGTCATCGACAAGGTCAGCACGGGCCAGACTTCATGGAGGGACCTGGTAGACCAGGGAGTCATCGAGCTGATAGACGCCAACGAGGAGGAGAACTGCCTGGTGTCCATGGGCGCCGATGACGTCTCCACCAAGAACAGCCACATGGAGCTCTTCCCCGCGGCGATGTTCGGCATCGCGGCGTCCATCATACCGTACCCTGAGCACAACCAGTCCCCGAGGAACACCTACGAGTCGGCGATGGCGAAGCAGAGCCTCGGCTTCAGCTCCCCGACTTATCCGATATCTCCACACGTGCGCCAGCACCTGCTGGTGAGCCCCCAGGCGCCGGTGGTCCGCACTCGGACGCTCGACCTGCTGAAGATAGACGAGCGCCCGCTGGGGACGAACTGCGTGGTGGCTGTCCTCTCCTTCGAGGGGTACAACATAGAGGACGCGATCATCTTCAACAGGTCCAGCGTCGAGAGGGGGATGGCCCGGTCGTTCTTCTACAGGCTCTACGAAGGCGAGGCGAAGCAGTACCTCGGCGGGATGCGCGACACCTTCGAGGTCCCGGCCGCCGACTCCAACATCCGCGGGTACAGGGGCGAGAAGTTTTACCGCCTCCTCGAGGGAGACGGGATCGTCGCCCACGAGTCGCAGGTGACCGGCGGGGACGTGGTGATAGGCAGGACCAGCCCTCCGAGGTTCATGGAAGAGTACAAGGAGTTCGAGATCAAGGGGCCCTACAGGCGGGACACTTCCGTCGCCGTCCGGCCGTCCGAGGCCGGGGTGGTCGACTCCATTTTCATGACCGAGAACGTCGAAGGAGGCAAGATGTTCAAGGTGAGGGTCAGGGACATGAGGGTCCCTGAGATAGGCGACAAGTTCGCCTCCAGGCACGGCCAGAAGGGGGTCATCGGGCTGGTGGTCCCCCAGGAGGACATGCCCTACACAGCCGAAGGGATCGTCCCGGACGTGATAATCAACCCCCACGCCTTCCCGTCCAGAATGACCGTTGGCCAGTTCATCGAATCGATAGCGGGGAAGGCCGCTGCCTTCCGCGGTTCGCCTGTCGACGGTTCAGCCTTCGCCGGGGAGAGCATCGACGAGATGGAGAAGGTCCTCAGGGGCAAGGGCTTCGAGCCCACGGGGAGGGAGGTAATGTACGACGGGAAGACGGGGAAGAAGTTCGCGGCCGACGTCTTCGTCGGGGTGGTCTACTACCAGAAGCTCCACCACATGGTCGCAGACAAGATACACGCCAGGGCCAGGGGCCAGGTGCAGATGCTCACCAAGCAGCCCACCGAAGGGAGGGCTCGGGGCGGAGGGCTCAGGTTCGGGGAGATGGAGAGGGACTGCCTCATCGCCTACGGCGCCTCCATGGTCCTCAAGGACAGGCTGCTGGACGAGGCCGACAAGACCGAGATCTACGTGTGCGAGAAGTGCGGCCTGATCGCCTACTACGACGCCAAGCAGAGGAAGTACTCCTGCAAGATAGACGGCGACCAGGCGAAGATATCCACCGTGGTGGTCGCCTACGCGTTCAAGCTGCTGCTCCAGGAGATGATGAGCCTGAACATCGCGCCGAGGCTCCAGCTGAAGGACAAGGTATAGAGATATGTCAATGGAACAGGCTCTCAAGACGATAGGCGGGATCAACTTCGCGGTCTTCTCGCCAGCGGAGATCAGGAAGTACTCCGTCGCCGAGATTACCCAGCCGGAGACCTACGACGAGGACGGGATGCCCGTCCAGGGGGGCCTCATGGACAGCAGGCTCGGGACCCTGGAGCCGGGACAGAAGTGCGGCACCTGCGGCAGCACCGCGGGGAGGTGCCCCGGGCACTTCGGCCACATCGAGCTGGCGGAGCCAGTGCTCCACATCGCTTTCGTGGACGAGATCAACCGGCTGGTCCAGACGACGTGCAGGTCCTGCGGAAGGATACTCCTCCCTCAGCAGGAGCTCGACGCCTACAGGACGAAGCTGACCAGCCAGACCGACTTCACCCCGTCGCTGGTGGAGGGGGTCGCAAAGGAGATCGTGACGAAGGCGAAGAAGGTCAAGCTGTGCCCACACTGCGGGAAGCAGCAGTACCAGATCGAATTCACAAAGCCCACCATCTTCCACGAGATCACAGAGGAGGGTGGGGCGACCCGGCTCCTGCCGGTGGCGATCCGGGAGCGCCTCGAGAGGATCAACAACGAGGACCTCGGGCTCCTCGGGTTCAACTCCAAGGCGGCCAGGCCTGAGTGGTTCGTCCTCCAGGTCCTCCAGGTGCCGCCCCTCACCGTCCGCCCCTCCATCACCCTCGAATCCGGCATCAGGTCGGAGGACGATCTCACCCACAAGGTGGTCGACATCCTCAGGGTCAACCAGAGGGTGCGCGAGTCCAAGGAGTCAGGGACGCCGCACCTCATCGTCCAGGACCTGGTCGACCTGCTCCACTACCACGTCACCACATACTTCGACAACGAGGTGTCAGGGATCCCGCAGGCCCACCACAGGTCGGGGAGGCCCCTGAAGACCCTCAGCCAGAGGCTGAAGGGGAAGGAGGGAAGGTTCAGGGGGTCGCTCTCAGGGAAGAGGGTCGACTTCTCCAGCCGCACGGTGATCAGCCCAGACCCCAGCCTAGACATAGGCGAGGTGGGCGTCCCCTATGAGGTAGCGAAGAAGCTCACGATACCCGAGAAGGTCTCCCCGTTCAACATCGAGCACCTGAAGGAGCTGGTGAACAGGGGGCCGTTCGAACACCCCGGGGCAAACTACGTCATCAGGCCCGACGGCGTGAAGATCAGGCTGGACTTCGCCAGCGACAGGAAGGCTCTGGCCGACTCCCTGGTCCCCGGATACATAGTGGAGAGGCACCTGATGGACGGGGACGTCGTACTCTTCAACAGGCAGCCGTCGCTTCACAGGATGTCCGTGATGGCGCACTTCGTGCGCGTCCTCCCGTTCAGGACCTTCAGGCTCCACCCGTCCGTCTGCCCGCCGTACAACGCTGACTTCGACGGGGACGAGATGAACCTCCACGTCCCCCAGAGCGAGGAGTCCAGGTCAGAGGCCCTCATGCTCATGAGGGTGCAGGACCAGATACTCTCGCCCAGGTACGGGGGCCCGATCATAGGGGGGATCAGGGACTTCATCACCGGCGCGTTCATGCTCACGAGGGACGAGGCGCTGCTGACCCCGGGCGAATTCTCGAACCTCGCCCTGGTGGGTGACTTCGTCGGGGACCTCCCAGAGCCGGCGGTGAAGGGACCCCACCCCATGTATACCGGCAAGCAGCTGTTCTCTCTCTTCCTCCCCAAGGGGATGAACTACGTCCTCACCTCGAAGTGGGCGAAGGCCCAGAGGACCGGGGCCACCAACGACGTCGTGATACGCGACGGGGAGCTGATCTCCGGCGTGGTGGACAAGGCGGTCATAGGGGCCGAGGAGCCGGACTCCCTGCTGCACAGGATAGCCAAGGACTACGGCAACGAGGACGCGCGCAACTTCCTCAACTCTATACTCAAGGTGCTCAAGACCTTCCTCACGCGGAGGGGCTTCACCTACGGGTTCAACGAGCTCGAGCTCCCGGCCGAGGCGAAGAAGGGGATCACCGACGCCCTCGACGAGGCCTACTCGAGCGTCACGGACCTCCAGAAGAAGTACAAGACTGGCTCGCTGCAGCTCACCAGGGGGCTCTCGGCCGAGGACACTCTCGAGGCCTACATAGTCAACGAGCTAGCGAAGGCGAGGGACAGGGCCGGAAGGATCGCCGACAGGGCGTTCCCCGCCGAGAACTCCGGGATGATAATGGCCAGGACGGGGGCAAGGGGTTCGAGCCTCAACGTCGGGCAGATGACCGCGGCCCTCGGGCAGCAGTCCGTCCGCGGCAAGAGGATCAGCCACGGCCTGAGAGGGAGGGCCCTAAGCCACTTCGCCTGGAACGACCCTTCGCCGACCGCGAAGGGGTTCGTGAAGAGCAACTACAGGGACGGCCTGTCGCCGACTGAATTCTTCTTCCACGCCATGGGCGGCCGCGAAGGGCTGGTGGACACGGCTGTCAGGACCCAGCAGAGCGGCTACATGCAGAGGAGGCTGGTCAACGCCCTGGAGCACCTGAAGGTGGAGTACGACCTCACGGTGAGGGACCCCCACGGACACATCATCCAGTTCCTCTACGGCGAGGACGGCGTCGACCCAGCCAAGAGCGACCACGGCCGGCCCATCAACCTAGATCGGCTGGTCGAGACGGAGGAGCTCTCCTACAAGTCCAAGGCGAAGGTGGACGAAGCGGAGCTGGGGAAGCTCCTGAAGAAGTACCAGCCGCTGCTCAACGAGAGGCTGCTCAAGGAGCTGAACGACAAGCTCGGGAACTCTCACCTGACCGAGGACGGGCTCAAGGAGACGATGGAGAAGGTGGCCGAGGCCCTCGACTACTCGAGGGTGGAGCCGGGCGAGGCGTCCGGCATCGTCGCCGCCCAGTCCATAGGGGAGCCGGGCACCCAGATGACCCTCAGGACCTTCCACTTCGCAGGGGTCCGCGAGAGGGACGTCACCCTGGGGCTCCCGAGGCTGATGGAGCTGGTGGACGCCAGGAAGATACCGGCGAAGCCTTCCATGGACATCTACCTCACCAAGGAGTACGCCGCCCAGAACGAGAAGGCGGTCAAGGTGGCGAAGGAGATACTCTTCACCAAGGTAGGGAACGTCGTCGCCTTCAGCGAGGTCGACCCCACCGAAGGGATCAAGCTTCACCTCAACCCCGAGATGATGGCCGACAGGGACACCAACCCCGAGGAGATCGCGAAGGTGATCGAGACCGGGAAGAGGAAGGTCCAGCAGGACAAGCGGAACCCGAACATCATCCACGTCAGCATGCCGGAGGCCGACCTTTCGGCCCTGTTCACCCTCAGGAACAAGATCCTCAACATGAAGCTGAAGGGGATCCCGGGGATCACCAGGGTCACCGTGGTGAAGGAGGGGGAGGAGTGGTTCATCCAGACGTCGGGCTCGAACCTCGGCAAGGTGGTGCAGGTCCAGGGGGTCGACCAGGCCAAAGTCTACACCAACAACGTCCACGAGGTCGCCCAGGTCCTTGGGATAGAGGCTGCCCGCGCTACCCTCGTCAGGGAGCTGATGAGCACCCTGGACGAGCAGGGGCTCGAGGTCGACATCCGCCACATCTTCCTGGTGGCCGACCTGATGACGTCCAAGGGCTACATCCAGCAGATAGGCAGGCACGGCATCGCAGGGACCAAGAGCAGCGTCCTCGCCAGGGCTGCCTTCGAGATCACCGTCCCGACCCTCGCCGAGGCTGCGGTGAAGGGCGAGGTGGAAGACCTGAAGGGGGTCACCGAGAACGTCATCGTCGGGCTCCCGATACCCGTGGGGACCGGGATGATCGACCTCTACATGAGCTGATAGAGATGGTGGACAGCGCTCAACTCTCCAAGGTGATAAAGGACGCCATGAAGGCCGGCAAGACCGCCCTCGGCGCCAAGGAGAGCATCGCGGCGGTGAAGGGGAGCAAGGGGATCCTCATCACGCGGTCCATCCCTACCGGCCTGGGCGACAAGCTCAGGGAGGAGGCGAAGAAGAACGGGGTTCCGATCGTCGAACTGACACAGACGTCAGCGGAGCTGGCGCGGCTGGTGGGGAGGCCCTACAAGGTCTCGGCCATGGCGCTCAGGAACGTGAGCGACACCGACGTCAAGCAGCTGATGCGGTGATCCTGCAGGTGCCAGAGATCAAGCTCTCCTCCGACGAGCTCTCCCTGATGTCCATGTTCCAGGAGATGACGGGTGCCACAGCCAGGGACTGCGTCATCGACGATAAGAGAGACAGGGTCATCTTCGTGATAGCCCAGGGGCAGATGGGTCTCGCCATAGGCAAGGAGGGGGCATCTGTGAAGAAGATAGAGCGGGCGGTGAGGAGGCCGGTGGAGGTCGTGGAGTGGGCGGACGACGTGGAGGGGCTGGTCAGGAACACCCTGGGGACGAAGTTCGTCCAGGAGGTGCGCATCAGCGAGATGCTGGACGGGACGAAGGCGGTCGTTGTGGTTGTAGACTCCCGGAAGAAGGGGGCCGTCCTCGGGCTCGGGGGGAAGAACGCAGAGAAGGTGAGGCTCCTCGCCAGGCGTTACTTCGAAGTGGGCAATCTGCAGATAACGTCCGAACTCCTTTGAAAGCTCTATATACAGTGGGAGAAGGCGGCGTCTGAAGCATGTCCGGTTCACCACGCGGGGAGTTCGCAGCGAGGCAGATCTCGCTCAAACGCCAAAGGTTCCGCTGGTCCAACAAGTGGTACAAGAGACGGAAGCTGGGGCTCGACTACAAGGCGGACCCCCTCGAAGGCGCCCCCCAGGCCAGGGGCATCGTCCTCGAGAAGGTGGGGATAGAGTCGAAGCAGCCCAACTCTGCCATCAGAAAGTGCATCCGGTGCCAGATAGTCAAGAACGGGAAGCAGGTGACCGCCTTCCTCCCCGGTGACGGGGCCCTGAACTTCGTAGACGAGCACGACGAGGTCGTGCTGCAGGGGATCGGCGGGTCGATGAAGAGGGCCATGGGGGACATCCCCGGGGTCCGCTGGACGGTGTTCAAGGTCAACGGCGTTTCGCTGAACGAGCTGGTCTACGGGCGGAAGGAGAAGCCGAGGAGATAGGCGTGAGCAAGCAGGCGCTCGAGTACCCCAACCTCCTCCTCTGGGAGAAGTGGGACCTGACCGGGGTGAAGATAAACGACCCTGGGCTCCAGACGGTGATCAACGTGAGGCCGATCCTCATCCCGCACTCCGGGGGGAGGCACGAGCACAAGAAGTTCGGGAAGACCAGGATCAACATAGTCGAGAGGCTCGTCAACGAGATGATGCACTTCGGCAAGAAGTACGCCAAGAACACCGGGAGGATGGGCGGGAAGAAGCAGAAGGCGATGAACGTCGTGAAGACCTCCCTCTCCATAATAGAGCTCAGGACCGGGCAGAACCCCGTGCAGCAGCTGGTGAAGGCCATAGAGAACGCCTCCCCCAACGAGGACACCACGAGGCTCAGCTACGGCGGCGTGGTCTATCACCAGTCGGTGGACATATCCCCGGTCAGGAGGGTCGACCTTGCCCTGAGGTTCATCTCCGAGGGAGTGAGGGAGTCGGCGTTCAACTCTCCAAAGACAGTGGAGGAGGTCCTGGCAGACGAGATAATCCAGGCGGCGGCCGGAGACGCCAACAGCTACGCGGTCAAGAAGAAGAACGAGCAGGAACGCGTGGCGATGGCTTCGAGGTAGGCTCTCCGCGCGACGCAGGCTGGGAGAGCCGCCGAGATTCAGCCAAGGGCCTTGCCCCCCGGTCAGGGAGGATTCGCTTGGTCACGACCCAGCGGTGCATCGCGATCTTCCTGGCCTTCACGAAACCTGCCGCCTCGAACATCCCGAGGGTCCCACTGCAAAGGAACGAGCTCGATATCTTCTGCCCAGAGTAGTCTTCGGGATAGGCCTCGACGCTCCCACCCCCGAGCCTTGCGATCTCCTTCAGCGCCTCGCCCATGGCGAAGGTCGCCACCCCTTCCCCCCGGCGCTCGCGGTCGATGAAAAAGCAGGTGATGCGCCAGTCGGGGAGCTCCCCCAGCCCCTTCTCGTAGGCCTTCCTGCTCCTGATGTTAGGAAGCTCCGCGGTCGGGCCGTATTGGCACCACCCCACGGCGTCGGGACCGTCGAAGACGAGGGCGGCATGGGCACGACCCTGGCTGACCAGGGCCCTCTTCATCTCCCTGTAGGCGCTGGCGCCGTGCCTCTTCTCCCCCTGCTCAAGGTGAAAGGAGATGCACCAGCACCCCCCGAATATCCCGTTGTGCTTCTCCACGAGGCGGGCGAAGGCGGGCCAGGTGCCCGGGGCGAGGGGCTTCGAGGTGAGAGGCAAGGGAGGAGCAGCGGGGGTTGTCCCGGGGCTGCTCACAAAAGGGTTCTGGTGGCCGGCGTGGTTTCCTTGGATGGGGCGGAGCTGGCTAGCTCTTCTTCCAGATGGCCCCGTCCTTCTCGTCTTCCTTCCTCAGCGCCTGCCCGCGGAGCTCGTTCTCCAGCTCGGGGGGCTCCGCGACCATGGCCGAGGGCCTGGAGAGGAAGGACCTGGCCAGCTGCAGCACCT
>JAFLZH010000020.1 GCA_029785615.1 Nitrososphaerota archaeon
TACTGGGACCAGATCACACCACAAGAAGCTTCGCCCACGTTCTATTCGCCAACCTTCGACGGTTTCTCCTATCCAGGCATCCCGCCGTCGCCACAGCACCTCTTCGCTCCTGGCATCTACACGCCGGCCGTAGCTGACGAGTGGGGAGGCTTCGGCGTGCTGCGCTTCGAGGTGAGCTAGGCAAGCAGCGGACTAACTGATGAAAGAAGGACGCTACGTTCCTTGACTGGTCTTCCAGGTTTCCGTGAATTCGCTCCCGCCAGACCCGCCCCGCGTTGACGTGCTCGCCTCCCCGGCGGCAGGCCCTATTCGCCGACGAAGTTCGGTTCCCGCTTGTCGAAGAACGCCTTGACCCCTTCCGCGTGGTCCCTGGTCCTCCCTGCCACGTCCTGCAGGTACATCTCGTACTCCAGAGCCGACTCGACGTCGACAACCACCGCCCTGTTCAGCGCCCTCTTCGTCAGCCCCATCGCCTTGGTGGGCCCCTTCGCCAGCCTCTCGGCCATGGCGGCAGACCTCTCCCTGAACTCGCCGTCGGGGAAGACCCAGTTGACGAGGCCCAGGCTCATCGCCTTCTGGGCGTCTATGGGCTCGCCCAGCAGGCCGACCTCCATGGCCCTCCCGAGCCCCAGGATGCGCGTCAGCCAGAAGCTTGTTCCCGAGTCGGGCGCCAGGCCGACCTTGATGAACGCTTCATGGAACGTCGCCTTGTCCGACGCCGCCCTCAGGTCGCAGGCCAGCGCCAGCCCCAGCCCGGCCCCGGCGGTGACACCGTTGACCGCGGCGAGCACCGGCTTCTCCATCCTCCTGATCCTGGCTACTATCGGGTTGTACTTCCTCTGAATCACCTCCCCCAGGCGCACGGGCTTGCCGCTGTCGTAGCTCGACCTGTTGGTGTTCAGGTCCTCCCCGACGGAGAACGCCTTCCCCTCCCCCGTGATGACCAGGCACCTCGCCTCGGCCGACTTCTCCCCCTCCCTGAGGGCTTCGAGCAGGTCGACCCCCATCTGCTCGTTGAACGCGTTGAGCTTGTCCGGCCTGTTCAGGGTGATCCAGAGGGCCCTCCCGGCCCGCTCCGTCCTGACTGTCTCGTACTCCAACTACTTCCCCTTGAACGCCGGCTTCCGCTTCTCCATGAACGCCTTCATCCCCTCCTTGGCGTCCTCGGACGCGAAGAGGAGATAGAACAGTTCGCGCTCGAAGTCAAGCCCGGCCCCCAGGCCCGTCTCGAACGCCTTGTTGACCGCCATCTTCGCCAGCTTCACAGACATGGGGGACTTCGACGCGATCTCCCTGGCGACCTTCTTCGCCTCCTCGAGGTAGGCCTCCTTGGGGACCACCCTGCTCACCAGCCCCAGCGTCTTCGCCTCCTCGGCCCCTATGCGCGTCCCTGTGAGGATCATCTCCATCGCCTTGTACTTCCCCACCGCCCTCGTCAGCCTCTGCGTCCCGCCGCCCCCGGGGATGACCCCGATGTTGATCTCTGGCTGCCCCATCTGCGTCGTCTCGGACGCTATCAGCACGTCGAGGCTCATGGCGAGCTCCAGCCCGCCCCCGAGGACGAACCCGCTCAGCGCGCCGACCAGCGGCTTGGGGTACCTCCCGACCTTGTCCCAGAGGGGGAAGAAGTGTTCCGTCATCGCCATCTGGACCGCTGACATGTCTACCATCTCCTTGATGTCTGCCCCGGCTGAGAACGCCCTGTCGCTCCCGGTCACCACCAGGCACCTGACCTCCTCGTCTGCCTCAAGGGCAGACAGGACCGCAATCAGCTCGCTGACCAGCTCGCGGCTCAGGGCGTTCAGCGCGTCCGGCCTGTTGATCGTGACTATCCCCAGCGGGCCCTCTTTTGCGACTGACAGAGTCCTGTAGCTCATGCCGCTCGGTCCGCGTCCGGTTCGTATTAACTACTGCGAAGCGCCTGCTGACGCTCTACGGCACGACAGCGCTCCGTCTACGCCGCCTTGCGGTGTGGAGCTGCCTACCGACCCGCGGCCGGGGCTGCCGAAGCGGACGACGCCGCCTTCTTCCCGCCGACGAACACGCCGACGAACACGAATATGACCGTGAGCGCCCACAGGGCGACCGTGGTCATGTCGTACACGTTGTCGCGGTCGACCGCCACGTTCACGATCAGCCCGATGAGGGCCAAGACGCCGCCTACTATGATGAGATTCTTGTTCATTTTGAACGAATCCTGGCGCGTTTCTTACCGTATTTACGGTTTTAATCGGGACGCCCGCTCAGGTTAAAGGAACGAGCGGCCTCCCCGCGGCCATGGGCGTGTGGCACGAGCAGAGGCTGCGCGTCAGGTTCGAAGAGACTGACACCATGGGGGTGGTGTACTATGGGAAGTTCCTCACCTGGTTCGAGGTCGGCAGGGTGGGGCTCATGAGGGACCACGGGTTCGGGTATGCCGAGTGGACCAGGCGCGGGGTGCAGTTCCCCGTCGTGCAGGCCCACGCCGACTACAGGGCGCCCGCGCGCTTCGACGACGAGATACTCGTGAAGACCAAGGTCGCCTCCGTCGGCAACAGCAGCCTGAGGTTCGAAAACGAGGTCTACAAGGTCCCCGAGATGACTCTGCTCGCCACCGGGCACACCGTCCACGTCCTCACCGGCGGAGACGGCAGGAAGATCCCCTTCCCGCCGGACCTGAAGGAGAAGCTCACTTCGCCTTAGTGGCGCCGGGGGAGCTCCACTCGTAGAACCCCTTGCCGCTCTTCCTCCCCATGAGGCCCGCCCTCACCATCTCCTTGAGGAGGGGGCTCGGGCGGTACTTCGAGTCTTCGAACTCGTTCATGAACACCTGCGTGATGTTCAGCGTCGTGTCCAGGCCGACGTAGTCCAGCAGCTGCAGCGGCCCCATGGGCCAGTTGAGGCCGAGCTTGACCGCCTTGTCGATGTCCTCGGGGTCGGCGACCCCCTCCTGGACGAGGAAGATCGCCTCGTTCAGCGCGGGGACGAGCAGCCTGTTCACGATGAACCCGGGCGAGTCCTTCTTGCACAGCACCGTCTCCTTGCCCAGCTTCGCGGAGGCTTCCCTGACCCGGCCCACCGTCTCGTCCGACGTCCTGTTCCCCCTGATTATCTCGACCAGGGGCATGAGCTGAGGCGGGTTGAAGAAGTGCATCCCGCAGACGTTCTCAGGCCTCTTGGTCGCCGAACCCAGGAGGGTGATGCTGATGGACGAGGTGTTGGACGCGAGTATGGCGTCCTCGCCGGCGAGCTGGGCCAGCTTCCCGTACAGTTCGAGCTTGAGCTTGGGGTCCTCGGTGGCCGCTTCCATCACTAGGCTACTCCCTTTCACGGCCTCAGCGAGGTCGAGGGTGGGGTGTATCCTCCCCAGGGCCGCCGCGCCTTCATCCTTGCTGAGCTTCCCCTTCTCCACGAATTTCCCTATGGAGTCCCCGATCATCTTCATCCCTCTGTCCAGGTATGCCTTCTCCACGTCCAAGATCGAGACCTCGAAGCTGCCGACCTGCGACGCGACCTGGGCGATCCCATGGCCCATGAGGCCCGCTCCCAGCACTGTCACCTTGCTCCCGCTTTCCATGCTCGCGCGTGCCCAGAAAGAGCGAATTAACCTTTGGCTGCCTTCCACTCGAAAAGGACGACGGAGACGCGCCGCGCGAACCCGGAGGTCCTCAGGGCATGGATCAGGGGAGAGCCCTGTGAGACGTACGCCCAGCGCTCGGAAGCGCCTTTCCTCCTCCCAAAGAGGCACCTCGCCAGGCGGACCGCATCCGTCGGCTCCCCGCCGAGGAAGCCTATCTGCTCCCAGTCCCTCCCTTCCCCTCCAGGCTTGGTGACGGCTACCGCGCCGCCCAGCCTCCACACAGCCCCCTCCTCCACGAGGCGCCTGGTCACCCCGGGGGTCATCAGGGCCGCTCTCCAGTTGTTCCAGTAGACGCCGTGCCCGATCTCAAACTCCTTCGTCCTACGCATCAGGCGCTCCGCCTCGTCGAGGTCCTCTGGGCCGACCCGCCTCGCTCCGTCCCTGGCCAGAGCCCCCTTCACGGGCTCGTAGACGCTGAACCGGGTCACCTCGGTGAACCCCAGCCTGGCGATCTGCCTGTGCGCCCTTTTGTTGCGCGAGCCGCTGGCCAGCTTGAACGCCATAGCGCCTCGTTTCCTGGCCACCCTCAAGGAGTTCTCCCCCAGCATGGTCGCCAGCCCCTTTCCGCGATGGTCGGGGTGCACCCTCACCCCCTCCAGCCACGCCGACCCGTCTTCCAGCATCGTCATCCTGTTCATCCCCACGGGGACCCCGTCGACCTCTACGACGTACATGGGGTTGGCCTTGTCCCTGAACCATTCGCCCCAGACCCTGGGGATGTAGTCGTGCCCGCCCCAGACGCCTCTGATGAAGCTCATCAACGGCTCCTTGTCGGAGAGCCTGGCTGGGCGGACCCGGATACCCATGGGGAGCCGGTATGTGCTCCGCTTATGAACTCGCTCCCTGCTAAAGGATAAGAAGAGAGTCGCCGAGCGCCAAGAACCGGGCCGGGTTGGCAGAGTGGTTATTGCGCGGGCCTTGAGACAGCGGCAAGCAAGCCCGTGACCATCAACGGTCGCGTAGGTCCGAATCCTACACCCGGCGCCTATCTCTTTGGCCTTCCCGCGCACGGCGTCGAGGAGCCTCTTCTCTTCTCCTTCCAGGGCGGCCTTCTGAGCGACTACGTCATGGGAGAAGACACCAGCTGCGCCTGCTTGACAGGGTCCTGGTTCTGTCTGACTTTCTTCTTGTGATCTCTCTGGCCGACGTCGCGGGCGACTTGGGCCGGCCGCCTAGGCGAACCCGTTCTGCCTGACTATCCCCGCCAGCGCAGCGATCATCTCGCTGCTGCCGTTGGGGGACCTGCACCTGACGAGCTCGGCGCCCCTCTTCTCCGCCCACTCCCGGCACTCGATGTCGAGGTCGTAGAGGATCTCGAGGTGGTCCGAGACGAACCCGATGGGGGCCGAGATGAACCGCCTCTTCCCCTTTTCATAGAGAGCCTGGAGGTGGTCCAGTATGTCGGGGCCGAGCCACGGCTCGCCTGTCTTGCTCTGGCTCTGGAACGCGAAGCTCCAGTCGCTCCAGGCCAGCTTCTCGGCGACCAGCCTGGACGTCGCCAGCAGCTGGTCTCTGTAGGGGTCGCCCTCCCTGATTGTCCGCTCGGGGAGGCTGTGCGCAGAGAAGACCAGCGACGCGTCGTCTCCGGCGGTCCTGGCCGCCTCCTTCACCCTCCCCGCCCACATGGAGATCAGGCCGGGGTTGTCGTACCACGACTCCACGAACGTCACGTCGAGCTTCCTCGCCAGGGAGGCTTTGGCCTCGTCCACCGCCTTAGCGTACCCGACCGTGCTCATCTTCGAATAATGGGGCGCGAGCACGATGCAGAGCAGCTCGGTGACCCCTTCTGAGCTCGCCCTGCGGACCACGTCCGCGACGAACGGTGGCGAATGCTTCATCCCCGCGTACACCCTGGGCCCCTCTGGCCCGAGCGCCCGCTCCAGTCCCGCAGCCTGCTTCTCGGTCGTCTCCAGGAGAGGGGACTTCCCCCCTATCGCCTTGTACCTGGCCAGGAGGTCGTCCATCTGCTCCTTGGACGGACTCCTCCCTCTTCTGATGTGCGTGTAGTATGCCTCGACCTCGTCCAAGGATCTGGGCCCTCCGTAGGCCATGACCAGTATCCCCTTCATCTCAGGCCCCTCCTTTCCATCCCTGGACCATCTGCACCACCCTTCTGAGGTTTTCGGGGGGCGTGTCACGCAGGACGCCGTGCCCGAGGTTGAATATGTGCCCCCGCCTCCCGGATGCCTTCCTCATGATCCCTGCGACCGCGTCCTCCATCGCCCCTCCGCCGGTCGCCGCCAGGACAGGGTCCAAGTTCCCCTGCACCCCCTTGTCCTTGCCAGCGCGGTCCCACACGCTGTCTACGGGGACCCTCCAGTCCACACTGATGACCTCGGCCCCGGTCGCCGCGAACTCCTCCACGAGGGCCGAAGAGTTAGCGCAGAAGTGGATCGTCGGGACCGACCCGGCCACCCCGCCGAAGACCGCCGAGGTGTAGGGCCTGACGTACCTGCGGTAGTCTTCGGGGGAGAGGCAGCCCACCCAGCTGTCGAACACCTGGACCGCGTCCACCCCGCTCCTGACCTGGGCCCCGAGGTACGCCGCCACGAGCCTGGTGAGCTTCGACATCAGGAGGTCCCATGCCTCCGGGTCGGAGTACATCATCTTCTTGGTCTTCTGAAACTCCCTGCTCGGACCTCCCTCGACCAGGTAGCTCGCCAGGGTGAAGGGGGCCCCGGAGAACCCCACGAGGGGGGTCCCGGCCAGCTTCTCCACGGCCAGGGCTATCGTCTCGAGGACGTACCCGGCATGCGCGTCGGGGTCGAAGTCTGCCAGCGCCTCCACGTCCTCCCTCCCGGCGATCGGCCGCTCTATGATCGGCCCCACGTTCTCCTCGATCCTGAACTTGACGCCGACCCCTTCCAAGGGGAGCATTATGTCGGCGAAGACCACGGCCGCGTCCACCCCGAGCTCCCTCACAGGGTCGACTGTCACGTCCGAAGCGAGGCGGGGGTCCTTGGCTATCTCCAGCATCCCCTTCTGGGACCTGAGCTTCCGGTAGCTGGGGAGGTACCTCCCTGCCTGCCTCATGAACCAGACCGGCGTGTGGTCCACCTGCTTCCTCCTGCATGCGTCCACGAAAGTGCTCCGCATTCACTTCTTCACCGCTCTGAACGCCTTCCCTGCGGCGCTGACCGTCCTTTCTACGTCCGCGTCCGAGTGAGCCAGCGAGACGAACGCCGTCTCGAAGGCCGACGGAGGGAGATAGACCCCGGAGCCGAGCATCTCCCAGAAGTACCTGCCGTAGGCGCCGGTGTCAGTCTTGCTGGCGGTGGTGAAGTCCACGACCGGCCCCTCGCAAAAGAACTCGCCGAGCATCGACCCCATCCTGTTCGTCGTCAGCGCTACCCCTGCTTTCTCTGCGCCGGACTCGATCCCTTCCTGGAGGGCCGCCGACGCCTCCTCCAGCCTCCGATAGCCTCCCTTCGTGAGGAGCTCCAGGGCGCGCAGCCCCGCGGCCATGGCGACGGGGTTGCCTGAAAGGGTCCCTGCCTGGTACACCGGGCCCTCGGGCGCGACCTCGGCCATGACTTCGCCCCTGCCGCCGTAGGCCCCCACCGGGAAGCCTCCGCCGATGACCTTCCCAAGGGTGGTGAGGTCCGGCTCGACCCCCAGCAGTCCCTGGGCCCCTCCGGGCCCGACCCTGAACCCTGTGATTACCTCGTCGAAGAGGAGGAGGGCGCCGCTGTCCGTGCATGCCTTCCGCAGCGCGGGGAGGAAGCCGTCCGCCGGGAGGACGACGCCCATGTTGCCGCCGACGGGTTCGACTATGGCCGCGGCTATCTTGTCTCCCTCTTTCCTGAACTCCGATTCGACGGCTTCGATGTCGTTGAAGGGGAGGGTCACGGTGTCGCCCACGGAGCCCGCGGTCACCCCCGCAGAGACGGGGATGTCCAGGGTGGCCATCCCGGAGCCTGCCTTGGTGAGGAACGGGTCTGCGTGCCCGTGGTAGCATCCTTCGAACTTCACCAGGATGCTCCTCCCGGTGTGTCCCCTGGCTACGCGGAGGGCCGACATGGTGGCTTCGGTCCCGGAGTTCACGAAGCGGACCTTCTCGATCGACGGCATGGACCTTCGGACCCTTTCCGCGAGGCGCACCTCTGTCTCCGTGGGCGCCCCGAAGCTGGTCCCCGAAGACATGGCGGCGCGGGCGGACGCCGACACGGCGGGGTTCGCGTGGCCGTGGATCAGCGCCCCCCAGGAGCAGACGTAGTCGACGTACCTGTTGCCGTCCGCGTCCCACATGCTGGAGCCCTTCCCTCTGCGGATGAACTTCGGCGTCCCGCCCACCGACTTGAACGCCCTGACAGGGCTCGACACGCCTCCGACCATGACCTTCGAAGCCCTCTCGTAGAGGGCCGCCGATTTCCTGTCCTTCACTGGCACCACTACCCCAGGAGCCTGATCATTGTCGCCGGGTCGACCGAGGCGCAGGTGAAGATGGGCGTCTCCCGTTCGGTGTACTTGCTCGCGTCCGACGACCTCAGCTCTTCGACAAGGTCCAGGAACTCCCCCGGGTCGTCCCCCTCGAACGCGAGGACGAACTCCTGGTCGTCGAGGCCGAAGGAGTAGCCCGTGTTGATCTTGATCGCAGGGTACTTGTGTCCGATCCTGAAGTGCTCTGCCATTATCCTCTGCCTCTCGGCGAAGGGGACCTTGTACCACTCCCTCTTCTTCACCAGAGGATAGACGAAGGCGTACTTCGCGTTCCGCCGGGGCTCGTCTTCAGCTCCTTCCTGCCCGGGGTGCCTGTGCGAGCCGAGGTACTTCGACTTCCTTGTCATTGCGAGGAAGGAGTAGGCGACGTCTAGCCGCCTGCCGAGCCCGGTGGCAAGGAGCTCCGAGGCAAGGTCCTGCACCGAGCCCAGGTCCTGGGCCACGACCCAGATCATGAAGTCGGCGTCCGCCCTGGTCCCGACCAGGCTGTAGCATCTGAGGTCCAGCGTCTTCGAGTACTTGTCCAGGACAGCGAGGAACTCGTCGGCGCCGGCTTTCTTCTCGTCCTCCGCGAGAGACCTCCACTCCCTGACCGCCTTGAAGAAGACGTACCTCATCACCTTCCGCGAACCGGCCTCAAGTTCTTGATGTGCCGATGCTTCCTGCATCACCATCCCTCCTTGATCCACCCTGCTGCCTGCTCGGCGAAGTATGTGATGATCAGGTCTGCGCCCGCTCTCCTGATGCCGGTGAGCACTTCGCGGGCCGCGGATTTCTCGTCCAGCCACCCGTTCAGAGCGGCGGCCTTCAGCATCGAATACTCGCCGCTCACGTTGTAGGCTGCCAGAGGGACTTTGAACCTTCGTCTCGCCTCAGAGATCACGTCCAGATATGCCAGCGCTGGCTTCACCATCACGATGTCTGCACCTTCCCTGATGTCCTCCTCCACCTCTCTGAGCGCCTCTCGCCTGTTCCCGGGCTGCATCTGGTACCCGCGCCTGTCCCCGAACGACGGGGCAGAACCGGCCGCGTTCCTGAATGGCCCGTAGAAAGCCGAGGCGTGCTTGGCCGAATAGCCCATCACCACGGCGTCGTCAAAGCCGGCCTCATCGAGGGCCCTCCGGATGGCTAGCACCTGTCCGTCCATCATGGCGCTGGGGGCGACGACGTCCGCCCCAGACCGGGCGTACTCCACGGCTGCCCTGGAGAGGAGGGGGAGGGTCCCGTCGTTGTCGACCTCCCGGCCGCGCAGCACCCCGCAGTGGCCATGCGAGGTGTACTCGCAGAGGCAGACGTCCGCCATCACAACCAGCTCGGGGAACGACTGTCTGATGGATGACATCGCCCTGGGAACGATGCCGTCCCTGGCGTAGGCCCCCGTCCCCTGGTCGTCTTTGTGGCCTGGCACCCCGAAGAGCAGCACGCTCCGGATCCCTGCCCTGACGAGCCTCTCGAAGTAGGTCGGCAGCCGGTCCACCGAGTACCTCAAGACCCCAGGCATGCCGTCAATCTCTTCGGCCCTACCCTCGCCTTCGACCACGAACACGGGGGCAACGAACATGTCCTTGTGGAGCCTCGTCTCGTCGAGCATCCTCCGCATGGGCTCGGTCCTCCTGAGCCTCCTCCCCCTTCGCTCCGGCCTGACCCTCGGTTCGTCAGACATGGGTCGCCAGCTCCACTATCTTCGCTGCCAGGGCGTCAATCGTGTGTCGCCCCGGGAACACCACCGACCCGAACCCTGCACTCCTGGCGGCCGACGCCGTCACGGGCCCGATGCACACAGCCGTCGCCCTCCCTGTGACACTGCCCATCCTGTCGGGACCGAGCCGCGACTCGAACCCCCTGACTTCAGAAGGGCTCGCGAACGCAACAAGGTCTGCCCCCTCGACGGCGGCGGGGTCCAGCTCCCCTCCTTCGGGCAGAGTCCGGTATGCCGCCACCTCGGAGACCTCGAACCCCCTGTCTTCCAGGGTTTTCGTCAGCGCCTTGTCCCCGATGTCCGCCCTGAACAGGAGGACCCTGTTCCCCCGGCCTAAGGGGAGCGTCTCGCCCAGCTGAGCGGTGAGGAACCTGTCGGGGACAAAGCTCGCCTCGAGCCCGAAGTCCCTGAGCCCAGCTGCGGTCCTCGGCCCCACAGCGGCGAACTTCGGGAGGGCCCCTCTCCCGCCAGACTTCCTGAGCCGCTCCCCCAGGACAGCCACGGCCCTCGGTGACGTCAGGACCACCCAGTCGAAGTCCCCGACCCCGGCTAGCGCCTTGTCCACGGCTGACCAGTCTTCGGGCGCCTCGAACCTGACCGTCTCCACCCCGGCCGCTTCGACCCCTGACGCGGCGAGCATGGCCTGCAGCTCTTCGTTCCCCTCCCTGGACCGCGCCACGACCACTCTGTGCACCGCGTGCTGGGAGGTCAACCTGCAATCCCCTCCATGATCTTCGCCCCGCCTCTCTCCTTGACCTTCCTTGCCAGCTCCCTCCCCAGGGCCTTCGGGTTCCTTCCGTCCCCTTCGACCTCGGCCCTGGCCGACCTCTTCCCTAGCGGATCGGCCACGAGGCCGATGGCGACCATCCTGCCCGGGGCGACCGTAGCGTACGCTCCCAAAGGGACGTCGCAGTCCCCTCCTAGCTCTTCCGAGAACGCCCTTTCGCACTCGCTGGACGCCCTGGTGTCAGGGTCGTCGATCGCCTCCAGCATCGCCAGGACATCGCTGTCCCCCGCCCTTGCCTCGACAGCCAGTGTCCCCTGGCAGACCGCGGGGACGACCTCCTCGACGCCGAAGGCCTGGGTTATCCTCGAGCCGAGGCCCAGCCGATGGAGCCCGGCCGCAGCCAGCACCGCGCCGTCGAGCCCCCGCTCCTCGATTTTCCTCAGCCTGGTGTCGACGTTCCCCCGCAGTTCGACGACTTCGATGTCCCCCCTGAGCGCAAGAAGCTGAGACATCCTCCTGACGCTCGAGGTCCCTATGCGCGCGCCTTTCCTCAGCCGGCCCAGGGTAGCGCCTGAGGGTGACACCAGCGCGTCCCTGGGGTCGCCCCTCTTCGGGGTGGCGCCGATGACCAGCCGTTCGTCAGTGAGCAGAGGGAGGTCCTTCATGCTGTGCACCGCGATGTCTATGCGGCCTTCTGCCAGCTCTCTGTCTATATCCCCTGTGAACGCCGTCTTCCCGTCGGTCACGAGCCTCTCGTGGGGGAGGGCGTCCCCAGAGGTCTTCAGCGGCACCATCACCAGCTCGGCCTCTGTCT
>JAFLZH010000021.1 GCA_029785615.1 Nitrososphaerota archaeon
AAGGGAGGGGAGGGGGAGGGCGCCCGCACCGGGCGTAGCATAGGAGGGCTGACCCCCCCGGCCCTCGCCATCACGGCGTTGGCGACCTCGTACGTGAGCAGGTACGGCGACGCCAGACTTACCTTGCCCTCCCTGTGCATCGCCAGGAGCCTGGCCGCGCTGTCGCTGAACTCCTCGCGCGTGAACCACTTCACGGCCACGGACGCGTCGACGACGACTAGCGCCTCGCCCTGCGCCACTGGATCACCACCTCCGCCCCGCTCCAACCCTCGGGGCTCCTCGACCTCAGGTCCTCGATCGCCCTTGCGCTCTCTTCAATGAGAGACATGTCCCTCACGACGGCGAGGCGCTTCTCTTCTTCCTTTACGACCTCGCCGACGTATCGGCGAAGCAGTTCGCTCCAGTTGAGGTGCTTGAGCCTCTCCATCCTCTTCTTCGTCTCCTCGTCCACCCTGAAGTTCACGACCGCCATCCCTTGATTGTCTTACACGCATGTATATATTTGTATGACAAGCCCTCCAGATGCGGCCCTCCGTCTCCCTCGTCCCTGCCTTCGGCCTCGAAGGCGCCGCCAGAAGCGCCCGGACCCGGTCGACCGCTGACGAAGCATGCGATGCCCGGTCAGGACGTTCATGCGGGGGACCGACGACAATCGCGCCGAGATGTGCAGGTTCTTCACTTCCATGGGAAGGACGGCGTACAGTCTGCCGAAGGACTGCGCCGCCCGCCCAGTCTGCGGGGCGCTAGTGTGCCCGCTTCACGACCCTCAGGCCCTTCGGGTCGTGCACCGCCTGGGTGTTGAAGAGGGACCGGAGCAGCGCGACCGTCGCCGGGTCGTGCGCCCCATCGACCAAGAGGAAGAGCGCGCTCAGGTCGCCTGGGACGAAGCCGAAGAACTTCTTCAGGAAGTCGTAGGTCGCCTTCGTCCCCGACGCCACCAGCATGTCCGAGAGCGCGGCGAAGACGAGGGAGGCTCCCCCGGCGCTCTCCCCGAACCCTTTCGACAGCGCCTCGAGCAGGAGGGCGGAGTTGCTCTCCGGAACGAGGACCTCGCTCTCCCTCTCCCCCGGCTTCGGATAGGAGACGTCGCTGTCAAGGAGGAGGAACCTCAGGCCGGGGGTTTCGGCCAGCGCGAGTGCGACAGGCCCCCCCTTCTGGGCGACGACGAGGGTGGTTCCCCCCACCTCCTCGACATAGTCCAGGACGTCCTTTTCGTAGCCTGCGGAGGGGTCGTACTCCAGGAGCACGACGTGGCCGAGCACGGCGCGCCCCTCCAGCCCGAGCCTCGCAGAGAGACGCTTGGCATGCGCCGGGGGAGGCCGGGTCGGCAGGGGCTGGGGGGCGAAGAGCCTGTCAAGCAGGTTCGTCCCTCTGAAGAGATACGCACTGGCCGCGAGGAGTGCGGCGCCGGCGAGTCCGACGACCGGGCTCGCGGAAGGGATCCGAGGGAGGTAGAGCCCCAGCCCCACCGCCAGGACCGCGAAGAGCGCCCAGGAAAGCGGCAGGAGGGTCATGGCCGTCCTTGCAGGGCCGGGCCCCAGCCTGCTCCCCCTGACGAACACCCGCCTGCACGGATACGCAATGAATCCGGCGGCCAGGGCCGTCAGGGCGACGGTGTACCACCACGCGTAGCTGGGGTCGTAGACGACGCCTCCGAATCCGGAGGGGGTGCCCTTGACGGTGAAGGGGGTGAATGCGAGTAGGACGAAGACCAAGGCAGCCACCGCAGCCGTGATGGCGAGGGCCGGGGGGGTCAGCCCTCCTATGCTACGCCCGGTGCGGGCGCCCTCCCCCTCCCCTCCCTTCACCTCGCGGACTATTATCTCCGACGCAAAGGTGGCGGGGACAATGGCGAGCAGGATCGCCGTGACCCCGACGAGGGCGAAGAGGATGGCCGTCTGGGGCGACTGCAGGGTCAGGTTCAGGAAGTTCAGCGCCGACCAACAGGTCACGAGAGAGTAGCCGACGACCAGGTACTGCTTTACGGGGGCGAAGAGGGTCATCTTCTGCCGCTGCAGGAAGAGGAGGAACAGGAGCGACAGAGCCAGCGCGAGCCCGTGGACCAGCACTAGGGGCGAGGGCATTTCCGCCTTTACCATGGTTTCTCGCCCTTAAAGCCATGCATCTTCCTGTCCGCCTCCGCTTCACGCGCTTTTCTGGTGCGAAGCGCAGCCTGCGGAGGGCCTGGCGCCGCGGGTGCCGGTCAGGCAGGCCTGAGAGGGGTTCTTCTAGGAGATGGATTCCGAATCCACAAACGATATTTAAGAAGTAAGACGAGTCGGAAAAGTTTGAAGGTAAAATTGACGTCGCAGAGGAGGGGCGTTTCCGAGCTCGTCGGCTCCCTCCTTGCGATAGCCATCACCATCATCGCGGGCGCGGCCGTCTTCGGGTACGTCAACACCCAGGCAGGAGTGTCAGAGCGGCAGCTTGGCTCCGGCGTCGGATCCACCGTGAATTACCTCCAAGAAAGGTTCGTCGTGGTGGACATGTACTTCGTATCTTCTTCTCAGGTGACGGTCTACCTCTACAACAACGGGAACATCGCCCTCTCCCCCGTCGAGATCCTGCTCTACAACTCGGGGAGGACCCTCTACCTGACTTACACTGCATCTACCGTCGCCTACACGACGCCTAGCTGCGGCTCCGTCACAGCTACCACCTCATACGAGAACCCCCTCCTGTGGAGCTCGTCTACCAGTTCCGGGCTCGCAATTTCGAAGCAGGCCTTCCAGGCGATTACCCTCGCCCTTCCAACCTGTTCAGGCGCGTCGTTTTCCTCTGGAACGACCTACGTGGTCGACGTGGTGGGCCTCTATGGGAACAGCGTGACCTACTACCAGACGATGTGATGACATGATAATCGACAAGAAGCCTTTGGCCAGACGCCGCGGGATATCAGGGATCATTGCAGCCGTCATGCTCTTCGCGATGCTGTTCAGCGTCGGTACGTCGTACTTCCTCTTCGTCAACAACAACAATCTCCTTTACAGCCAGGCGGCTTCGGCGCGCAACTCCGCGACCCAGAACGCGCTGGCCGAAAGCGCGCTCGTCTCAGCGTCGGCAGCCGGAGGGACATCGGTCATAACCTTCACCGTCGACAATACGGGCGGCGTGGCCCTGAACATAACCTCGTTCTTCCTGACCTCTAGCAGCAACAGCCTGGAGTTCTGCCAGCATGGTTCATCCAGCCCATGCCCCACGCTCCCTGTGGTTGTCAGCGTGGGAGCGACTTCAAACGCGATCAGCACCGGCACGACGTACGCAAGCCCGACTACGTACACCCTCAGGGTGGTGACGCAGCGCGGGAACGTCTTCACTACGACCTACCCTCCGACGGCCACCTCCCTTGCCGCCCAGGCGCTGTCCAGCGGCGCCATCGGGGACCTGTACATGAAACTCGGCACGTTCACCTGGTACACGGTGTCATCTTGCGGCAGCGGCAACTACTGCCTAAACAACCAAGGGCTCGGCTTCTCCATGCCTACGAGCGAGAGCGCCTGCAACACTTGTTACACCGCCTTCTCCGTGAGCATAACCGACCTGAACCCGGCTCAGTACAATATCACGCTCGACGAGTACAGCCAGTTGCTGTTGTTCTGGGGCCATGGCTCCAGCTTCAGGAACCAACCGTGGTACATAATTAGCAACTCCTCGAACACAATCTCGAGCACTTACTCGCCTGTCACGCTATTCTACAATCAGCCGGTCACGCTGCTGTTCGGGTCAAGCACCCCGGGGAGCTTCAGCCTGCAGTCCCTTAGCGGCAGCAACGCTCCGACCGCCGGCTCCGTCGCGTCGGTTTTCATAGTCTCGCACGGGTGGAAGAACATCCAGTTTTCAAAACAGGCCATCAGCAACTCAAACTATGGCCAGAACTCCCCCTACGTCTCGATCCTCTTCTATTAGTGGTGGAAAATGTTCGGCTCCAAGAAAGACCCCACCAAAGATTCGAAGGACGCCAAGGGACCGGCCATCCGCTACCCGCCTATGGGGGCGCCTGTCCCGCCGTCATGGAAGGAAGTGGAGAGGTACGCCCTCAACGCGCCCTTCGCCTATGCCGTGATAGCCGAGGACCCTGCCACCACGACGAAGAAGTACTTCATCGACGAGGTGAGCCTCACCCCTCGGGAGGGCCAGATCTACACCTACATCCTGGACACGCTTGAGAGCGAGCTCACCGTCCCCCGCGGCGAGATCGACCCCAAGTCGTACTTCAGGGACCAGGCGAAGCGCATAGTCGTGAAGTACGGCATCAAGGCCTCGCAGCTCGCGTGGCCGAAGATCCTCTACTTCGCCGAAAGGGACCTGGTCGGCTTCGGCATCCTCGACGGCCTCATGCGCGACGTGAACATAGAAGACATCTCCGCCGACGGCCTGAAGAAGCCGATATTCGTGTACCAGCGCAAGTACGAGAGCATCGAGACCAACATCTCCTTCGCCGACGACGTGCCGCTTGACAACCTGATCTCCCGCCTCGCCCACATGGCAGGGAAGCACATCTCCACCGCGTTCCCCATCGTCCAGGGGACCCTGCCGGGGAGGCACAGGCTCTCCGCCACATTCCGGCGGGAGGTCTCTCCCTTCGGTGGCAGCTTTACGGTGAGGAAGTTCAGGGAGGACCCGGTCACCATCACGGACCTCATCAACATGAACGTCATCGACCAGAACATAGCCGCCTATGTCTGGCTCCTGATGGAGAACAGGTCGCCAGCCCTCGTTGTCGGCTCAACCGGGAGCGGCAAGACGACCCTCATGAACGCTCTGCTGACATTTACGCGGATGAACAACAAGATCGTGACCATCGAGGAAGTCCAAGAAGCGAACCTCCCCCACTCGAACTGGACCGCCCTTCTCTCGAGGGAGAGCTACGGGGTAGTGGAGGATAGCGGGCGGGAGATCGGCCTCTTCGACCTCGTGAAGACAGCCATGAGGATGCGGCCCGACATACTCGTCGTAGGAGAGGTGAGGGGAGAAGAGGCGTATGTGCTCTTCCAAGGACTGGCTACCGGCCACGGGGGCATCTCGACAGTCCACGCAGACGATGTCTCCTCTGCCATCCAGAGGCTCACATCGAAGCCGATGGACGTCCCTCCCGCCTTCATCCCCTTCCTCGACCTCGTGTTCACCGTGAGGAGGATCGCGATCCCGACCCCGGACGGGGGCTTCAGGAACGTCAGGCGGGTCCTCTCTGTGGACGAGGTCGTGTCCGTGGGGAACTACGTCAAGATGTTCAGGTGGGACCCGGCCACGGACAAGCACGTGCCCTCCCCCCTGAAGAACAGCGTGAAGCTTGCCAGGCTGGCCAAGGACCTGGGGATGACGCATGCGGAGCTCGCTGACGAGGTCGGCCGGCGCGCCTCGGTGCTCAAGTGGATACAGCAGAGGGGGATAAGGAACTTCAGGGAGGTCTCCTCTATCCTCGAGGAGTACAGGACCGACCCCAAAGGCATGACGGAACGCGCCTTCAAGGAGCTGGGCCTGATCCGCGTCACCACCGAGGGCGAGGCGTAGGAATCAGACATGGCCCAGATGGCGGTCACCGAGGTCAAGCCGAGCGACGGGCAGAAGCTCACCCTCACCGACAGGATCTCCGCCTTCTCGCTGAGGATCTTCGGCCGCCCCGCCCGGCGCATATCGAAGAGCATGCCGGGCCTCAGAGAGGACATCCTGAAGTCCAACCTCAGGACGACCCCGGACGCCCTCGTCTCCCTGGCGCTCTTCTCTTTCACGATGACCGGCGTGGTGGCCGCGGCCTTGGTCGTGGTCGCCTTCGCGACCGGCTTCCTGCTACTTGCGTTGGCGGTGGTGGCCCTGCCGTTTGCGCTCCTGCTCGGCCTCAACGCCCCCAAGATCAGCCAATCTACCCGGGCCTCCGCCCTCGAGAACGAGCTCCCGTTCCTGGTCGGCTACATGGAAGTCCTCGCCGGGGGAGGCGTGTCTCCCGTCGCGACGCTAAAGCGCATCGCCAAGATGGAGAAGCTCCTCCCCGCCTCCTCCAAGGAGGCGAAGCTGATCCTCGTCGACACGGACGTCTTCGGGGTGGACCCTATCACGGCGCTCGAAAAGGCCGCCGACCACAACCCCAACAAGACGTTCCGAGAGTTCCTATACGGCTACACCACCGTGCTGAAGACCGGGGGGGACGCCCAGACCTACGTCAACTCCAAGCTCAAGGAGACGATGGACGCCCGCAGCCTGAAGATCAGGAGGACCTCGGACACGATAGGGACCATGGCCGAGGCCTACATCACCGTCACGGCCGTGCTCGGCATCAGCCTTTTCACCCTGTACCAGGTCCAGGCGATAGTCTCCCACAACAACGCCGGCATCACGAGCCTCCTGATGTTCTCCTTCGTCCTCGTCCCGATCATCTCTGCTATGTTCGTCTGGCTCCTGGACGGGCTCGGGACGAAGCAGCCCTACACCGACTACCGGCCCTACAAGATATTCGGCGTCTTCGCCCCGCTAGGCGCGGCCCTGTTCTTCGTGCCGTTGCCGCTGAACCTCGTCTTGAGGTCGACGATCTCCCTGCTTACTGCCGTCGTTGTCCCGGCCGTCTTCGCGATCAGATACTCGCGCGAGAGGTACGGGCTGGAGACCAAACTCCCTGACTTCATCAGGGACGTGGCGGAGAGCAGGAAGATCGGCCTCTCTCCGGAGGCGAGCATAGAGACCCTCGAGGTCAAGAGCTACGGGCGGCTGTCCAAGCCTGTCGAGAAGATGGGGGCCCAGCTCTCATGGGGGCTGACCCTCTCGAAGGTCGTCACCACGTTCATCGGGAGCGTGAACAGCTGGCTCACCAAGGTGGTGGGGTCGCTCATGCTAGAAGTCGTAGACGTGGGCGGCGGAACGGTGAGGAGCTTCTCGGAGATGGCAGATTTCACGCGCAGGATAAACGACCTTGAGGCGGAGAAGCGGTCGGCCCTCCGCCCCTACATATTCGTGACTTACATGGCCGGGATCATGATCGTCATGACGACCTTCCTGATGGTCTACTTCCTCAAGGAGACGACTCTCACCCCCGGCACCCTCGCGCAGTCGACCGTCAGCTCAGGGACAGTCGACCTGCTCCTCGTCTCCGCGCTCTTCGAGAGCTTCGTGGTCGGCCTCGTGGCCGGGAAGATGGGAGAGGGGGCCCTGTCCGACGGGTTCAAGCACTCGATGGTACTCGTCATCATAAGCGTGGTCACAGTCTACGTCGCGGCCCTGTTCATCAAGATACCGTTGTGAGAAGAGTTGTCGAACCACCAACCTCGAAGCGGCTCGGCTCCGACCTGCAATCTGGAGCGTGTGTCTGTGAAGCCTAAATACGGAAAGGAGGGGGAAAAGTCAGGATGACCTTGCGCAGAGGCGCCTCCCTGCTCGTGCTTTCGCTCTTCATACTTTCAGGCCTGACCGCCGTCACCCTGGCAGGCTCCCAGGGCGCGAGCGCGGCGGCCCAGGCGCGGTCGATCTCGATTACCCCGCTCCCCTCCGACCTCCCCACCAGCTCGAGCGGCGTCTCCACCTTCCAGGCTCTGGTCGTCTCGATCGTGGATGCCAAGGGGAACCCGCTCGTCCTCACCAACGCCACCACCGTCTACCTCTCGTCTTCCCAGTCGGCCGTGCTTTCGGTGCAGGCCACGGTGACCGTGCCGGCAGGAGCCCAATACGCCCTGGCCGACGTCTACACCACCGCGACCCCCGGAAACAGCACGGTCACAGCCGTCGCCCCAGGGTTCAACTCCGCTTCGACCGAATTCGAGACCTCGATAGCCAGAGGATACCCCACGCAGCTGCGGCTCTTTCCGCTCCCGAGCCGCTTCCATGCGGGCAGCCCGAGCAGCGGGGCCACCTTCGCGGCCGTAGTCGCAGACGCGGCGGGCCTGCCTGCGAGGACGATCCAGGCCACCCCGGTCAACGTGACTTCCTCGGATACCTCCATACTCACGGTCAGCGGCGCCACGATCCCTGTCAACCAGACCGTAGGATACGGCACCATGACGGTGTCAGGGGCGGCCGGCTTCGCAACGATAACGGCTTCCGCTTCGGGGCTCGTGTCTTCGTCTGCGGTCGTCAGCGTGCAGGCGAACTCGTCCAGCCCGGTGGCCCTCTCGATAGCCCCCCCTCCCACCAGCCTTCCCGCCGACGGAGGGACCTACAACGTGATGACGGTCACCCTGCTCGACAACAAGAGCCGCCCGGCCGTCGCCACGGCCCCCGTCCAGATCTTCCTCACCTCGTCCAGGACGTACATAGCCACTGTCCCTGAGGTCGTCACGATCTCCCAGGGCTCGTCTTCCGTCACCGTCCCCGTCTCCACCCTGTCGGCGTCAGGCTCCACCTTCATCACCGCGTCCGCCCCGAATTTCGTCTCCTCCTCGGCTGAAGTCAACACAGTGAGCATCCCTCCCGTCCAGCTTGGGATGCGCCTCGCGGACGCCAGCGCCCTCGTCTCTCCGCATTCGAACATCCTCACCCTGGTGGTCCAGCTCCAGGACTCGCAGGGCATCCCCTCCGTGGCAAGAGCCCCAGCCAGGGTAATCATCTCATTCTCCAACAGCACCCTCCTGCAGGCACCTATCACCCTGACCATACCGAAAGGGTCTGACCTCGTCTACACCAACGTGACGCTTTCCCAGGCGACGAGAGGGACTTTCGCGGCCATCTCCAACGGACTCGCTTCGACCACCGCCCAGTTCAAGGCGGCGCCTCTTCCCGTCACCGAGACGTTCGTCGCCAGCCCGCTGACGGTGCAGTTGGGGCAGACCACCTCCATAGTGTTCACTCTCCTGTCGCAGGGGAACCCGGTCGTTGGCGCCACTCTCTCCTGGACCGCCGTAGGCGGCTCCGTGTCCTCAAGCTCGTCCGTGACCGGACCCGCCGGGACCTGGACGGCGGCGTTCACCCCCGACGCGGTAGGGGTCTCGACCGTGGTGATCACCGCCTCCAGCCCGATAACGAAAGCGGCGAACTCCACCGTGTACGTCACCGTGGACCCCGCCCAGGCGCGGAGCCCGAGCCTCCTCCAGAAGCTCATGACGTTCCCTTACGTGCTGATCCCGGTGGCCGCGGCCGCGGCGTCGGTGCTGGTCGCCTTCCTGTTCCTGCGGCGCAGGCGCCGCTCCAAGGAGGCAGAGGGCGCCCTGTCTGAGGAGGAGCAGGGGTTCAGCTTCCTGGGCAGGGACACGTCTCTGGCGCCGTTCCAGGCGGCTCGGTTCTTCGCAGGGGTCCTGAGCGGGTGAAGAGAGCATGAGCGGCGAGGCCATAATCGAAGTCGCCAGGGTGTCGGACAAGGGGCAGGTGGTCATCCCCAAGGAGATACGGGACAAGTTCAACTTCGCCGAAGGGACAAAGCTGATAGTGGTGGCTACGGGGGACGCAGTCATCCTTCAGCGGATCGAGACCGTGGTCGGGTCTGTGAACACCAAGGAGCTGCTCGACCGGGTCAAGTGGCTCGCCGGAAGGCCCGGCGTCACCCCGCCCTGAGAGGCGCGATCTTGCGCTCCTGGCCCGCGTCGGCGGGCGGGCGGCTCAAGTGAGCGGAAGGGACGGATGTAGAATCGAAGGAGATGCCAGCTGAAGCATGGCAGGACCTGTCCCTGTCGTGCGTGTGGTCCCCCGCGGGTCGTCCGCGCCCCCGGGGGCGGAATCAGCTAAGCCCGAGCTCGGGGAACTTCGAAATCGGCAGGTTCAGCTCCTTCTGCAGGTCCCTGATCCTGTGGGCGTACTTCAGCATGCCCACCTTCTCGTTCTTGACCTTCGCGATCTTGTAAGCCTTCCAGTTCTTCTTCAGCGCCCCCCAGGTCTGTCCAATGGTGTACGTCGTGATGGTCAGAACAAGGGCGACCCTGGGTTATTTTAAGATTGGCGTCGACCAGGCGGGCTCTATCCCATGGCCGGAGGGGTGAACTCCAGGGGCTCATCATCGGAGGCGCACCCTGCGCCATTCCTCTTCTTGAACCAGGCCGTCACCACCCCGGACGGGGACTCGACTGCTATGAACTCGTATCCTAGCTCTGCGACCGACCGGATGGCCGAGGCCCTGAACATCCCGGTCTGCGACTGGATGCTCATCAGGTCGTCGAAAATCGCGCCTATGACGTATGGGGGCTCGGTGTTCCACCTGTACTTCCTCAGCACCCTGGAGACCCTGACGCTGGCGTCCCTGTACTCATCTCCTGGCTGGACGTACGACAGCTTGCCCAGGAGCACCTCCTCCGCCGGGGCCTGCGCCCGGCCCGGCTCCACGGCCGCGGGCGCCTGGGAGGGGACCTTCGGCGCTTCAGGGGCCTTGACCTCCTGCACGGCTATGACCTGCGGCGCGCCGAGCTCGGGGGCCAGGGGAGCCGTCGCCTCATCCGCCCCCTCCTCCTTCGGCTCCTCGATCATCTTGACCACGTCCATGGATATGTCGATCTTGTCCGGGCTCCAGGTGTAAGTCATCCCCGTAGCCGGGTCCGCAAAGACCCCCGATTCCAGGAAGGCGTTCAGGTCGTCGACCTGCTTGAACGCGAAGCCCTTCGTGAACCGCTCCATCCCACCGGCGACCCCGAACACCTTCACCGCCCGTCCGGCCTCCTCTTCGACGACGTCGACCACTAGGTTCCCGAGGCGGGTTGGGCCGCTCCCGACCTGTACGTCCAGGAGGGGCGCTCTCCTCGTGGGGACCGCATCGGGGGCTTGCTCGAGCTCCAGCCCGTAGACCCCTTCGGCTGCAGGCTCAGACGTCGCCTCCTTCTTCTCCCCCTCCTCTTCCTCGCGGCCC
>JAFLZH010000022.1 GCA_029785615.1 Nitrososphaerota archaeon
GGCGGCGAGGGGTCCGCCGGCGGCGCGTGGCAAGGCAGGCAGACGCGTCGGGGGCGACGGATCGCCTGACATGTCGCATGCCTGCCTGCTGGGCGAGGGGCATGCGTAGGGACGGACATCGGTTCAAGCGTTTCACTCCATCGAGCGGACGCTGTCTAGCCTCGACGACCGCGGAGTGGCCGAGGGCCCAGGCCGTCGGAGCGGCGACCCGCGGGGAAGCCGCACGAGACAGTACGACCTCCTAGGAACGGGACGAGCGAGGGACGCATAGAGTCTTCCGTCACCGCAGCCTTGTCACGCCTTCCACGCCGTCGAAGTCCGAGTCGAAGGACGCTATCCCCCGCACCTTGTTGTCCTGCATCACCCTCACCGAGACGGCGTCGGCGAGCGCTATGACGAACGAAGGGTCGATGAATATCAGAGGTCTCCCTTCTGCATGCGCTTCTTCAGCTCGACCGAGCTCCCCCTGGTCCCGCCGCGGCCCAGGGGGCGGGCCGCGCTATGGGGACGGCAGGTCCAGGCGTCGGCGCATCGGAGGGGGTTGTCCGACATGTCGTTCAGGAAGCCCTTCGAGCCGAGGCTCATACGGTCGCGGGCCCCTCGAGCCTGAACGACCTCGAATCGGAGTCGGTCCCTGTTTGTGCAACCCTGCCCGGGAGCTGCTACGGTGGTGGCGGCCACAAGCCGCCTCCCGCTCTTGTCAACCGGCCTAGGCCGCGAAAATGCCTTCCTCTATCACGTACTTCCTGCGCGCGAGGTCCATCAGGTTCCTCGTGAACGCGACGCCGTAGACAGCTACGATCACAGCAAATATGACGGAGACGTAGGCTGCCGCGGCTATCTGCCCGTCGGCCATGTTGGACGATATGTAGTACATCATCCCGAACGGGACCTGAAGGCCTTTCGGCGCGACCGTAGGGGCTATGTTGGGCCAGAACTCGCCGATGGCTATCCCCGCCCACGCGCTGTTGATCGTGCTGGAGAGGCCTGTGATGAGGTAAGGCATCGTCGAAGGGAAGACCACCCGCCGCATCCTTGTCATGAAAGGGATCTCGTGGTTCCTCGTCACCTCGTCGAACTCGGAAGGTATCGCCTGGACGCCGATCCAGAAATCGAAGAACACGTAGTAGAAGCAGCTCAGGAAACCCAGGACGAGTATGTACACTTCAGAGTAGAAGAAGGGGAGCGCGTGCTCCAGGAACGGCAGGGTGACTATGAAGACGAGCGGGAAGTACGCGGGCGCGGGGAAGGCGGCGAATACCTGAACCAGGGGGAGGACTGCGTCCCCCGTGCGGCGGTGCGTCGCGAGGAAGTACCCTGCGAAGACCGCGAGGCCGAGCGACGCGAGGGCGATCACGGTCACCCTCAGATAGTCCGCGCCCACGTACTCGAGAAGTTTCGGCGTCTCCCGAAGGAAGCCGTACCACGTCGACGCCGACACGGAGGTGGCCGCGCGGAACGCGGAGTATGCCAAGTAAGCGAGTATGAGGACGACGAACGCGTACGCCCCGTACTTCAACGCGCCGGTCCGCCTGCTCCCTTCGCCCGCGAGGTCTGCCTGCCTGGGCCTTGCCGCCACCCTCGAGACGTTCCTCATCTGAGCCCTGACTGCACGCCACGGGCTCGGGACCATGCCGCGCCACCTCCCCGCGTACCTCCTTATCGCCCCGGGGGTGTCCACGCCGTACTTGGCCACCGCCCACCTGCTGAGCCTCGACAGGGCGAAGGTGACTGCAACAACGGCGACAGCTATGGAGGCGAGCGAGTAGTAGACGCCGAGGAAGTTCCCGGTGCTCAGGTACTCTGTTATCAGGGTCCCGATGCCGAACGTAGCGCACGTCCCGCCGGGGCAGACCTTCGCTGTGGCCGCCCCGGCCGTGAACACCTCGCTGACTGAGATGTAGAAGAAGGCGTCAGCGAAGCTCGAGAATATGTTGGACGTTATCCGCGGTATCGAGTGCGGGATGTAGAGCTCCTTCATCCTCTTGAAGAACCCGAAGCCGTAGTTGTCGGAGACCTCGACGAGGTGCTCCGGGACGGTCTTGAACGCCTGGTATGTCCCGATCCAGATGTTCCAGGCGACGGCGTCGAACACAAGGAAGTCCACGGCGAACTCCACGCCGAAGGGGGGTGGCAGGGCCAGGACGAAGGCGACGAGGACGAGAGGGAGGAAGCCTATCACAGGGATGGATTCGAAGACGTTCACGAGAGGGATGTAAGCGGCCTCGAACCTCCTGTTCCTTATCGACGCGTATGCGAGCAGCCAGCCGGTGACTATTGACAGGCCTATGAGCGCGAATATCCTCCCGAGCGTGGCCAGCGTCGCGAGCGGCGCAATCAGGTCCATGCGGCCCTCGCTACCTTATCGACCTGATGTCCAGGCCCCTGTACAGGACGTCCACGAAGTCGTGGAACCGCGGGTGGTGGTCGTCCCTGGGCCTGGGCAGGTCTATCTTGACCACGTCCGTTATCCTGGCAGGCGAGCCGTTCATTATGTAGACCCTGTCGGCAAGCTGGACCACCTCGTGGAGGTTGTGCGACACGAGCACGGCCGATTTCAGCGTCGTCTCGGGGTTGAAGACAAGGTCGTACACCTCCTTCCTTATCTCGTTCGCTGTCAGCTCGTCCAGGTGCACGAAAGGCTCGTCGAGGAGAAGGACCTCGGGGGAGGCGGCGAGTGCTCGCGCTATCGCGACGCGTTGGCGCATCCCTCCGCTCATCTCCTTCGGATAGAGGCTCTCCGCCCCCCCGAGCCCGACGAGGGAGAGCATCTTCTCCGAAAGCCGCGCCGCCTCCTCCTCGGCCATTCGGCTCCCTGAGAGGACGAGCTTCACGTTCTCGAGCGCCGTCATCCAAGGGAAGGTCGCTATCGACTGGTGGACGAGCGAGACCCTGGAGGACGGGCGGCACACCTCGACCCCGTCGAGAAGGACCCGCCCGGATGTGGGCGGTATCAGATGGGCGATGACCCTGAGCAGCGTCGACTTGCCGGTCCCAGTCGGTCCCACCACCGCGACGAACTCGTCCTTCCTTGTGTGCAGGCTCACGTCGGCGAATATCGTCTTGGAGTTCGGGAACTTGTAGCAGAGGCTCTGGCAATCCAGAACGCTCGACGCTCGCAGGTCAGTGTTCGCGTCGGTTGTATGTCTCAGCGCCACAGGAGGGGCCCCCTTCGGGTGGCCCCAGGCGAGGCGGATTTACGCGTATCAGCGGAGAAAAGAGCGCACGAGATGTGGGAATAAGACGGAGCACAGTTTCGCGCGCGCCATGCCTGAAGCTGCCCGAGCCAGAGGGTCGGACCTGGCCATCGACTCGGGCTTGGCTGCGCACGAGATGGTACAGATCTCTAGGAATGGGACGAGCGAGGGACGAAGGGACGCCTTCGCCAATGCGCCCCGGACCGGTTCGCGCAGCGCCTGAGGGTGCGGGGAACCGCCTAGGGGACCGTCGCGAACCCGGCCTGCTTGAAGTGCCCGTCGAACGTGAAGGCCGTCCTGATGTCGTGCCTCTTCATCGTCGCGAACGATACGCAGTCCGTGAGGCTCCACTCCTTGTCGGGATGCTCCTTGAACGTCCGCACCCCCTCGGAAAAGAGCCCCTCGTCGCAGAACACGACCTTCACGAATCGTGAGGCGGCGGTCGCCTCTTCCAGCTCGACGGCCTTGGCATGGCTGTGGGCGAACCGAGTCAGCGTGACCGCTTCGTCGAGGACGTAGTCGGTGGTCACGAAGCCTGTGACGTCCGTTTCCCTCGCCGCGATCTTGAGCATCAGCTCGCTTGCGCGCGTGGAAGTCGTCGCCGCTGTCGTAGTTCGCCTTGAAGGCGGACGAATCGACGAAGACTAGCAGGCGGTCACTTCGCCCTGTAGAGGAAAGAATCTATCTCGTCGGCCCTGACCTTTACTTTGAACCGTACCGGCTTGAGCGTGAAGAGCGGGTCGTTCTCGAGGAGAGCCAATCCTAGGAGAGACGCTCCTTCGCTCTCTTCACGGCCAGGTCCTCGGCTTCCTTCCTCAACTCCCTGAACGGCTTCTTCAGGTCAAGGACCCCGTCGAGAGACTCGACTGGGTTCGACGGCAGCGGGATGATCTTGAGGTGGTCGCCTGCGTTCACGGCAAGGACCCTCCCCCCTATCCCGGCCGTATCTCGGATTCCCTTGGGCAGGGTGATCCTTCCCTTGCTGTCAAGCTCCACGATGCTCGTGCTCCCACCGATGCGTCAATGGATAGAAAGTGGGGCTTAAGCCTTGTCGTCTTTCATGTGGGAATCCTTGACGCAGCGGCCAAGTCGTCGTCCGAGAGCATAAGTTCATTCATGATGCCTTGAAGGCTCCCATGTGACATCCTCCCACGATTGAAGGTCGTGGGCTTCGCTGTTTGGTAATCCTTAATAATACACGTATTACTGATGCGGGTGTGAAGTTAAAGATCAACTGGGAGCACAGGCGCGTGAGGCACGCGATAGAACGGATGTGGCTGAGAGGGATCTCTGCGAAGGATGTCGAAGAGGCGATTCTCAAGGGCAAGAAGGCGCCGCAGAAGGAGACCGGCCTGGTGCAGGCCATGCTCAACCGCTTCGTCGTGGTGTACGACGAGAAGGTCTACCGCTCGTCTGGCATACGGAAGGCCTTCCCTGTGACGGTGAAGGTGCTGTGACCTCGGAGGCCGCCCTCGACGTAAGGTGCAGGTGCGGTGGGAGGCTCAAGAAGAGCGTGACCGAGGTGGAGTTCTTCGGGATCGACTTCGGGATGAAGGAAGCGGAGGTGTGCGCCGAGTGCGGTTCAGAGTACCTCTCGCAGGAGCTGATGGAGGAGGTGGAGTCCGAGGTGAAGAAGAGGGGGCTCTTCGGGCTCGAGAGGAGAGGGCGCGTGGCGAAGTCGGGGAACTCGCTGGTGATCCGAATCCCCCAGGAGATAGCGAAGTCGCTCAGAATCAAGCGTGACCTGCCCGTGGTCATCTATCCTTCTGAACCAAAGAAGCTGGTCATCGAAGTCGGAGACTGAAAGGCGCGGGGCGAGGCTGGCTTCCTGCATCTGAACGCGCATCTTCGCATGCGCGTCCGGCTCCGGCGTGGGCGGCCTCGCGTCAGACTGTATCCGGGTCTATGCGGGTCAGTCCTGGGACCCTGTCGAAGGATATCAAGTGCTGGAGGGAGCTCGAGAGGCCAGGAGCGGGACCTTGCTCCTGCGCGACAGGGAGGAAGGCTTGTCGTTGAACCCCACCAAGGAGGCCCCCTCGGAGGCGAGGAGCGCCGCCGGTCACGGCCTGTCCGTCGGCGATGCGCCGGCCCCCCCTCCGGTCCCGGGGAGGCGCCTGACCCCCTCGACCCTGTCGAAATCCCTGTCGAAGGTGAAGATGTCCTGGACCCCGTGGCGCCTCATCAGGAGGACGGCCAGGGAGTCGTTCGGGTCGAGCCCAAGGTCGCGAGCCGACTCGGAAGCCCCGAGATACTCCTCGGGCGTGACCCCTTCGACCTGCACGCTTGCGTTCGTGAGCAGCCCCGAAACGAGCTCGGCCAGCTCGGAGACCGCCATCCTTCGCTTGAGGATGTTGGAGGCCTCTGAAATGTGCACGACGCTCGTCAGCACCTGCTCCTCCCCCCTGCTGACCCTGGCGACGACGGCCTTGGCCTCTTCTTTCATCAGCTCCTCTTCGGCGTTCAGCTTCCTCCTAGGCTTGTAGTAGGCATATACGAAGGGGTTGGCGTCGAGGAACTTCAGCTCCAGTTACACTTCCTCGGCGAGAGCTGACTCGAAGGACCCCCAGTCCCCGATGGCATCTACGCCCAGATCCACCTTGTCGAAGAACCTCGTGAGGTCGACCTTCTTCTTCGGGATGATCTTTAGATGGTCGCCCTGGCTCAAGACGATGACTTCCCTCGCCTGCCCGAGTTCCTTCTCCCTCCATTCAGAAGGGAGGAGCACCCTACCCTGGCCGTCCACCTTCCTTACCTTTATTGCTTCCATTCTCCCAATTTCTCTGTTCGTTTACCTGTTTATTAGCATTCCCCCATAATTTTGTCATTCTTACTTATAGGGCAGTTAGAGCTGTTGACAGGGACCGGTTCGTCCTCGCGGGAAGGACCGATTGACTCTCCTCCTGCGCCTCTCCCCGACGACGTGGCTCCCAATGAACCCCGCCCCTCCCGCCACGAGAGCCTCACCGGACGGACTCAATAGGTCTCTATCTCCACCCCGCGCATCCGCGCGAAGTGGGCCCTGTTTCTCGTCACGAGCGGCAGCTTGTGGACAAGGGCCGTCGCCCCGATGTAGACGTCGTTGACCCCCACGACTCTGCCGGCCCTCACGAGCTCCGCGCCTATCTTCGAGCTCGTCTCCGCCACCTCCTTGGTGAACGCGACCGTCTCGAACCTGCCGAGCTCGTCCAGGGCGGACGCCAGCTTCTCTTTCAGCTCGGCCTCGGACCGGTACCTGTGGCGGACGCCGAAGAGATACTCGTGGACGGAGACCGCCGAGACCGCGGCCCCGGAGCCTTCCTCGTCGACCTTCCGGGCGAGTTCGACCGCCCCTTCGTCCGAGTTCACGAGGTCGATGATGTAGGCCGTGTCGAAGAGGCGCACGCCTTCATCTCTCCGCCATGGCTGCCGAGGCCAGGGATTCCTGCTCCTCGAGTTTCGCCTTCACCGCGCTCCAGTCCGAGCGGGTCAGGGTCATCCTTCCCGCTATCTCCGTCAGCCTCCCCTTCTTGACGCTCCGCCTTATCACGGCCGAGAAGCTTTCACCGGGGAGCTTCGACTTCTGGAGCATCTCGTAGACGTCGTCCGAGACAGCTATCGTCTTTGCCAACTGTAACCGTTCTCTATATGCATATGCATATCAAGGTTCTCTGGGCTGACGCCGGTCACAAGGGCCCGCTCGAAGAACTGGTCCCAGGTGAGCTCGAGTCCACCGGAGGCCTCCATCGCCCTCTCCTGCCTTGCGGGAGAGTCCTTCGTCTTCCTGTCCACGGATATGGAGGCTGACATGGCAACTGGGCAATTGGCGACTGCTAAGGGCCCCCGAGAGGCACCCTGGCCGGGACCGTCAGCTTGTTCTTGGCGACGAACTCATTCCAGGCGTCGTCGAACTCCTTTATCGTCTCCTCCGTCTTCGGGTGGAACGCCATCTGGTTCAGGACCTTGGGTGTGACGGTCGCGATGTCGGCGCCCGCGGCCACTATCTCCTCCACGTCCTCCGGCTTGCGGATGCTCCCGACTATGAGCTCCGCGCCTCCGAGCCTCCTGAGGACAGGGGTGATGTCGCGGATGGTCTTCACGGGGTCGAGCCCGGCGTCCCTCGCCCTGTTGAAGAAGAGGCTCACGTAGGTCGCCCCGGCCTTCGCCGCCAGGAAGAGCTGGCTCAGGGTGACCATCACCGTCATGTTCGTCCTGATGCCTTCGTCGTGGAGCCTCTTGACGACCTTCAGCCCGGTGCCGTCCTTGTCCATCGCGACCTTGACCACCACGTTCCTGTGCCACTTTGCGTACAGCCGGGCCTCCGCCACGAGCTCGTCGAACCCCTTGGTCGTCGTCTCGACGCTCACGGGCCAGTCTCTCCTCATGCCGCATATCTCGAGGACCCGCTGCTTGAAGTCCACCTTCCCCTCGGCCAAGAAAATCTTTTGGTTGCTTGTCACGCCATCCCCAATCCCCCGGGAGAGGAACTCGCGTATCTCGTCCGCGGACGCGGTGTCCAGGAATATCTTCGTCATGCTGAGCGTCAGCCCTTGCCTTCTGTATTTGAACCTTGCAAGCCGCTCCGATTCTGCTTCCTCTGAAGGGGGATTCAATTGACGAACAGTTCGTCAGCCTGCCGTGTCTCGCTGAGCTCGGGGGCTAGGGAATCGGCACACTCGCTTATGCGGGGGACGAACTTCTTCCCCGCTTTCCCAATGGCTTTGGGCATGGCTGTCAGGCTGGACGGGTCCCGCCTGATAGATAGTCCCTGAACTCGGCCAGGCTCCTTTCGGACCCTATCTCGTAGAACCTCTCAGCCGTCTCGAAGGCCCTGAGCTGCCGCTTCTCCACCAGCCCGCCATAGAAAGTCGGCTCGTCGCAGACCCTCCCCGCTCCTACGGACGCCAGCGCCTCCCTCCGCAGCGCCGTCACCCCGAAGTTGATCCACGCCATCCCGGGCCTGCTGTTCACCTTGTCATACGCCGTCACGAACCCGCCCTCCACCACCACGTCGCTCCTCCCGAGCCGCCCCTCGTTCCTGTAGACCGCCATCAGCCCGAGCTCCTCTTGTTCCAGCAGGGCGTCCATCATCCCCCGGTAGTCGAGCCGGAGGTACGCGTCACCGTAGGTCACGAAGAACGTCTCCCTCAGCATCCGTTCCGCCGCCTTCAGCGCCCCGATGGGCCCAAGCAGGCGGTCCCCCTCGGAGGAGTAGCGTATCCGCACCCCGAACTTCGACCCGTCCCCGAAGTGCCCCCGGACCATCTCCCCGAGATACCCTACGCAGAGGACGATGTCGTCCACCCCGTGGCTCGCCAGCAGCTCCAGCTCGTATTCGAGGAACGGCCGCCCGTTGACCGGGGCCATCGCCTTCGGCACCTTGTCCGTCAGGGGCCTCAGCCTGGTCCCCAGGCCGCCGGCGAGTATCGCTGCCTGCAAGCTGACCTGATGCCCCTACTGGAGTCGGAGCCCTTCGGGGGGCTGGCGCTTGAGGCCCGGGACCTTCTCGAACACGCCGTCGGTGGAGAGTATGGTATGGTCCGGGACCATGGGTGACAGGGCGGTCGCGGCGTACAGCGCGTCGAAGACTGAAGTGATGCCGTAGGTCCTGGCGAGGTGCAGGGCGGAAAGATAGGTCTCGGCGCTGGGGTCGACGAACTTCAGGTTCTTTATCGTCGTCACCCGGGCGAAGTCGGCCAATATCGTCTGGATGGGGGCGTGCTCGGAGAACACGTAGTACATCTCGTGCAGCGTGGCGGCGGAGCAGGAGACCTCCCCGAGCCTGCCTCCCTCGACCGCGGCGATCACCTTCTCGGCCGTCGGCTTCAACCAGTCGTCCTCTTTGAGGTACGCGACGAGTATATCAGACTCCAGCAGCATCGGGGTCACCTCGCCCTCTTCTGTTGGCGCTCCAGGGCGTCATCCCTGGCCCTCGCTTCCGCCCTCGCCTTGAGCTCCTTGATGCTCCCCTTGACGTCGATGGGGATAGGCCTCCGCGGGACGGGGATTAGGACGAGGGCGTCGCCCTGCCTGAGGATGACCACCTCGTCGGCATCCAGCTCTATGTCCTTCGGGACGTATACCCGCCTATGCGCGTCGACTTTTACCACCGACATATGATTCTTCCCAGAAACTAGGACTTTATGGTGCTATTTAATGGTTGATGGTAGAGATGTGCCAACCGCTCGTGCCCCGACGGGCTCTCGATTGCACGCGACGCCCCCGCGTCCGTGCGGCCCATTCCGGTCTGTGCCTTGTCGGTCAGGGGCCTCAGCCTGGTCCCCAGGCCGCCGGCGAGTATCGCTGCCTGAAAGTCCCGGATGTCCCTACCGGAGGCCGAGCCCTGCAGGGCGCTCCCGCTTGGCGCCTGGAGTCCCTTCGACCTGCGCGTCGCCGATGCAGGCGGCCTCTGCGCGGTGCAGGACGGTCGTGAACCCGTTCAGGACCCTCCTTCCGAGGAGGTTCTTCCCTCCTCCGTGGAGGGGGGCGATGACCTCGACTTCCATATCCTTCCCTACCAGCCTGGCTACGCCGTAGCTCCTCCTGAAGACTGACGTCCCAGAAAAGGTCCTGTAGACAGGATAGAGCTCTTCAGGCCGCTCCCTGAGCTCGAGCCCCAGCTGGCGATAGAGCTCCGCTGTGACCATGAGCGAGCCGTCGAAACCCGTATCGACCACGCTCTCCAGATCGGCCTCGGCCCCGTTCACAGGGTTCGAAAGGCTGAGAGACATCGAATAGGCCTTCCCGTAGGGGAAGCACTCAGACCTGCTGAATGCTACCTGCAAGCCACTCCCGCTCCTCTCGGGCCTCTCCGACCTTGGCCACGATCCCGTGCTTGAATCGGCTCCTAGAGTACTCCTCACGGAGGCGCGCCACCACGTCCTGTTCCGTGTCCCCCGTCGTGACGAGCCTGCCGTTGGCTATGGCGACCCACCTCTCCTGGAGCGACGCTTCCGACTCCAGCCTGGCGAACGCGGCGTTGTCGAGCTCCTCGAGGCTCGTCAGGTCCCGGCCACGGCCCAGGTCTTGGGCCTTGACGTAGGCCGATATGGCCTCGTTCAAGACCTGATAGACGGGGACCCCCCTCTCGGCCGCCACCGATTTCAGCCTGCGATACGCCTTCCTGTCCACCTTCTTCAGGAAGATGCTCTCCGTGCTCATGTGGATATACTTTATTTCCTAGGATATAAGAATATCCAGGCTTCTGCCGTCTGTTCGCCGAGGCGACCCCGCACCCGAGGGACGAGGCCCGCGTTCACCGGGGCCATCGCCTTCGGCGCCTTGTCCGTCAGGGGCCTGAGCCTGGTCCCAAGCCCGCCGTGGGGTATCGCTGCCTGGACTACGCCGAACCCCGGGCTGGAGCCACTTGGACTTCACCCAAGTGGCCGGAAGCGGGGGTCGTCGCCATCTCCTCCTCGGCCCGTCGAGCTCGCGGATGATCCTCTCGTATTCGTCCCTTCCCACCGCCTTGCATGGCTCGATCGAAGGCTTCACGACCAACGGCACGCCTCCCTCTTCTTTTCGCGCCTCGAGAGCGGTCCCCTCCTCC
>JAFLZH010000023.1 GCA_029785615.1 Nitrososphaerota archaeon
GACGGGCTCTCAGTATATCCAAGCTCGGAGGCGGCCCTTCGCGAGCATCTTCAGGGTCTCTTCGATCTCTCTGAGACCCTCGAATTCAAGCGTCTGGATCCTCCTTCCTGGTGCCCCTCCCTTTCCTAGGGTGTAGGTCATCAGCGTGTACTTCGGGCCGAACCGCGTGACGAAGGCGTAGATCTTCTTCCCTCCCGACTCTCCTATCAGCCTGACCCCCGAGTCCTGGTCAAGGACGCCCAGCCTCTTCACCAGGGCCGGGAACGAAGCGATCGTATCCTCGTAGAGCATCCCTGGGGTGCCCACCGCTCCCGTTCAAAAACTAATACCGGGGCATTCTCAGACGCCTAGACGCGCTTTGAAGGAAGGGCTTACCCTGTATGACACCATGAGCGGGAGGAAGGAGGCTTTCCGCCCTCGCCATCCTCCGAAAGTCTCCATGTTCGTCTGCGGCCCCACCGTCCAGTCAGGGCTACACATGGGACACGCCCGTACCCTCATCTTCTTCGACGCCCTGGCAAGATACCTCCGCTACCTTGGGTACGACGTCTTCTACCTGATGAACATAACAGACGTCGATGAGAGGATCAGCCAGGCCGCAGCCAGGGCAGGGGAAGATCCACTCGAGTACTCGCGACGCATGGCATCCTCGATGATGGAAGACCTCGGGAGCCTGAACATCGACACAGTCTCCCGCTACGAGCCTGTGTCCAGCCATGTCGACGAAGCGATAAGACAGATCGAGGTCCTCTTGGAGAAAGGGTTCGCCTACAGGGCCGACGGTTGGGTCTATTTCGACACCACGAGGTTCAGCCGCTGGGGGCGTCTCTCCCACCAGTCGAAGAAGGACCTGTCGCTCAGGCCCCTCGAGCTCTCGCCCAGAAAGAGGAACCTAAACGACTTCGCCCTCTGGCGCCCCGAGGTACTCATCGATGGCCTCTGGCATAGTCCCTGGGGGGTGGGGTCCCCGGGTTGGCACATACAGGACACGGCAGTCACCATACCGATCCTGGGGCCGCAGTATGACATACACGGCGGGGCCTACGAGCTTGTCTACCCACACCACGAAGCAGAAATCGCCGAGGCAGAGTCGGTCACTGGGGCCCGCCCCTTTGTGAGGCACTGGGTTCACACTAATCTCGTGAAGTCTGAAGGGCTGAAGATGTCAAAGTCTCTGGGGAACGTGGTCACAGTGAGGGAGGCGCTCAAGACCTTCAGCGCCGACGAGATCAGGTTCGCGTCCCTTTCCATCCACTACCGAAAAGACTCAGACCTCTCAGGGCTGGCCTCGGCTAGACGCAGGCTCCACGCCATGAAGAAGTTGGCGAAGCAGCTCGCAACGAAGTCGGCCTCGGGAGGGGCGCCTTCGGCCCAGTTTGAGCGAGCTCTGAACGACGACTTCGACACTCCGCGGGTGCTCGCATGGGCGGAGCGGATCCTGAGGTCTGCTTCGAAGGAGACAGACCGAGATAGGGCTGCGGCAGCCGCCGCGCCCGCCCTGGCAGGAATGAAGGTGCTTGGGGTGGACTTACTTGAGGGAGCCTGACAGAAGAAGCGTCGAGCTCAACGAGCTGGGGTGGTGGTCCAAGTGGGCCAAGCTCAGGTGGCGCGACGACGGCTATGTCCTTTATTCCGACAAATTCAGGGAGCCGTTCTTCAATCGCGGGGGGTCCCTGACCTGCAGGGCGGCGGCGCCGGCCGCCGCCTGGGTGGAGCGCGCCCTCTCTCAGAGGAAGATGACCCCGACCTTCTTGGCGTTCGAGGACTGCAGGGCGGCCGAGAAGCTCACGGCATCAAGCTACGTCCGCGAGGATACCATGGCCGTCCTATCGTCCAGGGGACCGGTCGGCGGGGTCGCCGGGGCCCAAGCTGTGTCGCCTTCCGCCTCCTCGGACGAATGGGCCTCAGCCTACCTGCGCTCCTTCTACGGTGACGAAGCGCTCGTCGGGCCGGTGGCCTCAATTGTCTCCTCCCTCTTCCACTCCAGGGGAGTCACACTCCTTGAGTCAAGGGCGCGGGGCGAGGTCGCCGGGGTCCTGGCCATATTCAGGACCAGAGGAGTGGCCGGGGTCTACTGCGTGGGGACTGTACCCGAGCACAGGAGGCGCGGGGTTGCCAGCGGACTGCTGACGAGGGCCAAGAAGCTGGCGGACGCAGAAGGAAGATCCCTCGTGCTTCAGACCCTGGAGTCAGACGGCGCCCTGGGCTTATACCTGGCCAGGGGATTCGGAGTCATGTATACCAAGGCCGTCCTCCAAAAAAGGCTCAAATGACGAACGGAGCGGAGCCTTCCGCCGTGGACCTCGGCGTCAACATAGAGCGGCGGGCGAAAATAGGCACGCACCCCTTCGCCGACGTCTTCGGGGGCTTCGACCAACTCCGGGCGGTCAGAGGGATCTTCGGCAAGGACACGGACGAAGTGCTGCGCGGCCTTTCAGTGGAGGTCTCCAGGCGCCACGGCTACATGAAGATCAACGACCACCAGGGGTCCATCGTCGTCAGCGCCAAGTACCTTAAGGAGGGAAGGGAGGTCGACGTCTACCTCGACGTGATACACGAGCTTGTGCACGTCCGACAGCACAGGGAAGGGAAGGAGCTCTGGGACCGGAGGTACGAGTACATCGACAGGCCGACCGAAGTCGAGGCGTACAGGGTCGCGGTCAAGGAGGCCCGCAGGCTGGGGATGGACGAGGAGCAGGTGGCCCAATACCTCAAGGTCGAATGGATCTCCGAAGGCGCCTTCCAGCGGTTCCTCGACAATGTAGGAGTGAAGGCGAAGGCCTAGGGCTGGAGCAGCTCCAGCCAGATCCCGTCCGGGTCCCTGACGTAGACCTCAGTCCCCTCTGACTCCTCCGGAGGGACCGCAGACGTGGCGCCCTTGCTCAGAAGAAGCCTGTACGCTGCCCTGACGTCCTCGACCTTGAAGGCTAGGTGGTCCAGCTCCTCCCCCGGGGCGTACTCAGAGTGGAACCTCGACCCCTCGGGGTACCAGTTGAGCTCGAGCGTCTGTGCTGAGCCCTCTCCCCGTAGTTGCACCCACTTCCCGCCATGCGGCATGGTCCCCCTCCTCACCACCTTCATCCCGAGGGCCTTGGTGTAGAAGTCCAACGACTTCTTCAGGTCCCTGACCCTTATCCCACTATAGTAGAACTTGAACCTCACACCCCGCAGACTCCGACGGCAGATAATAAACCGTCAGCCATGCTCTTCCCAGCAGAGTCAAATGAGTGCCTCCGCCGTCGTATGATCATGACCACAGACAGGCGGTTCTGCAGGTTCTCACGGCGCCTCCCCGAGGAGGGCCTCGCGGCGCTCTACACGACCGAGATCCCCGAGGGTGGGCTCTGCCTCTCCTCCTTCGTAGTCATGGAAGACAGCGAAGGCCGCGTCCTTATGGGTCACCTCGACCCCGCCGCCCCATGGGACCACATCGGGGCCCTCGACCCCGGCAGAGCTGCCGCCCACGGCAAGGGGTGGATGCTCCCTTCATCGCACCTCATGCTCTACGAGTCCCCCCAGGAGGCGGCCCAGAGGATCATGAAGGAACAACTGGGCATGAGCGTGGACCTCACGGGTCCCACAGTGGTCGCTGAGGTGGGGACTCCGAACAGGTTCCCTGAGCTGCGGAACCACTGGGACTTTGAGTTCATCTTCCGGGGGGACGCACCGGGAGGGGAGCCGCCCAGCCACAGAGCATGGAAGGAGCTACGCTACGTCGACCTGAAGCGGACACCTAGGGGGGAGGTCGCCCGGTCCCACGACGATGTCCTCGAGAACGCGGGCTACACATTCTGAGCTACAGCCCGGTCCAGGAGGCCGGGGGACGCCTTCCCTCTGCCCCGCCTCGCTCCCTGCAGACCGTCAGCCGGCTCAGGAGCGCCCGACGACCATCGAACGGAGCTTGTCCTTCCACATTCCCTCCCTGTCTATCATCCTCGCCTCGAACACCTCCCTCCCGCCCACCGCCACCACCGGTATCCTGAGGAAGTACTTGGCCTGGAGGTCAGCGTCGTCATCTATGTCCACTACCGTCACTCCCCCCGCCGGCTTCATCGATCGGAGCTCAGCCTCGACGGCCTCGCACAGGTGACAGCCTGCCCTGCTGAAGAGCGCCACGGCCCCGTTCAGACGAGCTTCCCCGACTTCATCACGTGGACGACCTTCTCCGGAGCGAGCGACTGGATGTCCCTCTCCGGGTCTCCTCTGACAACGACGACGTCCGCCCTGTAACCACGCCTCAGCGACCCAGCCTTCTCCAGCCCGAGGCAATCCGCCGCCCTGGAGGTGGCAGCGACCAGCGCCTCCCTGTTCCCCAAGAATCTTGCTTCTTCTACTATCTCCTCAAAGTTGCGCCCGTGGGGTCTGGCCCCATCCCCGACTATGTCCGACCCCATGACAACCTCCGCCCCCCTTTCTTTGGCGATCAACATGTCGTCCGACAGGTGCCGCTTCACCATCTCGTTGTACCTGTTCTTGTACGCCGGGTTGGCGTAGGTCACGAGCGTGGGGACGTAGCGGATTCCCTTCCTCTTCATTTCAGATGCGAGTCGCGGGGTGATGCCAAGCCCATGCTCAATAGAGTCGACCCCGCAGCCGACGGCCCTCCCAATGGCCTCCTCTCCATAGGCGTGGGCGGCGACCTTGAGCCCTAGGCGTTTCGACTCGTCGACTATGGCCCTCGTCTCCTCCTCGGTGAAGTTTGGCTTGACCTTCGCCCCCCGCGAAAATGCACCCGAGGCATAGAACTTCACCACCCTTCCACCATCCCTGGCCACCTTCCTCACCGCCCTCCGGCACTCCCAGGGGCCGTCGCAGAAGTACGTGTACGACGCCAACTGCTGGGCGACCTCCAGCGGGAACGCCGGCGGGTCGTCGTCCCCCCCGGTCTGTGCGAGGGCCCTGGCGCATGACACCACCTCCGGACCCTCGATGTCCCCCTCGGCAACCGCCTGGGCGAGGTGGACCCCACCCTTTGTACCCAGCTCGCGGACTGCTGTGAATCCCGCGCGCAGAAGCTTCAGCAGGTCCCCTGCGCCCCGGAGGACTGCAAGAGTGTCTGGGACAGAGGCCCACTCGTTCACTCCCGCTCCTTTCGAGGAGTAGAAGTGTACGTGGGCATCTATGAGCCCCGGCATGAATGTCCCTCCTTCCACACCGATCTTCTTGGCACCCCTCGGCTCTTCCACCGATCCCCTTTCCCCGAATTCGAGTATGCGCCCGCTGTCGCTGTCGACTTTGAGCCTGGCGTCTTTGTGGAACCTCTTTCCATCGAACGCCTTGCCGCTGAAGATCAGGATTGTCATTTGTGGTCGGGCGGACTGCCGTGGGGGGAGCCCAATAACATCTCCGCTCCTATCCGTCTCCCGCGTCCAGCGTCGTATTGGTCCCGGGCATGCCTGAGAGGTCCGCCCCCGTCGCCTCAAGCTCCGCCCTGAGCTGTCCGATCATCTTCTGCTGCAGCAGGAGCAGCGCCATGAAGAACGGCTCGGTGGTGAAAGTCTTGCCTGCTCGTTCTATTGCACCTCCGAACCGATTCCTGGCTTCCTCGACCATCCTATCCCACGCCTCCCGGTCGTCCCTGCGGAGGGCGTAGGGGAATCCTTTCCACGACTCGAGCTCTTCGTCGAGCTTACTTGTCCCGGCGCTCACGAAACTTGGCGCGTCGCCTACGGGATTTGAAGTGAACCCCCCGACCGACTTCGCAAGCCCGGGGGTGGCCTGAAAGTGTCCCACTCAAGCGGGGTTGAGCCAGACTATGTTCCCGTCCGGGTCCTCGAACTGGGCGTACACCCCCCAGCCGTCGTCCTTGGGCGGGTGCGGGAACTTCACCCCCTTCTTCTTGAGCTCCTCATACGTCTTGTTCAGGTCTTTAGTCGCCAGCGCAATCCCAGTGTTGCCTTTCTCCGGCTCGTCGCTCTCGCAGAGGTGAAGCACCGTCTTCGACCCCTTGGGAGCGACCGTGATCCAGTGGCCTTCGACCGACCTCGGTTCCAGCCCCAGCACCTCAGTGTACCACTTCAGGGCCTTCTTCGAGTCGGAAACCACCACAGCCACGTCCGCGATTTCACTAATCATGGATTCCCTTCTGCGCTCCCCCAAGATAAGTTTGCCCTTCATGCGCGCCCCTGCAGGGAACCTCTTAATGCAGACGCCGCCCTCGGCCTCAGCGATGCGATTTGAAGCGTCCATCGCGGTCAAGGCGGCGCGCGAAAAGGTCTATTCCGCCTACACCGACTTCGAAGCCGCTCCGAAGTGGTCCAGACAGGCGAATGCTGTCGCCGCCTCGGTAACCGGGAACATGGTCCGCCTGGAGACCACCTCTGCGGGCAGCGGCCGGAAGTCGGTCAGGGTGATGAAGCTCTCCCCTCCGGAGAGGGTCGAGTCAGAGGGGGAGACGAGGTTCACAAGGACGAGCACCATCGTGAGGTTCGAGGAGGTACCCGACGGGACCAGGGTGACAGCCACGCTCGACGTCAGGTTCAAGGGGCGCTGGGGTTGGGTCCTGAGGACCCCTGGTAAGGCAGACGTCGAGTCCTCCGCCCTCGAAGAGCTGGCTTCTTTCGCGAAGTACGCCGAGAAGCTCTAGGGCACAAAGACGGCGCCGGCAGTCACCGGCGTCTACACATTCTTGTCCCCCGTCGACAACTGCGTGACCTTGGTGGTCTTGACTATCCGTCTTGAGGCTTTGAAGTTCTGTTCTTTCTCGTCCCAGTCCACGTTGACGTCCGAAAGGTTTCCCCATGGCTGTCGCCAGCATGGATGCTGCGAAGCCTTCCGCATACTCCCCGGCCGCGCCGTCCATGCGCCCGAACGAGCGGTGCTCCGAAATGAAGCCGTAGTCCGAGGGACTTGACGGGGTACAACCCCTATGGACGGGACGACGAGCCAGTGCGGCTCGTTGGTTGAGTTACACGCGAACACGAGAAAGGCTACCGCCAGCCTTGAGCATTTCGACCCCCTGGTCCCTGGACACCCGCTCGCACTCCTGCGGCATGATGCCGATACCGCCATGAGGTTGAGGCGGTTGATCTCCACCTCCCCTAGCGCCAACTCGAACTGCGCCAGGTCCTCATTGGGCCTCCCGACCCTTCTGGACAGGAAGAAGCGCGGAGCAGGAGCCATGGCTGCCTGAACGACAGCAGGCAGCCCTGATGAGGGAGAACGTGATGATTCCCTCTTGTGGTGATGGGCCCAAGACATATGGCGCCCGTCTCTCGCCGCCCGGGGGCGTTGAGCGGCCCCGTAGCCGGGATACGTGGTTTCTTCCGACTCCCGAGAAACGCCTGGATACTCACAGCGACTTCCGCTCTTTGGTCCGTCGGGTCGGCCATGCCTAGCCCATATCAATCGGTGTACTTCGCCTCGCTCGGCGCGTCCCCCTTCGCCATCGGCCTGCTCGTCGCCTATGGGACCGGGGTGACGATGGTCGCCCTCCTCATGGGAGGCTACATCGCAGACGTCTGGGGGCGGAGGAGGGTCATAATCCTATTCAGTTGGGTCTCGGTCGCCAGCGCCTTCGTCTACTTCTTCATAGGCTCCTACGTGATGATCATCGTCCCGCTCAGCCTGGCGTCGGTGGCCAGCTTCTACACCCCGGCGTTCAACTCTGTCATGATCGACTCCATCGAACCCGGGGACAGGATCAGGGGCTTCGCGGTCTTCAGCGCGATCAACACGACCCCTTCGATATTCGCGCCGACCATAGCCGGGATCCTCATCGACAGATTCGGGGCAACCCCCGGGCTCAGGCTCTGCTACCTTGCCAGCGGACTCTTCGGCGTGCTCGGCGTGGGGATACGGAGCCTGAAGCTCAAGGAGACGTACTTAGCCGGCGCTGCTCCCACGAAGTCTCCCATCTCTCACATCAGGGACTCCTTCGTCGAAGGAATCCGCGCCGTCAAGGGGTCCAGCGCCGTGGTGAAGCGGCTCCTCGTCTATGTCACCCTGGCCGGGATAGGGACCGGGCTCACCTCGCCCTACGTCTCAATCTACGTCGTCAACTACCTGGGGTTCAACGCCCTCAGTTACAGCATCGTGGTGGACCTGGCGGGAGCAACCACCGTGGTCCTGCTTCTCTCAGTGGTCTTCCTCATCAAGAGGCTCGGCTCGAAGAAGAGCATCCTCCTAGCCTCGGTGGCCGCTCCTCTCAGCAACGTGATGTTCACACAGGCGAAGACGATGGACGAGCTCCTGGAATGGGGGGTGACTGGGGCCGTGTCCACTGCGCTGCAGTCACCCTCACTCTCCACCATCCAGGCCGAGACGATCGAGCTCAGGCACAGGGGGAAGGTCCTGGCCATGTTCAGCATCCTCCCCACAATGGTCTCCCTCCCCTCACAGGTGATTGCCGGATACCTCTACTCCATTGGCTCCCCAGTGTTCCCCTTCGCCCTGGCGATAGTTCCGTTCGCCATCGCGGCCCTGGTGCTGTATACTATCCGGTGAGCCGCCCCGGCAACTTTTTATCTCGAAGCCGTTTCCGACATACCGGGTTGCTGAGGCACATGTCTAACGAGATAGGCAGGGACCTGGGCACAAAGTCCAGGCAGTTCTTCGAGTTGATACTCCCGCCCGCAGACGTGTTCGAAGACGGGTCGGACTTGGTCATCGCAGTCGACATGCCCGGGTTCAGGAAGGAGGACATCAGAACAAGGCTCAACGAGTCTGCATTCACGGTCACAGCCAAGAGGGACGCTGCTGAGAAAGACGGCATCTCCTACATGGCACAGCGGCCGCTACGGCTCAGCAAACGGATTCCGCTCCCCGTCAAAGTGGAGACTGGTGACGAAGAGGCGAAGGGGAAGTACGAGGACGGGGTGCTCACGGTGCGGCTTCCTGTCAAGGGAGTCGGCAGGGTAGTAATACAGTAACCGAAGTCCTATTCTCTAGAAGCCAGAGCCGCGACCCCGACCAAGATCAGCGATGCGACGAAGCCTGCCTTCCCGAGGAGCGTTCCGAAGTAGAAGGCAGAGGCGACCAGGCCGCTGACTCCCACCCCCGCCAAAGCTCCTGAAAGGAACGACCCTCTTCTACGACGGGGGGCGCCCCCCTCCCTCGACCGGTAGTCTTCCAGCACGCTCTTCAGGAGAGGCGCCACTTCTATTGCCGCTTCAAGCCCGGACCTCAGCTTGGCAAGCTCGTCCATGACATCCCTCTTGTACGCCTCGCCTACGAGCCCCTCCTCTTCGAGCAACCCGCCGAGCATGCGGACGAACCTGAAGTCGGGGTCCAGTGTGAGGCATACGCCTTCCAGTATCGACGACATGCGCATGTAAAGCACAAGGTTCCGTGGAAGCCTGAATGGGAACTGGTAAATCGTCCTGTTGGCAAGCTCCATGAGCGCCTTCACCTCGGTCTCCTCCACTTTCCTCCCATGCATGTCTGCTATCGCGAGCTCGATACCTCGGCGGACCACCGTCCTGTTGGCCGTGGGGTCGAGTATCCCCAATTGCAGCATCATTTCGACGACCTTGTCTGGGTCCCCCGTCAGCAGGGCGAGGTAGAACCGGATAAGGTCCGTGCGGGTGCCCTCGTCCAGGGTCCCGGTCATGCCGTAGTCGTAGAGGACGATCCTCCCGTCGCCGGTCACGGATATGTTCCCCGGATGAGGGTCGGCGTGGAATATCTCGTCCCCCAGCAACATGGCCAGGAACACCCTGGCAACCTTCCTCGCGAGCCGCTTCCTGTCGATACCTGCGGCGTCCAGGGCCTTTACGTCTCCTATCTTGATCCCTCCTATCCTCTCCATGACCAATACCCTCCCGGAGGACACGTCCCTGAAGGCGTCGGGGACGATGACGTCCTTGTCCCCACGGAGGTTCCGTTTAATCGCCAGGAGGTGCTCCGCTTCTTCTCCTCCAAGATGAACTTCGCAGCCGCGCTCCCGATGATGCCCACCCCGAACGAGGCCGCTTTGATCTTGCCCATGAGGGGGCCGCCAACTCCTCTGATTTTAAGGGCTCTTCCTCGTCGGTCCTCGGCGAAGGATTGTTCAAAAGACCCTCCCCCCACTAGGCGCG
>JAFLZH010000024.1 GCA_029785615.1 Nitrososphaerota archaeon
AAGACCCCCGAGAAGCCATAGACGCCATGCACTCCGTAGGCCACCAGCGGGCCGAGGACCAGCCCCGCCCCCAGAGCCGTGGAGTACACCCCGAGGCCGGTGAATGGCCGCTCAGGGGCCGAGTCCAGGTGCATGACCGCAGAGAGAAACGGCTGCGGGAGCCCCATCCCTACGCCAGACGCCAGGACCCCGAGTAGGAGGGGGATACTGGGAACCCTCGCCCCCAGTGTGAGCATCGACGCGCCCAGGATGGCGAATCCCGCCGTCGATGAGGCTGACTGGTTTCTTATTGCAAGAGTGGCCGCGGCGGCCCCGACCCCGTTCCCGAGCCACAGGACGACCACGAACACGCCCGCCTCAGAAGGGCTCGCGCCCAGGGAGATGGCGTACAGCGGGACAAGTATCGCCAGGGACGATGTCAGGAGCCGCAGGACAAGAGCGATGACGAACCCTGGCCGCATGTAGCTCTGGCTCGGGGCGGTCAACGGGCCCTGCACTCACTCCCCGAGGCGGTACACCTCTCTGAGCGCCCGGCCGACCTTCTCCGGGGAGAAGAGCGACCCCGCCCGCGCCTTCGCGTTCCTTCCCATCCTCAGCCGCGCCTCGGAGTCGTCTGCCAGCCTCTGCATGTTGTCTCTCAGACCCTCTTCGTCCCCTACCTCGGAGAGGAGCCCTGAGACGCCGTCCTGGACCACCTCGGCGATAGCGGGTATCCTGGTAGCCACGACAGGGATCCCTCTCCTCATGGCGTCTACTACGGCCAGGGCGAACGCGTCCGCCCTCGTGGGGAGCACGAAGACGTCCGTGACCGGCCAGACCTCGCTCTGCAGGGTGCCTCCGGGGAGGCTGTCGGACTGGCCGACCCGCGGGTCAGACCTGACGATCCCTCTCGACTCGGCCGTCCCGAGGGGGCCGACGAACACCAGCCTGCACCCGGAGCCTCCTTTCAGAGACCTGAACGCGCGGAGGGTGGCGTCTCCTCCCTTCCTCCGGAACTCCCTCCCGATGTAGAGGAAGTTGCACCCCCGGTGCTCCCTACCAGAGTCGAGGGCCTCGAAGGGGGGAGGGATCACAAAGACCTTCGAGGGGTCGACTCCGTCCTCGGCAAAGCCCCGCTTCGCCCACTCGGACCATGTAACCGCCCCGGCGCACCACCTCGAGTTCAGGTACGACGAGAACCCCTCGTTGGCCAGGCGCCTGACCGTCCCTCCGATGTTGTTGTACCCCAGCATGAACTGGCCGAATGACTGGTCGCTTTCGTGGACCCAGCGGCGGTCGAATTTCCTGACATCCCAGAAGAACGAATGTACGACGGCCGCCCCCTTCTGGTCTATGGGGATGATATGCTCGAGCGCGAAGCGCGCCGCCACCAGGGCGACGTTCGCGGGGTTGAACTCGTAGCTGGCGGCCCGCTTCGGGTATCTCAGCCGGTCGGTCGCCAGCTTGTACCTCACCCCCGGCGGCGGGTTCAGGAGCCTTCTCAGCGCCCCCGTCCTCGGCCCGCCAGTGAGGGGGTCTGTGGGGGCAACAACGAGGCAGTTCAAGTCGCGGGCCGGACCTCTCGGCCGCTCCCCGGCGGCCCTCTGGGGTGTCCTCTCCAAGCGCCTACGATGGGACCTTGGCGGCCTGGTCTTTAGCCAGTTCTATCAGCTCCATGGATGCGGGCCAGCCCGTGAGGTCCCTGGGCAGCTGGAAACCGTCCGAGGTGACCTTCTTTCGCCCGCCCCAGGCCACCGAAGGAGCAAGCAAGGTCTTCATCTTCATTGCCCGCGGCTTGTACTTCACCACCACTTGGAACATCTCCCTGATGACGTCGTCGATTTGCTTGGTCCTCGAGAATCCCAACGACGGGAGGACCTTGTGCTGCACCTTGTAGTAGTGCGCCTCGCTCTCGACCCGGGGGTTCCTGACCTTCTCGAAGCCGACTCTGTAGCCGAACTCTTCGGCGATGGCCTTCACCTTCTCCGCCAGCTGCACCGTGTCGAAGGTCTCGTCTATCTGGTTGACGACCCTGTAGTCGCCCTCGGCCGGAGGGTTGTCGAGCAGCAGCGACAGGCACTTTATGCTGTCGTAAAGCGACAGGTATCCTCTGGTCTGCCTCCCCTTGCCGTAGATGAGGAGGCTGTTGTAGACAACGGCCTGGGCCACGTACTTGTTGATGACCGTCCCCCAGACAGAGTCCAGGTCGAACCGCGTGGCAAGCGACTCGTCGACGATCTCACCTGTCTGGCTCCCGTAGACCACCCCCTGCATCACGTCGGTCGCCCTGAGGCCGTGTATCTTGTTGGCCAGCATCACGTTGAACGTGTCGAACACCTTGCTCAGGTGGTACCAGCTCCCCGCGGCCCTGGGGAACATCGCCCTGTGCCTTCGCCCGTTCCTCCGGATCTCCACCGGGCCCTCAGTGATCTCGATGTTCGGCGTCCCGTACTCCCCCATGGTGTTTCCACTGAAGGCTGACTTTCCTCTTCGCCTTACCAGTATCACTCCGGTGGGAACAGTGCAGCAGTAGACGAGGCCGTTGTAAGGCTCCCAGGCTTGGCTTCGCCTGCGAGCCTTCGCGTTGGGGTGCCTCGAAATGCTGAGGTAATACTCGCTTGGCCCTTTGCGCCGATGTTCACAAATGGTGGCACCATAGCCCAGTTTGGTTGCTATCTCCTGGACATCCGAGAGCAGGCGCATCGACTTGCTGTAGTAATACATCGACCCTGTCTTCTTCCAGACATGACCGTCGCCTAGCATGAGGGCATCGAAGAGTATTCGGAGCTGCCTCTTGCTCACGTTCTTGAGCGCAACCGGGATATATTTCTTGGAGGAGTCCCCGAAACGAGAAAGATAGTTGGCAAGGTGGTTATCAGAGATTTCAAGATTGAGCATGACGGTCCCACGTCGCCGGTCTGTCTCTTCGGATTCTGTGGCGTTCAACCCCAGTCCATTGACAGCATCCCTTGCCGCATCGGCCTTCCAAGAGCCCTTCTCCTGATAGGTGTAGGTCGCCGTGGGTTCGCCGCCTCTGCGTCGTACGGTGCCCTCGGCTATGAACCAGCCAAAGAATCTCAACCAGTTGTCCATCCTGAACGCTTGGGACTGGGCCAGCCTGCTATGTCCATAGTAGCTCCTCACCTGCATGGCCGGGAGTTCAAAGACATCTACGTCGGGCTGCATCCAGACCCCTGACTTTGGCACCGAGAAGTTCTTTCCGAATACCTCTTCAGAGGTTCCTACACGAATGGGTCCCGCTCTGTTCCGATATTGTGCCCCCGTATACCTGTGAATCACCCGATGATTTGGTGTTATCAGGAAGTCGATGTTTTGGGTCTTGATTCTGAGCATCCGCCCGGAGTACTGGTAGGCAACGATATTCGAAGGCCTGTGGTATTGTATCTCTTCAGTCAGAGGATCAAGGCAACAGACCTCGTCGTCGTACTTCAGGTCGAAGAAGTGCTTCCAGCCATCCCTTGTCAGAACCTCTGTTTCTTCGTCGTAGCAACCCATCTTCAGGAGGTGGGCCTCCGGGACGTGTCTTGTCATCGAGAAGACTATGTTCAGGTTCGTGGCTACGTTGTTCAGCTCGGTGTAGAGCGCGTGCTCCTGGTCTATCATGCTGAACGGCGCGCTCCGCTGCTGGGCGAGGTGTACCACGCTCTGGGGCTGGTACTTCGAGATCACCCAGTCCACTTCCTTCGGATCCCTGGCGTCCGCCCGGACAAAAGTCAGGTTGTCCTTCCCCGAAGCGCGCTGATACGCCGCCACCCGCGAGGACGGGCTTCCAATGGGGACCAGAGAGTCCGACCCAACTGACTCCACCAGCCGCCGGGTCACCAGGTTGTCGACTATCACGACGTTCTTCTCGGTGCGCCATGCGAGGTGCAGGGAAAGGGGCCATCCGATGTAGCCGTCCCCGCCGAAGACTACGACAGAGTCCTTCAACGGCACGGCCCGCCTCGCAGGACTCTCAACTCGCGGAACCTCCTCGGAGGTGTATATATTCGCAGAGAACGTTGCGTATGAACGCAACGTTCAGACAGCAGGGACCGCCTCAGATGGACACGCCGAAAGCGGAAAGGAAGCTCTGGGCGCGCCTCACTTCGCTCACGAATTCCCTCCCCTTGCGGGTTATGGTGTAGTATCGGTTTCCACCGTTGTTCACCTCCGTGAGGAGGTCCCTCTTCTGGAGTTCGGCCAGGTGCTTCATGAGCCTGTCGTGAGGGAGGTTCGCCCTCTGGAGCAGCCTGGTCGTCTTCGCGTTGCCTTCTTCGTCGGCCGCGTTCAATATGTCGAGATAGATCCTTATGGTGCTCCTCTGCTTCTCAGACTGAGCCAATTCTCCCACTCCGGACCACGAACACGAGGAGAAGGCAGAACCCTGCAAGGTTCGCCGTCCCGCCGAGGAGGTACAGGTCTCCCGAGGCCAGCAGGCTCCCCAGCAGCTCGCCAAGGTGGGAAAGCGCTATGAACGCGAAGCCCAGCAACACATAGAGCGACAGCCTGTTCTTCAGCTCCGAGTACGCCATGGCTCCCTGGAAGACGACGAATGAGACGAGCACGAGGATTACCAGTTCTCCGATGTCGAGGACCAGTGTGCCGAAGAGGAGCGGCGCCGCCTGCACGGCTAGGACCGCGGCACCCGTTCCCATCCCATCAGAGGATGCTCCTCTCTGGACCCGGATGGTATACCCGGTCCCGATAAGGAGGTATGCTGCGGACTGGAGGACTAGATAGACGCCCGTGGCACCGTAAACCAGGGCCTCCCTGTCCACGAACCTGCCGACGTTGAACTCGGCCAGGAGATATATCGAGCCCTGAACCAGGAGACCGACCCCGAGCAGCATGAACCCGACGCTGAGGAGCCTGAGGAAGCTCGAGCCCGTCACCCTCCTGTACCTGAACGCGTAGTAGCTGACAGCGAGGGCCACCACGCCGCTGAAGAGGCTCAGGATGGAGTTCTCGATGAAGTACGGGTGAATCACTTGCTAGGTTCCTCCTTTCGAAGGGGCAGACGTGTGGAATGACTGCAGGTGTGTGAGCCCTGTTTTCAAAGAGCGCCTTGCAGTAGTTTTGGCAGGAGGTGATATAGGTTTTCAATGGCCACGAATCTCCGCCCAGCTTCTGGTTGGCCGCAGCTGGGTGAAAGGGGGCCACCCGGGGCGGCGCGCCGGACAGTCGGGCAGGCAGGCGCCAAGGATAAGTCGTGCCAGGCAAGGGCCAGGGACCGGTTGGCCAGGTCAGCCTCCAAGGTCAAGGGCCTCTTCACGGCGCTTCTGACCCCATTCGACGACGAAGGGCGGGTGGACACGGACCGCTTGTCGAAGCTGGTCCGCTTCCAGCTGTCGAATGGGGCCGACGGGATCTTCCCCTGCGGGAGCACGGGGCTCGGTCCGATGCTCACGGTCGAGGAGAGGAAGTCGGTGGCCGAGGCGGTCATAGCCACAGCGCGCAAGAAGGTCCCGGTCGTGGTCCAGGTCGGGGCAGCAGACACCGCGTCAGCGGTCGAGTTGGCGAAGCACGCCGAAGACGCCGGGGCATACGCCGTGGCAAGTCTGACCCCCTACTACTACAGGCCCGGAGACCGGGCCGTGGCGAAGCACTTCGAGGCGCTCGCCCAGGCTGTGGATATGCCCGTCCTGGCCTACAACATACCTCAGTTGACCGGCAACAACCTCCAGGCGAAGACGGTCGCAGAGCTGGCAAAGAGAGGTATCATCTCGGGGCTCAAGGACTCTTCGCGGGACTTCCTGCACCTCCTGGAGCTGATGGACGCGGTCCCGGACCGCTTCCCTGTGATGAACGGGACCGAGGAGTATGGGCTCTTCGCGATCAACTCAGGCGCCTCCGGCCTGGTTTCGGGGGGAGCCTGCGCCCTCCCCGAGCTCCTCGCGTCGATGTTCTCGGCGGTGAGGAAGGGAGACCACGCCGCGGCCCTGGCCGCACAGAACCAGGTCCGGGCGTTCAAGGGACTGGTGAAACAGAATCAGATCTCGGCCTACTACGAAATACTCAGAGCGCGTGGGATGGACTGCGGGTCCCCGAGGAGACCGCTGCTCCCGCTGGATAAGGTCGAGGCGAAGAGGATTACCGACGGCCTGAGGGCCCTGGGCCTCCTCTAAGAGAGGGCCGCAATCTCCTTGTACCTGAAGCAGCCTGTGACGTGGTCGTTCACCATCCCGGTGGCCTGCATGTGGGCGTAGCATATGGTCGGCCCCACGAACCTGAATCCCCTGGCCATCAGGTCCTTGCTCATGGCCTGCGCCTCCGGAGTAACCGCCGGGATGTCTTTGAGCGCGCGCCATCTGTTGACCTTCGGCTTTCCGCCGACGAACCTCCAGACATACTCGTCGAACGACCCGAACTCCTCCTGGACATTGACGAACGCCTTCGCGTTCTGCACCGCGGCATTCACCTTGAGGCGGTTCCTGACGATCCCCGGGTCCGCCAGCAGACTCCGGACCGCCCGTTGGTCGTAGTTCGCCACCCGCTTCGGGTCGAACCCTTCGAAGGCCCGCCTATAGTTCTCCCGCTTCTTCAGTATCGTGTACCAGCTCAGGCCAGCCTGGGCCCCCTCGAGCACAAGGAACTCGAACAGCAGCCGGTCGTCGTGCAGGGGGATCCCCCACTCCATGTCGTGGTACTCTTGGAGGAGCGGCATGTCCAACGAAGACCAGCCACACCTCTTCACAGGCTTCACATCGCCAGACCCTCCCGTGCCCGGATTCAACCCTTCTGGTCAGCGAAGGAAGACGTATACGCCGCCACGGAGGGGTTGCGGGCGTGCCGGTCTGCCCAAAGTGCGGGAAGTTGATCAGCGCCAAGAAGTTCAAGAGGCATCTGGAGCGGTGCGGCTCGACCCACAAGCACCACACGGCGCCCCTTACTTCAGGGGACAACTTCCTCGAACGGGTATGAAGCTTAAAACCACCCCGTGACCCAGCCCGTTTTCAGGTGCCCTGGTCGTATAGAGGTCAGTATGCTGCCCTGTCACCGGCTATGGGCCGGCAGAGCGGCAGCGACCCGGGTTCGAAATCGCTGAGACGAAAGTCCCGGCCAGGGCGCCACCACATGCGCGGTAACGCCCTTACACCTTTTAGATGGTGGGACGGCTGAGGACATACACTTCTACGGGAAGAAGCTCGCTTCGTACCTGAAGGGGCTCGACAGCCTGATCGGGAACCCGGAAGACAGGAAGCTGATCAGGGCCTACCTCGACCACCTGAAAGCGCAAGGACTGAGCACGGCTAGGCTTTACAAGACCACGTGGACCTTCGTCGATATCAGGAAGAGGCTCACTTCAAGGACCTTCAAAGCGGCCACGAGGAAGGACATCGAAAGGCTCGTGGCGGAGATCCACTCGCCCGAGTACACGGCCGACATGAAGTCTGACCACACGAAGATCCTCAAGAGGTTCTACAAGTTCGTGAGGTATGGCAACTGAGATAGGAAGACGCAGCACCCGCCGGAAGTCGCCTGGGTGGATACCTCGATCAAGAGGAACGAGATGAAAGAGCCCCGAGGTCGAAGGCCAGTTCGTCAGGGGTCTGCCTTTCACCACATGCCAGTTCGACCAGGGTCGCCGCGACGTCGAGTTGAACACGGAAGTCGACGTATTCTTCAACGGCCTTGCCCCATTGCTTTGTCTGGCTCCTGATGAAGTCGTACACCTCCTTGGGAGCGCGAGCTTCACGGTGAAGCCCGAGCCGTCTTCAGTCGCCATCCTCACACACCTTTCTTCGTGGCGGCGTACCCGGGGTACTCCTCTTCAAGGAACTTCGTTGCGTCGTATTCGAAGTGGTCCTTGGCTGCCTCGATTGAATCCTCGAGCATTTGCGCCAGGACAGACTCTAGGTTCGAGTTCGTAGCATCGCACAAGCTCCCGATCAGGGCCAAGTGCCCTGCTCTGATCGGTACAGTTACTTGTGCGGCCCTCGAAAAGACTTCCTCGCACCTCGTCCTGTACAACTTTTCACGCTCTTCTGCGCTCACTCTCTCGCCCCCTGTAGGGTCCTCACAATCTCCGAGTCGGGTATCCTGTACTGTCCCGAAGGGAGCTCCACGGCATTGATCTTTCCCCCTGGTGATCCAGGCCCATATCGTCTGCCTGCTCACGTTCAGGAGCTCGGCAGCTTCGTTCGGTTTGTGCAGCCGTCTGCTGTTTGACATACCATAACATAAAAGACAAATCCGAACCGATCACAGCACTTCATAGGATATTTCCTAGTGGTGTCAGGTTGGAGCGTTGTCGCCCAAACATTCATGCCCGGCCACATCTGCCGGGCAGGTCTCGACCCGATGGATCAGCGCAGCCCGCTTCCATCCTCTCCTTTGCCATCCTGACGGAGGTCCCTCACGCTGGTGACGACACGAGCTTGGCAGATGGTGGCGTCTCCGGCCCCGCCGGGGTGGCGGTGACTCTCCCGCCGCTCATGCTTTCGTAGTCGCGCTGTATTCTCGGGCCGATCAGCACGAACCCTAAGAATATCAACATGACGAACGCCGCCAGCGAATACCACCCCCACGCCGGAGCGGATGACAACAGCTCGAAGCTGGCCGGCCCGACCGCCGCGGCCGTCGACCTCCCCGAAGAGGTCGCGGCGTAGTAGTACCCCTGGTAGGTCCCTCTGTTCCCCGACTTCGAGAACAGTGCCATCACCGTCTGCGACGGGACGGTCGCCATGACCTCCCCCAGCGTCAGGACGACCATGACCGCTTCATACTGGAGGAACCCGGTGGAGAGCCCGGCCATCAAAAAGCTGGCGACCAGCAGGAGCGGGGAGATGAGGAGGGGGAGCACCAGGGTCCTCGCCCTCTGGACCATGTTGATGAGCGGCAACTGGAGGAGGACGATGACCCCCCCGTTGGTCGCGAAGAGGTATCCTATCTCGGTGTTGGTAAAGTGCAGGAAGTATGCCACGTAGAGGGCCAGGGGTTGGATTTCGTACCCCACGGCGAAGAACAGGCCCGCCGCCAGGAACAGGAAGCCGATGATGTTCCTGTCCTCCTTCCACGACAGCAGCCGCCGCGACGGCCCCTCGCTGGCGTCCTCCGACGCCCTGACCCCTCCAGAGATCCGGAAGGCCGTGAGCAGTATCACCGGGACGATCATGACTGCGCTGATGAAGAAGACGATCGCATAGCCGTACGCGTCCGTGATGGGCCCCCCCAGCGCAGGGCCGATGGCGAAACCCAGGTTCCCGCCTATGGTCAGCAGGTTGTAGCCGGACCGGATCTGGTTGACAGGCTGGCCTGCGATGATAGACCCGGTGGCGGGGTGGGAGAGCCCCCTCAGGAAGGAGAACAGAGGGTACGAGACGAAGAAGTAGATGGCGGGCGAGTTGTCCAGGACCATGAAACCCAGGACGACCGAAGCTACGATCGAGGCATAGTATCCGGCCAGCATCACCCGCCTCGGCCCCGCGGCGTCGGTCAGCCTTCCGCCGACTAGCCGGCTCAACAGGGTGAAGACTCCTGCGGCAAAGTACACCGCCCCTGTGGCCGCCAGATTGATGCCTCTGACCTCTAGGAGGTAGAGGCCGAAGAACGGCATGGCCATGGAGAAGCCGAACGAGTTCAGCGTCCTGATGGCGAAGAGCGCCCAGGCCTCCCCCTGTAGGCCTCTGAGCCCGTCGAGCCCGTACCTCGAAGAAAACGACAAACTTCGCGTCGTCTCTACGCCCGGCTTCCCGACGCCGGGTCCTGCTGCCTGAAGCCTAGTCCAGCAGAATCCATCTTCTTCACGCAGTCGCCACAGCGGAGCCCTCGCGGGGTCCGGTAGAGCCTGATCTTGGCCCCGCACTGGGGGCACTCCTTGTACTGGCCCTTGGACTGGCG
>JAFLZH010000025.1 GCA_029785615.1 Nitrososphaerota archaeon
CTGGAGGCTGGGGGGGAAGAGGTCGAAGTACTCAGTCCCGCTCACGTCCCTGACCGAGGTCTCGGTCTCCCTGAGCAAGCTCTTCGACGACTACAAGATCCACCCCGAGGGGAACGAGCGGCTGGTGGTGGACTCGTTCACCGACTTTGTAAAGTACGTCGGCGTGGACAAGTCCCTGAAGTTCCTCGACTACCTGAGGCAGAAGCTCAGGGAGAACGGGGTGACAGGGATGCTGATGCTGGAGGAGGGGGTCCACGCCCCCAGGACCATCGCGGCGGTGGAGTACTCGACGGACGGGACCATCAGGATGAAGGTCTCGGAGCAGGGGAGGTTCATGATGGCGAGCAGGATGCAGGCCACCCCGCTGGCTCAGAAGTGGATCCAGTTCACCATCGGTAAGTAGGGAGTCCGCTCCGGGAGTCGAAGGCGGTCCCCTCGCCGGGGGCCCCGCCCATGTCGAAGGAGCCGTCGTCCTCTATTGTCTCCCCCCTGCGCCTGCGGAGGACGAACATCACCACGACCACCGCAGCGACCGCCCCCCCGACTATCCCCCCGAGGTAGAGCTTGTTGGAGAGGATGCGGGTGAGGACCGACGGGGTGTGCTTGACCGGGGGCGGGACCACGAAGATCTGCGCCGTGGAGTTCACTGTCCCCACCACCGGGTCCTTGGCCGTGACGGTCACCTCGGCTATGCCTGTCCCGGACGGGGTGAAGGTCGCCGACGCCGAGCCGCCGGAGCCGGTGGTCGAGCTGGCCGGGGAGACCGTCCCCCCGGTGGCTGTCCAGGTGAGGGACGCCCCTGCCAGGGGCTGACCCTGGAACTGGAGGGAGAAGTAGACGGCGTCCGTCTGGTTGGGGTAGATCGTCTGGTGGTTCGGTCCGATGTTGTCCGTGACCCCTAGCTTAGAGGCGGAGAAGGCTGCGGAGGCGGAGTAGAGCCCGTTGGCTATGGCCGTGAAGGTCCCGAGGGTCCCCCCGCTGAGCGGGACGGTGGCGTAGGCGAGGTCCGCCCCCTTGGGGATGGTGAGGGTCAGGGGGGACTGGGAGAGGGTGGTGTTGGAGAAGGAGACTATGATGCTCTCGGCCGACCTGGCGTCGGCGGGTATCCCGTTGGCGTCCTGGAGCTGGACGACCATGTTCAGCACGTCGGCCGTGGCGGAGACCAGGGCGTGGCTGTCAGCCAGGTACACCCCGAGCTTGGTGGGCGGGATGCTGACCGTGTTCACCTGGACGGTGGAGGAGACGAAGTTGGGGGACGACGCGGTGATGACGGCCGTCCCCGAGCTCTCCGAGGTCGCGATGGGGACGGTGACGAAGGTCTGGCCGGCCGGGACGAGGATGGACGTTGGGCCAACAATCGAGACCAGGTCCGGCCTCGAGGAAGTGAGGAGGACGGAGGTCCCGGTCTGCGAGACCGCGGGGGTGGTCCCGTTGTAGGTGAGCGACACGGTCAGGACGTCGTAGGTCTTGCCGTCGGCTGGGAGGTCCGAGGGGACGCTGACCTGCAGCTGGTTGGGGTTGTCCACTATGCCCGCGACCGTTATGGTGGCCGTGGCGCTGACCAGGCCCGAAGCTGACGCGGTGATGGAGACGGCTCCGCCGCTCTGGCCGTTGACGCTGACGGACCCGAAGCCTATGGTCTCGTTGGCCGGGATGGTGGTCCCCGTCGCCTCGAGGATGGAGGTGTCCGAGGAGGTCATCTGGACCAGGGTGTCAGAGATGGTCCTGGCCGGGAGCCCGGCTGCGTCGAGGACCTCGACCGTGACGTTGGCGTTGGTGGGTGTCCCCGCCAGTAGCTCCCGGGGGAGCGGGAACAGGACCAACTGGGTGGGGAAGCCCCTCGGGAGGTAGGTGGTGAATGTGGTCGACGTGGCCTGGAAGCCGGGCGCGACCGCCGTGACCGTGCTGCTTCCAGGGGTCTCCGTTGTGGTGACGTTGGCGATGGCGTACTGCTCCCCCGCCATTATCGTGACCGTGGGCTGGACCCCGAGGATTACAGAGGCCGAGGAGAGGTAGACCTCGGTGTTGACCGGCAGGATAACAGGGGTCCCCTGAGCGTTCGTCACGGAGACCACCAACGCAGGGAAAGAAGTTGTGCCCGTCGAGCTGGTGGGGAGGTTCGGCGGCAGGGCCGTGAGCGAAAGATATCCGTACTGGGTCCCGGAACTTGAGGCGTAACTCCTGGCGACGACGCTGAGGAGGAAAAGCGCGATTAGTATTGCGATTACCGCTCTGCCAGGACTCGCCTTCATAGGGAGGTTTCGGCTCTTCAAGATATTTCAGCTACAAGGAATCCGGGTAAGAATTGTCAGTCCATGTCACCGGCTAGAGTATGCTCATGTGCATCACGGCCTGGGCGACGACGACCGACACCACCGCGATGACGACAAGGGCGAAGGCGTGCTTGAACCCGTCAGCCACGCTCCCCTCCCCCATCTTCCCAGCCACCATGCCGATGAACCAGCTCTCGAAGACGGCCACGGTGAGGAGGATGTCGATGTCCGCCTTGTTGAGCGGCTTGATCGGGGGGGCGAACTTGCTCGCCGCGCCGAAGTTGATCGGGGTGGCGATGAAGTAGACCATGATGAAGGTGGTGACGACAACCATGATGGACGCGAAGTAGTTGATGAACAGATAGGGCCTGAGGGAAGAGCGCTTTTCGCTTTCTAGGTCGTTCATCTTCCGCGTGAAGTCTGCCATATCAGAGAAGCTCCTCACTGTACCTCCCCCGACGTCGATGACCTCTGTCAGGAGCATCCCGGCCTCTCTGGTCACCCAGCTCTTGACCCCCTCTGCGAAGGTTCTGATGACCTGGACGGTGGAGACCCCCCATGACACCTGGGCGCTCATCTTCTTGACGTGCTTGGAGAGGAGGCCGTAATGCTTGTCGGCCAGTGACTGGATGGTCTGCTCCGGGGAGAGGCCGATCTTCCTCCCTTCCGAGATGTCTCTTATGAAGTCCGGGAGAGCTTTCTCGAGGGCGCTCTTTTCCCTCCCGGCTCTGATCGCGACCACCATGGGCGCGGCCGTCGCAGCCAGGAGCGCCAGTGAAGTGTGATAGAAGAGGTTCAGGGGAATTGGGAGGACGAACAGCAGTATCCCCGCCGGGGCCGATAGTCCGAACGCCTTGTATGGCCCGTAGTCCACGTATGGGTACCTAGCCTGGATGGCGTTCAGCATGTAGATGAAGAGGACAGAGAACGCAGGGACCCCCAGCAGTCCGAAGACTTCGATTCCCTGGATCCCCGACGTGCTGTTGCTGATGAGCGACTCCGCCTGGAAAAGTACGAAGAGGCTTATCCCCAGAACCGAGGTGATGGTGACGTAGCCCTCGGCCATTGTCCCGATGCTCTCGGACGATTTCTTTACCTTGAGGGAACGGGCCTCGTAGATCTCCTTCAGCTTGTTGCTTAGGAAGGAGTTCATGTCGCCCCCCGTCTTGATCACAGTGGTGTAGCCGTAGAGGAGCTCGGCGAAGGGCTTGTTGGGGCTGGTCTCGGCCGCCTTTTCGAGGGCTGTGACAGGGTCCAGGCCGAAGACGTCGATGTCGAGGAGGATCCTCTTCGCCTCCTTGGCGGCGTTGGGGAAGATTTCGGTCATCCCTGCTATCCTGCGTATGGACGCGATGGGAGAGATGCCCCCGCCGGCTAGGACGACGATGAAGCCAACGACGAAGGGGAGCTCGTTATCCAGCGCGGCCGAACGGGACCCCTGGCTTATTCTCGGCGCCCGCATTATGAAGAGGAAGACCAGGGGAGGCGTGGCTGCGAAAGCTCCCGAGATAAGAAGGAGAAGGGGATTCGCCAGCACAAGGGCTATCCCGATCTCTGCGGCGAAGGCAAGCGCTGAGAGTACGGTCCCGAAGAAGGCGAGGGCGATGAGCCCCTCCGGGGTGATGCGCATGTTCGATTTCAGTATCTCTTCCCTCAGCCAGGGGCTGTCCTCGGCGATGCCGTTGGAGTAGCGCCCGAAGATCCTGTAGGCGAGCCCTGAGACGACGTCGAGAGGGCCGAGCCCGGGCTTGGGCTCGGCGGCGGGGAGCTTGGCTCGCTTCAAAGCTTGAACCCTTCAGCGGCAACTGCCTCGGGGGTGCCGGCGATCCCCAGCTCCTTCACCGCCCTCTGGAACACCGGCGCGGGCTTGGACGCGTAGTCCTCGAGGAGGGCGGAGACCTCCCTGAAGTTGCGGACCCCCCTCTCCTGCAGCCAGCGGAGGACCACAGACCTCCTGTTGAGCTCCTCCGTAAGGTCTGCCATGCTCATGCCCAGGTCTTTGGCCAGCCTGTTCAGCTTGGGGCTACCTCTGATGTCCGACGCTCTGAACGCGTCTGTCGCGGCGTTCCATTTGAAGACGTTGAAGTACTCGCCTGCCTTGACGACTTCGTCCACTGAGACGATCCTCCTGACCGCGCGGAACCCCCCTCCAGGGTTGGGGACGGAAATCCTGCGGACCGTGAAGGTCAGGTCTAGGAAGGGGATGAAGGCCGGAGGGACGTCCATGGGCTTGGAGGTGAGCCTTTGGACGGCGGACTCGACGTCGTCGGCGTGGAGGCTGCACATGCCCCCGTGGCCCGTCGAGATGGCTTGGAAGAGGACGTATGCCTCTTCGCCTCTGACCTCTCCGACTACTATGATGTCGGGCCTCATCCTCATGGCGGCCTTCACCAGGTCGAACAGGTTGACCTGACTGGAGACGTCGCCGCTGGTGCCATAGTTTTCCCTGGAGAGGAGAGCGGTCCAGTTGAAGTGAGGGATGTTGACCTCCTGGACCTCCTCTATGGTGACTATCTTGGAGTTGGTCCGGGTGAGGGTCAGGAGGGCGTTCAGGAGCGTGGTCTTCCCGCTCCCGGTGGACCCCACTACGAGGGCGGTCGACTTGTTCTCCATGAGCATCCAGAAGTATGCGGCCATCCTCTGGTCGATGACGCGGGAGTTGAGAAGGTCGACGATGGTCAGGGGGTCCTCCCTGAACTTGCGTATGGTCATCGTGGAGCCATAGGGGGAGATCTCCCTCCTGAACGTGGCCATCAGCCTGTGGCGTCCCGGCAGGGTGCCCTGCAGTATCGGGAAGGCGGTGGAGATGTGCTTCCCGGCCATGTGGGCCAGCCTGGTGATCAGGCTGTCGAGCTCCGCGTCCTTGGCGAACACCACGTTTGTGCCGAGGCTCTCGAACCTCCTGTGGTAGACGAAGATTGGCTTGCCGATGCCGTCGATGGAGATGTCCTCGATGTTCGGATCCTTGAGAAGGGCGTCTAGGACACCGAAGCCCACCAGGTCCCTCTCCGCGAAGTAGATGATCTTCGCCCAGGGGAGCGGCGCGACCTTGATGCCGTACTTCGCGACGATGCGCCTCGCCTGCTCGGCGAAGTATTTCTTGGGGTCGACCTCGGTGCGCGGGATCGTGAGTTCGGTCTCGAGCTTGTCCAGGATGTAGCTGTAGACCCGAGCTTCGCTGGGAGCGAGCGGGACCTCGTCAAGGTAGTACTTCCGCCCCCCGCTTTCGTCCTCCACCACGGCGGCGTAGGCGTAGGGGTTGGTGAGAGGGTACCGGTCGAGCAGCCTGCCGCCATCTGGGACAGGGGTGCCCGTGAACGGGAACCTGACCACGTAGCTCCTCCTCTGCTTCTGTGGCTCGTCCAGGGACCCGCCTTTGCTCCCGCCGACTTTGAACTTCAATTCAACACTCCCTTCTATGTGTACAGGGTCGAGACGAATGGCGCGTCTTGGCCGTAGTTGACCTTCGAGTATGACAGAGAAGAGAGGGAGACTGGCGGTGGCGCCTCCCAGCCGTGGCTGATTATGAAGTTGGCCGAGATGGTGTAGGCGGAGGAGGGGGACGAGCCGACCGCGAAGGCGTTACCCGAGCAGTCGTTGGGGCCACTTGATGCGGAGATGCACTGGCTGGAGGCGAACACGACCGTGGTGGGTATGTCGTAGGCCAGCACTATCGGTGCGTAGGTATTGTCGATGTTGTTGGACTGGTTGGAAACGACGTACCAGGCGACGAAGTTCTGGTGGGCGTTGCCGTAGAACGAGTTCTGGTAGATGAGGGTGAACTGGTCCAGGACTATCGAGTCGTGCTCCGGGTTGAGGTTGGTCATAGATACGGCGAACCCGATATCCCCGACGCCTGCCGGGATGACGAAGCCTGACCCGGAAGTGCCAAGGCAGTAGCTCGAAGTTGAAGTGTCGCACCCTGTGATTACGTAGTATGTGAACGAGTGGAACGTGAGGTAGAGGTCCCCGATGGCCCCGCTCGAGAGGGCCTGAGAAGCCAGTGATACGCTGTTAGGAGGGTAGGTGGACGTGAAGACGCTCCCGTCGGAAGCGAGGAGCTTGATGATGACAGACCCGGTGCTGTAGGAGTAACCCGTCACTATGTAGCCTGACCTTGGCGCCCCGGCGCCCGGGTTAGCCACCTGGGGGAGCGCAGGGGTGGTGTTGCCGCAGCTTTGGGAAGACGGGAGGCTCACCCCGTAGCAGTCAAGGATCGCGCCTGATGAGCTGAGGACCATGATCGAGGTGATGTTGACAGCTTGGCCTCCGGTGTCGTTGTAGTAGAACTGCAGGTAGCCCTTCGGGCTGAGCGAAGCGGTCACGCCTATGTTTTCTTCGATTTTGGTTGCGATGGCGTTACCTCGGTTGACGAGCGACTGGGTCTCCAGGTTGTTGGTGTTGTTGACGAAGATGAAGTACTCGGTCCCTATGGTGAAGAGCATGGTGAACAGAATCACGGCTCCGATGATCCCCGAAATGGCGCGCTTGCGGCGGCTCCTGGGCGAGAGGTCCAACTATCATGCCACCTGGCTGTAGGTGTTGGTGTTGCCGTACAGGCCGACCGCCGTGGCGTAGTAGGTGTCGCTGTGCACCAGCTGGCCGAAAGACGGGCACGTCGAACCCGTAGGGGTGGCGCTGGTGGGTGGGACGATGAACTGAATCGTCGCAGTCATCCCTATCTGAGCCGAGAAGGCTCCGGTCCCTGTGAGCACCGGTGTCTCGTAGGAATTAGTGTCTATGGAGCACTTCGAAGCGCCGGCGGAGATGTCGTGTACCCGGTCTACGGTTGTGCCCCCGATCGTGGAGTAGTTGTACATGAGGTCGAGGTTCCACTTGGACGGGGCCGCCGGGTCGTAGAGCCTGACCTGGACCAGAGAGAGGTCGATCCTGCCAGTGTTGTAGATCCAGAGGGTGAACGACGCGCAGGTGGAGGTGCCGCAGGTGACGTTCGAGGCGACGATGTCGACCACCGTGAACTTCTCCTCTAGGTATTGGACGCTGTTCCCCACAGCCTGGCCGTATGCCCGGGAGGCGACCCCGGCCTGGCCGTTGACGTAGCCGAAGATGGCTGCGCCCGCGATGAGGGTCATAGATGCAACCAGAACGGTGCCAATGACCTCTGACAGGGCACGCCTTCTGCATCCCGACAGTCTCATCTCATGGAAAGTTGAAGCGGTCGAATATTATCGGTTATGGACTGGCACTCCAGATTTGGCGTCTTGCGTCTGAAGCCAGGCTGGCCCTAGATTGTAGTGCCCAAGAAGTAGTATGAGTATAGCCACGGGGTGCCAAGTATGAGCAGCCCCATGAAACATACCAAAACTACCTTGACCAGTGAGATGTCCTTGGCTTTGTTTTTCCCCGAGAGCCTACTTAGCATTAACCAATCCGCGATCGGGATGACGAACAGTGCATATTTGAAGAGCGAAAGCGGATAGTTGACCCACACCCCACCAACGTAAGTAAGTGCGATGGAGTTCACCAGACTTGCGACTAATGGCGCATAGAGGGCACCATAGACAGCCAGCCCTCCTGACGATTCTCGCAGCGTTGACCCGTCTGTACCGATTGGGGGATTTTCCATACTTCCCAGCGCAGCCTCCGTGGGT
>JAFLZH010000026.1 GCA_029785615.1 Nitrososphaerota archaeon
CTCCTCCGACCGTGACCGCTCCCCTTCATCCCCAGTTCTGCCAGGGCCGAGTCCACCTGCCTCCTCCTAAGGGTGAAGAGGCGGACTATCCTCGCGACCTCTATCTCCGAGAGCCTGCGCCGTGGGACGATGGACACCACCGCCGACCCAACCTTCGGCCGTGGCGAGAACGCTCCGCTCCCCACGCGCTCCAGCACCTTGACTTCGAACGCGACCTGCGCCAGGGCCGAGACCCCCTTGTAGTCCCTGTTCCCTGGCGGGGCTACAATCTTCATGACGAAATCGTCCTGCAACATCACAACGGCCCTTTCGAACTCCAAGGTGCACAGCCATCCGATGAAAGACGAGGACTCAGAGTAGGGGAGGCTGGCGACCAGCACGTCGAACTCTGGTTTCTCAGCGAACGCGTCCCCTAGGCGGATTTCCACCCCCTTCCCCTCGACCACCCTTGACGTCTCGTCAAAGTTCTCCCTGTCCACCTCGAAAGCCAGCAGGGATGCTCCCCTGTCCGCCAGCAGGCGAGTGATCGCCCCCTTTCCGGTGCCAATCTCGAGCACCCGGTCCCCTCGGCTGATCCCCGCAGATTCGACCATCCTCATGACCACCCCCTCGTCGACGAGATAGTGCTGGCCGAGCCTGTGCCGTTTCATCTACTTCTTTACGAAGACGCTGACCCTGGAGTCCCCGGCAAGTTCCTCGACGATCCTCTTCGCGATCATCTTCGCTGGGTCCCGCAGCCCCACCCTGGTCTGGACGTCGTCGAAGCTGGTGAATGGCTGCCTGTCCCTCATCGCGACTATCTCCTTCATGAACGTCTTGCCAATCCCTGGGATGAGCTCAAGCCCATGAAGTCTCGGGGTGAGCGGCTGCAGGTCGTTGAAGTAGGTGACGTACTTCTTCTCGTTCTCCTTCACTAAGCCCTCCACCACGACAGGGAGCGAGGTCTTGGCCTCCGACGAGAGCTCCTCGTAGGTGAGCTTCCCGAGGACGCTGACTATCTTCTCCCTCCCCTCCTTCCCTATCTTCACCTTTTCCCCCGCCTCGAAGTCTTGGTTCTCCATGGCCAGGAGTTCCAGCAATGTCAGCCTGTCCTCTCCGATGGCCTCCACCATGGGACCCTCCCTCCCCTTGATGACCACCGACTTCCCCCTTGGCATGAAGCCCAGCACAAATGCGAACTCTTCGTACTTCTTGTCCGCAGGCATCATATCCCGGCGCCACACCCCTTCTGAATGCCCTAGAGCGTGGGGGGCTCCGCGGTGCAGTAGAGAACAATGAACTTCATGGTCTTCTCCAGCGCTCCCCCGGTAGGTCAGACGGTCGCCTTGTTAATTAACGCTGCCCCGTCTATGCCTTTGAGTGTAGAATCTTCAGAATCTTCTCGAGGGTCTCGGTGGAGAGCAGCTTCCGCCAACCGGACGTGAACGTCCTCAGTTCCTCCACAGACTTCGGCGAGATGTTCACCAGCTCCACTGCCTCTTCCGCGCTCAGTCCGGTCTCCTCTTCTAGCTGCTTCCTGAGCTTCTTCGCGGCATCCGGCTCTGCCTTCGAGAACTTCGTGGTATAGTCTAATGTCCTCTTCTGTATCTGGTCAGCCTTCTCCATGTCTATCTTCGCGAGGATCTGGTTGGCCTCGGGGATAGAAAGCAGCCTCTTCTGCGGCTTCTCTGACATCAGCTCCCCCCCATCTTCACGAGGTGCTCTTTCCTCGCGATGAGCTTCTTTACCTTGTCCCCTACCTTGACGTCCACTGTCACCGCTCTCCTGTCGACCTCGGTCACCGTCCCCACCAGGCCATTGAACCTCCTGTGGGGCATCCCTTTCACCTGGGTGGGGTCAATCTTGATGACTACCTTGTCTTCGGGAGCGTACTCTACGAGTAGGCTGCTCAGGCCCTTCTTGGCCGAAGACCTCAGAAGCGACCTAGTTCTTCTCCTCATCCCGTGCGATTTCGCCAAACTCGAATGCTCCTATCTCTCTGACCTTACAGATATCGAAACTGCGGCAACCGACTTCAGTTTTTAAGACTTCCGTCACCGAAGGTGAGACGAGTTCCCCGCTCACGAACCGCTTCACCGGGAGCCCCCCATCCAGTTCGGCGTCTATCACGAGGGCCCTCCCCCGAGCCCTTGCTCTGACGCTGTACACCATCTTGACCGCAGGTCTGTTGTTGGGCCTCTCGAACGTGACGGTGGCCCTGCGGAACCTGGCGTGCAGCTCTGAGATCCCCTCCGGCTGGACCTTGGAAGCCGCGGTCGCTCTGATGGTAGTCTTGAACCGGAAGGAGGGTATCCTCACGGGCTTCGACGGGAGCATCCTCCCCGAGGACACGGCTACCAGGCCGCCCCCTACCCGGGCGCCGAACTTCCTGGGGAACTGCCTCTTCTTCGGGCCTTTTACCTCGACCACGAAAGGCCTGCCAGGGGGGAAGACCCTGCTGTCTTCGTCCTCGCTCCCGAGCCAGGTGAAGACCATCCTGTCGCTCCCGGCGAACCTCAAAAGCTTCGTCCTCAGCGCCTCCTCCACGCTGGGGGCGACCTTGAACCCCGTCCCCTTGCACTCCGAGCACCCTCCCCCCCGGCACTCACCGCAGAGAGCCCTCCGTTGGGCGACTCCCGCCGGCTTCGTGTACTTCCCATAGTAGAACACAGGCTTCGATGAGACCAGGGCGTCCCCTCTCCCGAAGTCGGACAGGATGGCGACGTCGGGCCTGGCCTTGTCCACCTTCTTCCCAGTGGACTCTGAAATCCCGGCGGCGACCAGCTTGGCCATCTGGACCTTGATCGTCTCGCCCCCTTTCAGTTTGAGCGCCGACCTCAACTCGTCCTCTCTCTCTTGCACCCCCACCGGCAGCGTCACCCCCACTGAGAACGTCCTGAACTCGTATGGGCGGAGCCTCCGCCCCGCCATCTTGAACATCTGGGGGACGCTATCCAGCACCCCCCCACAGACGAAGCACTCCCTGCCCGGGACCACATCGAAAGGCGGAGCCTCCGCCCCCTGCCTCCCCGAACACCACTGGCACAGCTTGTATGCCGGTACGGCTCCGGGCACCCTATCCTTCACCCATGCGCCGCATCATCTGGCGCATCTCGCGGCCTTTGCTTGTCTTCACGAGGGTCTTCATCTGCTTATACCTGCTCAGGAGCTCCCTCACGTCCTTCTCGCTCCGCCCCGACCCCTTCGCGATGCGCCTGAGCCTGGACGCGTTGATTGTCTCAGGGTTGTTCTTCTCGTCCCCGGTCATAGACTGGATGATGGACCTATACACCTTCACTCTGTCTTCCGCCTTATCGAGCTCCTTGGCGTCCACCTGGCCCGAGAACCCGGGGATGTGCTCCAGGATCTTCTTGAGCGAGCCGAACTTCTTCATCTGCTCGAACTGGACCAGCAGGTCGTTCATCGTCATCTTACCCGACATCACCCTCTGGGTCATCTTCTCGTCCACCACCACCTCCGACTCCCTCACCATGTCCATGAGCGACTTCAGGTCTCCCATCCCGAGGAGCCTGCCCACGAACCTGGTCGGGACGAATTCCTCTATGTCATCTATCCTCTCTCCAGTCCCAATGAAGAAGACCTTCGCTCCGGTGGCCGCCGAGGCAGCCAGCGCGCCACCCCCCTTCGCCGCTCCGTCCAGCTTCGTGACTATTATTCCGCCCACGGGAGCAGCCTGGTGGAATGCCAAGGCCTGGCTGTAGCATTGTTGGCCTATGGTTCCATCGATTACCAGGAGCGTGGCGTCGGGCTTGACGCTTCCAACCATATCCTTCATCTCCTGGAGGAGCCCCTTCTCCTCCTTGTGCCTACCTGCGGTGTCGATGATTATCAGGTTCTTAGAGCCCTCGAGCCGCTTCTTCCCTTCTTTGGCTATCTTCACCGAGTCCTTTTCCTTCTCATCGCTGTAGACTTCGACTGCAGAAGCCGCGGCGAGTGTCTTCAGCTGGGCGACCGCCCCGGGCCTGAACGTGTCCGCGGCCACCACCCCCACCTTGAACCCGCGCTTCGAGTAAAGGCGCGCCAGCTTGGCGGTCGTCGTCGTCTTCCCTGACCCCTGCACGCCGAGCATGACCAGGACGTTGGTCCTCTCCTTGCTGAGAGGCAGCCCGCCTTCCCCGCCGAGGAGCCTGGCGAGCTCTTCGTAGAGTATCGATACTATCTGGTCCTTCTTGGTGACCCCTGCCGGCGGCTTCTCCTCCAGCGCCCTCTTCTGGACCCTCTCAGTGACTTCCAAGGCGATCCTGACGTTCACATCCGACTGTATCAGAGCCCTCTGCAGGTCGCGGACGAACTCTTTGGTGACCTTCTCATCGATAATGTTGGAGCCGACCAGCTTCTTCACCGCCGCCTGGAGGCCTTCTCTGAGCGAGTCCAACATGGCGATTCGGGAAGTTCCGCGTTTCTGGTTGTTTAATAGGATTCGCGGACAGTTTTTAGCCAATCGTCCTTCCAGGTGCCAGATGCCAAAGGCGTCGAGCCGGGGCGGCTGGGATGAGCTCTCAGACTGGTACGACCGGAAGCAGGGAGAGACGGGGGACCTATGGCACAGGACGCTGATCGACCCGGGACTGCTGCGTGTGGTGGGGAACTGCAGGGGGAAGGACGTCTTGGACCTAGGGTGCGGCAACGGGTACCTGTCTCGGAGCCTCGCAGCCCAGCACGCCCGGGTGACTGCGGTGGACGGGTCCTCGAGGATGATTAAGAACGCGAAGGCCCGCGACCGTGGCTCGGGCGTCAGGTATCTCCGCTCCGACGCCGGCGACCTGAAGAGATTGCCCGACTCAGAATTCGACCTGGTCTTCGCCAACATGAGCCTGATGGACATGACAGACGCGAGCGCGGAAAGAGCGGTGGGGGAGGTCGCCAGGGTCCTGAGGGACGGAGGAAAACTGGTGGCCAGCATCTGCCACCCATGCTTCGACGTCATGTCGAACTCGGGGTGGGCGGCAGAGAAGGCGTTCGGCGGGGACGCTTTGATCTACAGAAAGGTCAGGGGGTACCGGAAGCGGTTCTCCGAGGACGTGCCGTGGAGGATGGCGGACGGCTCGAAGAGATACACCATCAGCTATCACAGGCCCCTGTCATGGTATGCCGGAGTACTGCACTCGAAGGGGCTCGCCATCATCGCCCTGGAAGAGCCGGAGCCCACCAACGAATTCGTCGAAAAGGAGCGGGAAGGGGGGGACCTCGACGGGCCTGGATTACTGGAGGTCCCACTCCATCTCGTAATCGAAGCGATCAAGCTGTGAGGGGGATGGCATGAGGGTCGGCGCGTTGTTCAGCGGCGGCAAAGACTCCACCTACGCCGCCTGGCTGGCCTCGAAGAATGACGAGCTGGCCTGCCTGGTGACCCTCTTCCCGCGGTCTGAGATGTCGTACATGTTCCACTTCCCCAACATCAGGTGGACGGCTCTGCAGGCAGAGGCCATGGGGGTACCACAGCTCACAGCCGCGACCGAGGGAGTGAAGGAGGAAGAGCTGGCTGACTTGAAGAGGGCCATGACCGAAGCGAAGTCGAAGTTCAGGCTCGAAGGGATTTACACCGGAGCCCTGGCAAGCGTCTATCAGAAGTCCAGGGTGGAGAAGGTATGCGAGGATCTGGGCCTCGATTGCTTCTCACCCCTCTGGGGGATGGACCCAGAGGGGCACCTGCGGAGGCTCGCAAGTGAAGGGTTCTCGGTCATCGTGGTGAGCGTGTCCGCACTCGGGCTAGACCAGAGCTGGCTGGGGAGGGAGTTGGACCATGACGCCATAGGCGAACTGGTAGCCCTGGGCAGGAAGTACAGATTCCATGTGGGTCTCGAGGGGGGCGAGGGCGAGACATTCGTCCTCGACGGGCCTCCATTCTCGAGGAGAGTCGTGGTGAGGTCAGCCGCCAGGCACTGGCGGGGGGACTCGGGCTACCTCGAGATTACCAGTGCAGGCCTGGAGGCCAAAGCCAGGGGGACGGAGGGGGTCGCCTTGTCCCGATGACGAGACTCAACGCCAGCGTCCGCGCTGGGAGGGCATACTCGGCGAGATATCGGGAGAGCGGGCCCGAGTTGACGATCTCCACCCTTTGATCCCCACAACGATACACCCGCCGATGAGGCACGTCACGCCGTTCAGGGTTGCCGTCTCGGTCCGACGGCCATCCCCCTCCCGCTATGCCAAACGCTTACCAAACGCTTTGGGAGCGCGCCTGCGCAAAAGCCTATATTCTAACGCGTCCTCTTTCGGACTGCTCTAGATGAAGGGGTTTTCGGGAAGAGCCGTCTGAGACATCCGATGAAGAGCCAAACCGTCGATAGAGCAATTGTCGTCTTGGGTAGGTCGGGCGTCTCTACAGGAAAGCCAGGCTCAGCATCACGCAGATGGCGAACCACCACGCGCCGAACCAGAGCGCTGCCAGGCGATCGAAGTTCTCGTGCAGGTACACATAGAACAGCATCGCTATGGTGAACAACTCGGACGCCAGCAGCGCGGCGAACTGGTTCTGCTGCGACACCGGGTTGAAGAACCACAGTGAAACACCCACCACCACCAGATACACAGAGAGCGGAACAGCCGCGAGTGTGCGCATGTCGCGCTGGACGGTCGTCATGCCCGCCTTGCTCTCTCGTTGATCCTGACCAGTCTCTTCACGATGAGTGACATGAACGCGAAACTGCCCACCAGAATCACAAGGCTGACGAAGAACATCCCCGCCTGGCTCTGCAGCGCGTCGAAGGTGTTGACGAACGACGCGAACGCGATGCTACCCACAAGCAGCAGGATCACGAAACTCCCGGTCAGGGCTGGCACCTTGAAGGGTGTCTTCATCACCCTCATGAGGGAGCCGCTCGAGCCCTGGGCTGAAGGGGAAGAGGGGGCTGAGGAAGGCCTTCTCGCCGAACCTCTCCTACGCCAGACAAGCCAGACCGCGCCGATCGTGATCAGGGCTGGGATGGCGAGGCCGGCTATCGACTGCGGGATTGGAATGTCCTGGCCTGGGGTGAGATAACCCCAGATTGTGAGCCAGACGAGCTCTACTATGAACACCAGACCGAGCGTGGAGTAGATGGGTCTCTGCATCGGGTTCCTCCTGTGGTTCCTGTCGACGAAGGGGAGGATGACAGCGAGGATGAGCCCGACCGTTACGAAGGCCATGGCGTCTGGCTCATGGACTCCGGCGAACATCCCAAGCTTCAGCAGCTGATACAGGGCGATGAAATACCAGTCCGGCCGGGCCGTGTAGCTGGCCGCAGCTGCGATCGAGTATTCAGGCGGAAGTGCAAGCGGGAAGAGCACGGCAGACGCGAGGAGGAGGCCGAGGAAGACCGCTCCTACCATCATAAGGTAGGAGAGCACGCCCGGGAACCACTTGTGGTACGTGACCTCCTCCTTCAGCCCCGTTGGGGGCTCAGAAGCGCCATGGGTCTCGAACATGTACATCTTGCCTGCGAAGAGCACCAGCAGCACGGCAGGCAGTATGAGGATGTGCAAGTCGAAGAACCTGGTGAGCTCCGCGGAATTCCCCGTGTTCCCCGCAGCCAGGTAGGTCACAATGCCGGCAAGCTGAGGGGGGAGCAGGCCGATCATGCTTATCGAGACGTCAGTGGCCGATTTCGACACGACGGTCCACGGGAGGAGGTAACCAGTGAGCCCCATCATCAGCGTGACGATGCCCATCGCCATGCCTGTGACCCACATGAGCTCTCTCGGCTTCTTCTGCGCGCTGGCGAAGTAGCCGCGCATCAGGTGGTGGTGGGTGTTTCACTGTGGTTCTTCAACCCGGTGTCGCAGC
>JAFLZH010000027.1 GCA_029785615.1 Nitrososphaerota archaeon
CAACCAGCCTATGGCGGCGCAGCCGGCAGCTGCAATCTCCGGGCCTTTAGGTCGGAGAAGTTGAATCGACGTCCCTCCTTGGAACCATCAGCTCCCCAAACCTTCTGGTTATCACTCCCATGAACTCCTTCGGGTTCACTACCTTGGTGCCCCTGAATTTTTTCACGCTCTGCAGATGCCCGTCTCCGGACACCACGTAAGCAGCCTTGCCGTCGTAAGCCGTGTTCAGAACCATGTCGTCTTTCGGATCCTCTTCCACGACCTTGAAGGTCGACCTGACATTGACAATCTCCGCGACGGCCCTGATCGCGCTTACGAACCCCTTGATTTCAGACGCGGTATAACCGAACCTCTCTCTTACTTCCTCCCTGGCAATCACGTCCGAGAACTCTTTCAGGATTCCGTCGGAGAGAACGAGCGTCATCTCTTCGAAAGTCGTAATGAGGTCGAGGATGTTCGCCGGATAGCCGCGCTTTGAGATGAATGCCGACACCAGGACGTTCGTGTCGAGGACGACCCTCATCAGCTTACCTTTCTGGCCTTCTCTATGAGCTTCTCCACTTCCTTCTCGGTGAACCCAGATCTCCTAGCCTTCTCGCTGGACTCCCTGATCAGCCTCTTCAGCCTCAGCCTCTCTTGCGAGAGCTCGAGCTTCCTCAGGATTATGGTGTCGCCCAGGCCCGTCACTATGAACCTCTCCCCCTCCTTGAGCTTCATGCTCTTCCTGAGCTCTGTCGGTATGACTATCTGCCCCCTCTCCGAAAGCCTTGTCAGTTCAAGCGTCATTTCTCCTCACCAGTAAGATATGTCTTATTTCAAGTACTTATTGGTTGCTGTTCGGCGTTTCGAGGCAGAACCGGGAGATGCCTCCGTTCATGGGGAGACCCTTTCTGGAGGTCTAGGGTGTCGAACGTGCGAGCTTTGCAGGGTCGTGAAACGCAGGAGGCTAATGGGGGCGATTGTTCCGCGACCTGCGAACGTACGATGCAGATGCCAATGCGTTCACATTCGGACGCCCTGATCGAGGCGTACGACATCGGCATCGAGAAGTTCAGCGGCCTGCACACCACCTACATCTCACTGTACGAATTCCTCAGGGGGCTCGCGTACCTGGGGAAGGAAGTGAGCGAGTACAAGGCATACATCGAGGCCAACGTCGAGCCGCTCCCCCTCGACAACAGGGCGGTCACGACCGCATCGGAGGTATACGCCAAGCTCCGGAAGGCGGGCTCCCTCGTCGAAGACCCCGACCTCCTGATAGCCTCGGTCTGCATCGCGAACGCCCTGCCGATAGTGACTGGGAACGTCAAACACTTCGAGAGGTTCAGAGAGCATGGGCTGTCGATAAGGCGCCTGGACGACTATCTGGCGCCCGTCAGAGGGAGCTGAACGCTGCTTTCTACCCGAAGACGGAATGGACGATAAAGGAGTTCGACGACGCCTGGAAGGAGTCCGTGGCGAACGACAACCTGGTCCTTCCTGCCACCGCCGAGGGACAGACACTGCCCTCGTAGGTCACAGAGACCGGTTGCCTCGCGTTCTTGGGCCCCCGGAGGGGGGGTTGCCTTGGTTCCCGTAACATCTGTAACCTCTGTAGCGCGTAGAGGCGGCTCTTCTGCGACAGGACTGGGCGTGGTCAACAGGGTCGGCCTTCTCGACCACCGCGGAGACCGAGAGAGCAGGCCTTGCTCAGGCCCTAAACAGCTGTCCGTGTATCATGTGTTGGACATGAAGACCATAACCATCTCGGACGACGCTTACAGGCGTCTCGAGTCCCTGAAAGGGGGGCGGTCGTTCTCCGAGACCATCGAGGGCCTGATAGCAGGGAGCGCCGGGGCAAGGATAGACAGGCTCCTCGAGCTAGGGTTCTCCAAGACCGGCCGCGAAGACGAGCTGTCAGAGGTAGTGAAGGGCATCAGGGAGCGGACGAGGGTGAGGACGTCCTGAAGATCATACTTGACACGAGCGCCCTCATCGCCCTCCGCAAGGAAGACACGAAGGTGAAGAAAGCGCTGTCCGACCGCCGCGGGACGGCCGACGACGTCGGCCTGAGCAGGCTCTCCGAGTACGAGCTGAGGGTCGGAGGAGAGTACCTCTGGAAGAAATATGGGGACGCGCGAGAGGTGGCCTGGCTGGAGGATGCCCTGAGCTGGCTGAAGGTCTACGAGGTCGACGAGGAGGTGGTGGCCGACGCCGCCGACGTGCAGGCGCGGCGCACGCAGGAGGGCGACCCCCTACCCGACATGGACCTGCTGGTCGCCCTTTCGGCGAAGCGAGATTCGGACCTGATAACCCTGGACGAGGACCATTCGGGGATGGGCGAGGCTCTGCAGTCGAAGGGGGTGACCGTGTCGTTCCTGGGGGGACCCCGGTGACCGGGCGCGCCCTGGTGACGGGCGGCGCGGGGTTCATAGGGAGCCACGCCGTCGACAGGCTGCTGGAGGAGGGGGCACAAAGCCGCCCCGGTCGGGGCTTCGGCGGAAGCCGCTCGGACGCGTCGGCCTTGCCAACCATTAAATATCTGGGTGCGAGTTTCTAGTCGATGCAAAGGTCGTTGCTCGAGAGGATAGTGACTGACCCGAAGGTCATGGCAGGGAAGCCGGTCATCAAGGGGACGAGGGTGCCAGTCGACCTCATCGTTCACAGGATAGCCCAGGGCGAGACGGTCGAACATCTCCTCGAGGACTACCCGAATATGACTCGCCAGGACGTCAGGGCAGCCCTCGAGTACGCCAGCTGCGTCGTCAAGGGCGAAGACATCGTCCCCATTGCGCGTGGGTAGGCAGAGGGTCCTGGTCGACGAAAGCACGGGGAGAAGGCTGTCCGAGCTGTTGAGTTCTGCCGGACACGATTCGGTCTTCGTGGGGGACGTCACGCCGGGGGCCACCGACGAAGAGGTCCTGTCCAGGGCCGAGCAGGAAGGAAGGATCCTCATCACCGACGACAAGGACTTCGGCGAGCTGGTCTTCCGGCTGGGCAGGCCCACGAGCGGGGTCATCTTGTTGCGAGGGGTGGAAGGGAGTCACGAGGACAGGATGAGAGTACTCGCCAGGGTCCTCCAGATCGAGGGACTCGCGGGGAGCTTCGTGACCGTCAGGAAAAACAGGGTGCGCGTCCGGAGAGCGCCACGGTAGGGGGAGCATGGCACAGAAGGCATTGGTGACTGGCGGAGCCGGCTTCATAGGGAGCCACGTCGTCGACAGGCTGCTGGAGGAGGGGTACGAGGTGACCGCCGTCGACAACCTCAGCGAGGGGCACCTGGAGAACATCGCCCACCTGAAGCGGGGCAGGGTGTCTCCAATCCCGCGGATGCATCTCCGCCAGCGCATAGATACGTCCGTAATTCTTTAATGTTGCGGAGTAATGGAACTGCTCATGGAGAAAACTGAGGTGCAACGGAGATTCACCACGACCATCCCCAAGAGCGTGCGCGAGGCGCTCGGGCTCAAGGAGGGGACGGGACTGTTCTGGGAGGTCGAGGAGGGGAGGATGGTCGTCTACCCGGCGACCTATTCCTCCCTCAACGGCGTCCTGAAGGGAAAGGCAGACTATTCCAGGAAAGCGAAGGAGGAGGCCGAAGAGTGGTTCCTGAGGCAGGCCGAAGGTTGACTGTCCCAGTCCCCGACACGGTCCTGATCGACGTCGATGTCTTCGTCGCTTATGCCATGGAAGAGGACGAGCTGCACCCCAACGCCGAGAGGTTGATGGGCGAGATAGAGCGGAAGAACAGCAAGGCTCCGCTGTACGTGAGCGACGCGGCGCCCTACGAGGCGGAAGCCCTGTTTCTCTCTGGGAAGGTCCGTGTCGCGTCGGGCTCGTGGCAGGCCGTGGTGTCGCGGCTATGGCATGACCCTCTGTTCCCGAGGCTCCCGGCGACGCCACGGGTCTTCGACGAACACCTGCGCTATTACAAGGGGGCAGGCGGGAGGCTCACCTACTTCGATTCCTTTCACGCCGCCACCTCGAAGGTCACAGGCATACCCCTGGTCACCTCCGACCACGACCTCCTTTCCGAACCGTCCATTTCGACGATAGACCTCCGGTCGTTCTAAGCCAAGGGGAGAGTTCGAGACCATCAGGAGTCATACCATGGGAAAGTCGTCCATCGTCAGGGTCAAACGCAAGGGACAGGTCACGATTCCATCCGAGCTCAGGGAAGAGCTTGGCCTCGAGGAAGGGTCCATGATCATGGTCCGGAAGGAGAAAGGGGGGCTTCTTATCAGAGCCGTGCCTCCGATCCGCGCCGGCAGGGTGGTCGGAAGAGAGGAGTACGACATGCTGCTCGCCGAGCTCGACGAATCTAGGAGGAACTGGCGTCGACAGGAATAGCCGACACGCGGCTTCTGCTGACCCTCGAATTCCCTCCGGATGAAGAGGCCAGGGACGCGATTCAGGAACTCGTCCAGCGGGAACTCGGCTCGAAGCTCGTCGCCCCGGCCGTGGTCCTCACCGAGTTTGTCAGGTTCGCCGGAGCCAGGATCGGGAAGGATGCGGCCAGGGCTCGGCTGTCCCTGCTGAAGGACCGAGGGATGAGGCCGGCGCCCATAGGGGAGCGGGAGGCGCTCGCCGCCGGAGACCTTCTGCTCGCGCACAGGGACGCGCCTACGGCCGACGCCCTGATAGCTTCGTTCGTAGTCAGCAGAGAAGGAGATTATGTGCTTAGCGACGATCCCCACTACCGAGGGCTCGGCGTGAAGACAAAATGGATTACAGCCCCGCCTCGGCAGTCGAGTGAGGTGGAACCATCAAAGCGCTCGTGACGGGCGGGGCGGGGTCGGTCGGGAGCCGCGTCGCTCATGCTTGCCGAAGGCGGGTCCGGCCGACAAGTACACAAGTACTTATATCATAATTGATGCATGATGCATAATATGCCTACAACGAAGGTGACGAGCAACTACCAGATCACGATCCCTGCGGACGTCCGCAACAAGGCCGCCGTCGAAAGGGGGGACGTCCTGCAAATCGAATACGACGACAGCTCCGGGACCATCCGCCTGCTCCCGTCCAGGAAGGGAGGGAGGAAGGCTGTCCGCCTGGGAAGAAGGATCGGCGTGAAGGACATCGAAGAGGCCATAGCCCTGGGGATGAGAGAATCTCTGCGGTAGTGGACACCAACGTCCTCGTCTTCGACACCTACGAAGACAGCGAGCTCCACAGCCAGGCGAGGGAGAAACTGGAAGAGGCCGAAAGGTGGGTCCTCACTGGGATAGTGGTCCACGAGTACGTGTGGGCCCTCCGCGGGCTCAAGGCCAGGCTGTCGTTCGCCCGGGAAAAGGTCGAAGAGTACCTGCTTTCGGACAGGGCTACCTTCAGCTCCGACTCGCAGGACGACATCCTCTACGCGACCAGGGGTGCGTCGTCTTATTCCAGATATAACGACTGCCTGATACTGTCGCACGCGAAGAGGCTGGGGGTGCACCTTCTGACCTTCGATGCAGACCTCAAGCGGGACGCGCAGAAGCTGGGGGTCCCCCCACTTTGAGGGCGTTAGTCACGGGCGGGGCGGGGTCGGTCGGGAGCCACGTGGTCGACAGGCTGCTGGAGGAGGGGTACGAGGTCACGGCGGAGCTTCCGGTCCTCCGTCCTTTCCTCCGCGTCGAAGCTAAATAGCGTGGGTTCAACGGGAGAGACAGTTGGACAGGCGTCGTTTCATCGGCCGGGCTCGCGCGCCCTCGCCACACCTCCACACCCACCAAGGCATAGTGAGCCATTCAGACCTCAGAGAGTTCTTCAGGCGCGAGATGTCCGCGGCCAAGAGGGACGGCTCCTGGTTCAGGCTGGGGAGCGTCGAGCGGGGGGTCTACTCCCTCGCCATGAGGCTCGACGTGAAGCTCGAGAGCGCCATGCTCCTCAGGGCCCTCGTCGGTGCCCTGAAGAAGCTCAAGGAGATGGGGGACGGGGCCTACGCCTCCCTGATGGACGGGATGCGGCTCGCCTGGGCGTTCTCGGACGCGGCCGTGTCCTGGGGGAACGAGGCGGCGAAGGGGTGGAGGAGCGACGCGAGCTATGCGTCTTTCCTCGGCAGGTTCCTGGTAGGGAGGAAGTGGCCTTGAGTGCTCTTCTCGCGCACCCAAGTCTGGCTGATGCAGGTTCATTCCCGGGTAGATGGCACCGGCACCACAGTTAGGGGTTAGGAAATCAAGACGCTAGTCACCGAGGCAGGGTTCATCGGGAGCCACGTCGTCGACAACCTCAGCGAGGGGCACCTGGAGAACGTCGCCCACCTGAAGGACGACAGGCGGTTCAGGTTCGCGAAACCTGCCAGAAGAACCTATATAGATATCTGTATACAGATACGCATATGACTTCGAAAAATCTGGCGATCAAGGAGGACGTCTATGACAAGCTCTTGGAGGCGAAGAAGGGGGCCGAGAGCTTCAGCGACGTCATAGAGAGGCTCTTGGAGGGGAAGAGCGAGCTCATGTCTTACGCGGGCATCTTCTCCCAGGACGAGGAGTTCGACCAGGTCACGCGGGACATCGAAGAGGCAAGGAAGAAGGCTGTCCTGAGAACGTGATAGCGATAGACACATCGGTCGCCGTCGACTTCCTGCGGGGGGACCAGAGGGCTGTGTCGGCTGTCGAGTCGGCCCTGAAGGGCTCTGGCTCCGTCGGGATCTCCACGGTGTCGATGTTCGAGATCCTGCATCCCATCCATCACCGCAAGCTGACGAGGCACGAGAAGGAGGTCCGGGGCTTCTTCCGCCAGCTGCGGGTCCTCCCCCTCGACGCCGAAGGGGCGGAGGAGGCGGCAAGGGTGATGGGCGGGCTCCTGAGGGTGGGGAGGCAGGTCAACGCCTTGGACGTGCTGATAGCCGGGGCGGCCGTGGCCAGCGCGGCCGACAAGATCATCTCGTCTGACAGTGACTACGAAGAGATAGCGAAGGTGTCAGGCCTGAAGGTGGAGATTCTGAAGTGAAATCTTCGAAACTGAAGCCGAAGGTGGGCGCCATGTCATGCCTGGGGAAGCCCGAGTGACAAAGCGCGCACTGGTGACCGGCGGCGCGGGCTTCATAGGGAGCCACGTCGTCGACAGGCTGCTGGAGGAGGGGTACGAGGTGACCGCCGTCGACAACCTCAGCGAGGGGCACCTGGAGAACATCGCCCACCTGAAGAACGACAGGCGGTTCAGGTTCGTCAAGCTCGACCTCAAGGACAGGGGCGCCACCATGAAGGCTGTGAAGGGGAACGACGTCGTCTTCCACATGGCAGCCCAGGCCAACATACGGAAGAGCATCGTCGACCACAGGGGGGACCTCGAGAACAACCTGATGGCGATGATAAACGTCCTCGACGGGATGGTGGAGCACAAGGTCGGCGAG
>JAFLZH010000028.1 GCA_029785615.1 Nitrososphaerota archaeon
TTGGTGGCGAAGGGGATGAGCTTCCCCTTCTTCTCGCTCCAGCAGACCACCATGGTGAAGGACGCCTCCTCGACCTGGTGGCTGTCCCGGATGGAGAAGGGCAACCGGCCCTCCCTCCCGAAGGTGTCCACCTCGCGCTGGACCCTCTCGTTGCAGACGCAGGGCATGACGAACTCCAGCCCGAGCCCCTTCAGCAGGTTGATGCACTCCACGGTGAAGAAGGCCCTGTCGAGCAGGAGGAGCCTGACCTTCACCCCCCCGCCTCCCGGCCTCCTCTACCGGCTCCCTGACGACGTCGACCTTGACGTCCAGGAGGGTCACGGGCCTCGAGTAGACACAGAGCCTCACGCCGTCCTGGACGACGGATATGGTGGCGTGCTCGTAGAAGCGGTCCGTCCCCCTCTCGTGCTTGCTCCTCGTCACGTACCTGTTGAACTCCCCGTAGTAGGGGACCTTGGTGTAGTCGACGGCGCAGGCGACGGGCCTGTGGAGCAGACCGAGCCTGGACGCGACGGAGAGGACGGCGTCGTTGACCTCCCTCAGCCTCGAATCCCAGTCGGCACGGTCCAGCTTCTTCAGCCTGTAGAGGAACGCGCCTCCGCAGGGGGAGTCGAGGCCGTACCTCAGCGCCAGGCCGTCCATGGTCGACTCGGCGTACCCTCCGCTCATGGAGAGCTGCATCAGCCCCGTGTAGACGACGTCCGGCCGGTAGTGGGCGTTGGGAGCTGAAGTGAGAGTCACGTATTTGTCAAACAGCTCCAACGCGAGGGAATATGCATGGAGGCACGCCCTCACGTCTCGCATCCTCTTGCCGGGCATCCTGCCGAACAGTTGACTGGAGATCATGGGTGCCCGGGGGAGGGTACGCCTAACCGCACCCAGCTCAAGGAGGCTCTACAACCGACTCAGTTTTCGATTGACTGTGCTGCTCAAAACGGTTAATACATAGGCTCGTCCGTTGCGGGTACGCAGGGATATGGCCTGATAAAGACCGGGTCAGCCCGCACCAGCGGTGCCTCAGTCGTCATAGTGGTCTTTCTCATCGCCACAGGTGTCGTCGGCATTGCCGGTCACGGAACCGGTCCCAAATCTCAGGCCGGTTCTGCGCCGACCCTGATTACCGCCGACAAGAACCGGAGCTCCGGGGGAGGGGATTCATCCGAGGCTCCCGCTCTTCTCGGTCCGCTCCCCGCTATCTTGAACGCCGCGCCCGCAGGCGCCTCGCCTGCCTCATGCTACGGACCGTGCACCCAAAACGGAATCTGGGCAGGCTGGCTGTTCTGCGGTCAGACGCTGAATGCGTGGGCTGATTCATACGGCGCCGTGCACTACTTTTGCAATTACAATTCTGACCAACCCAATCCGAGCGCCACCTTCTCCGGCGTCAAAGCAAGTTGGAACCTTCCGGACGTACTGCCCACCCCCGCGCCCAGCGGCAGCGACCAGTGCACCTCGGCCGCGCCCTCCGGAGGCTACGAGTACCTTTACCAGTGGCTGGGCCTTGGGGGGGATGGGGACGCGTCCAGCATGACCACCAGTCCCCTCGTCCAGGCGGGGATCAGCGAAACTGTGGCCTGCACCGGGTCCAGCCTCAATGTGAGCTTCGAGCCCTGGTTCGAAGCTGTCTCCGAGGACCCCACCCCGAAAGCCTGCCCGTCAAACTCCGACGGCTCCTCAGGCAGCTCCTCTGGCAGCGTTGACGCCATCAAAGCAGGGATGAAGGTCAAGGTCTCGGTCGAAATCCCGCAGAACGACACGGCGAAACAGACGTTTGAGGTCAAATATGAAATTGAAGTGGACGCCAGCAACGGAAGCCCGGTCTTCATATGCAATGAGGACGAGCAGGTTCATCTGGTGTTCCTTGGCAACTCGATCGAGATGGAATTGGAGGTCCCCTCGGCAGGTCTAATCGCCGGGGACAGCAGTCTCCCCCTGGGCAGCACAGACCCTGCCTGGGGGTGCCCATCCAACTCGAACGGGTTCTCCCTGACGCCGGCGTTCTCGGAGATAAACGTGACCAACTTCCAGTACGAAGGCGGTCCCCCGAGCCCAAACAACGTGTTCATCCCCGGGTTCCCCGGCGTGAGCAATAATCAAAAGCTGGACATGAACGGGTGCGACCCGGTGACGGGTTCCGTGACCCAGATCCCCTCCCCGCTGCTCGGGACCTATTTCACCGAGGACTACGGGGCGTCGCGGTACGTGAACTCGTACGGATACAGCTGCTACGCGACCCAGTGTTACTCTTACACTGGTTACTTCCCGGGATCCACGGTGACCGTCAGCCCCGGGGGGAGCACGCCTGCATACTACCTCCTCGGGACAGGCTACAGCCCAGGCCTCGACGGGGCGTCTCCCATCGCTGCGACGACGGCCAATACGTCCTTGGTAATCGAGTTCGTCGGCACGTCGGAGACCTACACAACGACCACGACGGGCACTGGGACGAACAATTGCAACGATACCTTCGCACCCGTTTCTCTTCAATACCTGAGTCAGGGCGGCGGGTTCGGCCCCCCCGAGCTGTCGGTCACAGCCAAGGTGTGCACTCCGGTCACCCCCGGGTACGTCGTCTACGGGGTCGACTTCCAGCTCTGGTACGCGCCCTCGGCTACTCCCCAGGGCGGCCTCGGGTGCAGCCATTCTTCCTGCCTCAAGCTCTGGGACACGGGCGTGCTGTATAACCCGACCCTTCGGGTCTACAGCAGTGGTTCCGCCACCCTCGTCATCTGCAGCCCGGTCTATGTGGTGACCGGAACCTCTGCAACGTGCAAAGCGGCGGTCGCCGGCTCCTCCCCCACCGGGACCGTGACCTGGTCCGCGAGCGCGAAGGGCACGTTCTCACCGTTTCCTTCATGCGCGCTTTCGTCTGGTTCTTGCACAATCGGCTTTACTCCGACCCTCACCCCCGCCGCCCCCTATTCGACCGTAACCGTCTTCGCGACATATGGAGGAGACTCGCAGAACGGGGGCAGTTCTGGTTCCTCCTCCCTGTTTGTGACTACCAAACAGGATTCCTCAACGAAGGTGGTCTGTGCGGCGTCATCATATGTCGGCTCTGCCGTGTCCGGGAGCTGTACCGTGACAGTGACCGGCAATTGCCCATTCTTCCTCGGCTACTGCTTCCCCTCCCCCGCTGGGATAGTCAACTGGTCTTCCAACGGGACTGGGTCATTGGTGCCCGCCGACTGCTCACTCGTCTTCCCCCCCATCTGGCCTGGCATGGGAGAACCGCCCGGAAGTTGCACGGTACGCTTCACCCTGTCCCCCGCCTCGGGGACATCGTTCACAATCACTGGACTCTACGCGGGCGATTACCTCTACAAAGGATCCTCCGACACCGTTTCTCTGACTGCGCCCGCCAAGCCGGCGTCATCCACTTCAGCAAGCTGTACGCCTTCGTCCTTGACCGTCAGGGCCTCAACCACGTGCACCGCGAGGGTGACCGGCTCATCCCCCACAGGAAATGTCACTTGGTCCACAACCGGGATTTGGGACTTCTCCTCGAGCTGGTGCACCCTGTCCGCGGGTTCGTGTTCTGTAACCTACACTCCGACAGTCCCTGCTTCTCCGGTAAACATTACAGCGACCTATTCGGGAGACTTGAATAACGGTGGCAGCTCGGGGACCTTCTCCCTGGCCGTCAGTTCCGTCACGACGACCTCCACGACTTCCGCAACTTCAACGACTTCCATGACTCTCTCATCCGTCTCTACGACTTCCGTTACTCAGTCCACGGTCTCCAAGACCACAGGTAGCGGTTCGACATCCTCCGCGACCTCTTCGGGCACCGTCGCCACGTCCACCGGCGTCTCGACAACCGGTTCAGCCACCTCGACCTCACCCCAATCCGGGGGGTCCTCCGCCGTGTCTGCAGCGCTATCTTTCGTTGCAGGGGTTTTAATCGCCAGCGTCGTATTCATGCTGCTCATTAGGCGGGGAATAGGGGTCAAGAAAGGATAGGGGCGTCAACTGCGGGCCGGTGCCTTCGGCTGGATGAAGTCAATCGCCTTGCTCTCCTGGTGGTCGCCGATATGAGTCTCCGGCCCTGGAACGACATCGAGGCACAACCGATGATGAAAGAGAACGCCTCTTGCCCACCGAAGACTTGTAGTCGCGAGTCAGAGGACATGCGAAAGTCTTCATACCGATAGCGGACGCCACCAAGAAGCAGATCGCCCAGAAGAGGATGGACCACGTCGGGCCAGACGGTGGCCGGGGGGACTAATGTGCTCCGCAGCCGCAGGAATCCGAACGAACGTTTGGATTGTCTATCTTGAAACCGGTCCTCTGCAGGCTTTCAACGAAGTCAATCTTCGACCCCCTGAGCACCTCAGCATCAGCCTTTGCGGCCATGACCCTGAGTCCGCCCACCTCTTCGACGACGTCTGCTTCACCCGGGAGCTTTTCGAGGCTCAACGCGTATCTGTACCCACCACTGCATGCACATCCGCCCCCCTGATAGACCTCGATTTTCAGATAGGAATCGGTAGCCTTCTCCTGTTCCAGCACCTGGCCTATCTTCTCGCGGGCTTCGGGCGTGAACACTACGAGCGGCTGTAACTCTTGCATATCAAGCACAGTTGCGGCTTTTCCTATTTAATTCTTTAGCTGACGGGAGCCTTGCGACAAAATTAAGCTCCCCTGATTCTTCTTGACCGGCCGACGATATCTGCCCGTTGATGCGGTCCCTGTTACAAGCCTGTTCAGGCGCCGACACGCTCGGGGTTAAATGAAGCGTGACGCACCGCTCCTCTCTGTTGACCGAGAGGCACACCACCGACGAGCTGCGGGAGCTGGTCAAGTCGGTCAGGTCAGGGACATTCCACTACGACGGGCGGCCGAAGAGGTCCCTCGACTGGGCCTCCTACAACGAGGCTCAGCTCCACGAGATGTCTGACACGCTCGGCCTGATCAGGAGGTTCGTGAACCTGGCCTCATCCCGCATGCCCGAGAGGTCGAGGATGGGGAGGAGAGGAAGACCCCCCTTCCCTGCGGGGGATGTGGCCAAGGCGCTCCTCCTCCAGTCGTACTTCGGGGTCTCCGACCGGGTGGCGGCTGGCCTGGTGTACCTCTTCAAGGAGAAGCTGGGGATAGCGAACGAGTTCAGCTACAAGACCATCGAGAGGGGGTATGACCCCGGTCCCGTGTCGGAGGTTCTCCGGGAGGTCTTCAGGATCACCAACGAGTACGGGAACGCAGGCGAGACAACGCTCTCGGTGGACGGGACAGGCAACCCGACGTCGAGCAAGACAAACTACGAGTCCGTCCGCTCGGAGCAGAGGAAGAAGGAGGCAGCCAACTCCTCGTCGTCAGCCTCGGCCGGCAGCTGGCCATCATCCAGGAACGACTTCCAGTACACAGTGGAATCGGTCGGAGTGCATACAAAGCTCGTAGCAGGGTTCGAGACGACCTCCGACCATTCGGTCGGGGAGCTCTCCATGTTCCCTGGGGTCCTCTCCCAGACCCGAATCAATTGTCCAAGGATGGATGCAGTGCTCGGGGACGCCCTGCACGCGACCAGGGACAACTGCGCCCTGGTGTCGCAGTACGGGGCCAGGCCATGCTTTTTCCCGAGAGTCAACGCGACATTCGACAGTCACGGCGTCCCCTCGTGGAACAACATGCACCACGGATTCGTCGACCACCCCCAGGGGTGGCTGAGGGAGTACCACATGCGCTCCATATCCGAGACAGTCAACTCGGTGGACAAGACGAGGTTCCCCTGGAAGATCAGGAGGAGGCTCACTTGGAGGAGGGACGCCGCGGGGTCCCTCCGGGTGTACACCTACAACATCAGGAGGTGTGTCTACATGGCGTACGTGCAACCAGAGTTCCTCAGCCCGCTACGGAAGTAATTTTGTCGCAAGGCCGCTGACGGGCTCTGTAAAGTTCACGGTTGTTAGTTGGTAGTATAAAGAGGCGGTTGATGACGTCTCTCAACGCGCGGAGTGTCTAGCTTGATTGCGACCGCAACGGTTGCAGGAACGCATCTTCTTTCCTTCACCCCAACCCGGATAGATGCCCCACCGGCCCCAAGCATGAAACCCCAGACTGCAACGCCAGTTCTTTTTCCCTATGGTTCCGCCCCTCACGGGCTTGGATGTCCGAGGGGGATGATGGCGTGAGAGATGTTCCTGCACTTCCTTTTCTGTGTCGTAATCATTCCCACAGATTACACAGCGCCATACGAGAGTGCCATCTGTCGCCCTGGTTAGTGAGAAATACGGTTCACCATCGCTCAGGTTTGTCCATCCCTTAGCTTGATGCGGGCGAAACTTCCACCCTCTTCCCCTTGATTGAGTATGTTATCGCCTCAGGATTCTCTAGATGCATGGCGACCGGCTTAGGAATGTATGCCTGCGCCCCTCTGCGCCCATCGTAGCTGACTACGACCGTGAACTCCTTCGCGTCTTTCGTCCACTTGGGCATCGGCCTTCGCCTCCATATCCGCGTTGATACGGCTTGCATTCTGAATGATTGTCAGCCATTTGTTCTAGCCCTCGGTTTTGATTCCAGCCCTCTTT
>JAFLZH010000029.1 GCA_029785615.1 Nitrososphaerota archaeon
TTCTTCCTAGGAGATACAGGGGGATGGTCATGACGGTAACTCGAGGCGTCACCCAAAAGGACAGGCGGAGGGAGGGGGTGCTCATCTCGACGATGCGCGTCTCGCCTTCGGGGAGGGTCCTCAGAGCGGCCTACAGGAAGATAGGGCCGAGAAGGCATAGGGTCATTACCGCATTCTGGCTATGGGGGTGAGAGACTTGACCGAGATTCACTACGACGAGGAGGAAGGCGTGCTGGGGACCCAACTGAAGAGCAGAGGATACTGGAGGAGCGTCGAGGTCTCCGAGAACGTTGTGGCGGACCCCACGAAGAAGGGGGGGATAATCGGAATGGACATCCATGGCGCGCGCCGGTCTCTGAAGGGCGTGGTCCCGCTCCTGGTGCCAAAGGCGCCGAGCAGTAAGCGGTAAAGGCCGCACGCTGTTTTCGTTATAGCCAAACACTCCGAATCAGGGCGTGGTCCGCATCCTCTGGTTCAAGGAGACCACCCGCTGGTCGGCGGGTAAGCTCATATCTCCCCTCCAGCAAGGGATTTGTAACGGCGCTGCGTGTGCAGTGTCAGGCGATGGCGGCGTGTCCGGCACAATCAGGATAGATGGGGATCAGTTGGTCTTCGAGATCCACGGCATCGACGAGATACTGTCCATCAAGAGGAGCATTTCGGTGCCCCTGGAGCACGTGCAGTCGGTCTCGACGGGCGACCCAGGCTGGGCGTTTCTCAGACAGGTCAAGGTGGGCGGCGCGAACCTCCCGGGCGTCGTGAAGGACGGGCGCTTCCTTTCCAGCGACGGCTACATGTTCTTCGAGATGCACGACCCTGGCAGGTGCATCACGGTCAGCCTGGACCACGAGTCCTACAAGAAGATAGTCTTCGAGGTCGAGGACAAGGAGGCGACCGCGAAGATGATTGAAGATGCCCTGGCCCGGCGCAAGTGACAAGCTTCGGTCAGCCGATGCTACTCCACCAGACGTTTCCGTAGGAAGTCACCACTCCGACGCTCTGGAACGAAGCGCTGACGGAGATCGTCGAAGTCCCGCGAGGAGCGACCGTGACCGGCTGGCCCAGAGAGATAATCGTCTGCTGCCCGCCCCCGTTCACGCCGATGTAGTAGAAAATCGCAGCCGTCGTAGGGCCGCCGTTCCGCACCGTCACCGACCCAGAGCCGAGGCTGACCGACAGGCTCTCGTCCGCCTTTCCTCCCACAACCAGCTGCGCGTCGGCCGCCTGCCTCGCCATGGAGTACTGCGCTGCCGTGAGGGCCATGAAGAGGCTGAAAACGGCCATCGCGAGGACCATGAAGAAGGGGGCGCCTATGATCTCTGCCTGAGCTCTCCTTTTCTGGGCTCGCAACTTCATCTCCGGAGGAGAACTTTCACCGCTAAAAGGAGGGGAAGGGCCCGCGGCGCCATGCAGGCCCGCTCTTGATCTTGCCACTGTGCAGTCACAGTGAGAACTTGGGTCTGGGTGGCGCCGTTGGCGAAGGTCGCCTGGATCGTCACGGCGCAGGATACCCCGGAGGTGGCCGTGCTCGCGGTGAACGTCTCGCTCATGGCGCTCCCCGGGGGATTGCCGAAGCGAGCGTGCCTGTGAACGTGCTCCCAGTGATGGTGCCGAGCTTGGCGTCGAACGTGGCCGTCAGTCCCGTAAGCGCGACGGAGCCGGAGTTGGTCACGGTCAAGGTGCCTGTCCCCGTGCCGGAACCGCTGGGGACGGCGAGGCTTGCGCTGACCTGGATCTGGTTCGTGTTCTGCGCCCTCGAGGCTGTAGTGCTGAAGTAGGTGTAGAGGACCCCGGCCGCGACTATGGTCATTGCGACGACGAGGATTGTGGCGATGATTCGTGGAGATGGCGCTTCTTTGACGTGTGTGAAGTGAGAACTTCATCGGCGGTGAGGTCGTGGCTGGCTTTTAACGAAGGCCAGAATGCGCTGTCATCTCCGTATCCGAGCTAGCCTGTGTAGTCTTCCCCTCTGCTCTTGCCGGATGGAGATTTTAGTTCTGCCGATTCAATCGGTCTCTGCCTCGTCAACCCGAAGGCCTCTCCGAAGAGTGGAACCGTTGGCTCTCAGGCAAAATCTTGTGGGAGCAAGCCTTTCTAAGGCTTATATATCGATTTTCATATTCCGGCTGGGCGTTGTCTTCCGGTAAAAGGGAAGATACCAAGACGAGCACCGATTTATTGCCGAGGCTGGACCGGCTACCTACAACATCCTGGCACTATAGGATTCTCCTGATTTTGGGGAGCGGACTGTTCCTCGAGGGCTTCAGCGTGAGCGTCGCAGGTTCGCAGCTGGGAGTGATATCCCATGTCCTCAACCTGACGACTCTGGAAAGCCTCTCCGTCACACCAATCTTCCTGATAGGCGAGCTCTTCGGAGCCGTCTACCTCGGTCACCTGGCCGACACGCGCGGACGGAAGCTGCTCTTCATGGTGAGCCTCGCAATCATAATGGTAGGTGACGTCATGGTGGGGCTGCTGTTCGTGGCCAACGCACTGAACTTCGCGAGCCTCGCAGTCCTCAGGGCCATCACAGGCTTCGGGGTCGGCGGCGAGTTCGGTGCGTCCATCTCGGCCCTCCAAGAGTTCACGCCTGCTAGGATTAGGGCCTTCTTCACGGGGACGGGAAACGCCGTGCTCTTCGACCTTGGGGGCGTCATCGCATCCTTCACCGTCTTCTTCCTGCTGTCCGTCCTCCTTCCATCCACAGCCGTCGGCACAGCATTCCTCGTCGGTGTGGTGATAGCTGTGGCCATATTCATCGGACGGGTGGGACTGCCGGAGTCGCCTAGGTTCCTGCTCTCGAAGGGAAGGACCGAGGAGGCGACAAGGGTGGTCGAAAGGATCGAAGAGTCGGCCAAGAAGGCAGGGAAGCCGCTCACGCCGGTGCAGCCTATCGAGCTCGACTTCGGGGGGTCCGAGGCAGGGGGATACGGCAGGTTGTTCACGGCATACCGTAACAGGCTGATTCTGGCATGGACGCTGAACTTCACAGAGACCTGGCCGTACTATTCGGCTTTCTCTGTGATTCCGCTGATACTGACAAAGGTGTTCAATTACCCCGGCTCCACGGTGGCGCTGCTGCTCGCGACCATAACCGGCGCCGGAGTCCTCGGGGTCTTCGTTATGTCCTACGTCCTCGACGCGGTTGGCCGCCGGTCCGGCATAACAATCTCGTACGGCGTCGCCGGGCTCCTCTCCATAGTGATTGGGCTGATCGTGACTTCAATCTCGTTCGCGTCTTTCATCGCTCTGCTCGTCATACTGTATTTCTTCGTGTACGCGGCAGCCGGCGTCCTCTATCCTCAGATTGGGGAGATGTTCCCGACCAAGGCGAGGGGCTCCGCGCTGGGGACGGCGGTCGGGTTCGGAAGGCTTGGAGGAATACTCGCTCCCTTCGCCCTGGCATCGTTCATAGGCACTGTGGGCGGGCTCACGCCTCTGTTCGTCATCACGGGGGTGGTGCTGCTCGTAGGCGCCCTCGCCGAGATTCTGCTCGGTCCGGAGCTAAAGAAGAAGAGCCTGGAAGAGTCTGCCAAGGTCTGAGAAGGGCCTTTTGTCCCGCCGGGCCGGGGAGATTTGATTCCTTGCCCTGATTGTCGGACCGTCCCATAAGGTTGAGCGCTCCCTGCACAGAGATGGCAGGGCAGGTCAGAACCCGAACGAGAAGCTCCCCAGCAGGTACTGCGCGAGGACGACGGCCAGCACCGCCAGGACGAAGAGAATCGTCATGCTGAGCGTATTCTTCGAAGTGAAGTCCGTCGCCCTCGTCATCGTGAAGGCTATGGCGCCTGCTGCGACCACCGTGACTATGTCCACTGTGCTGTTAACGATGGCAAGCGAAGCCGTCCCGCCTCCGAAGAAGCCGGCACTGGATGCTCCGAAGCTCCCCATTACCCCGCTGATGACCTTCACGACGAGGGGGATGGCCGCCGGGACGGCGTGCCCGAGCCCGTCCCCGCTTTGCGGGGTTGAAAGGGCCAGGGCGTCGATTTCAGCGAGTGACCTTGATCCCAGAGGCGTCGTAGACCAGGTGGGAAGAGTAGATGCCCTTGATGAGGCTGGTCGTCCTCTCGTCTTGGGAAAGGAGCTTGAGGATCGAGAAGGTGGTGACGTCCGCCCCGGCGGCTATCTTGGCCATCTGCCTTAGGAACTCGAAAGTCTGCTGGACCCCCGAAATCATCAGCATGTCAGAGATGCTATCGAAGACAATCACCACCCCCTCCCGGCGGTCCGCTTCTATCGCCTTGGCCATCACGTCCAAGAGGACCGCTCCGTCCCCTTCGGGGACCAGGAACTCGTCCCTCCCGGGCACGGCCGTCGTGTAGGAGACTTCGGAGTTCATGGTGTACAGGACCATGCCCTCGAGCGTGGAGACCGCATCGTATATGGGGCTCCCCCTCCAGGTGAAGGTGAACACCTTCCGGCCTTCGGCCAGGCAGTCTGATACGGCCGACCTCACAGCCGATTCGTACCCCACGCTGGGGTCGACCTGCAGCAGCACCTTCTTCCCGGAGAGCCGCGCCAGGTCAAGCTTGGTCCCTATGATCTGTTTCTGCTCCTCTTCGCCGATCCAATGCTCCAGCCTGACCGCGTAGCTGCTGGCCAGAGCCTTGGCCTCGGAGGAAACGCTACCGGTGTAGACCACCCTCGCCCCGAGCCCCGTATCGAGCTGCTTCACGAAGAGCCCGAGCACATGGGCTTCATCCACGTCCCTAAGGACCGCGTACCCATAGGCGCTACCGTCCTTGGCCTTGGCCACAAAGTCGAAGACTTGCTTCACCCCCGACTTCCCCATGACCATGCCGTCCTCCACCTTCAACCCGGAGCTCCTGAGCTTCGACTTTAGGCTCTTGACTACTGACTCGTTCGCCTGGTCAGCCACGGGGAGCTTCAGGGCCTTCAGCACGTTGTCCTTGGAAAGGGTGTCGAGCTCCGCCTGCACCAGCGCCTCTTTGAGCGAGAGGTATTGGTTCAGGACGATCTTCCCCCTTGCGGTGAGTATGTAGGTGGTCCTCGGTCCCTCCTGCCTGGCAAGGAGGCCGTTCCTCATGAGAGATTCGAGGTACGACAGGAGGCCGTTCCATGTGAGGTTCGCCATCTGCATTATGTGGGTGGGCTTGTTGGCCCCATCGGAGACCACCTTCAGGATGTCGCAGAGTATCTCGAACCTCGACCTGCGGCCCACCTTGTGCTGCACCGGGGTTGTGTCCATCACGCCTATCCACCCGGGCAATCAGGATGATGGGCAGTCATGTCTGTTTCCTCGAGGTCAGCATAGGCTCGCACGCCTCGTCCCCCTTGAGCCTGCGCTTCACTCTTTCGCAGCCGCGCTCTCCGCCCGTCATCGATCTGGACCCGTCTCTTAGGCACGCCCTCGGCCGATTCCAAGACATGGTCTGTTCAGGAGCCATTTGTGCACCGTTCCCATCCTCGAGAGGGCTCATAAGGACTGAGGTATCCCCAGTCAAGGAAACCTTCTCCAGCGTAGACATATGGAAGCTCAGTTTCCTCGGCACGCCGCTCCCTTATCACGCCGTCCCGCGGGGCCCTCCCCGGTGTAGGTGACGCCGCGTTATTGTCCCCGGTTTAAACGGGGTGCGCCGTCCGCACGTCCTTCATGCCACACGAAACGGGTCTGTCCGCCGGCGCCCCGGAGGCGCGACCATGAGCCTGACGCGACCCGACCAGGTGCTCGTCGCAGGGGCGGCCCTCGTCTTGGCCGCAGGCGCGACGGTCACCGCCTCCCTGCTCCTTTCGTCCCCACCGATGTTCTACGTCGCCTTCCCCCTCGGCGTCCTGGGGATCTTCGTCGCGGCGGCGGGCTACCTGATGGAGGAATCCGAGCGCCGCCATGGGCACCACGCTCCTCCGCAGATCGCCTCGGGAGGGGGCGCACGGCTCGCAGCCCGCGCCCACCGGCAAGACCTCCCGTCCCAGAGAGGCAAGGCCGCCTCCGCCGACCCTTAGGCGGGGACGGGCGAGCGGCAGCGACCGCTCAGTTTAATTACATATAATTGAACTCCCGGGGGAGTTGAACAAGTACACCACCGTGTCCATCCCCCGCGTCCTCCATGAGAGGATAGAGAAGCTGCTCGAGGGGAAGTCGGGGGTGAAGCAAGTCTTCGACTTTGTGGCCAAGGCCAAGGACGGTAGCGCCTATGGGTACGCGG
>JAFLZH010000002.1:0-155213 GCA_029785615.1 Nitrososphaerota archaeon
GGCGACGGCCGTGTCCCCGCCCTCGTCAGTGTACTCCTCACCGGGAGCCACATAGGGTGCGACACCACCAGCTGCGGGGCGTGCACGGTCCTCCTGGACGGGAAGGCGGTGAAGTCGTGCACCGTGCTGGCTGTACAGGCAGACGGGAGGAAGGTGATGACGGTGGAAGGCCTGGGAGACCACGGGAAGCTGGACCCGGTGCAGGAGGGCTTTGTGGCTAAGCACGGCCTGCAGTGCGGATTCTGCACCCCCGGGATGCTGATTTCAGCCTACGCTCTCCTCAAGGAGAACCCAGACCCTACCGAGGACGAGATCAGGACAGCGATATCAGGCAACATATGCAGGTGCACGGGCTACGAGAAGATCATCGAATCGGTGAAGTACGCAGCCAAGGCCCGACGCAGGCGCAAGGCCTAGACCTGCTCTGCCGGGGCCGCGCCTAGGCCCGGTCGAACTTCGCCCGGAGGCACGCGAACATCTCCCTGATTATCTTCTCGGCCTGACCCTCCAGGAGGCGCTCCCCGAGCGAGGCGATCTTCCCCCCCACCCTCGCCTCAGCGGACCACTTCATGGACGAACCTCCCCCTGCGGCTTCCGAGATGTCCATGGTCGCCTCGATGTCGACGACGCTCCCCATCCCAGACCCCCTCCCCATGAGCTTGGCGTGGGCAGGTTCCTTCGCCTCGACCATGCTGAACTTGATTGTGAAGTCCCCCCTGATGAAAGAGACCCCGGCCTTAACCACCACGGTGAAGTCCCCAGGCGACCGCACTTCTGCCCTCTGGAAGCCAGGCATGCAGGATGAGAGCTCGTTTGGGTCCATCAGGGCGCTGTAGACCTTCGCGGGTGGGGCCTTCGATTTGAAGTCCCCTTCGAAGTGCGCCGCCACTCCCCCCCGCCTAGATGTGAAAGCGGGTGGATGTAAGCGTCACGGCGTAGCGTCGCCGGGCCGCCATGCTTCCATTCATTCCTGCGACCGTCCCCGATAGTTATAAAATCGGAAGCGTGCCGCCGACGACGGGTTGAACCAGGCGGAGTTCGCGAGGACGATGGGGAGGCTGGCCGAGAAAGGGGAGCCCTTCGCGGTTGCCATTGTGGTCAAGACCGAAGGCGGGGCCATGGGTTCCCAGGGGGCCAAGGCCATCGTCACGGGGACGGGGAAGGTGGTCTACGGGGGCCTTGTGGGGCTTCCAGAGTCCGCCCTTGGGTCCTATGCGAAGAAGGCGCTGGGGGCGGGGGTGCCAAGGACGGTCAAGGTGTACCTCGAGGAGGGGGAGGGCTCGGTCAGACCGGTCCTGAAGTCGCAGACGGAGGACGATGTCCACGTCGAGGCCACGGCCGGAGGGACGATGGAGGTCTACATCGAGCCATTCCTCCCCCCTCAAAGGCTCATCCTGATCGGCCAGGGAGGGAAGGACGACGTCGAAGACGCCCTGGTCAGGTTGGGCAAGGAGCTCGACTTCGAGGTGGTCGTGGTCGACCACAGCCCGGTGCTGGCCGTGCAACCTGACAGGCTGATCAGCGAGCCCTCCTTCGACCTGTCGGAGCTCGACCTCTCGCCGTCCGACTCCGTCGTGGTCCTCACCAAGGGGGAGAGAGACGCCGCCGTCCTGCAGGCTCTGTCAAGGTCCGATCCGAGGTACGTCGCGCTGGTAGCTAGCGCCAAGAGGGCAGAGGAGGACCGGGCAAGGCTTAGAGAGATGGGGGTCTCGGAGGCGTTCGTCAAATCCCTCCGGTCCCCAGCCGGGGCAGACATAGGCGCGGTGACCCCCTCCGAGATAGCACTGAGCATAATGGCAGAGGCGGTGGCGGAGAGATACGAGAAGAAGGTCCCGCCGAAGGCTTGAGCCGCGGGGGCGTCCACTGCGGGCAGGCGCTGCTAGGTCGCGCCCCCCAGACGTCACGCGGAGCCCTGGATGCGCCGTGGGCGGAGGATGACATCGCGTGGTAGCAGATATAACCGGACGGGCGAGGAAGGCTTACCGTGACGCCAGAGGCGCAGGGCCCCGCCCTGGGCTCCGGGGCCGAGGGGACGGAGACGCCATGAAGCCGCACGAAGACCACAGGGCACACGCGGGCAAGGGGGTCAGGGTCAGGGTAGTCACCGTCAGTTCCAGCAGGTTCGCCAAGAAGGACGCGGGTGAGGAGTACACTGACGAGGGCGGGGACACGGCCGTCGCCGAGGTCCGCAGGGCCGGGCATAGAGTGCGCGGGAGGGACCTGATCTCCGACGACCCGAAGATGATCAGGCACGCGGTGGAAGACTTCCTGTCTGGGGAGGACGACGTCCTCCTGTTCACGGGTGGGACCGGCGTATCCCCGAGGGACGTCACCATCGAGTCGGTCAGGCCATACTTCGAGAAGGAGCTGGAGGGTTTTGGGGAGCTCCTGCGGAGGCTGAGCTACGACGAGATAGGCGCGGCCGGCGTACTGTCCAGGGCCGCAGCCGGGGTCGTGCAAGGGAGGCTGGTCGCCTGCATGCCGGGCTCGCCGGGGGCCGTGAAGACCTGTCTCGGGGCGTTCGCAGGTGAGTTCTCGCACGTGGTGTTCATCGCCGGGGGCCGGGGGCGGGCCGACGGCAGGAGACGTCGGCGTTCAGTACACGGGGATTGACGGGTCCACTTCTTCAGCCCATGCCCTTATACCGCCTGTCAGGCTCCTCGCCTTCCCGAACCCCAGCGACTTCAGCAGGCTGACGGCGGACGCGCTCCTCATCCCCACATGGCAGTAGACCACCAGCTCATCCTCCCTGTGCAGTTCCCCTGCCCTCGCAGCGAGTTCCCCCAAGGGGATGTGCTTCGAACCTGGGAGGCTGCAGAGCTGCCGCTCGTAGGGTTGGCGGACGTCTAGTAAGACGACGCCTGCTCCCGAGTCGAGTAGGCGCTTGAGCTCTGATGGGCCGAGCTCCTCCTGGCGCTCCCTCTTCCTCCCCAGGCCGCAGAACGTGTCGTAGTCGATCAGCTCGCTTATCCGCGGGGACGGGGAGCAGACAGGGCAACCAGGGTCTTTGCGCACTCTGACCTCATCGAATTTCATCTCCGACCCGTTGAACAGCAACAGCCTCCCGACCAGGGCCCTGCCGTTCCCCAGAAGGATGTTCAGCGCCTGGGCCGCCTGGATGGTCCCCATGAGCCCCGGGAGGACCCCCATCACCCCAGACTCGGCGCAGTCCTGGACCGCGCCAGGGGGAGGAGGGACAGGGAAGAGGCACCGATAGCACGGCCCTGCTTTCGCAGCGAAGACCGACGACTGGCCGTCGAACCTGAAGACGCTGGCGTAGACGTCCGGCTTCCCTGTCATCACGCATGCGTCGTTGACCAGGTAGCGCGTGGGGAAGTTGTCGGTGCAGTCCAAGACCACGTCGTACCCTTGGATAACCTCCGTCGCGTTCGTCCGGTCCAGCCTGGCGGCGTATGTCTCCACGACGACGTTTGGGTTTGTCTCGTGCAGCCTCTCCCGGGCGACATCCACCTTCCGCCTCCCCGCGTCCCCCTCGGAGTACAGAGGCTGCCTGTGGATGTTACTCACTTCGACCACGTCTTGGTCGATGATGCCGACCTTCCCCACCCCGGCCGCGGCCAAGTAGGTCGAAGCTGGGATCCCGAGCCCCCCAACCCCGACGACCAGGGCCTTGGACGACTTCAGCCTCCGCTGGCCTTCCACGCCGACTTCGGGGAGGACCAGCTGCCTGCTGTACCTCTCGAGCTCCTTCTTGGAGAGGCCGACCGGCTCGGTGGCTGTCAAACCTCCCTGGGGACCCCTTGCCCTGTCTTAAGAGCAGCGCGGGGCCTGGTTATGGCGTTCCTTCAAGGCCCGGCGCACGGACGTCCACCTGTGCCAGAGAGGGGAGCGATGAGTCGTGTCGAGGAGCTGTCGCAGAACGCCTGGCCCCCTCCAGACGATGCTGCTGGATGGGTGGGTCCTACGGTTCTCAGAAGGGTACGCCAAGAGGGAAACTCGGTCAACTCCCTCTATCGAGGGGCAGTCGGGGCCGAGAGGAAGGCCTCTGTCTGTGAGGGGGCATATTCCAGGCGCGGGTTGGACATGGTCTTCAAGCTGGCCCCCGCGTCGGTCCCTGCCAATCTCCACCGCGGCGGACCTTGCTAGGCCGCTCCCGCTCCTAGATCAGGGATCCGGGAGATAGCGTCGGCTATAGAAGCCGTGAGCTCCGCCCGCTCCTTGACCAGGTCGGCTCGTTCCTTCCTTTCCTCCTCGAGCGCCTCTAGCCGCGCCTGTGCAGTCCCGAGCCTCTCCCACTCCCCGGCAAACCTCCCCTCGCGGGTGCGGACGTCGACGTCTTTCAGCAACCTCTGCTGGTCGAGGACATCAGCGGAGAGGGCTGCCAGCCTCGCCTCCAGGGTCTCGATGCGTTCGGCTGATTCGTCCGCCGGGGAGCTCTTCCTGCCGAGGAGGCGACTGAAAAATGAGTCCGGCTTATATGCCTCGGCTGCATCTGACGCGCGTGCCTTCTCTGCGTCCAGATCGCCGGAACACTTCACACGCTCGGCCTTGAGTTCTGCTATCTTCGCGGCCAGTCTCCCCCTCTCCGCCCCTATCTCATTTTCGATGCCTGAGATGGTCGCCCTGAGCCCCGATATCTCTTCGTCTATCGACGCGAGCGGGACGGGCCTCGATACGACGTCGGTCAACTCTTGGCGCCTGGCGCGGTAATCCTGGGACAGCCCTCCCTCGCCGGTCCTCTCCTCGAACTCGTCGAGGAGGACGTTCACGCCCCTGACCCAGTTCTCAAGCGCGTATCCGCCCGGCTCGGCGGAGAACCTCTGCCGCCCGAGGTTGTTCAGGGCGTTGACGGTCCTGGCCCTGAGCTGGCCTAAGTCCAGTTCCGGTGACTCCTGTATCCTCGCCCTGTGCCTGTGAAATGTCTGATGCTTCATCCCTGGCTGGTCACCTTAGGGTCACGCTCGGCCGTCAGACAGGGCCAAGCAGGTGCGCGATTTAAGCGGTCCATCTCCGAGGCCGCCGCAGGCGTCCGTGGGGGCGGCTACAGCGACTGAATCTTCGGCCTTGGGACTCGGAGAACCGACAGCGTGAAGGTCGCGAGGGTGACAAGCCCGTCAGTGGCGTTGTGTATCCAGGCCGCCCCTGCGAGGTCCTGCGTTCTCTCGTAGCAACACCCGACGGCGAAGGCGAAGGCCAACGGGAAGACCGCCTCGCCGTCTGCGGACGAAGCCGCCTGGCCCAGGAACGCGTTGCCGAGATGCACCGCCCCGAAGACGACCGATGCGACCAAGGTCCCCCGGCGCATCCGGGGGATTGTCCGCCCCCGTGAGAACCTCTGGTTCAGGATGTTCTGAAGGGCCACATGAAATGGGAACTCTTCGCTCCAGCCTACGAAGAACCCTTGGAAAAGGAGCGTACGCGCCCAGCCCAGGGGGGACATGGACACCTTTGTGAATGGCGGGCAAGGTTTGTGGTCACCGCGACGAGGGCGAACATGTTCGCTATGATCGCGAACCATCGGAGGTCGTTCCCCCTCTCTCGTCCTTGGGAACACGGACAGCCTCGGCATCCTCAAGCCGCTGGCCCGGATCGTGACGATGCCTCCAAGAATCAACAAGGAGCGGGTAGCGAAGTCGATGGCAGAGCATGTGACACCCTTCCCGACGCCTAGGCCGGCCAGATAGGACCCCGATAAAGAGGCGGAGGCAAGGGCCCCCCGGCAGGGTAACTACCAGGACGAGGAGAGCCGGACGAAGGCGTCGGGGTCCCTTCCCCTTGATCCTCGAGCGGTCGCCGAAGACCTTCTTCCCCCCTCTTTCCGCTGGCTGGGGGGAGCACTGGAAGAGATACCCAGGTCGAAGTCAGAGATTCTCCGAAGAGCATCATTGCAGGGGGGCCGCGGGTGCAGGTTCTGCACGCCGCAAACGTCTTTATCACCACCCTTCCCTGCCAATAAATCGAAGGCGAGCCTGCGAGATTGGCAGTCATGACAACGGACAAGGCCATCCTCATAGTCGGGGTCACCGTCATAATCATCATCCTGGCGTACTTCTTGCGCCTCGGAAGATTCTCCCGCCGCAAGCAACCGGGGGGCGACCCCGGCAAGGCTTGACCGAGCCCTTCCGGCTCCGGCTCAGTCTACGCTCGTACGTGTACGGACGGGCGCGGTCGAGCGAGAGGTGCCGGAGCGTCAGCTGGCGAGCGTGATACAACACGATAGACACAGAGAACCTTACGAAGAAGTTCGACAACACGACTGCCGTCGAGTCGGTCACCATGCACGTGGAGGAAGGAGAGGTGTTCGGGTTCCTCGGGCCCAACGGGGCCGGGAAGACCACCACGGTCAGGATGCTGGCCTGCCTGGTCTCGAGAAGTTCTGGAACCGCCACGATAGGGGGGTACGAGATCTCGAACCGCGCGGACCAGCAGAAGATACGGAAGATGATCGGGCTGTTGACTGAGAACGTGGGGCTCTATGAGGAGCTGAGCGCCTACGACAACCTGGACTTCTACGGCCGCTACTACAAGATGGGGGAGCGGAATAGGCGCGAGAGGATCCAGTATCTCCTCGAAATGCTCGGGCTCTGGGACAGAAGGGACGCGCGTGCGGGGACGTTCTCCAAGGGTATGAAGCAGAAACTGGCCATCGCGAGGGCTCTGATCCACGACCCACAGGTTCTTTTCCTTGACGAGCCGACGGCGAACTTGGATCCTGAAGCTTCGAAGACGATCAGGGATTTCATCCTTGAGTTGAAGAAGGAAAACAGGACGATCTTCCTCAACACCCACCTCCTCGACGAGGCGGAGCGTATCTGCGACCGTGTGGCCATACTCAAGACGAGGGTGATCACGATAGGCAGCCCGCAGGATCTGAGGCGATCGCTTTCTGGGAGGAAGGTGAAGATCCAGCTTCAGCGCGTAGACGACTCGATGGTCGAGTCGGTAAGGAAGCTGGGGCATCGGATAGAGGATGTCACAGGGAACAGCTTCGTGGTGGACCTTAAGGAGCCGGAGAAGGAGAACCCGGCGATCCTGAGGGCCCTCCAAGGCGCCGGTGGGGACGTGGTGTTCGTCACCGAGGCCGGGTCCAGCCTAGAGGACGTGTATCTGAAGCTGATGAGGGAGGTGTAGCGGCGCATGGACATTGGGAATGCGTGGAACGTCGCCCTGAAGGACTTCAAGATATACACAAGAAAGCCCTCTGTAATCTACGCTACCGTCGCCTTGCCCCTGATCGTGGGCGCCGTCTTCCCGCTCATCCTTGATTACTCCCTCCACAAGTCAGCCAAGGCCCTCAGCGCGGCGAGAGCCCCGGGGCTGATGGACGCTTTTTCGATCTGGTTCGTGATAGGAGCGGCAGTAATCCCGACGGCTATCGCCTCCTACAGCCTCGTCGGGGAGAAGATGCAGAAGAGCCTCGAGCCGATGCTCGCCACCCCGATGTCAGATGGGGACATACTCCTGGGGAAGACGATATCAGCCCTTCTTCTCCCTGTTGTGGCGCTCTATGCGGGGTCCATTTCGTACATGGCGCTCATGGACTACTTCACGCGCGGCACGCTGGGGTACTACTACTATCCGAACTGGCACATCGGCGCGATCCTCCTGGCCGCCCCTCTGGCCGCGCTCCTCAGCGTGGAGGTGAACGTCGTCATCTCTTCCAGGATGACCGACGTCAGAAGCGCGCAGCAGACTGGGGTCTTGTTCATGCTGCCGTTCATAGGCCTGTTCCTAGCGTCCGAGGTCGGCCTCTTCGTGATGAACGACACCAACCTGACCATCCTGGCGGGCGCGCTCGCTGCGATAAGCGTCGGGACGTTCTTCGTCGCGAAGGCGACCTTCCAAAGAGAAGAGATACTCACACGATGGAGATGACCGCGGTCCGAGTCTGACGAGTTTATGCGTGAAAAATCTGGTGCACGGGATGCAGAAGCCAAAGCCGGGCCATCACGGGCTTACGCTGCAGGAGGGGCCGCGCATGGCACCTCTGCGAGCACGATGTACCTCATTTCGAACCCGGCCAACGCATCGATCCTGTCAGCCCTGATGGGGACGGAGTCATATCCCCGCGAGCTTGCAAGGCTGCTCGGCATGCGGGAGTCGCATGTCTCGGAGAGGCTCAAGAGGCTAGAACGAAACGGACTCGTCAGAGGGCGGTGGACTCGAATGAAGGAGACTGGGAAGAACGTGAAGGTCTTCTCGTCGGCGGTCAGTTCGGTCAGCGTGGTCCTAGACGGGAGCGGGTTGAAGCTTGCCATCGAGAAGCGCGACGGCTGGAACGAGTCGCTCGAAGTGGGACAGCAGATTTACCGGGTGAAGGTCCCTCCCACCGCTGCGTTCGTGGGGAGGAAGAGGGAGCTCAGGTTCCTGCTGAAGAGCAAGGCAGGGCTCAGCGTAGTCACAGGCTTAGCTGGCATTGGTAAGACGACCCTCGTTTCCAGGTTCGCCAGCGAAGCCACGGAGAGGGGGCAGAAGGGCGGAAGCCCGTCCTGTCTGTTCTGGCACGACATCAGAGAATTCGATAGCCTGAGGTACGTGATTGCCAAGGTTGCCGCTTTCCTGAGCGCGCATGGCTATCCCACGCTCTCCAGTATGATGAAAAAAGGAGTTTCAGAAGAGGGCACGCTGATAGGCGAGGCCCAACAGGGGCTCGAGCATGTCAATGCGCTCGTGGTGTTCGACGACTATCACTACTGCAGGGACACCGGGATCACGCATCTGCTGCAGCGACTTGGCGATTCGGCGGTGGTCAGGACGGTCGTGGTGTCCAGGACCAAGCCGAGCGAGCTCTACGTCGGTAGCCGTCTCGTGCCCGTGCTAAATCTGGAGGGGCACACCGACGCAGAGACGGCGGAACTCTTCGAAACGAACAGCGTGCGCCTCGCAAGGGACGAGGTGACTCGCGTCAACACGACGCTCAAGGGGAATCCTTTAGCGCTGAACCTGATGTGCGAGTCTGTGAAGGCGATGGGGAGGGAGAAGGCGCTGGAGACTGCACTGTCTGAAGTGAGAGACCACATTTCAGTCTGGCTAGAAAGCGTCCTTAGGCCGCCAGAGTTAGAGACTCTGCAGCGGTTGTCGGTGTTCAGGGGGCCTGTCCCCTTAGACGCAGCACGGGCGGTCGAAGCCTCTGACGTCAGAGACGAAGTTCTGGCGCAGAGATTAGGGGCGCTCGAACGTGCTGGAGTGGTGACTGGGTTGGAGGGGAGCTTCGCCGTCCACGACGCAGTTCGTGATGCCTTGTCCGTCATCCCTGGCCCGATGGCGGCTGCCCATGCGAAGGCTGGCTCTTACTATGCGTCGAGAGGGGACAGACGCTCGTCCCTCGAAGCAATCTATCACTACGTGAGAGGGGGCCAGGCAACCCCGGCTCTCCACGTAATCCGTGACGACGATGCGTATACCAGGATTGTAGACGAGGGCTACGTCGAGCCTCTGCTGAGTCTCGCGGAGGAACTGCTCGCCGGCCCGCTGCCGTCGGCCGACGGGGGGAGCAGAGTCAGAGGGTGGCTGATGGCCGTCAGGGCGTACGCGCTCTGGAGGACGCAGAGACAGTACGCTCTTGTGCTCAGAAGCGCAAGAGAGGCGGAGGCTGCCGGAAGGAGGTGCGGAGATAGCGTGCTGATAGCCTCAGCCCTCATGAACAAGTCGTACGTCCTATCGGCTCTCGGAGACACGAAAGGCGCTGAGCGCGCTCTTCGTACCGCCCTAGGCGTCCCTGGCCTCCAGCGCGACGGTCCTATCGTGGCTGCCTACCTTATGGAGAACCTTGTAGACGCGATGGTGACCGAAGGCAGATTCGGGGAAGCGATCCGATTCGGGTCGTCCGCCGTCGAGATATTCGAGCGGAACGGTGACATGAGAAACCTCGCTGGTGCGCTGGCCTCCCTTGGCGTCTGCCATTATATGAAAGGAGACTTCGACGATGCGCTTTCGCTCATCGCCAGAGCGAGGCCAAGAGTACCCGCCGGGAACAAGGTCATCGGCGAGTACGTCGAAGAAGCAACCGGCCTGGTGCTCGAGCGCATGGGCAGGAGACGGCAGGCGCTGGTGCACCTCAACAAGGGTCTACGCCTGGGAAGGGAGTCAGCGAATAGGCTCGTCACGCTTGAAGTTCTCTCGGAAAGGATCTTGCTAAGGGCCAAGCTTGGAGACTTCAGGAAGGCGAAAATGGAGTTAAGGGAGGGCACGGAGCTGAAGCGTGTCACCGAACGGAAGTACTCGCTCGGCGTCTTTGAACTGGCTCAGGCGGGAATCTCGCTGGTGGACGGAGAATTGGATGAGTGTAGAACGCATCTCAGGAGAGCCGGCCGGCTGCTTTCAAGCGACGCCGTCTCGATAGCGAGAGTCCTCTGGTGGCGTGGAGTTGTCGATGCGCAGGATGGGAACATAGCGTCTTCCAAGAGATGGCTCGCGAAGGCAAGGGTGACTTTCAAGACGGTGGGCGCGGACGGCTACGTCCGGCAGATAGGGTCGGTCAGGGCGAAGATTGAGGCCTCTCCTCCCAGGAACGCGCGAGAAGCGCTGGCTCTTCTCTGGTGATCTTAGCAGGCTACAGAAAACCCGCGGCTACCATAACGGTAAACGTCGCGAGCATCAGGACGAGCTCGATCGCGGAAGCCTGACCGACTAGCCTCTGGGCGCCAATCAGCTCCTCTTCAGAGCCGCCGTCCTGGAGAAATATCGTGACCTTCCTGGCCGCGGGGACAAGCTTCGCGAGTGCGAAGAGGTAAGTCACCAGGCCCAGAGTCCCTCCAGCCACGACTGACCCGCTCCAAGCGTCCAGGACAAACCCATCACCCCAGGACATTACCGCGAACAGGGCCGCACCGGAAAGCAGGAGCAAGGGCACCACGAGGTTCATGAACCGTTCCATCTTAGGGAAGAACATGACCGTGAACTCGGCCCTCGAGACGGGGGTGAGCCGAGATACCACTGGCCCGAGCACCACAAAGAACATGATCGAGGATCCAATCCACACGACAGCGAAAAATAGGTGGAACCACGCCACCGCGGCGATAAGAAGGGGGCTCAACTCTCCGTATTCACTCTCAGCTCGACCAGTCTCCGTGCCTGAAGAGTGGGGGCGGTTCGCTCACTCCCGTCATAGCCCCAACGTGTCCATGAACCGCCGCACCGCGTCGTCCACTACCTCGTCCCTGCTCCTGTACCCTAGTCTGGAGGCGATATCGTCGAGCCTCGAAGCCAGTTCGCGCCTGATCTTCACGTTCACATACCCGGCCTCTTTCATGCTCCGCTCCTACGACGCAGAAAGAATCCGTACGTAGAGCGCCTGGACTTTATCCCCCGCCGAAATCGATTGTGGTCCTGGGTAATTGGGAAAGACACGGAGTGGTCTACTACACGAGTCAAAATAGGGATGGCCGGCCCCTAGCCACGCTTCCTCACAGAGAGGATTATGGCTGCGAGGCCGAGCACTACTGCGACTCCTAGGGCTGCGTATGAAACGGCGCTGAGGGTGGAGACTTCGGCGTTCAGGCTGTTGACAGTCGAGGCCGAGGACGACTGGAGTTGGCTGAGGGTGCTCATCTCGCCGCCGAGTGCAGCGAGTGACAACTGAGACAGAACAGCCCCTTGGACAGGGACCGTGACCGAGGCGTCGAAGCTGTTGTCGGAGAGGACCGACGTGTCGGTCGCGTTCGAGGCGAGGATGCCGAAGAACTCGTTGTGCACGACGTTGCCTGAGATGGTGGTATCAGTCACTATTGTTGAGCCGTTGATGTTACCAATCAGGGTTATGCCCGTGGTTTTCGGACCAAAGCCTCTGTTACCGCTGACTATGTTCCCGACTATCTTGGTCCCCTGGACGACGTCCCCGGGGGTGTTGCTGTGGACGATGATGCCGGGGATGAGGTTGTTCAACACTGTGTTGTAGATCACGCTGTTGTTTACTGCAGAAGTGTGAGGGACGTCCGCCGCCACCACGATGCCGCCGGGTAGCCCATTGACCACGTAGTTGTTGCTGACGACGTTGTCGACGACTCCTTCACCGGGATTGTACGCTGCCACGACTATGCCGCACCCGACGGTGTTGCCAATCACGGTGTTGCCGCTGATGACGTTCCCGAGGCCTGGGCTCGGCGTCCCGCTCGCGAGGCCGCCAGGGTTCAGCTGGCCTTCGTCGCTGACACCTATGCCGCCGTCCGCCACGTTGTTGACCACCGTGTTATCCACCACCGTAGAATAGGAGGTCCCGCTGAGCTCGATTGCTTTGTTTTCCTCGATGCAGGGGCTTGAGGGAGGGGTAGGTGCTGCAGGGCAGGCGTCAGGGTGAAGGCCGTTGCTGACCACGGCGTTGTTCTCGACCGTCACGTCAGAAGCGTCTTGGACGAAGACCCCGTGGTTGTTAGCGTGCTCCACGGTGAGCCCCTCTATGACGGTGCCGCTCGCGGAGCTGCCCAGGACTTCTATGCCATATGTCTGGCCGACAGCGTTGATGATCGTGCTCGAAGGCTGAGAGGTGAGCGACTCGAGGGTCAACTGTCTGGTGATGTTCACCATTTCGTTGTATACCCCGGGCATGACGATGACCGTCGCGTGCGGTGGAGCCACGGCAACGGCGTGAGATATGGTCGCATATGGGCTCGCAATCGAACCGCTCCCAGTCGTGTCGTTGCCAGACGGGCTGACGTAGAGCAGTGGAGGTGCCTGCTGGGCCTGGGTCGCTGGCGATGCCAAGGGGACAGCGCCGATGAGCCCGCCGAGAAGGAGCGTGCCTAGAAGAAGAGCTGTGTGGATGGTGTGTCTTTTCATCTTCGCCGCTTAGGCAAGGTGAGTCCAGTTAAGCGCTGGGTTTCCCTGGAACAGGAAACCTGGCCCAGCCTCAGGGCTAAGTTCTGCCAGACGGATTAGCCATACCAGTCCTCTCTGCATCGGTGTAGCGTTGTTGAGTCGAACTTCATCAGGAACGAGGCTCCAGGCTGAGTTTACAAGCCACAACATCGCGGGGCCGCAGTCTCGGGGCGCCCGTCCCGAGCCCGGACACTGTCGCAGGCTTCAATAATTCACGTGGTAGGCAGATGCACCTCTTCTCCTCGCCACGGCGAGTATGGCCGACGCGACGAGGACGACGATTATTATCGCGACTAGGGCCAGCGTATAATTCACTGAGAGGGGAAGGCCTGCGAAAGTCGTCGCTGAAGATGTGGCCGAAGTCGACTGGGCCGCCTGGGAGGTCGTCGTGGATGCCGTCGTGGTCGAGGTCGGAGTCGCATTGGCCGAGCTGACAGCGTTGGAGGTTGTGGTCGCCGAAGTCGACGTGATCGTTGCCGTTGAAGTGGCCGTGCTTGTCGTGGTCATTGTAGGGGTTGTTGTAGTGGTTGTCGTTGCGGGCGTAACAATGAGCGTCAGCATGGCAGATTCGCTATACCCTCCGCCGCTTCCAGTTACAACGACCGTGTAGCTGCCCGGTGACACGTACGCGGACACGTCTATCGTCAGGGTTGAAGAGCATCCGGGCGTGCACGAGCCTTGGCTGAAGGAGACCGATGTTCCATTTGGAAGGCCGCTCGACGAAAGCGTGACGAGCTGCGCGCTCCCGGAGACGAGCGAGACACTTACAGTCGCAGTCACGGCGCTCCCCTGCTGCCCGGTCACCGTCGCCGGCGTCACGCCGACGGAGAAGCTGAAGGCAGGTGGCGGCGGAGGGGGAGTTGCTGGTGGGAGGACCGCGGCCATCGGCGTCCCGCTCAGCTCCGATGCAGCAATCGTGCCGCAGACTGTGTCGGGCGGACTGAATGCGATGCCGGAAGCCAGCAGCCACTGGCCCGTGGAAGAGGAGTAGTAGTAGAGAAGATAGGAGGAGGTGACGGCCGCGCCGCTGAAGCAGACAGTCGCGGTGCCGGTGGACGCCCCCGAGACCTCCAGGTCGAAGTACGTGGCCGTGCCTGCCAGGCTGGGCGTCCCCGGCGGGACGGTCTGGTAGTCGAACGAGTTGACCGACAGACCTATCCCAGGAGCCAGGCCAGTGACGGTCACGCTGACGCCGTTTATGAGCGCGTCGTCGACGGACGCCGAGCCGCTGCTGTTGGCGGTGGCCGTGGCGAAGACGCCAGTGAGGGCAGCTGGCTCGACGACGTAGAAGGTGCGCGAGACAGTCTTGATCACGTTCGTCCCGTCTGTGAACGAGGCCTCCACCACCCAAGTCCCGTTCGAGTTGGGGGTGATCGAAGTAGAGCTCTCCGACGAGAGGAGGGCCGCGGTGGTTGAGGAGACAAGCGCGCCCGCGGGCGAGATCCAGGTGAACTGGACGTACTTCGCCAGTGGGTCGTTAGTCACGGCCGTGGCATTGACAGGCTCTCCTACCCCCACGTCGAGGGCATTGGTGCTCAGGGAGTAGCTCCTGACAGCCAGGCTCACTGACGCTGTGTGTGGAGCAGGCATCGTCATGTTCGCGTAGTTCGAGACGGTCGTAGAGACGGCGACAGTGTAGTTGGTCCCAGCGGTCAGAGGTGAGCTCGGGACGAAGACCACCTCTGACGTGAGCGGGTCCCCGTCGGGGGCGGTCTGCGGCGCCACGGGCACGACCCTTCCTGAGACGGTCTGCCCCCCTGGTGCGCTGACCGTTATCGTGCTCCCGTTGAGGGAAGACGCCCTCATCAGCTGGTCGAACGAGAGCCCGATGTAGCTCCCCGTGGAGTTCGAGAAGGCGGACACCCCGCTCACTTCGGGAGAGGAGAGCGGGAGGAGGTTGATGTCCACCCCCGTGGCAGGAGGAGGGACGTAGACCACTATGCTCCTAGCCGTGGAGAAGCCAGGCGCCTGGACGACCACCATGTACCTGCCCGCCGGGACGAACCAGGCGTACCTCCCTTCAGGGTCCGTCTGCTGGGGGTTGAGCTGGCCGTAGCCCGAGGCGCCCCACGGGACCCACTGGCCCTCGGTGGAGTTGAACTGGAAGACCGTGACGGTGGCGTTCGCCACTGGGTTGGTGAGGAGGCCGGCGTACACCACGCCGCTCGGGTCTTCTATCGGGTTGACGTTGGCGGTGTCAGAGCCAGGAGGCGCGGAGTGCAAATCCTTTTCGCAGTTTGAGATGGCCGCGCTTATCTTTGCGCTTAGCTGTGACTCCCCGACCGAATAGGCTATTGAGGCGCCGCCTGAGATCATGCCAACCTCGGAGCCTGCCAAGGGGACAAATGAGAGTACGCCGCCAGCGACGTCGTTCGCCTCCGCGGTGTGGCCCAGCCCTGACACGGTCGCTGAATATTTGTTCGCCTCGTTGATGAAGTACTGGGACTGAGAAGCGAAGGCCCCCGGCGCGCTGCTGGCGCAGGACGTGAGCTGCTGCAGCTTGACGTCTTGAAGCTCGACCCACTGGTGGTCGTCAAGCCACCCCCATGCCGAGAAGAAAGCCCCGACGAATGGGATCGCCCTTCCCAATGGTTTGCCATCCTCAAGCAGCTTCGGGGCGACTTCCTCCACGACCTTTTGTCCGACGCTTACACCCTCGCCGCCCATAGTCGGGCAGTTCGAACAGGTGCTCATAGGCTGGTCGAGCTCCTTCACCATCGCAGGCGGCAGAGCGGAGTACGGGACGAAGAACGAAGCGTTGTATGAGGTCCCGTTGGGTGTCACCCTTGTGCTCGAGGTGATGTTGTAGAGAGGGTACCCAGTCTCCGTCAGGTTCCGTATGTCTCCTGCGGTGAGTGTGTAGAGCTCGTTCGGGGTGAACGTAGCCGAGACTTCGAGCGAAGTCCCCCCGAATACGTACGACATGTTGCTAGGCACGTTGATTAGCAGTTCGAATGAAGTCGTGGTGTTTGCGAGTACGGTGTAGTTGGCATGTTCTATGAGGCCAGGAGGCAAGCCCGAGAGTATCTGAGCGGCGGTAGGAAAAGGCAGTGTCGCGCCGTTGCCCTTTGGAATCCTCAGCACGTTGTAGTTGATGTAGACGTCGCCGAACGCGTATGGCACCATCGTCGCCCTGTAGAGCCCGTCCTGGTCCAGAGTGGCGTTCACCGTCCCGACGCCGGGGACGGAGACGCTCACGTCGTCAACAAGTGAGGGGAGGCTGAACGTGATGGTGAATGTCATGGGCATCCCTGGCACGAAGACGTATGGGAAGTGGGGTATGCCGTCCTGCGGGTCCCAGCACATCAGCCGCCCGTCGGTCTGCTCCATGCATATCCTGGCGAGCTGTGGCTCGGTGTTGTCGTAGGCGACGGAGACGGAAGGGGAGTAGACGTGGACGCCAGACGTGGTGAGTGCGACGGCGTGTAGCTGGTACGTGGTCTGGCTTCCAGCGCTCGGGAGCGTGACGTTGAGCCCCCAGTATCCACCCGCGGGGACGGCCGTGGTACCGAGCAGCGTGTCGTTCGAATACAGGTCGAGCGCACTCCCAGGGGGCGCCTGGCCCGAGACAGTGGTGTTAAGGGTGGAGAGCGAGAGAGGGGCCGAGAGCGTGACCTGCTCCACGGTCTCGGTCGCGGTGGCGAGAGCCTCCTCGTACCCCTTCCCTCCCACCGTGTAGTTTACAAGCGCGAGGAGGGCGAGGGACGATCCGTTGTAACCGTCCCCTATCTGGAGCTCGTACCTCACCTCCCCTGACGCGCCCGAAGAGATGTCCCCGAGCGGGACCGAATAATAGCCTGACGAGGAGGGCGAGGCGTTGACCGGCTTTCCGCCCAGCAGGAAGCCTCCAGCCACGGCAGTCGTGCCCGCGGGCGCCGGCAAGAGCATCGAGACGTTGCCGAGGGCGAAGGAGCCAGTGTAGTTGTACGTCGCCCTCAGGAAGAGTGTCCCGCCGGGCGCGGACTCGCCCGGGATGACGCTCAGCGTGTTCCCGGCCTTCCCTGTGAAGAGGTCTCCTGCCCCCATGTAGAGGGCGATGTTACCGAGCTGGTAGACCTGCGAAGCTGAGGCATTGACCGTCACCTGCCCCCAGAGCTCGTCGGAGCCCACGTAGCTGAAGACGTCGAGCCTGTACTCGCCGAGCTGCGGGACGCCGTAGTACAGGGAGGAGGTGTAGTTGCTTATGCCTGTCACGAAGCTGGCGTAGCCTGTCGCGTTCAGCGAGTAGACGCTCGCGCTCCATGAAGAGACGGGTGAGCCCGTAGCCGCGTCTATGACGGCCCCCCTCAGCACGCCTGGCTGGATGAGCTTGATCACCGCGGTGGCGTTCCTGTAGATGTCGAAAGTGACTGGTACGCACTCAGAGGGGAGGTTTGCCTCGTAGCCGTGCACGCAGACTGTGAACTGCTCGCCCGAGTAGCCGGTGACCTGGATTGTGTTCTCCAAGGATGAAAAGTAGGGAATCCTGTATTGGTATCCCTGTGGATCCTGCGCATAAATGCCGTAGTGCGCGCCGACCCTCCAGTCGACAGGGAGGGGACCCTGCAGCGTCCCTCCCAGATACTGGGTGTAGAGCTGGAGGTTGATGTACCCCGTCCCTATCAGCAGTATCGTGAAGTTCAGTGTCGTCACCCCGTTCGGCGGGATGGTCGCATACTCCGGGGAGGACGAGTTGGAGAGAGGCGAGAGAGCAGAAGCTGTGACGAAGCCTGCGTAGAATGTGGCCGAGTATCCGCCGGTGGAGTTTGTCGACGTGCTGTCTGTAAGCGTCAGGCCGTTGACCTGCTCGCTCAAAGTGACGCGAGCGCTAGCCACCAGAGTCCCGTTGCTGTAGACCACGACGCCCTGGAGCGTCCCGGTGGGCAGGGGCTGCAGCACTATCACCGGGGTGGTGCCGTTGACTGTGAACGACTCGGCAGGAGGCGTCTCGTATGGGAGACCCGTGCCGTACAGGTTGGTCGAGACCGTGAAGGTCGCTCCTGACGGCGAGAGGATGGACGGGGCGAGGCCGCTGGAGTTCGTGGTGAAGAGCCCTGCAATCCCCCCCGTACCTGAATAGGTCAGCTGCACCCCTCCCACAGGTCTCCCCTGCGGGTCCACGACAGAAGCCTGGACAGGCTGAACCTCGAATGAGATCGTGTTGCCTCCGGGAGCCAGTGTCACTGTCTTCGTGGTGCATAGGCCTGCGATGCACGCCTGGACAGGCTCGCTCGCCCCCGAGGGGAGGCCCGTGAAGGTCAGGGTTCCAGTGCTCCCCGTGATAAATTGAAGTCCGGCTACTGAAATCGACACCCCCGAAACCGGGCTCCCGTTGGGCAGCAAGGTGCTGACCTGGAGCGAGGACGAAGAGACAGGGACGAAGGAGACGTTGAGTGGGCGGATCATGGAGATGGCGCCTAATAGCGGGTAACCCGAAGAATACCAGGCTGAGGTGAAGAGCTCGTCGGCCGACGGGTCGTAGATCACTATCTGCTGTCCGGCAGTGCCCAGCCCGTTGAGGGAACGAGTGTCAGTAGGCCCCCCGTCATAAATCACGCCTGTAGCCTTCGCCGCAGTGTCGTAGAAGGCGAGGATGGGAGACCCGCCCGCGATTACGGCGACATAGACCACGCCGTTCTCCGGGTCGTAGGCGGCAGCCGTGGTGCCACAGGTATCCACACCGGACTGGGAGGAGCATGGCAAGGGTGTGACAGTGATAACGCTCCCCGTGGTCGCGTTGATGGCGGCCAGCTCGAAAGAGAGGAAACCATCGCCTACAGTGTATATCGTTCCCGTATTGCTGTCCACTGCCATGGCATCGGAGAGCGGAACGCTGGAGTTGGTCACGACTGTCTCTGTGGAGCCGTTTATTGCGTAGAGCCTGTCGCTCCCCTCCGCCTGACAGTAATAGTTGGTACTGATACATTCCTCTCCCCCGAGGGCATATACATACCCGGTGACTGGATTGTAAGCTATTGCGCCCGTCGCGGACGGCTGGGCGCCAAGGCTTATGTTCCCTACCAGCACGTTGGTGGATGCGTCTATCACGAACACGAACCCTTCGTTGGCGTTAGTCCCAGTGACGAATATCCTGTTGCTCACAGGGTCGTAGGCTGCTGAGATCAGATTCACCCCCTCGAACGGACTGCCAGAGGTGGTGTTGACAGGTATCATCGTGACGACCGCGTCCGTCCTGGTGTTGAACACGGTGACGTTGTCATAAGTCAAGGAATTGCACGTGTATCCTCCGCCGCCAGGAAACGGGGTACAGCGGACCGAGGCCACGCTGCTCCGGCTGTCGACGACGTAGAGGTATCCATTGGTGGGGTCATATACCATCCCTCCGATTGAAACGGTCGGAACAGGCACGTTACCCTCCACCTGGCCCGTGGTTGCGTTCAGGATCCACAGCGTGCTCGTCTGCTGGTCGGCGACGAAGACCATGCCGTCGCTGGAGTACGCCATCGTGCCTGGAGTCGCCCCGAGCAGGATTTCAGATGCGACAGTGTTCGACGAGCCGACGACTGAGACAGCATAGGAGTTAGAGGACGCCATGTACACCTCTCCGTTCGCGGCATTGACGCTAGTGATGGTGTTGACCGGGGATTCCTGCTCCCCAGCTAATTTAGTGATGTTCGCGACCATGGTGCCTGTGGCAGGGTTGACGACCGACATCCCGTACGCATTTTCATAGGGAGACTGAAAGACCGGGTTGGAGACGTACAGGTCCCCGTTCGCAGGATTGAACGTTGCGGAAGCCGCGCACGCCATGCTCCCCACCTTGGCGGAAACTGACGTGCTTGCGTTGAATGAATACAATCCGCCACCGCTACACCCAAAGTCGTAATACCCGAACGCAAGGTACGCCAAGCCGTTGCGGCTGTCGTATGATATTGAGTTGAGACCAGAGAGGTTCAGCGTAGCATTCGAGATCACCGTCCAGGGCGAAGGTTTCAACACGAGGATGGATGACCCGCGGAAGGTGCTGTTCTCGAACAGGCCTCCCAGGTATACCGTACCGTGCACCGGGTCGACCGACATCGAAGAGGCGCTGATGGGCACTGTGAAGTTGGATTCGACAGCGCCATTCGTGCCTGAGACCGCGTAGACCACCTGTCTGTAATATGTATCAGAAGAGTTGGTTATCTGGGCGAGAGCATAATAGGTGTCAGTCGAGCTGGCGAAGCCTGCTGATTGGACCTCGCCGATAAATTCGTTGGCAGAAGGATGCTGGAGGAGCGGGACAACGGCAACCACAGCGCCTGTCACCGGATCTATGACTGTGACAGTTTCACCCAGGTAATAGCTCTTGACAGTGTTAGAAAGGACGGAGCTGTTCGTCACGAAGAGGTCGCCGCTCAACGGGTCTACGGTTAACGTGTCGACTGAGCCTCCGACGGTGAACTCCTGAGTTATGTGCTTGGTCGTCACGTTCACCCCCAGGATGGTGTTGCCTGCGTTGCCAGTCAGGACGTAGAGCAGCCCATCTGCGGAGTCATATGCAAGCTGCCCGACCTGCCAGTTATAGGCGCCGTACGAGGTCAGGACAGGACCAGGGTACACGGTGCCGTTGTAGAGAAGCAACTGCTCGGAATATGTGAAGCCGATGTCCTCTGTGACACCTGAACCGTTGACCAGCACCATCTGCGTGCGGGGTGGGAGCTGAGGGACGTACGGCCCCACGTCGCGCACAGTGTACGGGTAGTAACCGTCGGGGAAACTGTAGCTGATGGTGCTAGACGTTGATGTCTTCGTGGCGTTGGCGAAAGTCATTGTCCATGGAGTGCCCTGGGGCAGGCCTCCTTCCACGAATGTCACCTGGTAGGTGGGGCCGGAGGGGAGGTACCCGAACTGGTATATCGGCTGAGAGAAAGAACACTCGGAGAAGGAGGAGGTGCAGCCAGGACCGGTCGGCCAGTAAGCGGTCACAGTATATGTCCCGCCAATCCAGCCCTGGCCGCCTGTGGTGAAGTTGTCCTGGAAGAGACCGGTCGTGGCGTTTACCGCGACGGTGTCAGAACGGATGACCGTGCCAAACGGGTTCGTCAAGGTAATCGTAGCGAAGGTGGTGAAATTGACATGCGGGCTCGTCGTTACGTTCCCGTTGACAAGTACTGTCTCGACGTCTGAGTAGAAGACAGCGTTCGTGTGGACGTTCACTGTCCACAGGCCTGCACCTCCACATATCGAGTACTGAATTGGGACGGAGACGTTGGTGCCTTGAAGCTCGACGTTGCCGCCATATGGCGACTGGCAGTAACTGATGACACCGAAATACCCGATGTTCATTACGTCATAGGTGTAGTTCCCGTTGGGCTCTGTGAAAGAGACGGTGGATGGCGCCGTCGCGGAGGAATTGAAACCGCTCAGTGTGACACCCCACAGCTCACCGGCCGGGAAACCTGACTCATCGAAGGTGACCGTGTGGCAGCCGGAGTTGGTGAACTGGATGGTCTGCGACACGTCGCTCCCGTTGATGACGAGCGTCCTCGACGAGGGTGAAGCGCAGTATCCGTCTCCCGCTGTCACGTTGAGCCGGTAGGCACCGTTAGGGGCGGAGTATGTGATGACGTCAGACGTCGTGTACTTCGGGAGCGCCCCGGCGATGACCGTGCCCCACCTGTCGCCGGGCGGGAGGCCAGACTCGGTCAAGGTAGCGTTGAAGCGACCATCGAAGATCACTGACAGGGTGCCGGAGTTGCCGTTGGTCTCGTAGAGCTGCCCGTTTGACTGGTCGAAGAGAATGCTCGACCGTCCGTAGCCCGTCGATAGCGAGCCTGCCGTCTTGTTGGTCGAAGAGTCGATCGCCGTCGTGTTGCTTTCAACCTGAGCGCAGCCTGAGCCGTAGCAAGAGTAATACCAACCCGCGTAGAGGTAGCCAGTCGCTGAGTCGTAGACCGCACCTGACGGCAAACACAGCATGCCATACGATTCTCCGAACGACCCGCAGGAGATTGACGTCGCTGAAGAGGAGTTAGTTTGCGGGCTGACTGTCACTAGAGGGACAGAGCAGGGGCAATTCGAGTCAGAGCCCAGGAATCCTGCGCCCGAGCCTTCCATATACACGACCCCCGAGGGCGCCACTTCGCCCTGTTGCGCGTCGCCTAGGTACGCCATCGGCGTCCTGCCCACGATGGCGTTCGTGTCGTTCAGCGCGAAGACCGACTCGGCTGGCGCTGCGACCCCACAGAGGTAGTACGAGACAGGGACGTACATCTCAGACCCTGAAGAGTAGAAGAGGGGCGAGTCAGCGTGAGCGCCGTATGGGGAGCCGCTGTTCTGCGAATTGCAACCATTGCTGACGAAATTGAAACCGAGGCTCGAGCTTCCAGCGAGCGAGTTACTGGCGGTGTCGACGAAGTCGACCAAGGGGTTCGAGTAGTACCCGTCTGAATTCGTGACATAGACCTCGCTGTTCGAAGCATCGTATGCAATCCCCGCGGGATCAAATGAAGATTGAAGCGGAATCTTGGCGACCACCGAGCCATTCACGGTACTGAGGACGATGACGTTGAGGCTGAAGCCGCAGTTGAGAGTGCTCACCGCGTACAGATACCCGTTCGTGGGGTCAAAGGCAGCGGTCGTAGGGATGCAGCTGCCGTAGACGCTCGAGTTGCCTACGACGAAGGACTTGGCGACGTGGTCGGTCAGGGTGTCGACAGCTTCTATCACGAGCGTGCTGTTGGGTCCGCCGCCAAGCACGTACAGAGTCCCTGCCTGCCCGAGAGTCGCCGAAAACGGCGAGAATCCGCTCTGCATGCCTGTTGACGGCACGTTCCCCGGGAAGAGCGTGTTGTTGGCGAACGACAACGTGTACTCAACGTATCCGGCAGTGCTGTTCGGGGGGATGCCCGGAGATGAGGAGCTCTGCTGCGACAGAGTCGTGGCTGGCTCTGGTACAGCGTTAGCGGGCGGGGCGCTGCTGCTATTGTGCGACCAGGCGCCAGATAAGACGCCTCCGAGTGTTCCAGCCGTGCTGGAGAAAACCCTCCAGAGCGCACCACCGAGGGACCCGAGCGCTGAGAGGACCCCACTTAGTAGCGAGTTGCTGCTCTGAAACACCCACCCTAGCCGCGTCGTGGGACCTGAAGCCGAGGCTTCGGGGACGAGCTTGGCCACCAGGACATTTCTTTCCACGTATCCCTGACCTGACTGCAGTTGGGAGGCGGGGGCGGAAGAGGGAGGATGTAGGAACCAACTCGACGTGCTCGCGATAGGGACGAACGGGCCGAGCGCCATCAACGCGGTCACGACGAGTGCGAGGGCCTTCATCCTGCCTGCCGCAGAACGCCGATACATGGGGAGCGGTGTCAAGGATCAGGCCTTCGCGCACAAACCCAAGCCGCACTCGTCTGTGGCCCTGTTACGCAAGATACAACGCGGCGGCTCCCCCCGAGCATCTTGCTCATTGTGGCTCACCCAAAATATAAGAGGCGGTTTTCCTGAAACCAGTAAACCCACATTTCGGAACTCCCATGAAGCGCACGGGAACCGACGATGGGGACGGGCGTTCAGACACAGCTTGCGATGGTGGCGTTCGATGGCGACGGGGCTGGCCGAGGGAGGCAACTTTCGCCACCTGGGTCGTTGACCGCACACGATTCTACTTCGCGACGGCGCTTTGCCGCGGTGGCGTGGTCTGGCTCGTCAGAGTGCGCCAGATTGGTTCTAGGGAGCGGGGATAAACTCGGAATTGCTCGATGCGACCGTGGCTCCGCGGCTTGTAGTTGGAGCCCTCTGAGCACGACAGAGTATGGAACGGATGTCGCTAGGTTCCGACCCTAACTGGCGCGTATGAGAAATCAGCAGACCCGCCTTCACTCTGCCTCGCAGGTCACGCGTCTCCCGTGAACCCAGGTTAGCCTAGTTATTCCCAGATGTGGCCGCTTTGGACCTGCAACAGAAGAGAATCGTGAGGGCTAGAAATCCGGCTGCAGGTCAAGCCGTCACACATACGACTTGGCAGTCGAATCGGTCATGAAAATTGGCCGGCTTGATGCAGATTCGGGGGTCCCACGGCAAAGCTCCGGTCGTGGAGGGTGCTGGATTCTATCCTTCTAGGTTAGCTGAAGAGAGTGTGTAGGTTTAATGCCCCGGGCGGGATGCTCCTACCGCGATGGCTAATCCCCGCCTCCAAGGCTGGCCCGTCTTAAATATCCCAAGGGGGCCATATCGCATGACGCCGGACAAGATACACGACTACGAGTACGAACTGAGGAATGCGACAGAGAGGCTTGACAGAGACGCTTGACAGAGACGTCCTCGTGAGGGCGGCGGACAGGAAGCTGATCCAGGCGTTCCTGCGGCACATCAAGGCCCAGGACGTCTCAACCGGGAGGCTCGCGAAGTACACCAACATGCTCCACACCGCGTCGACCCTGATCCGGGTCCCCTGAAGTCAGAGCCGGTTCATCCTGGGATGGAGAAGAACCTGGTCGCGGCGGCCGAGTTGGGGAAGGACTTCGAGTTGAAGGCGCCGGTGGAGGTGGAGGAGACGCTGAGGATGGCGAGGATTGCGCCGAACCCTCTGGCCCAGCTCTCGAGCGAATAGCCTCCCGGTTCGTCGGAGAACTTCTGTCTCCCGAGGTTGTTCAGGGCGTTGACGGTCCTGTCCCTGAGCTGACGGAAGTCAAGCTCTGGGGACCCTTGAATCCTCGTCCTGTGCCTGTGGTATGATTGGTTCTTCACCTCTCGTTCATCTCCTGAGGGCCGACTTCAACTGGCACGCAGAGCTTAGCAGGAACCGGATTTAAGCGGTCCATCTGGCGATGTTCGTCGGGGGCGGAGTGGAAGGTGAGCGGGAACCAGGCGCGCAGGAGGCTAGCCATCGGGCCGTCGGAGCGCCGGGGGAGCGAAGGGCCGCCCACCGTTCCAGTTCAGTGTAACGGCGGTTACCTTATATCCCCACGATAGCTGATGCCCGAGCTGACAGGTGGGAGAGCCCTGCTGAGAAAGCTGCTTTTGGGGTACGACGGGTCGGCCCAGTCGGAACGCGCCCTCGCCCTCGCGGTCGAGATCGCCTCGCAGAACGAGGTCTCGGTGATTCACATCGCATATGTGGTTCGGAAGCCGGCCGGAGCCCCAGACCCCGTCCCCGACGAGCTTGTGGAGTCGCTGAAGAGGTCAGCCGCTGAGACCCTGCTGAACGCCGAGCGGACGGTGAAGAAGGGCCTGCTCGACGCAGCGTCCCACATAGAAGTCGGGGACCCGGGGGAGAAGCTTCTGGAGCTGGCATCCGCGTTGAAGCCAGACCTCGTTGTCCTCGGGGCCCTACAGCACTCCGCTTCCGAGAAGCTTGTCGGGACGACGTCTTCGCATTTCCTGAAGTCCAGGCCCTACTCTCTGCTCATAGTGCCCTGATCTCTCTCAGCCTGCGGTGAGCAGGATGTAGGTCAGCACAAAGACGAGGGCGGCCATTATGTAGACGATGTAGAGGCCCAGCTTCCCAGGCATCACCTTCCTGCTCGTATAGGCGGATAGCCCCAAGGCCCACTTGGCGAGGACGTCGTAGAACTTCTTGAACACGTCGAGCACCTCGAGGTCCACCACATACTCCTCTGGGGACCTGATGACCGTCCGCTGCACAGGGCCTACCTGGACCACGCTCTCCTTGGTCCTGAAGAGGAACCTCAGCATGACTCTGATCGGCGTGCTGTAGCCGAAGGAGTTGTACATGGCGGAGGAGTCGTCCGCCAGGGCCGCTCCCGCGAACCATCCGGGGGTCCTCCTGACGCGGAGCCCGAATCGGGGGGGACGCGCTCGGACGGCACCGGCGACGGCCAGGGTGACCATCAGGATGGAGAGGAACGCCAGGGCTGTGAAGGTGGGGGAGAAGCCGCCGAACGGGCTGCCTGAGAGGATCACGAACGGGGCGGGGACGCCCAGCAGCCCTGTGACGAACAGCCCATATGGGTTCGCCCCCAGCATCCGCGATGCCGCCTGAGAGGCGAGGTAGAACACGCCCGGCGCCGCTACGCCGACCGCGACGATGAGCGCTGCGAAGTAGGCGAGGCCCCCCTCGATGTACCCCCCTCCCTTTTCGCCAGGCGCAGCGATCCTCTTCGGCCAGAGTATTCCGAACCCATAGACTTTGGTCATGGTGACCACCATTATGCCAGCGGCGAGGGCGACCACCGCCCCCACCAAGGCACCCAAGATCTGGCTGGCCAGATCTCCGAACCTGAACGACTGGAACAGCGCTTCGAGGATCATCCACTCCGAGACGAATCCGGCGAGTGGGGGGACGGCCGCGAGCGAGAGGGCGGTGAAGATTCCGATGGCGCCTACCCCCCTCACCCCACCCGCGGGGACCGGGTTTGCGCTGGTCAGGTCGAAGGTCCCCCTGAGCTTGCTCATCCACCCGTTCAACAGGAAGAGGGACGCCTTCGAGACGGAGTGAGAGAAAGCGTGGAAGAGGGCTGCCACCAGGGCGAAGTCAGCCAGGAAGGTGAGCCTATAGTAGGTGGCGATGAGATACACACCGATGGCCACCACTATCATCCCGTTGTTCTCTATGGTGCTGTACGCGGGCAGGCCCTTCGAGTGCTCGGAGACCGAGCTGAACAGGGCCCCCAGGAGGGCCGACACCCCCCCGACGGTCAGGGCGAGCCATCCCCACCACAGTTGATACCCTCCCAGGTGCGAGACGACGTCGATGATGCCGTAGACCCCCATGAGGGTGAGCGTTGAAGAGAGCAGGGCTGACGCGTTCGAAGGGGCGCTCGAGTGAGCTATCGGGAGCCATTCGCTCATATGGAACGGGGCCAGCCCCATCTTCAGGCCGAAGCCCAGGAGGGCGGTGACGAAGATCCAAGGACCCAGAGGCGTGACAACCCTGGCGGCGGGGCCCATGAAGCTGAAGGTGCCTGCGGCGGAGAAGAGTCCGGCAAAGGAGAGCATGATGAGCACGCTGCTCCCTTCCCCGAAGGCCAGGAAGAGGTAAGCCGCGTTCCTCACCCCCTCCTTGTCCCCCTTCCCTTCGAGGATCATGAAGAAGGAAGCGATGGTCATCGACTCCCAGCCGATCAGGAAGGTGAACGCGTCACCGCTCACCAGTACGATGACCATCGACAGGATGGTGAGGAGCAGGAGAGAAGAGAGGGAATTAGGATAGTCGTCATCGTACCTCACAGAGTACAGGCAGGTCCCTAGCCAGACCAGCGAAGAAATCAGGAGGAAATAGGCGTTGAGCGAGGAGACCTGGAGTTGGGCGTGGCTCGTGGAGTTCACCAGCCAGAGGTCGATGGAGACCGTCCTGCCCGACGTCAGAGCGATAAGCGAGAGCGCCACCCCCAGGGCGGAACCCACGCCCCCCAGCACGTATGCGGCCTTCTTGGCGAACAGCCCTAGCGCGAAACCCGCACCGAACAGCGCTAGGGTCCCGAAGAGGAGGCCGGAGATCAGGTATGCCGGGATCATCGCATCGCCCCCGTCTCCTTCAACCGGCCGGCGGCCAGTAGCAGCCCCTCCAGAATCTGAACTGGCGAAGGAGGGCAACCGGGGACGACGACGTCCACGGGGATAGCGTCGCCCACGGGGGAGACGAAGCCTTCCGCGCTCCTGAAGATCCCTCCGCTTATGGCGCAGGCGCCGACGGAGAGAACCAGCTTCGGCTCTGGCATGCTCTCATAGGTCATCTTGAGGGCGTCCACCATCGCCGGGTTGAGGGCCCCCACGACGATCAGGGCGTCAGCGTGCTTGGGAGAGTTCGTGAAGGCGATACCGAGCCTCGAGAGGTCGTAGTATGGGTTTGAGAGGTTCAGCACCTCGAGGTTGCAGGCGTTGCACGACCCGACGTCGATCATCATGACGTGGAGCGACCTCCCGAAGATACGTCGGGCTCCCGCGGCGTGCCTCCCTGTGAGGCCAGCCTGCAGGGCCCCTGCGCGGCTCCCGGACCCGTCATCGAAGGTGAACCCAGCCGAAGAACAGAGACGGCAGTAGACACAGCGCCCCAGGTCTACCCTCTTGCCCCCTGAATCAATGGCGCCGGTTGGGCAGCCCCTCTCTCCGGCGGACCAGTCCACGGCGTCGGTGGGCCTCGGCGGGAGCGAAGCTGTCGGGACCTCCTCTGACGTCGGCTGAGACTTCGGGTACGCCGTGGTGAGTATCCCTTTCTTCAGCCCGCGGAAGACCCAGATCTTTGGCATGTCCCACATTCACCTGTCTGAGTCCGCGAACGAGAGGCCGAAGCTTTCGAAGGCGAATTGGAAGTCGGTGAACACCGTGCCTTCAAGGCTCCGTGCGAATGGGAGCCAGTTCACCAGGGAAGGTGGCCGAACGTGCAAGCTGCCCACCCTCCCGCCGCCGTCGAGTTGGACCGCCTGTATCAGGTCCCCGCTGGGGCTTTCGACCCTGCAGAAGGAGAAGCCCGCCCCAAGGCTGTCGGCTCGTCGTCGATGGGGGCCGCTCTTCGTTCCGTCCGAAGGCATCCTGTCCAGCAGCTCCCTCAGCGCGATTGTGCTGGACTCGACCTCCTTCACTCTCACCATGGTCCTCGCCATGGTGTCCTCTCCATCCTCGGTCTCCAGGTTGACGTAGATGTCTTCGTAGGGCTCTAGGGGAAAGGTCAGCCTGTCGTCCCACTGCACGCCCGACCCTCGGGCCGAGGGCCCGACCGTTCCGAGGCCGAGGGCGTCCTTCCTCGTGAGCTTCGCAGTCCCCTGGAGCCTGTCAAGGAATATGCGCGAAGAGAGGAAGTACTGTACGAGCTCGGAAAACTCCCTGCCGATCAGCCTGACCTCCGTCGTCAAGGTTCTCCGCTCGTCCTTGGGAAGGCCCCGGCTCACCCCACCGATCGAATTGATGCCGAAGAGGTACCTGTGCCCGAAGTGCCTGGAGTTCAATCTCAGGACCCTCTCCCGAAGCGCGTGTGCCTGGGTAGCCGCAATGTTCTGGGACGCTGCCTCCGCCAGGCGGCCGAAGACGTACAGGTGGTTGTGGATCCTTTCGAGCTCCAGGGCCACGGCCCTGGTCCACCTTGCCTCCGAGGGGACCTCCAGGCCGAGTGAGTCCTCCACCGCAGCCGCGAAACAGGTCGAGTAAGCCGCGGAGAAGTTGCCCGCCGACCTCTCGACGAAAAGGAGCGCGTCCTCCGGGGTGCGCCCCAGGACTGCCCGCTCTATGCCGCGCTTCTTGAAATTGAGCCTGGGGACCACCTTGAGGACCCTCTCGCCGTAGGTCATGAGGCTGAACGCGCCTGCCTCTGGGACGCCCCAGCTGACCGGGCCGTAGGGGAACTCGAACACCCCATAGCCCTCGACCCTGCCGCTGGCCTCGAGCACCAGCGGGGACCCTGGCTTCGCGCCGCTGCCTCGGAGCAGCGCGCCGAACTCTTCGCTGAGGGTCAGGGGGAGCTCGCTGATGATGGTCTTGTTGGTCTCAGTGTCAGAGATCAGCGCGTAGTTGAGGCCTCCGGCCTGGAAGACCGATGAGAGCTGCATCTTCTCGCCGAGGCGTTCCAAGTTGCGCATCTCTACGCGACCACCGCCCAGGGTTCCCGGCCCGCGGCTCAAGGCACCATCCCCTGGGCCGCCTGTAGGAGCATCGGGCTCATGTACACGCCAATGACGAGCGCCACGGCCAAGTTGGCCAGCGGGATTGCGACCGAGACCCAGTGTTCATGCTGCGGTGCGGCGCGCGGGGCCGGCCCGGGGGTCGTCCCATCTGCCTGTTGGCCTGCGCTGCCCTGGCCGAATACCATCCTCACTGACTGCCTGTTCAGGCCGATGAACCCGTAGATGTAGACGGCCGCGAGCAGCAGGACGAGCGCGACGTTTCCTGTGCTCAGCGCCATCGTGAGTATCATGAATTCTCCCACGAAGACGCCGAACGGCGGGGCGCCGGTCACGGCAAGGCAGGAGAGCGCGAAGAGGTGGCCGCTGTACTTCAGCCTCCACGCCACCCCCTGGACTTCGGCCATGCTCTTGCTTTCGTAGGCGACGAGTATGTTGCCTGACTCGTAGAAGGCGGAGGACTTTGCGAAGGCGTGGGCGACTATCTGGACAGCGGCGCCTACAATCCCGATGCCGCCGAGCGCGAAGCCGACCAGTATGATGCCCATGTTCTCCATGCTGGAATACGCGAGCATCCTCTTGTAGTTCCGCTGGTGTCCCATTATGATGGCGGCGAGCAGAGCAGTGAATATCCCGAACCCGATGAGAAGGTTCCGCATGGCCCCGAAGGAGGCCAGCCCCTGCAGCAGGTTGAACGTCCTCACGAGGGCATAGATTGACGTCGGAAGTAGGATGCCCGAGAACATGGCGCTGACTGGCGAGGGAGCTTCGCTGTGGGCGTCTGGGAGCCAGGCGTGCATAGGCGCGATGCCTGCCTTGGTCCCGTAGCCAACGAGTGCGAAGCCGACGGCAATAGGCATGAGCAGCCCGGCGCGTATGGAGGACCCGGTGAGGTCGGAAATCAAGAGAGTGCCCTGCGAGTAGTAGACGAAGACGACGGAGAGTAGCGAAGCTACGAGGCCCGCGGAGACGATGAGGGTGTAGCGCCAGGCCGCTTCTACGCTGGTCCTCTGGCGTTCCAGGGCGACGAGGAGGGCGCTGGTCACGGTCGTTGCCTCAATCGCAATCCACACGAGGCCGAGGTCGTTCACCGTGACGGCCAGGAGCATGGTGAAGGCGAAGAGGTCGAGCAGGGAGTAGTACCATCTGAAGCGTATGAGCGGCTCGTTGATCCGTCTCACGTAGAACCAAGAATAAGCCACGGAAGTGAAGAACACTGAGGAGATGGTAATCGCCATTATCCGCGTGAGGCCGTCTGAATAGAACAGGCCGAACGCCCCCGATGCGCCGGAGGCTAGCAGGAACAGAGAGACGAGGACGGCCGCGGCCGAAGAGGCCAGGGATGCGGCGACCTCCACCCCGTCCCTGGGCACAAGAGAGATGGCCGCCCCGGCGGCCGGGGCAGCCAGCAGCGCGACAAAGATCAGGCTCTGGTCCATTCGATATCACCCGGTGAGTTGCTCCAACTCGGGCTCTTCAAGCGACTTCAGGACGTCACGGGTGGCGGACAGGATCACCCCCACCAGGATGACCCCCAGAACGTCCAGAACCACCGCGAACTCGATCAGCAGGGGCATCGACGGGGCGATGAGGGCCCCCGCATAGAGCACGGCGTTCTCCTCCTCCAGAAACCCGGTCATCTGGGTGAGGGCGTTCCGTCGGGTGGCTATGAGGAGGAGGCTGAGGAGCACCAGGACGAAGGGGACCGAGGCGGACGGGTTGGAAAGGGTAGGCAGCAGCGCCGTCTTGAACAGGGCGTATCCTCCGATCACCACGATGACCCCTGCTATCACCAGCGAAGGCACCCTCTGGCCGGGTCCGCTCTCCCTCAGGCTGTGCCTGAAGCGGCGCACCTGGTACAACATCACCCTGGGGATGAGGAGCCCGCGTATCCCTGCGGTTATCGCTGCCAGGTAGAGGAGGTTCACGTCCCCCGACCCCAGGAAGAGAACCACGAAGAGGAGGGCTAGGAGCAGCGACTGGACGGCCACGCCCCGTATCGTGGGGTCCACGAAGGTCTGGCTCTGCAGGTAGAGGGCCGTCAGGAGCACCAGTATCCCCAGGAGCCCGGAGAGCTCGCCGAGGAGAAGCTGAGGGAGGATCATGACAGCGGCCCCCCTCCGACCAGGAAGAACGCGATGACCGCGAGGAGCCCGAGGCTGAACGAGATGGCGAGGAAGTCGAGAATCTTAAAGAGGCGGAGCTTCGCGAAAGTCTCTTCTGTTATCACGATCACGACTGCTAGGCCAAGAAGTTTGAGGACCAGCGTCCCGACGGAATACAGCGCCCCCTGGACTGAGACAGCGCTGGACATCCACCACGGGAGGAGGAAGACGTTGAGGAACACCGACATGAGCATGAACTGCTTCATGTAGCCGCCCCACGTGGACATCGCCAGGAGCCTTCCTGAGTGCTCCATCACTTTGGCGTCATCGAGCATCCCCAGCTCCATCAGGCCGGAGCTCTCCACCGGCAGGCGACCGGTCTCCACCAGCAGGAGCATGAAGAAGGATGACAGGACGAGGATGTGGGTGGCCGAGAGGTACCAGGCTGTCGAGGCGGCCAGGAGGTTGTTGGTCACGTAGGGGTTGTTGGTCCCGGTGATTAGCGCGACCCCGAAGAAGACCATGATCAGCGTCGGCTCGGCCAGGGCGGAGAAGGAGGCGCTCCTGCTCGCCCCGAGGGCAGTGTAGTTCGTGTGGGCGTCTATCGCCGCGACTATCCCTACCACCCCGGCCAGGCCGAACATCAGGGCCCCGCCCAGCAGGTCGAGGAGGATGCCGTAGGGGAGAGGGTACGGAGTCACGACGGGTATGACCAGCGAGATCACGACGTACGCTGTGAACGAGAGGAACGGTGCCAGCATGAAGAAGGCCGAAGCCCTTTCGGGAATGACAGTCTCTTTCTTGAACAGCTTGGCAAGGTCATAGTAAGGCTGGAGGACGGGAGGCCCTCGCTTGGACTCCAGGATCGCCTTCAGCCGGTTGATGACCCCGGCTATGAGCGGCGAGAGGGCAAGGACCGTCCCCACCTGGATGGCGTTTATGGCCTGAAGTGTGAGCTGGTCTGGCAATCTGGTATCGCTCCGATGCGGGCTACCCGAATCCTGCGCCGGGTCTCACATCCCCAGCGGCGCCGGGGAGTTCTCCATAGCTGAAACTGCGCTACAAGAGGCAGCGTTAGGCTTGACGGGGCGCATGAGGGGTTTACGGCGCCTCCCCATACTTGGTAATTAAATGTAACTGTTGTTACATCAAGGTTTTGGCTATCTGTTGAGTCTCCGAGGCTGCGCCTTCTCGGCGAAGCCTGCCAGCGCCTTCATGCACCTGGATAGTATCTCCTCCACTTTGGAGGAGTCCTCGCCTCGCCCGTACCCCTTCTCTCGCACGCTCTTGTACCACTTTTCGAGAGACTCTAGAATCTGCTCGAGCTCGTCGGTCTCCTCATAGGTGATTTTCTTGCTTGCCAGGTTCTCGCTTATCTCGTCTAGGAACTCCTGGCACTCTTCATAGATCTCTTCGAACTGCTTCCGCCTGTCATCCTGGAACATTCTGGAGAGCACGTCCGAATCCCGGGCGTCCAGGGCGCCGGCGTTCATCGCCAGGACGGTCCCGTGCTTCCTGAATTCCGACATGAACTGGCCGATTTCTTTTCTTGCCTGCGGCGTGTTGGGGAGGATGCAGAGGGACACCGGCGGATAGAGGGCGCCGAGCTTCTTGAGGTTCCTCCAGGCCCTGACTCGGAGCTTTGAGGGCTCGTTCGGCAGGTCGTAGGCCACCACAATCCACTTGTCGGCGGGCTGCCTGCTCACTGGCGGAAACCTCCACCCAGGCGATTCAAGCAGGTCATGGCCGGAACTCGCATGGAGAGTCAGCTATATATTCCTCTTGTAACTGCTGTTACAGCGGTCGATTTTGCGTCACAAGGGAAGGGGGAAGGCGGCGGCCGAAGTTGTGGAGTTCTCCGTGGACAGGGAGGACTACGAAGGCTTCGAGCGCCTCTCAGATTCCCGCCATCTCGATAGGGAGGACGCGCTGAAGGTCGTCCTTACCGAGGGCATCGGCAGGTACTGGCCCCTGCAGCTCGCCTACATGGAGAAGGACTACGCCGAGCTGAAAGAGAGCTTCAAAGAATACAGCAGAGACAACGAGATTCTGAGGAAGATATACGCGCAGAACAACGGGCTTAGGAAGCTGCTGGAGCCCGCGAAGTCTGCGGGGAGGGGCGGGTAGGTGTTCCATCTGTTCGGCACCGCCGGAGAGAGGCGGCGTGGCGAGGAGGTCGACGTTCACTCGATCCTCGAGGCGCGCGTCACGGGTGAGTCGGTCAAGATCACAGCGAGGTTCGAGGGGAGGACATGGCAACAGATAACCGACTTCGCCAGGCGGATGGGATACACCGACATGAAGGAGCTGATTCCGATACTCTTCTCGTATGGAGTCTCGGAGAAGGAGGGCGCCGACGTCGAGAGACGCCGCCTGGAACTGTACTCACTGGGTAGCAAGTATGCAGCAATGAAGTTCGAGGCGTACCAGCTATTCAATGACAACCGGGCGCTATCTATGGCCCTCTCTACGATGCTGCCAGAGAATAGGAGGCTCAGGAAGCTTGCTGCCGAGAGAAGCCTCGGCCCATATAGACAAGAATCGTGGGACGACTGGTCGCAGGAAGACATCGACAGGTTCCACAAGAAGTACGTCTACAGCCTGAAAGGGACCTAGGTGAAGCTGAGTTTGGTCCCTGACGGAGTCAGAAGTTCAGCGCGGGTTGGCGAGTTCGGGGCCTCCCCGCCGTTCCGGCCGTCATTCAAAGGGGGTCGCAGGATGTGCGCACGGACGTCAAAGAGGAGGAGGGACGGCAGGGCAACCGTGAGCGGGGCCGGGGAAGACGACCTTCGTTTGGCAATAGCGGCCTGGAGGACCGCGAGCTCACAGAAGCATTGAGCGGGGCCTCTGAGTGTTTGAGGGCGTGAGAAGGCCGTTCCAGCTGGCAAGCGACGTCGCTGCGAGTCTCCGGCCAATATGGCGCAGGGACGCGTCCCGCCTGATTGCCCCACGCAGCGACGTGGGGGGCGGAAAGGGGCCGGGAGAGAGATATGCCGACGAGGCGGAAGACACCGCTGATTCGATGGCTCTTTTCATTGACACTGTAAGGCCTCCGCTGCGCGTACGCAGAGGTCACACCCTACCAGTCAGATAGCCTTACGCACCGAACGTATTTAGTGCCGCATTGGAAGGTGGTAGCTGGGAGCCGACATTACGAAATGGCGATCGTCACCGTGGACAAAGTTGTCCTGATCGTAGTCGTCACCGTCATTGTGATCGTCCTGGCATACGTCTTTCGCTTCGGGAGATTCTCCCGATCGAAGCAGACAGGGACGGCCTCCGGCAAGGGTCGGCAGAGCCTATAAGATCCCGACGAGGGCTGCGCCACGCCGAGCGACGTAGAAGGGCCGCTTTAATGGGCGAAAGAGGGTCGGCCAGATGGGCAAGACAGGCATGACCGATGCCCGAGAACCGGACGAAGCCAGGCGACAGCACCGCCGTCGACTCCGCCACGCTGCGTGTGGGCAGAGGAGAGGCGTTTGGCGTCCGTGTGGCCCAGTGGCGCCGGCACGACGACCACTGTAAGGACGCTGGCGCCTGCGCTGCGCAAGGTTTATCTGATATGCTATGATTTCTTATGATATGGCCCAGATACTAGTCAGGGTGGATGAAGATCTCGCAAAGGAGGTGAGAAGGATAGTCAAAGAGAAGTACGGAGGGAGGAGAGGGGCCCTGAGTTTCGTGGTGGAGGAGGCGCTGCGGGAAGTCGTCTCGCCTCCTGCTGAAATCTCGGCGTCATCCCTTCTCGAGGTGATCGATTACGTCTCCAGGGCTTCGAAGGAAGGGCAGCCGAAGGACCAGATACTTACGAATGTCTTCTTGATGCTGGACAGAGAGTTCGAGCAGAGCATCATAGCCGGGGTGGAAGACGTCGACAAGGGGAGGATTCGCGAGGTGCCGAAGGGGCACGACGCTGTCGAGTTCCTGAGAGAGCTCGCAAAGCAGGCGTGAGCCGTGCTGAGACGCGTGAGGTACACGGACGAGTTCGTCAGAAGACACCGCGAACTCACTCCGTCCCAGCGAGGGCTGGTCGAAGAAGCCGTCAGGCTGATCCTGTCTGCCGACGACCCGACGCTGCTGGCTCACCACATGGAGCGGAAGGCGTACTTCTGCAATTGGAGCCACCGGGTTAGGGGTAACCTACTGGTGGTGTTTGGAATGTCGCAGAGGGAGGTGACGTTCCTATCGACAGGCACCCACTCCCAGGCCTACCGCCCCAGATAGATGGCCTAGTTGCGCCTCCCTCGAGGGTGCTTTGGCGTTGGTCTATGATGAGCAGACGAAGCCCGGTCCTCGCCAGACTCGCGTCGCCCGAACCCGCCGCGCTTAGGGCCTGTTGCGCATCGGCCTGGAATAGCTCTCGCCGAAGGACCAGGCCTTCGAAAGGAGCGTCATTGTGCCAAGGTTTGACTCGCACGTGCTATCTCAAATCCGACCCGCATCAAATGGACGGGGGGTGTCCGACCCGCGGAGTTCGACCAGCAATACTCTTGCGTTTTGATGCCCCAATGGGTGTTATCAGATTCGGCAGGGAAAGGGGCACACGACCATATCGTAGGCTGCCCCGGGCGAGATTTGAACTCGCGTCGCTAGCTCGAGAGGCTAACATGCTTGACCGGGCTACACCACCGGGGCCCGGCGTGCCTTCCTAGGGTGCGGATATAGCGGTTGCTGGTGCAAACTCGAGGTTTTCAGGCAGGAAGCGCGACGGTTGCCCCTATGCGTTGGGCTTCAGTATCTCTTCGGCGGCCAGTTTGATGTCCGCCGGCTTCACCGTCTTCCGTCCCGCATGGGCCGCCAGAGTCACAGCACGCCTTGATATCTGGACCCCCAGGGCCTCGAGTTCAGACCTGAGTTCGATGGCCGCGTCGTCCCCCACCCTCTCAGCCCCCGCCTTCTTTATCACCCTGTAGACGGCTGCGAGGCCGAACTCCGAGCTGGACATGCGCCTTTGAGTTAGTCGCGGTGTGTTAAAAAACTTTTGGCAGGTTTCACCCCCTCTGCTGGCCGTTTTAGGCTTAGAAACGCCCAAGTCCACCCCTATTTGTGAAATGGGTAAGAAAATTAGGGTCCGCAGTTGCTGCGTTCGTGTTTGGGACTCGGCTGGATGTAGTGGCCTGAAATACCTCTTTGCCCAAGGCTGGGCGTGCGTTTCTTCGATTCCCACCTCCACCTTGACTCCCCTGACTCGGCCCTGGCCATGGCCAACGCCAGCAGCGCAGGGGTGGTCCTCCTGGCCTGCGGGGTCGACCGCGAGACCTCTGAGGGGGTGGTTGCCGCCTCGGCAGCTCATCCCGGGACGGTGGTGCCGTTTGTGGGGCTGCACCCCTCGGAGGCGGAGAAGTGCAAGGACCTAGCGTGGGTTCCCGGAATGCTGGAGCGGTCCAGGGGGCTCGGGGAGGTGGGGCTCGATCCATCCTACTCCCCCACTGCGGAGGGGAGCGCCCAGCTGAACGCGTTCAGGTATCAGCTCCAGGCGGCGGAGGGTGCGGAGGTCCCCGTGCAGGTCCACTCGCGGGGGGCCGAGGCCCAGGTCTTGGAGGTGCTGGGGTCGTTCAGGGTAGGTCCCCTGCTCATGCACTGGCTCGAGGCTGAGGATGCCCTCCCCGCGGTCATTCAGAGAGGATACTTCGTCTCATTCGGCCCTGCCCTACTGTACTCGAAGAAGCTTCAGCGCATGGCCAGGAGGTGCGACCCCGCCTTCACGCTCGTCGAATCCGACTCCCCAGTCGCCTACGGGCCCTTGGGAGGAGTCCACGGGCCCGCGCTCGTCCCATCGGTCGCGTTCAGGCTGGCCGAGCTCTGGGGGGTCCCCCCTCTGGACGCCATCTCTTTGACCTCAGGCAACGCCCTGCGCTACCTGGGGACGACTCGAAAGGTTAATGACGCCAATCTGTCGGGCTTGACGGAAGTTGGATAGGACTCGTAGGCTGTCGGAAGAGATCTTGCAGCGGCACCCCGAGGCCTTCGGCACAGACTTCGAAGAGAACAAGAAGTCGCTCGAGGGTCTGGCGGTCATCCCGTCCAAGCAGCTCAGGAACCGCATTGCGGGATATATCACGAAGAAGAATGAGGCCGAGACCGAGGAGCCCGAAGGCCCGGCCGTCGAAGAGCCGCCGGTGTAGATCCTTGGCCCTGGCGACGGCGGGCTTCAGTCTAGGGATCAGGCCCGTGAGTTCGCTTCGTCCCCATGAAAACACGATCCCGCGGCGCGTCAAAGAGCTTGTGCAGGAGATGACGCGCGACGGCGTCCAGAAGGACCCCATCATAATCGACAGGGAGTCGGCGACGGTCCTGGATGGCATGCACAGGTTGGCCGCGTTTCATGAGCTCAAGATCGAGAACGCGGTCTGCTGCGCCGTGGACTACAGTTCTCGGGCCATAACCCTAGGGAGGTGGGCCCGGGTCTACACGCCGAGGCAGACTGACAGCCTGCACGACGTCCTGAGGGCCCTGCCGAGCGCGAGGAGGACGACCCTGGCCGAGGCGTTCTCAGCCCTTGAGCGGAGGGAGACCGCTTTGGCTGTTCTGACAAGCGATGCAGCTTACCTGGTAGGCAGTCCGTCCATGGAAGAGGTCAGAGAGGTCGTGGCGTCCTTCGACCGGATCGCTGAGCAGTTCGGCTGGGAGAGGCGCTTCGTCCCCGAGGACGACATCGATATAGAGCTGCAGGAGCGCAGGAAGTTCGTGCTGCTCCCCAGGAAGCTGATGAAGGACGACGTGGTCGCAGCCGCCAGGTCGGGGAAGCTCTTCCCCTGCAAGACGTCCATGCATGCGATAGACCCGAGGCCGGTCTCCGTAAGGTTCCCCATCGGAGAGCTCGGCGACGCGGACAGCGATACACTCAGACTCAGGCTCAAGGGGCGCCGAACTCGCCTGTCGCCCCCTGGGTCCGCCTACGAAGGGAGAAGGTATAAGGAAAGGCTGCTGTTCTTGGACCAGGGATGATCAAAGTCAGGTGCCTGGGCCACATTGGCACCGCCGTCGGGGCCAGGGACGTCACCATCCAAGACGGGGGGCTAGACGCCTCCGACCTCGTCGACCGGGTGAGGGCGATGACCGGGCTCAGGGACCCGGGGTTCAGCAGATACAACACCCTGGTCATGGTCGAGGATGGGGAGGCCTTCGTCCCTGCTGGAAGGGCGGTTCGCATAGCGGACGGGGCCAAGGTGGCGTTACTGCCGTTCTCGCATGGTGGATGATATGGAGAGAGTGACAGCCCGAGCCTACCTCTGCGAGGGGATGGACCCGGACGAAGCGAAGGGCGCCCTGGCCCGTGCGAACCCGGGGGCGGTGGTCCAGACGGTGAAGGCGGGTTCAGTGAAGAACGAGTTCCTGGCTGAGATGGTCGCCGCCCAGACGCTGCAGGCGATGGAGTCCGGAGGCCTCCTGGCCAAGAAGCCAGAGATCGACCTGCTGCTGAGGCTCGCTGGGACCACCCAGATCTCGAGGGCCATCCGCCTGGAAGGGTCGGTGAATGGAGGGAGGTTCCTCGTCATCGTGGCAGGACACATGGCGCTCACCTCGCCGCCCGGGTTCACGGGGGCCCAACTCCCAAGAAGGCTGCTCTCGCGCTCTGAGCTCGCCAGGGTCGAAGGGGCGGCGCTCCTCGGCGCCGAAAGGTCCTAGGCTGCGCGCTTCAGCTTCTGGATGCTCACTATCTCGCTGGGCGAGATGACAGAGACGCCCGCGTACTCCCCAAAGATCTCCAGGAGGACGACCTTGTCCGGGGAGTCCAGGTTGACTTGCCTGTCGATGGCGTCAGCGAGGGAGTCTATGAGCTCCCTGTCTGAGTAGGGGGAGTCCCTCGCCTCTATGGTTATCCTGAAGGTCTCGCCGGGCCCGATGGCGTCCGAGAGGTCTTTCACCGCCTTCACGATGTCGTCCAGCTTGGTGTCCACCACCCGGCCGACCGGGATTATCCTCAGGATGTACCTGACCCTGAACGGCTCCGAGCGGACGTAGTCTGTGATGAACGCGAGAAGCGCCTTGGGGTCCTCGACATCCACCTCTATGACGCCGTCGTAGGCAGACCTATCTATGACCAGCTTCCTGATACCTGACAGTAGGGCTATCTCCTTGAACTCGGCCGAGGCCCTCGCCTCGAGTCCCTTGGCTGAAGTTACTATTAGGTTCGTCCTTCTCTCAGCTCATTTCGACCCCGATTTGACCGGTTCTTAAGATTGTGAGAGTCCCCCCTACCACGCTGACTACGGTCGACCCGGCCCCTGGCGATGGCCCGCCGTCCAGAATCAGGTCCACCGTGCCACCCAGTTGCCTCAGCGCGTCCCCGGCGCTCCTGGCCGACGGCGCCCCCGAGACGTTGGCGCTCGTCCCCGCTAGCCACCCCCCGCAGGAGGCCACTAACTCGAGGCAGAGCGCATGGTCGGGCACCCTGACGCCCAGATGGGGCCCCTGGCTGAGCATATCCGGCACCCTCATCTTCAGCGGCGCGACTATGGTCAGGGCCCCTGGCCAGTAGCGCCTGGCCAGCTCGCCCCCCCTGGGCCCCAGGTCGACCAGGTCGGCCGCCTTCTCGCGGGAGCTGCAGAGGACGGGGACAGCCTTGGCTCCCCTCCCCTTGGCCGAGAAGAGCCTCCGCACGGCCTCCTCGTTGAATGGGTCGCAGCCGAGGCCATAGACCGTGTCAGTCGGGTAGACGACCAGGCCCCCGCGCATCACCGTCTCCGCGGCCCTCGATATCGCCCTCCCGTCCATAGCCAAGACCTGGCCCATGGCGTCCCCGTGCACCGCGACATTTAATAGTGGAATAAAAAGCGCGGGGGCGACATGTCCGAAGAGGACCAGGAACTCGACGAGGACCTAGACGACGACTTGGACGAAGACGGCTGGGAAGAGGACTCGGACGACGAAGGGTTCTAGCAAGAACCTCCCTCTACCGGAGCATCTCCTCCACGCCATCCTTTTAGACACCTAGCGGAGGCTGTATCCAGCGGTCGGTTTGGGGACTATCATAGTCAACTGCAAGAATTATCCCGAGGTCCTGGGCGAAGGAGCGGTGAAGCTCGCCCGGGCCGTCAAGAAGGTCTCCGACGAGCTGGGCGTAACCGGGGTCACGGTCCCGCCGACCCCCATGCTCTCTCTGGTCGCCAAGTCCGGGGCGAAGGTCTACAGCCAGGCGGTTGGATGGGAGGAAGGGGACAAGACCACGGGGGCCGTGATCCCGGCGGCGGTCAAGGCTGCGGGAGCGTCCGGGACCCTCCTCAACCACAGCGAAGCCCGCGTCTCGCCTGGGGTGCTCGCGAAGCTTGTCCCGAGGCTCTTGGCGGCAGGGCTGGAGGTCTGCCTGTGCGCGCAGACCAGCCGGGAGGCCGCAGAGCTGGCCCTGTTCGGACCGAAGTTCGTCGCCATCGAGCCGCCAGAGCTGATAGGCAGTGGGATGGCCGTGTCCCGGGCCAGGCCGGAGCTCGTGGAGGAGACTGTGGTGGCCGCCCGAAGGGCAGGGTTCAAAGGCGGGATACTCTGCGGCGCCGGGATAGTCACGGGCGAGGACGTGAAGAAGGCCGTGAGCCTCGGCGTCGACGGGGTGTTGGTGGCCAGCAGCGTGGTGAAGGCCAAGGACTGGGAGGCCAAGGTCCGCGAGCTCTCTCGTTCCCTTCGTTGAGAAACGTAGACTCGCATTATATAGAATGTTAAAAGGAGCCGGTTTATGGCCCAAAAATACGAAGTGAAACAGTTGCAGACACAGCAACAGGTTAAGCCAAACCCGTTTGAGAACTCTCTCGAGCAGCTGAGGATTGCTGCAGAGTACCTCAAGCTGGATGAAGGTATCCATCAGATCCTTGCCCATCCCAAGAGGCAGCTTATCGCCTCCCTCCCCGTCAAAATGGACGACGGGAGCATCAGGGTGTTCACCGGGTACAGGGTCCAGTACAACGATGCGAGGGGCCCCTTCAAGGGAGGGATCAGATACCACCCGGGCGTCACCCTCGACGAGGTCAAAGCGCTGGCCGCGTGGATGACATGGAAGACCAGCGTGGCCAACATCCCCTATGGCGGCGCCAAGGGAGGCATCATCTGCGACCCGAAGCACATGTCAGCCGGGGAGAACGAGCGCATGACCCGCCGCTTCGCCGCATCCATCGCGCCCATCATCGGACCGTACAAGGATATACCAGCGCCCGACGTCTACACCAACTCTCAGACGATGGCCTGGATCCTTGACACCTTCAGCACCATTGAAGGGTTCATGTCCCCTGCCGTCATCACAGGCAAGCCCATCTCGCTCGGGGGCTCGCTCGGAAGAGACAAGGCCACCGGACGCGGAGCGGTGTACACCACCGTCGAAGCGGCCAAGGTGAGAAAGGTCGACCTGAAGAAGGCGACATTCGCGGTGCAGGGGTTCGGCAATGCGGGCTCGAACTTCGCCGAGATACTCGAGTCCTACGGCCCCAAGCTGATGGGAGCCAGCGACTCCAGAGGCTCGATCATGAGCAAGAGCGGCATGGACACCGCCAAGCTCATCGCCTACAAGGAGAAGACCGGCTCGGTCGTCGGGTTCCCCGGGAGCCAGGCGATCTCTGACAAGGAGCTCCTGCAGATGGACGTAGACATCCTGAGTCCTTCCGCTCTCGAGAACGCAATCCTACCTGACATCGCCAGGGGAGTCAAGGCCAAGATAATCACAGAGTGCGCCAACGGACCGACCACCCCTGAGGCAGACAAGATCCTGCACGCCAACAATGTCTTCATGATCCCAGACATCCTGGCCAACTCGGGCGGCGTGATCGTCAGCTACCTCGAGTGGGTCCAGAACCTCGAGAGGAACTACTGGACCGAGGACGAAGTCAACTCCATGCTGGAGAAGAAGATCACCTCCGCCTTCCACGACGTGCACGCCGCCAGCCTGAAGCACGACGTGGACATGAGGACCGGCGCCATGATAGTCGGCGTCGGAAGGGTGGCGGAAGCGGTCAAGACCCTGGGCGTGTTCCCCTAGCCACCGGACGGTTGGACGCCCCGGCGGCCTGCCGGCGGCGCCCGTCCCTGTTTTTGCAAGGCGGGGCCCTTAGGTCGGCGAGATGCTCTTTTCGATCTCGTGGACGAGGCCTGCGCTCCCGATGTAGAGCGGCGACGTTTCGGCCAGCGCTCTAGGCTCTATGTCAAGCACGTCGCCTGAGCCGTCGCTGGCATACCCTCCTGCCTGCTCGTTGATGTAAGCCATGGGTGCGCACTCGTACAGCACCCGGAGCTTCCCCTTCGGTCTCTTGACCAGCGCCGGATATGAGAAGATCCCGCCCCTGGCAAGGACCTGGTTGTAGTCGCCGACGAATGTCCCGCAATACCTGTTCCTCAGCCCTCTGCCGTCGAAGGAGTCCCAGAACCTGGCTACGGCGGGGATCCACTCGCTCCTCGAGCCCCCGAAACCATAGACCTCGGGCTTCTCCGGCAGTTTCAGGCCCACCCCGAAGAGCTGGAAGGACGTCCCCGCTCCCTCCCTCAGCGCGACGAACCGGTGGACCCCCTTTCCGAAAGAGAAGGTCAGCGTGAGCGAAGCCCCATAGGTGACGTAGAGGGCCCCTGCCAGGCGCCTCCCGGACGCCGGGAGCCTGTCTGAGTAGAAGCCGAAGATGCTCCCCAGCGGATTGTTGGTCTCCACGTTGGAGCTCCCGTCGAGCGGGTCCATTGCCACGCTGACCCCTCCCTTGGACTCCACTGGCTCCTCCATCTCCTCTGAAGCGACCTCAGCGGCGTGCCCTGTAGCAATGAGGGCCTCGACGAACACGTCGTTGGAGTAAACGTCGATCGCCTTCTGAGCCTCCCCGGACGGGTTGGTCTCCTCTAGGAGCCCTGTCTTGAACGGTATGCTCCCCCAGACCTCCAAGCTGGCCTTCGCGACGGCGGCGGTGAGGGCGGCCAGGTCTTCGGGCGCGTTGAGCCTCAGGAACTCTTCCAGTTTCATCGGTCGCCGCTGATCGGGGCGGGGCTTTTAGGCGTATGGACAGGCTGCCTGAATGTATGTCGAACGGTGAGAGCGTTAAATAGGCCAAGGGCGGCTTCCCCCTCATGAAGCGCGACCTGATGGAGAAGTTCCTCACCGGGGGGAAGAGCATGATCCTCGCCTATGACCAGGGGCTGGAGCACGGGCCTTCGTCCGACTTCAACGACAAGAACGTCGACCCAGCCTATATCATGGACATAGCCGCCAAGGGGAGGTTCAACGGTGTCGTGTTCCAGAAGGGGGTGGCCGAGCGGTTCTACGACGGGAGGGTCCCCTTGATTGTCAAGCTCAACGGAAAGTCCAGCCTCCTCAAGGGAGAGCCAGTCTCGCGGCAGGTGTGCAGCGTGGAGCAGGCGGTGTCGCTCGGGGCGAAGGGAGTCGGGTACACCATCTACCTGGGGAGCGAACACGAGCCGAGGATGTTCAGCGAGTTCGGAGAGATACAGGAGGAGGCGCACGAGAGGGGGATGCCCGCCATAGCCTGGATCTACCCCCGAGGCGCGGCGGTCCAAAACGACACCTCGAAGGAGACGGTCGCCTACGCCGCCCGGGCCGGGCTGGAGCTTGGGGCGGACGCGGTCAAGATCAAGTACACTGGTGACCCGGAGAGCTTCTCCTGGGCTGTGAAGGCTGCGGCGGGGGTCAGGGTCTTCATGAGCGGCGGGCCTAAGGCACCCACCGACAACGACTTCCTGCGCCAGGTGGAGGGGGTCGTCCGCGCTGGCGGGACAGGCGTAGCCGTCGGGAGGAACGTCTGGCAGAACCAGGACCCCCTAGCCATGGCCGGGAAGCTCGGAAAGGCAATCTTCGGCTGACCTTCAGTCAGTTCGACAGAAGTCTCCAGGACAGGACTATCCCAAGCGCGGAGAGGACCGCTGCGAAGCCTGCAAGGACGCTGAAGTCTACCCAGAGGGGGGCCAGGACATGGTAGCCCGCGGCGGCTGCCGACGCGGACCCTGAGCCCAGCAGCATCTGCCTCACCCCGTCGACGGCGTAGCTCACGGGGTTATACTTCACCACGGACTGGAGCCAAGAGGGCATCATGGCGACCGGGAGCATGGCGTTGCTGGCAAAGAGGAGAGGGAGGTTGAGGAGGTTGATGATGGCCATCTGGGTCTGCCAGTCGCTGGACCTCAGAGCCAGCATGACGAACAGCGAGGAGAGCCCGAAGGACATCAGGAACAGCAACACGAACGACCCCCCTATGGTAAGCACGCTGAAGTAGGAAGTGTCCATCTGGACCCCGCCCACGCTCCCCAAGACCACCGCAATGACGAGGACTATCGCCGCTTGGATGAGAGACCGCACCGTGCTCTGAGAAATCTTCGCGACCACGATGGCTCCCCGCCCGACCGGGGTGCTTAGCGCCTTGTTCATGAACCCGAATCTCCTGTCCCAGACGACCGACATCCCTGAGAAGGCGGCGGTGAACAGGATGATGAACGCCAGCATCCCGGCGGCGAGGTAGGAGAAGTAGCTGCTGGTGCCGAAGGTGCCGAGGTTGAGGACACTCGCCTCTGCGGGTGTCACCCCGGGGAGGCTCGTGAAGATCTTGCCGATGTTGAACGCGAGGCCGAACAGGCCCAGCCAGACCACGGGCTGGACCAGGGATATGATCAGCTGGATGGGATTCTTGTACCACTTTACCAGGTCCCTGTTGGTCAGCGCCCACAGGCCGTGAAGGGGGCTCTTGTTGAGCGTCGGAGCCGCGCGGAACGACCTCTCCATCTCCCGTTCCTTCTGCTCCTCCTCTATCGCCTGCTCTTGCGTCGTGACCGTGGACCTTGCCGGGACGTCCTCCGCCATCTTCACGTCACCTGCGGGCCCTCATCATCGTCACCCTCTGCTTGAACGCGTCCATCTTGTTGGACTCTTCCTCTCTGATGCTGCGCCCGGTGAACTCCAGGTATGCTTCGTCGAGGGTGGGCTTGGTGAGCGATATCTTGGTCACGTGCAGCCCCTTCGACCTGATCAGGTCGATGACCTTGATGGAGGACTCCTCGCCTGCCTCCGACTTTATCCTGTATTCATGGCCGTTCTTCTTGACCTCCCTCACCAGCGGTATCTTCTTGATGTCCTCTGAGATGTCCGGCTCCGCCTCCGCTACGCCCACGACTAAGACGTCCCCGCCTATGCTGGCCTTCAGCTCGTCCGGGGAGCCTATCTTCACTATGCGGCCGTGGTCCACGATCGCTATCCGGTCGCAGAGGGAGTCGGCCTCCTCCAGGTAGTGGGTGGTGAGGAAGAGGGTCATCTTGTACTCCTCCTTCAGCATCTTGATGTAGCTCCATACGGCGGTCCTTGTCTGCACATCCAGTCCAAGCGTCGGCTCGTCGAGGAAGAGCAGCTTGGGGTAGTTGATCAGCCCGCTGGCGAGCTCCAACCTTCGCCTCATCCCGCCGGAGTAGGTGCTGACCTTCCTGTTCGCGGCGTCTTGCAGTTCGACGAGCTTCAGGAGCTCCATGGCGTGCGGCTTGGAGTTGCTCCTCGGTATGCCATAGAGGTCTGCGCAGAGCACTATGTTCTGCAGGCCGGTCAGGTCCTCGTCGGCGGTATACTCCTGAGGGACGACCCCGACCACCCTCCTGACCTCGTTGGGGTGCCTGTGGATGTCCAGTCCTGCTATCTCCGCCTGCCCGCCCGAAGGCTTCAGCAGCGTCGTGAGCATGCTTATGGTGGTGGTCTTCCCTGCCCCGTTGGGTCCTAGGAACCCGAAGACTTCGCCTTCCTTGATTTCAAAGGAGACGCCGTCCACTGCCTTCAGTGCCCCGAAGTTCTTTGACAGCCCCTCCACCCTGACCAGCGGCCGTTGGCTCATTGCTTCTCTCCCAGCTTTGAAAGCCTGCTCGCGAGCTTCCTTATCTCGTTCCCCCCGCCCGCGAGTTTTGGATCGTTGGACCGCGAAAGGTCTTCCAGATATGACGTGTAGCTGGAGATCACTTCAATGGCGCCTTCTACGGACTTCGGCGCCTGCCCCATCTGCTCCGGCCACGGCCAGGGGTGGTCTACCTCTTCCTTCCCGCTCGTGGTGAGGGAGTATCTGTCGTCCGCGGAACGGCTGAGGACGCCCTCCTCCACCATGCGCTTCAGCAGGGGATAGATCGAGCCAGGGGACGGCCTCCACCAGCCTTGGAGATTCGCCTCCATCACGTCCATTATCTCCGCACCCGACTTCGCACTGTCCCGCACGATGTAGAGGATCCAGCGGCGCAGACCCTTGTGCGTGCGCTTGGCCCAGTCGAAGTTGAACATGGTCTCTATTTTCCGATATCGGAACTCCGATATCGGGTAGATTTCAAGTTATCTGAAGGCTCCCTGCGGCAGGGAGCGCGGCGGAGGAGGGGGCGGCTCTGAGAGCGTAGCCTGTCTCATGGTCGACTTCACCACCCTGAGACGGCGCCCCGCAGGAGAGCCTGTCCTCAAATACCTATCCGGTGCCCCCCCACCAGGCTTGAAGGCTCAATGTCAGCTCGGCCGCGCAGGGGACCCTGGAAGGCCGAAGCACTGGTCTTGGAGTTGACCCCTGTTGGCGCTCTCTCCTGAGACGTTCCTGCTAGTTCTATCCTCGATCATATTCATCGGGTTCGTGGGGAACATCCTGCTGAACAAGAAGGGGATACCCCAGACTCTGTTCCTCATAGCCGCGGGGATCGCGACCCGCTGGTTCGCGGTCCTACCCACGTCCACGGTCAACGCGATGCTGCCGCTGCTTTCCCAGGTCACCCTCGCCATGGTGGTCTTCGACATAGGCATGAGCATGAAGATCAGGGAGGTAGTTTCGGAAGGGAGGTCGGCGATCACCCGGTCGAGCGTCTACATGATTCTCTCCATCTTGGTGACCTCCTTTCTGTTCACCGCGGTCCTGCACTGGAACCTGTACCAGTCCCTCTTCCTCGGCTCGGTAGTCGGAGGAGAGATCTCGATGGTCATAATCCCCTACATGGGGAACAGGATTTCGCAACGGGGGCTGGTCTCCAACCTGTCGATGGAGTCCGTCTACGATTCGCTCGTGCTGATCATACTGTTCACGGTCCTGCTGAACGGATACAGCCAGAACGCGCCCCTGGACTTCAGCGGGTTGTCCCTCATCTCCTCGAGCTTCTTCCAGCAGCTCTCCATCGGCCTGGTCGGAGGGGTCCTCCTCGGGTTCGCCTGGGTCAGAGTTGCCAAAGCGCTCGGGCAGTCGGAATACTTCTACGTCGCGACTGTGGGTTATGTCCTCCTGGCCTACGTGCTGATAGGGAACATTGGCGGGAGTGGCGTGATAACGGTCCTAGCCATAGGGCTGGTGATGAAGAACATGACAGACATCCCCGCTTCATTGGGCTTCGGGACTGCCATGCCTGCGGTCTCGCTCAACTACATCTCGGCGTTCCAGACCGAAATCTCATTCTTCTTGAGGACGTTCTTCCTCTTCTTCCTCGGATTCTCCCTCCCCCTCGGCGTCCTGACGTCGCCCCTGGTGTACTTCGAGTCGATTGCGGTGGTGGGGACCCTGGTGGTCACCAGGGTGCTCAGCACGGAAGCGGTCGACTGGAAGAAGACGACCAAGGACAGAAGGGTAATCGAGTCGATGATGGCCCAGGGACTGACGCCAGCCCTCCTGGCCACCACGCTGGTTGCGGACTCGATCGCAGGCTCCAACCAGATACTCCCCATCGCAACTCTGGTAATCATCGGGACTAACGTGATCACAGCTGTCGGGGCGAGGCGGTTCAAAGGCCAGACCGAAGGGCTCGACCTGGCTTCGCTCGCCACCATCAGCCCGCTGGTCAAGGAGCTGAGCGGGATGGTCGAAGGGCTCGACCAGAACCAGCTGGAGAGCTGGGCTGAGAAGGTGGAGGAGGATGCAAGGAACGCGGCTCCCCCCGACGTGAAGGCCAGGGTAGGCCTCCCCAGGCCGAGCACAGGAAGCGACAAGCGGGTTGAGCTGAAGGTTTCGTCGAGCGCCCTCCCTTACATCATCGACGCGATCCGGAAGAATAAGGAGTCGATGCCGCAGGGGACGAGGTCATACTTCGAGACTCTGGAAGAAGTCCTGACCAGGCAACTCGGCGCCCGCCAGCCGTGACCCGGCTCTGCCTCCTGGACGCTTCCGACGACCCTCACCAGAACCAAGGCTCGGAGTCAGGCTTCGTTCTCCCTGAAGCCCAGCTCACTCAGCGCGCGCTCGAGCGCCAGCATAGCCCTCCTCGCCTGACGAGGGCGGGCGTTGTATCCCATGTTCCCGAGCCTGAGCACCTTTCCGGAGAGCTTACCCCAGGACCCTGCGATCATCACCCCATGGCGCTCCTCCATGAGCCGCAGCAGCCTGGCCTCGGGGACTTGCGCCGGGCGCCTGACCGCGGTCACAGTGGGAGAGTGATAGTCATCCCTCTTCGGATAGGGGACCAGCCCCATCCCCCTGCAGCCTGACAGGATGAGCTTTGAGACCCGCCTGTGGCGCTCGAAGGCGCGCGGGAGCCCCTCCTCGAGGGCGATGTCCAGCGCCTCGTCCAGGGCGGCGATGTCAGAGACCGACGGGGTGTACGGGAACAGCCTCTTCTTGTTCCACCACTCTTCCCACTGCCAGAGGCTCGCGTAGTACGCAGGGACGCGGGGGCCGCGCCGTCTCACGACGCCCCATGCCCTCTCGCTCACTGAAACCAGAGCCAGGCCAGGGGGCGCGCTCAAGCACTTCTGGCTCCCACCTAGGCAGACGTCGACCCCCCAGGAGTCTGTCTCAACCGGAGTTCCGCCCAAGGACGAAACGGCGTCGGCGATGAGCATGACGCCTCGCTTCCGGCAGGCCGCGGCAACCTCCCGCAGCGGGTTCAGGACACCGCTGGGTGTCTCGCAGTGAACGAAGGTGGCGACCTCTATCTCTCTGTCGGCGTCGAGGGCTGCCGCCACCGACTCGGGGTCCACCGGCCGGTCATAGGGTCCCCGGACCGCAACCGGGATCCCGCCGTACATCTTCACGAAGTCTACGAAGCCGTCGCCGAAGACCCCGTTGGTGACGGTCAGCACCTTCTGCCCCCTCGCCACGAGAGACGCGACCGCGGCCTCCAGTCCGAGGAGTCCCTCCCCGGACATGATTAGGACGTCGTTCTTGGTCTTCATCAGCCGCCTCAGCTTCCCCTGGGTCAACTCGTAGGACTTCGCGAAGGCTGGGTCCAGGTCGGGGTTCGTTATGGGCCGCGCCATCCTCCTCAGAACTCTAGGGGGGACCTCCGTCGGACCGGGGGTGTAGATCAGCAAGTGGTTGGTTCGCCCGGGCGCTGCGGAGACATGAATCGTTTATACATTGTCTCTGGGCCTGAGACCTGTTTGACGGAAGAGAAGGTCTTCGTCAGGGAGTCGACCGGCCTTGTGAAGGCGATGTCCCCACACCACGCTTTCATCTACAACATGATGGCGGTGGGCCTGACCGGGTTCACCGAAGCCGTCCTCTTCAGCTATGGGCCCGCCGTCCTCCCTGGCGGGGACGTTGGCCTCGGTATACTGACCACGGTCCTGGCCGCCGTCCCTTTCTACGTCGTCGTCTCCATGCTTGCGTCGTCGATGCCCAGGGCAGGCGGCGACTATGTGTGGCAGAGCAGGGTCCTGAACCCCGCGGTCGGGTTCGCCGCCACCTTCAGCGCGTGGTCGATCTGGCAGTGGTTCTTCTCGGCGTTCCTCGGATCAGTGATGGTGACGCTCTGCCTGCAGCCGCTCTTCGCTGAGCTGGCTCATGCCACAGGGATCGCCGGATACGCCTCGCTGGCCACGGAGCTCCAGGCTCCCGCGGCGACCTTCGCGGTCACCACCGTCATCCTCCTGCTGGGGCTCTTGGTGGCAGCCCGGGGGATGCGGTTCTATGTGAAGGTGCAGTACGTCCTCTTCGGGGGCGCACTCCTCTCGCTCCTGACCATGTTGGGGCTGCTACTGGCGAGCACCCATCAAGACTTCGTCAGCAGCTTCAACGCCGCCGTATACTCATACAACAGAACGATCGGGCCGGACGCATACCAGACCATCATCAGCGCCGCCCAGGGGAGCGGGGTGGCGCTGGGGCAGAAGTTCAGCGCGTATGAGACGATCACCCTCTGGGCCATCGCCTGGCTGTCGCTGGGGTACGCCGGATGGTCCATCTACAACCTCGGCGAGATCAAGCGCGCCGGGAACTTCAGGCTTCAGCTCTTCCAGATAGTTGGGTCCTACCTTGCCATAGGCGCCCTTTGGGCCCTGACCTGGTACGCCTATTCCGGGACAGTCGGCCTCCAGTTCATCCACGCGTTCAACGGGCTCTGGTTCGGGAGCAACCCCGGTCCGGTCGGAGCGGTCCTGAACGTAGTGCCGGACCCGTTCTTCCCATACATCATCAGCCTCCTGTCAGGTAATCCGCTCGTCCTCGCGGTGATCTTCATCGGGATGATGATGGGGATATTCCAGGTGGTCCTGATAGTCTACTTCGCCAGCACGAGGATCATGCTTGGGGCCGCCATGGACAGGGTGCTTCCGAGCAGGGTGTCGTCGGTCAGCCCCCGGTCGGGCGCACCGCTGTTGGCGCTGCTGGTGTCCTTCGCCGGGAGCATGGCCTGGCTCTACTTCGTGGTCTACCAGTTCAACGCCATAGGGTCCTACGTTGCTTCGGCGGGGTTCGGGACAGAGGTCGCATACCTGCTCATCTGCGTCACCGCCATGGTGTTCCCGTTCAGGCTGAAGGACGTGTACGAATCGTCCCCGATAAGCAGGTACACGGTCTGGAAGATTCCCGCCGTCTCGGTGGCGGGAGCCCTCGCGCTGGCATTCAACCTCTTCCTCGCCTACGAGTACGTGGCGGGGCCGAACCTCTTCCTGACCTACCCGCTTCTGCAGTCGGACGAGTTCGTGCTCGGGCTTTTCGTCGCCTGCCTCCTGGTCTACCTAGTCGCCAGGGCGGTCAGAAGGAGGCAGGGGATTGAGCTGGGCCTCTCATACAGACAGATCCCGCCGGAGTGAGCGACGGCGGGCGGCTCAGCGCGGTGGCTCGAACGCGCCCAGCACCAAGTTGACGAACCTGTAGCACTGGAGCTTGGCTATGAAGAAGCCGACGAGGACGAGCATCACGAACTCCAAGGTGGCGAAGGAGAATAAAGACGCGAAGACTAGGAGAGGTATCAGCGCAGCCCTCTCCCGCCTGGAGGAGGTGAGCAGCTGGGCCGCCAGGTAGAGCGTCCAGCCCCTGGACATCCTGACCTGCGCCTTCGCTCTAGACTTCCAGCCGTCGATCGCCCGCCGCGTGGAAGCGGTCTTCGCCTTCAAGTCTCCAGAACCACTCGACGGCAACTGCGACAAAGCGATGTTTATCCTTTGTTGACACAATGGCGGGTCGAGCCATCTGGGGGACGGGCATGGGCACGGGGTGACCGAGGTCCCTGGCTGATTTCATTCACCAGACGAAGAAATAAAAAAGGAAGCAGGTCCTGCTGCACGATGGCTGGAGGAGCGCTCATTTCAGCTGCGCAGCGCATCAGTTCCGTCGAACCTAATGGACATGGATTCCCTAGAGTCGGGTGATAGCTTGTCAGCGGCCTCACCGACGGCGGTGGATTAGATGGTATGCCTGATTTCTGCCCCGTCTAGCCTCGGCCTCCGACCCCCCAGGACCGGAGCCATACCAGGCTGCTACAAGGCTCCTGAAGCATTGCGTAGAGCGGGACTCTTCGAGTCGTTCGAGCGGAGAGGCGGGTCTGATTGCGGGACGGTGGAACCAGGCAGTTATCTGCAAGAGGTCTTGCCTGGCTCGGTGCGCAATCAGACCAGGATCGTCGAGTTTTCGAGACTGCTTTCTTCTAAGATACTGGACACACTTCGGGGAGGCGACGCCCCGCTGGTCGTGGGAGGGGACTGCAGCATCCTGATAGGATCAGGAATCGCTCTCAAGAAGGCGGGCCGCTATGGGCTCGTCCATCTCGACGGGCATACAGACTTCAGGAACCCTGGCAACAGCGACTTGGTGGCGAGTCTCGCGGGGGAGGACCTCGCTGCGGCTGTGGGCTTGCACTGGGACGGGGTATCGGACATCGACGGTCTCCGACCGTACTTCGAACCTGAGGCCACAGTCCATGCGGGGTGCCGAGACGGCGACGAGCACATTTCAGAGGTCGCCGAGAAGATAGGGGCGGTTCTGCCAGCCTCGGAGATGCGACGCCGGGGGATGAAGAGCGCGGCCTCAACGATACGGGCGACCGTGGAAAGGACCGGCCTTGACGGGTTCTGGCTCCATTTGGATGTGGACATACTGGACCCGACGGTGATGCCCGCCGTGGACTCTCCATCACCTGGAGGGCTGGACTGCGGACAGCTCGTGGAGCTGGTGGAGCGGCTCTCCCCTGGCGCAGTGGGAGCAGAGGTCACCATTTTCGACCCTGAGCTCGACCCCACTGGAAGATATGCACGAGTGGTCGCCGGCCTGGTGGACGAGGGCATGATGCACCTGGGCGAGGAGTCCCAGGCCCGAGTCTGAGGGCGGATCCGCTCCGCCCTGCGCTTACGGTATCAACGGAGCACGCTGACTGGACCAGCCCAATCAAGGAGACTCGAGCCGCTTTCTGCAAACGGGATTCGCCATGTGCGTCACCAGCTAGCAAGGCAAGGCGAGGGCGCGGTTAGCCCGGTTTCGGAGGCCGTTCGACAACGCGCTCGTAATGCGTAGCGGGTCTGCGCTCTGGGCTCCTTTGGCAGCCAGGCCTATCTCGTCGAAGTGTAGCCGCTGACTGCCCCGACGAGGCCCCCGGCTAATCCGAATGCCACCGCTGCAAAGGGACCGAAGAACACGCCGACGACGATTCCGATGATCGTGCCCACGGCGAAGTCTTTCACGACCGCGCTGGACCAGTTCTGGGCGACCACAAGCCCTGTCAGGGCATAGTTCGTGAGGTACAGGCCCACGTACTCGGGGGAGAACGCGCGTATCACTACCAGGTCCAGATACCACAGGTAACCCGTGAGGATGTTCCCGACAGAGAGGAGAACCAGGAGTTCCCTCCTCAGACTGTCGCGACCGAGGCGGGTGACCAAGAGCCCCACCACCAGCACGAGGGGGAACCAGACTACGCCTAATCCCCAGTAAGGGACGCCAAGGAGTGAAGCATACGGAGAGAATTGCACGTGGGACCAGTATGTGGTGAACGCGTTTTCCTGCCAGGCGTGCACTAACGCCTCGGCCACCCCGACCACCGAAAGGAAGATGAAGACAACTGACGCCTTCATGCAGCAGCTCTACGAGCCGTCAGTGTATTAAGCGGCAAAGACGTTTTCCAAGGTTGAGAACAGGCCACAGGATTCATCATCGAGTAGGCGCGCGTCGATAGTCTGGCCGTGCGGGGCCGAACGCTGACTCTCTCAGAAAAGGCCGGGAGCTCGTCATTCACGAGGTCCGGCATCGCCTTCGTGCCAGGCACCCTCGTGCAGCCCTCCTCAGACTCTCTGAGCCCAAGGTGATGTAGCGCCTGTGGAGTGAGTCTGAGCCCTTCCAGCCAAAGTGGGTTGTGGAAAACCTCCCCGAGCGAGCCAGGGCGCGGACAGCAGGGCACGCCTGAGGTTACAGGCACGCCTCCGTGATTCTCAGTTCTGAGAACCGCCTTGGGGGCTTAAATGATTCTATGGCGAGAAAATGCGGTCCATGAAACTGGCGGCAATCGTCCTGATAGCGATGATTGCGCTCGGGATAGTGGGGTGGGGATGGGTCATCGGAACCACCACGAGCGTGAACGTAGCTGTAGGCGCCCCCCAGCCATTCAAGCTGACATTGCTGATAACAGCAGATTCGCCGTGGAATGCCACTACCAGCGGCCCCCGCTATTGGGTAGTCACGCCGCAAGGATTGGAGTCGTCTGCCAACATCACCCTTCCGGTCAACACGGTCATCCAACTGACCATCATAGACCAAGACGGAGCTACACCAATTCCAGCGCAATACAGCAATGTTGAAGGGACGATAACCAACGTGATCTCCGTGACCAATGACACGACGGGCGCCATGCAAACCGCTACTTCGCTGGATAACGATACGCAGATCGGGCATACATTCACCATTCAGCAGCTGAACCTGAACATTCCAGTGGGAGCCCATGTGAATGAAACCGCGGAATTCATTCTGACCCAGACGGGAACGTTCACTTGGCGTTGCGAAGTCCCATGCGGGTTCGGGCCTGCTGGATTGAATGGGCCAATGGACGGGCCAGGCTGGATGCAGGGAACTGTCACAGTCAGATAGGACGGCCCCACAGATCTGGCGAACGACTCCTTTCCGTTCAAGGACGGCGACCCTCCTGGAGTTCGAGACCGAAGGCAGAATCTTCGAGTCAAGAAAGGCCTTGCGTCCTAGCCAAAGGGTCGAGTTCTCGGGCGGCGGGGGCTGATTTTGGTTATCGGTAGCCTTGGAGTTTGATATATGCTCCGATTCATAGAAAGTCTAAGAATAGCCCGGCTAGGATTCGAACCTAGGTCGAAGGCTCCAGAGGCCCCCATCCTTGACCACTAGACGACCGGGCTGCAGTTCGGGAGTGCGACCGCGGTGCCGATAAAAGCGTTCTATCGAGTGTTCCGTCGTTTCGCAACAGCCACGGGCCGCGCCGACGCCCCTGTCTCTTCCATCACATCCCCCATGTGGCCCAGCGCCTTCCCGAGCACGTCGGGCTGCAGGATCCCGAAGTGGCCTATCCTGATCATCCTGTCCTTGTCGTCGTAGATCCCCCTCGACACCATCACATGGTGCTCGCTCTCGAGGTTCTTCTGTATCTGGCCCGCCTTCCCATCCTCAACCCAGAAAGAGGTGACCGTGTCCGCCCTGTGGCCTTCCTCTGCCACGAATTCCTGGCCCCACTCCGCCACCTTGGCTCTGGTGATCTCCCCCAATTTCCTGTGCCTCTCCCACCTGTTCTCGATCCCTTCCTCCTTCGCCTCCAGGAGCGACTCCCTCAGGGCCAGCAGGACCTGGGTGGCGGGCGTTGCCAGGTACATCTTGGGGTCGTCCATGATTGGCTTCCACCTGAGGAGGTTCATGTAGTATCCTTCTATCGGGCTCTTGCGGTTCTCCATGTGCTCCAGGGCGCGCGTAGATACGGCCAGGAGGACCGCGCCAGGAGGCCCGGCCAGGGCCTTCTGTGAGGCCGTGAAGACCACGTCCGCACCGAGCCTGTCGAAGTCCAGTGGGACGCCTCCCACGGCGCAGACCGAGTCGACCACCGACATAGCCCCCGCTTTCTCGCACTCTTCCACCAGTTCGGCGACGGGGTTCAGTATCGAGCTCGAAGTGTCTACGTGGGTGATGAACACCGTTGAATACTTCGACTTGCGGAGCTGCCGCCTCAGGGCGTCGGGGTCCGCCGCGCTCCCTCCCTTGAATTCGAGCTTGTCAGCCTTCGCCCCGTGGACCTCGTTGAGCATCAGCATCCTGTGGCCGAAGTAACCGTTGATCAGCGTCAGTGTCCTGTCCCCCCTGGACACAAGGCTGACCACCGACGACTCCATCCCGATGGTCCCAGACCCCGTGAACACGAACTGTACACCCGCCTCGTTCTTGAAGACGTACCTGGCCAGGGCTACCGTCTCCTTGAACGTCGAGTAGAACTCCGCGCCGACGTGCGGGAGCTGGGGGCGGGCCATGGCGTCCCTTACGCGCTTGGAGAGGTTCGTCGGTCCCGGTATCAGCAGGAGCGTGTCATCCAACATCACAAGTGCCCCCCTCGTCTTGGGCCACCGTGTGTAAAAACCCTCCCCCTATCTGAGGTGGCCGAGGACATCGGAGAGCGCGTCTATGTGTATGATCTCCGGGTCAGGGACGCGGGTGGTGTGGGCGAGCATGAACCCGAGCCCTGCCGACTTCAGGAAGGCGAGGTCGTAGATGGTGTCCCCGACGGCTATGGTCCTCTTCGCCGGGATCCCCACCTTCTTCAGGAGCCTGGCGTAGGCGCGGTCCTTCCGGGTAGGGTCGACGCGGCCGACGCCGGTCGGGAGGAGCTCGCCAGATCCGTCGAACCTGAGCCCGTTGGCCACCCAGTAGTCTATCTCCAGCTCCTCTGCCACCTCCTTCGCCAGGATGTCGATACCGGACGTCACCAAGGCGGTCTTCATCCCCCGCGACCTGAGTTCTTCGAAGAGCCCCGGCGCCTCCTTCCTGATCCTGTACCCCGACAGTATCTCGGCAACCTGGCCGCGGGTGACCCTCCTCGGCCAGCAGGCGATGTCCCTGCGCATGAACTCCTTGTAGTCGATCTTCCCCTCTGTGTAGAGCTTCAGGGAAGCCTCGCCGAGACGCTCTGTCCCGAAAGCCTTGTGCAACGCCACCCAGCTCCCGTTGTGCTCGAGGACAGTCCCGTCCAGATCGAACGCGGCCAACCTGAACTGGCTCATATCCTGTCCCTGACAGGTATCCCCATCAGGCTCATCGCCTCTGCCAGCACCCTGCTCGACGCGTCGACCAGGGCAAGACGCGCGTCCCTGGTGTCCGGGTCGGGCTCTTGGTTGACCGGGACGCTCTCGTAGAAGTCGTTGAAGGCCTTGGCGAGGTCATGCGAGAACTTTGCTATCTCCCTGGGGGAGAGGAACTCCCCCGCGGTCTCGGCCGCGAGGTCCAGCATCGACATCTTCTTCGCTAGCTTCGCCTCCTGAGGCCTGGTCAGCTTTGAAGCAGACTCTAGCGAGACCCTGGGCTTGCCCTCGGTCTTCCCGAGGATCCGTCGCGCCCTCGCGTAGGTATAGAGGAGGTAGGGGCCTGTGTCCCCCTGGAACTGGAGGGCGTCGTCCATGTCGAAGACGATCATCTTGTCAGGGTCCTGCTTGAGGAGGTCATACCTCAGCGCTGCCACCGCCACCCCCTCGGCCACCCCGTCGACCCACGCCTCGGACTCCGAGAGGTTGCGCTTCCTGGTCTCTGCCTTTGCCTTCTCCTTCAGTCGTTCGAGGACAGTGTCGACGTTGACATAGAGCCCCTTCCTCCCGGACATATGGACGAACTCGCCGTCGATCCCGAACCCCAGCTGCGAGGCGGTCTTCTTCGACAGCGCCACCACCTCGTAGCTCCTGTGCAGATAGCGTCTCGATGCCCCCTCTCGGAGCCTGTCCAGCACCTTCGCCACTATCTTCTGAAGGTAGCTCTGCCTGGTGTCTATGACCGAGACGGCCAACTCCGCCCCTCCGAAGTGGACCCTGGCCTTGCCACCTGAGAGGGTCGTGGAGTAGACCGGCCCGTCGGGCTGGACCTCGGGATAGACTTCGTAGCCGAATGGGTCCCCTATCAGTCCGATCTTCCAGGCTGCATATGGGATGTCTTTCGCCACGTACACGGCCGTCCCGTCTGACCTCACAACCACCTTCTCCTCCCCCGTGTCTGGGTCGGGTATGACCCAGCATCCCTTGTTCTCCCCCTCCGGCTGGAACCTGACGTACCCCAGCTTCTTCAGGGACTCGAAGATCTTCTCCCACATCCCCGAATGCACCAGCTGCGACTCCCAGTTGAGCAGGTCGTAGCGGGCCCCAAGCCTCCAGCAGGTGACAAGCTGGGCCGCGAGTATCTTCCTCACTATCCCCCGCGTGTATTCGGCCAGGTCTCCCGAGCCCTTCTCGATCTCTCTCAGCACCAGGGACCTCTTCTCCTTCAGGGGCGGGTTGGTCTCGTACTCCTTGGTCACCCTGGTGTATACGCTATCGCCGCAGTACACGTCATACTTTGCGCCCGGCGGAGCCTCGTCTGGGAGCCCCAGGAACTTGAACCCGACGATGATGTCCGCCACCTGGGCCCCGGAGTCGTCCACGTAGTTCAGGGCCTGGACCCTCTCGCCTAGGTAGCGCATCACGCGGACCAGCGAGTCGCCGAGGACGAGGTTGCGCGCGTGGCCTATGTGGAGTGCCTTGTTGGGATTGACGTTGGTGTGCTCGATCGCCACCGGCTCCCCCTTCTCCTTGGAAGCCCCCAGGTCCCCCGCCGAGATTTCCTCTATGGCGTCGAGGACGAACCTCGGGACGTTGATGCCGAAGTTGATGAACCCTCCCCTATGCGGGGACACCAGTCCGATGTACTTCGACTTCTTCGCCAGCTCCATGGCCTCGGCGGCTATCTCCAGGGCCAGGGCCCCCGGCTCCTTACCCGACTCCTTGGCCAGGCGGATCGGGACGGCGCTCGCTAGGTCCCCGTAGCCGTCGTTGGGCGGGAGGGCGACGTCTACCGCGGCGTCCTTGTAGCCCAGCGCCCTGCAGGCATCGGCCAGGACCTCTTCCACCTCCGCCTGGAAGTCGAGGAACTTCAAGACAAGATGTCCTAGAACGTTCACGATAAAAGGTATCTTTGAGGGCGCGTCACGCCTGCTTGGACTGGAGGGCGTACATCTCGGCGAAAGCGCCGCCTGGCACAGAAACGAGCTGGTCGAAGGTCCCCTCCTCCACCACCCGCCCATGGTCGAGAACCACTATCCTGTCAGCCAGCCTGATGGTAGAAAGCCTGTGCGCCACCATGATGGCTGTCCTCCCCTTGATCATGGCGCCGAGCGACCTCTGGATCTTCAACTCAGTGAAGGGGTCGAGGCCTGACGTTGCCTCGTCCAAAATCAGCACCTTCGGGTCCCGCATGAGGGCCCGGGCGAAGCAGATCAGCTGCTTTTGGCCCATGGAGAGGTTCGTGGCCCCCTCGGCGACCATGGTCGCGTATCCGTCCGGGAGGGACGAGATGAAATCGTCAACCCCGAGCGCCCTGGCCACGCCCTTCACCTCCTCGATGGAAGCGCCCGGCCTGCCGTACCTGATGTTGTCTGCCACGCTGGCCGTGAAGAGGATCGGATCCTGGGGGACCACGCTCATCCGCCCCCGGAAGTCCCTGAACCTGAGCGTCTTCAGGTCGACCCCTCCGACGAGGACCGACCCCTGCTGAGGGTCGTAGAAGCGCTGGACCAGGCTGACGATGCTGGACTTCCCTGCTCCGGTCGCCCCGACTATAGCCACCACCTCCCTGGGCTCGACCTTCAGGTTGATGTCGTTGAGGACGGGTGGGCCTTTGGAATAACCGAAGGTCACGCCCCTGAGCTCGACCCCCCAGTCTGCCTGCGGGTCGATGGAGACAGGGTCGGCGGGCTCCTTGACCTCCACCTGGGTGTTGACTAGTTGCGTCACCCTGTCGAGCCCGGCGACCGCCGACTGGAACGAGTTGTAGAACGTGGTCAACTGGATTATCGGGTTGAAGAAGGCGTTCACGTAGAGCATGAAGGTCACTATGGTCCCGACGAGGAGGCGGCCGGCGAGGACCTCGGTGGCGCCGTACCACAGGACGAGGGCGAGACCTACCGCCTCTATCGCCTGGACGATGGAGTTGAACGCTGAGGTGTACTTGGTGGCCCGCAGGTTCGCCAGCATGTTCTCGCTGTTCACTGCGTCGAAGTTCTCCGAGACCCGGTCTTCGCTGACGAAGGCCTGCGTCACCCTCACCCCGCTTATCCCTTCCTGCAGCTTTGCCGTGACCGCGGCGATCTTCTTCCTGGTCTCCACGAAGCTCCTGGAGATCCTCCCCTGGAAGAGGAGGGTGGTCACGACCAGGGTCGGGATCACCGTGAAGGAGACGAGGCTGAGGTCGATGTTGAAGACGAGCATTATGATCACGATGGAGACTATGGTCAGGAAGCCCGAGAGGACCTGGGGGAGCTGGAACGTGACGAAGTCTTCCACCGCGTCTACGTCATTCATTATGTAGGACATGATGCGCCCGGTCTCCTTGGAGGAGAAGTAGGACGGCGAGAGGCGCTGGAGGTGGTCGAAGGCGTCCCTCCTGATGTCCCTCAGGGAGTTCTGTCCCACCACCTGCATGGCGTAGGTCCTCCTGTTGTCTGCCGCGTAGTTGGCGACGTAGAGCAGGGCGTAGGAGCCGGTGAGAAGGGCGACCCCTTCGTAGTTGCCCGCAAGCATGTCGTCCACCGCGAAGCCCAGCAGGACCGGTCCTACGATACCGACCGCCGAGATGGAGAGCAGGCCACCCAGGGTGACGGCCAGGTCCCGCCGGTAGCCCATGACGTAACCCACCAGCTTCCTGATGAGGTAGCCGTCGCTGTATCTCCGGTCCTTGCGCGTGTCGGGGTCGTCGTCGCTGATGTACATCCCGCGAGTCCCCACTACGGCCCGACCTCCTCTGACGACACTTCCTGGGGGGCATACTGTGACCGGTACAGCTTTGCATAGGTGCCTCCGAGCGCCAGGAGGTCCTCGTGGGTCCCGTCCTCCACCACGTTTCCTCCGTCGAAAACCACTATGCGGTGGGCCAGCCTTAGGGTCGAAAGCCGCTGGGTGATGATGATGGTGGTCCTCTGCTTGACCACCTCTTCCATGGCGTCGGCGATGGCATACTCGGTCCCCGCGTCGACGCTGGAGAGCGAGTCGTCGAGGATGAGAACGCGAGGGTCAGTCAGGAGGGTCCTGGCGATGGCGATCCTCTGCTTCTGGCCCCCGGAGAGGGTCACCCCTCGCTCCCCGACCCGCGTCTCATACCTCTCTGGGAAGCGGTCAATGAACTCGTCAGCCCGGGCGAGCCTGCAGACGTTCTCCACCTCCTCCTGGGGGGCGTCGGTCCTTCCGTAGCAGACGTTCTCCCTGATGGTCGCCGAGAAGAGGAAGATGTCTTGGCTCACCAGCCCCACAGACCCCCTGAGGGACTTCAGGGTCACGTCCCTGACGTCTATCCCGTCGATTTTCACTGCCCCCTTGGTCGCGTCGTAGAACCGCGGGATGAGGTTCGCCATGGTGGTCTTCCCTGAGCCGGAGACACCCACGAACGCCGCGACCTGGCCTGGAGGGATGACCAGGTCGACCCCCTTCAGCACCTCCCTCCCGGCGCTGCCGTACCCGAACCTGACGCCTTCGAACCTGAGCTCCCCCTTCACCTCGCCGAGCTGCACCGCGCCGGGTCTGTCCTTCACCTCCGCCTTCGCGTCGGTGACCTCGAGTATGCGGTCGAACCCGGCCATACCGTTCTGCCCTATGAGGATGAGCTGCCCCAGAAACCTGCTGGGTCCGGACAAGAGGGCGAGCAGGCTGGCGGCGGCGACGAGCTCCCCCAGCTTGGAGGCTGCGATGAGGGGTTCCCCCGCCCTTGAGGCCGCGATGACCGGGCCGCTCCCGATGTAGTAAAGCACGGCCACGGCGAGGCTGATGACGAGGCTCAGCAGTGGGACGTAGACGGCCCTGACGGCGGACGAGCCGACGATGCCGTCTCTGTAAGCCTGGTTGGCGGCAGCGAAGCGCGACGCCTCGCCATCTTCGGCGGTGAACGACCTCACTATCCGGGCCCCCGTGACGTTCTGCTGGAGGACCGAGTTCATCGTCCCGTAGTTCTTTCTGGTGAGCCGCCAGAAGGGGCCCTGGGTCTGGCTGAACTTCCAGCTGAGCGCCAGGATGACAGGGAAGACGACCGAGACGATGGCCGCCAAGCGAAGGTTGAGGTAGAAGAGCGACACGACCACTCCCCCTACGAGGAAGGCGTTCGAGAGGAGCTGGCCCAGGCCGAATGCGACGAACCTGCGGACCGCCTCCACGTCCCCCGTGGCCCTCGACATCAGCTGGCCGGTCTCGTTGCGGTCGTAGAAGCTGAACGACTGCGACTGGATGGAGTTGAAGATGATGTTTCGCAGGTCGTAGACCAGTTTCTGCCCCAGCGTCTGCCCTCCGTAGCTGAGCCCGAAGCTGAAGGCCGCGGAGGCTGCGCTGACAGCCACGATCTCCACGGCGAGGAAGGCTACGGACGAGACCGGCGACTTGGCCACTATGTCACTGACCGCCTCGCCGGTGAGGAACGGGACCAGGACCCTGAACCCGGTGAGAGCGGTTACGCTGACAAGCATCACGACTACTGTGCGCCAGTGCCCTTTCGCGAGCGAAATCAGACGGAAGTACTTACCGAACATCAACACGGACCGCTGGATTGTAGCCCCGCCGTGCTCGCTTCTTAAAAACCGCGAAACCCCCGACTTATAGCGACCAGCCTGGGCGGGGCATCTTCGTACCTTGAGCGGCGACCAGCCTGTGAACAGCGAGCACGAGACGGACAAGCGGTCCCTGGGCTACCTCGCCGCCCTTCGCGTCCTCAGGAGCGTGGCCGCAGGGATGATCAACGTCGCGTTCCCGTTCCTGGTGCTCACCGAGTTGCACTTGGGCACCTTCATCCTGGGGGTGATGTACTCCGCCGCGACGATGGCCACTGCCCTCATGGGGCTCGGCGTGGGGGTCGCCGCAGACTTGGTGGGGAGGAGGATCTCGTTCGTGGTCGCCCTGGCGCTCCTGCCGCTGTCCGCATTCCTGGTGGTGGCGAGCACCAGCGTCCCCTCGCTATTCGTCGCGGCGATCGTCGGCGGGATCTCAGCCACGGGGTCCCTCCCCGGCGGAGGGGTCGGAGGGGCGGCCCAGCCCATACAATCCATCCTCACCACGGAGCTCACGTCGAGGAAGGACAGGACCAGATACTACTCGCTCCTGGCGTTCATATCGGGCGTCGCCTCAGCCGGAGGCGCCTACCTCGGAGGTTTCGGTGCGATACAGGACGTCTTCGCGGTCGCCGCCGTCCTGGGCGCGGCCTCGGTGCTTCTCACTCCACTGGTGAGGATGGAGAAGTCTGTGCGGCGCTCGTTCAGGATAAAGTCTGGCTCGGCCATAGGCAAATTCAGCATCACTGGGATGCTGAACGGCCTGAGCCAGGGCCTGGTCACCCCCTTCCTGATACCGTTCTTCATCGTGCTCTATGGGGTGACCAGGCAGGAGATGAACGTCTTCGCCGCCGCGTCTGGGCTCATAGCGTCCTTCGCGCTCCTCCTCGCCCCTAGGATAGAGAGGCGACTGGGATTCCTCCGCGGGATGCTGGCCACCCGCGGCTTTTCGGTGGTGCTTTCTGTCTTGATGCCCCTGATCCGCCTGTTCCCGGTGTCCCTCTCGATCTATCTGCTGCTGCCTGCCACCAGGGTGATGGCATTGCCGGTCCAGCAGGCGGCCATGATGGACATGGTCTCCGGAGACGAGAGGGGGACCGCATTCGGCATCAACCAGACGACCAGGCTCGTGGCCTCGTCAGGCGGCACCTACTTCTCAGGGTTCGAGTTCGCGGCCGCGGACGCCGATCCGTTGGCCATAGACTACCCGTTCGCGCTGTACGGGGTGGTCCTCGCGCTCAACCTCGGCCTCTACTGGTGGTTCTTCAAGAGGTACAGGCCCCCGCCCGGGGTGACCGGCGCGGCTGCGAAGTGAGATTGGAGGCGTGCTTAACTCGTCGGCCCCAGAAGGGTGACGCGGGCCCGTAGCCCAGCACGGACAGGGCGTCAGCCTCCGAAGCTGAAGCGCGAAAGCTCAGAGACCGTGGGTTCGAATCCCACCGGGCCCGTTCAGTTTCTCCGGACATCACCTGTGAGCAAAGCCGTAGATTTGTGGCTGTTAAATAGCAGACCGCGCCTTGTTATTTATGATGGCCACGAAGGTCCCCGGCTGGCTCGAACGGGTGCTCCTCCCTCAGATGAACGAGTTGAAAGGGGAAATAAAAGCGCTCGATGCGAAGGTTGGTGGGTTCGAGAGCAAAGTAGAAGGAGAGTTCAGAGCCGTTCATTCCGAAATAGGACGACTAGACGAGAAGATAGAGTCTCTGGACAAGCGACTCGAGACCAAGATTGACGGCTTGGACAAGCGAATGGATGTGACCCAACGTGTCGCGGTCATCGAAGAGAGAATGCGCGAACTCGAAGCCAAGCACTAACCCACGACGGCGCTAGGCGAGCACGACGTTGCGTACCTCCCCCGCCATTCAGATTCGAACCTGTTACGAGTCCAGACCCCACTGGGCCCGCGTTGAAATAGTTCGGAATGGGTTCCGTCTAGCTCGAGTAGCCCGAGTCAGGCGATTCTTTGGCACGGCTTCAGACTGATGTGAAGTGATCGGCCAATGTGAATTACTACAACTTGCCCCTGTTCATCGCCGAGAGTTGCGGCATTGATCCCTACCACACGTGGGTCCGGGCAAACTTTTTAGGGTAAGAAAGTAAGAACGCTAAGTGAGTCGGCATGGAGAAAGCTGATGTCGTGGTCGTAAGCAGCAAGGGCCAGGTCGTCATTCCCCAGGACATAAGACAAAAGCTTCGAATCGGAGCAAAGAGTAAGCTCTTGGTATATCAGTACGAGGATGCGCTCATTATGAAGAAGCTCGAAGTCGAGGGAGTCGAGAAGTCGCTGGAGGCGATTTATAGGCGGGTCGATGCCAGGAAGGCTAAGTTCGGGAAGCTCGGAGAGGCAGAGATAGAAGAGCTCGTGCAGAAATACAGACACGTGAAGAGTTAGCTTCTACGATGAGGGCAGTCCTCGACACGAACGTCCTCATATCGGCGCTCATAAGAGGCGGAAAGCCTCGCAAGTTGATGAACGCCCTTCTCGGCGCCAGACACACTCTGATCCTTTCAGAGCGCATAGTTGCCGAGTTCTCGCTGGTGAGCTCGGACGATAAGATCAAGAGGTATGTGGACGACGACGATGTTGCATCATTCCTGGGTGCGGTTCTGTCGAGGGCGACCTTCACAGTGCCCGAGGGAACAATTCAAGTCCTGGGTGACGCCGATGGCGATGTCTTAGCTGCGGCGAGGGCCGGAGACGCTGATACCCTCGTCACTGGTGACAAGCACTTGCTGGAGCTCGGCAAGTTCGGTCGCACCCAGGTGGTCACAGTCAAGGGGGCCCTCTCTTTACTGGGACGTCAGAAGAGGGTCCGCGGTCAAAGGGTCAAATCGAACTAGACACGTCCTATCCTGGCTTGGATTCGAACCCACAATAGGTCTGTACCCTATCCCGTCCGTAATGCACTCTCCTTCAGTTACGGCAGTCTCCCGAGGCAAATTGATCTTTGCGATGAAAGGCTTATATCGATAGTCTGCACGTTGAACGACTAGACGAACGATGGAAACAGTGAAAGTTTCGCGGAAGTATCAAGTAGTTATTCCCGAGAAGTTGCGGGAAGAGGCGCACATCAAACCGGGCGATAAGATGGTGGCTATAGCAAAGCATGGAATCTTGCAGTACGTGCCCGTGCGTCCCCTGAGCAAGACAAAGGGGATGGTCCCCGGACTCGATGTCAAGGAGCTTAGGGACGAGAGCGATAGTGCTTGATCAGCGTGGACAGCTACGGCTGGATTGAGAGGTTCACAAGCGGCCCGAAGGCCCCCGCGTACAACCGGCTCATTGACGCCGAGAAGCCCGAGGATCTAGTGACCTCGGTGGTGGTGCTCTACGAGGTCTACAAGAAGGTGAAAGGAGTCAAAGGTGAAGAGAAGGCGCTCGAGGCGGTAGCGGCCCTCAGCCAAACCAAGGTCGTGGTCGCAGACCAGACCCTGTCTTTGGAGGCGGCAGACTACAGTCTCGAGCACGGGCTGCACATGGCGGACGCGCTCGTCTATGCCGCTGCCCGTCAGAATTCGGCCGTGTTGTACACCAGTGATGAGGATCTCAAAGGGCTTCCTGGAGTCGCCCTCGTCTAGTCACGACAAACGGACGTCTTTGTGGCGAAAGGATTCGAACCTGACTCTCGCGGATTACTTGGCATTTCTATCCTTCAAGTAGGCTTCTGCGCCTCGTGCTAGGAGGACGAGCGCGCAGGCAAGGACGCTGGGGGGCCTTTACCGACTTCTGATGCTGGCCAATGGGAACACCGCCAAGTGTGAGTCGTTTATGGCATGTTGAACCAAAGCTGCACTCGGTGCTCTTCAAGACGCACTGTCATAACTGAATGCCATGCCGAAAGTTTTGAATCAATCCGCGGGCACCGTTGGTTCTGGACAAGCATCAGCGGGCAGGGATGCAATTCGCGGTCAGGGCCTTCGTCGTGGGAGGAGACCCCCGCGTCGACGTGACGTGCAGGACCTTCTGCCCGATGGAGAGGACAGCCTACACCCCCCTGAGGGACAGCGCGAAGGTGGGTGCCGTCAAGGCACCGTGTCTGAAGGAATCTTGAGCGCACCAAGCACGGAATCGCATTCATGCCGGACACCTGAAGCGAGATTCTCTGCTGAGCCCAGTTTTCAATTCTGAGAATCGACCCGATGTCTTATATCATATTGAAAGACCGGTTTTGGTACTTGAGCACTCGGACTACCCTAATCGGAGGCCTTACCGTTGCGGTGCTTGCGGTAGCCCTCGTCATCTCCGGCTTTGGCGCGGCGCTTGCAGTCGGCGGAGTCGGGTCAAAGGTCGTGTCCACCACGACGGTGACTCCGACCACCAACTCCACCGCTGCTTCCCCCTATGTGGTGACCTTGGTCATCACGACGAACAGCGTGTTCAACTCCACCGTCAAAGACCAACCCGCCTTCTTCGTTCTCGGCCCAAACGGCCTGGAGTCCACGGCGAAGATCTCGCTCCCTGCGAATCGCCTGATCAAGCTGGTGATCGTCTGCTATGACGACGGCAACGCGTCCCTCGTGCTCCCCAACGACAACGTCGTGTCCGGGACCACAGGCAACAGTATCTACGTGACCTCCAACGACAACGTCAACGCCAGCCAGGGCCCGTCCGGAATAGTGCTGAAGGGCGGAGCGAACCTCACTTCGGTCCCGCTCTCTGAAATCGCCCACACCTTCACCGTGCCAGCGCTCAACCTCAACATCCCTGTGCCGCTCAGTTCGACGGTGGTCGCCTACTTCAAGGTGGGCCAGGCCGGGTCCTACTTCTGGTTCTGCGAGACCCGCTGCGGCTTCGGCCCCGACGGCACGCTGGGGGCGATGTCATCCTCCGGTTGGATGACCGGCTCGCTGGTGGCGAGCTGAAATACCGGCGACGCATGCTCTGGGAGCGGTGACCTGGAACCAGTGAGCGCTGAACAGCCTGGGGACTCAACCGGAGGAGAGGCTGACAAGTCGAGGCGGGAGTTCCTGAAGATAGCTGCCGCCATCTCCGGCGCCCTCGCCGTGGGGGGGATAGCTTCGGTGATGAAGTCCGTTGTGATTCCTGCGGTCCCCACTACGTCTGGACCGCAGACAAGCTTCCCTCGTGTCAAGATCTCGAGCGTGTCGGAGCTCTCCACTGGGGTCGTTGTGATATTCAACTATCCGCTCGGCAACGAGCCGAACATCCTAGTGAAGCTCGGCCAGAAGGCCGAGGGCGGCGTAGGGCCCGACGGCGACATCGTTGCGTTCAGCCAGATCTGCCAACACCTTGGGTGCATATGGGGGTTCGTCGCCGCGGGCAAGTCCCCCACTGTGAACCCATCCTTCGTCGCCCCTGCCCCCGTAGGATACTGCCCATGCCACGGGAGCGTCTACGACCTGCTCGAGGCTGGCAAGGTGATCGGAGGGCCTGCTCCGAGGCCCGCGCCACAGGTCCAGCTACAGGCCGACTCGTCCGGAGACATCTATGCGGTGGGCATGGGGCCGCCCACGATATTCGGCCATGACACAGGGTCCACCGATGTGGCGGACGACCTCCAGGGCGGAACCCTGGTCAGCTCGACATAGAGGTGTGGATCAGGTGGCAGAAAAGTCCGGTCTAATTCAGCGGATGGCTGGCTGGTTCGACTCGAGGTTCGGCCTGAGCTACCCCCTCCTCCGGCCGGTCCCGCGCTACGCACTGAGCCCGTTCTACTGGCTGGGCGCCCTGGCGGTGGTAGCCTTCGTCATCCAGGGTGTGACAGGGGCAATCATGATGCTCTACTATGTCCCCAGCCCGACCCAGGCGTACTCGTCCACCCAGTACGTCTTCCAGAGCGTCTACAACGGCAGGTTCCTTGAGACCATCCACCTCTACACGGCCTACGCCATGATCATGCTCGCGTTCATGCACATGATGAGGGGGTACTTCGTGTCTGTCCACAAGAAGCCCAGGGAAGCCATGTGGATCATAGGGATGCTGATGGGCTTCGTGACCCTGGGGTTCGGATTCACAGGATACCTGCTCCCCTGGACGGTCGTCTCCAAGTCAGCCACCGACGTCGGGATAGGGATGGTCACCGCCCTCCCCCAGCCTATCTCATCTCTCCTGACATTCCTGATAGTCGGCAACGGAGGGAACTCGGCGGAGCTCCTGAGGTTCTTCGACCTGCACGTCATGCTCCTCCCAGCGGCGCTGTTGATACTCCTGGTGGCGAAGATGTACATGCTCGAAGCCCACGGAGTGGCCGACCCCACGAGCGGGTCCCCCGCCGAGCCCAAGCCGAAGCTCTCCCCCATCTTCCCGGACGTCACCATGTACCTCTTCGAGCTGTCACTGCTCTTCGGGGCCGGGATGCTGCTGATATCCGCCCTGTTCCCGCTCAACCTCCCGCCCCAGTATACCCCCGCGGCCGCTTCGCAGTTCATCCCCCAGCCCGACTGGTACTTCCTCTGGGTCTACCAGGTCCTCAAGATCAAGATATTCGAGGGCTCCACTGGCCTTGCCATGGCGCTCACCGTGGTGTCAGCGATCTTTGTCCTCCTGATCATACTCCCGTTCATCGACCGGGGCAAGAACAGGGAGATCTCCAAGAGGCCGGTCTACACCACCCTGGGAGTCATATTCGTGACGGAGGTAGTGGTCCTCTCTTACTGGGGCCTGGTGACGCCGGGAATGATCATCCCCGTAGAACAGGCCGCGCTGGTGGTAGGCGGTACAGCCCTGCTGATGGCGGTGGGCTCGGCCTTGGTCTACAGGCTGATGTATTCCAGGGCCAAGGGGAGGCTTGCGCTGGCGCCAGCGAAGAGCATACCTTCCTCGGAGCTGAGGAACGGGCTCGCGTTCACTGGGCTGGTCGCCCTGGGCGCTTTCTCGGTCGGGACGCTGGTGAACGGCTCCGCAGGGCTCCTGATGGGCGGCCTTTCTGTCGCCGGCCTGGAAGTGGTGAGCGTCTCCGCCGTGCTCCTCGGCCTCGACCTGCTAGGGAGCGTCTTCCTCATCTACAGGCTTGACCTCAGGACTGGGAACATCAAGCGGAGGGTCAGGGTCCTCGAAGCGGGATGGAGGGGCAATTGAGGATCGCAGCGACCTTGCTGGCTATCCAGGTGGTCTTCCTCGTCGCCCTGCAGGGGACCTCCATCGTGGTCATCTGGCTGCTCAACCCTCTCACGCAGTCCGCGACCGACACCTTCGCGCTCTACCTCAGCGTCGACCTGCTCGCCTTCGTCATGATGTCTTACCTGTACAGATCTAGGCGCTCCGGTGGGGAGCCTAGCTCCGCCTGGCTCGCCGTCGGCTACCTCGTCCTGGTCGTGCTGCTGGTGTCCAACCTAGCGCTCTCCTAGCGCACGGGCGCCGGGGTGCTCTTCTCTTCCTTGTGATATAGGAAGCAGGCCACCTCCCTCCCTCCGGCCGATGCAAGCGCGGGGGCCTTCTCCCTGCAGAGCCCGAAGGCGTACTTGCACCTGTTGCTGTACCTGCACCCCTTGGGTAGGTCGGTGAAGCTCGGCGGGTCCCCCGAAATCTTCACGTCGGCTACCTTCTTAGAAATGTCCATGGTCGGGACGCAGCTGAGCAGGTCCTTGGTGTACGGGTGCATCGGATCCCCGATCACGTCCTTCGAGGCCCCGCGCTCTACCATCTCCCCGGCGTACATCACGGCGACGCGGTCTGAGACATACTGGGCGACCGCCATGTTGTGGGTGATGAAGAGATAGGAAGCGCCTGACTTGGACTGGAGGTCCAGGAGGAGGTTCAGGATCTGAGCCTGGATGGAGACGTCCAGGTTCGAGGTCGGCTCGTCTAGGACCACGAACTGCGGATCCCCGACTATGGCCCTGGCGATCCCGATCCTTTGCCTCTGCCCACCCGAGAACTCGTGGACGTACCTCGACTTTGCCGAGGGGTCGAGGCCGACAAGAGCCATGGCACGAGCGGTCCTCTCCTCGATATCGGCCCGGTCCTTCATCCCAGACCCGTAAAGGGGCTCCGACACTATGTCCTTCACATGGAGGCGGGGGTCGAGGCTGGAATATGGATCTTGGAAGACGATCTGCATCTTCCTCCGGAGCCTGCGGAGCTCCGAACCCTTCAGTTCGCCTATGTCCTGACCGGAGAACACCACCCGCCCTGCGCTCGGCTTCACCAGCCTCAGCAGCGCGAACCCCAGGGTCGACTTGCCGCTCCCCGACTCCCCTATGACAGTCATGACCTCTCCCTTCTTGACGGAGAGGCTCACGCCGTCCACAGGCTTCACCTCCCTGTGGACGCTCCCGAGGAACCCGGTCCTGACCTTGTAGGTGACGCTGAGCGCTTCCGCGCTCATCACGTCGTCAGTAGAGATGGCACGCGACAAAGTGGTCTTTCTCCATCTCTTTCAGAGCCGTCTCTTCAACCCTGCACCTATCCATGGCGAACTTGCAACGCGGGTTGAACTTGCACCCCGACGGGAGCTTCATGATGTCCGGCGGGGACCCCGGTATCTGCTCTATCCGCTTCTCCCCCTTGAATCCGCCTGGGATAGAGCCGATGAGCCCCCTCGTGTACGGGTGGAGAGGGTTATGCAGCACCGCCTCGGTGGGGCCGAGCTCCACCACCTCCCCAGCGTACATCACAGCCACCCTCTGAGCCACCTGCCCGACCACCAAGATGTCGTGGGAGACGAATATGATAGACGTCCCCTCGTCCCTGCTGAGCTTCAGCAGCAGCGAGAGGACCTGGGCCTGGGTGGTGACGTCCAAGGCGGTGGTGGGCTCGTCCGCGACCAGGAGCCGGGGGCGCAGGAGGAACGACATGGCTATCATCACCCGCTGCCTTTCTCCTCCTGAGAGCTCGTGCGGATACTTCGCCGCCGTCCGCTCGGGGTCGCTTATCCTCACCTGGCGCAGCGCCTCCACCGCCTCCTTCGACGGGGGTGCCCGTCTCTCTGGGCCCATGGAGAACCTCGGGTCCGGGCCCCGGGGGACGGAGACGCTGTCCGAGCGGAACATCTCGAGCTTGTGGTGCTCCCTCCTGGAGACCACCGCTTCGGAGAGCTGGTCCGAGACCCGCATCACCGGGTTGAGGCTGGTCATCGGCTCCTGGAATATCATGGTCATCCCCGCCCCCCTGTAGAGGTGGGCGTCCTTGCTGGGCAGCCCCACTATGTCCTTCCCCAAGACGTCGACCTTTCCCCTCGCCCGCGCGTTGGCCGGAAGGAGCTTGATGATGGCCAGGGCGAGGCTGCTCTTCCCCGAGCCGCTCTCCCCCACCACACCGATTACCTCGCCGGCACCGACCGAGAGGTTGACCCCGCGGACCGCGCTTGCCCAAGCCGACTTGGTCCGGTAGTCTACCCACAGGTCAGAGACGGCCAGCGTCTCTGTCATCTCTGTCCCCTCAGCCTGGGGTCGAACACGTCCCGCAGCCCCTCACCTGCCAGGGCGAACCCCAACGCGAGCATCATGAGAGTGAGCCCGGGGAAGAAGGACCACCACCAGTTCCCAGGCAGCGCGCTCAGGCCGTCGTAGACCATCCTTCCAAGCTCCGGGGTCGGAGGTGACGCCCCAAGCCCGAAGAACGCGAACACCGAGTAAAGGAGGAGCACCGTCCCCATGTCAAGTGTGGCGTAGACTACCATCACCGAAGCCAGGTGGGGGATCACATGCGTCCTTATGATCCTCAGCTTCCCGAGCCCGGAAGCCTCGGCGGCGCGCACGAAGGGCATCTGTTTGATCATCAACACCTGCGCCCGCGCGAGCCTGGTGTAGAACGGCCATCCCACGATTATCAGGGCCATCTCGCTGTAGAAGACCCGGAGGCCTTCGGCACTCGCACCCAGGATCGCGGCTATCGTGAGCGCGAGCACTATTGAGGGGAACGCGAAGAAGAGGTCCGCGACCCTAAGCACCAGCTCCTCTATCCATCCCCCGTAGTAGCCCGCGAAGGTACCGAGGAGGAGCCCGATCCCCACGCTCGCCCCGACCACCTCGAAGGGTATGGCTATGTCGATCGGGAGGGCGGCGACGACCCTGGCGAAGATGTCCCTCCCCTCTCTGTCGGTGCCGAAGAGGTGGGCCAGGGAAGGGGAAGCGTTAGCGCTGCCGAAGTTGAGGGTGTCAGGAGAGTAGCGTGCGACGAGGTGGTAAGCAGGGGGCCAGGTCGCAAGGGCGGTGAGCACCAGGAAAGCGACCAGTATCGCCACGCCTGCCACGGTAGCCCAGTTTCCGAACACGATGCTCAGCGTTACCGACGACTCGCTCCTGCTCAATATCCCACCCTGGTCCTCGGGTCGAGGAAGCCGTAGCCGATGTCGACAACCAAGTTGCTGAGTATGATGACCACGGTGATGAGGATGAGGCTCCCAATCAGCGAAGGCGTGTCGAAGGTGATGAGGCTCTGGGCCACGTAGTAGCCCAGCCCGTAGTAGCTGAAGACCGTCTCGACCACCAGGCTCCCGGCCACCAGCCCGGCGAACACCACCCCCATCAGTGTGAACGCCGGGAGGAGCGAGTTCCTCAGGGCGTGCTTGAAGATCACGGCGTTCTCCCTGAGCCCCTTCGCTCTGGCCGTCCTGATGTAGTCCTGGTCGAGGACCTCGAGCATGGAGACCTTGACCAGCCTGACTATCCCGCCGAAGCCGAAGAGGACCAGGGTCACGACGGGGAGGACCGCGTGGGCCACCGCCGATGAGAAGGCCGCCCAGTCACCGACGAGAAGGGCGTTGAGGATGGGCATGTTGTCCACAAGCCAAAAGCCGGTGACCTTCCCCGCAAGAGGGTTGTAGAACTGGAACGGAGGGACGGTGGCGCCAAGTATGGGGTTGATGGGCTGCGAGGACGGGAAGGTGTGCGTCCCGTAGGCGAAGACCAGAAGCAGCCCCAGGGCGACGAGGAATGGTGGAGCGCTCCTGACCGTGGTGTACGTCACCTTGATCAGGCTGTCCGCTGCGCCGTTGGGTCGCATGGCTGAAACGACCCCTAGGACAGTCTCGAGGCCTATCTTGATGACGAACGCTATGAGCGTCAGCTCCAGCGTGACCGGGAGGTACTCCTCGATGAGCGACAGGACCGGCTGCTGGTAGAGTGGAGAGGTCCCCCAATTCCCCGTGAAGACGTTCATGATGTAGTAGTAGAACTGGACATACCAGGGGCTGTAGAGATGATAGGTCTGGGCCACAAGCTGGACCTGTGCCTGAGTAGACTCAGGCCCAGCCCAGATCACAGCGGGGTTCGGCGCGGCGATGTTGGTCAGGTAGAAAATAATCAGCAGCTCTCCGATGATGACGAAGAACCCGAAGAGAACCCTACGGGCTACGTAGGTGGCCAGCCCCAACGTTACTGCCTAGGTTAGGGTAGCGTAGAAGGTCCCGAGCAGCGCCGCGTTCCAGGCGAACCCCTGAAGGCTCGATGAAGCGACGGTATAGGCGGTGAAGTCATCCAGCCATACGTATTGCGCCTGCTGCTTGTATATGCTGGTCATGTTGTTGTAGTACTGCTGAAGCAGCACTGGGTTCGAAGTGTGTATCGCCTCGTTGATGAGCTGGACTACCTGGGTGTTGTTGAAGTACGCAGGGTCGCCGTGGTGGCACCTCGCGGGGCAGTTCCCGAGATACGCCGATGGGTCAGACGGCCCTACGAACACGACCGAGTTGCCGGAAATCTGGAAGGCAGGGTAGTTCGAGGAGGTCGCTGGGTTCAGTTCGTCCTCGATGATCGTCGCGAAGGCCTCAGGCGAGGGCGTGACAGTCACCCCTATCTTTGCGAGCTGCGACTGGATGATGTTCGCTTCTTCCTGGTCGGCGCTGCTGCCGGAGATGTAGATCAGGTTGAGGACAGGAAGCGTTTTGCCTCCGCTGTTTATCACGGTGCCGTTTGGCAGGTTAAGCTTGAACCCCGCCTGCGACAGAAGGTGGATGGCCATGTTCGCGTTGTAGGGGTAGCCGGGGAAGGTGGAGTTGTAGTATGCCATGGCCGGGTCCAGGGGCCCCACATAGGACTGGCTGTATCCTGCGTACACGCTGTGCTGGATCTGGGACGCATTGACTCCGTACTCCAAGGCCAACCTGACGCCGGTGATGTTGTAGGGATACTGGTACGCGTCGATCGCCAAGAAGTCAATCGTCGGGGTCGGTCCCCAGTTGTGAACCGTGATCCCTGTGTAGTTGCTCACTTCGTGCAGGTCCGGAATCTCCACTTGGGAGATCTGGGCCACGCCCTGCTGTATGTCGCTCACACGGATCGCCTCGTTCGACTGGTAGTCGATGACCACCGTCTGAATCGACGGAGGAGTCAGCCACACGCTGCGCTGGGAAGCCGACAGCTTTGCCGCCCAGTAGTTTGGGTTTGCCTTCAGCACGACGTTCGACCCTCCGAGAGGGGTCGTCAGGGTGTAGGGCCCTGAGCCCAAGGCGTTCTTGGTCGTGTACGAATTCGCGGTGTCTATCTGTACCCCTCCATGGGAGGTTACGAAGGCCGGGTCGACTGCGTCGCCGAGTCCGCCGGAGATCACCTGGAGGAAGTCGGCGTATGGGAAGTCGAGGTTGATCTTCACCTGGTCCGTCCCTGACACAGAGACCGCCTGGTTGGAATACGACATTATGCTCTTGACCGTGGAGTTCGCGGCATCAAAGTGCGAGAGTATCGACGCCAAGTCGTTGGCGGCCTTCTGATACGCCTGCGTCTGGCCCGAGGGGAAGCTGTAGCCGGCGGAGGCGAGCGCCTGCTCAACGCCGAATGGGAGCCTGATGTTACCCTTTGTCGTCGCAGTCACGTTCCCGGTGAAGCCTGCCCCTCCGTTGACGGCCAGGACCTGGCTCACGTAGGAGGATATGCCTAGGTTGAGGACCATCGTCCTGTAGAACGAGTACCAGATAGTGCTGGCGTTAAGGGGAGTGCCGTTGCTGAACGTCTCGGCAGGATAGAGATTGAACGTATAGTTCAGCCCGTTGGACTCGGTCCAAGTCTGCGCGAGGACGCCCACGAAGCTGGAGCCGCTCCTGCCGTTGTAGAACACAAGTCCCTGGTACACGTTCTGCATTATCTCCCCTCCTGGGACATCATAGCTTGACGCGGGGTCGACGCTCACGGGAGCCGGGATCTCGTCCACTGTGATGGACCCCGGAGCCTGGACGGAAGCGCTACTTGTGGTGGTTGTGGCGCTAGAGTGACTCGGGGGAACTACCACGAAGAAATATGCTGCGCCTGCTACCACGAGGATTGCAACAACGATCACCGCAACAGCCGCTCGGGCAATGCCTGACTTTCGCTGGCGCAACCAATCCATTAGTGTTGCTGATGTCAGATATAAGTAAACTTAGCATGTACAAAAGTGTACATTCGTCCAGCTATTGCCTCCGCGACGCTCCCGCCGGCCGCCGTCATCCGCGCCGTGCCCGGAGGTGCTCGGATATCCTTGAGATCCCCGCACTGATCCTCGGCGCCTCCTCGGCGCAGAACACGAGCCGGATATGGCCTTCGCCGCTTGGCCCGTACTTGACCCCCGGCATTGTCTTGACCCCCGCCTCCTCGAGCTCTGACGCCAGCCGAACCGTGTGCCTTGAGTAGGCAGAGAAGTCAGGGAACACCTCGAACCCCGCGCTGGGAGTCTCGAAGGAGACGTCCTTCACCTCGGCCAAGGCGCCCAGCATGACCCGCCTCCTCCTGTCGAGCTCTTCTATCATAGAGCGCACCGACCCCGAGCACCGGGCCAGCGCCGCGGCCCCGGCATACTGCACGGCGTAGCTGACCCCGCCGTTGTACTCCTCCGAGAGGTGCTTTATCCTGTCGGCGTTCCTCCTGCCTGTGACCAGGTAGCCCAGACGCCATCCGGTCATGGCGTAGGTCTTTGAGAAGCTGCTGACGACGTAAAGCTGGTCGAGGAGCCCCCTGTCGTCGAGCAGGGTGTGGTGGGCGGACCCGTCATAGAGAATCCTCGCATAGCACTCGTCGATCAGCAGTGAGACCGTCTTGTTCTCCTTCAGCAGTTCTGAGAGAGCGTCCAACTCTGCGCGGGTGCACACGCTCCCGGTCGGGTTGTTCGGGTCGCAGAGGTAGATCATCTTGGTCTTCTCCGACACCGCTGATCTCAGGGCGTCAATGTCCAACTTCCAGTGCTCCTCTTCGAGGAGTGGGACGAACACCGGCTTCACGCCGAAAGCCTCCAGTTTGTCTATGAAGGCACTGTAGGTCGGTTCAGGGACGACTATCTCGTCGCCGGGCCTGGTGGTGGCCTGCACCGAGAGCGACAATGCCTCCTGGGCGCCATGCGTCGGGCACACCTCTCCCAGCGGGTCTACCTGGACGGCCATGTCATCCAGGTAGTATTGGGCGATGGCTCTGTGCAGGACGTGTCCGTCGAACCCTCGGGCAGGGAAGTAGTGGGTGCAGCCGTTGGCCACCGCATAGTTGAACGCCTCGATGATTTTTTCGTCCGTCTTGAAGTAGGGGTCGGCGACCCACATGTTGATCGGGCCCTCGACGCCGTCACCGCGGTCCTCCGATCTGGCCATGGATGACCGTGACGTCGGGGTTCCCTATATCTCCCTTCGCCGCGCCGGCCGACAGAGGAGGGGGCAGCCTTGGACAGCCGCAGCGAGGGTGTCCGGCGAGTTGCAGGAGAAAAGGCACGCTGGGGTTTCTCAGAATTGAGAAACGGGTTTCCGATTTATTAGCCATCTGTGGCTGTGAACATTCGTGGATTCGAATGTCCCAAGTAACATCGCTGAGGACTGAAGAGGAGGAGGAACAGACAGAGAGGATGCTCATCATCCTCTCCAAGGGGTCGATGGACATGGCGTATCCGGCGCTGATGATAGCCACGACCGCGGCGACGATGGGGAAGGAAGTCCACATGTTCTTCACGTTCTGGGGCCTGCAGGCCGTGAGCAAGAAGAGCGTCGGCTCGCTCAAGGTGTCCCCGGTCGGAAACCCCGGGATGCCGATGCCGAACATACTAGGCATGATCCCCGGCATGACCGCCATGGCCACCAGGATGATGGGCGGGAAGATGAAGAAGGCGAAGGTGCCGAGCATCCCGGACATGCTCAAGATGGCGAAGGACCTCGGGGTGAAGCTGCACGCGTGCTCGACCACCATGGAGGTGATGGGGGTCTCGAGGGAGGCGCTCGTCGACGAGATAGACGACGTGGTCGGCGCAGCCACCATGGTGTCGCTGGGGGAGGGTGGGCAGACCATCTTCATCTAGGTGATCAAAATGTCGACAACAGAGCAACGCAAAGTAATCGATTCGAGGGGGAGCTTCTGCCCAGGGCCGATCACTGACCTCTTCAAGGCATACAGGAGCGCTCAGCTGGGAGATGTCATCGAGCTCCTGGCTACCGACCCGGCAGCAAAGGCTGACGTCACCGCCTGGACGCAGAAGAGCGGCAACGAGCTCGTGGGGATAGTAGACGAACAGGGATACGCCCGCATCACTGTGAGGGTGACGAAGAAGAGATGACGGATGAAATGAAACGAGTCGTCATAGTCGGGTCGGGCGACGGAGGGACGTTCACCGCCAACCTGCTTGCGTCCAAGCTGCGCAAGGAGATCAAGGGCGGACTCGTCTCCGTGCAGCTCGTCGGAGAGCATCTGCTTCACCCCTTTCAACCCGGTAACCTGGACATCGCCTTCAAAGGGGCGGTCCCGGACAAGTACGTGAGGGCTGAGACTGACCTCATCCGGAAAGGCGTCGAGTTCATCAAAGACCCTGCTGTCAAAATCGACTTCAGTGCGAGGTCGGTGGCTACCAAGAGCGGCAGAACCCTCCCGTATGACTACCTGGTCATCGCGACAGGGGCCGTGGCCGACCCGTCGAAGATCCAAGGCCTAGCAGAGGGCGCGCTGAACTTCCACACCGGAGGGGCCGACTCCCGGCGCGTCTGGGAGGCCCTGCAGTCGTTCGAGGGCGGGACCATCGTGGTCGCCATCGCAGGCACCCCCCACAAGTGCCCCCCGTCGCCCAACGAGGCGGCGTTCATGCTGGATGAGTTCTTCCAGAAGAGGGGGACGAGGGGCAAGGTGAAGATCAGATTCCTCACCCCATATCCGCGCCCATACCCGGCAGAGAAGGTCTCCCACGTTGTGGAGCCGATGTTCCAGAAGAAGGGGATAGACGTCGTCACCTTCTTCAACGTCGATTCGGTGGACCCAGCGAAGCACAAGATCTACTCTCTGGAAGGCGAGGCATTCGACTATGACCTGCTCATAGCGGTCCCGCCGCACCACGGCGCGGATGTCATCGTCAACTCAGGCATTGGGGACCAGGACGGGTACGTGCCCACAGACAAGGGGACCATGAGGGTGGTCGGCCAGGAGGGGGCCTACTGCATCGGGGACGCGACCACCATTCCTGTCTCCAAGTCAGGGGTCGTGGCGCATCTCCAGTCCGTCGTGGTGGCGCACAACATCATCGCCGAGATGAACCGGGCCAAGGGGCTCCTGGAGTATAACGGCAGGATCAACTGCCCCATGGAAGTCGGCAATCACAAGGGCATCTTCGTGTCAGCCACCTACACGTCTCCGCCGGTGGATCAGTCTCCTTCGACCGTCAAGTATTACATGAAGAGGTCGTTTGCCATGATCTACTGGCGCGCCCTGGGTGGAGGCCTTGAGAGGGTGTTCGACGTCTTCTTCGGGCAGACGAGGTTCCCAGCGACCGAAAAGGAGGAGCCCGAGAAGACAGCTGTCGCACCTGTGGCCTCCCAGGGCGGAAAGCGCGAAGCGTGACATGAACAGCACCGAGGCAGAAGAGGAGTTCAACAAGCTGCAGGCAGAGTTCTGCAAGGGGATGGCTCACCCAAAGCGGATACGCATCCTCAGGGCTTTGAAGGGCGACGAAAGGACCGTAGGCGAGCTGGCAGAGCTCACTGGGCTGCCGCAGTCAAATGTCTCACAGCACCTCGCCGTCTTGAGACAGATCGGGCTCCTGTCGGCGCGCCGGAGCGGCACCAACGTCTACTATGCCATCAGTGACCGCAGGATAGTGGAGGCGTGCGAGTTGGTCAGGGGATGCATCAGCGAGAGGCTGAGAAGGTCGCAGCGGGTGATGCTGGCAATGGAGCCGTTGTAGAGTTCGTCCTCGCTCCCGTTTTCTGACGTGTGACTCTGACGCGCCAGCTAGCGGTTGAACAGAGCCGGCGCCAATTGACCAACAGATATTAACGAGTGAGAATTTCTGAACAACACTTGATGAAGTTTCTCTTCGTGACCGAAGAAAGCCTCTCGGCGGATCTGGCGTGGCAGCTCAAGAAGGAAGGGCACGATGTCAAGATGTACTGCCACGGCCAGGGGGAGAAGGACGTCGGGCTGGGATTCTTCGACAAGGTGGAGGAGTGGGATTCTCTGAAGGACTGGGCTGATGTCATCGTGTTCGACGACGTGGGGACCGGAGCCAAGGCAGAGATGCTCCGCGGCGAGGGGAAGTTCGTCGTCGGGGGGAACCCGTACACTGACAAGCTCGAGCTGGACAGGGAGTTCGGCCAGTCGGAGCTGAACTCGGTCGGAGTCGACGTGCTGCCGAGCTGGAACTTCACCTCCTTCGACGAGGCCATAGAGTTCGTGGGAGGAAACCCCGACAGGTACGTCCTGAAGCCGAGCGGCAAGGCGCAGAGTGAGAAGGAGCTCCTCTTCATCGGCCAGGAGCCTGATGGCAAGGACATACTCCAGGTCCTGGAGCACTACAAGGCGACCTGGTCCAAGAAGATCAAGGAGTTCCAGCTTCAGAAGTATGCAGAGGGAGTGGAGGTCGCGGTGGGGGCGTTCTTCAACGGGAAGGACTTCGTCATGCCAGTCTGCGTTAACTTCGAGCACAAGCGGCTGTTCCCCGGCGAACTCGGCCCCAGCACCGGTGAGATGGGCAACTTCTGCTACTGGACCAAGGACAGCCCGGTGTTCGAGCGCACCCTGGGTAAGACGAGGGAGAAGCTTGCCGCCAGCAAGTTCGTAGGCTACATAGACATCAACTGCATCGTGAACGGCAAGGGCATCTGGCCCCTCGAGTGGACGCCGAGGTTCGGCTACCCGATGATAAGCATACAGATGGAAGGCATCACCAGCGAGTGGGGCCAGTTCCTCTATGACATAGCCCGCGGCAACGAGGCGCAGCTGAAGGCGAAGAAGGGGTATCAGGTTGGGGTCGTAGTCGCTATCCCCCCTTGGCCCTTCGAGGACGAGAAGGCGTTCAAGAAGTACTCCGAGGGGGCGACCATCCTCTTCAGGCGCCAGGCCCTCGACGGGGTCCACATCGGCGAGGTGAAACAGGAGGGAGGGGACTGGCGCATCGCCGGGAACTCAGGCTACGCCCTGATCATCACCGGCTCAGGAGCCACCATGGCAGACGCCATCGACAGGGCGTATCAGAACGTAAAGAACGTGATGATTCCCAACATGTTCTATCGTAGCGATATAGGGAAGCGCTGGGCCCGCGAGAGCGACCTGCTGATCAGCTGGGGATACATCTAGGGCATCTGGCTCCGCCGCCAGCCTGGGCGCGGCCTTCGCCGTGAGACCACATACCAGCCCACGAGCGCGATGATCAGCACCTCGACCGCCAGCCCGACGAGTAACGTCGCCGTCGCGGCCAGATCGCCGCTCGCTACGAGCTGATAGTGGGCAGGCTGGGAGACGGTGGAGGCGAAGGCGACGACCGCGAGGACGAGCCCAAGGTAATAGGAGGCCCTGGGCCGGATGAAGGTGAGTGCTCCGTCGACCACGAACAGGGCCTCCCCCAGGGCCACGGAGTAGAAGACATCAGTCGGGAGCACGGGGCGGACCTCGTAGAGGAACAGGACGCCGAAGAGCGCCGCGAAGATGATGACGCCCTGGATTACCCTCGGCAGAGAACTCATCGTCCGCCTCCTTCTGGCCGGTTATTTCAGAATATGCGCATGCAAACGGGTCGAAAACAGGGCACGCCGTCCCCTCGAAAGTCTTTTGAGACGTAACCGAGGCGGAAGGCCGATGGCACAGGCGCACAGGTCTTTCAAGCTGCCGGAGTCGAAGCCGCACTACCCCCCGCCGCTGGAATTCCATACGGCACACACCAAGGTCGAGCTGGCTGTCGACTTCGAGAAGAAGAGGATCTCTGGGTCGTGCACCCTGGAGATAGAGCCCATCAAGGAGGGGCTGAGGTCTGCCCGGCTGGACGCCTGCGGCCTGGAGGTGGCTGAGGTCAAAGTGGACGGGAAAGGCGTCGCCTACGAGTACGACGGCGCCACCCTCGAGGTGCCGCTCCCCGCAGGGGAAGGGAAGAGGACGATAATGGTGCGATACGCAGCGTCCCCCAAAATCGGGATTTACTTCATCGGCCCCGACAAGGAGCATCCGGAGAAGGAAGTCCAAGCATGGACCCACACCGAGACGGAAGAGTCGCGCTATTGGTTCCCGTGCCACGACCACCCTGGGGACAAGTCGAGCAGCGAGCTCGTGCTGACGGTCCCGAAGGACTTCAGGGTGATATCGAACGGGAAGCTGCTGTCGTCGAAGGTCGAAGGGGACAGGGCCACCTTCCACTGGCTCGAGGAGACCCCCCACTCGTGCTATCTGACATCCTTCGTAGCAGGGAGGTTCGGGGTCATCACCCAGGAGGCGCGCGGGGTGCCTCTGAACTACAACTTCTCCGAGTCCAAGAGGGAGGACGCGCTCAGGTACTTCGGGGAGACGCCGAAGATGCTGGAGGTGTTCGAGGACCTCACCGGTGTCAAGTACCCCTACGTCAAGTACGACCAGTCCGCCGTGCAGGACTTCGTCGCCGGAGGGGAGGAGAACCTCAACGCCACCACCCTGGCCGACAACTACTTCCCCGACGCCGCCTCCGAGGAGGACTTCTCGGTGAGCTACTCCAACGTGGCCCAGAGGCCCATGGACCTGGTCTCGCACGAGCTGGCCCACCAGTGGTTCGGCGACTACGTCACCTGCGCCGACTGGCCCCACGCCTGGCTGAACGAAGGCTTCGCATCTTACTTCCAGGAGCTCTACGTGGAGAAGACCCGTGGGACAGACGAGATGATTTGGCACCTCAACCACAGGACCCAGGACTACTTCGAAGAAGACGAGAAGGAGTACAGAAGGCCCATAGTGGAAAGAGACTATGTCTGGCCGGACGACCTCTTCGACAGCCACCTTTACCCCAAGGGAGCGTATAGGCTCCATGAGCTCAGGTTCGTCGTAGGAGACGGCCCCTTCTTCCGGGGCATCTCGCTCTACCTGAAGTCGCATGCCCTCTCGACCGCGGAGACCAACGACCTCAGGCGGGCCATGGAGAAGGCCAGCGGCATGCAGCTCGAGGAGTTCTTCGAGCAGGCGTTCTGCAAGCCGGGCCATCCGGAGTTCGACGTGGCCTACAGCTGGGACGACGCCACTTCAGCCGCCACCCTCAGGGTGAGACAGACGCAGGAGACAGAAGACGGGACCCCGGTGTTCAAGCTCCCCTGCGAGGTGGCCTTCTACGTCGGAGGCAAGAGGGAGAGCCACCGCGTGCTTCTGGACTCGGCCGACCAGACTTTCACCTTCAGCCTAGCGTCGAAGCCGTCCGTCGTAGAGTTCGACCCCAGGGGGTGGCTCCTGAAGAGGGTGAAGTTTGACAAGACCGTCGGCATGCTGCTGAACCAGCTCGAACAGAGCCAGGACGCCCTGAGCAGGGCCAATGCGGCCATGCAGCTTGGCGAGGCGAAGGACCCCTCGGCCGTCGGCGGCTTGGCCAGGGCTGCGGCCAGAGAGCAGTTCTGGCACGTTCGGGCGTCCGCGTTCAGGGCCCTGGGTGACATAGGCACCGACGGGGCACTCGAGGCTCTCCTCGGCGCAGGACCCCCCAAGGACAGGCATGCGAGGAGAGGGTTCGTCGCAGCCCTCGGGAACTTCAAGGACGAGAAGGCGAGGGAGGTTCTCCTCAAGGTCCTGAAAGAGGACCAGAGCCCCTACGTGCGCTGTGAGGCGGCCCTCAGCCTGGCGAAGTCCTGGCCAGAGGGGGCGCTGCAGCCCCTGAAGGAGGCCATGAAAGTCCACACGGTCAACGAGACGCTGGCCGAGGCCTGCGTAGCGGCCATGGGGAAGCTGAAGGAAGAGGGGGCGAAGGCGATCGTGAAGGAGTCCCTGGCCTATGGACGGCCCACCAGGGTGAGGATAGGCGCCCTGAAGGCGATAAAGGAGAGGGGGGCGATCCTCGACGACGAAATCCAGATCATCAAGGAGGTGCTCTTGCACGACAAGGAGTACAGGGTCAGGCAGATTCTCCTGGCCACGGTGATCAAGGAGCTCCAGGACAGGAGGCTCCTCGACGCGCTGAGGGAGGTCTCGCGTTCTGACCTGCGCCCCGGGCTCAGGAGGAAGGCGCTCGAGCGGTACCACGAGATCGCCGCGTCGACGGGGCCCTCTGAGGAGCTCGAGAAGATCAGAGGCGAAGTAGAGGTGCTCAGGCAGGAGCTGAGGCGGTCGGCGGCCAAGACGGCCGCCTAGGGTGAGCTCTTCCGGGGGCTCGCGCCTCCTGTTGACGTGACCCTGGACTGCCTTGAAGAGAGCAGCCTCTTCATCTTCGGCCCCATGGCGTCAAAGACGCTTGCCAGGCTGTACCCTGTCTCGGTGAAGGAGCGGTTCTCGCGAGGCGTGAATATCTCGACGGAGACCTCGTATCGGGCGTGGTCCCCCGCCGGCTTTTTCGACTTCACCACCGCCCTTATCTCTTCGATGTGGGGATAGACCTTGCATAGGTCAGCAGACAGCCTCTCGAACTTCGCCTTCGCCTCAGAGGCCTCCAGTGGCTCCTCAGGGAGGCCGACGATGTAGTACGGCGCATGGGGTCCTTCGCTTGGCATCTCGAAAACCTGGGGCTTGCTGCTTCAAGGTCCGCTTTATGGATTCCGTGGGCCGGTCAGCCGCGGACGTCACCGAGGCCATCAGGCTGGCCCATGGGGCGGAAAGCGGAGGCATGCTCCTGCTTGTCCAGGCCATCGAAGAACGACTTCAGCTCCGCGGCAGAAGCGACCGCGTAGTCTGCTCCCTCGCTCCGCAGCCTTTCTACGGAGTGGTTCCCCGTGGCGAGAGCGACTGCCCTCACCCCCGCAGCCTTGGCCGCCTGTATGTCGTAGGGGCTGTCCCCAACATAGTACGTCGAGTCCACAGGCAGGCCGAGCCTCGCTGCTGCCATGGCCACCCCTTCGGGAGCTGGCTTCATCAGCACCGTCTCGTCCCTCGTGAGGACGAACTCGAAGTAGCCTCCGATACCTGCGTTCTCCAGCTTGACCGAGGTGGCGTTCCTCCCGCTGTTGGTCAGGACTGCCATCCTGACGCCGAGACGGCGTAGCTGGTCCAGGGCATCGCGGACGCCCGGGAGGAGCTCGGCCGCGCCTACCCCGACGGCCTCGAACCTGTCGAGTATGCCGAAAGCGGCCCTGCGCGCCTCCTCGAAGCGGCGCTCGCCCCCCTTTGGCGTCTGCGACTTCGCCGCGTCCAGTATCAGCTGGGTGTATACCGACGAGTCCAGGACCGAAGTGTCGTACCCCCGGCGCCCCAACTCCTCGATGACCTCTTTCCTGGCGCTCCGAAGGTCCAACCTGAGGGCGACTAGGGTGCCGTCGAGGTCGAAGATAGCTCCGACTGCCATCTGACCCTAGATCTTCTTCTTCGCGAACAGGACGAGAATCGCTATGCCCGCCACGCCTATGGCGACTACGAGGACGGCGATGGCAGTGAGCGTGTCCGAGCCCGCTGCCTGCAGGGCCGACAGGACCGGGGACAACCTGGCCTCCATCTCTGGCACTTCGTATTTATTCGTTCCCGGGGAGCGCGGGGCAGCTCCTCCGTCCCTTGGCTCCTTGGCCGCCAACGTCCGGGCGCTCCGGCGGGCTGGCCTGCAACGATTAACTAGGACCATGGCAGGTTCGGGGGCATGCCCTCCAGGCTCACCCTCTACGGCGGGGTCGGGGAGATCGGCGGGAACAAGTTCCTCTTGGAGGACAAGGGGGTCAGGGTGCTGCTCGACTTTGGCACCGGGTTCGCTGACGGCGCGGAGTTCTTCGACGGCAACATCTCTCCGAGGACAGTCAACGGGGCAGGGGACCTGTTCGAGTTCGGGCTCCTCCCTCAGATCCAGGGACTGTACTCGGAGAAGGCGCTTCAGAACACTCGCATGAAGTACGGGAGCGCCGAAGTCGACGCCATCGTCCTCAGCCACTACCATTCTGACCATGCGGGGAGGATTGCCTACACCGACCCGAAGATACCTGTCTACTGCGGGGAGACCACGTCTCTCATCCACGAGGCTTACAGCGACTCGAAGAGCTCCCCCCTCGACGACCACGAGATCAGGAGGTTCAGGACAGGGGCGCGGTTCAGGGTCGGACCTATGGAGTTCATCCCGGTCCACGTCGACCACTCCATCCCCGGGACCTACGGCTTCGTCGTGCACATGAGCGAAGGGACGATGGCGTACACCGGGGACTTCCGGTTCCATGGACGCGCGGGTGCTATGACCCTGGACTTCGTCGAGGCGGCGCGCAGGGAGAAGCCTGGGACCCTCCTGACCGAGGGGACACGGGTCGGCCAGGGGGACGGGAAATCCGGCATGTCCGAGAAAGCCGTCCTCGAGGAGGCTCGAAGGCTGGTCGGCGGTTCTGAGGCGCTCGTGTTCTCGTCGTTCCGGGGGAACGACGTCGACAGGGTGAACACCTTCTTCGAAGCCTGCGAGGGCTCGGGGCGGAGGCTGGTCGTGTCGATGAGGGTAGCGAACCTGCTCGAGAAGCTGAAGGTGGACAGGAAGCTCAGGGTCCCGAGGGTCGGGAAGGATGTCGACGTCTACGTGAAGAGGAAGAAGACAGGGGGGATCGACGACTCCGACTACTACAAGTGGGAGAGGAGGTTCCTGGACCGCGGGGTGACGGCTGCCGAGGTGAGAAGGCGCCAGAGGGGGTACTTCCTCCACCTTGAAACATGGGACTTCCCAGAGCTGATAGACATCAAACCGCGCAGGGGAGGGACATACATCCACTCGGCGACCGAGGCGTTCAACGAAGAGGGAGAGAAGGAGGAGGCGGTGGTCAAGAACTGGGTCCGCCACGTCGGCTTCAGGTACGCCCAGCTCCACGCGTCCGGTCACGCACCAGAGGACGGTGTGTTCACCCTCGTAGACAGAGTGGGCGCCGCCAAAGTCGTACCCATCCACACAGAGCACCCGGAGTCTTTCGCCCTACGGTCCAGGCGCAGCGGACGGAAGGTCGAGGTCCCCGTCAAGGGGAGACCGGTGGACATAGGCGCCTAGGGCGGTCTCGACGTTTGCCTACCTTTTTCTGCGACGTCGGCGGGGTGCTGATCGAGAACCCCTGGGCGAGAACAGCGCAGGACGTCGGTGCGCAGTTCGGCAGAGACCCAGGGGAGATGCTCAGGCTGCTCTCCGCTCTCAGCAGGAGGCTCGACAGGGGGGAGTTGGCCCTGGCGGGGGTCCACAGGGAGCTGGCGGGGGCCCTCGGGGACGGCTACCCTCTTGCGCGCTTCGAGGCTACCCTGGACGCGGCCCTGAGGAAGGTCCAGCCGGTGTGGGACGCCGTCCAGGCCCTGGGGCACGGCGGCGACTGGGAGGTCATAGCCCTGAGCAACATGTCCTCGGAGGTGTGGGCGTCCCTGCAGAGGAAGTTCGGCATCGGCGCCCTCTTCAGCTCCGCTGTGCTGTCGTTCGAGCACTGCGTCCTCAAGCCCGACCCGGCAATCTACCAGCTGGCCCTGAGACAGGCGAGGTCCCCTGCTGGAGAGCGCGTCTTTGTGGACGACGTCCTGGAGAATGTCCAGGCGGCCAAGGCGGCGGGGATGAAGACCTACCTCGCAGAACGGCCTTCCGATACTGCGCGCTTCATACTCTCCCTTGGAGGCATCCAGGGGACGTCGGCGTAGCGCGGCAGCTTCGGGCCTCAGGTCGGAGCGAAGTCAGGTTAAGAAGCACCGTCGAGGCGAGGTGAGCCATGGAGACCCAGGAAGCGAGGGACCTCGCGGAGGCGGCCGTCTCGAAGGCCCTGAAGGCGGGGGCGTCGTATGCAGAGGCCAGGGTGCAGGCGACCTGGGAGAGGGAGTTCGGGCTGAAGAACGGGGAGCCGCAGCCGTCGATCTTCGTCGAGGGGTACGGGATAGGGATCAGGGTGATCGCCGGCGGGGCCCTCGGATTCGCGGCCACCAACGCCATGCAAAGGGCATCGGTGGGCGAGGTGGCGGTGAAAGCGGTGAAGCTGGCGAAGGCGTCACGGAGCATGCTGCGACGGCCGGTGGTCTTCGACTCAGCGAAGCCGGCTAGGACCAACTGGGCCGCTCCTGAGACCAAGAAGATCGAGAACGCGGACTCCGCTTGGCTGAGGCGCGTCCTGGTGGACATCGACGGCAGAGTGGCGGACGGGAGAGCGGGAGTGAAGCTGCCGGGGAGGCTCTTCTACCTGTCCGCCGAGCTCCAGGAGCGGTATTTCGTCAACAGCGACGGCGCCAGGGTGGCGGGGCGGGTCCCCCGCGTGAGCTTCGGGGGCTCCCTCACAGCCGTGGAAGCAGGCTCAGCCGCCCAGAGGTTCGTCCAGCAGGGGGAGACGGGAGGGCTCGAAGTCGTGAAGAGGATCGGGCTCGTCGAGAGGGTGGTCGAGGAGGCGAAGGCGATGGGGAAGGTGCTGAAGGCGTCGGCCAAGCCTCCGACAGAGACGATAGACGTCGTCCTCAGCCCGGAGCTCTCTGGGATCGCGGCCCACGAGTCGGTGGGGCACCCGCAGGAGGCGGACAGGGTCCTGGGGAGGGAGGGCGCCCAGGCAGGGGAGTCGTATCTGACGGCAGACAGCCTTGGGAGGAAGATAGGCAGCCACGAAGCGAACGTGAGCGACGACCCCACGCTGCTGCACTCCAACGGGTACGTCCCGGTGGACGACGAGGGGGTTGCTGCGAAGAAGCGCCTCCTGATCAAGGGAGGGGTCATCAACGAGTTCCTGCAGAACAGGGCTACGGCCGGCAAGTTCGGAGTCAACAGCAACGGCTCGGCGAGGGCGGTCTCCTTCGACAGAGAGCCCATCATAAGGATGGCGAACACATTCGTGGAGCCTGGAGACTACACCACCGACGAGATATTCAAGGAGGTGAAGCACGGCGTATACTTCAAGTCGTTCACTGAGTGGAACATAGACGACAAGAGGCTGAATCAGAGATACGTGGCGCTGGAAGCATACCTGATAGACCGCGGAGAGCTGAAGGGACTGGTCAGGTCTCCGGTCCTGGAGATCACCACGCCAAAGCTCTGGGGGAGCGTGAAGGCCAGGAGCAGGCACGTGGAGTTCGAGGCAGCCACCTGCGGGAAGGGGGACCCGATGCAGGGCGCGCCCGTGTGGACCGGCGGGCCGGAGACCCTGCTGACCGGGATAAGGCTGGGGGCGAGATAGACATGGACCTGGACGAGCTTAACCGCCTGGCTGTCCGCGCGGCGGAGGCGCTAAAGGTCGACGACGCGGTTGCGCTCAGCGCCCGGACGGCAGACAGCATGGTCAGGTTCGCAGACAACTCGGCTACGGTGGCCAACAGAGTCGACGAGGCCGAGCTGACGGTGTACCTGGCGAAGGCGGGGCGGAGGGCGATCGCGTCCACCTCGAACCTCTCGCAGGCTGCGGTGGAGGGGTTCGTGAAGGACCTCCACGCCTCCATGAAGGGCCTCCCTCAGGGCGAATACGCCCCGCTCCCCGACGGGGCGGCAAAGTACAGCCAGAGCGGCCGGTTCGACAGGAAAGTGGCAGATGCGGAAGAGAAGCTCCCGGAGCTGGCCAAGGCGGCCATAGACTCCTCCCTGGCCGCAGGCGGGAAGAGGTCAGCCGGGGCCATCAGCGCGTGGAAAGCGACGGTCGCCATCCTGACTACCTCCGGGACCAGGGGCTCCGACTCGAGGACGGCCATCACGTTGAACATCCGTTCCTTCGGCGAGGGCGACGCCAGCGGCCATGGCCTGTCATGCTCGTCTACGCTGCGGGGTTTCGACCCGGTGGAAGCCGGCAGGAGGGCGGGGGAGGGCGCGAAGAGGATGCGGCAGGCCGCGGAGCCGGACGCAGGGAAGTACGAGGTCCTTTTGAGCCCGGCCGTCGCCTCGAATCTGACCGAGACGGTCGCTGGGGCGGCGTCGGCGTTCTCGGTAGACGCAGGGACGTCGTATCTCGCCGGGAAGCTCGGGAAGAAAGTCGCCGCGCCGCCCTTCGACCTCACGGACCACGGCGTGGTGGACGGAGGCCTTGGAGGGAGAGCGTTCGACGACGAAGGGTCCCCCACCAGAGCCACGAAGATCATCGAGGGAGGGGTCCTGCGAGGCTACCTGCACAACCTCACGACGGCGAAGAAGTGGAAGGCCGAGACCACCGGGAGCGCCGGGCTCATCGCCCCCCACCCGTGGAACCTGGAAGTGGGCGCCGGAGACTCCAGCTACGAGGAGATGGTGAAAGAGATGAAGAAGGGGATCGTGCTCACCAGCAACTGGTACACACGTTTCAACAACTACAGGACAGGGGAGTTCTCTACCGTCCCCAGGGACGGCGCATACCTAGTGGAGGATGGGGAGATCGTGAGGTCGCTGAAGGGGCTGCGCGCCGGAGACGACCAGCTGAGGCTGTTCTCCTCGGTGAGGCTCCTCTCGAAGGAGCGCGAGTGGGTCCAGTGGTGGGAGGTCGACACCCCCACTCTGTGTCCCTGGATCCTCGTCGACGGCGTCAGCATCACCAGGGCCTACGACTAGGCAGACCACTCATCTGACCACGGGGAGGGCGGCCAGAGCCTGCGCCAGCGCCCCCTCGTCTGGTTCGAAGTCCACCAGCCTGTTGGCGAGCTTGTCTTCGTACGCCTTCAGGTCGAGGAGGCCGTGGCCGCTGAGGTTGAAGAGTATTGTCTTCGCCTCGTTCTTCTGCTTGCACCGCAGGGCCAGATCTATGGCTGCCTTGACCGCGTGGTTCGACTCTGGGGCAGGGACAATGCCCTCCGTCTGGGCCATGAGCACCCCAGCTTCCATCACCTCGTTCTGTGAGTAGGAGACGCTCCGCATGAAGCCTTTGTCGATGAGCATGCACATCGAAGGGGCCTTGCCGTGGTACCTCAGCCCCCCGGCGTGGATGGGCGGGCACTGGTAGGTGTGGCCCACGGTGTGCATCTTGATCAGCGGTGTCATCTCACCCGAGTCCGCGAAGTCGTACCTGTAGGACCCGCGGGTGGTCGAAGGCACAGCCTTCGGCTCCGACGCGACGAACTCCGCGTCGCTCTTCCCCCTGAGTTTGTCCTTCATGAATGGGTAGGCCAGGCCGGCGTAGTTGCTCCCTCCGCCTATGCATCCTACTATGTAGTCGGGGTCCTCGCCGAACTCCTCCATCTGGAGCTTCGCCTCCTGCCCTATGACTGACTGGTGGGTGAGGACGTGGTTTAGGACGCTACCTAGGGCGTACTTCGTGTTGTCGTGAGTGATGCAGTCCTCAACCGCTTCGCTGATGGCGATGCCAAGGCCACCGGGATGGTTCGGGTCTTTCTCGAGGAACTTCCTCCCGGCGCTGGTCCTTGAGCTGGGCGACGAGTGCACCTCGGCCCCGTACACCTCCATCAGCGTTCTGCGATATGGTTTCTGCTCGTAGCTGCTCCTCGTCATGTACACCGTCAGGTCTATGTCGAACATCGCTGCTGCCAGGGCGAGCGCGCTCCCCCATTGTCCCGCCCCCGTTTCTGTGGTCAGGCGCTCTGTCCCCTCCTTCCTGTGGTAGTAGGCCTGGGCTATGGCGGTGTTCGGCTTGTGGCTGCCGGCAGGGTTGAGATCCTCGCGTTTGTAGAATATCTTGGCAGGGGTCTTCAGCTTTGCCTCCAGTCTGGCTGCCCGGTGCAGCGGGGTCGGCCTTCCTAGCCGAAGATATGCCTCCCTGACCTCGTCGGGGATCGGGATGAACTCCTGGGTGGAGACTTCCTGCATCACGCACTCCTTTGCAAAGAGCCGGAGGAGCGGTTCGGGCGCCATCGGCTGCATGGTCCGCGGATCCAGAGGCGGCGGGAGTGGCTCCGGGAGGTCGTGCTGGATGTTGTAGTACGCCGCGGGGAGCTTGTCGGAAGAAAGGACTGACTTCAGCTGTGTGGGACTCATGGCCCCGGCCCCACCCCAGCAGGTTAAATCGAATCGTGCACGAAACTGTGCATTGTGTCTCCGGTTCAGACGGTGCGGAAACCCTCAATAGCGCACGATTCCGGACACGGTTCGTGTGGCCTAGCATCAGGAAGCAGTTCGAGAGGCAGGTGGTCAGGCCAGATATTGTGAGGAAGATGATCGAGTGCGGGATGCGGGTCTCCGAAGACGAGAAGATCTACGTGGGGGACGTGGAGGTGGGTTTCACTGCTGTAGCCAGGGCGGTGAAAGTGGACAGAAGGGTGGTGAAGCAGACGGTGCAGCAGATACGGCAGAACCGCTACCTCTACTCTCTCTTCTCAAGGACGGCCCCCCTCGGGACCAGTTTAGTCGACGTCGTGAACATGCTGGGCTACACTGCTCTGATCATTCAGGCAGACCCCAAGTCCCCGGGGATCATGGCAGAGGTCGCGGAGATACTCTCGCGTCATGGCATGGTGGTGAGGCAGGCGGTCGCGGAAGACCCGGAGATGGTGCACGACGCGAAGATGACGTTAGTGGTGGAGGGGCAGCTCACCGGGCATGTCGTCGAGGAGCTCCATGGCCTGAAGGACGTCCGGAGCATAAAGATCCTGAAGTAGGATGCCCCGCAAGTACGACGTGGCCGTGATGCACGACTACTTCGTGGACAGGCTGGTCCATGTGAGGGGGCTCGAGAAGACCATGGCAGAGGTCGCGGAGAAAGCTGCGTCCGGAGGAGGCGGCATCCATGGGGTGCCACAGGAGGAGATCAGGGGCGGGAACGCCGTGAACCTCGCCCACGCCCTGGCCCGCCTGGGCCTGAGGACCCTGCTGATTACCCACTGCGAACCCGCACACGAGCACCTCCTGAAGAGCGCCTTCAGAGGGCTGAAGGCAGACCTGAAGGTGAAGCCTCTGCCGGCGGGGCTGACGGTCGCATTCGAGGAGAGCACCAACGTGATGCTGTCCGACGGGAGGGGCGCCTCTGACTTCGGACCTTCGGCCCTCGACGAGGACGACTGGACGGGGCTCGAAGGCTCGAAAGTGGTCTGCTCGGTCAACTGGGCGGCGAACAGGCGGGGGACCGAGCTGCTGCAGGCGCTGAGGCGGCGCCTTGGCGCCGAGAAGACCATCTACATAGACCCGGCGGACTTTCGGGACAGGCTGGACAGGTTCATGGCGCTTGCCAGGCTCATCTCGAAGGGGGGGCTCGTCGACTGGGTCAGCATGAACGAGTTCGAGAGCCTCTCGGCGGCCACCGCCATGGGGATCGAGTCCGCGGACAGGGCGTCCAGGTGCCTTTACCTTGCGAGGGCGCTCGGGGTCGTATTCGACATGCACTGCGTCGATGGGGCATACACCAGCGAAGGGACGAGGGTGACAGCCAGCTCCACAAGGTCGATCCGGACGCGCCGCCTCACGGGAGCCGGGGACGTCTGGGACGCGGCTTCCATCTATGGTAGGTTGAAGGAGATGGACGAGCAGGGGCGCCTAGGTTTCGCCAACAGGGCCGCCAAGCTCTACCTGGAAGGCAAAGATCCTGTTCCGCCTACCTTGTCGGAGCTGAAGGGGCGCTAGCTCCTACTTCTCCAGCATCCGCGAGAAGGTCCAGGCGACCGTGTTGAGGATCTCGTTGAGCCTCGCCTTCTCCCCGTAGTTCTCGATTATCAGCTTCCCTATGGACCCGTTGGCCTCTTCCACGTCGAACCTCAAGCCAGACCCCTTCGCGAGCTTGCCCGCCTTCATGAGCTCCTCGTCCTTGGATTTCATCCCCTCGAGTATCTTGCCGATCAGGAAGGACCTGAACGGCGGGGTGGTCGCCTTCAAAGCGACCCCTGAAGGCTCCACGGCGACGGCGTCCGAGGTTATCGTGGCGACAGCTATGACCTGGCCGCCCTTGTCTCTCTTCAGCTCGCGCGTCTCTGGGACGTCTTTGGATTCCGCGAGCATCTCTATGGCGGGCTTGAACGTAGACACCCTGAGCGTGGCGTCGACGTAGCCCAGAGTCTCGCTGAGCCTCTCTATCTCTTCCTGCAGCTGTGCTATCCTCCCCTCGAGCCAGAGCTTCAACTCCGCGGCCCTCTTCACTTCGGCGTCGGAGGACATTGAATGCAGTCCGGACACGTCGCGCTAAAAACGTTAGTCGACGGCCTCGGAACAGGGGCCCGGAGCGATGAAAGTGTCAAGTCGGCAGTGGTTGGGGTGCCCCCGTTGCTGAGGCTGAAACGGAGGACATCAATCGTGGCTTCGGCCTCGGCCTTCGCCGCCGTGTATGCGGTGCTGGGGACCATCCCGATATCGAGGCTTGTCCTAGGCGCGGGCAACTTCCTCACCGCTAGCAACTTCGTCACCCCCCTGGCGGGGATGATGTTCGGCCCCTATGTGGGGGGGTTCGCGGCCCTGATGGGGGACATCATGGACATCTATGCCGGCAGCGTAGCGTTCAACGGCATCGGCATCTCGATTCTTGCGGCCGACCTTGCCACGGTGGCGGTGGCCGGCCTAGCATACAGTGGGAAGAGGAAGGCGGCCCTTGCGGTTCCTCTCATAGTCATCGCGCTGTATTGGGCCGACCCGATATCTGTGCTCTTCATCGGGCCGGTCCCCTTCACGTGGCTGCACGTGGCTTCCCTGTTCCCCCTGGCGGGGGCTCTGTGGCTGGAGGGCTCCGGGAGGATGTCAAAGCTCAACCCGGCGTTCGTGGTGAGCATCACATTCGCAGCCCTTCTCTGCGGACAGCTCACCGGGACCCTGGTCGGCCAGGAGCTTTCGGTGAGAGTGTTCGGGACGCTGTCACTGCAGGCCTGGCGGGGGACGGTCGAGCTCTTCTTCCCCCTTTATCCTCTAGAACGCACGTTCTTCACCGCTGTGGGGTCGGCCATATCTCTCCCGGTCCTCCGCGCGGTCTCGCGGAGACGCAGCCAGAGCCCGCCAGCCTGAGGTTCGGCGGCTTCTTCGGGAGCACCCTTTAATGGTCTGACAGGAAGGCGGAGACTCATGGCTGGCGAAGACGTCTCCCTCGCGGAGGCGGCCGAGCGCTTCCGGGGGCTGCTGCAGGAGCAGATCGAGAGAGCCAAGAGGATCAGCAGGCCCGTCGAGTGGCTGGACTACTCGAAGCTAGACAGAGTAGTGATCGGGGTCATCGGAGGAGACGGCATCGGCCCCGTCATAGCGAAGGAGGCGACGAAGGTGATGGAGACACTCCTCCAAGACGAGCTCAAGGCCGGCAGGGTGGAGATCAGGGAGATAGGCGGGCTCACCATCGAGAACCGGGTCAAGCAACTGAAGTCGCTCCCCGAGGAGGTCCTTGCGGAGATCCGGAAGTGTCACGTCCTCCTGAAGGGGCCGACGACCACCCCAGAAGCAGGGAGCGGGATGCCGAACATCGAGAGCGCGAACATCGCGATCAGGACGGCGTTCGACCTTTTCGCCAACGTGCGGCCCGTGAAGATGCCGTCCGAGGGGATCGACTGGGTATTCTTCAGAGAGAACACCGAGGGGGAGTATGTCCTCGGCAGCAAGGGGTTCATGGCCACCCCTGACCTGGCCGTAGACTTCAAGGTAATCACCCGGCCGGGGGCGGAGAGGATAATCCGGCTCGCCTTCGAGCACGCTAGGAGAACGGGGAGGAAGCGGGTGACGGTCGTGACGAAGGCCAACGTGATCAAGGCCACCGACGGGCTGTTTCTGGACGCGGCGAAGCGCGTGGCAGGGGGCTTCCCGGAGATCAAGTGGGACAGCTGGTACATCGATGTGTTCACCGCGAAGCTCATAGACGAGAAGAGGAGGCGCGACTTCGAGGTGGTCGTCCTCCCGAACCTCTACGGGGACATCGTGACCGACGAGGCCGCAGAGCTGCAGGGCGGGGTCGGAACCGCGGGGAGTGCCAACATCGGGGCGAGGTTCGGCATGTTTGAGGCGATCCATGGGTCGGCGCCGAGGATGGTCACCGAGGGGAGAGAGAGCTACGCGGACCCGCTCAGCCTCATGAGGGCGGCGGTCATGCTCCTCGAACACATCGGGATGCTGGAGAAGAGTAGAAGGCTCGCGATGGCCCTCGACCTCTGCTCGTTATACGAACAGAAGGTGAAGATCACAGGGAGGTCCGACGGAGCGACAGCCGCACAGTTCGGGAGCTACGTGACCTCGGCGCTCTCCGATCCGCACCTCGACGAGAAGTGGGCATCCCATCAGAGAGGGTGAGGCCCCGTCAGCCGTGGATGCGGAAGTCGCGGTGGTTTCTCGGAGAGGCCGCCTTTACGTCGACCCGGTCAACCCTGGCCCGGGGCGGGCCTAGCTTGGCCCAGTCTATGACCCTCTGAACCATCATATCATCCCCCTCCAAGAAAGCTTCCACGGAACCGTCCGGGAGGTTGCGGACCCAGCCGTGGACGCCTGCATCCGCCGCCAGCCTGACCATGCTCGCCCGGAAGGAGACGCCGTGGACGAGTCCCACTATCCTGACGCGGACCGCTCTGGTCATGGCCGCCACTATAGCACGGGGAACAGTCCCTTCAGCCCTTCGGCTACGAATGCGACTGCCAGGGCCGCGATCAGCAGGGCGGTTATTCTGGAGAGGGCGACGGTCCCGTTCTGTCCCATGAACCTGCTCACCCAGTCGGAGCTGGAGAGGACGAAGTAGGCCACGGCTGCGTTGCACCCCACCACGAGCAGGGCCAGGAGCGGGCTGTAGGGAGGGGCAGATATGATGATCACCGTGGAGATCGCACCAGGTCCGGCCAGGAGGGGGGTGGCGAGCGGGAAGGCGGCGATGTCAGATGGGGCCAGCCCTCTCTGCCGGTCCTGCTCCCCCCTGAGGTGGTCGACGGCGACGATGAACAGTATGATCCCCCCTGCGACCCGGAAGTCGTTGATGTTGATGCCGAAGATTTCGAAGATCAGCCATCCGAAGAGCGCGAAGAGTACGAGTATGACAGTCGAGATGACGACCGCCTGCTTCACTATCTTCTTTCTGGATCCCCCGGACCCCTCGGTGAGCCCGATGAATATGGGGACCGTCCCCACGGCGTCGATTACAGCGAACAGAAGCACGAAGGCCTCCACGAAGAGCCCGACGTCGAAGGCGAAGAAGGAAGCGAAAGCCGGCATCGCTACATGGCCTTCGCCGCCAAACGGATAAATAATCAGTTGAGCACAATGAGCCGTTGTCCCAGGTAGATCAATCGGCCATCGACGCGGCCATGGCCAAGATCATGGACCCCGAGCTCGGGAGGCCCATCACCGACCTCAAGCTCATTGACAAGCTGGCGGTCAGCGGCGGTTCCGTGGACCTCGAATTCCACCTGACGGCGCCTTTCTGCCCCCCCATGTTCGCGCTGAAGATTGCCAGCGACATCAAGGCAGGATTGATGTCAGTACCTGGGGTCACCGAGGCCAGGGTCACCCTGCGCGGCCACTATCTGGCTGAAGCGGTCAACAAGCAGGTGAACAAGGCCGCCCCCGCCCCGGCGCAGTAGAGCCGCGGGCTCTCCGAATGACGTATAGAGAGCGGGTACCAGCCATAGAGACGTGCCTGCGAGGAAGGCGATAGAGATGGGGAGGGGGACGATCCTGGTTTCGCTCCCCAAAGACTGGATCAGGAAGAACGGGATCAGAAAGGGGGCGGACCTTTCGGTGGAGGAGCTCTCTCCGCGCAAGCTGATCGTAAGGCCCTACGAGGGTGCTGAAGAGGAGCAGAGGCAGTTGGTCATCGAGCACACGGGGAAGGACTTCGCCCAGGTGGTCAACGACGTCACCGGGGCGTACCTCCTGGGCTACGACCTGATTAAGGTCGTAGGCACGAAGACGATCACCAGGGAGGAGAGGCAGGTCATCAGGGACACCATGCGGAGGCTCGTCGGCCTGGAGGTGCTCGACGAGGACTCCAGGCGGATCACCCTGCAGTTCCTCCTCGAGCCGACCGCCATCACCCCTGAGAACATCGTCAGGAGGATGTCTGGGCTCCTAGACGGGATGCTCAAGGACACCGCAGACGCCCTCTCAAAGGGCGACTCCAAGCTGCTCACCCTCGTGAGCGAGCGGGACGACGAGGTGGACAGGCTCTACTTCCTCCTCGTCAGAGCAACGAGGGCGGCCATCGTCAGGGCAGAGGTCGCAGAGCGATACGGCCTCTCCCCGGTCGACCTCCTCGACTACAGGGTCCTGGCGACCTTTCTCGAGAGCGCAGGGGACGCGGTCAGCGAGCTCTCGGCGAAGTTCCATGAAAGCCGAGTCCCGAAGCATCTCGCCAGAGAGTACTCGAGGTGCGTCGCCAAGCTGAAGGTGATGAACGACCTGGCCACCCAGGGGTTCCTGTCGAGACGGGCCGGGAGGCCTAGGACAGTCAACAGCCGGATGGATGCTATGGCGAAGGACGTCACGTCCAGCCTCGCCTCGATAGCGAAGGCAGCCGCCGGGGATAGCGCCAGCACGGCCGAAATCTTGGCTTCGCTGGAGCGGGTGAGCAAGCTGCTGGTGGACGTCTCGGACCTGGCTGTGATCACCCGGCAGGTGACCTAGGTCAAGAGCCTCGCAACCCTTAATTAACGTGAACTGTAAAGTTGTAACTTGCCCAAGTACCTGTTTGTCACCGGCGGGGTCATGTCGGGGCTAGGCAAAGGCATCATCACGTCTTCTGTCGCCAAGCTGCTCCAGTTGTCCGGGGTCAGGGCCACCTGCCTGAAAATCGACCCCTACCTCAACTTCGACGCCGGCACCATGAACCCCTATACCCACGGCGAAGTCTTCGTCACCGACGACGGCGGAGAGACCGACATGGACATAGGAAACTACGAACGGTTCCTGAACAGAGACATGTCGAGGGCCAACAACATAACTACGGGCCAGATCTACAAGAAAGTAATCGACGACGAGCGGAGGGGGCTGTTCCTGGGCAAGTCCGTGCAGATCATCCCGCACGTCACGGATGAGATCAAGAGGAGGATAAGGGACCTGGCGGAGAAGGAGAAGGTCGACGTCCTGGTGGTGGAGTGCGGGGGGACGGTCGGGGACATAGAGAGCCTCCCCTTCCTTGAGGCGTTCAGGCAGATGAGGATGGAAGACGGCCCCTCGAAGACCCTCTTCCTCCACGTCAGCCTCGCGCCGGAGCTGTCTGTGGTGGGGGAGATGAAGACGAAGCCCACGCAGCATAGCGTCCAGGAGATGAGGAGGATAGGGGTCCAGCCCGACGTCATGGTGATACGCGGGTCCCGTCCGCTCCCCCCAGACGCCAAGGAGAAGATAGCGCTGTTCACCAGCGTTCCGATAGAGAGCGTGGTCTCAGACCCAGACGTCGAGTCGATCTATCTGGTCCCCAGGCTCCTGGAAGGCGAAGGCGTCCTGGCACCGATCAGGAGGCAGCTCGGGCTGAAGGCAAGGGGCTCGATGCGCGCCTGGAACACGGTCGCCGACAGGTTCGTCGGCCACGGGTCGACGGTCAGGATCGCCATGGTGGGGAAGTACGCCAACCTGGCTGACAGCTATGTCAGCGTGAATCAGGCGCTCGCCCATGCTGGCGCGGTCAAGGGGGCAGACGTCAGCATATCCTGGATAGACTCCGAGACGATCGAGAAGGACGAGTCGCAGCTCCGCCAGATAGACGCCTACGACGGGGTCGTCCTCCCTCAGGGGTTCGGAGGGAGGGGGATAGAGGGGAAGATCGCCGCGGCCAACGTGGCGAGGGTGGACAAGGTACCGTTCCTAGGACTGTGCTACGGCTTCCAGCTGGCGAGCGTTTCCTTCGCCCGGAACGTCCTGGGGCTGAAGGGGGCCAACAGCACAGAGGTCGACCCGAAGACGCCGCACCCGGTGATCGACCTTCTCCCGGAGCAGCGAGACGTAGCCGACCTTGGCGGGACCATGAGGCTCGGGGGCCATGATGTCTTCATCGAAAGGCCCAGCAGGGCGTTTGACATTTATGGGGAGGAGAAGATCAGGGAGAGGCACAGGCACAGGTACGAGCTTAACCAGACGTACCTCAAGCGGTTCGAAGAGAAGGGGATGAGGTTCACCGCGTTCAGCGACGGCAGAAGGAGGGCAGAGGTGATGGAGCTCGAAGGGCACCCATTCTACATGGGGACGCAATACCACCCGGAGTACGTCAGCAGGCCCGAAAGGCCTGAGCCTATCTACGTCGCCTTCGTTGAGGCCTGCGTCAAGCGGGCCCGAAGGTCCAGGGCGCCCGAAAGGCGCCGATAGCTAGCTCGCCGAGTAGGACGCAGCCAGCCTCAAAGCCAGGGAGGCGACCTCGCGCGCGCCCGAAGCGAAGAGATACAGGTTGGGCTCTATGCCGTTCCCGCCTTCGTCAACCACGGCGTCGAATGCATCAGGCGAGCTCTCCAGCCTCCTCCGGAGGGCTTCGACCGTCGGGTCGTCCGTCGAGGCGCGCGACCGGCCGCCGACCGAGAGGACGCGCAGGCCAAACCGCTTCAGCACCGACGCGACCTTGTCGTCGTACCGCAGGTTGATGCAGGCCTTGAACTCTGGACGGACCGCCCGGGCGAGGAGCAGGACCCTGGCCATGTGTGCCGACGCCCCGGCCTCGGGCGGGAGCATCGCCTTCGCCCTGCCCCGGACCTTCACGATCCGTCCGGGTATGGCCACCACGTCAGACGGGCTCGTCGCCTCTCCGGCCGCGAGGGCCAGATTGACAGACACCTCAGGCATCACGCTGACGAAACTGGCCGCCGACTCCAGCAGTCGGACGGCCTCTGAGACGTCTGCCACGGCCCGGGCCTTGGCGCCGGCCTGGCCCCCATAGGCCCTGACGCATACGTCACAGTCGGCGAGGCCCGGATACAGCGTCCTGTGGGCACCGCAGGCGGCGCCGCTCCCGAGGATCCCCGTCCATATGGAGGCGAGGGTCCCGACCCCTTCCGCCGCACCGCTGGAGACAGCCGAAGCCAGTCGGGCAGAGTAGAGTTCGGCGTCAGCCTTGGAGACTGAGAACCGCGACAGCGCAGAGTCGGCCTTGGCTGACCCTGACGAGAGATACATGCTGACAGAGGCTTGGGTCGTGCCGAGGAGCCGCGCGATTCTGCTCTGAGAGAGCCCCTGTGACCGTAACCGGATCGCGACCAGCTGGCGCATGGCTGGGAGGAAGAACTGGGACATCAGCTCGTCAGGAGGCTGCACGCTATAATTCACTTATTAGGTAACTTATAAACGAGTCCCCTGACGGAAGAGTGTGGGAGAGACAGGCCCGCGGCCCGCTGGCGCGCCCGGGGTTCGGCCAAGCATCAAACTGTCCGTGGTGACAGTGTTCTCCGCGCTGATAACCGCGAGCGTCGTGTTCTCAATCCCGCTGCCGCCCCCGGTCTACGAAATCACCTGGTCCCCCGCGATCATAATGGTGCTGGCGGTGTTGATAGACGTGCCCACAGCAGCCGCGGCCACCGGAATAGGCGGTTTCATAGGCGAGGCATACAACGTGGCATTCAAGGGAGGGGGGTCCCCCATCTACCCATTCGGGATGATCTGGGCCCGGGTCCCGGAGGTCATCATCATAGCGTGGGCCAGGAACCGTGGGACGAAGACGTTGGTCGCAGCCATGGTGTGCGCGACCGTATTTGAGACGCTTGCGTTCTTCTTCTCCGACTGGTTCTTCTACGCCTATGGCCTCTTTTCCTACAGCGTCCCTGCAGGGCAGTCGCCGCTCGGGCTCGCCTCGTTCGACTTCGCCACCATGGTGGACCTGGTCTACATCCCCGCCGCCCTCGCGATAATCCGGGCAGCCGCCCCCGCCTTCCGCAAGCTGGGGTTCATGCAGTACCACGGCGGAGCCGCCAAGCCTTGAGCGCCGCTGGGAAGCTTCCACCGAGCTCGATGGAGGCCGTCTACGGGCACCTCGGCGCGCGGTCGGAGAAGGTCGTCCACGGTCCAGGCAAGGGACTCGACAACGGCGTGCTGCGCCTGGGCGGTGGTAAGGTCATGATAGTCTCGGCCGACCCGGTTTCGGTCATGCCGGTGGTGGGCATGAGGCGCTCTGCCTGGATGAGCGTGCACCTCATCGCGTCGGACTTCACCGCCGCGGGGGTGGACCCCGAGTTCGCTGTCTTCACCTATAACTTCCCACCAGATATGAAAGCCGGCGACAGGGTGGAGTACGTCGGCGCCATCGGGGACGAATGCGCGGAGCTCGGGATCACAATAGCAGCCGGCCACAGCGGGAGCTACCCGGGCGCAGGGTACACGGTGATCGGTGGGGGGGTGATGTTCGGACTCGCTCCCGATGACGGGTACGTCACCCCCTCCATGGCGCGGGCGGGGGACGTCGTCCTGGTGACCAAGCATGCTGCCATAGAGGCGGCTGCGTCCTTGGCCTTGTCTTTCCCCGAGTTCACAGAGAGGGCGGTCGGCGGAAAGGAGGCCAGACTGGCCCGGTCCTTGCTCCAGCGGTGCTCCACGGTGGCCGACGCCAGGGCGGCCCGCAGGGCCGGACTGAAGACTGCTGTCACCTCCATGCACGACGCAACCGAGGGCGGGGTGCTGGGGGGGCTGGACGAGATGTCAGCGGCGTCAGGCAAGTCGTTCGTGGTGGACGCGGACAGGATCCCCGTCCCGCGGGAGGCAGCCGACGTCTGCGCTGCATTCGGCGTCGACCCTCTCCGCACCATGGGGGAGGGGGCGCTCCTCATCACCTGCAGGCCCGGCCGGGCGAAGAAGCTAGAGGAGACCCTCGGTGGATCGGGGGTCGGCGCGACGGCGGTTGGCCGAGTGTCAGCCGGGAAGGGCCTCTGGGTCAGCAGGGGGGACGGTCGGCCGCGGCGATTCGAAGAGGCCCCAGATGCCTACTGGGCGGCATATGCCAGGGCTGCGGCCGAGGGGCTACGCTGAACCGAGAAAGCTCAATTACGATGCCCCGCCGAGGGGCGAACCATGGACAAGAGGCCCCCAGACCCGGAAGCGTTTGCGAAGAGGATACATGACACGTTGGTGGCACCCGAAGCCACGCTTTCTGACCTGAAGGCGTTCTGCGCCGCGGCGAGGGAGTACAGGTTCGGTGCCGTGGTGGTCCAGGGGTGCTGGGTGAAGCAGGCCAAGCAGTTCGTCGGGGACGACGTGAAGGTCTCTGCAGGGGTGGGATTCCCCATGGGAGGGGTGACCACCAGCGCGAAGGTGGCGGAGATCAGGGAGACCGCCGGGCTCGGCGCGGACATGTTCGACGTGATGCCCAACATAGGCTTCCTCAGGTCAGGGATGGATGAGGAGTTCAGGGACGAAGTGGCAGCGATGGTGGAAGAAGCCCGAGGCAGGCCCGTGAGGGTGATGCTGGAGTTCACGGTGCTCGACCGGGAGCAGAAGGTCAGGGCGGCGAAGCTGAGCGAGCAGGCCGGGGTGGCAGGGGTGAAGAACTCGAGCGGTTGGGGGAGGGGTGGACCTGCGACGGTGGAGGACATCAGGCTCCTCAGGGAGTCGGTCAGCCCGAAGGTGCACGTGAAGGCGTCCGGCGGGATTCGGGACCTCGACAACGCCCTCAGCCTGGTGGACGCCGGGGCCGACTACCTGGGGACGAGGGCCGGAGTGGCGATCATCGACGAGCTGAGGGAGCGGCTCGCCCGGTGAAGCCGATAGTAGTCGTAGGGAGCTACCTCACCGGGGTGACGATGCGGGTGGACCGCCTCCCGAAGATTGGGGAGACCGTGGCCGGTTCAAGGTACCAGCGGGTCCCCGGGGGAAAAGGCTCCAACCAGGCGGTGGCCGTCAGGAGGCTCGGAGGGAAGGCGAGCATCGTCGCCTGCGTCGGCTCGGACGAGGATGGCGACCAGGCCATGGCTATGTGGCTGCGGGAGGGCGTGGACACGGACCAGGTGAGACGGACATCCAAGCACACTGGCCTTGGCTTCGTGATGGTCGACGGCGAGGGTGCCAACTCCATAGTCATCGACCCTGGGGCAAGCTGGGAGCTGGCGCCGTCAGACATCGAAAGGGCCTCCGGGACCATTGCCCGGTCTGGGATCATGCTCGTGCAGCTGGAGATCCCCCCAGAGACAGTGGCCGCGGCTAGGCGGATCGCGAAGGAGCGCGGACTCACGGTCATCCTCAACCCGGCCCCATGCGTGGGAGGGGGCGCCGACCTCTCGGGCGTAGACATCGTCACCCCGAACGAGGAGGAGTTCCGGGAGCTCACTGGGGAGGCCGAGTTTGAGCCAGGAGCAAAGGCGCTCCTGGCCAGGGGGGCCGGGGCAGTCGTCGTCACGCTCGGCAGCCGCGGAGCCAGGGTGATGACTCGGGGGGACTCCTATTCTGTCCCCGCGCCCTCCGTGAGGGCTGTCGACTCCACAGGCGCCGGCGACGCTTTCAATGGCGCGCTGGCGGTGGCCCTCAGCGAGGGCGAGCCGCTGAGGCAGGCGGTGAGATTCGCGAACTATGCAGGGGCGCTCTGTGCCACAAAAGCAGAGGTCGTGGCCGCCATCCCCAGACGGGGAGAAGTAGACGGTTTCCTGAGGTCTGACCCGCTGGAGTAGCTCTAGACCCGGCCGCCCCTGAGCATCTCATACAGCATGCGGCGGAAGGCCTGCTGCGAGGCCTGGTAGACCACCCTCACGTTGGGCTTCTTTTTCAGGGCCCCCAGCTCGTCGACCCAGGTCACCCCCCTCGAGATTCCGTCGCCGGCGTCGACTTCGACGAAGCGGTCCCGGGTTTCGGTCGCTACCTCCGGGTTCAGCACGATGGCCATGGTGATGCTGTCAGGGCAGCTGGTCCCGTCTATCCCCCGCTCGATCTCCATGAACTTTCTCACCTGCCTGTTCACAGCCAGATAGAACTCCGACTCCTTGGTCTTCATCCTCTCGATCTCTTCCAGTTCGGGGACCCCGATGAGCCCGTGCCGCATCACTATCTCCCATCCCACCATGGTGATCGGCATCCCCGAGTTCAGGACTATGCTTGCGGCGTCCGGGTCGACCCAGATGTTGAACTCGGCGGCCGGGGTGACGTTGCCGAGGTACTGGTTGGCGCCCCCCATGAAGTAGAACTCCTTCACCTTCTTGGCTATCCCCGGGTCTTTCCTCAGGGCGAGGGCGACGTTGGTCATGGGCGCTATCTCGACGAGCGTGATCTCTCCGGGGCTCTCGTTGATGGCGTCGATGATGGCGTCCACCGCGTGCTTTCGCTCGGGCCGCTGCCTGGCCCGGGGAAACATCGAGTTCCCCATGCCGTCGGTCCCGTGGATGTCCTCCACGGTCCTCCACTCCTTGAGCAGAGGGTGCCTTGCACCAGGATAGACAGGGACCTTCCCGGACTCCCCCGCGACCTCGATGGTGTAGAGGGCGTTCTCGACCTCCTGGTCGAAGTCGATGTTCCCGCAGTTGATGGTGATGCCCTCGAGCCTCGCGCCCTTCGCCCTCATCGCCATCATGATGGCGATCGTGTCGTCGCCCGCCGTGTCCGTGTCGAGGATGATCCGCTGCAAGGCGTATGGGTACGGAGGGGCGGCTGATAAGAACGATGGCCGGCCCGCGGTGGCAACATCAATAGGGAGGGCGTCCGAGCGGCGGACGGATGTCAACTACGGAGAAGGCGGCAAGGGTCCTGAAGTCGCTGAAGGACGAGGAGTGGAGGACCCTGGCAGGGGTAGAACGCGCGTCCACTGGATATGGGACCCCCGACGCCGGAAGGCTGTCGCGCATGAGCCGCCTCCCTCCTGAGAGGGTGAGTTTTGCCACGGGCGACCTGGAGAGGAAGGGGCTCCTGACGAGAAAGGGCCAGGGCTTCGCCCTGACGAGGGAGGGGGTGGAGGTGATGGCCCTGAAGGACTATGTGAAGAAGGACCTCATCTTCGCGCTGGGGGCAATCATCGCGAAGGGGAAGGAGTCAGACGTCTACGAGGCACTCAGTGAAGAAGGGTCGGCCTACGCCCTCAAGCTCTACAAGATAGGGAGGACGTCGTTCACTAGCGTCAGGAAGAAGCGGGCCAGGGAAGACGCGGCGTTCAGGAGCTGGATGACAGCCAACTATGAAGCGGCAAGGCGGGAGTATCACGCCCTGAGGAAGCTTGAGGGGCTCTCCCCCTCGTTCCCCCGGGCCGTGGCATACAGCAGGAGCACTGTCCTGCTGGAGGAGGTCTCCGGGGTGAGGCTGTCCCAGCGTCCGGGCCTCGAGGACCAGAGTGGTGCCCTGGGCGTCATCCTCGGCCTCATGCGGACGGCGTACATGGTGGCCGGGCTGGTGAACGCCGACCTCAGCGAGTACAACATACTCACCGACGGCGCGTCATTCTGGCTGATCGACTGGCCTCAGGCGGTAGACGCCTCGCACCCCAACGGCAACGAGTTGCTGATGCACGACGTCAAGAGCGTCACCAGCTTCTTCAGGAGAGCCTATGGGATCACGGTGGACCCTCAGAAGGGCTTCGACTACGTCACAGGCAGGTCGCAGGCACTGGAGTAAGACTGAGATATCCTTCGAGACGCGTGCCTACAGGCGGTCTTCTATCTTCACGTACAGCACGTTGTTGCCCCTGATCACGACCTTGCCGTAGTTCGCAATCTTGTTCCCGTTCTCCGACTCCTCGGCGTCGACCAGTATGACGTTCATGTAAGGGTCGACGTTGGCCATCTTCCCTCTGTACTCGATCTCGTTCTTCAAACGGACAGAGACCTGCTTGTTCATGGACTTCTGTAGTATGGTGAGAGGGCGCTTTGACTGCTGAGGTGGCTGGAACGGCTGTGGGCTCACTTTCGGATTCCGCGTGGCCCGACTCACAGTTAAAAAGACATCGGTGCTGAAACAGCTCGGATAGGGGGAGAAAACGGCCGGGACCGAGACCGCCGCGGAAGCCATCAGGTGGGTCGCTTCGTTCCCCAGCTATACGTCAGGGTCCGAAGGGCTCGACGCACTGCTCTCCGGCGGATACAGGGCCGGCACCCTGACTGAAATCTATGGGAGGAGCAACAGCGGCAAGTCACAGCTGGCGATGCAGGCGGCACTCTGCGCGGCCAGGAAGGGGGACAGCGTCCTGTACATCGACACCGAGGGAGCATTCAGGCCGGAGAGGCTCGAACAGATCGCCGGGGCCAGAGGGTGGGACACGGAGGGGGTCCTCGAGAGGGTGGTGTACATGAGGTCAGACTCTGCCCCGGAACAGATGGAGACCGTCAGGGGGATGCAAGGCAGGGGCGTGACAGCCAGATGCAGGCTGGTGGTCGTGGACACGCTCACGCGCAACTTCTCTGTGGCGCTCCCCGGGCGGTCCAACACCCCGAGCAGGCAGGGAGCCCTGGACATCCACCTGAGCGAGATGGCCAGAGACGCGTACGCCAATGCCAGGGCGTACCTCCTGACGAACCGGGTCACGTTCGGCGCCATCGGGGACGTCGGGATAGGAGGGAGGACTGTGGAGCAGCTGGTCCACAGGTCCATCCTCCTCGAGCGTCAGGGCGGGAGGGTGACAGCGACCGCCTCACCCCCAAGGGCGAAGGCAACCCTGGAGATCGGGGTACTCGGGGTGACCTGAAGCCGACGGGACCGCACGCCTGAAGCGAGGGCGTCGGCGGTCAGCCGCTGGAACTGCGGCAGGGTCAACTGGGTGCGGACGAGGTGCAGGGCCGCAGTGGCCGGCTGGCAGGTCGAGCCCGCAGAGAGCGCCGCGCGGCACAGGAGGCTCTGAGACCCGTGCGAGAGCAGGACATGGCTCGGGGCCGAGGATGGTTAAATATCTCAGGAAGTGCTGGTGTAAACGGGTAGGACTGTGCAGGCCAACATCATGTCGATACTAGACTCCCTTGTGAAGTCCGACCTTGATGAAGCGAAGCGGAAGATACAGGCGCTTCAGCCTGAAGTGAGGTCCGAGAAGGAGAGAGGGAGCCTGGCGGCGGCCGCCGGGATACTCACGAGCATGTCCAAAGGGAAGGACGGGACGCTGCAGGCCTGGGACAGCGCCAAGGTGGAGAGGGCGGCGAAGTCCATCGCGTCGAGCCAGATGGCAGACGACTTCGATGCGGGCTACGCGGACACTCTGCTGACCTACTCGAAGCTTACAGCGGGTACCCAGCAGTCTGCAGAGTGAAGCCGAGCATCCAAGTGAACAGGAAGACCATCACATATCCGCCGACACCGGTCGTGTAGACCTTCCCCTGCAGCTCCCTTGGAGCTCCCCGGTACCACCCATACAACGCGAGATAGTAGGAGATGAGATAGACGCCTATCCCTATGCTGACCCCGAAGGACCAGTCGAAGCCGTAAGCCTGGTTGAGGGCCTGGGTACCGACCCCCGCGAGGGCCGCCATCCCTATCCTCGTCCAGTATAGCTTATCAAACGCCGCCGTCGGCTGAGGCTTCGTGGCCGAATTATCCGGCTTTGAAGTCTTGGTGCTCGCCAAAGAAATCGACTCGACGTTGTGCGGAACCTACGTTAATAACATTTACAGAAGAGGAGGCGCCCAGCTCTTCCGTTTCAGGAGGCCAGGGGGCGAAGACGTGTGGCTGGTCGCGTCCCCGAAGAAGGGCGCCTGGATTTCAAGCAGGGTGCAGGAGAGGGACGACACGACGGAGTTCACTACGAAGCTGAGAGGAGAGCTGGAGAGGGCGAAGTTCGTCGGCGCTACGCAGCTGGGCCTGGACAGGGTGTTCCAGCTAGACCTGGATGGGAGGGAGCGGCGAAGGATGGTGGTCGAGCTGATGCCCCCGGGGAACATCATAGTGCTCGACCCAGAGGGCACGATCCGTCTCGCGCTGAACGAGGTACGCGCCGAGGCAAGGCGGGTGGTCAGGGGGGTCCCCTATCGGCCCCCGAGCCAGAGCAGGCGCAGCCCGCTCGAAGTCGGGCCTGAGGACGTCGAAGGGATGCTGAAGACGGAGACGACCCTTGGGAGGGCCATCGGCAGGCATATCGCACTCCCCAGGAAGTACGTCGCCGAGGCCCTGAAGAGGGTGGGCGCGACCGAGGGCGACCCGGCCTCGAGCTTCTTAGGGAGAGGCGCGGAGATAGCGAAGGCCGTCGAGGACATGGTCGCTGAAGCGAGGGAGAGGCCGCGGCCCTGCGTGTGCGGCACCCCCGCTGGGGACGAGATCTTCGCGTTCCCCCCGAGCGGGCTCAGCGTCAAAGAGGAGGCCGAGACGGTCTCCGAGCTCTGCGACCGCCTCTTCCTCGGGGAGGCGCTGTCTGAGCCTGTGCAGCCTGGCCCCGAGGAGGTGAAGCGGAGAGAGCTCGAGGCGACGGTCGCAAAGCTCAGGGAGGAAGCGGGGTCGCTGGTCGCAGAGGCAGCGAGGGCCCGGGCCGCCGCGGCCGAGGCCAGGGGTGCGACCCTGGAGTCGGCGCTGAATGTCCTGAGGGGTGCGGGAGTCAGGTCGCAGAAGGACCCGGTTTCTCCGGCGGCGGTGGCGTCGGCCCTCTACGACCGCGCCAAGGAGCTCGAATCGAAGTCTTCGCGGGGGCTTGAGGCGGCGGCCAAGCTCGAAAAGAAGGCATCCAGGGTGGCCCCCGGGGCCCCGGCGCGAAGCCGGACGCTGGCCAGGAGGAGGGGGGAGTGGTACGAGAAGTTCAGGTGGTTCGTCACAGTCGAGGGGAAGCTGGCGGTGGGTGGGAGGGACGCCCAGACCAACTCCGCGCTCCTCGGCAGGCACATGGACTCCAACGACACGGTGTTCCATGCCGACCTGTTCGGCTCGCCCTTCTTCATACTGAAGGGAGGAGCTGGACAGACCGAAGAAGAGGCCAGGCAGGTCGCCCAGGCAACAGTGGCGTTCAGCAGCGCCTGGAAGACAGGCCTCGGCTCCGCCGACGCCTACTGGGTGGCACCAGACCAGGTCGGCTCGGCTGCTCCCAGCGGCGAGTACCTGCCGCGAGGCTCCTTCGTGATCAGGGGGAAGAAGAACTTCATCTCGAGGATGATCGTCGAGGTGGCGGTGGGCCTGGACCAGGAAGGTCGGGTGATGGCCGGACCCGAGGACTCGGTCAGGAAGAGGTGCGCCAACTACGTCGTCCTGCGACCCCACAACGAGAAGGGCTCAGAGACAGCCAAGCGGGTCCTAAAGGACCTCGGCTCAGAGCCCAGGGAACCAACCCTCGAAGAAGTGCAGAGAGCGCTCCCCGCCGGGGGAGGAAAGGTCGTCAGACGAGGCTGACCTCGCGATCAGATGCACTCGGCGACGATCTCGGCCACATCGCGGACGTCCATCCCCGAGTTCGACACCTTGGTGGCATCGTCGAGCATGGAGAGGCAGAAGGGACACTCGGTAGCGATGGTCTTCGCACCGGTCCCTGCGGCCTCCTGCGTCCTGATACCGGCTATGGACTCCTGCTGGGGGACCTTGAACCAGTAGTTGGACCCGCCCGCGCCGCAGCAGAAGGTCTTCTCCTTCCTCCTGCCCATCTCGCGCAGGTCGTCGACCGAAGCCTTGAGCATCGCCCTCGGCTGGTCGAAGACGCTGTTGTACCGCGAGGCGTAGCAGGCGTCGTGGAGGGTCACGGAGATCTTCTGCACCTTCTCTGGAGGGATGGACAACCTCCCTTCCCTGATGAGGTCTGAGATCAGCTGGGTGTGATAGACCACTTCGAACTCTCCCCCGAACTGGGGATATTCGTTCTTCAGCGCGTTGAAGCAGTGGGGGCAGGTGGCGATTATCTTCTTCACGCCGTAGGACTTCAGCTTCTCTATGTTCTGGAAGACGAGCTCCTGATACCGTCCCTCTTCGCCCAGCCTGCGAGCAGGGTCGCCGACGCACATCTCTTCCGCCCCCAGGATTGCGAAGGATACGCCAGCGCCCTTCAGTATCTTCGACAGCGCCTTCGCGATCCTCTGGGCCCGCTGGTCGAAGGAAGAGACGCAGCCGACCCAATAGAGATACTCGGCCTTCGGGTTTGATGACAGGGTGTCGATGCCCAGCCCCTCGGCCCAGGCGGCCCTGGTGGAGTTCTTGAAGCCGTATGGATTCTGGCTCTGGGCGAGGTTCGCAAGCATCCCTGACTTCTCTTTGTCCAGCCTCCCCTTGGAGACAAGCTCTCTTCGGAGGTCGTAGACCAGGTCGAGGTGCTTGACGCTCACCGGGCAGCTTGCTACGCATGCCCCGCAGGAGGTGCAGGACCAGAGCTCATCCTCCGACACCGAGGACAGCACCTCCGACTCTCTGCCGGTGCCGGTCCTGGAGAGGAGGCTGACCTTCCTGACGAGGACCCGAGGCGAGAGGGGACGCCCGGCTGCCGTCGCCGGGCACGACGCCTCACAGGCCCCGATCTCTACGCAGGAGTCGAAGGACAGCGACTGGTCGGCGGGGAACTCTGAGACCTTGCTTACCCCCACGCGGATGGCCTCCGGGTCGGTCTTCCCTGCCATGACGTCCGCCAGGTTGAACGGGGCCCTGATGGAGTGTAGGGGGCGGTCGAACTTGGCGATCAGGTTGACGCTGGGCCTGGCGTAGTAGATAGTGATCAGGGTGTTCCTGAGGGCGCCCAAGAGGAGGTCCGCCCAGCCAAGGGCAGGGAACCAGAGGAGGACGAGCTCCGAGGTGGTGAGGGCGATGGCGCCCATGAGCACCAGCTGGAGGGTAGCCGACGCCGACGCGAAGCCCTCGGTGACCCCGAGCCCCCGACCTATCCGCATGCTCTGGGAGTACCTCTGGACGCGCCATCCGAAGGCTACCACCAGACCGGCGACAAGCGGGACAGACGCGGCCCTGAAGATGTCCAGGAGGAGAAGGGCCCCGCCCATGAAGGGGGCGATGATCGCGTCGGCGATCGTAACCCCGACGCCGAGCGCAATGGACAGGTGCATCAGGAAGACCGGGTCCCCGGTCCTTAGGCGACGCATCTCGTCCCGGCCCAGGCCCGCGACCCGCCCCGGGCCGAGGCTGATGGACAGCCTGTGGGCAAGGGAGGCGCCTGCAAGAGCAAATGCGGCCACGCTGGCGAGGGAGAGCGCGTACGCGGCCAGGTACCCGACGTCGAGCCCAGCCATGCTTGTCACCGGGTGTCCCTCGGTTTATAGGGTGTTCGAGCCCGCAGGCGCCCGGGGGCTCATCGCCGCGCGGCGAGGGCGCGTTCGAGCGCTGGGATCACCTGGTAGAGGTCTCCCACTATGCCATAGTCTGACGCCTGGAAGATGGGGGCGTCCTTGTCCGTGTTTATTGAGGCGACGACCTTGGAGTCTTTCATCCCGGCCACGTGCTGCAGCTGGCCGGAGATGCCCACCGCTAGGTAGAGGTCTGGCTTGACAGTCACTCCAGTCAGCCCGATGTGGTGCTCCTCAGGCAGCCAGCCAAGGTCAGCTGACAGCGGACGTGAGCACCCGAGGGCGCCGCGCATGGCGGTAGCGAGCTCCGCCAGGATGGCCAGATCCTCCTTCTTCTTGACCCCCCTCCCGGCGGAGACGATCACCTTGGCGGACCTCAGGTCGACGGCGCCGGCGGGCTTCTTCTCCCTGCCGACGGTCTTCGTCTGGTCCGAGACCGGGCCGACGTCCTTCTCCTGGCTCTCCCCGGGCTGTGCGGCGGCTTTCGGGTAGGCGCCGACCTTCACCGTCGCGACCGCGGGAAACTGGCACCTCACCTTCGCCACCACCTTCCCGGCGAAGACGTTCCGCTCCCCCGTCATTCCCTGGCCGTCGGACGCGAGCCCGGCCACCTCTGCCATGCACCCTATCCCGAGCTTTGCCGCCAGCCTCGACGCCACCTCCCTCCCGTCCCTCGTCGCCCCCAGCAGGACCGCCAAGGGCGCGAGGTCCTTTGCTGCCCGGGCGAGGGCCTCGGCCGCTACGGCGGGGGAGACCTCGTGACCGGCGGGCCCCTTCAGCAGGAGCCTCCCCCCCGAGCCCCTAGTCGCGGGCCGGACCGACCCGATGTCCACCATTCGGACCTCCGCCGACGCCCCCTGGGCTACCGCTGCTGCCGCTGTGGCGACTTCGTTGGCCACCGGCTCCGACTCGGAGTATACCCAGACCTGCCCGCTCACTTCAGGACACCCTCCTTCGATAGCGCGTCCAAGAGCTTCGCAGCGGCCTCGTCTGGGCTCCCATCGATCATGACGTGCTTCCTCGCCGTGGGCTGGGACGACATCGACAGCACCTCGACCCCCCTGCGGCTCCCGGCCGGGGCGATCTCCTCGCCGTTGAGCTCTTCGACCGGTTTCTTGGAAGCCTGCATTATCTGGATGAGCGTCGGATAGCGCGGGTCGTTGATTTCGCTCACCACGGACGTGGCGAATGGGACAGCTGCTTCGACTGACTCGACGCTGTCCTCGAGCGACCGTTCGATCTTCGCCGCTTTGCCGTCGATCTCTATCTTACGGGCGTAGCCCACATAAGGAATCCCCAGCAGCTCGCCGACCATCGGGGGGACCTGCCCCGTGTAGGTGTCCGACGCTCCCTCCGAGCATATGACCACGTCGAAGGGCCCGGACCTCTTCATGGCGGCTGCGAGCATGGTGGCGGTGCGGAGGGCGTCGATGGCCACCGTGTCGGCGGTCACCAGCACCCCTCTGTCGGCGCCCATGGCTAGGGCTTCCTTCAGCGTCTTCTTCGACTCTGTCCCGCCCACCATGAAGACCACCACCTCTCCCTGGTGGGCAGCCTTCAGCCTGAGCCCCTCTTCGACGGCGTTCTTGTCGAAGGTGCTCATCTTCCCGGCAGCCCCTGCCAGCAGCGGGCTCCCTCCAGGGCCGATTTTGAGCTCTGCCTCGTCGACGGCATGCTTCACGCAGACGGCGATCTTCATTGGGCCCTCGCCAGCTCTCGCCTGGATATCAGCATCCTGAGCACCTCAGAGGTGCCCTCGCCGATGGTCAACAGCCGGGCGTCCCTCCAGTGCCTGTGAATGTCCTCTGTGGTGTAGCCGTATCCGCCGTGTATCTGGATGGCGTCGTCGCATGCCTTCAGCGACATCTCGGTGGCGAAGACCTTGGCCTGTGACGCCTCTGACGAGTAGTCTCCTCCCAACTCCTTGATCCTCGACGCGTAGAGATAGAGGAGTCGGCCCGCGTTTATCCCTGTCTTGGTGTCAGCTATCTTCTCCCTGACGAGCTGGAAGTCCGAGATGGTCCTTCCGAAGGCGTGCCGCTGTCGCGCGTAGGCCAGCGCCTTGTCGTAGGCGAGCTGAGAGATGCCGACGTTGAGCGCCGCGACCACTATCCTCGCCCCGTGGAGTATCGCCTTCGCGTAATCCGCCCCCTTCCCCTCCTCGCCGACCAGGTTCTCTTCGGGTATCCGGCAGTCAGAGAAGATGACCTCGCGCGTCTTCGATCCCCTCATCCCAAGCTTCTTCAGCTCGGCGCCGAACTTCAGCCCGGCGCTGGGTGGCTCCAGCAGGAAGCAGGAAGGGCCCTTCGAGGTCTTGGCGAAGACCAGGTAGACGTTAGCCTCCCCGGCGTTGGTAATGAACATCTTTGAGCCGTTCACGACGTACTCCCCCGCGCGCTTTTCCGCAGTCGTGGCCATGTTGCCCGCGTCGGAGCCGGAGGCGGGCTCGGTAAGCGCGAACGAGGCTAGCCTCCGCCCCGTGATCATCGGCCCGAGATACCGCTCCCGCTGAGGTTCCGACCCGAACCTCAGCACCCCCTCCGCCACGGCGTTGTGTATCTCGACGCTCAGCGCTACGGAGGCGTCCGCGGTACCGAGGAGCTCCACGGCCATGGCGTAGACTGAGAATGGGAGCCCGAGCCCTCCGTACTGGGCCGGGAACGGGATCAGGCTCATCCCCTGGGCGAAGAGCGCGCTCCTGGGCCTGTCTATCGGCTCATCTCCGGAGTCCAGCTTCGGGGAGAGCGGAAGAAGCTCCTTCTCCATGAAGGAGCCAAGGGAGGTCAGGACGTCAGAGTACTCCTGGTGCCTGCCCGGATGGAGCATCTGCATGAGCTGTCTGTGTTCGGCTGTGAATATCGTCAATTCGAGGCGCTGAGCCGCGTTCGCCCCACGACAGATTTAATCGTTCTCACTAAAGAACGAGAATTCCTATTAGAGCCAGGGGCGGACGCGGGTCGTGGACCTAGCCGGCCGCCTCGCAGAGTATGTGTCCTCTGTCAGGTACCGGGCCTTGGACGCGGGCACCGTCAAGGAGATGAAGGCAAGAGTGGTAGACGCCGTAGGGTGCGCCATCGGCGCCTACCGCGAGAAACCCATCGCCATGGCAAGGAAGGCAGTCCTGGGCCTGCGGAACGGCGGGCCATCGAGCGTCTTCGGGACGGGAGAACGCACCTCGCCCGACCTCGCCACGTTCGTGAACGGCTTCATGCTGCGGTACTTCGACTACAACGACACGTACCTGTCAAAGGAGCCCGCCCACCCCAGCGACAACATCGCCCCCTGCCTTGCGGTGGCGGAGGCGGAGGGCTCGACGGGGAAGGAGCTCATCTCAGCCGCGGTGGCGGCCTATGAAATCCAGTGCAGGCTCTGCGACGCGGCTGACATCAGGCACAGGGGGTGGGACCACGTCAACTACGGGCTCGTGTCGTCGTCGCTGGCGGCGTCGAAGCTGATGGGGCTGGACGCGAAGCGGGCTGAGCAGGCGGTGAACATTGCGCTGAACGGCCATGAGGCCATGCGCCAGGTCAGGGCCGGAGAGCTCTCTATGTGGAAGGGAGCCTCGTTCGCCAACGCCGCCAGGAACGGGGTGTTCGCGGCCGTCCTGGCCAGGGACGGCATAACGGGGCCGTCGCCCATCTTCGAGGGCGAGATGGGCTTCTTCAACCAGGTCTCGGGTCCATTCGACCTGGACACCGGCGAGTTCGGAGGACGCCATGGGAGGTACAAGGTGAAGGACACCTATGTGAAATACTGGCCCGCCGAGTACCACGCGCAGTCGGCCATCTGGGCCGCGCTGGCGGTGAGGGAGGGACTGAGGGGGCCGGAGGACGTGGAGTCTGTCCTGGTCGAAACGCACGAAGCTGGGTATACGATCCTGGGCAAGGACCCCGAGAAGTGGCGGCCCGCGACCAAGGAGACGGCGGACCACAGCCTCCCATACATGGTGGGCATGGCGCTCCTGGAGGGGAAGGTCGACAACGGGACATACTCTGAGCGGAAGATCCGGTCCGAGAGGACCCTCCGGTTCCTGCAGAAGGTGAGGGTGAAGGAGGATCCAGGCCTGACGGCGCTCTACCCCGCGAAGGGGATGGCCAACAGGGTGACCGTAGTCACGAAGTCTGGGGCCACCCTCTCGAAGGAGGTGGACGTCCCCCGGGGACACCCCCTGGATCCCATGGGGAGAGAGGAGCTGGAACAGAAGTTCATGTCCCTGACGGCCGGAAGGCTATCCCCCCGGAGGGCGAAGGAGCTCCTCGGCCTGCTGTGGAAGCTCGAAGCGGTCGAAGACATCGGAGAGGTCTTCCCTCTGATGAAAGCCTCGGCCTAGCCGCGCCTGTCTGACCTATATCATCGTCCGGCGTCCCCCCTGGTCATGGAGTCTGAGGAGCTCCTCAGGGAGGCTTTCGGCCTGAACTCCTACGAGTCGAAGCTCTACATCACCCTGCTGGGCCGCGGGATGAAGGCAGGCGAAGCGGCCCAGGCTTCGGGGGTCCCCCAGTCGCGCACCTACGACACCCTGCGCTCTCTCGAGCAGAAGGGATTCGTCGTGGAGTCCGACGGGGTCTACCAGTCTGCGACCCCTTCGGCCGCCCTCGGCTCCAGGATAGCGAAGTACGTGGCGGACTTCGAGGCCAGCCTCGCGGGGAGGCAGTCCGCCATGAAGAAGATAGTCGTGGAGCTGGAGCCGCTCGCGGGGCCCGGGCACGGAGAGCAGGAGCCCGTGATGCTGAAGGGATTGGAGAGCATCGCCGCAGCCTTCCTCGAGGTCCTCCGCGCCTCGGAGGACGCATTCCTCCTCGTGAGGAAGGGGATCGAAGCCAAGACAGCGTTCCTAGGGGTCCTGGGGCAGGCGAGCAGGAAGCCGAAGAGCGTCAAACTCATGATCCCGGCGAATCAGAGGCTGTCGCAGGCTGAGCTGCGGGACGCCCAGAAGCGCGGGCTGGAGGTACGCCGGTCCGAGGGCGTCCTCCTCGACATGATGGCCGGGGACCGGGGCGGGGTCATCATAGGGGTCCCCGCCAGGGGCAAGGACGAGTCGTTCGCAGCGGTGGCGATATGGGTGAGGAGCCCCTCGTTCGCCATGTCGGTTATCGAGTCCCTCGAACAACAGTGGAAGGCCGCCCGGCCCCTTCAGGGGAACCCCTAATTACCACTATCTAGTGGTAATCATGTGAAGCTCGCCCTGGGTTTCAACCCGATAATCAGCGTGAGGGACGCCGTGGCCGAGGCGTCGCGCGCAGACTCCCTAGGCTACGACTCGGTCTGGATGCACGAGAGCTTGTACCAGAGGGACGTGGTCACTTATATCTCAGCCATGGCGTCTGGCACTACGAGGGTCAAGCTCGGTTCCGGGGTGATAAACACGTTCACCCGCCACCCTGTCACCACGGCGACGACCTTCGCCACGCTCTCCGAGCTGTCAGGGGGGAGGGTGACGCTCGGGCTTGGGCTCGGGAGCTTCCCGACAGTCCCGCTCATAGGCCACCGGATCTTCCCCGTCGGAGAGACGAAGCCGATCCGCAGGATAAGGGAGTACGTCGAGGTGGTCAAGAAGACCTGGGAAGGGGAGAGGGTCGAGTTCGACGGCGACTTCTTCCAGGTCCATGGCCTCGCCCTGGGTTTCGAGGTGGCCCACGCGATACCGATCTTCGTGGCTTCCCTTTCGCCGAGGACGCAGGCGTTCGCAGCCACCGTCGCCGACGGCGTGATCCTCTCCCCAGCCCTGGGCACGGCCCGCGGGACCGAGGCCATGGTAGAGAACGTCAAACGGGGGGAAGCTAAACGGGGCCGAGGGGTGGAGCGGGCGTCCTACCTGCTGACCTCGGTGGGCCGGGACCCCGCCAGGGCTGCCCAGGCAGTCAAGGACTACTACTTCTTCGCCTACCAGCTGTCCGAGGTGATACAGCCCGAGACACTCTCCTCCTACGGGGTGACGGAGGAGGACCTCCGCCCGTTGAAGGAGGCATGGAGGAGAGGGGACGAAGCAGGGGCGCGGCGGCTTATCCCTGAGGAAGCCGTAGAGGCGCTCACGGTCACAGGTACGCCGGACCACGCCATCGAAAGGATCAAGGAGTACAGGAAAGCGGGCGTCACCCTCCCCATACTGATGCCGATAGGGGACGTGAGCTACGCGGTCAACGAACTCGCGCCGGAAGCGTGAGGCGGTCGGCCTCTAGACAACTGGCAGAAAGATGGCGAGCGCCAGGGACACCATGTACAGGACTGAGAACTGAAGCGCCAGGGCCGCTGTCTTCGGGTCGGCGTTGTCTGGGATCGGCCCCCTGAACATCCTCCACAGCGGAAAGGCACTGGGGAGGGTGACGAGGACGAGGAGGGACCAGGCACTGACGAAACCCGAAAGGACCTCGGCTAGGACGAAGGCGTATGCAACGCCCAGGAGCCATCCGTAGGCCCTGGAGGCAGCCTTCAGTCCCAGGCGGACGGCAATCGTCCTCGTGTTGACCGACCCGTCGTAGTCGATGTCCCTGATGTTGTTGGCGAGGAGGACCAGGGCGACGAAGATGCCGATTGGGACTGCGCCCACCAGAGGGACCCAGGAGAAGGCCCTGGCCTGCACCAGGTAGGCGCCCAGCGGGATGAGGAGCCCCCACATGACGAACACGGTCGCCTCGCCCGCGCCCCTGGCTTTCAGGACTACCGGGTCGGCGGTGTATAGGACGCTCCCCAGCACGCCAGCCGCTGTGATGAACAGGATTACCGGCCCGGCGACCGACGCGAGGTAGGCGGCCGCGATGAGCGTGACGGCATAGAGGCCCAGGGCGAAGTACAATATGGTGGAAGGGCGGACCTCGCCGGCCGCGCCCGGATGCAGCCTGTACCTAGTAGTCGGCGCACCTTCCTTGTCTACCCCGTGCCTGACGTCATAGTAGTCGTTGAGGATGTTGGTCGCCGCGTGGAAGGCCACCATCCCCCCAAGGGTCAGGAGATAGAGCGGGAGGTCGAATTCTCCGGCCAGGGTCGCGAAGAGGGTGCCCATGGTGACCGACGAAAAGGTCATCGTGAAGGACCAGGGCCTGGCAGAAAGAAGCGCTGTCCTAGCGCCGAGACTACGGCGCGGGGCCGTCGAGGCGGCCAGGGCCGCACCGGCGATGGGGCGGAACGAATCCCTCGGCGCGGCGCCTGATGACCTTGTCAGCATGTGTGATTACCACCTGCCAGTAGTAATATTAAGATTGACAGAGCGTGACTTCGGGGACGGAACCCCAGGCAAGGGTCCGCAGCTGTGCGATGAGGATTTAACGTCGGCCCTGTGGGGAGAGAAAGTGGACAAGGCGCGAAGGTCCGCGCTGGGGCTGGCCATTGTCGCGGCCGGGATGATGCCACTCTTCTTCCTCCCCAAGGACGACTTTGCCCTATCGACCTTCATAGCCACAGGGTGCATGGCCGCGGTGGCCGTGGCGTCGGGCGGCTACCGCAGGCTCTTCGCTCCCCGGGTGTGGACCCTGGGGGTGGGGGCGGTGTCGGCCGCAGGGCTCTATGCCCTGTTCTACGCCGGGAACCTAGCCGTAGTGGCGTTCCATCCCCTCGGCGTCGGGGCCCAGGCGGAGACGTCCATCTACGCTCTGATAGCGTCATCGGGCAACTTGCTCCCGCTGCAGGTCCTTGTGCTGGCCTGTGACTCCGTAGGCTTCGAGTCGTACTTCAGAGGGACGCTGCAGTCTCTCGCGGCACCCAGGCTCGGGCCAGCGGCCCCCTTTGCCGTGGCCGCCGTGGACGCTCTGATCCACGCCGCCAGCTTCAACATCCTCTGGGTCGTCGCCACGTTCCTCGCCGACTCCGTCTGGGGCCTCACATACTACCGGACCGGCGACCTGAGCTCGAGCATGCTGAGCCACTTCGCGTGGGACGTCGCGATATTCATGGTCGCCCCCATAGGCTGAGGCGCACAGGGGCAGGACCAGTCTCCGCCTCGGCGCTTATAACTCCCAGAAAGGCGCGGTGAGTGGATACGATGCCTGAAGGGAAGCTGCTCTGGGAGCCCGACTCGGGCTTCGTCAGGAAGACCGCCATGACAGCCTACACGAAGTGGCTGGAGAAGCGAGGCTTCGCCTTTGAAGGATACGACGACCTTTGGCGTTGGTCAGTGGAAGACCTGGAGGGATTCTGGGGGTCCATCTGGAAGTACTTCGACGTGGCGGGCGCCGACTATCCGGTGCTGGCGGAGAGGAAGATGCCCGGAGCCAAGTGGTTCGAGGGGGCCGAACTCAACTTCGCCGAACGCGTCTTCGCCAGGGAGAGAGAAGGACCGGCGCTCATATGCAGAGGGGAACGCGGCTCAGAGAAGACGGTCACATGGCAGGAGCTGCGGAAGAAGACGGCGGCCCTGGCCACGAGGCTGAAGGAGTCCGGCGTGGAGCGCGGGGACAGGGTGGCGGCGTTCCTTTCGAACGGGGCCGAGGCCGTTGTGGGCGTCCTGGCCACGGCGAGCATTGGAGCCGTCTGGTCGAGTTGCCCTCCTGAGTTCGGCACACAGTCGGTGATAGACAGGTTCGGTCAGATACGCCCGAAGGTCCTAATCGCGGCCGACGGCTACGGCTACGGAGGCAAGTGGACCGACAGGACAGAGGAGGTCGCTTCGGTAGTGAAGGCGATCCCAAGCATAGAGAAGACCGTCGCGGTTTCCGGCGGGAGCAGAAGCAGGGGGATCCAGGGGGCGGAGGACTGGGAGGAAGCGACGGAAGGCAAGTCAGGATTCGACAGTGAGTTCGTACCCTTCGACCACCCGCTTTGGGTCCTCTACTCGTCGGGGACCACGGGACTCCCGAAGCCGATTGTGCACTCTCATGGAGGGATACTCGTGGAGCTCCTGAAAGCTCTGGCGCTGCACAACGATGTGAGGGAAGGAGACCGCTTCTTCTGGTATACCACGACCGGGTGGATGATGTGGAACTACCTCGTGGGGGGCCTGCTCCATGGCGCCACGCTCGTCCTTTACAGCGGCCACCCCGCCTGGCCGCACCCTGACTCCCTCTGGTCTGTGATGGAGCAGACAAAGACGACATACATGGGTACAAGCGCCGCCTACATCTCAGGCTGCGCGAAGGCCGGGATCGAGCCGCGGAGCACACACAGGCTGGGCTCACTCAGGGGGATCGGCTCTACTGGGTCGCCGCTCTCGACGGACGGCTTCGAATGGGTGTACGCCAAGGCGAAAGAGGACGTCTGGCTCGAGTCGCTCAGCGGCGGGACTGACGTGTGCACCGCCTTCGTCACCGGGTCGCCGACCCTCCCCGTCCACTCAGGGGAGCTGCAGTGCAGGGCCCTGGGGGCCAGCGTCAAGGCCTTCGACGACGGCGGGGCACCGGTGGTGGGGAAGGTGGGTGAACTGGTCATCACCGAGCCGATGCCCAGCATGCCTGTGTTCTTCTGGGGGGACGAGGACGGGAGCCGCTACAGGGAGAGCTACTTCGACGCGTTCCCGGGGGTCTGGAGGCACGGGGACTGGATCAAAGTGACCAGCCGTGGGACGTGTGTCATCTACGGCCGCTCCGACGCCACGATAAAGAGGCAGGGGGTGCGGATAGGGACCAGCGAAGTCTACAGGGCCGTCGAGAAGGTGCCTGAGGTCTCGGACTCCCTCGTGCTCGATGTCCCCACCGGCTTGGGAGGAGACGAGATGGTCCTTTTCGTGTCTCTGAAGGAGGGCACATCACTGGACCAGGAGCTCCTCACGAAGATCAGGGCTCAGATAAAGTCTGACCTTTCGCCGCGGTATCTCCCCGAGAAGGTGGTCGCCGTCCCTGCCATCCCCCGGACCCTGAATGGGAAGAAGCTCGAGGTGCCCGTGAAGCGGATCCTCGCCGGGGCTGACCCCGACCGGGTCTTGAACAGGGGGTCCCTGGCAGACCCTGCTTCTCTGGACTACTTCGTGAAGCTGGCAAAGGAGACCGCCGCAGGCGCCTAGGCGCATTTTGGAAGGAAATTAATACCTGTGCCGAGCCGGCGGAAGTAATGCCGGCGCCTAGGAAGGTCTACATGATATCCGGCGGCGTGACCAAGTTCGCCAAGGCACACCCGGACATGGACTTCCGCCTGATGGTCAAGCGGGCCTTCGACTACGCCATGAAGGACATCCCCGAACTCAGGACGTCGGACATCGAAAGCAGCAGGATTTCTTACTTCTCGGACCACTTCGCACGGCAGTTGAAAGCCGCCTCGATGGTCCAAGACTATCTTGGCCTCAACCCGAAGGATTCGCGGAGGATCGAGTGGGGAGGAGCCACCGGCGGGCAGGCGATCCAGGCGGGGTGGGAGACGGTCGCCAGCGGGAGGAACGAGGTCTGCCTGGTCGCAGGCTTCGAGACAATGTCGCACGTCGAAACCTGGAAGGGGAACGAGTTCATCGCCCTCGCCTCAGACACCAACTTCGACTACCCTGTGGGAGGGTTCTACACCGGCTACTATGCGCTCATGGTCCAGCGGCACATCTACGAGTACCTGAGGAAGACGAAGTTCGCCCACGTCAAGGACGAGAAGAAGGCGCAGAGGGAGGCCACCCAAGAGGCGAAGAGAATCATGGCCATGGTCTCCGTGAAGAACCACGTCAACGCGGAGCACAACCCGTACTCCCAGTATCCTGAGAAGCTGACGATGAAGGAAGCCCTCGGGAGGGAGATGGTGGCCTATCCGCTGAACAGGCCAATGATATGCACCATGAGCGACGGAGCCGCGGTGGCCATACTAGCCTCCGAGGACGTCGCTTTCAAGTACACAGACCACCCCGTGCTGATCAAGGGGGTCGGGTGCGGGACAGACACCATGAGGCTGGCAGACAGGCCCCACGGGAGCGTGCCGCTCTTCCCATGGGAAGAGGCTGGATACTACTCCGACCTGAGGTATCCCGGCGTCCATTCTTTCCGCGCAGGGAGGGCCGCGGCACTCGAGGCGTACAAGAACTCAGGCATAAGGGACCCGAAGAAGGAGCTGGACTTCGTCGAGCTCCACGACGCCTACGCGAGCTCAGAGATACAGACGTACGAGGACATCGGCCTGTGCAGGTACGGGGAAGGATACGAGTTCGTGGACCAGGGCCACCCGTTCCTCGAGGACATAGACTATGGGCTGGACCTCCCCCACAGGGGGACCATACCAGTCAACCCCTCTGGAGGGCTGATCGCCTGCGGGCACCCGGTGGGGGCGACCGGGATAATGCAGGGGGTCTTCGCGTTCTGGCAGCTTCAGGGAAGCATACGCAAGCACTTCGGGAACGACAAGCTCCAGATTAGAGGCGCGAAGCGCGGGCTGATTCACTCCCACGCTGGGACCGGGAGCTCGGTGACCGTCACGATCATGGAGAGGGCCTAGCTTGGCCCAGCCGAGGAAGTTCACGAAGTTCAGGGACGTGATGAAAGAGGTCAACACCAAGGGCGCTGCCCTCTACAAGAACCCTGCGGGGACCGAGGACCTCGTCATACTCTCCCCCTACGCCATCAACTACATCCACAGCTACGCGGAGGACTCGCCATTCTTCCTCGGGCTGGCGAAAGGGAAGATCCTGGGGAGCGAGTGCAAGAGCTGCCACTACAGGTATGCCACGCCGCGGAGCCACTGCATGGCCTGCGGGGCCGAGACGGAGTGGTTCGCCCTCCCGAAGGAGGGGCGGGTACACTCCTGGACGACCTGCTACTACGGAGGGGAAGAGTTCCTGAAGGAGACCCCATTCAACCTGGCGCTGGTCGAGTTCGACGGTGTGGACACGCTCCTCCTGACGAGGCTGAAAGATGCCAAGGAGGCAGACATATTCATCGGGATGAAGGTGAAGGCTGTGTTCCGCCACCCCCCGCGGTATCTCATCTCCGACGTGCACTTCGTGCCCTCGGAGAAGCCAAGGAAGAAGTGAACCCGACCCCTAGGGGCTGACAGGGGTCAGCCACTTCGAGTAGCGTCTGACCTTCCCGTGGATGGTCTGCTCGTAGAGCTTCGCCAGTCTGTCCGTGATCGGGGTCCCGTTGTCTCCGATCTGCCTGCCGTCAATCTCGCTCACCCTGGCGATTCCGGCCGCGGTGCCGCTGAAGAAGACCTCGTCGGAGGTGTAGAGCTCCTCCTTGGTGGCGTCGTTCCTGTAGAAGGTGATCTTCTCGTCGCGGGCGAACTGGATGACTGTGTCTCGGGTTATCCCCCGCAGTATCCCTGAGCTGGCGGGAGGGGTGCTGAGGATGCCGTCCTTGACCCGGAATATGTTCTCCCCCGGTCCCTCGGCCACCATGCCATTGACGTTCAGGAGAATCGCCTCGTCGTACCCCGCCGCCACGGCCTGCATCTTGGCCAGGGCCGAGTTGGCGTAGTTGGCCGCGCACTTCGCCTGCACCGGCATCGCCCTCGAGTCGATCCTGACCCAGTTGGTGATGGTCGCCCTCACCCCCTTCTTTGAGGCGTCGCCGAGGTAGGCCCCCCACTCCCAGGATGCGATCGCCACTGATATCTTGCTGGTAAGCGGGTTGAGGCCCATCTCCCCGTAGCCCGTGTACGCTATGGGACGGAGGTAGCACTCCTCCGCCGGGTTGTTCCTGACGAGGTCCACGCAGGCCTGGGCTATCTCCTTCGCCGAGAAGCCCAGGTTCATCCGGTAGATCTTCGCGCTGTTCATGAGGCGCTCGATGTGTTCAGGGAGCCTGAAGATCGCGGTCCCGCTGGGTGTCTTGAACGCCCTGATACCTTCGAATATCGCCATGCCGTAGTGTAGCCCGTGAGTGAGGACGTGTATCTTCGCGTCGTCCCAGGGGACAAGCTTCCCGTCCATCCAGATCTCCTTTTGCGGCTTCATACCTGAACTCGGCCCTGGGGATTCGGTATTTAGGGAAAGCGATTTCCGCTGACCGGTTCCGTTTAAAACGAAGTATTGACGAAGTATGGCCATGGCCGAACCAGTCATACTGTCTGCCTGCAGGACCCCCATCGGGAAGTTCGGGAAGAGCTTGGTGGGGGTGGCGGCCACCAAGCTCGGGGCCCTGGTCATAGAAGAGGCGATGAGGAGGGCCAAAGTCGCCCCTGGGGAAGTCGACGAAGTGATTATGGGGAACGTCGTGTCGGCGGGCCTCGGCCAGAATCCTGCGAGGCAGGCCGCCGTGCACGCGGGGGTGCCTTTCGGCGTGGGTTCGTTCACGGTCAACAAAGTCTGCGGGTCCGGCCTGAAGGCAGTGATGCTGGCCGCGCAGTCGGTCAAAGCCGGGGACAACGAAGTCGTGGTCGCCGGGGGGATGGAGAACATGAGCAACGTCCCGTACCTCGCCAAGGGCGTCAGGTGGGGGACGAAGTTCGGGGACGCGCGCCTCCTCGACGGCATGATAGTGGACGGCCTTTGGGACGCCTATCATGACTACCACATGGGGGTCACGGGCGAAAACGTGGCCAGGAGGTTCCACATCTCGAGAGAGGAGGCGGACGAGTTCGCCTACTCCAGCCACATGAAGGCGGCCAAGGCCTCCGAAGAGGGCGCGTTCGATCTGGAGAAGGTGAAGGTGAGGGTCAAGCGCGAGGGAGGGGAGATCGCCGAGTTCTCGGTCGACGAATGCGTGAGAGAGGACACCACCCGGGAGAAGCTGGCCAGGCTCAAGCCGGTCTTCAAACCAGACGGCGTGCTGACCGCGGGGAACTCATCTCAGCTGAGCGACGGCGCCTCGGCCCTTGTCATCGCGTCGCAGGAGGCCGCGGACAGGCTGGGAGCCAAACCGCTCGCGAAGGTCATAGGGTACGAGACCGGAGGGCTCGAGCCTGCGAGGGTCATGGAGGCGCCCATCCCTACGACGAAGGCGCTCCTCAGGAGGCTGAAGATGGACGTCGGCGACATCGACGTCTTCGAGCACAACGAGGCATATTCCACGGCGTCCATAGCCGTAAGGAGGGCCCTAGGCGTCGACCAGTCCAGGTTCAACGTCTGGGGCGGGGCCGTGGCGCTCGGGCACCCCATCGGGTGCAGCGGGGCGCGGGTGCTCACCACGCTGATCTACGGGCTGAAAAGGAAGGGCAGGAAGACAGGTCTTGCGACGCTCTGCCTGGGCGGCGGGAACGCTGTCTCTATGGTTGTGGAGGCTTGAGCTCCCTTAGCTTCCTGCGGAGGACCTTCCCTATCAGGGTCTTCGGCAGCTCCTGGACGAACTCCACCTCCTTGGGGACCTTGAACTTCGCGAGCCTCTCCTGACAGAACGCCGTGATCTCCTGGGCGGTGACCTTCTTGGCAGGGTCCTTCAGGACCACGAACGCCTTCACGGCCTCACCGCTGAAGTCGTCGGGGATTCCGACGACCCCGGCCTCCTTCACGTCGGGGTGCTCGAAGAGGACGTCCTCCACCTCTCTCGGGTACACCTTGAGCCCGCCCACGTTCACCATGTCCTTCTTCCTGTCCACGATGTAGAAGTAGCCTTCGGGGTCCATCTTGGCCACGTCGCCGGTGATGAACCATCCGTCCTTCAGGACGGCGTCTGTCTCCTCCTTCTGGTTCCAGTAGCCCTTCATGACCTGCGGCCCCTTCACGGCGAGCTCTCCGACCTCGCCCGCCTTGAGGACCTTGTCCCTGTCTGACAGGTCGACTATCATGGCGTCCGTCTCGCTGAACGGGGGCCCGATGGACCCGTCCTTCACGACCCCGCCGCTCACGGGGTTGCAGTGCGTCACGGGGCTGGTCTCCGAGAGCCCGTACCCTTCGACGAGGTTCCCCCCGGTCAGCTCGATGAACTTCTTCCTGACAGCCGGTGGGAGGGCCGACCCGCCCGAGAGGCAGGCACGGACGGAGCGCAGGTTGAACTTGCTTGCTTCGGGCTTGCTGTTGATGGCCACGTACATGGCAGGCGCACCGGAGAAGATGGTCACCTTCTGGCTCTGGATGGTCTTCATCACCTCGTCCACGTGGAAGCTGGGGAGCAGCACCATCGCCGCGCCCGCTGCCAGGGGGGCGTTCATGGTGACCGTGAGCCCGTAGATGTGGTAGAGCGGGAGGACGCAGAGAGAGATGTCGCGCCCTGTGATGGGGAAGAGGGAGACGCCGTACTCCGCGTTGGAGACGAGGTTGTAGTGGGTGAGCATAGCGCCCTTCGACACCCCTGTGGTCCCCCCGGTGTACTGCAGGACTGCGACGTCGCTGACAGGGTCGACAGAAGCGTAGGTCGCGATGGGGGCGCTGGACCCGACAAGGTCCACGAAGTCGAGGGTGTCGCGCCGGGGGACATCCTTGATCCCGGCGAGGCCCGCGAGGCGCCTCTTCAGGCCCGGCAGGTAGTCCCCGAGCCCGGTGACTACGACATGCCTGAGGCTGAGCCTCCCCCGGCACCCTTCGAGGCTGCTGAACAGATCCATCCCCCTGGCTACCGTCCGACTCGCAACGACTACCTCCGCACCCGAGTCCCTCAGCTGGTGCTCCAGCTCCCTCTCCTTGTAGACCGGGTTGCACATGACGACGATCCCTCCGCACTTCAGGGTCCCGAAATAGGCGATGACCAGCTGCGGGATGTTCGGGAGGAAGACAGCCACCCTGTCCCCTTTCTTTACGCCGAGCCCCACCAGCGCGGATGCGAACCTGGAAGAGAGCTCGTCCACCTCGGCGTACGTGAAGTCCCTTCCCTGGTAGTGGAGGCAACGATCCCTGGGATGCAGCTTTGCAGAGTCGGTCAGGAGCGCATAGAGCGGCCTGACCCGAGGCCGTGGGACAGAGTACCTGTTCCCGACCTGCGCCTTGAGCCATGGACGCTCGAGAGGCTCCGGCATAGGCCGCCAACGGCTCAATACACGCCTTAAGGATATCCCCGAAGCGCCAGCGAGGCGGTCTAGGCTTAAGTATGGACAGCCAGGGCGATGAGTCGAGCCCGAACATGCCTCAGACAGAGGAGAAATATCTCGTCCTCTGCGTCGACAGGGACGACGACCTCGGATCAAAGGCCAGGGTCGAGTCTCCGGTGGTGGGAAGGAAGGCGGCGGTGGAGGCGGCGACCAAGCTGGCGCTCGCAGACCCCGAGGAGGCCGACGCCAACGCTATCTTCGCGGCGGTCAAGAAGTACGACGAGTTGGTCGAATCGAACACCCCCTGCGAGGTCGCGGTGGTGTGCGGCGACCCTGACAGAGGTTTCCAGGCCGACAGGAGGGTCGGGAGGCAGGTGAGGTCGATCGTCCAGGGCGGGTCCTACTCCGGTGTGGTGCTGGTGTCCGACGGAGGCGAGGACGAGCAGGTGATACCCGTAATCCAGAGCCAAAAGCCGATCGTTTCGGTGCACAGGGTGACGGTCAAGCACAGCCAGACGGTGGAAGAGACCTACGAGATCCTCGGCCGGTACCTTAGGATGCTGGTGTTCGACCCCCACTATTCGAAGTACGCGCTGGGGGTCCCTGGGCTCATCCTCGTCCTGGCAGGGATCCTTATAGTCGCCAACAGGACATTCGAGGCAGGGATCGCAGCCCTCCTCATCATAGGCGGGGCGTTCCTGGTCAGGGGGTTCAGCATAGACAGGAACGTCACCGGCCTGCTTCACAGGGGCCCTACCGGCTTCCTCAGGTTCTTCTCTCTGGTGGCCGGGATAATCGTGGCCCTGGTGGGCATCCTCACAGGGTACGGCTCCATGCTCAGTGACACGGTGGCGGTCAAAGCCATATCAGCCAACCCGGCGAACATCCTGGTCTACGGAGGGGTGCTCGTGGGGAACTTCATCGGAGGGAGCATAGACTTCGTGTGGGGAGGCATAGCCATCTACGCCGCCGGAGCCCTGCTGTCTCACCTTGCCAGGGGGAGCGCCCGCTGGAACAGGGACGTCTTCGTCCTGGTGATGCTGGCCATACTGTATCTCCCGCTTCAGACGTTCTCAGCCTACCTCGTGAGCGGAAACGCCCAGTCGATCTTCCTGCTGGTCTCCGCTGTCCTCGTGGGCCTGGCTGCAATCTTCGCGCTCACCACAGCCATTTATCCGCGGGTCCGGGTCAGGGGCCCTGCGGAAAACGAATAGCACATGTTAGAGTCAGCGCTGAGGTACCTGGGCGCATACAAGGTCTACGAGGGGAGGCTGAAGGCCCAGGTCGAAGGGGACGAGATACCGGGACACGTAGGCATCATCCTGGACGGGAACAGGCGCTGGGCTCAGATTCAGGGGATATCCAACGGGCTAGGCCACGAGGAAGGGGCGAACAGGGCGGAGGAGCTCCTTGACTGGTGCCACGACCTGGGGATCAAGACAGTCACGCTGTATGTGCTGTCCACGGAGAACCTGGACAGGACCCCGAAGGAGCTGGCTGCCCTGTTCCGCCTCATCGAGGCGAGGCTCAACAGGCTGCTCAGCGACGCTAGGATATCGAAGTACAAGGTCAACGTCAGGGCCATCGGGCACCTTGACCTCCTCCCCCAGTCGATCGTCGACCTCCTTCGGGCCATCGAGAGAAAGACGGAAGGTTACAGCGACCACTACCTCAACATCGCAGTCGCCTATGGAGGACGCGCGGAGATCACCGACGTTGTACGGTCCGTCGCCCAGGACGTGAAGAGCGGGAAGCTGAGCCCGGAGGCCATAACCGAAGACACCGTCTCGAGGAGGCTCTACACGGCCTATCTCCCCAACCAAGAGCCGGACCTCATAATCAGGACGTCGGGGGAAGAGAGGACGAGCGGGTTCCTCCTCTGGCAGGGCGCCTACTCGGAGTTGGTGTTCGTGGACGTCTTCTGGCCTGCCTTCCGGTACATCGACCTGCTCAGGGCCATCAGGACCTACCAGAAGCGGAGACGAAGGTATGGCCGATAAGAAAACATATAGCATGACCTGGTGAGAGGGAGCCCAAGTTGAAGGTAACCCTCGGTACGCTCAAGGGCAAGGGGGATGAGCTGGCGGCGTTCCTGGAGCCGCGGGTCGGCACCAAACCTTCTGTCTCTGGCGACTCCATGGAGATAGAGGACGAGGGCCTCAGGGACGGAGTGAAGCCCAGGGACGTGAAGACCTACATCAAGCGTTTCCTGTTCATGAACGGGGTCAGAAAGAAGTACAGGGTGTTCGTCGCTGGGAAAGAACTCACGATTCAAGAGATAGTGCTGGGAGAAGAGTCCGAAGAGGAGAAGGAGAAGAAGACGCCGAAGGAACCCGAAGCCGTCGAGGATACACCGAAGGCCCCGGAGGCCGAGCCCAAGGAGGAAGAAGCGAAGGCCCCCGAGTCTGAGAAGCCCGAAGGCTCTGGAGAGAAGCCGAAGAAGGCAGCCCCCAAGAAGCCTAGGGCAAGGAAGAAGAAGTCAGAAGAGCCCTAGGCAGGCCTAGGTCTCCGCGCCCGCTTCAGCCGCTTGGCCCTGAGTAGGGCCCTCAGATAGTTCCTTGATTCGCGTAGCCCTTTCAACGACTGGCGGAAGTCGCCGAGGGAGAAGTCGCCTGACCCCTTCCTGAGGCTGCTCAGGGCGAACTTGAGCGCCTGCCTCTCGTCGGGTACGGCGTACTGCTTCAGCTCGACGAAGCGGCCAGGGTTCTCCTCGTCTAGGTCGAGCCTGATGAAGCCGATGCTCTTCTCCACCATCAGGTAGGCGATCCAGACAGATCGGATCTGCTCTTCGGAAGGCTCCCCCGATATGGAAGCCAGGGCCGCCTCCAGCCTCGAGGCTGCGTCTGCGAGGTCTTTGGCAGTCTCCTCCCTCCACTCGCTCAGGGTCGAAACGGGCTCCCTCCGCAGGAACGCATCAAGGGTTGCTTCCTCTTCCGATTATTTATAACCAAGACAGGGGCGGCCGGCGATGGTTGCCGAAGAAGGAAGACCAGAGGATCGGAGGCGCATGCTACATCGGCCTGGACTCCCTGCTCGACCTCGGGAGACTATCCTGCGCGCTCGAGAGGGCCCCGTTCCCCCTCTTCGCGTTCAAGCAGGGGAAGGCGACGAGGATCGCCGCCCAGGCGGACCTGTTCATGGGGACCCCTATCTTCTACTACTTCGACAACGGGACAGTCGACGAGTTTCTCGCATACAGGATAACCGGGGAGGGCGAGGAGGTGCAGTTCGTGAGCTCGGCCAGCAACGCGTCGTACCTCTACGCGCCAGTGATAAGGGTCCAGAAGATGCCCAAGCCCCTGGAAGAGAAGAACGGATTCCAGGACAAGTTCATGTCCGTCGAGGTGGAGAACGTGCCGAGCCTCGTGAAAGTGGGCGCCTACAAGACCCTCTTCGAGGAGCCGCCTCTCCCTCTGTTCGCATTCAGAGAAGGGAGCGGATGGATTCTCGGGACCTTCGCCCGCATCGACGACTATGAAGAGGCATCCATATTCTTCTACGCGCGGCTGAAGGATGAGCCCTCGGGGTTCCTGAAGTACACCTACGACAGGATAACTGAGACCACCTACGTCAAGCGCACGGACGAGCCTGGGTTCCACTACATCAAGGTGGTGAAGCTCATGGGGGGCCACCCTCTGGTGGAGTTCTGAGCCCGTCCCTCACGAACTTCTCGGCGTCTGTCAGCGTGAACTTTGAGTTGTCGTAGGACGCCCTGTGCAGCGCTTCGCCGTACCTGAACCATCCGAAGCCCTGGTGCTCGAAGGATATCTTCACGCTCTCGGTGTCCGTGGACGCGAGCATGTACACGACCTGCTTGTGCACGTTCTTCCTGCCGCGGCGGTAGTAGTACTCTATCACCTTCCTGAAGCCCGGGATTATCTTGATCCGCTTCAGCCCCGTCTCTTCTTCTACCTCTCTCAGGACGGTCTGTAGCTCGCTCTCCCCCTTTTCGACGCCCCCCTTGGGGAAGTCCCACCGGCCGGCGTTTAGCAGCAGCAGGTACATCCTCCCTCCAGGCGTGTCCCTGAAGACCACCGCCCCGGCTGACTTCTCCTCCACGGCCGCAGCGACAGCGGCGACGGATTAATATGATTCACCGGTAGTCGGGCGGCTGATGCCCCTGGGGGAACCGTTCAGGCACGATAGCCCGCGGGACTCGGAATGAGAGCGATAGGAATGCGGTTCGTGGAGCGGCTGAAGCTGAAGGTCCAGAAAGAGAACCTGTGGTTCTTCATCCTGCTCCTCCTCTCGACCGAAGAGAGGTACGGCTTCGAGCTCAGGGCGTTGATCAACGAGAAGTTCGGGTTCTGGAGCGGGAGCGTGACGGCGTACCGCGTCCTCTACGACCTCGAGGGGTCAGGGATGGTGAGGGCCGAGGCGAAGGACAGGCGGAAGTACTACCAGATCACCGAACTCGGCCGCCAGGAGGTGAAGGAGGCCAAGGCGTTCCTGCAGACCCTCCTGACGGAGCAAAAGACAGGCTGAGTCTATTTTACAATAGTAAAATAGGGGCTGATATACCCTCGGCGACGAGGGAGCGATAGATGGCCAAGATCAAGGTAGCCGTTGCCGGTGTGGGCAACTGCGCCTCGGCGCTGGTCCAGGGCCTCCGTTACTACTCGAAGAACGGGCCGGACGAGGGCCTGACCTACTGGAACGTTGGGGGATACACCCCCAAGGACCTGGAGTTCGTCGCCGCCTTCGACGTCAACGCGAAGAAGGTGGGCAAGGACCTCTCTCAGGCGATTTTCCAGCCGCCAAACAACACAGTCAAGGTTGCCGATGTCCCCAGCATGGGGGTCAAGGTGATGAAGGGCCCGGTGCTCGACGGCATAGGGAAGTATCTCAAAGACGTCGTGCCGCTCTCGCCCCAGCCGGCTAAGGACATCGTGCAGGAGCTGAAGGACAGCGGCACCGATGTCCTGGTGAACTATCTCCCGGTGGGGAGCACCGCCGCGACCCAGGCCTACGCCGAGGCAGCCCTGAAGGCGAAGGTCGCCTTCGTGAACGCAATACCGGTGTTCATCGCATCAGACGAGCGCTGGTCCGGCAGGTTCGCGGCCGCCGGGCTCCCCGTGGCCGGGGACGACGTCATGAGCCAGGTCGGGGCTACAGTACTCCACAAGACGCTGGTCAAGATGGCCATAGACAGGGGGGTGAAGGTGGACGAGACGTATCAGCTGAACATAGGAGGGGATACCGACTTCCTGAACATGTTGGAAGAGAGCAGGCTGAAGGACAAGAGAGAGAGCAAGACCAGCGCGGTGAGGGCCATGTCACCCTACGAGGTGCCGACGAGGATAGGGCCGAGCGACTACGTCCCCTTCCTCGACAATGACAAGGTGTGCTACATCTGGTTGAAGGGGAGGTACTTCGGCGGAAGCGTAGTGAAGGTCGACGTGAAGCTGCACGTGGTCGACGCCTACGACAGCGGCGGCGTGATGGTCGACGCCATCCGTGGGACGAAGGTCGCGCTGGACCGCGGGGTCTCGGGGCAGCTCGAGAGCCTCTCGGCCTACTGCTTCAAACACCCCCCGACCCAGATGCCCTACCCCGCCGCAAAGGCCGCCTTCGAAGAGTTTACTTCAGGGAAGCGGGAACGGTAGCCGCCGCCTTCCTGACGTAGAAGGCCGCGGCGAGCACGGCTATCAGCACGAAGACAGACGGGATAGTATAGCGGATCAGTACGTTCGCCGTGATGGTCAACGAAGAGGGTGCGGAGGGCACATCCCCGTTGATCGTGGCCCCGTCGTAGACGAAGGTGAGCTTGGCGCCGCTCAGTGGGATCGTCTGACCGGACCCGGCCACTACGCTGGCGTTGGCCACGGCCACTCCCCGGGGTCCCAGGCTGGAGAAGTAGACCGTGATCCCCTTGGACGTGGCCTGCATATTCTGCAGGTCGGAGAAGGTCAGCCCGATCGGTAAGGGGAGGGTGAAGTTCACGCCCGACACCTGGACGGCAGACGGGTTGGTTATCCGCACCGAGAGTGTGAACGTCTTCCCTTCCTCCGGAGTCGAGGGGGAAGATGTCAGGGCCGCCGAGAGCGGCTGATATATTTGGACGGTCGAGGAGCCTCCCTTGACTGAGAAGGAGGTCCCTCCGAAGTAGAAGGAAGCCGAGACCGGGGCAGCAGACCGGTTCCCATAGCCCTGAAACGTTGACACGTGGTAGGAGAATGTGACGTTCCCTCTGTCGCCGATCGACCCCACTGTCTGGCGCAAGACGGAGCTGGAGTTAGTCAGCGAGTCGAAGGAGTCCGGGGTAGTGCTCACGGTCGCGTTGTAGACAGGGGTGGGCCCGTGGTTCTCAGCCACGACGGACACCAGGGACGTCATCCCGCTGAAGAGCTCCTGAGGCGAGTACTGCTTGGTCAACGCCAGCCCTGCGGGGACCGGGACCGGGCCCGACGAGCCGGACACTGAGGCCCCGGCCGCCTGGCCGGTGAAGGTGAACGGCTGGAGCATGTAGTTGGTTCCGCTTGTGAGGTTGTAGCTCATCGAAGTCCGAATCGTGGTCGAGGCGTTGAGCGTCTTGTAAGATATGGTGACTGTGCCGGACGAGCAGCTGATCCCTAGGCCGCTGACGTGACCGCACCCCAGCCCGGCCGGGAGAGTGCCGGTAGCCACGAAGTCGGACACCCCCACCGGGGCTATGTCTGATGCGGCGAAGTTGAGCGTGAGGTTGGTCTCGCTCGCGGAGAGGGCGTTGAACGAGGGGGACACTTCGAGCATAGGCAGCGCGACCTGCATGCCGCTCTGCGAGAAGACGTCCGCGACCGTGTTCGTGGTGGCATTGAGCGCGACCCCCGCAGGGTTCTGGTAGACCACGTTGTAAGACCGCGTGACGTTGATGTCGGTCATGCTCGGCGCCGACTGCGAGACAGTTACGGTCGCGGTCCCACCCCCTGCTGCCAAGCCTGGCACCGACTTGCCGGCAACGACCACCGAAGACGCGGGCTGGGTCCCCACGTTGACTAGTGTTATGTTGAACAGCTGGGTCTTGCCGACCGGCTTGCCGAGGCTCCCGGACGGGGAAGGCTGAAGGGTCGCGTATACCACTGCGTTGTCAGCCCCCAGCGACAGCCTGATGGGGTTGATGTTCGCTGTCGCGTTGAAGGTCGCTCCACTGACCTGGTACTGATACCTGACCACAGAGGCTGGGATCGTGACTGAACCAGGGGCAGTCCCCGTGTACTCGAGCCTGTAGACCGGGGTGATGCTGCCCGACGGTGCCAGCGATATCGAGCTCACCGAATCGTTGCCGCCTAGGAAGGTGAACTCACCCGTGCTCTTCCACCAGTTGTCTGAGAAGGAGAGGCTGGTGATGGTCGCGGTAGGCGAGAGGTTGGCGAAGGTGAGTGTCACGGCAAGGTCCCCGTTGGTGTAAAGGACGCCCACGTCAACCGCCCTGGTGGCGAGCAGTGGAGCCGGCTGCTCGACGATGGTTGCGTTGGTGCTGTGCAGGGTGTGCCCCGGGGCGAGAGTCAGCGAGTAGGTCCCGGTGAAGGCGGCGACGTCGTTGCTTATCGTTGCCTTGTCATGGGAGCTTATCGTCCCGCCCAGTACCTTCACGCGGATGTCTGAAGAGGAGCTGCCGGGCGCGGCCGTCAACGAGGTCACCGCGCTGCCGAAGAGCGCGGCTACGTTCAAGCTCCCCGCGGAGGTGAGGGCTGAGGGCGTGATGGAACCGACCACCAGATTGTGAGTGAATCCGTTGCCGGAGGCCGACTTCGCCCCTTCCAGCACGACGAAGGGGGACCCGGAGGAGGTGAGAAGCGACGCCGATATGGCCTTGGTGAACCCCCCCTCAGACCTAGGAAGGAACCCGCTGAGGAGCGTCACAGGGACAAGTCTGGAGAAGGAGACAGGGCTGAAGAACGAGTACACCCCGGTGCCGTTCGACATCGAGACGAAGTCGGTGAGGAGATACGAGTCCAGGGCGTCAGCGGCCGCCGAGGCGTGCGAAAAGGAGTCGGCGCCCACCGTCAGGAACATCCCCTGGGGGACGATGGAAGGGACGGGCAGAAGGTTGTACCCCTGCGGGCCGAACACCTGGAAGTCGGAGCTCCAGCCCAGGGTGCTGATCGCTGTGACGTTGTACCAGCTGAGCCCCGGGGTCGACTCCAGGGCCGAGAGGTGGCTGGAGCCGTTCACGCCGTCGAAGGTGAAGTACCATAGGGCGTTCGAGCCCGCCACGTAGACGTTGAGCTTCTCCGAGTAGGGGCTCTGGGCGTGGGCCAGCTGCAGTGGGACCGCCGAGAAGACCATGAGGGCAACGATGACGAACGCTAACAGCCTGGAGTGCTTCAAACGAGACGAAGGAGGGCGCCCCGTTCACCATATAAAACCGTTTGAGGGATTGGTCATCGCTTTCTGGGCGTCTCTTCCGAAGGGTCGTCGACCCCCCGGTCGTTGAGGACGAAGACCGTGTCCCTCTCAGGATGGTATGGGCTGTCCACCATCCTGGCTATGCGGTTCTTGGCAGCCTTCCTGAGGTACAGCCTGTAGGTGCTCGTGTGAGCGACCACGTGCCCGCCAGTGGGCCTGGTGGGGTCCCCGAAGAAGGAGTCCGGGGCGGCCTGCACCTGGTTCGTGACCACCACGGCTATGTTGTAGATTTCTGCTGTCCTCAGGAGCTGGTGCATGAAGCGGTTGAGCCTCTGCTGCCTTTCGGCGAGGGTCCCCCTCCCGAGGAACTCGGCCCTGTAATGCGCAACGGCGCTGTCCAGGATGACCAGCTTCACCTTGTTGGGCTCGATGATGCGTCCGAGGTCTTTCACGATGAGCTCCTGGTGCGCGCTGTTGTAGGCCCTGGCCACGGTGATACGAGAGAGTACCTTCTCGGCGTCCATCCCCCTGGCCTCGGCTATCTCCTGTATCCTCTCCGGCCTGAAGGTGCCTTCGGTGTCGATGTAGATCGACCCTGCGTCCAGTCCTCCCTCCCCCCTTGGCTGCTGCGCCATGACGCAGAGGGTGTGACAGATCTGGCTGTTGTGGAGTATGGTCGGGATGTTGCCACTGACGAACGCGTGGCCTTCCGGTACCTCGAAGTCGTACACGTAGTCGTTGTACTTCTCTTCACGTATCTCCGTTATCGTGTCCCAGTTGAACTCCATCGCTTTCTCGAGCGCATCCACGGCGCCTTCAAGCATCTGGATGCGCCTCTCGGCCTCTTTGGCCGCGGCCGTTTTGAAGGCCGCAATCCTCTCTTCCGGGAGCCCGCGCTTGAAGTAGTTATTGAAACCCGCCTTTGAAACGCCGAGGGGTTTAGCCAGGACGTTTGCTGAGAACGACAGCGAAAGCGCATACCTCCGGAAACCGTCCGGGGATTCGAGCTCGGCCCGCTGTAGATCCCTCAGGTTCCGGGCAAGCGAATCGGAGACGCTTTTCAGGAAGTTGACTGCCGCCTCCACCTGGGCGTCGGTCATCCCAGTCTTGCCGTACGCTGACCTGGCCAGCGCCTCGTAGAGGACACCGTTCTTCCTCAGAACGCCCTCGCGTCTGATGTGTCTCGAAGAAACAGCAGACCTGTACGTCGCCCTAAGCAGGTCCCCTGCAGGGGTGCCGTACTTGCTGTTCCTCGCCTTCACCCTCCGGACTCTCTTGCTCTTGAAAGGGACCTGTGACATCTTGTCCCTATCTGAGCCGGCGACATGCAACCTGTAGTGGGGCCCCGTGCCTGCGTCTTCGACGCTGAAGGTCGATGATATGCCGAGCCTAGAAAGAAGATACGATACCCCTTCAATCAGCACTTTACTGTCCGAGGAAACTTCGACGTCTGGGCCTTGGACGCGCCCATCCCCCTCGAAGTAGCCCGCGAGGAAGTAACGTACGATGTCGTCGCTGCCATTGAGAACGCAGTCGGGAACGCACTTCGAATAGGAGTCGCACTCGATCAGCTTCCCGAGCAGCCTCTTCACCGGAGACCTGAGCAGAATCAAGGCGGAACGGTCTTCCCTGCGGGAGATGGTCGGCTCGAAACCAAATCTGTTCTTGAGATACTCCTTCGTCCATACGACCAGTTTCTCGTCGGTGTTCGTAATTGACAGGGGGTTCCTCGTCCCTTCTGCCACAAAGAACCCAAGGAAGAAGGCGTCGTCGTCCGTGATGTCAGACCTCCCCGATATGACCAACGTCTTTGGGGTCGCGATCTTGTCGCCGACCGAAAGGGAGGCCGAAGGGACCCATTGGATACCACTGCCTGAGAAGACCATCGCCATATGGAGCCTGGCGAGCCTCAGGTCTCTCCCGCGCTCTGTCTTGACTACCAGAATTGATGAAACGCGCTCCCGGTAGAGGTACGATGCCGGAGTGGGTCGCGAGTTCAGGCCGACGACGTTGACCCCTTTGAGCGGGACGACGTAACCTGAGTCGAGGGGCTTCTCGCCATACAGGCCCTTGTACTTCTCATAGGTCGCTGCGATCGGCTCGAAGTGCATGTTGGCATCGTTGCTGTAGAGAACCTTCGTGTCTCCGCCGACGCACTTTCCGCTCCCGAACTCGCCGAAAAATTCGGTCATCGCCCAGGTCTCGATGCCCCCACCCAGGAGGTCGTCGAGGTTCTTGGAACCTGTGGAGACCCTGTCGATGGCCTTCCGCTTGACTAGGAGGTCCGCGGCGTTGATGAAGTCAGGCTCGAGCCGGTGCAGCTCCACCAGCTTCTTTCTGGCCTTGTTGTTCAGCTCTACCGCCTTGGAGACGTCGATGTCTACGGCGTCGGCGATGTCCATGGGCCCCGAGGTGGCCAGGTCGAGTATCGTCTCGATCCCGGCGTCCTTCAGCTTGGCCTTGGTGGCAGGCCCTACACCCGGGAGGGTGTCGAGCTCCAGGTCGTCTCCGACTTCGGCTTCAGGCAACGAAGTGCGCGAGGCTCTTCCGGTAGATAAGCATGCTTCAGGGAGAGATGCGTGAAAGTGTTCTAGGGAACAGGCTGGCCGAGCGGATGTGCTTCAGCCCGGCGATCCATCGCGTCGTCCTCTCCACCCCGATACCGAAGCCGGAGTGAGGAGGCATGCCGAACTTTCTCAGCTCCAGGTACCATGCGAATGACTCGGTGGGGAGGTCCTGGCTCGAAATCCTCTCCATGAGCTGAGCGTATTCGTGTATCCTCTGCCCTCCGGTTGCGAGTTCCCCGACCCCCTCGGGGGCGATCAGGTCGGCCGACTTCGTCACGTTCGGCCTGTCCGGGTAGGTCATGTGGTAGAACGACCTCGCGGTGAGAGGGTAGTCGGTGATGAAGAATGGAGCGTCCTGGGTCTGGCTCACGGCCCTCTCCGCTTCTGTGGGGAGGTCGTCCCCCCACTCGAACCCGAAGCCCTTGCTCTCGGCGATGGACCGGGCCTCGTCGTAGGATATCCTGGCGAACGGGATCCCGGGCTGCTTGAGCTTCCTGCCGAGGGTCTTCAGGTCAGTCTGTCTGTTCGCCAGCACCCTCTCCACCATCATGGAAAGGAGCTCCTCCTGGACCCTCATGTTGTCCGCCTGCTCGGCGAAGGCCTGCTCGGCCTCGATCATCCAGAACTCGGTCAGGTGTTTCGCTGTCTTCGACTTCTCCGCCCTGAACGCGGGCTGGAATATCCATACCTTCTGCAGCGCGGGGAGGGCGGCCTCCTCGTAGAACTGCGCGCTCTGGCTCAGGCTGGCCTTCTTCCCGAAATAGTCGACCGAGAAGAGGGTCGACCCGCCCTCGACGGCGGCCTGGACGAAGGTAGGAGCGCTGATCAGGTGGAACCCGTTCTGTCTGAAGTAGTCGAACGCCGCCCCTATCACCTCCTCCCTTATCCTCATTGCCGCGATGGCCTTGGGGCCACGGATGCTGAGGTGCCTCTTGTCGAAGAGGAAGGACGACGACTTGACCGCGGTCCTGGTTATCGGCCAGCTCTCGGCGGGCGCCACTATGGTGAACTCGCTGGCGGAGACTTCCTTCCCCCCGGGGGCGCGCCTGTCGTCGCGGACCTCACCCCTCGCCACCACCGCCGACTCCTTGGTGGCGCCCTTCGCCGCGTCGTAGGCGGCGTCCGCAGACCCCTTACGCACTGACACCTGGACGAACCCGGTGCCGTCCCTGACGAGGACGAAGATGAGCCCTCCCACCGTGTGCTTCCTGGCCACCCAGCCTCTGACCTCTACGGCCTTCGGCGTCCGTCCTTCGATGATCTCGGATGCGCTCGAGGGCGCGAAGACATCCACGGTTCGGGCTCGGCCCGCTCATGCTAAAAGCGTGACGTGCGAGGACTCAACGTTATAGGTGCCTCCGGCCGACCGGAGGCAAATCCATTGCCTCGGAGAGCGACTATAGCGAGGTGGGCCGGAAGCGGGAGCATCGCCGACCTGCAGTCCTCGGCGGAGCACATGCTCGGCGCGGAGGGCATCAGGGGGGAAGTGGAGAGGCTCGGAAGCTCTCTCGTCGTCTCTGGGCCCGAGCCTGCCCGGGCGTGCACCCTCTTCAGGCACCTTCCGGGGGTCAGCTGGCTCGCCGCAGGCTATGCCGTCCACGGGGCCGCAGAGCTCTCAACCGCGGCTGGGGAGCTGGCCAGAAGATACCTCCGCGGAGGCGGGACATTCGCCGTCGAGGCAGAGGTCACCACCGGCGCGGCCGCCTCCGACCTGGAAGGGGCGCTCACCTCCCACGTCTTGGACTTGAAGGGCGCTCGGGTGTCCTCTTCGTCTCCACGGGTCACGTTCAGGGCGGCCCTGGACACAGCAGGTGGCGCCGTGGGGGTGGAGCTGTGCCGGGGTCCTGGGGGAGTCCCGACAGGCAGGAACGGCGCGTCATGCCTGGTCTCCGGAGGGAGGCACAGCTCGGTCATGGCGTGGCAGGCCGTGCTCATGGGGTACAGGGTGCGCCTCGTCCATGCTGCGGAAGGTGGAGACGGGCTGCTCGCTGCGGCAGAGCTCTACTCTGAGCTTTCCTACCGGTCTGACCCCCGATGGCTGAGCCTTTCGGTGATCGAGGAGGGGCAGGTCTGGCAGGGGCTCCGCAGACTTTCCCCAGGGGGGCGCGACCCGGTCTTCTGCGGCCTCACCGCGTCTACGGGGAGGTCGACCTGGCTTGCTGAAACTGGGGCGGCGAGCCCGCTATACCTCCTCTCCACGGAGTGGTTCGACTCTGAATTCAAGAAACTGGGCATTAGAGAATGTAGGTCGGCCCCTGATCGAGGCCCTGCTAGACCCGCGAAGATTGTCGTGAAATCGTTCGGAGGCAGAAGGGCAGACGTCAGCGAGGTCCTCGACGGCCTCTCGTAGCGGCCGACTCGAGTTCGGCCACCATAGAATCCTTGGCATCGTACTCGGCAGCCAGACCGCCGAGGACGGACGCCCTGATGCGATACCTCTCGTCTGAGAGCCTGGCGAGGGACTGTTCGAGGACGTCGAAGGTCAACTCTTCCTGTTTCACGACGAGCGAGACGCCCAACCTCGCTGCCTTGTCTGCGTTCCCCTCCTGCTCGGGCTGCTTCGGGATCGGCACGAGGATCGACGGCTTCGCCGCGAGCATCGTCTGGCCCACGGTCCCATGCCCCGCCCTGGACACGACGAGGTCGCAGTTGCGGAAGTAGAAGCCGGCGATCTCGCACCATCCGTAGAACCAGCCGCCTGGGATGTGGATCGCAGTCGTGTTCCCTGCGGGGTCGCCTCCGGTCACCACGAAGACATACCTGTCGCTCAGCCCTTCTGAGAGCTCCAGGGCCTTACGCAGGAATGGGAGCCTGGTCCTGGGGGGGCCGGATACCTGCCAGAAGACCTTGGTCCTGGTGTCCCTGACGAACTCTTGTGCGGGCCCGTCGGGGGCCGTCCCCCCGGCAGGGGAGATGAAGCCTACGTAGCGTGCCTTGGCCACGCCACTCCCCCACAGGTTCTTCTCGCTGACGGTGTAGGGCGGAGGCAGGTCTGGGAGGAAGATGCCATCGCTCAGCTTCCACAGCCTTCCCATGCCGGTTGAGATGCCGACGGAGAGCAGCCTGGACAGGGGGTTTGTCTTGGAGTGCGAGCTGGTCAGGTTGAGCTGGTTCAGGACTGTGAACGTCGGAAGACGGAGGATCTTCCCGGCGAGCACCGTTGGCAGCGCAGAGTCTCCCAGGACGGCGTCAGGCGCGAATCTCCTGATGTTGGCGAGTTCGCCTGCAAGCTGCCTGTACGACCTCGCCAAGATGGCTGGCGTGTCCAGGAGGGTCTCCTTCACCAGGAACTCGCCGTCCTCTGAATAGCGCACGTCCGCTAGCGGGAGGCTGTTGCACCTGTACCCTCTGCCCCTGACGAGCTCCGCCGCCTCCCCCGAGGACGAGAACTCTACCTTCGCGCCTCGTGCAGAGAGCGCGCCCGCCATCTCCAGCATCCTGCTGGCGTGGCCGAGACCAGAGCCGAAGCAGCCAATATACACCTTCATCTCCGGGTCGCTTGTTCCACCCTTTCGGCGGTCCCGCCCGGCGAGGTCTCCGCGAAAATCTCTGCCTGGAAGACCTGCACCCTGGTCCCTTCTCTGAGCCAAGCATCCATTGGCAGCCCGGCTTTCGCGCAAGCCTCGGAGAGGAATGCTTCCCGGTCCCATCCCTGCTCGGTGGCGACCTGGGGCAAGAGGAGCCCACTGGCGTAGCGGTTGGAGACGATCAGGCCGTCCACGCCCAGCTTGATCTTCGAAGGGAGGTCCTTGCGGGCGGGGGCTGAGATGTCTCTGGGAGCGGTCAGCACGCTCACCTCTATCACTATGTGGTCGAGCTCCTCGGCGGCTATGGGGGACGGGAAACGTGGGTCTTCCGAGGCAAAGACAGCCACGTCCCTTATGGCCCGGCCCAGGGGCTTGACGGCCTCAGGGTAGCCTATGCAGCCTCTGAGGGCCTTCGTCCCCTCCAGTTCGGTGTTGACGGTGACGAAGACGCCATGTTTCTCGGAGAAGACTCCCGAGTCCGGGGGCCGTGAAGGAGGGGGCACCCTCCTGACGTGTGCCTCAAGGGTCTCCCTCGCCAGCGCTACCGCCGTCTTCCCCTCGGCGATTGTTAGTGGCAAGCTGCTTCTGACCGAGGCGGCCCGCGAGCGACCTTAACTTTTTCCAGTGGCTCCCCTTCCAGTAGACATGGCCACATCTGACACACCTGAAGAACGCTCTGTGGCTTCGCTGCACGCTGGCAGGGACCTCCGCCGACACCCCTGCCTTCCCCACCCTTTCGAGGGCGCTCCCGCACAGCGAACAGAGCGGATCGCCCGTGACCAATGCCAGGCCCAACGGTCCCGCGGCGTCCGCTATCTCAGAAAGTCTCTTGCCGTCGCTCCCCCCTCTCAGCAGGATCGCGGGGACCCCCCTCGCCCTGGCGAAGCCCGCCAGTTCGCGGTCGGCGGTCAGAACGACCCTCCCTTCCGTGGCCGCGAATCTGACCAGCTGGGCGTCCTCCCCGCTGCCATAGTAGGAGGTGTCGAAGCCCAGCGCCCTGAGCTTTCTCGCCAGCGACCCGAGCATGGCGTCCGCGGCGAAGGTCGGTCTCGCCCTACCAGTCGCCATGGGGCGCAGGACCTACCTTGTGGTCTCCGCGGTCTTCACGGACTCGTAGAGCCTGCGCGCCGCAGGGTCTTTCTCGAAGTGTTCCCTGATTGGCGCGATTATGGCGTCGAGGGCGCCGGCCACCCCCTTTTTGAGGTCAGCCGGGTGCAGCTTGCCAGCCAGGTACGCCTCTTCAAGCTCCGCATAGGCGGTAAACTCTACCGTTCCGCCGTACTTCTCCGGCCTTTCTATCCTGAGGGTCTTTAGCTTCCTGAAGATGATGTACTTCGAGTAGTCCATCAGCGCATTGCCTGCCGCGACCTTGGGCGGGCAGTAGGCCGAGTTCACCTTGCGGGAAATCACTTCGACCCCGTCGTGGACGAAGATGGAACTCTCAGGCTTGCTCTTACTCATCTTGCTCGCTATCTCCGAGTCCAGGGCACGCATGTCAGGGCAAAACACTTTCACACACGTCTCGAGGCAGATGGCACGGGAACGCCTGATGCTTTTATCGATTATGAATGACTACAATTCGACGTGTTGGACGAGGTCATCCTACGCGGCACGGCAGAGCCCTGGGAGAACGATTACTCGGACATCAAGCGATGCTGGCTCTGCGACCTCCCCAGCGAAGCAGAGATTTGCTCATACTGCACAATAAAACCAAAGCCAAAGCGCCAACCCTCTGAGCTGAGGTGGCCGCCATCAGAGGGTGACCTGGAAAAGCTCTACAATGATTCGGGGATGAGCCTTCATGATATCGCCAGATTCGTGGGCAGGGGATACGCTACTGTCCATTATTGGTTTCGCAAGTACGACTTGGTGAGAAGAAACCGTGAGGAAGCGTCGAGGTCGATCGTGAGAAAGTATCCGGTAAGAGGGTTTTCTGGCCGCATTTCAGAGAAGGCATACATGTTTGGGATTGCATTTGGCGATTTGCACGTCAAAAAATCGCACAAATCGATTGAGGTCTACACATCTACGAGCGTACCTTCGATGGTTGATCTGTTGATAGACACGTTCGCCAAATACGCTCGGGCCAAGATTACACCCACTATCTATTATTTGAAGGGGAAGAAAATTGGCGGATGGCGTGTAAGGGCGTTCTTGGATCGGTCTTTCGCCTTCCTCCTAGAGAAGTACTCCGCTACCGTGCCTGATTGGGTCACATCATCAGATGATACATTTTGGTCATTTCTCGCTGGGCTTTTCGACTCGGAAGGCCATTCCGGAATATACAACAGCGAGAGACACCACGGAGGTTCTACAACACAACTGACTATAGTCAACACGAATCTGAAACTTATTCGATGGCTTCGTTCACGAATGGAGGCGCGTGGTTTCCATCCGATAATCTCATCAGAACGATCTAACACAAGTGTATGGTACAGGCTGGAATTCGGACGGAGAGAAGAGCTTCAAACGCTACTCAGGATTCTACCGTCCCGTCATCCAAAGAAGAAGGTCGTCGCCCGACTGTTGCTCAAGATACCTACAAGGATGGATGCGGAAACAAGTTCGAGAATTATCCAGGAATACAAGTTGCTAAAGCAGGCGATGAAGGAGGATGACAGAAGACAGGGGTTGTCTTCCATCTTTGTCCTTGAACAAACGTTTCACTCGAAGGACCAGAAGGACCAAGGCTAGCCTCGGTGGAGACGGGGAGACGGGGTCGTGCGAATCCAATCCCGCAAATGCTCTTTAAGAGCGCTCGAGAGCCGTAGTATGTTGGCTTCGAGATTGGAATCCCTCAAGGCGACTCCAACTGAGGAGTTGCTCCAAGCGGATGAGTTTGCGGAACTTGTGGAACGGGAAACCCGTCCGAAGATGTACGTCGGGTTTGAAATCAGCGGGCAAGTGCACCTTGGCACGGGGATATTGAGCATGGCGAAAGTGAGAGACTTTCAAAGGGCCGGGTTCGAATGCACAATTTTCCTAGCCGATTGGCACAGTTGGTTGAATGGAAAGTTGAATGGAGACTTGGAGACCATTAGAGAGGTCGCAGGTGGCTATTTCAAAGCGGCGCTCGGAATCGGACTGAAGAGTGCCGGGGGCGATTCGGAATCTGTTAAGTTCGTAATGGGGAGCCAAATCTATGACCAGGAATATTGGGCACGCTTAGTCAATGTCTGCAAGAACCTGACGCTCAAGAGGGTCCAAAGGATGATCACCATTATGGGTCGCAAGGAGGGTGAAGAAACCAACTTCGCCCAGTTAGTCTATCCACCGATGCAAATAGCGGATATTTTCCAACTCGGTGTGCACGTCGCCCAAGGAGGCATGGATCAGCGCAAAGCCCATGTAGGCGCAAGGGAGGTGGCTGACAAACTGGGGTTGCAGAAGCCGTTGGCTTTGCATCATCATCTACTCCTGGGCCTTACAGCGAGCGGTAGATCAATGCTGCCTTCTGGCGGGGATTTAACCGAACTCAAGACTGAGTTGAAAATGAGCAAGAGCAAGCCCCGTTCGGCCATATTCATCCATGATTCCCCTGAGGAAATAGAACGGAAGATTATGGCAGGGTACTGCCCTGAGAAGGAAACTGAGCTCAACCCGGTGATTGACATACTTGAGTACGTTGTGCTCCCTGTAAAGCACAGGATTAAGATTGAACGTTCTCAGAAATATGGGGGAGACTTTGAGGTAAGGGACGCGGCAGAACTCAAATCAGCCTATGCCCAAGGCAACTTACACCCGCTTGACCTGAAAATATCCACAATCAGGCTCTTGGTAGATTTGTTGCGACCAGCACGAGAATTCTTTGAGGGCCACAGAGAATTGCTCTCGGTATTCCCCCGGGTCCAGACCAAAGAGTAATCCTGATTACTCGAAGAACGATTCGACTCTGAAGTGGACATCGCAGTTTTAGACGGCGATTCCTTCATCAAGCTAAAGACATGTTCGCCTTAGGCTACTGCAGATTTGAATTGGAAATGGGACTTCGCCGAATTGAAAGTGTGTAAGCCCGCTGGGCTCGAAACCGTCGTAGGCCGTCGGGTGCTCATTCGTCTCGAGCAGAGCCCTCAGCTCGGCCTCCGTGATCACCTCCTCCCCCACCCCCTTGACAAGCTCCAGCCTCGATTCCAGGTCCATCTGCACCCGGTCTCCGCGGCTCCGGTTAAAACAGTTGACAGCGAGGGGTGTAGGATGCGACCCAGCAGCTAGAAAGTCTTAACTACGTTCAGGAGCGGCTGGCTTTCCGAATTCTATTGCCCAACGCGAGGCACTGGGTGTACGGAGCCGCGATAGCTACCTATGTCCTCAGCGTCTGGGGTGCCTACGTCACCGTAGGCGACTTCGGTGCCGGGTGCGGGACGGGGTTGGGAGCCAGCTGGCCTCTCTGCAACGGCGCCCTCTTCCCGAGCTTCGCCCACTACGCCACCCTGATAGAGTATATCCACAGGATGCTGAGCGTGGTCGCGGGGCTGGTGATTCTCTACGCCACCGTCAAGGTCTGGAGGGTGAAGCCGAGGCCGTCCCTCCCGTCCAAGCTCATGCTCCTAGCCATTGTGCTGATACCCATCCAGGTCGGAATCGGCGGAGGGGTCATAGCGTCAGGGCTGGCCCCGACCGTCGCGACGACGCACTTCGCCTTCGCCCTCGTGATCTTGGCGATCATAGTCTTCGCGGGGGCCCTGATGTTCGCGGAAGCGAGGCAAAGGGGCCTGCCAGCGAAGAGTTAGCGCCGCCGTCGCCGCTCCTCGGGACGCCTGACCTGCTGGAGCAGGACCTCAGGACGTCGAGGCTACGGCCGCGAGGGACAGCCCTTTGACGGGCGAGGAGGCGGCAGCGTGTGTTGTGAGCGACCGCGGGAGACGCGTCAAATCCAGGCCCAGCGCCGCCATCAGAGAGCCGAGTTCTAGCCTATGCTTTCTTGATCAGGGTCTCGACCTTCGACTTCAGCACCGTCGAAGGGACGGCCCCCACCACTATGTCTTCCACTTTGCCCTTCGAGAAGAACATGACGGTGGGGATGCTCATTATGCCGAACTGCGACGCGAGTTCCTGGTTGGCGTCCGTGTCCACCTTCACGAACTTTACTCTGCCGTCATACTCCTTGGAGAGCTGATGGATCACCGGCTCCATCATCTTGCAGGGGCCGCACCAGTCGGCGTAAAAGTCCACGACCACAGGCTGGGAGGCTTTCACGACCGCGTCCTGGAACCCGCTCGACTTCACTGAGATAACTGAATCTGTCATGTGCTGAACCAACCCGTTTCCCTGTTCATAAATCTGCCTTGGGCCCGACTGCACAGGCCCTGGGCATGGACTCGGCCAGGTTGGAGCTCTTCAGCACGTCCCCGACCGGGTTGTAGGAGACCAGGGTACCCTGGTCGAGAACCGTCTGCACTAGTTCCGGGAGCCTCAGCCTCCGGACGTATTCGTCGACAAGGTCAGACTTGACCCGCGTCCGAGGATGTCTGGTTATGATGGCGCAGCAGTCTTTGTACTCCTCAAGAGAGAGGTCGTACGTCGAGATGCGCCTGGCCATGCCTATGATCTCGTCCTTGTCGTAGGCAAGGAGCGGCCTGAGTATCGGCAAAGAGGAGCCGTGGTCGAAGGACGCCAGGTTCCACAGAGTCTGGGAGGCCGCCTGGGAGAGGGAGTCGCCGGTAGAGACGGCGACGGCGCCGAGGGCAGGCGCCAGCGCCTCCGCGGTCATCCGCATGAATCTTCGGAAGAGCGACGGCTCAAGGTCCCCCGGCCCCTCGGCGGTTGCCAGCTGGTACTCCGCGAATGGGATTAGGATCAAGGTGCTCTTCCCACCATAGGAAGAGAGTACCTTGACCTGCTTTGTGACCTTGCTGTCCAGAGCATTCCTGGGGGTCGGCGCGAGATAGAAGTGGAGGTAGACGGGCACGCATCCCCGCTTCATCAGGAGCCACGCCGCCACCGGGGAGTCGATTCCTCCGGAAAAGAGATGCAGGACCCGGCCTGCCGTCCCCACAGGGAGACCGCCTGGTCCGGGGGTCTTGTTGGAATAGACGAACGCGTTGGACTTCGTCACGTCGACACGGATCACGACCTCCGGATTGGTGAGATCCACCTTCATCCCTGTCTCCTCCTGGACGGCTGCCCCAAGCCTCACCGCCAGATCCCTCGAGGTCAACGGGTAACCCTTGTCGGAGCGCCTCGGCTCGACCTTGAAGGTTCTCCCACTCGACGTCCTGGCCGCGTCTAGCACCGCCCGCCGGATCGTGCCAAAGTCGAGCCCCACCGGCGTGACCTCCGAGAACCAGGCTATGCCGAAGGTCCTCCTCAGCCGTGCCGTGACTTCCTGGGTGGTCCCAGCCGCGTTGACCACGAACCTCCCCTCTCTGAGCTCGACCTCGGGGGCGAGCCCGCTCAGCGACCGGGCTATGTTCCTGCGGAGCACGCGGACAAACTCGGGCCTGTTCTTCCCCTTCAAAGCGACCTCAGAGTAGTGGACCACGTATGCGGGGGCCATGGGCAGGTTCGGCCTCCGCCTGAGCGACGATTAAGCCGTTCGGCCTGGGAAAGGTCAGCGCAGGACTGCGGCCACCATCGCGACCAGGAAAATGATCGCAAGGTACGGGCTTGAGAACTTGAACGCTAGCCATGCGTTGTCCTTGGTCGGGTCCCTGAAGAGCTTGATGTTGGTCCCCAAGAGCAGCAGGTCGAAGACGAGAGCAGCAGCGAGGTATACGAAGAACCCAGGGCCGCGGAAGTAGAACACGTATGCGAGGCTCACGGGTATGAGGAGGAGGGTGTTGAAGACGATATATCTCGAAGCAGCCACGGGGCCGACCACCGACGGGAGCATCGGCACGTTGACAGCAGAGTAATCCTCCTCGGTGATGACTGCGAGGGACCAGAAGTGGCTCGGGGTCCACACGAAGACGAGGGCGCCGAGCAGCCAGCCAACTTCCGCGCTGCTGTAGGTGACGGCGTACCACCCCGCCAGGGCCGCGCAGCTGCCTGCAAACCCGCCCAGCACGATGTTCCAGCTCGTCCTGGGCTTGAGGAAGAGGGTGTAGACAGGGACATAGACGAAGGCGCCGAGGGCGATGAAGAAGGTCGCGAAGAAGTCCAGCGTGAGGGCCGCGACCACGATCCCGGCGGCGAGCAGCCCGAGTCCCAGCATGAGGGCATGCGACGGCTGCACTATCCTCCCGGCCGGGAGCGGCCTCCCCATCGTCCTCTTCATCTTCGCGTCCATTCCCATCTCGAGATAGCTGTTCAACGCCAGGGCTCCGCTGGATGCCAGCGCCCCCCCCACAAGCACCCCGGCCAGGGTCAGGAGCGGAGGGAGCCCCCTCGCTGCGACGACGGCTGAACCCAGAGCAGCCATGAGAAGCAGCGGCGTGATCTTCGGCTTCGTGAGGGCGAGATAGTCAGAGAAGCTCAAACAATCGACTCCGGTTGTGCTTGGGCGTATGCGTTGTGTATTTTGGTCTTGCTCGTGCGGCTCTGGGCGGCTACGCGTGCCAGACCGTTGAAACGCTTAAGAAATCTCTGCATTCTGGGCGACCGTCCCGCGGTAGCTCAGCCTGGTAGTCCCCTAGAGGGGCCAATAGCTTCCGGCTGTAGAGGTCGGCCATCGGCTGACCCGTCCAGCCTACACAGGCCACAGTGACCGGAGTGTCGCAGGCTCAAAAGGTGCCTTGGCACCTGACAATCCTGCCCGCGGGACACACTACTGCTGCGCGTGCGCTCCCCGTCACCTCCATCCGCGGTGTGGCGCCAGGCCCGGTGCTCAAGGAACCGTTTTATCCCCCGCTTGTGCGGGCTGAAAGAGCGTTGAGTTCAGCGTCCCAGAAGAGCACGAAGGCCAAGAAGAGAGGGGCCAAGGTGGTCGAAGAGATGGAGAAGACGGTCAAGAAGGAAGTGAAGAGGGTGGAAAAGGCGGCGCACGAAACGCCGAAGAGGCCGAAGGCGAAGGCTCTGGGTCCGACAGGGAAGGTCCCCGCCGCCTCGGTCTTGTCCAGGCACGGGACGGAGATGATTGCGAGGGAGGGGAGAGGCTTCTCAATCGGCGAGCTGTCCGGCGCAGGGCTCACCCCGGCGGGGGCTGCGGAGTGGGGGGCGAGGGTCGACTACAGGAGAAGGAGTGTCATCGAATCGAACGTGAGCGCCCTCAAGGGGTGGGCCGCCCGGCCTGCTGCCGCGGCCAAGGCGGAGACCGAGCCTGAGAAGGCAGGCAGAGTCCTGGAGAGAGTCGGAGAGGAAGTGGTCGTGGAGGCTGAGAAGGCCGAGAAGGTTGTGAAGAGGGCGGCCAAGAAGGTCGAGAAGGGGGCCAAGCAGAAGCTTGAGAAGAAGCCCCGGGCCAAGAAGTCCGGGGCGTAGCTCACTCCTCCGAGCGTATCGCCATGTACAGGTACTGCTGGGCGTAGCCTGCGTACCCGCCGAAGTAGCCTCTGACGGAGGCAGAAAGCCTCACGTAGTCCCCGGCGGCCATCCTGACCTTACCCTCGCGCTTCAGTCGCGCCCTGAGAGACGAGTCCATCAGCCGGGGGTACGACCGAGCCACCGCCCTCGCTATCCACACGTCTATGGGGAAGGCCTCGTCCTTCCCGCACGAGTACAGGAGGACGCAGTCTGCCACCTTGGGCCCGACCCCCAGGAGCACCTTCTCCCCGAACAGCTCCCTGAGGAGCAGCCTCCGCGACTCCTCGTAGGGGAGCGAAGCGACAGCGCTGAAGTCGACGTCCCCCCTCGCGACCGAAGCCGCGACTTTTTTGAGGAATGGCGCCCTGTACCCCAGGCCGCAACCCCGGAGGTCAGAGACGGTCGAACCGCCCAGCGCTTGGGGGCTAGGGAAGCGGTGGTAGACATCCCCCTCGAACTCGAAGGCCTCGCCGTACTTCGCGCAGACGGCCTCCACCATCTTCTCTATGCGAGGGATGTTGGCGTTGGTCGCCAGGACGAAGGACGCCAGGCACTCCCATCTGTCCTGCCTGATCAGCCTGAGTCCATAGAACCGCTCCACGGCTCGGGTGATGGGGTCGTCCCTGGAGATAGAAGCGAGCACATGCTCTAGATCCTCGTCCAGCCTGAAGTAGTCCGACACCCATGAAGCGCCGAGCGCGCCTGTACTGGACACGCACTTCAGGACGTCACCCTCCTGCCGCACCTTGAGCACTCCGCCTCCGACGACCCCGTACCACCAGTCTCCCCTCCTGCTCCACCTGAACGCCTGCCCGCTGACGAGTGTGTGCTCCAGGCTGAACGGCGAGCTGATCGGCACGGTGAACTCCATCCCGGTGTGGCGGTTCGGTGCTCCCGCGCTGATATATCCTTGCGGATGGGATGCAGTTGAAATACATGCCCGGAGGCCGGGGACACCCATGCCTGGCTCCTATCCCGAGGCCACGCGGCGCTCGGGCAAGCTCTTCGAGCGGGCGAAGAAGGTGTTCGCAGGGGGGGTCAACCACAACGCCCGGTTCTACCAGCCCTACCCCCTTTTCGTGAGCAGGGCCGGGGCCCAGCACGTCTGGGACGCGGATGGGAACAGGTACACTGACTACTGGATGGGGCACATGGCCCTGATTCTCGGCCACTCGCCGAGGCCGGTTGTGGACGCGCTCCGCGGGCAGATCGGCCGCGGGACCCACTATGGGATGGGGAGCGGCCTCTCCGTCGAGCTCGCTGAGGAGATACAGAAGACGGTGCCCTGTGCGGAGATGATGCGCTTCTGCAACACTGGCGCTGAGGCTACCATGTACCTCGTGAGGCTCGCCAGGGGGTACACCGGCAAAAGGACAGTCATCAAGATGGCCGGAGGATGGCATGGTTACAACACGGAGCTGAACAAGGGGGTCCACAGGCCCTTCGACAAGTCGGAGAGCGCGGGCATCCTTGGAGAGGAGCAGGCATTCGTCAAGAACGTGAGGTTCAACGACCTGGGGGCGGCCGAGCATACGATCAAGGAGGCCGAAGGGGACGCGGCTCTGATCTTCCTCGAGCCGGTGCTTGGGGCAGGGGGGTGCGTCCCGGCGGACCCAGACTACCTGAAGGGTCTGAGAGAGCTGGCGGACAGGCACGGAGTGCTCCTCGCGTTCGACGAGATCATAACAGGCTTCCGCGTCTCGTTGGGCGGGGCGCAGGGATACTACGGGGTGACACCCGACCTAGCCTCCTTCGGGAAGATCGCAGGCGGGGGGCTCCCGCTCGGCCTGGTGGCTGGTCGGAAGGAGATCATCTCCCTCGCGGACCCGACGAGGAAGGAGAACTTCGTGTCGATCGGCGGAGGGACGTTCTCGGAGAACCCCCTGAGCATGGCCGCGGGGCTCGCGACGGTGAGGCATCTGAGAAGGCACGCGGGGAGCGTCTATCCAATGCTCGACAAGGCAGGGAGAGGCATGAGGAAGGCGGTGGACAAGGTCTTCGCAGCCGAGGGCGTCGACGCGCACACCACAGGCCTGGGCTCGCTCTTCCTCACCCACTTCGGCGTGGCGCCCAAGAACGCCGAGGAGTCTGCAGAAGGGGACAAGAAGGCGAGGCTGGACTATTGCCTCGAGCTGATGACCAAGGGCATCTTCGTCCTCCCGGGGCACCCCGGAGGGATCTCGACGTGCCACACGCCACAGGACCTGAAGGAGTTCGTCGAGCAGAGCGGCAAGTTCGCCGCAAGGCTGTCCAAGGCAAGGTAAGGACAAGGCGCCCTGCCCTCGTCATGTCAGGCTCCTGGCGGCTGCGGACGCCGCCGGCCCTGTTGTTGGAGAGGATGCTTTGCGCGTGCGCGGTTCACAAAAAGGCTGTAGGGAAAGTACTCACTTTGAGACTTTCCCAAATCTTGCGTCTGCTTCCGACCAGTTGATTACGTTCCACCAAGCCTCGACGTATCTCGCTTTGTCGTTGAGGTACTGGGCATAAAACGAGTGCTCCCAGAGGTCTGAGCACACGATGACGTGCGCTTGTGCGATGTGGTTCAGATTGTGTTTCTCTACCTGAGATATGATGAGCTGTTCGCTGACCGGCTCGTAGATCAACATCGCCCAGCCGCTTCCCTCTACGGTCTTGGATGCGTCCGAGAACTGAGCCTTGAACTTGTCGAACCCGCCGAAGTCCTTGTTGATCTGGTCCGCGAGCTTCCCACCGGGGGCGCCACCGCCCTTGCCGGCAGGGGCCATGTTCGGCCAGAAGAGGGAGTGGAGTATGTGGCCGTCCGCGTTGAATCCGAAGTCTCGGAGCACCCCTTTGATGTCAATCTGGATCTCGCCCTTCCTGGCCTTCTCCAGCTTCTCCATCGCGGCGTTGGCCCCGCTGACGTAGCCCTGGTGGTGCTTGTCGTGGTGCAGAGTCATGATCTGCTTCGAGATGTGCGGCTCGAGCGCCTCGTATGTGTAAGGCAGTGGTGGAAGTGTGTATGTCTTCATCGGAGCGAGCCGAAGGCCATTGCGTAAAAATGTTGCCTTCAGGCGCACCCCCGACCCGCCGTCCCTGAGCCTGCCGGTCCCGGCCCGTCTGCTGTGATGACTTCTAGGCGGCGACCGACTGCTTCGATTTCTTGGCCCTGTCCCAGTCGTCGAGAAAGCGCTTCAGCCCCGAGTCAGTGAGGGGGTGCTGCATCATCTTCTCCATGACCTCGGGGGGCATCGTGGCGATGTCCGCCCCCACCTTCGCCGCTTCGAGGACGTGCTGCGGGTGCCTTATGCTCCCCACGAGGACCTCGGCCTTCATCCCGTAGTTGTCCCGGATCTTTACAAGGTCCTCCACCAGCTCCATCCCTCGCTGCCCTATGTCGTCCAGCCTGCCTATGAACGGGCTGATGAAAGATGCCCCCGCCTTGGCGGCCAGGAGACCCTGGTTCGCCGAGAAGACGAGCGTCATGTTGACTCTCATCCCCATGCCGCTTATGGCCTTCGTGGCCCTGAGGCCCTCCGGGATTATCGGTATCTTCACCACCACGTTGGGGGCTATGGTCGAGATCCTCTTGGCCTCGGCGACCATCCCGTCGAAGTCCGTGGCCACCACCTCGGCGCTCACGTCTCCCTTGACCTCCTTGCAGATCGCCGCTATGATCTCCTCGAACTCCCCCGGCTCCTTGGCCACCAGGGTGGGGTTCGTGGTGATCCCGTCGACCACCCCCATCTGGTTGAGCCTCCTTATCTGCGCCAGGTTAGCCGTGTCGAGGAAGAGCTTCATCGTGTCGGAGTTTTCGGGTTTTGATAATTAAGCCTACTGCCCCTTCAGCCCGAGGGCGGCCTGCTCGATGTTCGCCGCCGTCAGCCCGTACTTGCGGAGCAGCTCCCCTGCTTCGCCGCTCTCCCCGAAGGTGTCCATCACGCCGACGCGGCGCATGGGGACCGGATACTGCTCGCCGAGGACCTCTGCCACCGCAGAGCCCATCCCGCCCATGATGTTGTGTTCCTCGGCCGTCACCACCCGCCCGCAGCGCCGGGCGAGCTTGACCAGGACCTCGGAGTCTATGGGCTTGATGGTGTGCAGGTCCACCACCGACGCTGCTACCCCCTTCGCCTTGAGGGACTCGGCAGCCTTGAGCGCCTCGGGGACCATTATCCCGCAGGCGACTATGGCCAGGTCCCCTCCCTCCCTCAGGACATTTGCCCTGCCGAGCTCGTACTGGAAGCCGGCGTCGTAGACGACCGGGGTGGACGACCTCGTCAGCCGGACGTAGAAGGGCCCCGGGATGGCCGCTATCGCCTTGACGGAGGCCCTGGTGGAGACGGCGTCCGCGGGCACGATGACCTTCATCTTTGGCACCGCCCTCATTATCGCTATGTCCTCGACCTGCTGGTGGGACGCCCCGTCGGGCCCCACGGAGATCCCTCCGTGCGAGCAGACGATCTTTACGTTGAGGTTCGGATACGCGATGTTGTTGCGTATCTGGTCCACCGACTTGCCCGGGACGAAGATGGCGTACGTCCCGGCGAAGGCGACCTTTCCGGCCAGGGCCATCCCCGCGGCGATGGAGACGAGGTTCTGTTCCGCGATCCCCACGTTGAAGAACCGCTCGGGGAACTTGCTCGCGAAGACCCCGGATTTCAGCGACCCCGTGGTGTCCGCCCCCACGACGACCACATCGGGGTTGGTGGCCCCAAGGTCCAAGAGGGCCTCGCCGTAGGCGTCTCTCATGGCCGCGGTCTTCGAAAGCATTACGTCGGCCTCCGCGCCCTCTCGGCCTCTGCCTTCAGCACCGATATAGCTCTGACAGGGTCTTTCTTGGCGTATACCCCTGCGCCAGCCACTAGGACGTTCCCTCCCCTCTTCACGACCTCGCCCGCGTTCTCCGGCTCGACGCCTCCGTCGACCTCGATGTCCGTCCCCAGCCCCCGCTCCCTCACAAGGGTGCTCAGGCGCTGGAGCTTGGGCATCACGGACATGTCCATCCTCTGGCCGCTGAACCCGGGGTTGACAGTCATTACCACCAGCGTTGATATCTTGTCCAGGCGGTCCGCGGCCCACTGTGGCAGGTCCGTCTGGGGCTTGATGGCGACGCCCACTTCCTTCCCCCTCGCCCTGACCGTCTTGTGGAGTTCGTCGAACATCCCGCCGTCGAGGACCTCGGCGTGGAACGTGAGGAGGTCAGACCCGGCGTCGAGGAACTTGTCGACGTATGCGTCAGGCCTGGCGATCATGAGATGGGTGTCGAACTTCAGGTCGGTAAGGTGCCTGAGCGCCTTCACGGTCCCTGGCCCGAAGGTGATGTTGGGGGCGAAGTTCCCGTCTATGACGTCGAGGTGAATCTGGTCGGCCTTCCCCTCGACAGATATCTCCACCGCCCTCTCGAGGTTCCCAAGGTTCCAGGCGAGTACCGACGGGGCTATCCTGATCCCGTTCATCCCATCACCCTAGCTCGCTCAGGACGTCACGGAGCTT
>JAFLZH010000002.1:155703-165191 GCA_029785615.1 Nitrososphaerota archaeon
CCCATCTTCCTGAGGGTCATCAGCTCCTCGACCGGGAAGTATCCGGCCTGGGCGAGGACCGAGTAAAGCAGGGGTGCCGCGTGCCCCTTGCTCAGGAAGAACCGGTCCCTGTCGGGCCACTTCGGGTTCTTTGGGTCGTGGTGCATCACCCGGAAGTAGAGGGTGACCAGGAGCTCGACCGCGGAGAGCGAGCCTCCCGGATGGCCGGACCCGGCCTCGGCCAATGCCTCGAGTATCAGCCTGCGGGTGTTCCTGGCCGTCTCCTTGAGCCTGATGACCTCCTGGGCGGTCTCCACTATCTCCTCACCGGCACCTGCACTATCCTGCTGACGAAGTCCCCGGCGTCCATGGCCTTCTCCTCGAGGTTGTGCAGCGAGAGGGAAGCTATCCTGGGGAGCTCGCTCTTGGCCTGCCCTGCAATGTTGCTCAGGACGGCGGCCTGGTAGGAGTTCCCCCCCGCCGCCACCGCCAGGCTGAACACCCCCGTCATGGCGTCCCTGACGCCGACCTTGCTGAACAGGTTCTTCTTCCCCTCGATGGGCGGGAACAGGGTGACGTTCTCCTTGTCGAAGAGGGTCACCCCCTGTTCCCCGCGGGTGACGAGTATTGCCTTCGACTCCAGGCGGCTGAGGAGGTTTACCCCCATGTTCCTGAGGCTCGTCTCGTTGACCATGGCCATCCCTGTGGCGTGCTCCGCCTCCTCGAGGTTGGACTTCACGTAGGTGACGCCGGAGAAGTCGAGATAGTGCCTCATCTTGGGCTGGCCCACGACTATCTTCCCTAGGGAGTGGGCAGCCGCAACTACCCCCCCGATCAGGAAGCTGGTCACGGCCCCCCGGTCGTAGTCAGAGATTATCACACAGTCTACGTCCTTCATCTGGGGCTCGGCCTCGGCGAGCAGCTTCTTGGACAGGGCAGCCGGGGCGTCCTTCCTGTCCTCCTTGTCGACCCTGAGGGCGTGGAAGTTGTTGACCAGGTACCATGTCCTGAGCGACGTCGGCCTGGTGGCGTCCGTGACGACCCCGCCGAAGGCGAGCCCGTACTTCGTGAACTCTGCTTTGAGCCAGTTTCCATACTCGTCTGACCCGACAAGGCCTACCAGGCTGACGGACGCCCCCAGCGACACTAGCTCTCTGGAGAGGTTTGCCGCACCGCCTGGGAGGAGGGTCTGGCCCACAAAGTCCCCCGCTGGCACCGGGGCCTCTCTGGCGAGCTTGCGGGCTGCTATCTCTACGAAACGGCTTACTAGCAGGTCGCCGATCACTAGGACCCGACGGCCCTGGAACTTTCGGAGGACAGAGGCCAGCTTCTCCCCGTCGACCGAGTCCAACGGCAACCTTTTTTCAAAAAATACTTGTCCGTGCCACTAGTTAAAGCTTGGTCGGTTTCTTCTTGCCTGTCTCCTGCTCCTTCCACTTCTCTTCCAGTAGCTCGCCCAAGACCTCGACCGCCTTCCTCATCTCTCTGTCCATGGCCAAGGGGTCATACCCCTTGGGCTGAGGGAAGTCTAGGAACTTTTGGTTAGGGTCGGCCCCGAGGAAGTCCTTGCTCGCCTCGTAGATGGCCATCAATGTGGGTCCGTCCAGCCTCCTAAGCTCGGATTTCCACGAGTGGTGGAACCCCTTGTCTGAGAGGAAGGTCACCTTCACGTCCCCTTCTGCTTCCTTCTTCACGTCCTCCCAGAAGATCCTGTCGAACTCGCTGGGTGATACGTTCCCCGACTTCAGCTTGGCCCCGTATGCGCCGATGAGGCGGGAGACCTTGTCTGGGGTCACTTCGAAGTGGGCCGCTATCTGCCCCTCTGTCAGGCCGAGGCCCTTGAGATGGTAGGCACCTTCTTCCAGCACATCCTCGCTGATTTCGGCGTCCGACGAGGGCAACCGGTAGGCCGTGCCTCCGCTCTGCTTTAAGTCGTGTGCGGCAGTTCGCTCCTCGAAAGATGCCTCGCGCGTGGCCGAATGGGGAGGCGGGTCAGCGAAATCCGTGCGTCTGGGGGCAGGTGGGAGTCGCCGAGGAGTCGTTGCTGGACCATGATGGCTGCGCTTCAGCGCCGTCTTATGTAGAGGAACCCGCCTTCCTCCTTCACTTCGTAGACGGGCTCGTCCGGGAGCGGCTCGTCGAACACCCCCTTCCCCGTCTTCAGGTCCCACACCGTCCCGTGGCCGGCGCACGTCACCTCTGTGTCGACCATGGTCCCCTCCGAGAGGTCCCACTCTTCGTGGGTGCAGTACGCCCCTATCCCATAGTACCTGCCGTCTACGTTAGCCAGTAGCACGGACTCGCCTCCGACCTCGACAGTCAGCATCGAGTCAGCGGGGACTTTCGAGGCCTCGACCGCCCTCACGAAGTCAGCCATGGCGCAGCCGGCCTCTCCCGGCCCTAAATTCTTTCCTCAGGAGCCGGCTTTCAGTGCTGACTCCAACTCGACCAAGTCCTTTATCGAGTCTATGAAGCTCCATTCTCCATAGTAAGGATAGGAGAGCAGCGCCCCGCGGGTGACGAGACCAGGGAATGTCTCCCGCTCTATGTCCCCCTTGTCGGGGAGGACCTTCGCCATCTTCGGCCCGTTGAGGACATAGACCCCGCCGTTGATCCAGACGTCGGGGAACGCCGGCTTCTCGTCGAAGCCCCGGATCATCTTGAGCTTGTCGATCTTCACGACACCAAACCTGGATCGGTACGGGACGACAAGCATAGAAGCAGAGACCCCCCCGGAGCCTCTGAAGTCGTCGAGCATCCTCGCGAGAGGGAGGTCGGTCATGATGTCTCCGTTGATGACCACGAACGTCTCCTCGTTCGGGTGTTTCGCGAGGGCCTTCTTGATCCCCCCGCCTGTCCCCAGGGGCTCCTCTTCCACCGAGTAGTCAATGGCGACGCCGTTGAAGCGCTCTCCGAAGTGCTCTTGCAGCCTCTCCCACTTGTAGCCGCACGCGAATGTGACCGCGTCGATGCCCCCTTCCTTGACGAGCCAGTCGATCTGGTACTCCGAGATGGGCCTGCCGTTGACAGGAATCAAGGCCTTCGGCTTGTCGTCGGTCAGGGGTCGAAGGCGTAACCCAAAGCCGCCGCTCAATATGACGGCCCTCATCTTATCTCCCCATAGAACCTGAGGATTTGATCGGCCGCATCTTTCCTCACTGTCAAGAGGTCGTGGACTGCCTTTATAATTGCTAGGGCCTGTCTGTGCTTCACAGACCATTCGTATTTTACTGCTCTGTTTCTCTCTCGTGTCTCGAACTATGTGGGCCCGAAATGTCCCATCCCCGTCACTTCCCTGAGCCGCTTGACAAAGTCTCGGTTCATCATCTGGATGTTTATCCTCAGGCCAGGTTTGGCCTTTCGGCCTTCCGAATAGAAGCCTGTTGCGCTCTCGCAGTCGATCGCGGAGGCGACCCAACCTCTCTCCTGAGGCGCCAGGTGGACCTCCGGGGTCGAATGGCACCTGAGTCGAGGCTCAGTGGACAGCCGCGATCCCTCGTTCCAACTCGCGTGTTTGCGGTCGCCATCTGACGCCTAGCATTCAAACCCTCAGGATACGCAGTCAGCGCGCACCGCCGGCGTATGCGGAGAATGGACTGAGAGCTAGAGGGCGACCGTGAGCGACGAGACCTCCGAGAGGGGGACGTGGGTGTCCGTGGTCGCGAAGACCTTCGCGGCGTAGGCGCCGGAAGGCACCGCGGGCGAGATGGCGACGAAGCACTGGACGTTCTGGCTCCCCGTGAAGGAGCAGGAGGCGACGTTCCAATAGACCACCTGCCCGGAGTGGTTAGCCAAGACGAGGTACACGAAAGCGTTGAACGAGCCCGAATAGGCGCTGGTGTAGTTCACGATGACCCCTTGGTAGTTGTTGATCGTCACCAGCTTCATGCCGGACTGCGAGACAGAGTTTGTCAGGTAGGCTGGCGCGGCTGCGCTTCCAAGGGGAACTGTTGGGAGCAGCATCAGGGCCAAGACTGCCAGCAGGCCTGCCCGCAGATACGTCCTCAAACTGGGGTTTCAGTTGCCGCCTGAGTATATAATCATACAAGCTTGAGTCGGAGCCCAAAACTCTAGAGTCTGAGGCGACACCTATAGATTTGGCTTTGACGTCGGCTCGAAGGTCAGGTGCCCGCAGAAGCCGTTGCTCAGCTTACGCTAGGGTTACCAAAATAAAGAAAGGGTCAGGATAGGTCTCTTACGAGATCTTCCTGACTAAAATTGCTAGCTCTAGGACTAGGGTTATCGCTGCGAGTACGGCGACTACCAAGACGTAGGTCTGGGTAGCCGAGATGGCGCTGCCCGAGGGCAACGAAGACTGGATGCTGTTGACTGTGGTCTGGATGCTCCCCACCGTTGAGGTGAGAGAGTTGATCCCGCTGAGTATGGTGCCCACGTTGGTGCTGACTGTGCCCAACGCAGTGCTGATGGTGCTAAGGTCGTGCATGATCGTCTGCTGATTCGCCAGCACCTGGTTCAGGGTGGCGTTGATCTGCAGAAGCGCCTTGGTCTCGTTGAATGACGCTGTGGTAGGTGCGGTGTAGGAGAAGGTCGTTGTACCCGTTGCGCCGTATGAATCGAGGGCCGTGATTGTATAAGTCCCGGTGACCCATGCAGACGTTCCGCCGACGGCCGTCGAGTAGCTGAACGAGCCGCTTGAAACGGACACGCTCGCTATGTCGACCGTCTGGCCCGATGGGTTCTTGACTGTAAGACCCACCTGGTCTGGCTGAGTCGGTGCGGGGCTTATGGTGCCGGAGATCGTATAGGTCTGCGAGCCGCTGTATGAAGCGCCGGCCGCTGGGCTGGTGAACGTTATGCTACCAGCTGCGGTGGCGATCATTGGCGACAGCGCTAGGACCAGTGCGATCGAGACTGCGGCGATTGCTGGGAGTGTCTTCATGATGGCCACCCGATTAGACGGTGACGGAGATTGATGTGGATACTGATACGGGTAGGTTACCCGTGGTGAAGACGAAGATGCTCACGGAATAGGTGCCGCTCGCGAGGCCTACTGGCTCCGCGATGAACACCGACTGCGTCGCACCAGCGCCCACTGTGAGGCTTCCTGTCCCGATGCCCATGGTCTGGCCGGCGCTGTTCTTGAAGACAGCGAAGACCACGACGCTCTGAGACGTCGGATTCAGGTTGGTGTATGACGCGTTGATCCCTGTGAACGAGCCTATCGTCGCTGAGTGTGGGGTGCCTGAGACCACGAAGGACTGGGCGAACGGCACGGTCACGTGCACCGTGATGGTGCTCGAGTTGCTGTTGCCCGCCAGGTCAGTAGCGGTGAGTGCGACGCTCCAGTTCCCGGTCGTGAGACCGGAGACGGTGACGGCGTAGGTCACGCTGTGGCCTAGGTTGTTGGTCCCTGTCACTGAGGCGGTGAGTGTCTTAGTGGCTGAGGTCTGGAGGTTGGTTGCGACCGCTGTCACGCTGCTCGCATTCAGATCGCCTTCCGAGTCGACTACGTGCGCCGACACGGTAGCAGGCGATGAGATGTTCGCGTTGTTCGCAGTCACGAAGTTGACGTCTGGCTTTGCACTGTCAACGAGGATGGTGTAGGAGGTGCTCTTTACTGTGTTCGCACTGCTGTCTGTCGCGTTGAACGAGACCGTGTTCAGTCCGCTCGTGAGCGACACTGGGATGCTGAAGGTGACTGAGTTCGCTGGGGTGATGCTGGCGCATCCGTTCGACCCTGTCCCCAGGGTGTAACAGACGCTGGTGATGGTTGTGGTAGGCGGGTAGCCCATCGAAGCACTAGCGTTGCCGTTAATGCTCACGAAGTCGCTGGTGACGTAGAACGTCTTGCCGCTTACCAGTGGCGATGTGTTGACCGTGTTGATGTAGAGCAGAGGCGTCGGCGTCACTATCGTGACGGTGTGAGTCGCCGTTCCTAGGCTGCTCGATGCGGTGAGGACCGCCGACCCGAGGGCCGTTGGAGTGGTCCATAGGATTGGACCAAAGCTACCCTTGGTGTCAGTTGCTCCTTGTGATATGTAGACATTGGTGGCGCTGAACGAACCGGGTCCCGACAGGGCTATCTGGATTTGGTACCCCAGAGTGTCCGTGGTCGGGTTACCATACTTGTCCGCTAGTGCTATGTCGACGTAGAGCGTGGTCCCTGCGGTGTTTACCGCATGGGTCGTTGACTCGGTCAGTGCTGAGTCGAAGTAGGTTGTGACGATCATCTTCGCTGGCGCACCGGCTACGGTAGAGATTGCGTATTCGGCCGAGGCCCCGAGGGTGTTGGCAGCGTTCCCGTTGATTGGCGCAGTGACGTTGTCGCCGAACATCAACGTCGCACCGGCCCCCGTGTCCATGACGAATGACGCCACGGCGGTCCCGTTGGTGCCTGTGTTGACGACGATGCTGGTCGCACCGTTCGAGAAGTGCCCGTTGGCATTCTTGAGAGTGCTTGCCGCCGCATCGAGGTAGACCTCAACTGGGACGCCCTTTTGAGCTGGTGAGAGGGTCACGTGTAGGTAGACGGTCGATCCCGCTGCTACAGAGGTGGACCCTTCGATGGATGGGGTGGGTGAGGGCGTGGTCGTGTCAAGTGTGGAGGTGATCAGCTGGCCGCTCTGGCCGGAGTAGGTTGACGAGCCACGGGTCAGCGCTGCGCTGATCGTGGAGATCGTGCCATAGAGCTCCGACTGGAAGTAGCCGTTCGTCACGGAGTAGCTGCTCGATCCAGAGGTAGGCGACTCCGTTATGGAGGTCGTCATCGTGGTCCCGGAGTTGGGGTTGAACAGGCCGTTGCTGGTGATGATGTTGAGCGAGTCTCCGGTTTTGAAGGCAACGGGGTTACCGAACCTGTCAGCCAGAGAGATGCTGATACCTGTGCTGACGCTCGCGAGCGTGACGCCCGCGGAGTCGGTCCCAGACGAGGTGATGTAGTCGGTAGGCGCAGTTGTGGCGAAGGTGCTACCTGGGAGTGTGATGGTCACCTGGGACGGGGCTGCTGCGATTGTGGTCACAGAGCCTGTACCAGTTGTTGCCGAAGTCCCTATCGTCGCAGTGAGCGTCGCTGTCCCAGCCGTGTTGCTGGGGGTGAAGCTCACTGTGAACGATCCGCCGCTCCCTGTCATACCCGATGATGCGGAGAACGTCCCTGATGTCGACGCAAGCGACACTGGGATACCAGCGTCATCTGCGTTGCTCAGCGCGACGCTTAGCGACAGCGGGGCTGAACCCGCCACGAAGTTGGTCACGCTGGATGGGGTGAAGGACACGGTGGTGCCCGTCTCGATTTCATAGACGGCCGTACTGGGGCCGGTGCTGAAAGCCGAAGACGAGGCGAACTGGACTGTGCTGCCCAGTGCGGCCTTTGCCGGATACGAGCTCACTGCTGGCGCCTGAAGGCTGACGCCCGTGACGGCTACGCTGCCGCCGGGGGCTAGGTCGCCGTTGACGCACTGCAGTGATCCGCCGGTAAGGACGGAGCAAGTGAATGTGCTCGCCGAGGGTGACGAACCTGACATCACCCAAGAGCTGCTCGTCGGGAAGATGGTGAAGCCTGTTATGGCGTAGCTGTTGCTGCTCGGGTTAGCGATCGATACGGTGAGCCCGCTCGTCGCGGTCCCGAAGAACACGTTGGGGGCAAGTGAGATGGTCGGACTAGCTGTTCCTGAAGCGATTGTCGGCGCTGCGAGCGGCACAAGGAATAGCATCCCTGAGACCGCGAGCAGTGCCATGAGAAGTCCTGAGCTAAATTTTCTCAAATACACATTCGTAGGTGTATTCAATATTTTCACTTGGTGCGACCCCGCGAGCATATTTAAACTGCATGGACGAATTATCCATTTTTGTGGGATGTTCGACAGCTCCGACACCCAAAGCGGCTTAGAACGAGCGTTTCCGCCCCGTGCCCAAGCTCTGCTGGGGTTCGGCGCCAGTCCCTAGGCCCATGCGGCTGTGGGAGCCCCTTCCGATGTGTTCCATGCATGTCGCACTTTCGATTCGACCCTGACTGGGCGGAAAGCCGTTAAACGCAGCTTATGGTGCCGCTGAAACTCGTGTTTAGGATGGAGAACTCCACCGTGCCTCGAGACGCGAACACCTGGGTGTAGTTCTGGGAAGGCTCGAGTGGGATTCTGCCTATCCCGGTCACTACGAGGACCTCGACCGCGCTCCCCTCGTTGACCCATACGACTGGAGTGACCCCATGCTTTGCGGTGACTGTTGTAGCGTTGAACCCGCTGGAAGTCACTTGAATCGCCTTGACCACAGGCGTGTAAGTCCCAATGACATAGGCAGTCTTCCCGCCAATTAGGCTGACTGAATGGACCGGTGGAGCATCATACCAGTCTTCGTTTCCGAAGACGACGTTGTATTGTCCCTGTGGGAGCGAGAAGTTGTAGGGGGTGGTCCTCGTCGTATTTCCCACGGTGACTTGGACTTTGAGCTGGACTGAAGGAGAGTAGCGTCCGGAGCTCACTGCTTCGACGGTCAGGGTCCCAGATTGGGTCGAGATCGCACTTGCAAGCCCAAAAACCACCAGCCCCACTACCACGACGACGGGGATTGCGAAGAGGGCGCGTCCTAATGCCTTCGAGTCCTTTCTGCGCTTCAAGGCGAATGGCCTGCGTCCTTCCGCGAGGTAATAAGTCGTGCATAGCGCCACGCAAGCATGCGCCTGACCTGCGGCCTGAAACGCCTCCCCGGGGTGGTCAGGCGAGGGCGACCTGCTCGGCTGAACTGCTATGTCTGCGGCCCGGCGGCATCGGTTGAAAAGGCGCGGGCATGAGTCTGACGCTCTCGGCTTTGCTTTCGATATCCTGGCAAGAGTTAACTAAAGTCACAGGGCTGGCGCCAGGTTCCTAATGCTTCCGACAGACCCTAACGGGTTCGGCCTGGGATATCTGGTCTACTTGGCTGCAGTCTTCAGCCCAGGCGTAGGATTCGGTGAACTCCTCGGCGCATGGAAGAAAGGGGACGGCCTGGGAGAGAAGCTTGGCTACGCCTTCGGGCTTGGACTCGCAGTGGACACGTTAGTACTCGTCGTAAGGATGTCCGGTGCGACCATCGCCGGATACAGGCTCTCTGGGCTCGGCTTGGAAACGGTGTACTTCCTTATCGCTGCGGGCATTCTGGCCCTCGCGACTTCCGTCGCCGCCAGGAAGACCGTGGCTCTGCCGTCCCGGCCGAGCAGGGCTGAAGCGGTCCTGCTCGTCGTCATCCTGATACAGGCGGGCCTTGTGTATCTCTTCTTCTTGAAGTACCCCGTGTTTCCCACCTATCCAAGCCAAGACTTCAGGAACCATGCTGAAGAGGCGCAGGCGCTAATCTCAGGCAACCTCACCATGCTCCCCGGGGGGCTGTTGTACTATGCGGCCCAGGGCCAGATAGCGCTTTCGCTCCTGAGCGTCGGCGGGTTCGCCCTCCTCACTTCAGAAGTGACGATGGCCATCATAGCCGTGCTTTCTCCGTTAATCGTCTACCTAGCCGCTTCGAAGATGTTTGCAGACAAGACTGCCTCGCTCCTGATTACGGCAATCTATTCGCTG
>JAFLZH010000002.1:165478-167549 GCA_029785615.1 Nitrososphaerota archaeon
GGCGGCGGCTGCGGCCTTGCTCTTGCCGGGGCTCTATCCTTACATCATAGCATTGGTCGAGAACGGCCGCGGGAATTTCATTTCCCATTCGACCCTCAGTACTCTGCTTAGCGGCGTTCCTGTTCTTAGCTACATGGCAGGAGAGGTGAACGACGACATCGAGTTCATAATCCTGATGGCGCTCACTGCGGTCTACGTAGTGAGAATGAAAGGAGGAAGCGCCCTCGCGCTCTTCCCATTGGCGTGGTTCCTCATCCTGGTCTCTGTCCCGGCGAACTCGAATTCCTGGCGTTTCGCCTTCGAGGGAGTGACACCGTTGATATTCATGGCAGGGTATTCCATCCGCTCGCTGACGGTGGAGAAGCGAAACCCCGGGACCAAGAAGATTCGGACGAACATTTCGAAGGGCTGGAAAGTAGCAATTATCCTCATCGTCCTCCTCACACCAATCATAGTCGGTTCGTGGACCACAGAGGTGGTCAGCGACACGACCACGAACACCAGGGTGGTCAGCCAAGGCGAGTATGCGTTGTACAACGCGATGATCTGGATGTCGCAGAGCACGCCAGCGAACTCGACCTTCCTCTCCCTGACTGACTGGCGCTTCTCATACCTCAACGGTACCATTGGGAGGACTACGATGCCGTTGTTCTTCTACCAGCCGGGTCCTGCTATCGCCTATGCTAGGTCGCATGGCGCCGACTACATCATAGTGACCTATGTCGTTACTGTCCCTGTCCCGAGCGGCACGAATGCGTATCCCTGGTTCAACTTCAAACCCTCGGCCAATCTCACTATGGCCTACAGCAACGATTACGTCAAGATATTCAAGATAGTTTGAGATGCGACGCCCGTCCATCCTGTCCGAATCGCACGTGCGGGCTCGCTGGTCGCACTCTACTCCGCGGAGGTGCCGATCGGCTTCTGGCTCACGGTGGTCACCATCTCCGTTACCTTCGGCGTGCTGGCGCTTTCGACGCTCGAAGAGGTGGCTCCCGGAGGGGTTCCGCAGCTCGCGTGGTGGCGTGCGCTGCTCACCATGTTTGAATCTGCCCTGATGCGCGAAAGTTATCACGGCCAGGTGCGTCGAATGCCTACCGAAGGTCCTCGAGACTGGGCTGACAGACCAGAGGGCCCGGGTCTTTTTATCCTCACTGCAGGGCTCCAGAGCGGTGAAACCCGCCAGGCGGCCGTTCGCGATAGCCAGGTGTCGCGTCTGCGGCTCCTCTGACCTGACCTCGCTCTTCTCCTTGGGGAACATCTACGTCTCTAACTTCGTTCCCCGGAGGGACGAGTCTCTCCCCAAGTGTCCCCTGGAGCTTGTCTTCTGCGAAAATTGCACCCTTGTCCAGCTGAGGCATACCGCCCCCCAGGAACTCCTCTACTCTCGGCACTACTGGTACAGGTCTGGGCTCAACCCGGTAATCGCCGCGGACCTCAGGCAGATAGCCACCGTGGTGCAAGGCGTGGTGGACCTCCGCGAGGGAGACGCGGTCCTGGACATCGGAGCCAACGACGGGTCCCTCCTGAAGAACTATCCCGAGAAACTAGTGCGAGTGGGGTGCGAGCCTGCGCGCAACCTCCTCCCACACCTGAAGAAAGTGACGCAAGAAGTCATCGGAGATTTCTGGAGTGAAAAGGCTTGGGAGGAGATCATGGGGGAGAAGAAGGCGAAGGTGGTCACGGCCATCGGGATGTTCTATGACATGGATGAGCCGAACCAGTTCATCGCGGACGTATCGAAAGTGCTCGCGCCCGACGGGGTCTTCGTGGCACAGCTCATGTGTCTGAAGTCGATGCTTGAGAAGAACGACCTCGGGAACATCTGCCACGAACACCTCGAATATTACTCCTACCGCTCCCTCAGGCACCTGTTCGAGTCCAATGGGCTCGAGATATTCAAGGTCGAAGAGAACGACATCAATGGGGGGAGCTACAGGGTCTTCGCCAGGCACCTCGAGAAGGGGAGCATAGGAGTATCGGAGAGATGCTCGAAAGAGGACGTGCTCGCTTTCCACGACCGCATCGATTCCAACAGGCGCGAGTGTGTGAAGCTTGTGAAGGACGAAGT
>JAFLZH010000002.1:167799-169491 GCA_029785615.1 Nitrososphaerota archaeon
GAGCGCGGAGGGAGATTCATCGTCCCCTTCCCGACGACGAAGGTCGTGGGTCCTCCCTGAGCGACCGCAGCGCGAAAAGGCACGGCAAGGGGACGGTTGAAGGGACCGGGCAGAGAGGGCTCTTGTCGTCGGAGAAGTACTCCGAGACCCTTGGGCTCATGCCCATACTCTGCGTCGACCTCGCACTCAGGGCCCCCGGCGGGTACATCCTGGTGAAGAGGCTGAGGGCCCCTGCCAAAGGAAGGTGGTGGGTCCCAGGAGGCCGAGTCCTTCGAGGAGAGAGCGTATCTGAGGCCGCGAGGAGGAAGGCGAAGGAAGAGCTCGGACTTGAGATAGAGATTCAGGGGGCACTCGGGTTCTACGAGCACTTCTACAAGATGGGGCACAAGGCTGGGAGCCACACAGGTCAGCGTGGTCGTCCAAGCTAGACCCAGGGGCCTCGGCGTCCGTCTGGACTCCCAGAGCTCAGCGTGGAAAATCTCCCCTCATCTCCCCGACGACTTTAAGATGACACGCTTCGGCCGGTGACCGGTTCAATTTGGAGCTTCCTGCAAGCAACGGGAAGAGGGCCCTGGTACTGGGCGTCGGGGGGCAAGACGGCTCCTACCTGGCCGAGATACTACTGTCCAGGGGGTACGAGGTGCACGGGTTACTCCGCCGGTCCGCCACGGGCAACACGAAGAATATCGACCATCTCTTGACAGAGGAGGTCGCGGGCAAGAGGTTCTTCACCCACAAGGGGGACCTGGCTGATGTCACCTCAATCTATTCCGTGATCAAGGAAGTGGCACCAGACGAGCTTTACAACGAGGCAGACCAGGACCACGTGTCCTGGAGCTACGCCACCCCAAGCTATTCCTACGACATAACCGGGGCGGCGGTCGGGAGGGTTCTTGAGGCACTCCGCCAGGCAGACAAGGACACGCGGTTCTTCCAGCCGTCCAGTTCCAACATCTTCGGCAAACCTGTGGAGGTTCCCCAGAAGGAGACCACGGCGTTCAACCCGCAGAGCCCCTACGCTTGCGCCAAGGTCATGGCCCTCCTCATCACGCGACACTACAGGGAGGCTTACGGGATGTTCGCGGCCAATGGGATACTATACAACCACGAGTCCCCCCGTAGGAACGAGGAGTACGTGACGAGGAAGATTACTAGGGCGGCTGCCAAGATAGCCGCCGGACTCCAGAGCAAGATAAGCCTGGGAGACATAGACATCAAGATTGACTGGGGGTACGCGAAGGAGTACATGGAGGCGGCTTGGAACATCCTTCAGCTCCCAGTTGCGGACGACTTCGTGATAGCCAACGGGACGACCGGGTCGGTGCGCGAGTTCGCCACGGAGGCGTTCTCTGCAGTCGGGCTCAAGTTCGAAGACCATCTCTTCATTGACAAGGCCCTGCTAAGGCCGGCGTCCACGGGACTGCTCGTCGGAGACACATCGAAGGCGAAGAAGGCTTTCGGGTTCCACCCGATGGTGGGATTCAGGGACCTTGCGCGGTTGATGGTGGAGTCAGACGTGAAGAGCATCGGCCCGGCAAGGAATCGGGGCTGAGGCCTGGCACCTGCCTTCTCATCCCACGAACTCGCGCCACTCTTCCTTGTGCTTCCTCGTACCTTCGAGAAGCAGAAATGTGCCCTTGAGGTCGGCCCTTACCATCAGTTTCACCAGATCCTCGAAGCCAACCTTTGGCT
>JAFLZH010000002.1:169742-176118 GCA_029785615.1 Nitrososphaerota archaeon
GACGACGATAGTCGTCTGGTTCCTTCTGTTGGAGCATCCTCCACATTACCTGAACATACTCGGGGGCGTACCCCCAGTCACGTCTCGCATCGATGTTCCCCAGAACGATGTTCCGCTGGACGCCAAGGGCGATGCGCGCCACTGCCCTCGAGATCTTCCTGGTCACGAACGTCTCCCCCCGCCGCGGGCTCTCGTGGTTGAAGAGGATGCCGTTGGCGATCCACATCCCATAGGCCTCCCTGTAGTTCACGCAGAGCTGATAGGCGGCCACCTTGGCCACGGCGTAGGGGCTGCGGGGCGAGAAGGGAGTTGACTCGTTCTGCGGGGGCGGGGATGAGCCGAACATCTCGCTGCTGCTCGCCTGATATATCTTCGAGTCGAGGCCCAGCGCCCTGACCGCCTCCAGGAGCCTGAGGGTACCAGTCGCGTCGGTGTCGAAGGTGTAGGTAGGGATTTCGAAACTGACCTTGACGTGCGTCTGGGCACCGAGGTTGTAGATCTCGTCAGGCTTCGTCTCGTGAAGAATCTGGATGAGTGAAGACTGATCGGTGAGATCGGCCCTCCACATGTCGAACTTTGCCGTCGAATCGGCTATGAGCCCGTCTATCCTCGCGGTGTTAAATGAACTGGACCTCCTCAGGAGCCCCCAGACGCGATATCCTTTTGACAGTAGGAACTCGGCGAGGTACGAACCGTCCTGGCCCGTCACCCCCGTGACGAGCGCTACCTTCCCCTTGGAAACCAAGCCCTAGGCCGGCCCCCGGGCTCCCACCCGTGGCGAAGGCGGATGTGCTCTGCTCATTGCGAGCCCTTGGCGCAGGCCTTTATCCGCTCGCATACGAACTCGACCTCGTCTTCCGTCAGGTCGTTCCCAGAAGGGAGGTTCATCCCCTTCCTAGAGATGGCGTCTGCCACGGGATAAGCGCCGGGGATCCCGAGGTTGGCATAGATCGGCTGTGCGTGCACCGGGTAGAAGAATGTCCTTGTCTCAACCCCGTCCCTCTCCAGCCTGTCCATCAGCCCCTGCCTAGAAATCCCAAAGGAGTCCTCGACCAAGATGGAGTACATCCAGTAGATGTTCTTAGCCCAAGGGGCCTCGGGGGGGAGCGACACCTTCCCTCCAAGCTCCTTCAGGAAGGAGTTGTAGAGGGATGCGTTTCTCCGGCGGACCGCGACGAACTCGTCGATGTGCTCCATCTGTCCCAGGCCCAGCGCCGCCTGGAGCCCTGAAAGGCGGTAACCGAACCCTAGGGCTTCGTGGTAGAAGTGCTTCCCCTCCCTTCCAAAGGCGTGGGCGCGGAGCCACTTCGCCTTTTCCGCGTACTCCTCGCTGTTGGTGACGAGCATCCCCCCCTCCCCTGTCGTGATGATCTTGTTCGCATAGAAGCTGAAGCAACCTATGTCAGACAACCCCCCTGTCCTCCGCCCCCTGTACTCTGCGCCATGAGACTCGGCCGCGTCCTCGACCACGAAGATGCCTCGCTCCTCGGCAAGTTCCGTGATGGGGCCCATGTCGGCCGGGTGGCCGTAGGTGTGCACTGGCATTATCGCCTTGGTCTTTGATGTGACCGCGGCGCGAATCTTATCGACATCTATGTTCCAAGTCCTGTCCTCGGCGTCTACTAGGACTGGCTTAGCCCCGGTATAGGTGACCGCGTTGGGGGTCGCTATCATGGTGAACGTGGGGATGATGACTTCATCACCTTCGCCGATGCCCAGGGTGGCGAGTGCCAGCTGCAGGGCCGTGGTCCCGCTGTTGCAGGCAACCCCGTATTTGGCGCCGCAGAACTTGGCGAAGTCGGCCTCGAACCTCTCGACGTAGGGACTGATGCCACTCACCCATCCGTCCTTCAGGCACTGGTTGACGACCCTGTATTCGCTCTCCCCCAGCTTGGGCCTGCAGACCGGAATCTTGTAGCCTCCTTGGGGGATGTGGGACACACCAGCGCTGCCCCTCTCATGCCGTCATAAGGGTTTCAATCGAGGACCGACGGCAGGCAAGCCAAGGGAGATGGTTGCGTTAATATGGGGAATATTGAGGGAGCGAGTTGATGCGAGGGGCGACCCCGGAATACCTGGAGCAGGAGCATCTACTGCGAAGGCGGCTTACGTCCCTGGCAGACGCCTCCGCAGCGTGTGAACTAGAGGCCCGGAGGGGCGCGAAGGCGTGACCGAGGGACCGGCTGAACGATGGCGTTACCCCGTATATCTGGTGGCCGGTGTCGTGGTGGCCACTTTCGTAGTTAGGTTCATCCTCCTTGGCGACTATCCCACCGCCACCTCCAACGACGCAGGCGCGTGGCTGACTGCTGCGAGGGTCGCCCTAGGGGACCACTATGTCGCTTTTCACACTAACAGATTCTGGCCCTTCGGGCTGATCCCTCTCTACAACCTGGAGGTCCCTTTCATCCCCGTACTTCCCCTGGCACTCCTCGTCTCCGGCTTTGGTGGGCTCCTCGGTCTCAAGCTTTTCATGATTCTCGCATCAGTCCTTCCCATCCCAGCTGCCTACTACCTGTTCCTCAAGCTGGGGGCGAACCGCATGGTGACGGTGGTAGCCGGGACCGCCTTCGCCTTCACTCCGACCTACGCGACCATGTTCGCTTGGGCCAACTTCGACGGCCTCTTCGGGCTGACCTTCCTCATGGTCGCCCTCGGGTCAATCATCTCCTACCTTGCGCGGCCGGACAGGAGGGGGCTACTCATCTCGGCGGTCGCCGTGGCGCTCACCGCAGGTTCGGACACCATGTACTTCGCCGTCCTCTTCGTCACGCTGGTGCTCTTCGGAGTATACTTGGCCCTACGGAGGAGGCTCCAGAAGTTCTTCCTCTTGGCCAAGTCGACGGTCCTGGGTCTCCTGATAGCGTCCCCGTTCTTCCCGATATACCTTGATCTTTACCTCGCCAGGGGCGCAGCCACAAGTCAGGTCTACTCCCCTGCCCAGGTCTTAGGGACACTATACAGCACATACGTCAATGTTCTCCCGGATGTACCCGTCTTCGTCATAATTGGGATCTTGGTTACCATGTACGCGTCCATCATTTACTGGCGCCAAGACGACACAGAACTCGCACTGATAGGTGCGGTCGTCCTGTCAGGCCTGGCCCTGACGCTTACTATCCTTTCGTTCAGGGCAGTGAGATTCTGGTACATACTCCCAGTGCCCGCATTCATGATAGGCGGGGTCTTCTTCACGCGTCTCAAGGAGAAGATTGCCAAAGTGAAGCCGCCTAGGACGAAGGAGGTCCTGGATGGGATTGCTGCGGGCCTCCTCATCGTCCTCCTGATAGGAACCGTGGCAACCGGGGTCGTCTTCACGGCTCACGCATACAAGTTCTATGAAGACCTCGACCAGCCCCGCCTGGACGCCCTGTCGTGGCTCGGCGCCAACACCCCGGTGAACGCCACGGTGTTGACCTCTGCTGGGAATGCGAACTCGCCACACTTCAATGAGTGGGTGAGCGGCATAGCAGGGCGAAACGCAGTCGGGGAGGAGTACTCCTTCATCCCATTCCTTCCTGACCTTACCTATGCCAACGAGCAGCTGAGGGCTCACCTCGCCGCCCTGGCCCTAAGGGGGAACCTAATGATTCAGAATGGGATGGTGATGATGGCTGACGGGTACCCATACGCTGCTCCCTATCGCCCATTAGTCGGGGTCTATGTGGGAGACTACCAGCCAGTGGCGTTCGTAGATTGGAGAAACACCAGCCTCACGCTGGTTGGGCCCGCGGCAACGCCCCCCGGGGGGGAGCAGGTAGCGCTCTCAGCGCTGGGGACGACCTCAGAGTACGCCGTTTCGCGCTCTAACAGCTCCATCGCCGTGTCCTACGTCTATGGCGAAGGACAGGTGGGGAACGGCATAGGAGTCACCAACTCTCTCGTCTACGGTCAAAGGAGCGGAGAGGTGACATATTCATGGAGCGGACTTAGTCCCGGTGCCCTTCCTTCGGAGCTAGACACAAGGATAGGAATCTTCGGTCCAATCACCGCGTACCAGTACGGGCCCCAGGGGCTCTCCTTCACCTTCCTGACTCAGTTCGGGACACCCATGGCGGCCAATATCTCCCTGTCAGGGTCTGGCACGGGGAACGAGTTACAGCTCACTGAAGCGAACTCCTCCCTGTACTACCTCACTGTCCACGCTGCCCTACCTCAGACCACCTCAGGGTCGTTGTCGATCAGATTCTCCTTCGGGACGATGATTAACCCCCAGCCTCTGGCGTTCTACGACTTCCAGTCGATACAGCAGCGGCTCGGGTTCAGCTACGTCGTAATCTTCAAGTTCCGGCTTCCATATGACCAGTTCGTCCCCTATGTTGGCACCCTCGTTTATGAGAACTCTGCAGTAGAGATATTCAGGGTGAACGCGACCTGAGCAGAACGATGCCAAGCGTCCGGGAGGGGGCATAGAGTTGGCGAAAGAGATAGTTCTTCTCCTGACCGTGGACAGTCTACGCAGGGATCATGTCGGCTGCTATCACGGCCAGAGTCTCACGCCCTTCCTAGACACCTTTGCCGAGGGGTCGACAGTCTTCGAAGGCGCCTGCTCTCAAGGAGGAGGGACGCCCGAGTCGTTCAGGAGCATAATGTTCTCCCTCCCGCCTCCCCTCAGCCTAGACGAGAGGCACGTCCACGGGAAGGAGTCGATAGCCAAGGTGCTCAGGGAAGCGGGGTACGCGACGGGAGGGTTCCACTCCAATCCATTCCTCTCGTCACACTTCGGCTACGACGAGGGCTTCGAAACATTCTTCGACGGAGGCGGTAAACAGACCGGTGACGCGACCCTGCTCGGGGACCTGGGGAACGCTGCGTCCATAGCGCTGATGAACAGAGGACCGGCGACGGATGGGAAGGAGATTACATCCAGAGCACTGGAGTGGGCGAAAGGAGCCAGGTCCCCCGCCTTCCTGTGGGTCCACTACATGGACACCCACTTCCCATACCTTCCTCCGGCCCGGATGCAGGGGTGGCGGGGGTCGCTGAGGAACAGGGTCGCCTGGGACATGCTCATGGCAAGGAAGATACAAGCCAAGGCAGGAGAGCCCTCGGAGGGGGTCCGTTCGAGGGTCATGTCGAGCTACAGGCTCTGCGTCCGCGAGGTCGACTCATACATCTCGACCCTGATCGAGGGAGTGTGGAAGCACTTCGACAGAAGACTGGTAGTCATGACCGCGGACCATGGCGAGGGGTTCTGGGAGCATGGAAGGTTCGGCCATGGCGGTGTTTACGACGAAATTTTGCGCGTTCCTTTGATTGTGAACTCGACTGGGGCAGGACCGGGCAGGAGGGTGCAGGGCCTCGCTCCCCTGGCTGACATCAAGCCCACAATACTGAGGCAAGCAGGCTTAGCGCAGGATGGAGGTCTCCCGCTGGCAACCGGCGAAGCTGTTACCCCTGGAAGGAAGCTGGTGTGCGCCAGCCTGGACCCGCCTGATGGGACCAGGACGCTGGGGTTCAGGTCGGAGTTGATGAAGTATATCAGGAAGGAGAGCCTGGACGGGAGCAAATGCGCGTCTGAGGAGCTCTACGACCTGGTGCGAGACCCCGGGGAGAGGATGGATGTCTTGGCGGATCGGAAGGAGGAGGGGTCAGCGGCGAGGGCCGGCCTCGAGGAAGTGCTGGCGCGGGGAGTGACCCAAGCGTTGGTGGACAAGTCAGACGAATCAGAGGTGGCGCGGAGACTGCACGCCCTAGGTTACGATTGAGCCAGGCAAGGAAAGAAGAGAGCTCGAACCCATGAAGATCGCCTATGTCTTCGACAGGGTCTATCCCTTCTCGAAAGGGGGGGTGGAACGCAGGACTTGGGAGATGGCTCGCAGGCACGCGCAGAAAGGGCATCAAGTAACCATCATCAGTATGAAGCAGTGGGAGGGAGACAGCGTGATGGACATGGACGGAGTCAGGGTAGTTGGGGTCTGCCCGGAGGTACAGGTTTACGTGAAGGGGAGGCGGTCTGTGGGGGCTGCCATCTATTTCGGACTCTGTGTCTTGTTCCCGCTCCTTAGAGAGAGGTACGATGTCGTGAACGCGAGCATCTTCCCCTACTTTTCCTGCATATCCGCCAAGATGGCATCCGTGGTCTGGAGGAGCAAACTCGTTTTCTCCTGCTGGGAGCTTTGGGGGTCCTATTGGGGAGAGTATGTCGGGCGGATAGGAGCCATCGGTAAGATGGTGGAGAGATTCACGGTGAAGCTCCCGGACTGGATTGTGGTCGAGACAGAGGATACCAGGAGGGGACTGAAGGTGTGGGGCTTCGACCCATCCAGGGTTACCCTTGTGCCAAGCGGGGTGGACAACGAAGCAGTCCAGTCAGTCCCATCGGCAGGGGAGGATGATGCGGCAGACGTCATCTATGTGGGGAGGCTTACGAGTT
>JAFLZH010000002.1:201335-226653 GCA_029785615.1 Nitrososphaerota archaeon
ACCATAGCCACAGGCTGTGACGTTGAGCCTCTCGAGGACAGAGTAGAACCCCTGAACGTCCATCTTCAGCACCTCGCCGAGGAGCGCCTCGTCCTTCTCCTTCGCAGCGGGGGGCGGCTCGTAGTGGGTCAGGTCTGAGGAGGCGATGAGGATGGCCTTCCTCCCGCTCAGGATCCTGGAGAGGGCCGAAGCGACAGTTTCCGCGGTGTCCAGGTCCTGGAAGAGGAGTGAAATCGGCAGGAGTGGGACCGAGTCACCGTAGAGTTTCTGCAGGAACGGGAGCTGCACCTCGAGGGAGTGCTCTAGCCGGTGGGCCCCCGGGTCCACCGAGACTCCGGCAAGTTCGACGAGCTCTGCGGCCGCCTCTTCGTCGACGCGCATGCGTCCCAGAGGGGTCTCCCATTCCCCCTCGTCGTAGGTTGAGACCCCGCTCCCGAGGCCGTAGTGGTTGGGCGCTACCACAACAGCCAGGTCCGGACTGCGGAGCGAAGATACATGATAGTAGGAGTGGGCGGCCACCGGGCCGGAATAGACGTAACCAGCGTGCGGCGATATCGCAGCGACTATGTCCGCGTCCGTTGCTGGGGCCGGCGGAAGCCTGCCTGGTCCGAGCCTGTGGGTGTAGCATTCGTCGATGAGGGTGGAGAGCTCGGCGGGGTCTGACGGGTAGAACTGGCCTGAAACTGCGGGCTTTCTGACTGGCAATACGGAGGCCTATTCGCGCCTCTCGGACGTCCTTTCTTCGAGGGGCTCGGGCCTCTGCTCTTCATCCACCTTGGTCTCGAAGTCTTCGATGCCGTACTTCATGGGCTGGTCCTCGGCCAGCGACTTCGAGTGGACGAGGGTCGCTCTGGCCAGGAGCCAGAATATGGCAGCTATGGACTTGCGCCCCCTGTTGTTCCCGGGGATGACCAGATCTACGTCGTCGGTTATGTTGTCCGTGTCGCAGACCGCAATCACGGGGACCCCCAGCTTGGCTGCCTCGACCATGGCTTGCGTGTCTGACATCGGGTCCGCCACGACCACCAGTTCGGCGTCCAGGTGACCCGGATAGAGAGGGTTGGTGAATGTGCCTGGCATGAACCGGCCTATCCTGGGCATCGCCCCAGTGAGCTCGCAGAACTTCTCGACAGCCACGGCGCCGTGCTCCCTGCTGGTGTACACGACGGTGTTCTTCGCGCCGGTGGCCGCTATGAACTTGCCAGCGATGTCGATGCGCTGCAAGGTCTTGGGATAGTCAATCATGTGCAGACCGTCTGGCTTTGGCCGCGTTGTGAACGGCTCCATGGTCTTCGTCCTGATGGGCGTCCCAATCCGGATGCCGGTGGCTAGCAGGGCCTTCTCTGAAAAGCCTGGGGCGACCATCTTGTCGGCTGAACCCGCGTCGTCGTCGAACTCAGACATGGCCAAGCTCCAGACCTATAGCTCTGATTTCCTGCTGTAGAACGGAAGAACCTGGTCGATGACGTCCACCGAGGAGATGAGCATACGCCGGCAGCAGTACCTCTTCAGGCCTAGGTCGTCCAGCACCTTGCCCGGATCTTCGCCCCCCTTCACCCTGGTCTGGAACGGGGTGAACTTGTCGCCGATGAGACTACCGCAAGTGAAACAGCGTATGGGAATCATCATAGCAAATCACCTGTACGATTTCTGCCTCTTCCTGCGCGCGCCCGGCCCTCCGAACTTCTTGGGTTCAGCTTGTCTCGGGTCGCCCGAAAGCAGGTATTTATTGTATGCATTCAGTCTCTCCCTGATTTCGTTCCCTCTGACCTGGTCGACGTAGGCCCTGGCGATGGCCATGGCCGCGGCGTCCGCCTGCCCCATGAACCCCCCTCCGGCGACGCTGACGTCGAGGTCGAACTTTTCTCTCAACTCCCCAACCACATAGACCGGTGCCAGTAAATGGAGCCGTGCGGGCTCTGGTTCCCAAAGCTCGACCGGTGTCCCATTGACCCTGATGCGCCCCGCTCCGGGGGATATTGCCGCAGTGGCCCTGGCTGTCTTCCTCGCGCCAGAATAGAGCTTTGGCGGCTTCTTCACTTGGGCCTTGGCAGAGGTCGGCATCTCTACTCATTCCACCCCAGACTCTTCGAGAGGTCCCCCATGGTCACATATACCGGAATGGGGCGCGTTGCGGCGGTCTCCTCGAACTTTTTCAGCTTCGCTCCGTTGATCCCTTCGGGGACCCCGATGTAGACCCGGAGCCGCTTCATCGCCATCGCGCCCTTGGGCTTCTTTCGCGGAACCATCCCCCTGACCATCCTGCGAAGGATGTTGTCAGGCCGCCTCGGGTGAATCGGACCGTAAATCGGATTGACCTTGCTCGCCAGCTCGAGCCTCTCCTTCCATTGGTTTACAACAGAGGTCCTCGACCCAGAAACAAGAGACTTCTCAGCGTTCACCACGGTCACCTTCTTTCCTGACAGGAGGAGCTTCGCGACCTTGGAAGAGAGCCGCCCAGCGATCTGGTTTGTTGCGTCGATGTACACCGACTCCTCACCTGACAAGTTTGACCCCACTCCCTTTCGGGTACTTCTTCAGGAAATCTTCAACCGAAAGCGCCGCGCCACCGGTCGCCTCTATCTTTGACCTGGCTGAGGCCGAAAATGAAAAGGCGCCCACGACCATCTTCTTTCCTGCCGCGCCTGTGCCGAGGACCTTTCCCGGGACAAACACAGCGTGGGCCTCACCGACGACCTTGGATATCCTCCCGAGGTTCACTTCCACCCTTGTTCCCGCGGGGCTGGAGAGCAATGCGGAAGCCTCGCTCCAGATGCGGGCCTTGTGCGTCTTCCCTGCCTTCTCAAGCATCACTGCGGTCCGCCTGAGGATCGGATTAGATGCGGTCACTTCGCCCCGCCCACCGCGACCTGGATGTCGTTCAGCTTCTTCTCGAGGAGCTGGATGGCCTTGAGCACTATCTGCTTCGCAGGGAGCCCCCCCGCAGACTCCACGGTGAGTATGAAGACCCCCTCTTTCTTGCCGTCCGTAAGGGTGGCAACGGTGCAAGGCTGCCACTTCGCGTGCTCCTTTCCGCGGCCGAGCCTGGCATAGGCTTCGAGCTTCACCGACTGGCCTGCCGCCAGTTTGATGAGAGGTATGGACTCGCTGACCGGCCTCACGTCCCTGTCTTCGGACACGAGGTCCCCCGACGTCACTGTCGATACCTTGTCCCTCCCTTTGGCGTCGAGGACGAACAGCACTCTGCATTTGTGGCATCCAAGAGGGTTTCCGCAGTCGCACTCTTCGGGGAGGTTGTATCTCTCGAGGTCGGTCTTTATCGGGACCATGCCGAGCCTATGGGCGAGTATCTCGTCATAGAGGACTGAAGAATTCTCCAAGATCACTACGTCGTCTATCGCCATGGAGGGCACTTCGGATATGCAGAACCGCCGCATCGCGTTGGCGTAGGACCGGTCTATCCCTTCGAGTTGTATAGAGACAGTATTCCCTCTGTCTTCAAGGCACTTTACCTCAACCAACCGCTCCACCTGCTGGCCCGAAACTGGTTCTCATGAGACGTCGCGTTTCGAGGTCGGGAATTTGTTCCGGTTAAAAAGTTAGCGGGCGGGCGACGGGCCCTCTATGGCGTATGAGAGGGGAAGAGCAGCCAGCTACGGCGCCAGGCTGGGAGGTCTGGAGGTGGTCATTGAGGGACAGTCGGTGCGTTCGCGGATGAGCCGCCATGGAACAAATCTCTCTTGCAAGAGTTGGCGCCTGGCTGTCGAAACCTTATATCGGAAGGGCGAAGGGCAGGGTCGGAAAAATGTCTGAGGCCTCTGAGTTCAGGCACCTGGTCAGGATCTCCGGACGGGACCTGGCTGGACAGAAGAAGCTGATTGTGGCGCTGGCCGACCTCAGAGGGGTCGGGTACAACTTCGCCAACGTGATCACCACGAAGTTGAGCCTGGATCCGAGGGTCCGCCTGGGGACGCTCACCGAAGAGCAGGTGAGCCAGATCGAGCGGGCCATACAGAGCACGGCGAAGTCGGCTCTGCCCGAGTGGTACTACAACAGGAGGAACGACCCTGAGACCGGGGAAGCAAGACAGCTGCTCGGCGCAGATCTCGACTTCATACAGAAGAGCGACATCGAAGACGAAAAGAACATCCGGAGCTGGAAGGGGGTAAGGCACAGCCTCGGGTTGAAGGTAAGAGGCCAGAGGACTAGGACGACTGGGAGGAAAGGGAGGACGGTGGGGGTTAGGAAGGCATCCCTGGTAGCGGCGGCGAAGGCAGCCTCCGCGAAGAAGGAGGAGTAGAGATTGGGAGATCCTAAGAAGTCCAGGAAGCAGTACAACAGGCCTCGGAGTCCCTGGCGGACCGATCAGCTGGCTCAGGAGCTGTACCTCCTGGGTACATTCGGCCTGAGGAACAAGCGCGAACTCTGGAAGTCACAGACGCAGCTCAGCGGGGTCAGAAAGCAGGCAAGGACGCTGCTTGCGGCCACTCAGGTGGTGAGGGAGCGCGAGGAGAAGAAGCTGCTGGACAGTCTGAGGAGGAGGGGCCTCGTCGGGGAAGCCGCGACCCTGGACGACATACTCAGCCTCACGGTAGAGGACATGCTCTCCAGGAGGCTCCAGACCGTGGTCTTCAAGAAGGGCATGGCGCTCTCCCCGCTGCACTCGAGGCAATTGATTGTCCATGGCCACATCACGGTGGACGGGAGGGTGATCACGGTCCCAGGGTACGAAGTCCCCGGGGCCGAGCAGGACACGGTGGTGCTGACCGGAGGAACAGGCAAGGCTGAGGCGGCGGCGACAGAGCAGGCTGAAGCGCCGGCCGAACAGCCGGCCCAGGCGCAGTGAGAGGCATGTCAGAAGAAGAGATTCTCGCCGACCGCTGGGGCGTCTGCCACATCTACTCGTCCTACAACAACACCATCGTCCACATCACGGACCTGACCGGAGCCGAGACCATCGCGTTCTCTTCTGGCGGAAGACATGTGAAAGCGGACAGGTTCGAATCGTCCCCGTATGCCGCCATGAGGAGCGCGTCGGCGGCATCAGAGGTCGCGAAGGGCAAGGGGATAACTTCAGTACACATCAAAGTCAGAGCCGTAGGCGGGACTGGCCCTAGGACGCCAGGTCCAGGGGCGCAGGCGGCCATCCGCGCCATCGCCAGGGCGGGCTTCAAGATAGGGCGAATCGAGGACGCTACCCCTATCCCTCACGACACGACGAGGAAGAAGGGCGGACGCAGAGGAAGAAGGGCCTAGGCATCAGAGCTGTCTCAGCACTTCCACAGAGTCGACCTTTCCGTCCCCGTCCCTGTCTGCCCCGCGTAGGAGCGCTGCGAAGGGCCCCGACCTGTATTTCGAGAAGAGCGCATCCGCGTGGTTGCAGACCCCTATTATGGCCGCCTTCGTCCCTCCCCCTGTCAGCCCCGCGATGACCACGCATGTCTTCGAGCGGTCCCATGGGTTTTGTATCTTCTCGACGAGGCAGTCCAGCTCTGCGCCATGGGAGTTCCCTCCCTCATCGACTATCGCGCTCCAGAAGCCGCCCTGGCTGAACTTGAAAGGAAGGTGCTGGTTGAGTGCCTCGGCTATGACGTTGTTTCTCGGCCCCCCGACCACGACTAGGTTCGAAGCGGTTAGCTTCTCTGCCCTGAGGTCGGTGTCTAGCTTCACAGGGAATTTCTCGGGGAGATTCACGAACTGTCCGAGCGCGAACCCCAGCTGAACGGCATAATGGCCGTCCCGCGCCTGGGTGCCTGCCGACCCATGCTGGAGCGGGGACCCGACCACGATCCAGCCGTCGAACTCCCCGTCGTGAAGGAACTCATCGAAGAACCGGCCGAGCGCCCTAGAACGGCCCGAAGACCTCAGGGTAGGAAGCGGTTCGCCCTTCACGGGGAACTCTACCGCGTAGCCATCGGACGCGAGGGCGTAGAGTTTCGCTTCGCCGCCTCTGATATGTTCGCTCCTGACCCTGGTAATCAGCCCGGCCTTCTCCAGTCGGCCGATGTGATAGTAGACCGTCTGGTGGTGCGCGCCGAGCGACCTGGCTATCTCCGCGGGGTATCTTGGACCCGACGCGAGCAGGGTGATTATCTTCTGGCCCAGCTTCCCTGAGGCGGGTCTGAACCCGTCGGGCCTGTCCGATACCAAGACTCTCTTCGCGAGCCCTGTCTCTGTCCTCGGGTCGTAGAGTATCTTCTCCTTGGGCACAGCGGGGGGTGAGGACCACCATACATAAACGGCTTTGCATAGTGGTCGAAACCTGATCTGCTTCGTGGGGCGACCATGCAAAGCCGGTTATGATTACCATGACAGGACCTTTTGCGGTGTTTAAAGGCCAGCCGCCGGTTCGCAGGGCGAATGTGCGGGATTGTCGGGTGCGTAGCGGAAGAGCCGGTCGCAGGAATCCTTCTCGATGGCCTCAAGCGGGTCGAGTACAGAGGATATGACTCCGTTGGGATGGCGACGATCTCTTCAGGCGCGATCAACGTCCGCAAGGGGGTAGGCAGAGTGGAAGAGGTGGAAGGGAGGCTCGGAATGTCGAAGCTGCCCGGGGAGACGGGTATGGCTCATTGCCTGCATCCAAGCACGTATGTGCACCTGGCCAACGGAGCCGTCACAACGATTGAGAAGATGAACGTGAGAGACAAGGTACTGTCTCTTGACCCCATCACGATGAAGATCGTCCCCGCGGTTGCGGTAAAATCAGCCCACAGGTCTCCGGAGGAACTCATCAGAATCAGAGTGGGGTCGACCGAACTGGTGTGCAGCGAGAATCACACAATGATTGTATCGAGGGGAGGCAAGGTGGAGGAGAAGCTGGCGAGCGACGTGACGGTCGGCGACCTCTTGATCCGGCCGAAGCGGATTGCAGTGGCCGGTAAACCGGCGAGACTGCGCCCAGTCGAATTGAAGCGCTACCATCGAATGGGGAAGGACGCGCCCCAAAGACTCCGCGTAGCGGTCAGAAAGTCAGGGATGGCGCTACAGGAGGCTGCTGACAGATGTGGGATAACTCTGGCTTATCTCGAACACATGTTGGCGGGGGACAGGACGGTCAGGGAGGAGGTGCTCAAGACCATCTCTGAGCGACTGGGGGTCGACCTTCTCGCGGACGCGTCTCCAGTATCCCACTCGCACGGGAAGTTCGCTCACCTTCCATCCAGCACTTCACCAAGGCTAATGCAGATTGTGGGATATGTCCTAGGTGACGGCGCCATACGTTCTAAGTCGATAAGATTGAAGGGCGCCGACTTCGAGCTTCTCTCGCGGTACAGAGGCCTCTTCAAGGAAGTGTTCTCGGTTGACGCAAGGATTCTGAAGTCCCGCGAACCCGGGACCTGGGTGTTGCACGTCAACAGCGTAGCCTTGCGGAACTGGTTCGCGCTCAACTTTGCCGACAGGAAGGAGGATTTTGTCTTCTCTCTTGGCGCTATGACTACCGAAGAAGTGGCCGCTTTCATCAGAGGACTCCTCGACGCCGAAGGCACCGTGAGCCTTTCCGCCGGCCAGTTGTCCCTTCGGATGACCGATCAGCATCTTGTCCGGACCGCGCAGTCGATGCTGCTCCGGTTAGGGGTTCAGGCATCGGTGAGATCGTTTGAACACGACCGAAAGTGGAACACCGTGTGGGAGCTCTCTGTGAGCGGCAGGGAGAATCTGGCGAAGTTTGCGTTGGCCGGGGCGACCGGGTCGCGAAAGAAGATGGCGGAACTGAGGCAAGCGAGTCTTGGTGCCAAGGGCGGCTCGTCGTACGGTGCCTTTTCTGTGCCTCTGACGAAGTCCGAGCTTCGGAGGATGTTCCCGACACCGGGCCTGAACCGTTACTTGCAACGGGACGAATACCTCAGGGATGCGACGGCGACCGCCGTTCATCAGAGAGTCCTCTGTCTCGAAGAGGGGCGTGGCCTGGCCAGTCTTCTAGACAGATTCCTTTCGAGTGAGTTGCTCTTTGAGAGGGTGAACAAAGTCGAGTGGATACCGGCAGACACAGACGTCTTGTACGACCTGGAGGTCGAGGGCACCCGAAACTTCATTGCGAATTGCGTGTTCACGCACAACAGCCGGTGGGCGACCCACGGAGGAGTGACCGACGAGAACGCGCACCCCCACGCTTCGTGCGGTGGGCGGGTGGCGGTCGTCCATAACGGGATAATCGAGAACTACATCCCCCTGAAGAAGAAGCTGGTCGCGAAGGGGCACAAGTTCAGGAGCGAGACGGACACCGAAGTGATACCGCACCTGATCGAAGACGAGTACAAGAGCACGCGAGACCCCCTGAAAGCGACTTCTGCCGCGGTCAAGAAACTCAGAGGCCAGTATGCCATAGTGGCGATGTTCCAGGACAGGCCTGACGTCATGACCGGGGCGCGCAAGGACGCCCCACTTGTCGTAGGGGTGGGGGACGGGATGATGTTCTTGGCCAGCGACGTCCTCGCGACCATCGGCCGCACAGACCGCACCATCTTTCTGGACAACCACGAAGTGGTCGAAATCACGAAAGACGACGTCAAGATAGTCGGGCCAGACGGGAAGAGGGTCAGAAGGGACCCTGACCAGGTAGCCTGGGAGCTCTCCGATGTCACGAAGAGCGACTACGCCCACTTCACGCTGAAGGAGATCAACGAGCAGCCGAGGACAGTGGTCTCAGCGTCCGCCCAGGATCTGGGCAGGATGGAGAAGTTCGCCAGCGCGATAAGGAAGGCTAGGTCGCTATGCATCACCGCGTCGGGAACGTCCTATCACGCAGGGCTCCTGATGAAGTTCAGGCTGAACAAGGAGGCGAAGGTGAGGGCTGACGTGGTCGTGGCCGGGGAGCTCAAGGAGCACGAAGAGTTTCTGGGGAAAGGGTCGGTGCTCGTCGTGCTCTCACAGAGCGGAGAGACCGCCGACGTGATGGAGGCGGTGAGGGAGGCGAAGAAACGCGGGGCGAAGGTGTACTCGATCGTCAACGCCGCAGCCTCGTCTCTTGCCAGAGAGAGCGACGAGGTCCTCCTCCTCAACTGCGGCCCGGAGGTAGGGGTGGCTGCCACGAAGAGCTTCACGGCGCAGGTGGTAGTCGCCAACCTGGTGGTCGACGCGGTCCTCGGCAAGAGACGACCCAACAGGCTCGACTGGCTCTCGGGGGCCGTCGAGGAAGCCCTGAAGTGCGACGGGCAGGTCAGGGAGCTGGCAAGGCAGTATGTCGAGAGACCGGACTTCTACTTTGTAGCCCGGGGATACGAGAGCCCCATGGCGCTCGAGGGCGCGCTGAAGCTGAAGGAGCTCTCCTACATACACGCGGAGGGCATGCCTGCAAGCGAACTCAAACACGGGACGCTCGCTCTCATCGAGAAGGGGACGCCCGTGGTGGTGATCAATCCGAGCGGGCCCAGCCACGCCGAGTCCTTGTCAAACGCTGAAGAGCTCAGGGCAAGGGGGGCAGACGTCATCGGGATCTCGGACGAGCGGGACGAGGTATACAGGCACTTCATACGGGTCCCGAAGGTGCAGCCAGAGTTCGCGCCGGTGATAGAGGCGATTCCGCTCCAGCTGCTCGCCTATCACATGTCCGTGGCAAGGCGCAACGACCCGGACTATCCGCGGAACCTCGCGAAGTCCGTCACGGTGAAGTGACGGCCGGCCGCTCGGCTTGATTCCGCTCACAAAATAATTAAGTGGACATTCCAGACGGTCCGCCGTGGCATCAAAGAAGGAAGTGCTTTCGAAACCGCTGACCACGATCGATGTCGGCAAGAAGAGCATCTCGGCACTGCTGGACGAGATGTCTCAAACTGGCTTCCAGGGTAAGAAGCTCGGTGAAGTGGCGAAGATTTGGGCTGAGATGGCCAAACAGAAGGACCTTACCGTCTTCATAGGGCTCACCGGCTCCCTCAGCACCACCGGCCAGTGGAAGATCATACGATGGCTGGTTGAGCACAGATACGTCGACGTCGTAGTAAGCACTGGCGCCAACATCTCCGAGGACCTTCTCGAGGCGCTCGGGTATCACTACTACCAGGGGACCTGGCTGGCCGACGATGAGGAGCTGCTCAAGATGAAGATAGACAGGTACTACGACGTGTATGCCGACGAGATGCAGTATCGGAAGCTGGAGCGGACCATCTACGACTTCGCGAACACCCTCGACGAGGAGAAGGTCTATTCGACCAGGGAGTTCCTATACCAGTTCGGAGAGTTCCTGAACAAGAAGGGGGTCGACAGCATAGTGGCTGCGGCGCAGAGGGCGAAAGTCCCGATCTACTCCCCCGGTCTGATAGACAGCGGCTATGGAGTGGCGTTGAGCCTCCTGCGACGCGAGAAGGGCAAGATGATAAGGCTGGACCAGACGAAAGACATGGAGGAACTGGCCCAGATAGCTGAGAGGACCAAGAAGACCGGCGTGGTCTACCTGGGGGGCGGCGTCCCCAAGGACACGATTCAGCTCTCCACCATAATCAAGTCGCTATCGAAGGGCGGGAAAGAAGAGACGCCTCACGAATACGCGATACAGATAACGGCCGACAGCCCCCAGTGGGGGGGACTGTCTGGGTGCACCCTCGAAGAGGCGATCAGTTGGGGGAAGATAAAGTCCGACGGCAAGAAGGCGACGCTGTACGCCGACATCACCCTGGCGCTGCCCATCGTGGCCCATGCCCTGAACGAGAAGACTTCCGGGAGGAGCTACCCTCCGGACCTGTCCTGGGTCTTCAAGAACTAGCCGTCGAGGCAGAGCCACGCCGCTGTCGGCGGCGCCCCGGGCCGAGCAGCCCATCGACGGTCTCCCTGCATCGCCTGGCCAGGTCGACAGAATCCCCTAGGTACGCGACTGGATCCGAGCCAGGGGAGAAGCTACCGCGGCCGACCGAGGCCCTGACCTTCTCGTAGCCTTCGACGTCTCCAGCCAGCCTTTTCACTATCTGTGCCCTCTCGGCAAGGATTTCAGGGTGCGCCTTCAGATCGTCGCGCATGAACGAGCGCTCCACCTTCATGGAAGAGAGGGAGCGCGCCAGCCTCTTGCACGCCACCAACGAGTGGGCCAACCCCTGGCCGACCATCCTCCGGACGACTGAGTCGGACAGGTCCCGCTGGAGCCTGGTGTGCTGGAGCCTGTAGGCGGCCATCATGAGGAGCGAGGTAGACGTGTCAGCCTGCCCCTCGGCGTTCTCCAGGTCGACTGGGTTCTCCTTCTGAGGCATTGTCGAAGAGCTCACCTTCCCTGGGCGGACGAAGCGGACGTAGTCCAGCGCCTGGTAGAGCCAGAGGTCCCTTGCCAGGGAGGCGGTCAGCTGGTTGATGTTGATCACCGTGTGGAGAATGTCAGATAGCCTCTCCCCGGGGACGACCTGCGTGGAGTAGGGGGCAGCCTCCACCCTAAACCCTTCGACGAACCTCGCGAGCTCCGCGGGCCAGTCGAGGTCGGCAAGCAGCCCGAAGGATGCGTAGGTCCCCACCGCGCCGGAGAACTTCGCCATCGGCGTCAGGCCCCTGAGGCGGCAGACCCGCTCCGCGAACCTGTAACCGAAGACGGCCATCTCCTTCCCGAAGGTCGTAGGAACAGCCGGCTTGCCATGGGTCCTTGCGACCATGGCCGACGTCGCCTCCTTCACCGCGAGGTCGGCGAGGGAATCTGCCAGGGATGAATAGGCGGGGATGAGCACCTCGTCTATGGCGGCCTTCTGGAGCGTCGCGTAGGAAAGGCTGTTGGTGTCCTCGCTCGTCAGGCCGAGGTGAACGAAGGGCGCAAGTTTCCCAGAACCTGACCTCGACAGGCGCTGCCTGATGTATACCTCCACGGCCTTGACGTCGTGGCCCAACTCTCCTTCGAGTTTCTCCAATGCGGCCATGTCGGCGTCGACCTTGGGCACCCTCACGTTCGGCGCGACCCCCAGCCTGACCAGCAGCCCGAGGTATCCCATCTCGACGGTGACCCTGGCCTCCATCAGGGCTCGATCGGAGAAGTAGCGGCCCAGAGGGGCGGCCTCGCGACGGTACCGGCCGTCTATGGGAGAGATGGCGTCATAGCTCAATGGTCTTCGACCTTTCTTCCCCATGAGACATGAACCGTACCCTGACCCCCAGCTGATCCTCGATGTAACTGACGAGACGCTTCCCCTCCGCAGGCAGGCCGTGCTCGAAGTCGGCTCCACGCAGCGATAGAGGGGTGTCCAGCACCGGCTGAGCTTGGTCCAGGGCACCCATGGCACTCTGGAAGTCAGTGGTCTCGCTCCCGTTCAGCTTGTATGCGACGCAGACCTTCACATCGTCCATCCTTGAGAGCACGTCCAGCTTTGTCACCGCGACCTCCTCGACGCCGTTGAGCCGTATGGTATACTTCAGCGACACCAGGTCGAGCCAGCCGACCCTTCTGGGCCTCCCGGTCGTGGCGCCGTACTCGTTCCCCAGCGTGCGTAGCCTTTCTGCGCTCTCTCCTGCTATCTCCGAGGGAAACGGACCGCTCCCAACCCTCGTGGCGTAGCACTTCATTACGCCCAGGGCCTTCCCAGCCAGCTTCGGAGGTATCCCCAGGGCCGCTGGGATGTAGCTCGCGGTGGTATGGGTGGACGTGACGTAAGGGTAGCTGCCGTGCAGCAGGTCGAGAAGGGTTCCCTGGGACCCTTCGTATAGGACGCTCCCTCCTGCGTCTGCGATGCTCTCGATTCTTCCTGCAACGTCCCCGGTCAACCGTCCCAGGAGTTCGTGCGAGGAGGCAGCCCAGGCGGCCAGGCGTGCCGGGTCCAGGGAGAGGGCCTTGTAGAACGAAGCGAGCGGAGCGAAGTCGAACCCGGCGGCCAAGTCCCCGGCCCTAGGGCTCAGGCGCAGGGCGCGCAGCGCATAGGACGGCCCGATCCCCCGCTTCGTTGTCCCGAGCGCGGCAGTTCCACGTGCCCCTTCCAACATGGCGTCGAAATCCTTGTCCACCGGCGTGACCAGGGTGCACCTGGAGTCGACGAGCAGCCTGCTCCTGGCCTCCTCCGGGAGAAGCGCGAGCTCCTCGGCCAGCACCTCAGGGTCGGCTGCGACCCCGGCTCCGATGAGGAGTTGCTTCCCTTTCAGCGCCCCCGACGGGACGAGGTGGAAGGTGTACTTCTTGGTCCCGATGACCACGGTGTGCCCGGCGTTGCTGCCTCCGTTGAACCTCGCTACAGCGTCGTACCCCGAGGCGAGGTAGTCGACAATCTTCCCCTTGCCCTCATCCCCCCACTGCAGCCCTACGACGGATAGGTTGGCCGTGTCAGACCACCCTCTGTATGTCATGCGGGAGGCTCTCCTTGTACCCGGCGGAGGTGATCCTCATGAACTCTGACTTCTTCCTTAGCTCGCCGAGGTCGTGGGCCCCCGAGTAGCTCATCCCTGACCGGAGTCCCCCTACAAGCTGCCTGACAACCTCGTCCACCCGCCCCTTGTATGGAATCAGCCCCTCCACCCCCTCTGGGACGCTCTCTTCGATTACCTCTCCCACCAGTTCGTCCTCCTTCGGGCCCGATCCCCCTGTCTCCCGTACCCTCCGGTCTACCGTCGCCGCCAGGGATGCCATCCCCCTGGTGAGCTTGTACCTGACCCCCTCCCTTAGAATCGTGGGACCGGGGCTCTCTTCCGTGCCTGCGAACAGACTCCCGACCATTACCGACGAAGCCCCTGCAGCCAGCGCCTTCGTCAGATCCCCCGGGTTCCTTATCCCTCCGTCGCCTATGATGGGGACGCCGCTGTCTGCCGCCCCCGCGGCGCTGTCCATGATGGCTGTGAGCTGCGGTACGCCGGAGCCGGTGACCACGCGCGTGACGCAGATGCTCCCAGAGCCGACGCCAACCTTGACCGAATCGGCCCCCGCCCGGATGAGATCCAGGGCCCCCCTGGCGGTCGCCACGTTCCCGGCGACCACTTCCACGTCTCCCAGCTCGCGTTTTATCTCCTTCAGCGTGTCGATGGCGTAAGCAGAGTGGCCGTGGGCTATGTCGACCACCAGGGCGTCGGCGCCGGCGTCGAGCAGCTTCCGCGAGCGCTCCATGTGGTCCCCTTTGACCCCCACTGCTGCCCCCACCCGCAGGCGGCCTTTGGCGTCCTTGGTCGCGTTTGGAAACTGCTTGCGTTTCATTATGTCCTTCGAGGTTATCAGCCCGGCGAGCCTCCCCTTGCTGTCAAGCAGAGGAAGCTTCTCGACCTTGTGGTCGTGGAGGAGCTTCTTCGCTTCTTCCATGCTCACCCCCTTGCGAGCGGTGACAAGCTTCCGCCTCGGGGTCATGACCTCCTTCACCGCCCTGTCCAGGTCGTCCTCCAGGGTTATGTCGCGCCTGGTGAGAAGCCCGAGGACATTCCTCGACCCGTCTACTATCACTATGCCCCCTATGTCTCTGTCCCCGATGACATTCTGGGCCTCGCTGACGCTCCTGTCCGGGCCGAGGGTGATAGGGTCATCTATGACCACCCCCTCGGACCTCTTCACCTTCAGGACCTCAGCCACCTGCTCCTCGATCGTGAGGAACCTGTGTATCACCCCGATCCCTCCCAGCCTGGCGAGGGCGATGGCCATGGATGACTCGGTCACAGTGTCCATGTTGGCGCTGACTATTGGAATGCTGAGCGTGATCTTCCTTGAGAAGCGGGTCCGAGTATCGGCGTCCCTGCGGGACTTCACGTCCGAGAACTTCGGGACGAGAAGTACGTCGTCGAAAGTGAGGCCGACACGCATGTCGGAACCCGAATCCTTCACTTGACTTCGGGTTGATTCCTCTGTTTATAGTGTTTTGGGCTTGAGCGCCGGGACTGGGACTTTCATCCTCTCCTCGGAGAGGAGTTTGAACCCAGAACCCGCTTTCGCGAGACAGGCTCGCCGGTCAGACGCAATTCCAGGCTTGCGCGAAGCACTCACTGCGCCCTACCAGATTAGGCGATCCCGGCATTCACAAGCCTCGATTGGGGCGCTTAAAACCTAACCCGAATCCCGGACCTTCCCTGCCTCGGCCTTCCCCCCATGAGACTTCCACATGCGAGGGTAGGTGCCCGCCTTCATCACTACGCGGCCGGTTGACGCTGCGAGTCCCCGCTTCAGCGGTCGGAGCTCGTCGGCCGAGAGGAGGGCCTTGCCTATGGCTACCAGCTCCCCCTTGGCGCTCATTATTGCGACCGGGTCGTCCTTCTTGATCCCCGACGAGAGCGAAAGAATGCCTGGGATGCCGAGCCGGGCGCCATGGCAGATGGCGTCGACCGCGGAGTCGCGAATGACGATCCTACCCACTGGTCCCAGGGACTGCTCCACCGGGAGCACCAGCTTCCTGATCGGCCCTTCGTCCCCTGCCTTCATGCGGAACACCGCGTCGCTTAGCTGGTGGAGTGTGACGAACCCCCTCTCCTCGGTCAGAGGCCCCACCTTGGTGCGCCTTAGCTCCACCATGGTAGCGCCCACGCCAAGCACCTCCCCCAGGTCGTAGATCAGCTTCCGTATGTACGTCCCGGACTGGCAGAGCACCCTGAAGAGATGCAGGTTCCCTGCTGACTCCTCAATCTCGAACTCGTAGACGGTCCGTGCTCTGGTCTGCCTGGACACAGAAGAGCGCTGCGGGGGGCGCTGGAAGATCTCGCCAGTGAACTCCGCCTTCACCCTGTCGAGCTCCTTCTTGGGCACTGAGGAGTGGACTCTCATCACCCCACGGTACTCCTTCGGGTAGAGCAACAGCAAGCTAAGGGCCCTGGTCGACTGACCGAACCCGATGGGGAGGAGCCCGGATACTGGGGGGTCGAGGGTGCCGCTGTGTCCAGCCTTCTCCATGCCGAGGAGCTTTCTGGTCCAGGCGACCACTTCATGGCTGGTAGGGCCCCGTGGCTTGTCAAGTGGGACGAGGCCGTAGTCGAGCAGCGACTGAATGGGCCTCGAGGCGGGCGAGCACCCGTACTCTGGGTCCGACGCCTCTTCGTCGAGGACCAGCGTCTTCTGGGGCTGCATGTCAGTCACTTCGGCTCTTCACGTAGTGCAGCACTATCTCGGCCACCCTGGTCTCGTCGATGGAGTCGGTCTCGACGACAAGGTCGAACGGTTTGAGGTCTTTGCCGAACTCTATGCCGTAGATCTTCTTGTAGAGTCTGTAGTTCTCAAGGTCCCTGACAGAGAGTATCTCCTCGCACTCGGAGACAGCGATGCCGTCCCTCTTTGACATCCTGCTGGCCCTGCTCTCCACAGACCCCGACAGCCAGACCTTGATCCCATCCTTGGTGAGCCAGGGTACCGGGTAGCTGGTTATGACAACGTCTCCCTTCTTCGCCTTCTTGAGGAGCCTGGCGTCCACCTCCTTGTCGAAGTTCGGGGAACGCTTCCTCTCCTGTAGGAACTTCATCCCGTCTCCCTTGTCCCACCAGTCTTCGCCTCCCGGGGTGTAGCCCTCTTCCACCGCCATCTCCTTGAGGACGTCGCCACCTCCCACCATCTGGGTCCCCAGGGACTCGGCCACCTGGTGGGATACCGATGTCTTCCCCACGGCGGGCATCCCAGAGATTATGATTGCCTTCAACGGTTCTCCCTATGGCGTAGTGTGCAGCAGGCGTCCGAGCATGGTGGAGAACGCGAAGGAGCTGAGGAAATACCACCAGACGAGGCTGACGTTGTACACCCCGGCGTGCTGGGTCGCCCCCGCGATGACTGGGATCGGTATCGGGGTGAACGCGACTATGACCCCGTAGCCACCGAGGAAGCTGGCCATTAGATAGTACACCACCAGCAGAGGGACGAACGTGACTGCAGTCACCTTGAGCCTGGCCCTCTGCACCCTCAGCTGCTCCTGTTGGACCGCGAGCTCTCGTTTCTTGAGCTTGTCTAGCTTCTCCTTGTCTTTGGCCAAGGTCGCTGCGCGCTTCTCCTTCTGGAAGGCGTTCACCTCTGCCCTCATCCTCCTTTCCGCGTCCAGGTCTACGACCCTCTTGGTCACGACCTGGGTGACGAGGCCCAGAAGGACGGAGGTCGTGGTGACCAGCACCGTGGACACGGGCGGCACGTATCGCGGTATGGTGAAGCTGGCCACGCCGCTCGTCGTGCCAGCGGTCAGGACCACGGAATAAGACCCTGAAGACGCCTTGGGGACCCAGAACATGCACCCGGAGACGTCGCCCTTGGCGTTGGTGCCGCAGCGGGTCGCTCCTGTCGAGGAGTTGATGAGCTGCAATGAGGCGGAACCGAAAGTGGCAGTTATGTTCTCGTTCGGGGCCAAGTTGCTGGCGGTCACCAGGATAGACGCGCCCGAGATGTCGGAGGAGGTGTTGAACTTGACCGTCCCGGCGCTGGCGCTGGCCGTCGTAGTGGCCGTCGACCTGGGGATGACTGCCGGGAGGACCACGTAGTATCCCACCAAGACGACGATGAGACCTACGAGGGCGTAGGTGATCAGCCTGGGACTCAAGGAGGGCCCGCCCTGGGACCTCCTCTTTGACGCTGCCTTCATGACGAAACTCGCTCCAGCATCCGGGCTATGAACTGCGCGACCTCAGCCTGCATGCCCTCCCCGTTCCTGACTATGGTGATGGGAGCCCCCGTGAGGGTCGAACAGGCCACGATGAAACTCCTCGCGAGTTCCAGCTCCTCGGCAAGGGACGCCTCTGTGGCCGGGTCCCTGTACCTTGTCGCGTCGCTGGCCCTCCTCTTGGCGACCTCCGCAGGCGAAGCCTCCAGTAGTATCAGGTGGGTCGGCTTCAGGGCCCTCACTACGTCGAAGGGGAGCCCAGGCCAGAACCCTTCGTGTGTCCTGATGAACAGATGGGTGTCGACCACCACCAGCTTGTCCTTCATGAGCGAGATCTTGGCCGCAGCGGTCTTCTGGAGGTGCCTCTGCTTGTCCAGCGGGAGCCGCCTGAGTTCGTCCCTGAACTGCACAAGTTTCTCTGACCGGCCGACCTCGAGCATGATGCTGCCGAAGTTCGCCAGCTTGGCGCCCCGGTAGCTCGCCACGACCTTCTCTAGGACGGTGGTCTTCCCGACTCCAGGGATGCCCACTATCACCGCGCGTAGCCCCACGGCTACCCAGCTCCGATGAGTCCTGCCAGAGCCGGTGACACCTCTTCCACCTGCTCCTTCAGCAGCATCTGGTAGTACTGGAGGATGATGTCCACCATCAGGAGCATGCCTATGCCCGTCCCGAACACGCCGACTATGTCGGCCACGCCGGCGATCAGCCCTATCAAGATCCCACCTATGATGGTCAGCGTAGGGATGTACCTGTTGAGCATCTGCTCTATGGAGACGCCTGACCGCCTGAACCCTGGCACCTGGACGTCAGCGTCCATCAGGTTCTTCGCCACCGCCCTAGAGTTGAGACCCCCTATCTCCACCCACAGCCTAGCGAAGACCACCGACATGCCCACCAGGAAGAGAAGGAAGATCACGGTGTGGATGGGGTCTGCGATGGTCTCACCGAAGGACGTGGGGGCTGTGAGGTAGTAGACCAGCCCGCCGACAGGGGAGGCGTTGAATGCCGATGTGGAGTTGCTGGTAGGGAACACTGCGAGGTAGTGATACCACCACGGAGGGTTGCTCGCGCTGTACCTTTCGAGGAGTTCGGCGAAGAACGTGACGTTCGCTCCAAGCGCGGAGACGAGGATCACAGGTATGTTAGACACGTAGAGGAGCTTGATCGGGTACACACCCTGGAACCCTCTGTACTTGATCGATGTGATAGGGAGCTCGACCCTTATCCCCTCTATGTAGATCAGCACCAGTATCATGACCACCGTCAGTGAGAACGTCATCACGCTCGGGTAGAAGTTCGCCCTGATCAGGATCGAGCCGATGTCTCCGGCGAAGAACTGGCTGATGGCGCCGGGGATGAACCCGAATATCTGCGTGACACCCGTGGCTACCTGGAATGGGATTGGAGAGAACGTGTACCACATCACCTGCTGGGCCACCCCGGCCAGGATGAACAGGCTGACCCCGCTCCCTATCCCCCAGCCCTTCTGGATCATCTCGTCGAGGAGCAGGACGAGGAGGCTAGCGATGACCAGCTGGATGAAGATCACGATCGACTGGTCGGCGGTCAGGGCCCCAAGGGCTCCGCCATAGATGTAGGCCATGGACTCCCCCACTATCACGATTATCGTGAGGAGCTTGGTGGCAGAGCCGAAGATAGCCCTGTCTGAAGTGTCGCTCATGTCCAGCTTGATTATGTCGCTGCCTACGAGGAGCTGCAGGATCAGCCCGGCCGTGACGATCGGCCCTATGCCGAGCTGCATTAGAGTCCCCTGGGCCGACGCGAAGACCACCCTGAGGAAAGTACTGGGGTTCGACTGGGCCGCCGTGCCGGTTATGCCGTACAGCGGGGTTGTGGCCATTACGAGGTAGGCGATGAGGGCGATGCCGGTCCAGATGAAGCGCTCGTTGAGCGTAGGCTTTCTCTCAGGCTTGGGTATCTCTGGGAGAACCGTGCCTACGCTCTTGATGAAGTCTCGCAGCGATGCCATTTGGACGGGGGCTACTCCTTAGTCAGAATCTTTCCGCCCGCGGCCTCTATTTTAGCCTGAGCCTTCTTGGTGAAAGCGGCGACATTCACCTCGTAAGCCCCGCCGACGGCTCCGGAACCCAGGAGCTTCTCCACCCCCAGCGCAGTCAGGTCCAGAGATTTCCCTCCCTTTGCAAGGTCGTCGAGCTGGCCGACGTTCACCCATCTGGACGGCCGCAGATACCCCGGCGGCCTGAACGGGTCCCGGCCGAAGTGGTCGGGATCGTTGATGACGAGCCAGCTCCACTTGTGCTTGTGGAGACCAGCGTTCCCGTGCCCTCCCTGCTTCCCCGAGTGGCGGTGCTGGCCTATCTGGCCGTACCCGTGGGTCCGCATCCCCCTGTAACGCCTTCCCTTCCGTGCTCTCGTCGGCATATCAGATCATCCTCCTCACGATCTCTTCCAGCTTAGGGTTGCTCCCAAGTTCACCCTTTTCTGTGAACTGCCTCCGGAGCGACCGCTTGAACCCGCCTTTCGGGGGCGCCAGCCGGAAGTAGGGGAGAACCCCTGCGACCGCGGAGAGCCTCTCCTGGTCCTTCAGCATCTTGGCGGCAAGCTCCTTGTAGTCGCTGAACCCCAGCTTCTTGAGCGCGCCCTTGTCCAGGGGCCTGGCTGTGCTCACCATGCCCCTCCTCGAGAGGAGATCGGTCAGAAGGCCAGCATCCACTGGGGCCCACGCTGTGTAGTCTTTGCAGAGCCTCAGCATGCCTACCGTGGCGGGGTCGTCGGGGACCACAGACGCCGAGAACTTCTTTGCCACCCAAAGCTCGTTGAGGGCTTTCCTCACCGGGGCAGAGCTGTTGATTTGCCCGTGGAGGTTGACGACCAGGATTAGACCCATGCTCAAACCACCTATACGTTGAGTCCGTGCGACTCCCTGAAGGCATCATAGACAGCGTTCGCAAGGGAAGACATGGTGTTGGTCGAGCCGAAGGTCCTGACCCAGGCGTCCTTAACTCCTGCGAGCTGGAGGAGATTCTTCAGCGCAGGCCCCGCGACCAGTCCCAGAGCCCTCGGCGCCGGCATTATCTCTACAGTGACGCTCCCTGCCTTCCCCCTGATCCGGTAGGGGACCGAGTGCGGCCTACCGTCCCGGCACTCCCATGAGCCGCAGCCGAGCTTGACCGGGATGATGTTCAGCAGCGCTGCCGTAGTGGCCTTCTCGATCGCCTCCCTGGTCTGCATCGCCTTTCCCTTGCCCACCCCGAACCAGCCGCCGCCGTTCCCGACGGCGACCACGGCCAGGAAGCGTGTTAGCTCTCCGGCGTCGGTCTGCTTCTGTACCACGCTGACCCCCACTACCTCGTTCCTAAGGTCGGGGAGGAGCTTCTTGACTATCTCTGCTTCGCGGACCCTCTGGCCGCTCTTGAATATCTCGTCCAAGGTGGTGATCTTCCCCTCGTTGACCAGCGTGCCAAGCTTAGTCCGGGGGACCCAGACCTGCTCCTCTTCCTGACGGTCGTGCCTCTGGTACGGCATTACTTGCCTGCCCCCGTTATCGCGGCCTTGACCTTTTCGAACTCCTCTGTGTAATTTTCAGGCTTGAAGCCCGCCTTCAGCAAGGCGGAGAACGCGCGCGCGTAGGCGTCTTTGTTCTCGGCGGCGAGCTTTGCTGCGTACTCGGCGATTGGCTTCCCCGAGAGCCTGTCCTCGTCAGGGTATGCCTCTTCTCCCACCGGGACCACCAGCCCTGAGTCGACCACTCCTTTGAGGAGCGCGGCGATTCTCGATCCCCTGATGAACGGCGCCAGCCCGTTGTACACTACAGCTTCTTTCACGCCTGCGGCGGCCGCCTTCTTCCCGGCGAGCCTCCCCAGCAGGTAGCAGGCGGGTGTCGACTTCGCTGAGCCGTGCCATCCCAATTTCGACAGTTCCCTAGAGTGGGATGAAGATAGAACAACGTCTCCCTTGACCGTCGGCTTCACAAACTGGGTGCTGACGTTCTTGTTGGATATCCTCACGACCAGCAAGGGCTTCTGCGAAGTGATGGCCCGCTTCCTTGCCCTGTAGTCGGTGACCCCTTCGCGCCTCCTTCGGAGGAGCTGCACGTGGCCCGGCATCACTTCTTTACCTCCTTCATCAGGTCGAGGAGGTGCTTCACGCCCCTCACCTGACCCCCCTTCACCTGCTTGTAGAGTCGCTTGTAGGCGTCGTTGCTAATCTCTTTCCTGTCCTTGGCCACCTTGAGTCGCCACCTCAGAGCCCTGACCTTCGAAATCCACTGGTCCTTCCTCGGGTTCCTAGCGGTGGCTCGGCCTTCGGTCGACCCGGCGCCTCTTCCGCGCTTGAGCTTCTTCGACTTCGCCCTGAACCTGCCTCTGGAAACCCCCTTCACTGGGGTGACCGTGATGGCGCCGAAGCCCACTAGGCCGCGGATGGTGCTCCGGGTGATTGCGTCCTGTATCAGGTCGTTGTAGTCGTCGTCGAACACGATTCGGTCGACCCCGACGCCTAGGACTGAGGCCGCAAGCCTGCGCTTACTCTTTAGATTCAACTACCCTCAACCCTGTCGGATTCACGACCCTTATCCCCAGCTCGGTGGCTCTCTCTATGATCGTCGCCCTCTTCTTTGCGCCCACCGTGCCTCCTATCCGTGCCACGTCCCGGCCCGGCACCAACGTCGCCAGGTCGCCCGGCCTGTAAACGATGACTTCGAAGTGGCCGCTCGGGTGCAGGCCTCTGGCTGCCGCAGGGCCCCTATAACCGACCCTGACGAGCGGTGGCCACCCCTTGTCCTGGCGCCTCATCTTGCTGTCGACGCCTTTGGGCTTTCTCCACTCTGGGTGTATCCTGACGTAGCGCCAGCTCTCTTGCCTCACGAAGGCGGGTCTCGAATCGGAAACTTCCTTCCTCTTGGCCACCAGGCTCTTCAGCCTGTTCTCTTCTGTCTGTTTCGCCTTCGACATGGGTTTTACCGCCCCTCCTCCTTATGGTATATGTATACGCCGTCGAGAAAGACCCTCTGGTCCTTCCTCCTGATCTTGGTGGCAAGCTCGATGTTGGCCGCGGTCTGGCCGACATCCTCGAGGGAGACCCCTTTCACTATCACGTCATCCCCCTCCACAGAGACCTTGGAGCTTCCAACGATCTGAGATACCCTGGGCGACCGCTCTCCCACGAAGTTCTCGACCAGCACCTGGTCTCCTTTCACCTTCACCGATATGGGGAAGTGGGCGTAGACCACCTTCAGTCTGTAGGTGAAACCTTTGGTGACCCCGGTGACCATGTTGTTCACTATGCTCACCACTGTGTTGATTATCACGTTGTCTTTCTTCTTCGCGGAGAAGGGAGAGAGGAGCACCTTGTTCCCCTGGACCGAGAGGTTGATGTTGACTTTGTCGAAGTGCTTCTTGGCCTCGCCGAGCTTTCCCTTGACAAAGAGGGTTCTTCCGTCGAGCCTCACCGTCACCCCATCGGGGATGGCGACAGGTGTCCCCTGGACAGACTCAGTAGACAAATCCTACGAGCCTCCCTCCAATCTTCTTCTCCTGGGCTTCGACGTGGGACATCACTCCCTGCGAGGTAGAGACGATAAGGGTCCCCACCCCTACGGCCGGGAGGTATCGGTGCTCCCAATCGACGAGCTTCAGCGACCTGACGGGGAATCTGGGAGATATGACGCCGCACTTGTTGATCCGTCCTAGCAGCTGCACCCTCAACTTGCCTCCCACGCCGTCGTCGATGAACTCGAACTCCCCGATGTACCTGCGCTTCTGCAAGACCCGAAGGACCTCGCTGGCGAGACCTGATGCGGGGATCACCATGCACTCCTTCTTGTTCCTCATCTCCGCATTCTGCAGGCTGGCGAACAGGTTTGCTAGTATGTTGGTCGCTGGCATCTATCCCACCTAGTCGTACTTCCTGAAGCCTAGCTTCTCGGCGACCTCCCTGAAGCACTGCCTGCACAGGACTAGGTCGTAGGACCTGATTACCGCGCCGTACTGGCCACACCTCTTGCAGTAGTGCGTCGACTTGCCGTACTTCCTCTCCTTTGGGTGTCGCTCTTTCATTGGATGGTAACCCCGAAGTTGTCTTTGAGGTACTGCATCGCCTCGTCTCTGCTGACGAGGTGAGACTTACCCACACGGGACGTCCTGCGGTTGCGCCGCGAGACCCCGTACCCCGGCCTCTCCAGGAGGATGGAGACGTTCATCCCGAGTATCCCGATCGCCGGGTCGTATCTGATACCAGGAATCTCGATGTGCTCGCGAATCCCGAAGGAAATCGAACCCCTCGGGTCGAAGGACGACCCGGCCAGCTTCTTCTCTCTGGCCGTGAGCAGCTTCTCGATGAGGGCCTTCGTCTCGTCGCCCCGCACCGTGACCACCACCCCGATGGGCTCGCCCTTGTGGATGCCGAAGTCCCGCACCGAGTTCTTGGCCCGGGTCTGCGCAGGGCTCTGGCCAGTCACCTGTTCCAGGACCTTCTTTCCCCGCTCTATGGCTTCCCCTGATTTCCCTAGGCCTATGTTCACTACGACTTTACCAACCCTGATCTCCCTCATGGGGTGCGCCTGAACAGCTGACTGGCTCATGACGCGCCCACTCCTACCGTGATCATGGGTGAAGAGGTCCCCACCGGGAATACCAGGCGAGAGGGCATCTCGGCTTCGCCGCTCGGGAGGGCGATCCGCACCATCTTCTCGCGTGAGACGGTCCCCTTCTTCACCTCGGCTATCTTCCCGAGCTGTCCGACTCTGTCCCCGCCGAGGACAAGACCCAAGGACCCCTTCGCGAGCTTGACGTTGCCCAACACCTTCTGGGAAGGCACCTCGAGCAGCACCGCGTCGCCCGGAGCGAGGTTCAGGGCGTCGTCCAACACCGACCTCCCGTCGTGTAAGCCATACTGGATGTGCCCGCCCTTGATCTTCCTCTTGGTGTTGATGCTGCAGAGCTTCCTCGACGCTTCGTCTGACGGCACTTTGGCGAGTCTGAAGCCCTTGCGGCCGGGGACGAGCCGGTAGTCCGCCCCTTCGGCGGGGACGCTGACCACGTTGAAGAGCCCGACAGGGAAGCGCGAGGTGTGCCTCTCACGCCCGTCGACCAGCACCTTCCCGGTCTTGACCATGTACTTCAGCTCACGAGACAGGCCTGCCATGGAAGCTAGGTCGCGTATGACCACGCCGAGCGGATAGGATGACGAAATCGAATGCGGCCCTGGCACGGGTTTGAAGACGAACCTGTCGGACTTTCGCGGAATGTCCCAGGTACGCGGGGCGGCCAGGCGCTTAATCTTGTTCCTTCCACCCTTCTTGCCCACTACGCCGACACCTCCAGTTTCAGCTTCCTCTGTTTGTCTTCGAGCACGAGGGCCGTGATGACTACGTTGGAAGAGCGTATGGGGACCGGAGCGTTCCCACCCTTGAGCTTCTCATGAGTGACCCCTTCCACGTTCACCGTCCCGGTGAACGAATCGACCTTGGTGATCTTCCCCTCGATCCCCTTGAACTCTCCCCTGACAATCTTCACCGAATCGCCCACCCTCGGCCTTACGCTGCGCTTACCATGCTTCCCTCTGAGATCCGCCGACAGCTGAGACCCGAATTTCATCCATTCCACCTATACTATGATTGATGCGAGGTTCGCGATCCTAGGCCACTTTTCTGCGGCCTCGCTGGCTACGGGTCCCTTGATGTCGGTCCCCTTCAGGTCCCCTTCAGGCGTGATTATCACAGCGGCATTGTCCTCGAAGACCACTCTCTGTCCGCTCACCCTCCTCACCGGGTACTTCTGCCTCACTATCACTGCCCCGAACACGGTCTTCTTCAGCTCTGGAGGCCCCTTCTTCACAACGCAGACAATCGAGTCCCCCACCGACGCGGCTGGGACCCTGCTCAACCTCCCCTTCGCCTTGGTGACCTGTACCACGCGCAGCGTCTTGGCGCCGGTGTTGTCAGCGCATGT
>JAFLZH010000002.1:246051-247217 GCA_029785615.1 Nitrososphaerota archaeon
AGGTCTCCCAGAGGGAGGAGGTTCGTGGCAGGGACCTTCACCAGCTCTGCGTACCCCCCGTCGGTCGCGATCCCGACGAACCCCCTGGCCAGGCAGAGGTTCGGCTTGCCCAGGCGGCAGTAGACACAGGTGCCGTCTGTAAGGACCGGGTAAACCAAGACCCTTGCCCCTGGCTCGACCTCCTTGGTGCCCAGGCCAATGGAGACGACCTCTCCGGCGATGTCGGCCCCCAGGATGTGTGGAAGGGGCGTCTTGTACCTCCCGCTCCTGGCCCAGACATCGATTCTGTTGACGCCGCAGGCCAATACTCTGATCAGCGCCTCGCCCGGACCAGGCTCAGGGTCCGGGGCTCCCTCGAGCTTGAGCGCCTCAGGCCCCCCTGGGCTGTGGTATCTTGCCGCTTTCAATCCCTGCGAATCAGAGAAGGGTCGTACTTAGGACTATGCTGGAACCGCTGGCGCCGCTGCCGTGCGCTTTGGCGGCAACACGAGGCTCCACGCGAACACGATGGCCAGGTTGATTGCAAGGGCGACCAGGCCGATGTAGAGAACCCCCAGAGGAGAAGGCAGGGCGTAAGTCGAATAGTGCCAGATTGAGAAGTTGTTCTTCAGCTCCATCAGGCACACGCCGACTGCCTCGCCCACGAGGAGGCCGGTGATAAGAGAATGCTTGTTCATCCGTGTGGTGAAGAGACCGATGAAGACAGCCGGAAGCGTTTGGACGATCATGATGCCGCCGAAGAGCTGCAGTTGTGTGGCATAGGTGGTGGCCACTACGAACACGAAGCCGAGGGCGATGAACTTGAAGGCGACTGAGGCCCACTTCGAGAGCTGTGTCTCGCCCCGAGAAGTCATGTTCGGCCTGAACTCCCTCACTATGTTCCTGGTCAGCAGATTAGCCTGGGCGATGGCCATGATCGCGGCTGGGACGAGCCCGCCGATGAATATCCCCAGGAGGGCAACCCCGGCAAACCAAGAAGGCAGGGTGCTAAGGATCATGGCCGGGACGACCAGGATTCCTTGGGAGGCTGCCGGATACTGGTGCAGGAACGACAGCGCCCCGCTGTTGCCATATGCTAGGACGCCGAACATCGCTAGCGCCCCGAGCCCGAGGCCATAGAATGGCAGGAGCGAGGTGCTCTTGCGGAGCTTCTCGGAGTCCTGGGC
>JAFLZH010000030.1 GCA_029785615.1 Nitrososphaerota archaeon
TGCGGGGGGTGGGATTCGAACCCACGAACCCCTAAGGGACGGGATGCCCCATCCGAAGCTAGGCCGGATCTTGAGTCCCGCACGGTTGACCAGGCTTCGTTACCCCCGCGCGGGATGCGCTCTCCAAGTTCAGATATAGAGTCTATCGCTCTTGGACCGTGACGACCCTGCTCGTCTTCCTCAGGAGCCGGTGCGAGGATATCTCGATTATGATATTGCAGTACCTCGCCAGCTGTCCGAAGTACGACACCAGGACCCTGCTGTAGCCTGACCCGGCCGTGGAGAGTATCTCGTCCATGATCTGCTTCTCCAGCTGCATCGTCTCCTCCACCAGGGCCAGCGACCTCCCGATGAGCATGATGTCGGGGGCCAGCAGGCTCTCCACGGTGGTGTTGAACGCCTCCCTGGTCTTTGCCGCAAGCCTCTGCATGCTCGCCGTGACCTTGGGGTCCCTCTTCGCCCTTACCTTTCTGAGCCTGACCAGCTCCTCCGCCGCGTCCTGAATGATCCCACCAATCTCATCAAGCGTCTTGGCCGATACCCTGTTCCCGGACGCGTGGAGCGGCGACTCTATGCCGATCTCCGATGCCAACTCCCTCCTGCTCAGCGCCACCAGTAGCTGCCTAAGTATCAGCCAGTAGAGCTCGTCAATCTCCTCCTGGATGCGCGACACTTCGTTCAGGCCTGCGGTCTGCCTGAGCTCCAGGGAACTCATCACGTGCTCCAGGCTCCTCGACACCAATATCTGCAGCCTCTTGACCAGGGAGTCCACCGGGAATTTTGTGGGGTCCATGAAGCTCTGGGCGACTATGCGCCTCTCATCGGACTCCACGACCTCCATCCCCCTCAGCCGCTTGATGGTCCTCAGCACCTGGTCCACCGTCGCGTGGTCGAGAGGCTCCTTCCCCGACACTTCGATGGTGTCGTATCCCATGGCGTAGGCTCCGACCACGAGCATGGTCAGCATCTCTTTGCTCCCCGCCTGGTCCGCCTTCAGCGTCGCCTTGGCCGCCTCCCTAGCCCTGGTCGTAGGGATGAGGCGCAGGGTCCCGTCCACGTCTTCCCTCACCAACAGCGTGTCCTTCGCCGAAAGGCCCATCCGCTTCGCATAATCCCGGGGGATTGACACGGTCAGCGTGAACTTCCCCACCTGCTGCACCCTGCGCACTTCGTCCATGCGTGCTCCTTACGAGTATATACCTAATATAGTATACTCTTAAACAACCCGCCCGGCCTCATAGATTAGGGAGATTACCGATTGAAGCGCGACGACTTCTCGTGGATGATCGGCGGGGTGCAGGGGAGCGGAGTGGACACTTCTGCGACCATCTTCGCCCGAGCCGCGGCCTCGGGGGGGCTGCACGTCTTCGGGAAGAGGGAGTATTACTCTAACATCAAGGGGGAGCACAGCTACTTCCAGGTGCGCGTGTCCAAGGGGACCATCCGTTCTCACGTGGACACCGTGGACATGCTCGCCACCTTCGAGGAAGAGACGATCTTCAGGCATGCCCTCGAAGTCAGGAGCGAGGGAGCGATAATCTACGACCCGGACCAGGACCCCAAGCGCCTGGACCAGATCCCCACCGTCGAGGCCAACGTCAGGGCGGCCCTCAACGCAGAGCTCTCGAAGGCGGGCCTGTCTGCCGATGTCAAGGGCATAGTCGAGCTCGCCCGCAGGCGCGGAGCCCACATCTATCCAATCCCCTACAACACGATTCTCAAGGACGTAGGGGCCAAGCACGGCGAGACGTCCCTGAGCGCACTCCAGAGGATGCTCAACGTGGTCGCCGTCGCAGCCTCCTTCGCCCTGCTGGGCTACGACGAGGAGGTCGTGAAGGCCTCGGTCAGGAACCACTTCAGATCCAAGCCCAAGGTCGCGGAGATGAACGCCGACGCGGTCGGCGCAGCCTACGACCACGTAGGACAGAAGTACGCCGGGAGCTTCTCCTACAGGCTCTCCCCGATGAAGTCCACCGACGTGAAGCTCTTCGTAAGGGGGAACACCATGGTAGCCATGGCCAAGGAGCTCGCCGGGTGCAGGCTCCAGACCTATTATCCCATCACCCCCGCCAGCGACGAGAGCGAGTACCTCGAAGCACACTCCGAGATACAGCTCGACGGAGCCGCCCAGGGTGACCCACAGGCGTCCGAGGTCGCGGCGATGAAGAAAGGGAGCATAGCCGTAGTCCAATCCGAAGACGAGATAGCAGCGGTAACCATGGCCATAGGCGGAGGCCTGGCGGGCGTCCGTTCCTCGACATCCACTTCCGGCCCCGGTTTCTCTCTGATGGCAGAGGGGCTCGGCTATGCAGGGATGAACGAGGTCCCAGTCGTCGTCACTCTGTACTCAAGAGGCGGCCCCAGCACGGGGCTCCCCACGCGCCACGAGCAGGGGGACCTCAGGTTCGCCCTCCACGCCGGACACGGGGAGTTCCCACGTTTCGTCCTCGCCAGCGGCGACCTGGAGGAGGCCTTCTACGACACCGTCAGGGCGTTCAACTACTCTGAGAAGTACCAGACCCCACTCATCCACATAGTGGACAAGGCCCTGGCCAACTCAGACTCCACGATGTCCGCCCTCGACCCCACAAAGGTGAAGATCGACAGGGGCGCGTTCCTCAATGAGATTACTACGGCCGTCAACGGCGAGTTCAAGCGCTTCCAGCACACCCCCACCGGAGTCTCACCGAGGGCGCCGCTGGGGACCAAGGGGGGCGTCAACTGGTACACCGGGGACGAGCACGACGAGCTCGGCCACATCAGCGAGGACCCGGTCAACCGCGACTACATGATGGAGAAGAGGATGGGTAAGCTCGACCTCGCGGACAGAGAGATCCCCATCTCCGAGAGGGTCAACTTCTTCGGTCCCGAAGACGCCGACATCACCGTGGTCAGCTGGGGCTCTACCAAGGGCGCCATACTCGACGCCATGGAGTGGCTGAAGCAGGATGGCATCACCGTCAACTTCATCCAGGTCAGGCTCGTCAACCCGTTCCCGACAGAGTACGTGGCCAGACTCCTCTCCAAGGCCAAGAGGATCGTCGGCATCGAAATGAACTACTCAGCTCAGTTGATAGGCGTGGTCCGCGAACGGACCTGCATCCCCATAGAGCAGCTGGTCGTGAAATACAACGGCCGGCCGATGTCGTCCGAGGAGATCTACGGCGCCCTCAAGATGATATATGAGGGGAATGCCCCCAAGAAACTGGTGTTGAAACATGGCGCTTAAGCTATCAGACCTAAAGACATCGGCGCACAACGACTGGTGCCCCGGCTGCGGCGACTTCGGCATCCTCAACGCGGTCCAGATGGCCCTGGCTGAGATGAACGTCGACCCGTCCAACACCGTGGTCGTCTCAGGCGTCGGGTGCTCCTCCAAGGTCCCCCACTTCATCAAGACCTACGGGGTCCATACCCTCCACGGCAGGGCGATCCCATTCGCCACCGGCATCAAGCTCGCCAACCCTAACATGGAAGTGATAGTCGAAGGCGGCGACGGCGACGGCATGGGCATCGGCGCCGGCCACTTCGTCAATTCCGGCAGGCGCAACCTCGACATGCTCTACATCATCCACGACAACGAAGTCTACGGCCTCACCAAGGGCCAGGCCGCGCCGACCCTGGGGCTGGGCAAGAAGACGAAGTCCCTCCCCTCACCCAACATCAACCAGAGCATCAACCCCATCATGCTCGCCATGGCCTCGGGGTACACCTGGGTCGCCAGGGGCTACTCCTACGACGTCCGCCACCTGAAGGACCTGATCATCAAAGGCATCCGCCACAAGGGGTACGCCTTCCTCGACGTCCTGCAGCCCTGCCCGACCTACAACGACATCCAGAGCAAGGAGTACTGGGCGGGCGAAGGGAACCTCGACGCCGCAGGGAAGCAACTCCCCAGGACCTACAAGATGGAGGAGGCCGGGTACGACGGCGTTGTCCACAGCGACGACCCAGCCGAAGTCGAGAGGAAGGTCCAGCAGGCCATGCTGAAGTCGTTCGAGTTCGGTGACCGGACCCCCCTCGGAGTCTTCTACCAGAACGAGTTCGTCTCCACCTACGGGGACCGCCTCGCCGGCCACAGCCCTTCCTACAAGACCAACCCGCCCGCGGCCCAGGAGATCGCGCTCCCCGACGGGGCCCCACTGGCCAACATTAGCAGGCTCCTCGACGACCTCAAGGTCTAGACCCCGGCTCCGGCGCATAGCGGGACGCCCCCTTCTCCCTCCGATGGACCCCTGAAGGATTCCTGAACATCGGCGGCCGGTGCGTCTCCTCCCCCTCCGAGGGCATGCACTGCAGGGGGACCGTGCTGGGCCTCCACAGGGCCCCGACGGCTGCTGCGGACTACCTCGCCCTCCTTCGATCTCGCCGAGGGGTTTGCCTGGTCGCCTTCTACGACCAGAGCGGCGGCACAATCACTGATTCGAGCTTCAATGACGGCGCCTAGCCGATTCGGGCTCGGCCTGCGTCTGGCGGGCTACGACGGCCGAACTCGAGACCGTCGGGCCTCAGGTTAATACCCCTGGCCCGCTCCCCCTGCCCGTGATAGTCGCCCTGGGCTCCAGGAACCCGGCCAAGGTCGAAGGGGTCAGGAGGGCCTTCGACATGTTCTTCCCCGGGGTCGAGGTCCGCCCCGTCGACTCCGCCGCGGTGGCCAAGGCCCAGCCCAGAGGGCTCGACGAGATGACAGCAGGCGCCACTGCCAGGGCCAGATTCGCCCTCTCCCAGGCCGGGGGAGACTTCGGCGTGGGTGTCGAGGCAGGCATATTCACCATAGGGGACGTCTACTTCGACAACCAGGTCGCCGCGGTCGCCGACGGCTCAGGCAGGGTATCCCTCGGCCACTCCTCCGGCTACTCCCTCCCCCGCGAGGCCATGGAGCGCCTCTTCGCCGAAGGGGAGGAGCTCGAACGCTGGGCCGAGAAGGTCAGCGGCGTCGACGAGGTGGGGGACAAGGGGGGTCTGATACACTTCCTCACCGGCGGGAGGATGACGAGGGCAGACCTCACCGAGCAGTGCGTGGTCACGGCCCTGGTCCCATGGCTGCATCGCGACGTCTACGGGCTCTGAACCGCCGGGTGTCAGGCTTGGCTGTCAGGGGATGCCTTCGCCGAGGCGCGCCCTTTCGATCCACGGCGAAGCACCGCGGGGCCCACTTCCGAGAGCGAGCGTCCCGACCTCTCCGGGCCCCGGGCGACAGTCCGCCGCCCGATACGCAGGGTCCCACGACGCCGTGGCGCTTTCCGCCGGCCGCAAACACCTATCAGAAGGCGGCGGAAGAGGGGGCCCTTGAGCAAGAAGTCCGCCTTTAGGGGAGGCACCATCACACGGCTGCTCTTCCTCGCCCTCATAGCAGTGTTGGCCATCGGCTACTCCGCCCTGATAGTCATCTTCTTCGTCCCCATCGCCGGGTGGTTCATCTGGCGGGACCAGGACCGCATCCGGGCCCTGGAGAAGAAACTGGAGGCCCTAGAGAACCCTGGCGCGAGCAAGCCAGAAGGGGCCTAACCCTCCCCCGCGCGGTGACCCCCTACCCTTGCACGCCGGCTGACAATCCCCCGCCGCGCAGACGGCGGCCTTTGCCCTCTCCATGGCGTTTTCACACGGGAATGCATATATACGAACCTTAGACCGCGGACGTTTCTGCGCATTAATTGGCGGCGTCTGCCTCGAGCACAAGGGCCGAGCCCTGACGCGGTGAAACGCACGACCTCCAGATGCGCGTACAGAGATGGAGATCTGACTCCGGTTAGATCTAACGTGGGTTGTGCTTTACACCTCGCAGAAATGCGTGGTCGTACTCCTCGATAATCGACTCCGGTTGATCCTGCCGGACCCGACTGCTATCGGATTGGGATTTAGCCATGTTAGTTGTGCGTTCCTTGGCTACAGGGGACGCAGCGTACGGCTCAGTAACACGTAGTCAACCTGCCCTGGAGACGCGGACAAACCCGGGAAACTGGGGCCTATCCGCGATAGATGGCCTCATCTGGAAGGAGAGGCCGTC
>JAFLZH010000031.1 GCA_029785615.1 Nitrososphaerota archaeon
TCGGCCTGACCCTCCAGGAGGCGCTCCCCGAGCGAGGCGATCTTCCCCCCCACCCTCGCCTCAGCGGACCACTTCATGGACGAACCTCCCCCTGCGGCTTCCGAGATGTCCATGGTCGCCTCGATGTCGACGACGCTCCCCATCCCCGACCCCCTCCCCAGGAGCTTGGCGTGGGTCGGTTCCCGGGCCTCTGCCAGGCTGAACCTGATGGTGAAGTCCCCCCTGATGAAGGAGACCCCTGCCTTCACCACCACCGTGAACTCGCCCGGCGACTTCACTTCTGCCCTCTGGAAGCCCGGCATGCAGGCTGAGAGCTCGTTGGGGTCCATCAGGGCGGAGTAGACCCTCGCGGGTGGCGCCCGAGCGTCGAAGTTCCCTTCGAAGTGCATCGCCATTCCTCCCGCGAGGAGCCCGGCGCAGGTGGATGTAAGCATCTCGGAGCGGCCCAGTCAGACCCGGGCAGCTCCGTCCATTTCGCGCGCCGCGACGGCTCCCGATAGTTATAAAGTCGGAAGATGGCCGGCGGCGAAGGGTTGAGCCAGTCAGAGCTCGCCAAGACGATGGGTGCGCTGGCAGAGAAAGGTGAGCCTTTCGTGGTCGCCACCGTGGTGAAGGCCGAAGGCGGGTCCATGGGGGGGCCTGGCTCCAAGGCCATCGTCTCGGGGACCGGGAAGGTGGTATGCGGCGGCCTGGGCGGATTTCCTGAGTCCGCCCTAGCGTCCTACGCAAAGAAGGTCATGGGGGCTGGTGCGCCGAGGACGGTCAAAGTGTACCTCGACGCGGCGGAGGGCTCGGCCGGGCCGGCCGTGAGGTCCCAGACAGAGGACGAGGTCCACGTCGAGGCCAGGGTCGGAGGCGCCATGGAGGTATACTTCGAGCCGTTCCTCCCGGCTCAGAGGCTCGTCCTGGTCGGCCAGGGAGGCAAGGACGACGTCGAGGATGCGCTTGTCAGGCTGGGCAAGGGGCTCGACTTCGAGGTGGTGGTGGTCGACCACAGCCCGGTGCTGAGCGAAGAGCCGGACAGGCTGATCGGCGACCCTTCTTTCGACCTGTCGAAGCTCGACCTCTCACCTTCCGACTCCGTCGTGGTGCTGACGAAGGGCGAGAGGGACGTCCTGGTCCTGCAGGCCCTGTCGCAGTTCCACCCGAGGTACGTCGCCCTGGTGGCGAGCGCCAAGAGGGCCGAGGAGGACCGGGCCGCGCTGAGGAAGGCAGGGGTAGCAGAGGCGTTCGTCGCATCCCTCCGGTCCCCGGCAGGGGCAGACATAGGCGCGGTGACCCCCGCAGAGATAGCCCTCAGCATAATGGCCGAGGCGGTCGCTGAGAGATACGAGAAGAAGCTCCCGGCCAAGGCCCGTACGTCTGGGGGGCCTGCGGCAAGCGCCCGCGGCTAGCTCGTTTCGCTCGGCGGCACGGAGCACCTTGGACGGCTCGTGGGCGGAGAGGCGCTTGACGGAGGAGCAGATATAACTGGACAGACGAAGAAGGGAGACCGTGCGGTCCGAGGAGTCAGGCGTCCCCCAGGCTGCAGTGGAGCGGTGACGGCGGCGTCGTGAGGCCGCACGAAGACCACAGAGCCCACGCCGGGGGAGGGGTCAGCGTCAGAGTGGTCACGGTCAGTTCCAGCAGGTTTTCCAGAAAGGAGGCAGGGGAGGAGTGCACCGACGAGGGAGGAGACGTTGCCGTAGCCGAGCTACGCAAGGCAGGGCACAGGGTGAGCGGAAGGAGCCTGATATCAGACGACGTGACGATGATCAGGCAGGCGGTGGGCGACTTCCTGTCCGGGAAGGACGACGTCCTCCTGTTCACCGGGGGGACCGGCGTCTCCCCCAGGGACGTCACCATCGAGTCGGTCAGGCCGTACTTCGAGAAGGAGCTGGACGGCTTCGGCGAGCTCCTCCGGAAGCTGAGCTACGACGAGATAGGGGCGGCGGGGGTCCTGTCCAGGGCGACAGCCGGGGTCGCCAGGGGGAAGCTCATGGTGTGCATGCCAGGGTCGCCGGGGGCCGTAAGGACATGCCTCGGCGCCTTCGCAGCGGAGTTCTCGCACGTCGTGTTCATAGCCAGGGGCCAGGGACCGTCAGGCGAGAGCGTGCCTCATCACGAGCTGCGACCAAGCCGCCAGGCAGGTCGCCTGAAAGCGAGGCCCTCAGTACACGGGGATTGACGAGTCCACTTCCTCGGCCCAGGCCCTGATCCCGCCAGCCAGGCTCCTCGCCTTCCTGAACCCGAGCGACTTGAGCAGGCCGACTGCCGCCGCGCTCCTTACCCCCACGTGGCAGTAGACGACCAGTTCTTCCTCCCTGTCGAGCTCTCCGGCCCTCTGCGCTAGCTCTCCGATGGGTATGTGCCTCGAGCTTCCTATGCTGCACAACTGGCGCTCGTAGGGTTCTCGGATGTCGAGGAGGACGACCTTCGTCTCGGAGCCGAGCATGCGCTTGAGCTCGGAGGGGGCCACCTCCTCACGCCGCGCCTCCTCTCGCCTCAGCCCGCAGAATTCGTCGTAGTCGATGAGTTCCCTGATTCTCGGCGCCGGCGAGCAGACGGGGCACTCCGGGTCCTTGCGCACCTTGACCTCTTCGAAGGTCATCTCCGAGCCGTTGAACAGCAGCAGCCTCCCGACCAGCGCCCTTCCGTTGCCGAGCAGGATGTTCAGCGCCTGGGCCGCCTGGATGGTCCCCATGAGCCCGGGGAGGACCCCCATCACCCCCGACTCGGCGCAGTCCTGGACAGCCCCAGGAGGTGGGGGCACAGGGAAGAGGCACCTGTAGCACGGCCCTGACTCAGCCGCGAAGACCGACGACTGGCCGTCGAACCTGAACACGCTGGCGTAGACGTCAGGCGTCCTCGCGATGACGCAGGCGTCGTTGACGAGGTAGCGCGTGGGGAAGTTGTCCGTGCAGTCCAGAACCACGTCGTAGCCTCGGATGATGTCCAGCGCGTTCGACCTGTCCAGCCTGACATTGTGGGGGAACACGGACACGTTGGGGTTGGTCTCCCGTAACCTTTCCCGCGCGACCTCAACCTTCTGCCTCCCGGCGTCCCCTTCGGCATACAGGGGCTGCCTGTGGATGTTGCTTACCTCCACCTTGTCGTGGTCGACTATCCCTATTTCCCCCACCCCGGCTGCGGCCAGGTACGTCGAAGCAGGGATGCCCAGTCCCCCGACGCCCACCACCAGCACCCTCGAGGACTTCAGCTTGCGCTGGCCCCCCATGCCGACCTCGGGGAGGACCAACTGCCTGCTGTACCTCTCCAGCTCTTTCTTGGAAAGCGCCCCGGAGCCTGCCGTGGTCAAACCTGGCAGCCAGATTCTTGGGCCATGTCTTAAGAACAGCGCTTGGCGATACCACCACCCTCCCGAGCCGCCGCGGGCTGGCGCGCGCCGTTGTGCTCAGCCTGCTCAGGTGGGGGGAGCGGAGCGGGGCGAAGACGGCCTGCCTCCAGGTTGTCCCGGGCAACGAGCCTGCCGAGGTGCCATATCGCGCGCTGGGCTTCGCCGAGGGATACCGGTGCTGGTGCAGGGTCAAGGAACGCGCCTAGCTCGGCGCGGAGAGTCTTGCGCCCTCTGAAGGCGAGGCGCAGGCACGCTCTAGTCCGAGAGAGCCTGCTGGGAGGGCGGCTGACCTAC
>JAFLZH010000032.1 GCA_029785615.1 Nitrososphaerota archaeon
CTCGGAGATAGGGCGCGTCTTTACTGTATTACTACCCTGCCGACTCCCTTGATGGGAATCCGTATGAGATTGGTGCGCGTGTCCTCATCCAGTGTCCCAACCATGCCATAATCATAGAGAATAATTTTCCCTTCGCCAGTCACTGAGATGTTCCCAGGGTGAGGGTCGGCATGGAATATCTCGTCCCCGAGCAGCATAGCCAGGAACACCCTTGCCACCTTCCTCGCGAGCCGACATGCATGGGAGGAATGTGGAGGAAACAGAAGTCAGGGCACTTATGGAGGTCGCCAATAGGACAATCTACCAGTTCCCCTTCAGGCTGCCGAAGAACTTGGTGCTCTACATGCGCATGTCGTCGATATTGGAGGGAGTCTGTGTCACCCTGGACCCTGACTTCCGCTTCGTCCGCATGCTCGGTGGGCTCCTCGAAGACGAGGGTCTCGTAAGTGAGGCTTACAAAATGGACATCATAGACGAGATCACCAAACTGAGGTCTGGGCTAGAGGCGACCATAGAGGTCGCCCCACTCCTGAAGAGCGCCCTGGAAGACTATCACTCGAGGGAGAGTGCCCGGCCCAGAGGAAGAGGTCCGTTCCTGTCGGGCGCCATTGCAGGGGTTAGCGTAAGCGGCCTGGTCGCCTCTGCGTTCTACTTCGGGACAGTCCTCGGAAAGGCAGGCTTTGCAGTGTCACTGTTCTTGCTCGCGGTTGCTGCTTTGGTTGCTCGGAGATAGGGCGCGTCTTTACTGTATTACTACCCTGCCGACTCCCTTGATGGGAATCCGTACGGTTAGCACCCCCTCCTCATACTTCCCTGTGACCTCTTCGTCCCCCGTCTCCACCTTGACAGGGAGCGGGATCCGCTTGCTGAGCCGAAGCGGTCGCTGTGCCGCGTAAGAGATGCCATCCTTCTCGTCGGCCTCCCTCTTGGCGGTGACGGTGAATGCAGACTCATTGAGCCTTGTCTTGATTTCCTCCTTCCTGAACCCGGGTGACCGCCACGCTTGATATCAGGTTCAAGGGACACTGGGGATGGATATTGAGGACACGAGGAAAAGCCGACGCCGAGTCTTCGGCAGCCCAAGAGCTGAATTCGTTCGCGAGGTATGTCGAAGCGCTCTAAGCACGGGTCGGTATCCGCGGCCACTGATGACAGCAGTCAGCCGTCCTCCACACCCACATCGTTGGGCATCGGTTCCAAACCCTGGGGTCCTCGTTCGGCTCTCCCTCGCCACAGCCACCGTCTATGTCCGAACTGGAGCCTCATATCACGCCCTACACGGCGGGCCGCCCCGGCAGCTTTTTATCTCGAAGGGCGTTTCAAACCTAAGACAGGATTGCTAAGACACATGTCTCACGAAATTGGCAGGGATTTGAGCACAAAATCTAGGCAGTTCTTCGAACTGGTGTTACCCCCAGCAGACGTGTTCGAAGACGGGTCGGACCTGGTCATAGTAGTAGACCTGCCAATTTCGTGAGACATGTGTCTTAGCAATCCTGTCTTAGGTTTGAAACGCCCTTCGAGATAAAAAGCTGCCGGGGCGGCCCGCCGTGTAGGGCGTGATATGAGGCTCCAGTTCGGACATAGACGGTGGCTGTGGCGAGGGAGAGCCGAACGAGGACCCCAGGGTTTGGAACCGATGCCCAACGATGTGGGTGTGGAGGACGGCTGACTGCTGTCATCAGTGGCCGCGGATACCGACCCGTGCTTAGAGCGCTTCGACATACCTCGCGAACGAATTCAGCTCTTGGGCTGCCGAAGACTCGGCGTCGGCTTTTCCTCGTGTCCTCAATATCCATCCCCAGTGTCCCTTGAACCTGATATCAAGCGTGGCGGTCACCCGGGTTCAGGAAGGAGGAAATCAAGACAAGGCTCAATGAGTCTGCATTCACCGTCACCGCCAAGAGGGAGGCCGACGAGAAGGATGGCATCTCTTACGCGGCACAGCGACCGCTTCGGCTCAGCAAGCGGATCCCGCTCCCTGTCAAGGTGGAGACGGGGGACGAAGAGGTCACAGGGAAGTATGAGGAGGGGGTGCTAACCGTACGGATTCCCATCAAGGGAGTCGGCAGGGTAGTAATACAGTAAAGACGCGCCCTATCTCCGAGCAACCAAAGCAGCAACCGCGAGCAAGAACAGTGACACTGCAAAGCCTGCCTTTCCGAGGACTGTCCCGAAGTAGAACGCAGAGGCGACCAGGCCGCTTACGCTAACCCCTGCAATGGCGCCCGACAGGAACGGACCTCTTCCTCTGGGCCGGGCACTCTCCCTCGAGTGATAGTCTTCCAGGGCGCTCTTCAGGAGTGGGGCGACCTCTATGGTCGCCTCTAGCCCAGACCTCAGTTTGGTGATCTCGTCTATGATGTCCATTTTGTAAGCCTCACTTACGAGACCCTCGTCTTCGAGGAGCCCACCGAGCATGCGGACGAAGCGGAAGTCAGGGTCCAGGGTGACACAGACTCCCTCCAATATCGACGACATGCGCATGTAGAGCACCAAGTTCTTCGGCAGCCTGAAGGGGAACTGGTAGATTGTCCTATTGGCGACCTCCATAAGTGCCCTGACTTCTGTTTCCTCCACATTCCTCCCATGCATGTCGGCTCGCGAGGAAGGTGGCAAGGGTGTTCCTGGCTATGCTGCTCGGGGACGAGATATTCCATGCCGACCCTCACCCTGGGAACATCTCAGTGACTGGCGAAGGGAAAATTATTCTCTATGATTATGGCATGGTTGGGACACTGGATGAGGACACGCGCACCAATCTCATACGGATTCCCATCAAGGGAGTCGGCAGGGTAGTAATACAGTAAAGACGCGCCCTATCTCCGAG
>JAFLZH010000003.1:0-115718 GCA_029785615.1 Nitrososphaerota archaeon
CGCTCAGGGGGGCAATGCAGAAGCTGAGGGCTGACGGCTCCTACGGCCGTGTGTCCCTCTGCGTGATGGACGCCAAGCACATGGCCGTGGCGACTGGGGTCGCGCCGCTGGCGACGTCTTACTTCGGGTTCGACAACGTCCCCGACGCCGGGGCGGCCTTCGCCGAAGCGCGCCGCATCCTCCTCCCACGGGGGAAGCTGCTCTTCTCGGCTACCTTCCTACGACGCGGCTCGAGGAGCCTCAGGAAGGCCAGGGAGCTCGGCCTGGGAGACACCCTGTCCAGGGCGAGCCTCATGGGGACGCTTGAGAGGGCGGGGTTCGCCGCTGATGAGGTCGAGGAGTTCTACGAAGGGAGGTGGACCCGCAACCCCATGGACCTGCTCCCGTTCGAAGGCGACTGGTTCACCCATGCGCTGGTCAGCGCCCACAAAAAGGCATAGACGAGCCGCCGTCCTCGCCGACGGACGCTGGGCCGGGGGGCTGACGGAGTTCGTCACGCGGGGATGGACCCGAGGGCAGAAACCAGCCGGCGGCAGCGAGGTCTAGGCGTCCTGCCACAAGCCGGTGCGGGGGAGCCGACCGCCGCCCCCTCTGGCTGGCGGAAACACCAGTTCAGTCCAGATCGAGCGAGAAGAAGACAGCGATATCGTGCGACGACTTTGGACGGTTAGACAACATGGGCAATAGTATCAAACAGCGCGTAGCTCGCTTTCAGGTTAATCCGCCGCCGGTGAAGGAGGATTCCGTGTTCGCCTCTGTGGCGCCCACAACTCCATGATGTTGCCCGCAGGGTCCGAGAAGTATGTGCTCCATGCCCGTTGAGAGCCGTGCCAGCCTCTCGAGTTTTCGTTCTTGGGACTGCACTTTACACCCTTGCGTTTCAGGAATCGAATGCACTCGTCTAACTTGTCAGGTTGGACTTCGAACGCCATGTGCAGAGGGACCTTGACCATTTCGTCCCCATGCCCGCTCATGAATCCTCTGTCTTCGTGGGCAAAGCCGAAATATTGTTCGCCTACGTCAGCGAAGTGAATGTGTTTCTTGTTCGGACGAACCGGAAAATCGAGCCCGATTTTTCGATAGAATTTGGCGCATTCCTCAGTCCTTGCGGTGAGGAATGCTATTTCGGCGACCCGCACCAGTGGTAGTTTCTTCATTCGAAGCGCCATTGCCTCACGGCTCCAGGCTTAATGGTTTGGCTCTTTCGCACGCCGTAATCGCGCGTTATCCGTCGGATTCCCAACTGGCCCGCTACCAATCAAACGTCGCCGGGGTTTCGAGGCTGGTCGAGAGATTGAAGATGGTTCTCGGCGAGAGTAGGACGCTCATCGAAGGTCACTGGCGCACAAACTCGACTCCCTGACGCACCCCTGCCTCAGGCGGCGAAGCCGAGATTCCTCGTCCATCCCTTCACCCAAAAGGATGGAAGACCGAACCGAGGCTTGCCTTCACGGCTCTGAGGTTGACTGTCTTGCCATACGACACCAACGCCTCCTTGCTCCCCAAGATTGCGCCCAAGGTCTCCTTCGTCAGAGCTTCCAAGCCTCTGGCCTTCGCGATCTGCCTGAGCTGTCCATAGTCCATCTTATCTCCGACGAGCCCGCCCCTCCCTCTCGGGTCCAACAGGGCGATTATGTCAGTGGCATCCTTCGCGACCTTCGTCCGGAGCCACACGAGCCGCTCCGGATTCATGGTCGCCCCCTTCGACCTTATGTCGTAGGACCTGTCCCTGTAGGCCTTGACCTTGAACATGGTCAGCAAGGCCTTGCTCGGGGCGTAGCAGACGCAGTCGCGCGCTATCTTCACCTCTCGCTTGTTGCCAGGTTCGTTGCACAGGGAGTATGGGAGCGTGAGGGAGCGATCCTCGTGGAATTCGCCCGCTCCCGGCTGCTCGAAGCTGCAGGCGTCAATCTCCATGTCTCCCACCTTCTTTCCTTCGGAGATGATCGGTTTGGACGCGATGGCTTCGACCCCAAACAAATCGGTCGGAGCGGTCTGATATCCGTGGGTGTGCTCGTATTCCTCGATGATTCGATAGAATTCTCCCTTGTAGCTTGGGCCGACGACGTCTATGTCGATCGACCCGAAGTATGGGTTGTAGAACCACACGGCCCACCCTCCGATTATCGTTGGAGTGCCGTGGTGGCGATAATGACGGATGAACGAGACGAGCTCGTCGTAAGACGCCTTGACGAGCGGCGAGCCCTGGATCTTCATGCCTAGCTCTTTCCTTCTGTGATCTGATGGTAGAGCTTGAGCGCGCCATCGCGGCCAGGCCCGCCCAGGCAGAACAAGTCGATCACGGCCTGAATCGGCTCGACGACGCGAACTCCTTCAAGTTCCCTTGCGTTGTGAAGTATCGCCTCGGAGTCGGGGCGCAGCACGTCTACCGCCACGTCCCCTCTTCCCGGTCTGATCCCCTTTGCGATGTCGCCTGGACGATCCGCGTAGACATGAATCGTCGGATACGTGATGTAGTATTGCGTGTACCTTGCGAGCGCCGAGAAGGCGGTGAGGGCGTAATCGCCAGCTGATCGCCCGTCCGCCATCGCGCGTTCCACGACGTGGACGTCGGACTGCTCTGTACGGATTCTGGCTAGCAGCAGTTTCGAGAGGGGCCGTTCGACCGAAAGAGCCTCGAGCAGCCTGAGGGGGTCTTTGAGCTCCAGGTGCCCGCGCGACTTCTGTTCGACGATGCCGGGGAATTCCAGTTCCTTCGTCACGTGGTTGACCAGATCCGCCGACGTGTTCAGTTCCCTTGCGATCTCAATCTGGGACGTGTCCGGGTGCGCCAACAGATAGGAGATCACCCTGTAGGTCTGTGGCGCAGTTAGCCTGACCAGTCGGTTACACCCACACGATGTTTGCGGGTGGCTATATAAATAATCCGATGTTTGTCGGATAATCCGATTGATATCAGATTACGTATGACGGCTCAAAACGGCAGCTTGAGGATCGCCCTGTCGTCGGAGAGAGAGGCCACGTACTCCCACCCATGCTGGATGTATCGCTCCACCTCCCCCGTGTGGATGACCTTCTGCCTCGACCCGTTGTTCGCCATGGCCCCGAGCAGCTTCTCTCGCACCATCTTCTGAAAGTCCTCGTCCTTGATGCTCGACAGGTCCAACTTGTCGACGTCCTTCACCCTGAGAGTGAGAAACTCTCCCACCCTCATCCCGCTCGATGCCAGCATGGTGACGAGGGCCTTTCCGCGCACGTCCGTGTGCGTGAGGACGCTCCTGAGCTCCTCCTGCGTAGGGACCCTGTCGGTGGTGACCGCGTGATACCGGGGGAGGTCCACCTTGACCCTCATCTTAGCGTTGTCAAGCTCGAAGTCATTTATGGCGAGGAACTGCTTCACGGCCGAGAGCCGGTTCCTGAGGGAGTTTGGCGCGAACTTGTCCTTGAGCATCCAGGCGACGTATCCGTCGAGGACCTTGTAGACGTCGTTCTTCCTCATGTGGGCAAGGGCGTCGTTGGGGAGCATCTCGAGGTAGCTGCAAAAGTCCATCATCCCGCCCGTGGCGTTCTCGACGCTCTTCTCGGAGCCGCGCCTCCCCCCTTCTCCAGGTAGAGCTTGAGCTGAGCGAGGACCTCGGCGCGGTGGTCCCTCCTCCACTCGTAGGCCTTGCGGTTTAGGACCTTCATGCAGGGCGGGAGGCTGGTCCCAACCCGCATTCAAGCCTTGACAGGTAGAAGTTAACTTCTAGATGTCGAAGTAGAGGTTGAACTCGTGGGGGTGCGGCCGCGCGGCCACGCTACGGTACGCCTCCATCTCGAGTTCGGTCATCACCTCGACCAGGTCCTTCGGGAAGATCCCGTCCAGGAAAGCAGAGTCGCTCTCGATGCTCTCCACCGCCTCCTTCAGGCTCCCAGGGAGCTCCCCCACCTTGAGCGCCCTCCGCTTCTCCGGTGTGAGCTTGTAGATGTCCTCGTCGACCGGGTCTCCTGGGTCGATCTTGCTCCTTATCCCGTCTAAGCCGGCCGCAGTGATCGCCGCGAAGGCGAGGTAGGGGTTGCACGAGGGGTCCGGCGTCCTGAACTCCACCCTCTTCGCCCCCTCCGACCCCTTTTCGTAGGCCGGGATCCTGACGTTGGCGGACCTGTTCATCTTGCTCCAGGCGATGTACACGGGCGCCTCGTAGCCTGGGACCAGCCTGTGGTAGGAGTTGGTGGTCGGGTCGACGATGGCGCAGAGCGCCCTGCTGTGGGACATGATCCCCCCGATGTAGTACCTGGCGACCTGGCTCAGCTCGGCATACTCGTCTGCCGGGTCGAAGAACGCGTTCTTCCCCTCCTTCCAGAGGCTGGAGTGGACGTGCATCCCGACGGCGTTGTCCCCGAATATGGGCTTGGGCAGAGTGGTGGCGATCATCCCCATCCTGCTCGCCACGTTCTTGGTGACGAACTTGTAGGTCATGGTGCTGTCGGCCATGGTGACGAGCTCGTCTCTGTATATGTCGATCTCGCACTGGCCGGCGGTCGCCACCTCGTGGTGGTGGGCGTTGCTCAACACGCCGAACCCGTCCCGCAGGTAGTTGACGCAGACCCCCCGATAGTCGCTGAGGGTGTCGACGGGCTGGGCCGGATAGTAGCCGTCCTTGAACCTGATGGGGAAGTTGGTCCCCCGGGCCTCGACCGCTGACTCCTTCGACGATATCCTGAACCCAGAAGAGAACGGTGTGCTCGCCTCCCAGGTCACCGCGTCGAAGACCCAGAACTCGACCTCGGGCCCCCAGAGCGAGTCGGTGAACCCCGCCTCGCGTATCCTCTGCTCCGCCACCTGGGCGACGTGCCTGGGGTCCCTGGCGAACCTCCCCCTGCCGTAGCCGGCCCTCACGTCACAGATCAGACGCGCCGTCTTGAGCTGGCCGTCGGTCCACGGGAAGACCCCGTAGGTCGAGGGGTCGGGGACCAGGAGCATGTCCGACTCGTTGATGTCGACGAAGCCCTTGACCGACGAGCCGTCCAGCTTGGCGACCCCGTCTGTGAACATGCTTTCGTTCATCATCTCCGAGGGGAGGGTCACGTGCCTGAGCCTCCCGGGCACGTCGGTGAACTGGAGGTCGACGAACTTCACTTCCTCCTTCCGCACAAGCCCGAGAACCTCTTCGCGGGCGAAGGTCCGCTTCGCGATGTCTCCGGTCGCCGTCACCTTGAATGTCAAACGGACGAGGTGCTTCCGCAAAATATTTAACGTGGTGGTAGTCGCGGCGCAACGTTTGTCCATATGGCAAGACAGAAAACGCACATCTATTCAGTCGGAGGGGGGAAGAAGGGGGACGGTGCTGGACAAAGTGCCGACCCTCTAGACCTCAGGGTGGTCAGGATGCTCCTCGTAGACGGGAGGGCGTCGGCCCGGGAGATAGCGGCGACCCTGGGCGTGTCGACGTCCACGGTCACCTCTCACCTCGAGAGGCTCCGCAGCGGCGGGATCCTCAGGGGCTTCACCGCGGTCTTGGACTTCCAGAAGCTGGGGTACGAGCTGACCGTGGTCACCGAGATCAGCGTCTCGAAGGGGAAGCTCTTCGAGATGGAGCGGGAGATAGCGCGGCTCCCCACTGTGTGCGCGGTCTACGACGTCACCGGTGAGATAGACGCGATAATAGTCTCCAAGTGCAGAGACAGGGAGGAGCTCAGCCACTTCACCAAGGGGCTCCTCGCGATGCCCTTCATTGAGCGGACCAACTCGCACGTGGTCCTGGCCACCGTCAAAGAAGACTTCCGGGTCCCAGTCTAAGCTTAATAGACGAGGGAGGCGCCACGGCACTCCCAGTCATGGTAAAGATCAAGGTGAAGCTCGGCCAGGCCGAAGCCGAGGTCGAGGCAGACCCCGAGCACCTCAGGGAGGCCATAGACCTCATCCCCGAGGTGGCTGCCAAGCTCCCTCGCCCGGGGAGGGAGCACCCGGCGGCGGACGCGGCGCCGGCGCCCCAGCCTGACGAGCTCGCCCCGGGAGGGCAGGCGCAGACCCCAGTGGTGACCATCGAGAAGGGGGACTCCCTCGCCGAAGTGATAGGCAAGTTCTTCGCAGGGCCCTGGGGGCGGGAGAGGAGGAAGCTCTCCGACGTCAGGGAGGCGCTCCAGTCCTACGGCCTGAACTATCCTAAGCAGTCGGTCGCCGTCGCGCTGCTGCGGCTGGCGAAGACGACGAAGCTGAGGCGCTTCAAGGCAGAGGACGGGGAGTACGTCTACACCTCGGCTACCACGGTCCCTGCCATGAGGCCGGTCCCGGAGGACGGCGCGCTCCAGGACCTTGCCCCCGAAGCGGCCACGGACCAGGTCCAGCTGGCCTAGCTCCGAGGAAGACTGGCATTGAACCGACGAACCCTCTTGGCAGCGGCCGCCGTCCTGGTCGCCGCCCTGGTGCTGGGGGGATACGCGGCAGCCGTCTACTTCCAGTCGCCGGTGGCCAGGGTGGCCGCGGGGACCAACGTGCAGGTCGACTCGCTGGCTTCCGGGGCGACCTTCCCCTGGGCCTATGCGAACGAGACCGTCCAGGGGGTCCAGCCCAGCGTCGCCATCGGCGCAGGGGGACTGGTCTACGCGTCTTGGATAGGGTACTCGACCTCGTCCCCCCAGGTCTATCCGAGCTCGAGCCATGGCTTCCGGACACAGATACTGTTCTCGGCATCAGCGGACGGCGGCAAGGCCTACGCCGCCCCCGTGGAGGTGAGCAACTCGACGAGCCCGCTCAGCTACAGCTGCTACGACCCCTCGACCGCGGTCGCGCCCAACGGGACGCTGGTCTATGTCGCCTATGCCTGCTACTCCCAGCAGGGGTTCGCCACGTCCATCATGGTGGCCACCGGGAGGGAGGGGCCCTCCGGGCAGTTCAACTTCACCCAGAACACGGTCTCCGTGGGAGTCGGGTTCAACAGGCCGTGGATAATGACGTCGAAAGCCGGAGGCGTGTACCTCACCTGGGACAGCTCCTATGAGCTGTACTGGGCGACCGTCAGGCCGAACATGACCATCGCCAGACCCGCTTCCAACGCCTTCCCTACGCAGTACGGCTGGATCACAGGCGCCGCCCTCCTAGCCAACGACACCATCGCCGTCGCTGCCTACGGGTACGCGACCCCGAACGCAGCGAACTCCACCATAAGGGTGCTGTACGCCCCGCTTTCCCGGGGCTCCCACTCGGGGAAGCTCGACTGGCTGAGCGTCGCCAACCTCACCGTCCCCACCGAGATGTACATCGGAGGCTCCGAGCCCTTCGTCCCCGGCCCCGCCCTGACAGTCGCCTCCGACGGCACGCCCTACGTCGCCTACGCGGCCGACGCGGGGCACTCGCTGCTCCTCACCTGGCTGGTCCCAGGACAACCCACCTGGTCGAGCCCGGTGACCATGGAGGCTTCGCAGAACGGGACGGCCGAGTCTCCGGCTCTTGCCTCCGGAGGGGGCTTCATCGCGCTGACATGGATGGGGAACGCGACGGGGGCCTGGGACGCCTACGCCTCCGCCTACCAGGCGTCCGCGTCCAGGCTGGTGGGGCCGACGATGCTGAGCAGCGAGCCGGGGTTCGCGTCTGGACCGATGACCTGGCACGGCGACTTCATGTCCATCGAGCAGGTGAGCGGGTCGAGGTTCGTGGCCCTGTGGTCCGACGGCCGGGGTCTGTCAGACTACTACGGCTACGGGCACATCTACTCGTCGCTGGTCTCTGTCACCTAGGCGGCCGGTGCACCTCGGTCGCCTGAGGCCTGCCGAGGGCGCGATACTGATTTTAACCTGACAAGAAACCCGCTGCGGAGGAGCTATCAGCGCACATGTCAAGCGAAAGAGAACTTCACGTTTCAGTCAGCTACGGCGAGGCCCGGTTGGAGCTGTCCGGCTCCCCGGAAGTGGTCATGCGTTCGATCCGCGAGTGGGTCTCGAAGGAGGTCCCGAATATGGACCTCGCCCGGGCGATAAGCGTGAACCACTCCCTCAGCGATCTCATCCAGATGTTCAGGGACTTCGTGAGGGTCACCCCGGAGGGCCCCAGGGTCTGGGTGCAGGACAAGAAGCTGAGCGACAGGGACGTCATCATGCTCCAGCTGGTCGCGGCGCGGATCGCGAGCCTGAGCGGCAAGTCGGCCACGGACGCCATGGGCGTGGGGGACATAGAGGCCGCCACCGGGCTCTACGCCAAGACCATCAGCTCGAGGCTCAGCGAGCTCACGAAGTCGGCCAACGTCGAGCGGCTCGACTCGGAGCAGGGAGGGAAGTACAGGATCACCACCGTCGGCGCGAGCAGGCTCGGCGAGCAGCTCGCTAAGAAGTTCCCTGCTGCCCCTTGAACGGGTATTTCTGGACGTACTGGTAGTTCCTCATGCTCCCGTCCCTGAAGAGGGACCCCTCTCGGACCAGGTCGACCAGGGTGTGCGACACGGCCGTCCTGTCGTAGTGGTAGCCGCGCCTGCTCATCTCCTCGTGGACCTCCGACAGCGACCGGGGGGCGGCGAACCACCCTTCCTTCCACATCAGGGTGATGACGCTCCTGCTCGTCTCCCCTTTCCTTTCGCTGGACGTTGCGCTGGGGGGCTCGGCCAGGACAGGCTCCCTCGAAGCCATGGCGGCGAGGACGCTCTCGACGTCGCTCTGCACGCGCCCCTCCTGGGTGGTGATCTCTATCTCCCAGGACCCGCGCTTCAGCTTGATGGTCACGTTGGCAGGCTTCTCGCTCTCTGACATCTGTATCTTGTTGCGCCTGTTGTCCAAGATGCCATTATTTGAACTGCCCATCGAGGTCTCATCCTCGGGGACGAGGGTGTCGCTCATCCGTGGGCCGGCGGGGGGCCGTTGGCTTTAATTGTTGCCCATGTTGCGCATGCGCAATAATTAAATACTGACAGTGTTATAGCCCATGTTGCGCAACATGGCCATCGCAACCTTCCCATTGCAGGACAACCAGCTGTCTACCCTCGACTCCCTGGCCAGGGAGTTCGAAGAGGCCTTCGCAGAGCTCGCCGAGAGCGCGGAGCGCGAGCTCTCCGGGAGAGCCTTCATCTTCAGCAGGTATGGGAAGGAGCTGTACCCGTACTTCGAGGCGACGAACGCGTCATTGGTCCCTGGGTGCATAGTTCCTATCAAAGAAGGGCGACCAATCGCGTCCGTCGACTCGACGTGCGTCCTGGTGGGGGAGACCTCGCAGGGTTCCCTCTACGCGGCCAGGACCGCGGTGGGGGTGTCCTACGGCGGAGCCCTGCGCCGGTTCTTCAGGCTGGGGCCGATACTCGTCTACGCCAACCCGTCCGGGCTGAGCGGCCTGCTCCCGCGGGTCCCTTCGTCCGAGATGGACCTGCTTCTGTCGGACAACGCCGTGGCCGAGCGGTTCATCAGGAACACCATCGAGAGGCGCGTCATCGAGGCCCTCTCATCAGGTGAGGGGGACACCATCGTCATGGCCGACGGCTCGCTCAAGCACCCCATGGGGCAGCTCTCCGCTTCCATCCTGAGGCGAGGGGGCGGGCGCTCCATGGTAGGGTTCTCAAAGTCGAGCAATCTGATACTCTCGGAGGACTACGTGAGCGCGCTGTCCAAGTCCCCGGTCCCCGCATACCACTCGCTCGATCGGGGGCCCATCGAGACTGTCCTCGCGAAGTTCGCGCCTGACGGCCTCGTCTTCAGGCTCGACGTATCCTCGCAGGAGCCGGCGGAGACCACCCTGGGGCGCATACTCTGGAACGACGCCTTCGCGTCCGGGTACCCTGACTCCCTAAAGGTGGCGCACCACCTCTCGATCTTCTCCAGGGCGGACGACCAGGCGCTCAAGGCCTACGTCGCGAAGCGGTTCAGGGTGAAGCAGCTCCACACCTTCCCCCTGCGGAAGATAGCACTGGGGAGCTTCAAGGGAGGGGCATAGGATGAAGATACTCAAGAAAGAGTCGGACGACATCCTGGTGATAGCCTCCCCCCGGGAGATGGTGAGGGTCGGGGACTACCTCGTCGCGTCCGAGCCCCAGCGCAGCCTGGTCCTCCAGGTGTACGACGAGAGGTATCTGGACGTCGAGGGGATAGAGGAGGAGATAGCCAGGGAGGAGGTGCTCTCGGCGTCGGCCCCGGGGGTCACGTCCGACCCCACCGAGCTGACGACCATCTCGACCATCATCCGGGACATGCGGATACTACTGTGCAAGGCCCGGGGGACGATATCTGACGGGCGGCTGACCCCTCGGGCCAACTGGATGCCGTCGAGGGCGAGCTCGACGGTGACCCGCCTGCTGATCGAGGACCTGGCCGGGGCGGTGGCCCCTCTGGGCATCAGGAACATCAAGCTGGGGACCGTGGACGGAGAGTCGTCCTTCGGGGTCCCCGCCGAGGCCCTGGACGGGAGGATCACTGTGATCACGGGGCGCAAGGAGTCGGGTAAGTCCCACATGGCCAAGATACTCCTCCGGGGCCTCCTGGAGAACGGCGCCTACTCGGTGGTCTTCGACCTGAACGACGAATACGGGACCATAGGGCAGCTCGGAGACGGGACGGACGCCGGCCAGGGGCGCAAGGTGAGGGTGATGAGGCCAGGGAGGGAGCTCAAGTTCTCGCTGGCGAGCATGGGGCTGAGGCCGATCACCAGCCTCCTTTCGCACTCCCTCGAGATGCCGGGGACCTCCCTCAGGGAGTTCGTGAAGATATGGGAGCACCTCGACAACAGGGACGAGCTGTCCCTCGCCACCCTGGAAGCGGCGATACAGCAGTGGCGGTGCAACGAATTCGTCAGGGACGCCCTCTTCGCCAGATACCACACCCTCGCGTCCTGTGGGCTCTTCACAGACTCCAGCCACCAGCAGTTCGACGTCCAGGACTTCTTCAACCTGAACAGGTCCGGGGGCGTCCTGGTGGTCTCCCTGAGCGGCGTCTCCCCGCTCAACAGGAAGATGGTGGTGGAGCTCATGCTCTCGAAGCTGGTGGAGCTCCTGGAGCGGAGGAAGATACCCCCTGTCTTCCTCTTCGCCGAGGAGGCGCACCTATACCTGCGTGACACCTACTGGGAGGACCTGATCACGCGGATGCGCCACTTCGGAGTCTTCACAGTCTTCGTGACCAACCAGCCCGACGCCATAGACCAGAAGATATACCGCCAGGTGGACAACATCTTCCTCTACAACTTCAGCAACGACTCAGACCTCGCCCTGGTCTCCCAGGCGTCCATGGCCGACGCCGACACGGTGAAGGCGATAGTGAGGACCCTCCCGCCGAGGATGTGCCTCCTCCTGGGGTACGCCGTCAGGAACCTCCCGGTGGTCGTGAGCGTCGACCCATTCGACTCGCCGGCCTCGGGGGCGACAAGGCGTTTCTTCGCTGACTCCATCGAGGTCGGCCCAGCCGCCAGGTAGCCTTCACCCCTGATAGTAGACGACCACCAGGCCCGACCCGCCGACGCCCCCCCACGCGCCCTGGCGCGCCCCACAGGCGGTCGTGCTGGAGTAGGATCCCCCGGCCCCTCCCCCGCCTCCACCGGTGTTCGGCGCGGCGCTCCCTCCGGCAGATCCCGACCCGCAGGCGCTCGCGCCGCCCCCGCCAGCCCCCCCGTCGGCGAAGGGGGACGCCGACCCTCCGCCGCCTCCGAAGGCGCAGAGGCCGCTCGCTCCAGGGAGTCCCGTATAGATTGCGCCAGAGTCCAGCGAGTCCGCAGGGCTCCCCCTCCCAGGGGGCGTATAGAAGTCCCCGCCGCCACCGCCACCGCCGCCGTAGGTGGTGTACTGGAGCGCGTCGCTCGCGACCCCCGATGCCCCGGGCGCCCCGCCGGGGACCCCATCGCCGCTCCCGCCGTGAGGTGCTCCGCTGGCTGCGCAGAACGCCCCTCCTGCGCCGTTGTAGGCGAAATCCCCTCCTCCGCCCCCCTGACCTCCGCCACAGGACATGAACCCCCCGAAGGCGCTGGCTCCGCCGCTCCCTCCGCTCCCGCCGTTCGTGGTCGTCCCTCCGGCCGGCCCGCCTCCGCCCCCCTGTCCCACAGTGACAGCCACCGAGCTCGCTCCCTGCAGGTCGACGAACCCCTGGGCGAAGCTCCCTGCTCCCCCTCCTCCACCGCCGCCGCTCCCGGCCGGCCCCCCTGCGTCGGTTGCGCCCCCGCTCCCTCCACCTCCGCCCCCGCCTCCGATGCACATCACGTACGCCCAGCTGGCCCCGGAGGGGACGGACCAGGCCACGGACACCGTGAACCTCACCTCCGACCATCCGGGCTGAGCGCCTGAAGCGGTGTACCAGAAGACGTTGCCCAACGAAGTGAGCAGACCGACAGACGACCCGGGCGGGTTCCCCGACTCTATCTGTTCGTAGCGCGACGCGCATGTGGAGACCCCCGGGGAGCAGGAGCCCGCGGGGACGAGGGACGACACCGGCACCTCGCCGCCTGCAGGTATGGCTGCAGACGCCGCGAACGAGTATACCGTCCCGTTGGGGTAGCGCAGTATGACGTGGTTCACCGTCGCTGTGGCCCCGCCGCCGTTGACCGCCTCCAGCCCGGCGGAGGAGGCGCGGAAGCTCAGCGACTCACCGGCCCTAAGCGCGTCGACCCCCTGGGCCTGCTGCTCCGCCTGGGACGCCTGCGACTGCAGCGCCGAGGAATAGGCGAGGGTCCCCAGTGCCAGCATGAACACCAGGACGAAGATGATCGTCCCCACCACCGACGCCACCCCCTTCCGCCTGCGCGAGACGTTCGTCCCCACTCACTCCCTACGCGGGGACGACCTCGACCTCGACGGCCTGCTGCGCCCCGTCGGCGGCGGTGACTGTCACCAGGTGGCTCGAGCCGATGGCGAAGGGGTCCCCCGAGACCACCACCTCTACCAACACCGCGGCACCTGACCCCAGGGGGGTCGCCACCCTGACCGAGGCGGGGTCTGAGCCGGCGGCTGGGCAGGCGGACGCCAGGAGCCCCTGGTCGGACGGGTCGTAGACTGAGTAGCAGTAGCCGGCGGAGCTCGGGGCGCCGCTGGTCGACACCACGAACGATCCAAGGGCGGTCCCCGACGTGTCTGTCACGAGCACCGTCTCCACCGCCGAGTACGGGCCCTGCCTGATGCTCGCCCCGGCGACGGACACCGACCCGCCGCCCATGGCGGCGAAGTACCCAAGGGCCGCTTCCATCACCAGGGCCGCGCCCCCCATGGCCACCGCGATGAGGATGAACACCTCCAGGAAGCCTGCGACCCCTCTGCGGTCAAGTCTCAACTTGTACCTCTCCTCCCGCGGCGTCGAAGGCCACCACGGTCTGCCCAGATGGGTGGGCGCACCCTCCCAGGGTGATATGGAACGCCACGAGGGACCCTGGGTCGAGGGGAGGAAAGCCTCCGGAGATCAGCGTGGAGTTGACGACGAAGCCTGCCGGCGTGAAAGCCGCCGACCCATAGTCGTAGAGAGCCAGCGTGAGGTTGGGTCCCTCCTGGATCCCCTGATATGCCGGGCAGGCTGACGAGGGGGAGACTGTGGAGTAGACCAGGGCGACCTGCGTCCCGGCTGAGCTCTCGCGCAGGGACGCTCCGACGGACGCAGAGCCTGAAGCGAGGCCGAACTGGCTGGTCGCGGCCGCGACCACCATGCTCCCAAGGGAGAGGGTCACGCCTATCATCAGGAGGGCCGCATAGAGCTCGCTGACGCCTCGCCGAGCGCCCCGGGGGCGAAAAACACGGGAGGGAGCCGTGGTCCGGCCCCCTATTGAGAAACCACTGTGACCTGGGCGGAGGCAGAGCCGAAGAGGATGTTGATCGTCACCGGGGTCCCCGGGGCCCAGAACACCCCGGACCCGGAGAATGTCAATGGGCCGTTGAGCGTGAACGAAGTCTCCCCGCCGGGAGGGAGGGTCGAGGGAGCGGTCGCCCGGAACGTCAGTGGGATGCTGGCAGCTGTGGAGACTGACCACGTCAGGTTGCCTCCGGAGGTGACCGGGCAGGTCGTGGAGCAGGTCAAGCCTGTCCCGGTGCTGGTCCCGGTGAAGACCACCTGGCACGAGGTGGCAGTGGTGCAAGTTATCGGCGTGCCGCCGTTGTTCTTGAGCGCGATTGAGATGGCCGCAGGTGAGTAGGAGGTCGCCGCCCCCGCCCTGAGAGACGCGCCGACCACCTCTATGCTGGAGTTCGCCGTCGCGCTGTTGATGAGGTTGTAGATCGAGGCCGTCACGACGCCGCCGACGCCGAGGACTGCGGCTATGATGATGAAGAGGTCGAGGCTCTGCGAAATGGCTTTCCGTCGTCTTGTGATTTTCAACGTCCGACTATGCGGCCGGCGCTTATAACGCGCCCCCTTTCAGCGGAGGAGGAACCCGGAGAGTGAATGCGCGCCGGGGCCCGCGAGCAGCACCACCGCGGCCGCGGCGAGGGCGACGTTGAGCGACGCCCGCCAGGTGTTCCTCACGGTGAGGTCGGCCACCTTCGCGCCGATCAGCCCCAGGGCGGCGGCCGACACGACGATGAGGAGGTCAGAGACCGTCGAGAGCCCCGGAGGCGCCGCGCCGATATGAAACGCGCCGAGGCGGACTGCGGAGAGGCCGGCGCGGGTCCTGGAGCTGAACGTCGAGAGGATGGCCCTGACGAAGGTCACGCCGAAGGCGAGGAGCAGGGGGGACGCGTACGAGAGGGCGAGGTAAGGCTTCATCTCGGCGGTCGCGTTCTTCCGCATCTGGATCATCCTGTCGGCGAAGCTCGAGACCTGGAAGACGGTGTCGACGCTGCCTCCCCCAGAGCGGCTCATCTCCCCCAGGAGCAGGAACGTGAGCCTCCCCAGGGCGCTCCTGCACGTCGGCTTCGCTTCGTCGAGGGGGATCCCGGCCTTGGCCCTGGCGGCTACCTTCGAGAGCAGGGCGGCGAAGGGGCGGGGGTAGCCGCCGTGGGCCTCCATGGCCACCACTGCTTTGGAGAGGTCGTAGTCGTGCCTCTTGTACTCGAGGAGGTCCTTCAGGAACCTCGACAGCCCCGCCTCGAGCTCCCTCGTCTCCGCCATCTGCCTCCGCACGGACGCGCCGTAGACGGTGAAGAAGACGAAGAGGGCCGCAGCCGCGGAGGCCCAGGGACCGCCGGCCGCGGCGCCGAGGGCGGCGAAGGGGAGGGCTGCCAGCGCGCTCCTCCCCGCCTTCCCGTGGGGCGCTTCCTCGGGGGAAGGCTGCATCCTCCCCGCCATGTAGAGCAGCGCCACGGTGAACGCAGGGACCCCCACCCCGGTGAAGAAGGCGAGGCCGACCACGGAGAATCCGGGGGAGAAGACCCCCACCACCATGAGGAGGAGCGGGACGACCCCGAACACCGTTATCATCATGCTCCCTACGATCCCGACCCGGGTGACGTACCTGGCCCAGGCGTCCTCGAGCTCCCTCAGCAGCGAGCCGCTCTCGGCCGTGAGGTATGCCGAGACGTCCCCTCCGCTCCTGGCCTTGCTCGTGTACCCGAGGAGGAAGCTCCCCAGCTTCTTCGAAGGATGGAGGGAAGCGAGCCGCTCGAGGGAGTTGTTGGGGTCCATGCCGAATATCTCCACGTCACGGCGCACCAGCAGCGCCTCTTCCCTCATCGACGGGAAGACGTCGCTGGCCGACACCCCCTTCAGTATCGAGTAGAGGGGGACCCCCGCGCCCCCCAGGACCCCGACCAGGACCGAGAAGAAGGGGAGCTCCCGCTCCACCCCCTCCATCCTCCTTGCGACCTGGTCCCTCAGCCGGACCTCAGGGGCGAAGAACGGTATCAGCGGCGCCAGCGAGATGAAGAAGAGCCATGGGGAGACCAGGGCGCCGGCGACGACGGCCAGGGGGATCGACGCCAGGGCCGCCTTCGCAGCCCCGTCCACAGATTCCCACGCGATGGCCGCGGGGTTGCCGACCCGCCCAGACCTCTTCAGCAGGTCTGACATCCTCTGGGACCTCCAGAGCGCCGCCTTCGCCAGAGAACGTGTCCCCCAGCGGCTCCCGCTCCTGGCAGGGACGTCCTTCATCCAGCTTCAGACGCTCCTGGCCTCTTGCACCGAGAACTCCTTGACCATCTTCGAGAGAGCCCCCGGGTCCAGCTCCCCGCCGGCGATCTGGCCCGAAAGGCGGGCCGCCCTGAGCGCCAGGCTGGCCTGGACCGCGGCCGGGGTCCACCCGAAGCTCTCCGCTATCTCGTTCAGCCTGAACGAACGGTCGAGGACCTCGGCAGGGGTGGTCGGGGTGAACGAGTCGCCCGTCGGGTCGTACCTGAACACGTTGACGATCTCGTGCTCGTAGGGGCCGGAAGGCTTGAGCTCGTCGACGCTCACCACCCTCCGCACCACCCTCCCGTCCTGGAGGACGACCTTCCGCACTGTGGCTATGGCGGTGATGTCTCTGATGTGCCCCTCGGAGAACCTCATGGGCGGCGTGGTCAGCCTCTGGACGCACCTCTCCGCGTTCTCGGCGTGGATGGTGGCCATGGTGGAGAAGCCGAGGGTGATGGCCGCGGCCACGGTCTCCGACTCCTCCCCCCGCATCTCGCCCAGGCTGAGCACCGTGGGCGAGAACCGCAGGGCGAGCTTGAGGAGGTCTGCCAGGCCGTACTCGTAGCGCCCCGCGAGGGGGGACAGCCCGGCCCGGTAGGACCGCGTCTTCAGCCTCTGCCAGTGGAGGTGGTCCGGGAGGCTGATCTCGAGGACGTCTTCTGCGGTGACTATCTTGAACTTCGGGTTGGCGAGCGCCAGTATGGCGTTCATCAGCGTCGTCTTCCCGGAGTTTGCCTCCCCGCAGACCAGGACGTTGGTGGTCCTCTCGAGCAGGAGCCAGAAGTACGCGGCCATGAGCACCGACAGTGTCTTGTGGGCGTGAACCTCCTCGTAGGGGACCGGCGATCCAGCCGCCTCGCGGGCCCCCAGGGCCGGCCACCGTGCCTTCTCCGGCGACGCGAGCTGGGCCAGGGTTATGGGGCTCTCCCTCTGCTTCCTGATGGCGTAGGTGGACCCCGGCCTCGAGATCTCGTCCCCCAGGGTCGCGGTCACCCTCCTGTCAGAGGCCCCATGCAGCGTCACCTCAAGGGCCGGCTGGGCGAGGGAGACGGTGGTCCCGCCTAGTTGGGCGAGCCGCCGTATGAACGCCTGCAGCCTATCCTCGGACGGATATACGACGTCGGTCTCCATGAACATGTATTCCGAAAAGTTCCGATGGATCACCCTGACCGGCCTGTCGTACCTGACCGCGGAGATCTCTTCGATGAAGTCGTCGCTCATCAGGGGGTCTATCTCCCAGAACCCCGCGAAGTCCCGCAGGAGGAAGTAGAGGAGCTTGTCGTGCGACTCCTGGGCCACGGCGACGAAGCCCGCCTGCTCCGCGGTCCGCCAGACGTAGTCTGCGACCACCTCCCTGGGGTCCCCGAACGAGCCGGTCGGGATCGAGTCCAGCAGGTTCACCCTCAGGACCTCGAGCGCCCTCGCCTCGTCCTCGCTCAGCTTCGGGGACCTGACGAGGTATCTCCCGACCCCGTCCTGCTCCACCACGAACACCTCTGCGGACGCCTCAGGCTTCGCCCCGGCAGGGACCCTGTAGGTGTCGATGACGCCGGGGATCTCCTCTGGCGCTTCCACCCTGCGCTCCGGCTGCGCGTCTTTGGCCGGACCCTTCCTCCGAAGGAGTCCCCTCACGCGCGACATCTCGCAGTGAGCACGCCGCGGACATTTAACGGGCCCCGCCGTCCGCGCAGGCTCCCGCACCCCCGGAGCGAAAGGATTTGATGTCGCGCCAGTGACGGGGGGCGCCGTGAAGATCGAAGAAGTTGAGGTGACCGTCCCCGAGGGGCATCAGCTCATCCTGGGGCAGTCCCACTTCATCAAGTCGGTCGAGGACGTCTACGAGGCGTTGGCGACGTCGATGCCGGGGATCAGGTTCGGGGTCGCCTTCTGCGAGGCCTCTGGCAAGTCGTTGATCAGGTCAGACGGGTCGGACCCAGGATGCGTCCGTCTCGCGACGGACTGCGCGGCCCGGATCGCCGCTGGGCACGTCTTCGCGGTCTTCCTCTCGGGTGCCTTCCCGATCAACGTGTTGAACCGCATCAAGGGGGTGGAGGAGGTGGCGCAGGTCTTCTGCGCGACGGCCAACCCCCTCACGGTGGTGGTCGCCGACTCGGGGAAGGGGAGGGGGGTGCTGGGGGTGATCGACGGGGGTTACCCGAAGGGGGAGGAGGGGCCAGAAGACAGGAAGGAGAGGTACGAGTTCCTTAGGAAGCTGGGCTACAAGCGCTAGAGCCGATTTTCACCAAGCAGACGGTGAGACGTGAATTCACTTTCGCGTCACCCCCGCTGTATCTTACCGGCTTCAGATGCATTTTCTTAAAAGCAAGTGCCCTTCACAATGGGCAGGTGACGTGGGCGTGTACACGAGCACTGAGCAGCAGGCGGCCCCTACCTGCGAGGTCTGTGGGCGGAAACTCGGCATCGGCTACTATTATTCATGCCACGTCTGCTCCCGTACCTTCTGCTATGCCCATGCGCCGCTGAGGTGCGACCACCTGGCGGTCAAGCAACCGGCGAAGAACGTCCTCGTCAGATAGGGATAAACCTGTCCCAGCGCTCTCCCCTGCGTTGAAGGTCTATCTTTCTGTCCCGATGATCGCGAACAGGGCGCTCCCGAGGGCCACGGAGATGGCCAGGGCCATCGCAGACGCAGGGCACACGGTCACCTCCCCCTGGGTCCTGGGACCGATCGAGAAGCGGGACGGCGCCGCAGTCAACATCTTCCGCCGGGACAGGGACGCGACCGAGGCCTCGGACGCCATCGTGGCCGACGTCACCGACCCGAGCATAGGGGTGGGGATGGAAATAATGGCGGCCTACAAGGCCGGGAAGCGCATCATACTCCTGGCCAAGAAGGGGAAGGTCACCTCAGGGATGCTCGTCCACATGGACGCCAAAGAGACCGTGGAGTACGAGAGGGAGGAGGACGTCTACCTCTCGCTCCTGCGTGCCCTGTCGCGCTGACCTGGAAGGCGGCCGGGGCTCCACCGCATACGCCGTCGCAGCCGGCGCAGGTCAGCGGCTCCGCCACCTCCTGCCTCGACTACCTGGGCACGGACGAGTGCGCGAGCTAGCAGCAACGCCCCCGCGCCGCCGTCCGCCGAAGAAGTATCGTTTTATCCCCCGCCGTCCCCGGTCCGCGCAATGAAGTCTGAGGTCAGGTCGAAGGGCGCCCCGGAGCCCATAGGGCCGTACTCACAGGGCGTCGACGCGGGCGCGGTCTACTGCTCGGGCCAGCTCGGGGCGGACCCCGCGACAGGGAAGCTCGAAGACGGGGTCGCGGCGCAGACCAGGCGTGCGCTCTCGAACCTGGGCCAGGTCCTCGGTGCCGCCGGGCTTGGCCTGCGCGACGTGGTGAAGACGACTGTCTTCATGGCCGACCTGTCTGAGTTCGCGCAGATGAACGAGGAGTACGGGAAGCACTTCTCGCCCCCCTTCCCGGCGCGGTCCACGGTCCAGGCGGCGGCCCTCCCCAGGGGGGCGAGGGTGGAGATAGACGCCGTGGCGGTACGCTGAGCTTCAGCCCCGCGACCAGGATTTGCGGTAGGGCCCGCGCCTCCTCTTTCTCGCCTTCTTCTTCCGGGCCGACTCGGCCAGCAGGCTGTCCTGGTGGGCCTTCACTTTTTCATCTTGGCGTAGGCGACGATGCTGAGCATCCCAGCCACCTTGAACGCAAGCTCTTTGTAGACCAGGGCCTCCGGCGAGTCGGGCCGAGAGTTGACCACCGGGTCCCCCCTGTCGGTCTGCTCCCTCACGGCGACGGCCAGCGGTATCTCGCCTAGGAAGTCAGCCCCCCTCTCCGCCGCTATCTTCCTGCCGCCGCCGCCTGAGAAGATCTCGGTCCTCTCGCCGCAGTGCGGGCAGACGAAGTAGCTCATGTTCTCGACCACTCCAAGTATGGGCGCGTCCAGCCGCTTGAACATGGCGAGGGCTTTCGCGGCTATGCTGAGGGCTGCGTCCTGGGGCGTCGTGACTATCAGGACTCCGCCGAGGGGGACCGTCTGCGCGAGGGTGAGGCTGGCGTCGCCGGTCCCCGGAGGGAGGTCGCAGATGAGGTAGTCGAGCTCCCCCCAGTCCACCTGAGTCAGCAGCTGCCTGACCGCTCCGGCCACGAGGGGGCCCCTCCAGATGACCGGGGTCTCCTCGTCGTAGAAGAACCCCAGGGACGCCACCTTCACGCCGTGGGCCACCGGAGGGATGACCATCTCGTCCCTGACCTCCGGCCTGGACTTCACTCCCATCATGAGCGGGATGTTGGGACCGTAGACGTCCGCGTCGAGTATCCCGACCTTTGCCCCAGAAGCCGCCAGCGCGCAGGCCAGGTTGACCGCCACCGTGGACTTCCCCACCCCGCCCTTCCCGCTGGCCACGGCGATGATGTTCTTCACCCCCTTCAGCACTTCGGCTTCGGCGTAGTCCCTGGTGGCGTAGACCATGGAACCTGTCTTCATCTCCACCTCCTTCACCCCCGGGATGCCCTCCACCGCAGCCCTGGCCGCCTCCTCCAGCCTCGAGCGCAGGGGGCAGGCTGGGGTGGTGAGGTTGAGCGTGAACGTGACCCTGTCGCCGGCGACTTCGACCTCGTCGACCATGTGGAGGGAGACCAAATCCCTCCCCAGCTCCGGGTCCTTGACCGCGGCCAGCGCCCTGATCACGTCCTCCTTGTCTGCCAACCTGGCGCGTGCTCCGGCCGGGGGCTTAAATTTCCTCCCTCAGGCGGAGTCTTTATCGCACCCGCGAGACGCGCCGCGCGAAGTGGGCATCATGGAGGTAATCCCGGTCCGCGGTCTCGCCGAGGTCAAGCCGGGGAAAGACCTGGGGGCGCTCATCGTCGCGGCCCTGCGCAGGGGGCGCCTCAGCCTGAAGCGCGGGGACGTCGTGGTGGTCAAGCAGAAGGCCGTCTCCAAGGCCGAGGGGAGGCTCGTCAGGCTCGCGGATGTCGTCCCCGGCGCCCGGGCGGAAAGACTGGCGAAGTCTCAGGGGAAGGACCCGCGCCTCGTCGAGCTCATCCTCAGGGAGTCTGTGAGGGTGGTCCGGGCCGGGCACGGCGTGATCATCACGGAGACCAGGCATGGCTTCATCTGTGCGAACTCCGGCGTAGACCAGTCGAACGTGGGCAGAGGTGTGGCGGCGCTGCTCCCTGTGGACTCTGACAGGAGCGCCAGGGAGATCAGGGCCACCCTCGAGAAAGCCTCGGGGACTCGGCTCGCGGTCGTGGTCACTGACACGTTCGGGCGCCCCTGGCGGCTCGGCCAGACCGACGTCGCCATAGGGTGCTCTGGTATCGACCCCCTCGTCCGCTACGCGGGGAAGCGGGACAAGTTCGGCTACACGCTGAGGGTGACCCAGCCAGCCGTGGTCGACGAGATCGCTGGCGCCGCGGAGCTCGTGCTGGGGAAGCTGGGCGGGACACCCGTGGCCATCGTCAGGGGCGCGAGCTACTCCAGGGGGGATACCGGGGTGAGGCCGCTCGTGATGCCCAGGGCGAGGGACCTGTTCAGGTGAGCCCATGAAGGTCGTCGTCCTGGCCGGGGGGACCGGCTCTGCCAAGCTCCTCCGGGGGGTCCAGGCGCTGGGCGTCGACATGACCGTCGTGGCCAACGTCGGGGACAACGCCTGGATCTACGGGGTCTACGTCTGCCCAGACGTCGACATCGCATGCTACGCCCTCGCCGGGATGTCAGACAGCGCCCGGGGGTGGGGGATACAGGGGGACTCGTTCCAGGTGCTCGACCAGATGGCCCGCGCAGGGGTCGAGACGTGGTTCAGGCTCGGGGACAGGGACCTCGCCACCTGCCTGGCGAGGACCCAGATGCTCAGGGACGGGCGCACCCTGACCGAAGCGACTGAGGCCCTGGCGGACAGGCTAGGAGCAGGGTGCGCCGTCCTCCCGGCCTGCGACGAGCCCGTCCAGACCATCATCTCCACCCCACAGGGAGAGCTTGACCTCCAGGAGTTCTGGGTGAGGGAGAAGGGCCGCCCGCGGGTCCTGGGAGTGAGGTACAGGGGCGCAGACCGCGCGCGTCCCACAGCCAAGGTCAGGGACGCCGTCAGGGGGGCGGACAGGGTGGTGGTCTGTCCCGCCAATCCGGTCACCAGCATCGGCCCGGAGCTGGCGGTCCCAGGGTTCGTCAGGCTGCTGAGGTCTGCGCGGAGGGTGGTGGCGCTCTCCCCAATGGTCGGGAACCGACCCTTCAGCGGGCCGGCCGGGAAGCTGATGAGGGCCACGGGGGTCCCCTCCAGCTCTCTGGGGGTGGCGAGGCTCTACTCCAAGTTCGCAGACGCCCTGGTGATAGCAAGCGAGGACAGGGGGATGGCCGGCGAGATCCGTCGCCTGGGGCTCGACTGCGCCGCCGCAGACATTAGGATGAGGGGGCCGTCAGACGCGGCCAGGGTCGCCAGGGAGGTGCTGGCCGCCTGAGAGGCCTGGCCTTGGTGATACCTGTGAAGTCGTCCGGGGGTAAGTCGAGGCTGTCCGGGTTCCTGTCGCAGCCGCAGAGGGACGAGTTCAGCAGGCTGCTCCTCGAGGACGTCCTCGACACGGTGGTGGAGGCCGGCCTCGCAGAGAGCTGCTTCGTGGTGTCCTCCGACCGCGGCGTCCTCGAGCTGGCAGAAAGCCGCGGGGCGCTGGGGGTCCTCGAAGAAGGAGACTCGGGGGTGAACGCCGCGGTGGAGGCGGGGGCGCGGGCGAGCGGGGCGGATACGGTCCTGGTCCTCCCATCGGATCTTCCGCTCCTGACCTCTGCCGACGTCGGCGCCATCATCGGTCTGTGGGGCGGGGGGGCGGAGGTCGTCATCGCGCCGTCCGTTGCCTTCGACGGGACCAACGCCCTCCTGTATCCCGCGGCCGCGGGGCTCTGCCTGAGCTACGACCGCAACAGCTTCTGGAACCACCTCGCCTCGGCGGCGAGCTCGGGGCTCTCTGTCGGGGTCAGCACCAGGCCGGGGATAATGCTGGACATAGACTCCCCGGACGACTTCAGAGGGCTGGCTTCGTCCGGGTCCGACCGCAGGGCGGCCCGGTTCTCGAGGAGGGCCGTGGGTTGAAGGGGCTCCTCCTGAAGAACTGCACCTTCCTCGACTCCTCGGCCGGAGGGGTCTACTGCGAGGGTGGACGCATCGAGAAGATCTACCGGGGAGGGGAGCCCGCGGTCCCGCCCGACGCCGCGGTGGTGGACGCCAACGGAGGGACGGTCCTCCCCGGGCTCATCGACTCCCACTGCCACCCTTTCGAATACTCATGGCTGAAGCGGAACCTCGACCTCCGAGGGACCAGCAGCGTAGTCGCCCTCCGCCTCCGGATCCAGGCCGGGGTGCTCAGGGCGAAGCCCGGAGAGTGGGTGGTGGGGATGGGCTGGGACCAGGAGGCCTTCCCGGGCCGGAAGATGCCCGCCAAGGAGGACATCGACGGGGTCTCCCCGGCAAACCCGGTGGCCGTGACCAGGGTCTGCGGCCACGTGGCCCTGCTCAACAGCGCTGCCATCAGCCGGCTCGGCCTGGGGTCGAGGACCGGGCCTCTCTTCGAGCGCGGCCAGGGCGGCGAGCTGACCGGGATAGTGAAGGAGGGGGCCCTGACCGAGGTCGGCGCGAGCATCCCGAAGACCGCCGAGGAGCTCGCCTCCGGGCTGCAGGCGGTCGAGTCTGAGGGAGCCCGGCTGGGGCTCGCCGCCCTGCACACCATCGTCTCCCCTGACGGGTTCCGCGAAGAGCTCGCGGCTCTGGCCCTCCTCGCCACAGAGGGGAGGCTCGCCCTGCGGCACAGGATCTACGTCCCCCCTGACTCCCTGGGGCTCCTGGGCGAAGGGAAGCTCGGGCCGAAGCTCGCGGGCCCCCGGGCGAGGATAAACGGGGTCAAGATATTCGCCGACGGGTCCCTCGGCGCCAGGACTGCCGCCCTGCGCGAGCCCTACTCCGACGACCCGTCGAACTCGGGGCTTCTGGGGTACGGAGACGAAGAGCTCGCCGCCCTGGTCGAGCGGGTCGACTCCATGGGGCAACAGGCGATCATCCACGCCATCGGGGACAGGGCGGTCGAGCAGGCCATCGGCGCGCTCTCCAGGGTGACCGGGGCCACCAACCCGCGGAGGCACAGGATCGAGCACGCGGGACTCATCCCCCGGGACCTGAGGTCCAGGATGGCCAGGCACGGGATCAGGGCAGCGGTCCAGCCGTGCTTTGTGACCTCGGACACCTGGGCGCAGGAGAGGCTGGGTGAAGAGAGGATCCGCGACCTCTATCCCTTCCGGTCCATGCTGAGGGAGGGGCTGGTGGCCTCGGGGGGCTCCGACTGCCCGGTGGAGTCCCTGAGCCCCATCCTCGGGGTCTGGTCCGCCATGACCAGGGGCGGGATCGTCCCGGAGGAGGCCATCGGGATGGACGAGGCCCTGTCGATGTACACCTCCATGGCGGCTTCCAACGGGTTCGACGACCACCCCTTCGCCGAGGGGAGCCCAGCCGACCTTACGCTCCTCGACTCCGCCGTGGCCGGGATGCACCCGGCGCTCTTCCGGAAGGTGAAGCCCTTCGCCACGGTCGTGGACGGGGTGCCCGTCCACTCCTACGGCTTCGGCTGAGCCTTCCTGAACTCCCCAGACTTCCCGTCGTAGCCCAGCAGGTCGGCATAGATTGCCCAGTGGATCAGGAGGGTCCGCACCAGCGCCTCGTTGAGGTCGGGCTTGTAGTGCCACTTCAGGCCGATCTCCGCAAGCGAGTCGGCGACGTCCTGGGCCGTGACGACCTTCTTCCTCGACACCAGGTCCAGGGCCGTGCGGAAGGGCTCGATGGTGGCGACTCTGTCCTTCAGCATCCTCATCTTGTTCCGCGTGGTCTTCTGGAACTTCAGGCCAAGCTCTGTGAGCAGCACGTCCCCCTTCTCGGTCCTCACCAGGCCGAGCATCTCGGCGGCGTCCAAGATAGGAAGCAGTACCGCGATGTCAGCTCCGAGTTCGTCAGCGAGCTTCGGGACGTCGACCTTCCCCCCGATGCTCCCGGCTATCTCGACCAGGCTGATCACCTGGCCGGCCCTCACGTTGCCTGGCATCATCAGCGCCGTCGGGAGGGGTCTCGTCTCGGTCAACTACGCCGTTCTCCACAACGGTCCTGACTGTGATTTAAGGTGAGCACCAACGCTCATGATAGCAGGGTGTACACCTTGTCTACCCACTGGAAGAACTCTTCAGACTTCTTGTTCCGCGGCCTCGGCATCTTGACCTCCACCTCGCCCACCACCCGGGCCGGCCTGCCGGAGAGGACCACCACCTTGTCCGCGAGCTCGATTATCTCTTCGACGTTGTGGCTCACGAGTATCACACTCTGGACCGATGTCTGGGGGTTTATCAGGAGGGTGTACGTCTCCTTTCTCAGGCGCTCGGCGGTGAGGTCGTCGAGGGAGCTGAAGGGCTCGTCAAGGAGCATGACCCTCGGCTCCGTGGCTAAGGCCCTGGCGACCCCTACCCTCTGCTTCATCCCCCCGGAGAGCTCCCCCGGGTAGACATCCTCGAAGCCCGACAGCCCGGCTACCTCGAGGGCCGCCTTGGCTTTCTCCCGCTTCTGCTCCTCAGTGAGGTCCTTGCGGGGGCTCAGGCCGAAGAGCACGTTCTCGAGGGCCGTCCGCCACGGGAGGAGGACGAAGTTCTGGAACACCATGGACACGTCCGCCCGGGGGCCCTTGACCTCTGAGCCGAGGACCATCACCTTCCCCGCGGAGGGCCTGATGAGCCCGGCGACTATGCGCAGCAGGGTCGACTTTCCGCAACCCGACGGACCGGTGATGGCCACCAGCTCGTCCCTCTTCGCGGTCATGGAGACGTCGACGAGGACAGGGAGCGGCTCCCGCTCCTTGTGGTAGTCTAGGTTCACGTGCTCGACCGCCACGATCGTCGTCCCCGCGAGCGGCTGGGCTTGCTGCTGCGACAACATCGCGGCCACCTTCGCCTAGCGGTTATACGTATACCGCTTGGTGACGTTGTGGTAGAGCCTCCTCCAGACCGTGAGGTTGAATGCCACGATGAGGATGGTCATGCTGACCACCGCGAAGAACAGGACCTCGAGGTTCCCCGAGTCGGTCGCTATCGTAATCGTCTTCCCTATGCCGATCCCCACCTGGGTGATCGGCCCCTGCGAGGGATTAGGCTGGAAGTACTCCGCTATGATGAGGGCGTTCCAGGCGCCTCCCACAGCCGTGATGGCCCCTGTCACGAGCGCGGCCAGGGCGCTGGGGACGTAGACGTTCCTCCAGGCTGACAGCCTGCCGACCCCGAAGACGTGAGGCAGGTCCTTCAGGTCCCCCGGAATGGTCCTGACGCCGGCCATGACGTTGAACACGATGTACCAGAATATGGACAGGAAGATCACTATCCCGGCGACCGCTTCAGGCTCGTGTCCGATCACGGGTATCAGCACTATCAGGGGGAGGAGGATAGGGGCGGGGATCGAGGATATCACTTCCAGCAGGGGGGAGACGGTGTCGTAGAGCTTGAAGTTGAGGGATATCGCGACCCCCATAGGAAGGCCGACGGCTATGCAGATCGCCACGACGTACCAGACCCTCACGAAGGAGTACGCAAGGGCCACTAGGACCGACGACTCGGTGGCAGCCATAGACTGGAGGGAGGGGATGGCCCCCAGGTACAGGGTACCCGAAGACGCCGCGGCCACTAGGATGAGGCCCAGGAATATGGCCGCGAATATAGCGACGGCGTACTTGAGGCCCCGGCTGAAACGCGAGATGGCGGAGGTGAACCTGGTCACCCCTCTCCCCTGGGTGAGCAGGAAGAGCTTCGAGACGCTCCTGGCGCTCACCCAGGAGTAGGCCCGCATGATCGGGTCCCTGTGCGTCTCTCTGGGCTCCTCCATCATCTTGAACCTCTCGGACCAGAGCGCGAACTCCCTAAGGAAGAGGAATCGCCACACGATCACCGCCCCGATTATCCCGACGACGAGGAGCACGTAGTTGCCATATTCGAACGGGGGTCCCGTGAACTGTTCGACGGCCACGCCTATGCCGTACTGGATGGGGACGTTCTTGGTCCCAAGGCTGATTATCTCGCTGGCGACCAGGAAGAACAGTCCCACAGCCCAGGAGATCTGGGTGTTGTAGGCGACGCGGCTCATCGACGCGGGGATGTAGATGCTCCTTATCCTCTGCCAGGTCCCAGCCCTGGCGACGTCAAGAAGGTCGAAGTAGTCCTGAGGGATGGCCTTGACCGCCTCGTACACCCCGAATGCTATGTTCCAGGACATGCTCGTGAAGATGAGGATTATCACCGCCAGGTTTGCCCCGATGAAGTCAGGGAACACCCCGTAGACCGCTGCTATGACGAATGGGAAGAAGCCGAGGACGGGTACCGACTGGAAGATGTCGAGGAGCGGGAGGATCACGCTCTCAGCCTTCTTGCTCCTGGCGGCCCAGATCCCCACTATGAGCGCGAAGATTATGCTGAGGCCTAGGGCGAGTATCATCCTTGTCCAGGAGGCAAGGATGTCGAGGGCGACGACACCGAACTGTAGGGGTGCTATAGGAGCTCGGCGGCGCGCGACCGGAGACGTATTTACAGCTTCCCGGTCTTGTGCCCTCCGATTGGTGGAACCCTGACCCTCGGGCCCGCGGTTAGGGTCGACGGCAACGCATATCTAACAACCTTGAAGTCCGTCCACCGGTTGTCCGAGGAACAGTGATGTGATAGAGAGAGAAGAAGAGAGCAAGGAGATGAGGGTTGCTGAGAGCAACAGCCTCCTCTTCAAGGGCCCGACCGTGGTGGCGGCACTGGTCTGCGCCGTCGCCGCGGTCTTCTTCTACGGCGTCGGCATAGGGATAATCTTCGCCCCGGTCTATCTTCAGGGGACCTTCCTGGTGGACCTCTCCACGGGGAACGCTCCATCGCAGGGGCTCTTGAACGTCGTCGGGGCGGTCATAGTCACCCTCGGTCTCGCCTACGTGATCTCGGCTTACCTGCTCTGGTCGGAGAAGCACTGGATCAAGGGGGTCTACGCGGGGATCGTGGTGTCCATCGTCGGGATGCTCGAGAGCGGGCTCGACACGACCTTCGCCCCCGGGATGGCGGCCGCGGGGATGATAGTGAACGTCCTGATAGTGACCCTCCTCGCCACGGAGACATGGGAGGCGCGGAGAAGGGCGCTATGATGGCGGCGGGGTGCACCAGATGCAGATGAAGATGGCGATGCCGACCCTCGTCATGGTCGGGATAAACATAGTCTCGGTCGTCGTAGTGGTCAGCAGCGTCATAATACCCTACTCGGGGGCTGCGGCCAGCAACTTCTCCTATGGCCATCACAGCGGACGGACGTTCACAGCCACCGGGTCCGTGGTCACCAGCGGCTCGTCCTCGTCGGCGACCACTGCATCCACCACGCTTGCAGTATCCAATCAGTCTTCGGGCGGGGGCCATTCCCAGACCACCGCGACGGTGCATGCCACTACTTCTTCCACGGTCACCAGCACGAGCGACTCTACGAGCACCACCAACTCGACCAGCACCACCGCAACGGCGTCGACTGCTTCCACCACCCATACCGCCGTGGCCAGCAGCACGAACTCGACGACCACCACCGAGAGTGTCACCACGACTTCCACTTCCCAGTCCACTTCCCAGTCCACTTCTACGTCCGAGACGTCGTCCACCGCGGTGACGACCTCCACCGCCAGCACCTCCACCAGCCAAACGTCCTGTGTCGTGACATTCGACCTCCCAACAGGGAGTTACGCCTCCGGCGCGACCGTCTCCGCGTCGATCACTCCGGAGTGCGGGGCGAGCGCGCGGTGGCAGCTCACCGACAACGGTACCAAGATAGCCGGGGCGACGAAGCCCTGCGCCAAGGGAGCGCAGTGCCTCCTGTACGCGTCGAGCCCCCCGTCCCCCGGGAGCTACGTCTTCAGCGTGACAGTCGACAGCGGACACCAGGTCAGCATCGTCTCTGAAAGCTCGAGCTTCACTGTGGCCGCAGGCCAGTCTGCCACCTCCATGATCGTCGTCGCAGCCGCAGGCTTCGCTCTGGTGGTGGCTGTGGCGACCAAGGACGAGTGGAGCGCCGCGAAGGTCGGACGCGGTCCGGAAACCGAGGGCTAGCGCGCCGGGACCTTCCGCGGCTGCACGTCGGGGAGCGTCATGCGATATACGTGGTGCTCGACGAGTCGAAGCGGCTGACCGTCTCGTACTCTCCCTTGTCCCTGAAGAGCGTGAACCTGCCCAGGTCTGGGAAGAACCTGTCGAGAGGCGCGCTGGCCATCATCGCGGCCATGTGCCCCCGTCCCAGGTACTCGCCGCTGATCTGCTCACAGAGCTTCCTCACCTGATGGTCGCTGGTGTATCCGAGGCTGTGGAGGTACTCGTGGAGGAGGATCATGAACACGTAGGAGTTCCGCTTCACCTTTGACCTGGAGACCCCCTCCACTATCCTGAGGAGGTTCCTGTTCATCACTATGGCGTTAGAGCCCATCTCGTGGTAAGCGCCCACCGAGTTGGGGATGTCCCCAAGCACCAAGGTCAGCCCTGCCCTGTGCATCCCCAGAGACCGCTCCGTGGCTGCCTTCACCATCTCGAATATGTCGTCGAACCCGTCCGCCGCAGAGAGGGCTCGCTTGTTGCCGTAGACAGCCATGTTGCCATGACGCGGCGGATGTAATTAAATCCCGTCCCCGTCAGATTCTCTTGGCCACGCGGACGCTCAGTACCCCGTTCACGTAGGTGGTCTTAGCCGTCGACGGGTCTACGACACAGTGCAACGGCTTGACTATCTTGAAGTCGTAAGACTCGACCCGGAGCCTGTCGTCTTCGGCTTTGACGTCGAGGTCCATCCTGGTCCGCCCCGGCGCCACCATGATGAAGGTCACTTCGTCGGCCCCTTCGATGAGCTCACCGGGGTCGCTCTCCACTTCGGGTCCAGGGTCGCCGGCTCCCCGTTGGGCCACCTTCGCGATCTCCTCGAGCATGTCCTCGAGGGGGTCCCCGTCACTTGTCGACGGCCGCATCCTCCAGCTCTATGTCGTACAGTTCGAAACCCAGGTCGTCCCACCGGAAGGGCCTTGATAAGACAGCGGGTGCCTGCGCCTGGGACGCCACGTTATCACCTGTGTAATTACACAGATGATATATCGTCTGCGAGCGAACCGAATTGACCGATGCCATGCCGGAAGTTGACAAGCCACGCCCTCAGAACCTGGCTTGCCGCACCGGCCGCCCTCAGCGGCCGTCCGTGGAGCGAGACGACAGGCTCAGGGAGGGCGGCCTGCCGTGCGCCGCCGGGGGGCCAGCAGCCTGTGTCTCAACTTGTTGACTCAAATCTACCAAAAAACATACCAACTGGCGTTTTTATCGTCGTAATAACCAGCGGCATCAGTGCCAGTAATCTTCCGAGTCCTCCTCGGGAAGACCGGAAACAGCCTGAGGGTCACCCTCCCGCGGCCGATAGTCGAGGGGTTCCAATGGAAGGAGGGGGATGAGATCGTGCTCTACGTCTCTGAGGGCCAGATCACCCTCGAGAAGGGGAGGGGCGCAGGGGAGCTGAAGAAGGGAGCCAAGGCCAAGGGCCAGAAGCCATAGGCCGAGCCAAGGGCAGTCCTCGTGGGCGCATAGGGTCGAGGAGCGGGGTCCCGCCACCGACGCCTGGGCCAAGGAGCGGGAGCGAATGATGCAGAAGTGGGACGTCCCTCTTAGTCTTGGGAAGCTTCCTGAGATATTCGTCGATTTCGCCGGGTTGTATCTTGAAAGCGTGAGAATCAGAGCTCAGTACAAGCGTCCCGTCGAGAGCGACCCTCGTGAGCTTGGTGAGCTCGTTGCGCTCTTCGATGCGAAGCTTGTTAAAGCTGCGCAGGCATTGTATCGGAAGTCGCCTCAAGAGTTCGAGGGTATGCTTTCTAAAGTAAACGAGCTTCGCCAACTGGTCCGAAAAATGCCAACTGGACTCTGACGCTCTCTTCATTCCCGGTAAACTTCGGCATGAGCGCGCGTCCTGAGAAACAGTATCTCCCTGGTCCGTGGGTCCACCGCATAGAGGATCCTGCTAGAGCTGCCGAGCTCGTATGCGAACGTCCCTCTAAGCTGCCCGTGCTTGGGGACCCCGAACCTCCTCGGGTCCTCGGACGCCGAGAGGACGTGGATCGCCTCAAGAACCCGCCCCTTCATCCTCTCGTCTTTCTTCTTGTACCCCCGCTTGAAAGTCGGGGTCAGGACGATGCTCCAAGCCAATCTAGGACGAGTCTAGCCACTTTGCCGCGTCCTGCGCTCTGTCGAATCTTCTGGCTTTGCCTGCCCCGATCTCCTTCCGGCTCGCCCTGGCCTCCTCGACCTCGGCCTCGGTGAGCTGGGGCGAACGTTCTTGCTTGGTCTCGACGGCCCTGGCCATGACTGGCGGCTTCGTCCCTGCCCTTCTTAATAATCTAGTGCCCAAACTCCGGCGCCCCGAAAGTGCCGGCCTGACATGGGGGTTCTTTCCGCTTTGGGCACAGTCTACCTGAGCGTGGGGATAGTCGGCCCCCGTGTCAGGCCCCGTCCCCCTCTGCCCAGACTCGGTTTATCTAGAGGTTCCAATAACGTTTTATCCCCACGGCCCTCAGCTCGCCATGTGGATACGAAGGACCACCTGAGAGCCTATTGGAGGCTGACTAAGCCGCGCATCTGGGGCCTCCTGGTCTTCACAGGGGCGATAGCGATGCTGGTCGCCTACAAGGCTACCCCTGGCGCCTCGCTCACGGCCGGCCTCTTCCTTTCGGGGGTGGTCGCCCTGGTCCTCGGGAGCGCCTCCGCGGAGGTTCTGACCAACTACCACGACAGGGACATCGACGGGATGATGAAGAGGACCATGAACAGGGAGCTCCCGGCGGGGAAGATCAGGCCACGCAGCGCCCTCGTCTTCGGCCTCGTGATGGCAGTTCTTTCTGTCCTCGTCCCGTTCTTGCTGATCAACGCGATTTCAGCCGGGTTCATGCTGCTCGGCCTCGTCGACAACATCGTGGTCTACTCCCTCCTCCTCAAGCGGAGGAGCTGGCTGAGCATAATCCTAGGCGGGATCTCGGGCGGGATGCCTGTCCTCGTCGGCTACACGGCTGTCTCCGGCGCCGTCACCCCGCTGGCGCTCTACATGTCTGCCCTGGTCATAGTCTGGATCCCCACCCACATCTGGAGCCTCGCCATCTTCAACAGGAACGACTACGAAGCGGCGAAGGTCCCCATGCTCCCGGTCGTGTTCGGGGACAGGGTGGCGTCCATCTGCATAGCCGGGACCAGCGCCCTGCTCACGGTCTTCTCCGTAGCCATCTTCCTCTTCACCCCGAGCGTCAGCATCTTCTACACCGCCACGGCCGTCGTCCTCGGCGGCGTGGTCCTGGTCTACAGCGGGAGGTTGGCGCTGAACCAGAGCCGGAAGACCGCCTGGACCCTCTTCAAGCTGACCAGCCCCTACCTCACGATAATCTTCCTCGTCCTCGGCGTGACCTTCTGGCTGGCCGCGTAGGCCGACCTACTCTACTCGGGGCCCGCGCGGCGGGCTGGCTGTCCTTCCGTGCGCGCCCTTCCTGGGCAGACCGCTGCCGCGTCGCCCGGAACGCCGGTTGTTAACGCAGGGCGCATCATTTGGTTGCGCGCTTTTGAGCACCCTCTTCTAAGGCCCTCCGCCCTATCTGGACAGCACGGATGGAACCCCTAGGCCAGCTGCGCAGGCCGCTGGAGATCGCACCCCGGGAAAGGCCGTACACGACCATAGCCAGCCTCCCTAAGAACAGCACCTCACTGGCGGTACGGGCGGTGGACGGGGGCGCGGACGCGATCATGCTCAACATCGAAGGGGATGACAACTCGCACCCCAGCCACTTCGGGAGCTACGACCTGCACGACGTCTACATCAACGACGTCATCTCTACGGTGTCGGTCCCCTGCGGCATCTTCGTCGGAGGGGCGAGGCTCCTCACTGAAGAGTACTGGGAGCGGATAATGTCAAGCAACTTCAGCTTCGTGGAGATGTACGCCCACCAGATGCCCACATTCGTCCTCTCTGACTCGAGGGTGAAGAAGATCAGCGCTGTCTCGACCGGCTACATCCTCGAGCAGGTCAAGCAGCTCTCCGCGATGGACGGGATCGAGGCAATAGACATGGCCACTGTCCCGCACCAGATGCTGGGGGCCCCGTTCAGCGTCCTCGACTACGCCACGCTGGGGGTGGTCACGGGACTCGCCGTCAAGCCGGTGCTTCTCCGGACCCAGAAGAGGCTCGCGCGGACAGACATCGACAGGGTCGTGGCCCTGGGCGTCAGGGGGCTGGTGGTGGACCCGTGCATCCTCTCAGGGGCGGACGAAGCGTATAAAGACGAAATAGCCAGCCTCGCCCCAAGGGGCGTTCTTGCTGAAGGACAATAGGCTGCAGGCGGTGGTCCTCGCCGGGGGGCTGGGGACGCGGCTCCGGCCGTACACCTTCTTGCTCCCCAAGCCCATGCTCCCGGTCGGCCCCAAGCCCATCATGGAGCACCTCCTAGAGTGGCTGAACAAGTGGGGGATAGAGGACGTGGTCGTCTCCACCGGGTACCTGGGGAAGATGCTCCAGGAGTACTTCGGCTCGGGCGCCGACTGGGGGATGAAGATTGCCTACGCCACCTCCGCACGGCCGCTTGGGACGGCCGGCCAGCTGAAGGCCGCGGAGAGCAAGATCAAGGGGCGTTTCGTCTGCGTCTACGGCGACCAACTGCTGGACTTCGACCTCGCCAAGGCGCTTGAGTTCCACCAGAAGAAGAAGGCGGCGGCCACCATGGTCCTGATGAAGTACAGCACCGAGCTGAAGTACGGGTTCATGGAGACTGACAGGGATGGGCGTCTCACGGAGTGGAAGGAGAAGCCGACCATCTCCGGGTACATCAACGTGGGCTGCTACGTCATGGAAAGGAGCTTCCTCCGCTTCATAAGCCCCGGGAGGGTGTACGAGATGAACGACGCGTTCAACGAGGCCAAGGCCGCGGGGGCGCGCCTCTACGCAATCAAGGTCGACGGGACCTTCACGGACATAGGGGACAGGCGGTCCTTCAAGGAAGCCAACAAGCTCTACACCAGGAACCTCGGGGAAGGGGACGACTCCGGACGAAGTTAGTAGTCTTCGAAGACGAGCACCTCGGGGGCTTCGGCCCCCTGACCCGCCTGAGGCATGCCAGCCTCCTACGCTGGGGGACCAAGACAGTCCTCGAGGCCTTGGCCGAAAGCATCCCTGACGCCAAGGACATCGTCCTTTGGGGGAGGCCAGAGCTGGCTGCCGTCTCCAAGGGGGGCGGCCGCGGCCAGTACAACGAAAAGGTCCACGGTCAGGCTTTCTTTGTGAACGCGAGGGCAAGGCCCAGCCAGGGGCTCCTCTCCCCCGCCTCCGAAGGCGGCCCTTTCGCCATGGTTTCAGGGGGGGAGCTGGTCGCTGCGAAGCTGGACAGCGTCTGGTTCAGGCCGGGGGTCATCGCCAGGAGCGTCGCGGCCAGCATAGCCAGGAAGGCGAAGCGCGTCGCCCCTCCTCCAGACCCGCTCTTTGCAGGATACTGGGACATGGTGGCGGGCAACGGGCTCGCCATCGCCGAGCAGGCGCGGAGGTTCGAGGAGGCCCTCCCGCTCCCTAGGGCGGTCGCCACCATGGGCCCGGCGTCCAACCTGATGGTCGCCGAGGGGGCGGAGGTCGAGGTGAACGTGACCCTCGACGGCAGGCTGGGGCCGATAGTCATAGAGAGCGGCGCATCCGTGGAGAGCTTCAGCAGAGTGATGGGCCCCTGCTACCTCGGGCCGAGGGTAAAGCTCCACTCAGCCCTGATCGGAGGGGGGACGTCTATCTTCGAGGCTTGCAAGGTCGGGGGGGAGGTGGAGAACTCCATCATGCTGCCGTACAGCAACAAGGCTCACCACGGGTATGTCGGCGACGCCTACGTCGGGTCATGGGTGAACCTGGGGGCCGGGTGCGACTTCAGCAACCTGAAGAACACCTACGGAGTCGTCCGGCCGCTGGTCGAGGGGAGGAAGGTGGACACCGGGATGGTGAAGCTCGGCCCCGCCATAGGGGACATGGCCAAGGTATCCATCGGGTCGCTGGTCTACGCCGGTAGGTGGGTGGGGACCGGGTCCTACGTGTCCGGGCTGATACAGGAAGATGTCCCGAGCTTCACCTACTACGACGGCGGCGCCGGGAGGAAGGTGGAGCTGGAGCTCGAGGCCGTCCTGGAGACCCAGAAGCGGATGATGGAGCGGCGCGGGCTGAGCCTGGGGAGGAGCGAGGAGGCGCTGGTACGCAGGGCCTTCGCGTCCACGTCCGCCGAGCGCAGGAGCGCCGGCGCGCGCAAGGGGAAGATAGCTGGGCAGGGCCTCGTTCCTGAGACGGCGAAACATTAATCATCGAAGCGGGAGGGCGGCGTGGGAAAGATGAGGGACCAGTTAGGCAAGCCGCTGATCTCCCGTGTGGACAGGTCTGACGTGTATTCTTCCTACGCCGAGTGGCCCGAGCTGGCGGCAAAAGGCTACTCGTCCGTCGCCTACAGGCCGATGCGGGAGCATCGGAGGCTGGCGATCCTCGGCATGGGCGGGTCGGCCTCCGCGGGGGACGTGATATCGGGGTGGCTCGCCGCCAGGGGGGGCCCGGAGACCGTCGTCTACAAGGGCTCCCTGCCTGAGATGGACATGAAGGACACCCTGGCCATAGCATGCAGCGCGTCCGGAGGGACTCTGGAGACCATACAGATGACGGCGAAAGCACTGGCCAACGGCGCTGAGGTGGTCGGCGTCTCGAGCGGCGGGAAGCTGAGGGACGAGGTCGAGCGGGCAGGGATGGCGTTCATGCGGGTCCCCGAGGCCAAGGCCCCCCGCTACATGCTCCCCTACATGCTCTTCGCCTGCGTCGGCGTGGTCGACGCTGCATTCGGGCTGTCGTCCGATGGGGAGGCGAAGGAAGCCATCGCAGCGCTCAGGCGGGTCTGGGCGACCGCCAAGGCGGAGGTGCCCGCCCCGGAGAACTCACAGAAAGCGTTCGCCCTCAGGCTCTGGAAGCACGTCCCCAAAGTCTACGGGACGAGGGTGACCCGCGGGGTCGGGGTGAGATTCTGCAACGCCGTGAACGAGAACGCCAAGGCCAACGCCTTCTTCGAAGAGGCCCCGGAGGCGATGCACAACGACGTCGAGACCTGGGAGGTCCCTCACAGCTCCTTCATCCCGGTGATACTGAAGTGCTCGGCGGACGATCGGGTGCTGGCGGCCAGGCTCGGCTGGTTCGCGTCGGCCCTGCGAAGGAAGGGGGCCGTTGCGCTGACGGTCGAGGGGGAGAGCGGCCCCCTGCTCGCGGAGCTGGCGTCCATGGCCTACCGGCTGGACATGGTCTCCTACTACATGGCCATGGCGAAGGGGGTCGACCCGCTCCCGACGAAGATCCTGACCTCGCTCAGGCACAGGCTGGGCTCCAGCTAGGCTGCCCTACTTTATCCCGACGAGCTGGGCGAGCTCCTTCCGCGAGCTCGCACCCAGGACCTGGGCCGCCGCCTCAGGAGAGACGTCGTTGACGTAGATCCCTCCCCCGAGCTCGAGGCCTGTCCAGCGCTCCTTGCTGGGGAGTATCTCGATGTGCCAGTGTATCTGCTTCGTGGTCTTCTTCTCGGACGAGCTGTGGAACACCATGGTGAAGCTCCGCGAGTCGAGAGCCTTGGCCAGACCGCCGAGGGTAGACCTGAGCATGAGCGCCAGGTCCATCATCTCCTTCTGCGACAGCTTCAGGATGCTAGTCATGTGCCGCTTGGGGTAGACCCAGAACTCGAAGGGGTGGGTGGAGACCCAGGGGGTGAACGCGAGGAAGAAGTCGGTGGCGAGTATCTGCCTTGGGCCGCCGGTCTCGGCGGCCACGACCTGGCACATGGGGCAGACCCCCAGGTCATTGAGCGACGTCTGGACCGTCTCGGCTTCGACCTCCACCGAGGGGGGGACCCGGGGCGTCGTCACCATCTGGATGCTCGGGTGTACGGCGGTGGGGGTCCCTTCCTTCTCGCTGTTGACGTAGACGAGCACGTAGCTGACCCCCTTCTGCGAGTAGAGCCAGCGGACCTTGTCCTGGAGCGAGGCGAGTATGTTGGTCCACTGCTCCGTGTCAATCTTCGAGAACGGCTGGTCGTGCCTCGGGGTCGCCACCAGCACGTAGTGGTGCCCCGTCGCCGGCTCGCTGTAGTGGGGGGCCTCGCCGTAGGAGGGAGGGGCCACCGGCGTCACCACGGGGGCCTTCGCCGGGAATATCCTGACCGACCAGTTCTTCACCACGTCCCCCTCGGAGTCCGTCTGCTTCAGCAGGGTGTCCCCACGCTTCACCAGCACCAGGTCAGCTGGGGGGGTCATCTCCTCGTTGCCCGCGCAGTAGTTGCACTTCTCTACCCTCTGGGGTATGACCTGGCCGGGCCGCAGCCCCCTGTCGGGGAGGATGATAGAGAGCTTCTCCGTGAAGTAGTCCTTGCGAATCTCTACCATGGCCGCTCCGCGCGGGAGGGGCGGTATTAGCGTTTGGGTGACCTGCCGCGAAAGGATGAAATGCACCCCCGGCAGCCGTTGGAGCCTTGAAGTTCGGCTACGTGTTGCTCGACGGGTGCGGGGACAGGCCCGTCCCGGCGCTCAACTACACCACCCCACTGGAGGCCGCCTACACCCCGAACCTCGACAGGATAGCGGCGAAGTCGAGGCTCGGGACGGTCACCACCGTCGGGAAGGGGATCGCTCCGGAGTCAGACATCGCTGTGTTCAACATGCTGGGCTACTCCTTCCGCAAGGGCTACCCGGGGAGGGGGGTGGTCGAGGCCGTTGGCGCGGGGCTCGAGGTGCGCGACGGCGACCTGGCGTTCAGGGCGAACTTCGCGTCGGCCAGGGGGAGGAGGATCGTCGACCGCAGGGCCGGGAGGGACCTCGCCCAGGAGGAAGGGGAGCTCCTGGCCGAAGAGGTCGGGAAAATCTCCCTGAAAGGCGCGAGCGTCAGCTTCAGGACGACCGTCTCCTACAGGGGCGTCTTGGTCATCAGGGCCCGGCGTCCGCTCTCCGCGTCCGTCTCCAACACCGACCCCGCCTACGTGCGCGTCGGAGGGTTCGGAGCGGCGAAGGCGGTCACCGGGGAGGACGAGGTGATGAGGTGCGTCCCGGAGGTCAAGACCGCTGGCGCGACCCTGGCCGCCGAGCTGGTCAACGAGTTCACCGCGAAGGCGCAGAAGGTGCTGGAGAAGAGCGAGGTCAACAAAGAGCGGACGGCTGCGGGGAAGCTCCCGGCCAACTGCGTCCTCCTGCGCGACGCCGGGGACCACCTTCCTGACCTCCCCTCCTTCGAGGAGAGGCACGGCCTGAAGGGGACCGCCCTGGTCGAGTTCCCAGCCGAAATCGGGATAGCGAAGCTCCTTGGGATGAAGATGGTCCCGATCGCAGACAGGCACGACATCAAGGAGAAGGCGACCAAGTTCTTGTCGGAGGTCAGGGAAGGGACTGTCGTGTACGTGCACATCAAGGGGCCGGACGAGTTCGGCCATGACGGCGACGCCCGGGGGAAGAAGCGGAGCATCGAGACCATCGACAGGGACTTCTTCTCCGCCGTCAAAGGGGCCGCGGAAGGCTTCACGCTCGGCGTGTCCTGCGACCATGCGACCCCCTGCGCCATCAAGATGCACTCTGACGACCCCGTCCCACTGCTGGTCACCGGCCCGAAGGGGGACGGGAGGAGGTTCACCGAGGCCAACGCCAAGCTAGGCTCGCTCGGGCGCCGGGCCGGAAAAGACGTCCTGGACCTGGTCACGGAAGCGCCGGTCAGACGGAGTGGCGCTTCAGGCCCCTGACGGCCTCGACCGCCACGTCGATGGCGTCGTCCACCCCCGCATGAATCACGAACTCGTTGGTGACCCTGTTGCCAACCACCGCGAGGACCGCTCCCGTCTTGAGCCCGAACAGCCTCCCCAGGGTGAATATCGTCGATGCCTCCATCTCGAAGCAGAGGACCTTGGCTGCGGCGAGGTCGTCGACCAGATGAGCGCTCTCTCTGGCCGTGTACCCTCCGAAGGACGGCCGCCCCTGGCCGGTGTAGAATGAGTCGGTCGAGGCGGTGATGCCCACGGCCGCCTTCTTCCGGAGTGAGGCAGCGGCCTCGGCCAGGGCGACTGTCACCTCAGGGGTCGCCGCCGCCGGGTAGCCTGGGGCGACATACTGGGAAGTGGTCCCGTCCATGCGGACTGCCGCGTCGGCGACCACCAGCGAGCCCACCCCCACCGCGCGCTGGATGGAGCCGCAGGTCCCCACCCTGATCATGACTTCGACCCCGAGCCCGGCCAGCTCTTCCACAGCGATGGCGGTCGACGGCCCTCCGATGCCGGTGCTCATGACGACCACGCTCTCGTCTCCTGCCTTCCCGCCGTAGGCGACGAACTCCCTGTTGGAGCCCAGGGGCTTCGCTCCCTGGAGCCTCTCGGCGACGAGCGGGACCCTCCCAGGGTCCCCCGGAAGGAGGGCGACGCGCCCGACGTCATGCTTTGCCAGCCTGATGTGGTATGGCCGTCCTGCTTCATCCTTTGGTTCCTGCGCCACCTTACTCCACCCCCCCGCTGCGCCCTTGCTCCAAATTTTTCACTGGCTCCTGTCCCTCTAACTCGGCGGCGAGTAGCAGCTTCGACACCTGGGCTCGTACATCTCTTTCCCGCCGACCGCTATCAGCGGGGAGTCCTTGGGGGCGGGCTTGCCTGCGGTCAGGCGCTGTGTCCTTGTCGCCTCCCGGCCGCACACCACGCAGACCGCGCTGAGGTATCTGACCGTGTCTGCCCTGGCCGCGAGCTCCATTGTGGTCGGGAACGGCTCGGCCTTGAAGTTGAGGTTCAGGCCGCAGGCAATCACCCTCCTCGCGGCGGCTAGGCTGTCGAGGAGCCCTATGATGGAGTGGGGGAAGAAGTTCACTTCGTCCACTCCTATGGCGTCAAGGTCGCTCGACTCCGCGACCTCCTCGATCCTCCTGACGCCCTCGTCAGTCGACGCCACGGAGTAGGCGTCGTAGCGGAGCCCGTTGTGGGTCACGACCTCCTTCTCGCTGTACCTCCGGTCGAAGTCGACCTTGAATATCGCCCCCTTCTTCTTCGCATAGACCTCCCGCTCGACCAGCCTGATCAACTCCGAGGTCTTCCCCGAGAACATGGGGCCGATTATCACTTCGAGTGTCACTCTTCCGGCGACCGCCCCGACGCCGATTTATCGTTTCCCTCGGCTCGTTCGGGGGGCGTGCAGGGAGGCGCGTGCGTGCTTCGGTGCGGCTCCGCTCTGGCTGGAATAACAGTCGCTTCTGCGTTAGCTCGGGAGGCAGTCTCCGCCTTCGTCCGCGTAGAGCTTCTCCACGTCATGGGCCTTCCGGGCCACGAAGTACGACCCTTGGCCGTTCCGCATGAGGATCGGGGGCCTGGGCTGGCTGTGGAAAGGCATGTTCATGACCAGCGAGTATGCTCCGACCTCTCGGAAGACGACCAGCTTCCCGATGCTGGCCCCGCCGAGCTTCGACCTGCTCGATATCGGGAAGACGTCCAGGGGGTCGCAGAGCCTCCCGACGAGGGCGACCTTCTGAGGCGACGGCCTCCCGCCGGGGACGACCTCCACCGGGTACTCGTGGCGCAGCAGAGCCGAGTCGAGGAGGACGTTGTATCCGGCGTCGACGTAGATGTACTTCGCGTCGCCGAAGCTCTTGACGTTGACGACCCGGGTCACCAGGACCGTGGACTCGGCCGTGAGGAACCTGCCGCTCTCGGCCACCAGGGTGAACCTGTCCCCGATGCTCTCGATGAGACTGTTCAGCTGCCCCACTATCTTGGTCCCGAGGTCCTTAGGCGTGGGGACCTTCTTACCGTAGGGGACCGGGAGCCCGCCCCCGATGTCGAGGGTGCTCACCCGGAAGTCTCCGAGTTGCCTCCGCGCGCCCAGTATGAACGCCTCGAGCTTCTCTATCGCTTCGGCATAGCACGCCGGGTCTTCGATCTGGCTCCCGAGGTGGAAGTGGAAGCCTTCGAACTCAAGCAGCGGGGTCCCGAGGATCTTCTTCAGGACGTAGAGGGCGCTGTCGGCGCTCCCGCCGTTGAACTGCAGCCCGAACTTCCCGTGCCCCATCGACCCCCTGAGCTCCGCGTGGACGTGGACCTCGGGATTGACCCTGACCATCGTCTTGACCTTGACGTTGGCCCTGGCGGCGGCCTCGGCCAGGTTCACAAGCCCGTTGTAGCTTGCGACCACGACCTTCCGCACGCCGGCCTTCAGCACCTGCTCGTACTCGGACGCGGTCTCCGTGATGCTGGTGTATATGACGCTCTCCGAGGAGCCTCCTGACTTCTGCACGAAGGTGAGCTCGCTGGGGGCGGTGAGGTCGAACAGTATCCCTTCGCTGGTGAACGCCTTGATCACAGAGGGGTTGAAGTTCGCCTTCACAGAATATGCGACACGGAAGACTCCCTTGTACTCGCTGAATCCCTGCTCCATCTCAGACACCTTCCTCCTCAGCGTCGCCTCGTCCACCAGGAAGTACGGAGTGCCGTGCTTCTCTGCTAGGCTGTACAGGTCCGAATCGGAAAACCTCGGCGCCGCTTCACCCGTGGGCGATACGGGCTGCGTGCGAGTGTCGACCAACTTTTTGTTGAACGATACGGCCGAGAATTTTCTCTTATAAGATTATCTCCGCGCGAAAAAATTTCTTGCGTCGTACGTGTCGAGTTCAGTCGACGCCAAAGACGCCGGGCGCGCCTGCTTGCGTCGGAGGTCAGGCCGCAGGAGCGTTCTAATCACGCCGGCATGCGAGCTCGACGTGCGCCGCTACTGGGTCTACATCCTCAGATGCTCTGATGGGTCGCTCTACACCGGCTACACCGTCGACCTGCGGAAGCGCGTCGCTCTCCATAACGCGGGGAGGGCGTCCAAGTACACACGAGCCAGGGTCCCCGTCGCCCTCGCATATTCCGAGGCAGCGCCAACCTTGTCCGGGGCGCTGAGACGGGAGGCAGAGATAAAGAAGCTGAGCAGGAGCGCGAAGCTCCTTCTCTGCTCAGGGAAGGCCGCGAGAGCGGGACAGGGCATCAGCTAGGCTCTCCGGCGCAACAGATGAGTTGTCGCTGTGGCTGTTCTTACTTTCCGACGACTATTTCGATCGAGGAGATGTTCCTGGTCTCTGGCCCTTCGCCAACGACCTCGGTGCTGATGCCGATGTCCTTGACCTTGAACTGGCCGTTCCCCAGCCGCTTCGTGACGATCTCTGCGACGTCTACAGCCCTGCTGATTGCCATGCCTCTGGCTTTCACCACCACTTCGCCGGCGGAAGCGAGCTGGATGAGCGCGCTCATGGCGTAGTTCATCACAGGCTTCTGGCCCACGAATATGTGGTTGGTTGGTGCAGACCTCTGGGCTGGCGCGCTCGGCGCCGCTGGTGCTGTGGCCCGTTCGGGTGCCTTGTGTCCCTCTGACGAGTTTGTGTCGGATCTCTTCTTTGGCATTTGACTGACCTTGCTCGCCACGGCCCCCTAGTCGCGTATATAACCACATGGGTGCCGCGGGGCTAATACTCGCTGGGGTCGACGAGGTTCCTGGCGGTCCCGGTCTCAAAGTACATCCGCACGTTGGCGGCCGCAGCCGCCTTCATGTCCGAGAGGTCCTCGCCGAGCGGCGCCCCGGACATGTGGAAAGTCCCGGCGAAGTTGGGCAGGTCCCAGGCGGCCGTGTCGAATGACTCCCTCGCTCCCTTGACCCAGAAGACGTCGGTGGCGAACCTGCTCTCTGGCCGCTCCTTCAGCCAGCGGACGAGCCCCTCTTCGCTGACGCTCTCCCCCCTGCCGACGTTGACGACTATCACAGAGTCCTTGGCGGCCATGAGCGTGTCGTAGGTCACGATCCCCCTGGTGCTCTTCGTGAGCGGCAGCGCCATCACGATGGCGTCCGCCTCCTTCACCTTCTCCGCGAGAGAGGCGATGGGCGCCCTCTCGTCGAAAGCTTCGGGGTCCCTGAACGACCTGGACACGCCCACCGTCCTCATCCCGAGGGACCTCGCCAGCCTGGCGACCTCTGTCCCTATCGAGCCGGCTCCGACGACGACAATGGTCTTGCCCCGCAGCTTGCGGGGGGTCGTCCTCGCGTTGCGGACGTGGACCCCCTTCGCGGTGCCGAGGAGGAGCCCCCAGGCGTGCTCGGCCACCGCCTCGGTGAAAGCGCCCGCGTTGGAAAAGAGCTTCGCCCCTGGCGGGAGCGACGAGAAGTCGAAGGCGTCGACCCCTGCGGACATGGCCTGTATCATCTTCAGGCCTTTCATCTTTCCGAGAAGCCCAGGAGGTATGCGGTGGGGCCAGCAGATCAGAGCCTGGCAGCGGGCGAGGACGGCATCGTCGGCCCGGCCTTCTATGAGCTCGAACCCTTCAAGGGCCTCCTTGGCCTTCGGGGGCAGTGAATCAGTAGAGTAGACAGCGACCCGGGTGGACATCGAGGCTCTGGCTAGCTCGCGAGCGCCTTGATAGGTATGTCCTGGGTGGTCCCGTTCGGCAGGGACCTCCTGATGGATATCGGGAGGGCGTCGGCTTCGAGCTCGAGCATCGCCGTCTGTATGGGTCCCCGATACACTCCTTCCAAAGAGACGAAGGCAGGGGCGCCCATCGCGAGCTGGAGCGACCTGGCTCCGACGATCCTCGCCCTTTCGAAGCGGGTGAGCTTCGGCGGGCCTATAGTGACTTCGAAGCTTACCGTTGGAGCTTTAGTCCTTTTCACAGTCTTTGCAGGGGGCATCTATGAGACCAGGAGTTGTTCTCGCCCTTTTGGGTCGGGACATAAGTCTTTTCCTGTCCGTCCCCGACGGCGGACCGAAGACAGATTTACCCCCTGCAGGAAAGCGGTCAGCATGGCCGCCGAAGCGCCGTCAGCAGGGTCAGTGTCCAAGCTGGACTGCGTCGCCTCGGTGGGGGGGAAGGGCGAAGGGAAAATATCGCTCTACCGCCACCTGGCGCCGACCACGGTCAACGCCGTAGTGAGGGTCCTCCCGCTTTCGAGCAGGGTCACGCTCCAGCCCGCGATGGTGTCGCTCTTCACCCAGCTCAGGATCGGGGTCGAGAAGCCCCGGCTGAAGTTCGCAAGAGGAGACGTGGCCTTCCTCCCGTCGGGGGGGCTGATCTGCGTGTTCCTGGGCGAGGCCAGGAGCGACAGGCCTCTGAATCCTATAGGGAAAGTGGAGTCAGGTCTGGAGCTCTTCGACTCTTTGAAGTCCGGGGATACGGTTAGGCTGGACGCGCCGCTGCAGTAGCTACGCTTTCGACCAGACGCCGTGGCCGCTGAACCCGCCAGCCCTCTTCAGAGAACCTTTTGCTTCGAGGTCTCTGATCACTCCGGTGGCAACCGAAGCGTTCACCCCGAGCGCCCTGGCCGCAGTATACACGGTGATCGCCTTCAGAGGGGCGAGGCTCTTCAGCAGGTCAGCGTCGCTCATCTTCGGCGGCAGGAACGAAAACTGTCTCTTCTGTTGCGGCGCAGACTTCTCCTTCGACTTCTTTCCCTTCGACTGCGCCGTGTCTCCCTGAGCCGTCTCTTCGGAGTCCTGCGACTTCTCCATCGATGCCAGGGACTTCTTCTTCACTCCGCCCATGTGTCTCGAAGGAAGACCCCTTTCAATCACAATTAAGCCTTTCCGGGCGACTCGGCCGGATACGCGGCCGCCTAGCAGATCGCCATGGAGAGATGCGGCTCACCAGGAGAACCGGTCCGCGTCGCCGCGCCGTCGCAGGTTCACCATTGTCTGCAAAGAAGCCCACACCATTCAGGGGCGGGAAGAATTGCACCTGGGGGAAGCAGAAGACGTGCGTGAAGACCAAAGGGACGACCGTTAAGTTCAACGTTCCTCGCAACTGCAAGATGTTCAAGCCGAAGGGCAGGAAGTTCAACAAGACGATGACCATCCCCTTCTTACCTCTTCCGAAGGATTCTCGAAGGACGATGCTTCGGCAACAGTATTGCGCTGAACAGGGTGGACGCCTACCACACGTCCAGGTGGTGTGCCCGCTGCGATGCAGCCGGGAAGGGACATGACGGTGGGAACTATTCCCTGTTCAGATGCAGAGAGTGTGGCCAGGCGGTGAACTCGGACCGCAAGGCGAGTCTCGCGGCGGCCGTCAAGACCTTCCTCGAGCGGAACGATCCCAACCAGGACACGTTCCAGATTTGGGGGAGAAGAGTCCCGGCAAGCGGGCCTATACGTGGCGTCTCAGATGCACCTGGGTCTTTGGCTGTGCCGGCGCCGGCTCAGGGAAGGGGAAAACCCACAGGCTCCAGCCGTGGGTAGCTTACCGATACGAAGATTAGTCCATCTTCACGGGTGCACGGCTGATGCTCTACTCCGCGGTGGCGAAATGCTACGCCGACCTCGAGGGGATGTCTGGGAGGAAAGAGATCACCGCGGTGCTCGCCGGCCTCCTGAAGGCCACTCCCGTGGCGGAGCTCCCCTCGCTGGTGTACATGACGCAGGGGAAGCTCAGGCCCGACTACGAGGGGGTGGAGCTCGGCCTCGCGGAGAAGCTGGCTCTCAGGGCGCTGGCGGGCGCCTCGGGGGCCGAGCCTGCCAGGGTGTACTCGAGCTACGTCAAGCACGGCGACATCGGCGCGGCGGCCGAAGAGCTCCTGACTGACAGGAGCCAGGGGACGCTGTTCAGCGAAGCGCTCACCCTCAGGCGGGTCTACGAGACGCTGCTCAGGGTCGCGCGCCAGAGCGGCTCGGGGTCGGTGGAGGCAAAGCTCCGGGAACTGGCGTCGCTCCTCAACGACGCCTCCCCCCTCGAGGCCAGGTATGTCATGAGGACCGTCGCCGGGGAGCTGAGGCTCGGCGTGGCGGACTACACCGTCCTCGACGCCGCGGCCACCGCTTTCCTGGGGGGGAAGGAAGCCAGGCCGAGGATAGAGCGAGCCTACAACGTCCACCCTGACCTCGGCTTCGTGGTCGCCGCCGTGGCGTCTAGAGGCATCGCAGGGGTCGACGACGTGAAGGTGGAGGTAGGGGTGCCCATCAGGCCGATGCTGGCCGAGCGCCTGAGCTCTGCCCAGGCGATAATAGAGAAGATGGAAGGGAAGGTGGTAGCTGCGGAGTACAAGCTGGACGGGGAGAGGCTCCAGATACACCGCAGCGGGGACGACGTGAAGCTCTTCTCGAGGAGGCTCGAAGTGGTGACGTCCCACTACCCGGACGCCGCCGACCTGGTAAGGGCGCACGTGTCCGCCAGGAATGCGATACTCGAGGCGGAGGTGGTGGCCATCGACGAGGACACGGGGGAGTACCTCCCTTTCCAGGAGCTGATGCACCGGAGGAGGAAGCACGGCATCCAGCAGGCGATTGCGGACTACCCGGTGGCGCTCAACTTCTTCGACATCCTCCTCGCCGGGTCCTCGGACCTGACAGGCAAGCCGTACTCCTTCAGAAGGAAGAAGCTCAGGCAGACGGTCGAGGAGACCAGCAGGACCAGGCCCGTCCCTGCCCTCTCCACCTCAGACCCGGGGGAGCTGGAGAAGTTCATGGAGGACGCCATCACCGACGGCTGCGAAGGCCTGGTGGTCAAGGATCCAGACTCGTCCTACAGGGCCGGCGCCAGGGAGTTCGCGTGGATCAAGCTGAAGCGCGAATACAGGAGCGAGCTGACAGACACCCTGGACCTGGTGGTCATCGGCGCCTTCCATGGGAGGGGTCGGAGGGCCGGTACCTTCGGGACCTTCCTCCTGGGGACCTACGACACGAAGAGAGGGGTCTACGCCAGCGTCGCCAAGGTGGGGACAGGCTTCTCGGACGAGGACCTGGCGAAGTTCCCCCGCCTCCTGGAGCCCTATGAAAGCCACGTCAGGCCGCCCGGGGTCGAGTCGAAGATGGTCCCCGACGTCTGGTTCAGGCCGCACCTGGTGATCGAGATAATCGCGGCGGAGTTGACCTTGTCCCCCATCCACACGGCCGCCATGGGGAGCGTGAGGCCCGAGGCTGGGATCTCGCTCCGGTTCCCCAAGTTCACCGGCAAGGTCAGGGACGACAAGCGCCCCGAGGACTCGACCTCGGTAGATGAGATAGTGGGCATGTATCGGCGCCAGGTCAAGCGGGTCGAGTGACCGCGCGCTCCGCAGGGGGGCGCGAATGTCGATGCGACCTCAAACGAACCTGGCCAGGCGCCCCAGGGCGACGGGGATCAGCTCCTCGGTCCGCTCCTTGAGGGAGGCGCGGTCCTTGCCCTCGACCACGAGCTCCACGCCTCTGAGCGCCGGGCCCTGGTAGTAGATGTGGTCGTCGTCGGCGACGTCGGGGTACTGCTCATCGCCCTTGGCCGCGAAGGTGAACCCTGAGTAGGGTAGGAGGTAGGCGCCATCCCACAGCGGGACCGTCCCCCCTGGGAGGCGCCCGAGGTCCTTCTCGTCATACCCGATGACTTTGGTCAACATCAGCCGTCCCAGTCGGGGGCGGAGTGCAGGCCGTACAGGTAGCTCTTGCCGCCGACGCGGACGTAGACGTTCTCTGCGACCAGCCCGCCCACGTGGAAGGCGCCGGTGGGCTTGCGGGCCAACTCGCGCCGCCGTGGCGTGGCGCGTTTTAGAATCTTCGAGGTCAGGGCCGCGTGCCCCTCACCGCGGGGTCCCGAACGACCTGTCCCCGGCGTCCCCAAGCCCGGGGACGATGTACCCGTGCTCGTCCAGTCCAGGGTCGACGGCGCAGGTGTAGAACTCGGCCCGAGGGAACGCCTTCGCCACGTAGTTGATGCCGGTCATGGTGGCGATCACCGAGAAGAAGGCCAGCCTCTTCGGCTTCCCCTGCTTCCCCACCCTCCTGGCTACCTCCAGCAGGGTGTGCCCGGTCGCGAGCATCGGGTCCGCTATCACTACCACGTCGTCCTTCTTGATCTGGGGGATCTTGGCGTAGGTCACTTCGATGGGGAAGTCCGGGGCCCCGCCCCTCCAGGCGCTGATGACACCTGTCCTCGCCATCGGGAAGTTCTTGTACATTCCCTCGACGAATGGGATGGCCGCCCTGAGGACGAGGATTATCACTATCTTGTCGTTCCCCTTCACCTTCCCTCCCCTCGTCAGCCCGAGGGGCGTCTCCACCTCCGACTCCTCGGTCTCCAGCGTCCGAAGGAACTCGTAGGCCATCAGCCGCCCCAGCCTGTAGATCGCCTTCCTGAATGCGACCTGGCTGGTCCGCTTGTCGCGCGCGAGGGTGAGCTGCTCCAGCACCATCGGATGGCTGACCACCGTGACTCTCGGCTTCACCCTGACGACCGGGTGCATGCTCCCGACAGAGTATTTATGTGGGAGACGCGGTGCACGAAACAGTCCGCTTGAAGCTCTTCATGGCGCTGCTTGTGGCCGTAATCCTGGCGGCGTCCGCGGTCCAGATGGCCCCCGCCCACGCGCAGACGTGCGCGACGAAGAGCGGCTACTACGTCGCCTCTCTCGACGGGAACATAGACCCCGGAGCGGCGGACTTCCTGGCCTCCACGGTGAGCAACGCCGAGTCAGCCTGCGCCGCCAACGTGGTGTTCGTCCTGCAAACCAACGGAGGGGACAGCGCGAGCATGGAGTCCATGGTGTCCTCGGTCCAGGGGTACCAACAGTGGGGCGGGAATTTCGTCACCCTGGTCGCCCCGCAGGGGGCCTATGTCTTCTCCGCCGGATCCTACATAGCGGAGTCGTCGAATCAGATTTACATGGAGCCGGGGACCACCATGGGGTCGGCCACCCCCATTGTCTCCGGCATCCCTATCGGCGAGGCGAACACCACCATGACCAAGGATATCAACGCCTTCTCATCCTACATGACGACGCTCACACAGGCTCACGGCAGGAACGCGACGGCGACCGCCCTGATGGTCACGAAGGGGGTCTCGTACCCATACGACAGGGCCCTGCGCGACCACGTTGTGAACGGCGTGGTCAACTCGACCACCGTGGCAGGCGCACTCGCAGACCTGGGGGTCCCCTCGTCCGCGCAGATCAACACTCCAGGGATAAGGTCGACGATGATCTCTGTCCTCAGCAACCCGAACGTGTCCAGCCTCCTCTTCCTCCTGGGCGTCTTCGCGGTCCTGGTGGACGTCTACCACCCCACGCTGGTGCTGTCTGCGGTGGGGGTCGCGGTGATAGCGGCGGCCCTGTTCGGACTCGGCGTCTTCGGCGCCTCCCCGCTGGCAGTGATACTGATGGTCGTCGGCGCGGCGTTCATCTTCTTGGAGGTGAAGATACAGCACGGCATCAGCGCCATCATCGGCGTGGTGGTCTTCATACTGGGGTTCGTCCTGATCTACCAGTTCCCCCCTGCCCCTGCTGGGAACCTCCCGGCCGCCAGCTTCTCCGGGATCCCGGAGACCACCTACGGGCTGCTCGTCGCCCTCGGAACCGCGGTGGTGATCGGGAGCCTCTTTCTCAGATCGGTCCGCGACGCCCTGAAGAACAGGCCGAAGGTCAACGACCCCTCGGCCCTGATCGGCCGCGAGGGGACCATGGAGTCAGACCTCAAGGGAGGCGGGAAGGGGATAGCCAACATAGCATCCGAAGAGTGGTCGGTCACTTCTGGCGAGGACCTCGGGCGCGGGGACCGGGTAAGAGTTAAAGCTGTTCAAGGGAACACACTGGCGGTAGAGCGAGCGAAGAGTTGAGTCTACTGGGGTCGGCGTCACTAGCCATAAGCACGGGGGCCATAATCAACTATGCGATCTACCTCATCGTGGCGGTCATAGTCATCGCGCTCATAGGGGTGACTGTCAAGATAATCAAGGAGTACGAGCGCCTGGTCGTGTTCAGGCTCGGCAGGCTAGTCGGCGCGAGGGGGCCCGGGGTCATCTTCGTGTTCCCGTTCATCAACCGCGTCAGCAAGGTCGACCTCAGGGAGAGGTACCTCGAGGTCCCCCACCAGACGTGCATCACCAAGGACAACGCGCCCGTCGACATAGACTTCCTGATCTACAACAAGGTGACCGAGGCTACCCAGAGCATCGTCCAGGTGCAGAACTTCGAAGGCGCGTCAATAGGCATAGCCACCACCACCCTCAGGGCCGTCGTGGGGGACATCCCCCTGGACGAGCTCCTCGCAAAGAGGGAGCAGATCAACCAGGTACTCAGGACGAAGCTGGACGAAGTCACGGAGAGGTGGGGGATCAAGGTGACCAACGTGGAGATACGCGAGATCACCCCTCCGAAGGACGTGCAGGAGGCGATGGTGCGTCAGATGTCCGCAGAGAGGACCAGGAGGGCCACCGTCACCGAGGCGGACGGCAAGAGGGAGGCGTCGATACTCGTGGCCGAGGGGGAGAAGAAGTCCAACATACTGCGCGCGGAAGGGGACAAGCAGGCCCAGATACTCAGGGCAGAAGGATACGCGGGGGCGCTGAGCCAGATATTCGGGGCTGCCAAGGGAATCGACTCGAAGACCATGGTCCTCCAGTACCTCGACACGTTGAAGGCCCTCGGGGCTTCCCCGTCGACGAAGTACATCTTCCCGATGGAGTTCACTGGGCTCCTGACCAACCTGCGAGACCAGGTCAAGCAGTCGCAGTCCGACGCGGCTGGCAAGTAAAAGGCGGCCCCCTTTCTCGCCGGCTTCAGGGTGACGCGAGTCCAGGCAAGGACAGCAAGGACAGACGGGTGTTAGGGTTCGAAGCGAAGAAGAAGCTCTCAGACGGGGTCTCGGAGTTCCTGAAGTGGCACCTGGGGCGGGCCCCCCTAATGCAACATCCCGCGCTGGCCACCAGGGCCGTCCCCGCGCTCACGGGTCGGCTCCGGGCGCGCCCTTCTAACAGGGGCAGCGACAGAAGCGGACACCGTCTAAGCTGGGGCGACTCCGGCTGTAGAGCCAGTCGGCGGGCTCCACGCCATGAACGAATTACAATCTCCTCTTCACCGAAGCAAAAATATTCTAGACCAGGCATCCAATTGCTGCCCCATTCTTAAATCCAGAGCCCAGGAAGGGTTGAGGCGAGCATATCAAGTGTCTGGACAAGAGGGAGAGATTCAAGCGAGGCGGCGGACTGTGGTCGTGCTGCAGGACGAGATGAGGCGGGTCCTGGACGCGACCCGGGTGCTCCTCGAGGAGTTCAACGCGATAGCGGCCGGGGAGAAGGGCCAGGTGGACGCCTCGCTGGAGAACGTGAGGAGGGCGGAGGAGGACGTGATGACGCTCAGGACGGCGCTCATCCGTGAGCTGTCCCAGGTCGGGACCCTGCTGGTCAACAGGGAGGACGTCATGCGCGGGGCCTTCGCAGTCGAGGGGATATTCGGCCACATAAACGGGGTCGCCTTCAAGATGTCCCAGCTGCAAAGGGCGTCGGCTAAGAACAAAAAGTACCGGGACTGCATAGTCGAGCTGCTCGGCCTGCTCATCGACGGCGTCTCCAAGCTCAACGAGAGCATCAGGGCCCTCTCCATAAACACGGACCAGGCCATACACATGGCCGCCCAGGTCCAGCAGATAGAGAGCTCCATCGACACCAGGTACCGCGACGGCGTCGCGACGGTCATGAAGACAGCGACCAACGTCAAGGAGCTCATCACCGTCAAGGACGTCCTCGAATCCATAGAGGACTGCGCGGACGTCATGCTCGTCGCCGCCAACGCGAGCACGATACTCGCGCTGGGAATGTAGGCCATGCCCAAGGCCCGGGCCAGGGGCAGGCTCTTCGAGAACAGGATTGTCGTCTGGGACGTGGAAGACTCTAGGCGGCTCTTCAAGGAAGGATACTACGGCAAACCGCTCGGGATACCGAAACCGAAGGACTTCGAGTTCGACGCCCCGCTCATCTTAGACCTCATGGAAGGGTACTACCTCTCGACGCGCAAGGTGATCGACGTCGAGGACCAGGCAGGGAAGGCGCTCACCGCGAAGCAGCTCCAAGGGGTCTGCGAGGCCTCCTACCCTGAGTTCGCGGAGAAGTTCCTGGTCTACAGGAAGCTCAGGGAGGGAGGGTATGTCGTGACGCCGGGGATCAAGTTCGGCTCCGACTTCGCCGTCTACGAGCACGGCCCTGGGATAGATCATGCCCCATACATCGTCCAGGTGATGCCCCCCGGCTCGAAGATGACCGCCACCGCAATGGTCAGGTCAGGGCGGCTGGCTACAACCGTGCGCAAGCAGTTCATCATAGCCATCCCGGACATGGAGAGGAAGTCCATAGAGTTCCTCCGCTACGACTGGTGGCGCGCGTAGGGGCCTGGCATGGGCTCGGCGGGGGTTTCGTTCGACCTGGGAGGCGCCCGGGCGGCGTCTTTCAATGTGGGGGACCTCTACCTGAGGCTTGACGAGGTCTTCGACCTGAGGGCCGACCTCGCGCCCTACTTCGGCGGGAGGGACCTGGCCGTCCCCGAGGCGTTCCCCACACAGTCGTTCTTCGTCGCGGCAGGTCCGCTGCGGGTGGTCGTGGACCCCAGCGACTACGGCAGGCTCGTCGCCCCGGACCACTTCAGGTCTCCGGAGGGCTATGCGCGCCCTCCTCCGCTGGACGCCCAGCTCTCAGCGGCCGGGGTCTCCCCCGGGTCGGTGACCCACGTGGTCGTGACCCACCTCCACTTCGACCACTACGCGGGGGTCACTAAAGGAGGCGCCCTCGCCTTCCCATCGGCGAGATACATCGTCCCTGCGAAGGACTGGGCGATGCCTGACATTGCCGAGGCCAGGAAGAAAGGGGACCGGGACGTCACCGAGACACTCGGGGTCGTGGAGGCCGCGGGGAGGCTGGAGCTGCTCGATGGGCCCCTCGACCTGGGGGACGGCGTGACCGTGGAGCCGTACCCTGGCGAGAGCCCCGGACACCAGGTGGTGGGGCTCCGGTCCGCCCATGATTCCTGCTACTTCGTAGGCGACCTCTACCACCTGGCGGAGGAGGTGGAGCACCCGGAGCTCGCGGCCGCCTGGGCCGACGCCAGGGCGCTGACTGCCAGCAGGCGGCGCTTCTCCGAGCGCGCGGCGGCCGAGCGGGCACTTGTCCTCCCGGGGCATCTTCCGGCGGGGAGGATCGGCTTCAGGGGGTCGGCCCCGACCTGGACCGAAGAGCCCGCGTAGACGCAAGCATATAGAACTGACACCCAGGGGCCGGCCGTGGATTCGATCGGAGAAGACTCGTACCTGTTGGTGTACAGGGACAGGCGGAGGCGCTGGCTGGTCAGGCCCAAGGACACCCCGAAGCTTCACACCCACCTGGGGATACTCGACGTGTCGTCACTGATAGGGCGGGGATACGGGATAAAGGTCACGACGACTATGGGGGACGAGCTGACGATACTCAGGCCCACCATCGAGGACATGGTGATGAAGCTCGCCAGGAAGACGCAGGTAATCTACCCCAAGGACCTCGGCCTGATGGCGCTCAAGTTGGGGGTGCACTCAGGGTCGAAGGTGATAGAGACCGGGACCGGGAGCGGTGCGACGACGGCCTTGATGGCCTACCTGGTACAGCCCAGCGGGATGGTCTACACTTACGACCTGAACCCTGAATTCCAAGGGGTGGCCAAGAAGAACATAGAGAAGCTGGGCCTGTCGCCCTATGTAACCTTCAAGGCCGGGGACTCGCGCCTCGGGTTCGAGGAGGAGGACTTCGACGCTGGGATACTCGACGTCGGGGACCCCTGGGAGGTGGTGCAGAGCATGAAGCGCGCCCTCAAGCCCTCAGCTTCCATGGCCGCGGTGACGCCGACGACAAACCAGGCGGAGAAGCTTGTGGCGAAGATGAAGGAGGAAGGGTTCGTCGCCATCGAGACCATGGAGATACTCCTCCGCCACCTCGAGGCGAGGGTGGGCATGACCCGGCCCTCCAACATAATGGTGGGGCACACGGCCTACCTTACCTTCGGGAGAGCCACACGGTCGGCGGCCTCATCGTAATAGTTTTAAGCCCAACCCGGTCGCGCAGCCCAGTAATTGAGCAGCAGGGAACGCAACGAAGACATCGCGACATTGCTCTACATGGTGCCGTTCGCTGTCAGCGGGGTCTACGGCCTCGCCGTCTGGTTCCAGCAGGGGATCTCTGCCATCCTCCCGTCGCGCGTGTATCTCGCGGTCACCCAGAGCCCCGAGGTCTTCGTCATCGGCTCCCTGGCGGTGCTGGCCGGCGTGGTGATGGAGATCCACGAGACAGACGCAACCCAGAGGCGCGCGATGGTGGGCTCGCTGGGGACTACCCTGCAGACGATAGCCGTGGCGAGCGTCTTCTTCGCCCTGGTGGGGACGTTCTACTCCAACGGCGCCAACGTCGCCGCCGCTGTGGGTGACTTCATGGGCGGGAAGTACAACCTCATCTTCCCTGCGATAATGATCCTCATGAGCTACCTCATCACCGTCCCGCTCCGGTTCTCAGCCCTAGCCAAGAGTAAGACCCTGGGCCTGGTCCTGCTGCTCCTCGTCCCCGTCGCGATTTACGAGGTCGGGAAGCGCCAGATCTACGTGGGGCTGGGTCTGGCCTTCGCCCTCCTCATCATCGGCATCATGACGTACATTCTCCCTGAAAGAGAGAAGGGCGCGGAAGAGGCCCTGGCCCGGGCGACCTGACCGCAGACATACTGGGCCCATGGCCGCCGCCATCCTGTCTCCCTTCGCCACGATCGCCGCCGCCATGTTCGTGACCGAGCTCACCGACAAGGACGCCATCCTGATCCTGGGCGTGTCGTCCAGGGGGAGGCCGGTGCTCACATTCCTGGCGGGGGTGACGGCGTTCACCCTCACCACGGGGCTGTTCGTCAGCATCGGCTCGGTCCTGGTGCTCTACGTGCCTGTCGCGTGGATCCGCCTGGCCGGCGGGGCGATGATGCTCAGCTACGGCGCCTGGGAAGCCAGGGGCCTGGTTGGCGCGAAGGTCTCAGAGATGGAGGAGTCCAGGGTGGAGAAGCGGAAGTCGGCGGCCGGCTTCTTCCTCGCGCTCGTGGGGGCCCTGGTCTTCCTCGACGTCGCAGGGGACGCCACAGAGGTCCTCACAGTCGTCCTGGTCGCCCGCTACGCAGAGCCGCTGCTCGTGTTCGGCGCGGCGTGCGCCGGCCTCTATGCCGCCACGGCCATGGAGGCCGCCCTGGGGAGCAGGCTCGGCAGGCTGCTCAGTCCGCGGAGGCTGAGGGTCCTCTCTGCGGCCGTCTTCTTCGCCCTGGGGGGTTTCATATTCCTGACGAGCCTGTGACCGGGGGCACCTTCATTAAGAGCAGGCGGGCATGGGACCACGTTCCATGTCAGGGGCGAGCCAGGAGGGCATCACAACGAAGAAGGCCGACAACTTCGACGAATGGTACACCCAGGTCGTCCTGAAGTCAGAGGTAGCCGACTACAGCCCCGTCTCCGGGTGCGTGGTCTACAGGCCGTCCGGGTACGCCATCTGGGAGAACATCCAGAGGGAGACCGACGCCCTCTTCAAGAAGGCTGGCATCTCGAACACATACTTCCCGCTCTTCATCCCCGAGCGCCTCCTGAAGAAAGAGGCCGCGCACGTGGAGGGGTTCGCCCCAGAGGTCGCCTGGGTCACCGAGGCCGGGAGCTCGAAGCTAGACGAGAGGCTGGCCATACGCCCTACTTCGGAGTCGCTGATGTACGAGGTGGTCTCGCGCTGGATAAGGTCGTGGAGGGACCTCCCCATGAGGCTGAACCAGTGGAACAACGTGGTCCGCTGGGAGTTCAAGAACCCGGCGTTCATACTCAGGTCCAGAGAGTTCCTCTGGAACGAGGGGCACTCGCTCTTCGCGACCAGGGAAGAGGCTGAGGCCGAGCGCGACCAGATACTCGGGATCTACCGCAAGGTGACCGAAGAGTGCCTCGCCCTGCCGGGGTACCTGGGGAAGAAGACCAGGGGGGAGACCTTCGCCGGGGCGGAGGGGACGTACAGCATCGAGCACCTATTGCCGGACGGCAAGGCCATCCAGGGGCCCGACTGGCACGCCGACGGACAGAACTTCTCGAAGGCCTTCGGGATCGTCTTCATCGACAGAGAGGGGAACAAGCAGTTCGCCTACCAGAACACCTGGGCCATCTCCACCCGGGAGATAGGGGTCATGCTCGCTGTCCACAGCGACGACAAGGGGGCCGTGGTCCCCCCCAGGCTGGCGGCGATCCAAGTCGTCCTCGTCCCCATAGTCAACGACGAGAGCAAGCAGGTCGTCCTCGCCGAGGCGAGGAAGCTGATGGACTCGCTCTCCGGGTTCAGGTCCCGCTTTGACGACAGGGACCACCTCACCCCCGGCAGGAAGTTCAACGAGTGGGAGCTCAAGGGGGTCCCGCTGCGGATCGAGTTCGGGCCCAGGGACATGAGGGAGGGGCAGGCAGTCCTGGTCAGGAGGGACACCGGAGGGAAGAGGACCGTCAAGGCAGCCGCCCTGGCGGCCGAGGTCTCCAAGGAGCTGGAAGACATCCAGTCCAACCTGTTCGCCAGGGCTGCGGAGGCGCTCAGGAAGAACACCCACGACGCGCGGACCCTGGACGAGCTGAAGACGGTGATGGCGGAGGAAGGGGGGATCGTGCGCATCCGATGGTGCGGGGACGCCAACTGCGAGGCGAAGGCGCGGGGTGCGGCCGGGGGGAAGATACTCAACGTCCCGCTGGAGCAGGAGCCTGGGAAGGGGGGGTGCGTCGCCTGCGGCGAGCCCGCCCCGGTGGTCGCGCTCTACGGCAAGTCCTACTAGGCCATCGGCACGGTGGCGACGGGGTCCGCGGCCGAATAGAGCCTGACCGAAGTCTCGTCGACGCTCATGGGGAGGTCCACCTTCGCCAAGGCTATCATCTGGAGCGAAAGGGAAGACGCCGCTATCCCGAAGCAGGCGCTCCGGAGGAAGTCCCTGCTCTTGAGGTACCAGGCGACGGTCGCGCCGCTCAGCACGTCGCCTGCGCCGGTGCTGTCGAGGACCGGGGACTTGGGGACCCCCACCCGGTAGACCCTGGAGCCGTCGAGGACGTAGCACGAGTCCCCGCCCTGGGTGACGATCCCTTTCCTTACCCCGAGGGCGGATATCTTGCCGAGGGCCTCCACCGGGTCCCTCCTCCCGGTGAGCATCTCCGCCTCGGTCCTATCCATCTTCACAGCGTGGACCCTGGAGAGCATCTTCGGGTCCCTTGGTGGGGCGAACGCCACCGTCCCGTCGGCGCCGAAGGACCTGACGAAGCCCTGCGGGTCGAGGAAGACGAACTCGCTGCGGGAGGCTATCTCGTCCAAGAGGGCCGGCGACACCTCTCCGGCGACGGGGCTGACCAGGGCGGCGTTGAATCTCGTGTCCGGAGGGATCTGCGCGGAGCTCACGTCGTCGCACCTGCTGGTCAGCCTGAGGGTCCTCGTCCCGGCGCTGTTGCCTACGCTGAACCTCGTGGTCGGCTTCGTCGGGCTCCTGTCAGCGGCCCTGAGCACCACCCCGTTCCTCATCAGCCACACCGCCTGGTCGTCTGGGAAGTCGGCGCCCACCCTCGTCAGAGGGATCACTTCGTTGCCGAACCTGGAGCAGAGCAGTCCAGCGTAGGACGGCGGGCCGCCCACCGACATCACCTGGCGCGTCGGCAGCTGGATCGTGTCAATGGTTACGAAGCCGGCGACCAGGACCTTCATTCGGCGCGCACCGGCTTCTAGGTTTTATCAAGATTTACGAAACGGCGGCGTGTTCCTGCCGGGGGCGCGGGGCGCTGTCCGTGAGAAGTCCGACGGAATCTTGGCGATTCGGCCACTTTATTAGACCGGCGGGGCACCACCCTGCGGTTGTCCTACTCCAGCAAACTGGAGGAATCAGCATGGACGTCGTCGCACAGTTGGATTTTCATCTCCTTCTCGGTGGGGATGTTGCTTGAGGCTTACATCTACGGCTTGGGGAGTTTCGCGGCATACTGGTTCAGCGCGCTTCCTAGCCTCTTGGGCACGCTGGCCCTTGTCTGGTCCCCCCTGTGGCTGATAATCGGGATCGCGTTTGCCGGTCCACTCTCCGACGCCCTAGGACGCAGGACGACGTTCTTCCTCACGATGGCCCTTTACGCCGTAGGCTCTGTCGGAATGCTCATAAGCGGGGCGTACCAGTCCGTACTATTCTTCCTCGCCCTATTGCTCTTCGCCGCGGGGGGCGAGATGAACACCATAATGGCGGCCAACCACGAGCTGATGCCAAGGAAGTACAGGAGCAGGACCATGTTCTGGGAAATCAACTTCATCAACGTCGGGGGCGTCCTGCTCGGGATAGTGGGTATCGTCGCCGCCACCTCCTATGGCTCCCTCGACTACTCGAGGGACATGATTGCCGTCATCTTCCTTCCACTGCTCCTGCTACTGATATACAGCAGACTGAAGATCCCCGAATCAGTGCGCTGGCTCGAAGCGAAAGGCAAGACCGCGGAGGCGGCTGCCCTGGCCCAGAAGCTGTCTGCGGGGCCGGCCAAGGACGACCCCCCGGTAGCCGCACCGGCTTTGCAGGCTGCAGCGGGGGGGAGGCGTCCATCTACCGCGACAAAGATCTTCGTGGTGACAGCCATCGCCGGAGCCAACGCCGTCGGGTTCGGACTCATGACCTATTCTCTCGGCTACTACTACTATGCCAGCCAGATCGCGAGCATCATCCTGGTGGCGAACCTGGTGGGCTTCTTCGCAGGCGCGGTCGTGTCCATCATGGCGGAGAAGTGGAGCAGGAAGAAGGTGCTCACCTACTCGATGATAGGGACCTTCATAGTCACCTGGGGAATCTATTTCCTGAACATCTCCACCGCGGCGTTCTCTAACTCGCTGATAACATTCTACGTTGTCCTGGTCATCCTCAACGTGTTCGTGGGGGCCGGGTATCTGGCAGAAGACACCCTGAAGGGGGAGGTCTGGAACACCACGAGGAGGGGGACCCTGACGGCGCTCACCAGGTTCCTATCCATAGGGGCGGCCATCCCTGCCTACTACATCGGCCTGAGCCTCTCCGAGAACAATTACATCCTGTTCAACGCGCTGGTCTGGACCGTCGGAATGGTCGCGGTCCTGGTCTGGCACTTCCGGGGGATCGAGACGGGCCAGGGGGTCAGCATCGCCGTCGCTTCTGGGGAGGGGCCCGTGGTCTCGCCTTCCACGCCCGCCATGGGTACGCCTGAGGCGCGGGCGCTGAACCAGCCGGACGCAAAGTAGAAGCCGAGACGGGCTGAGCTTTAGGAACAGACTCCAGTTCCAGGTGGCGCACCTGCTCCATAGGTTTAAAGAGGGACGGCGCGGGCGCGGACTCTGCTTTGTCCAAGAAGAGGAAGAGTCGAGGACGTTCCAAGGGAGGGAAGGGGCGCAGCGACACCATCTACTGCAGCAACTGCGGGGCTTCTGTCCCCAGGGACAAGGCGAAGAAGGTCACCAAGCGGACCAGCCTAGTCGAGCCGACCCTCGCCAGGGAGCTCAGGGCCGCGGGGGCATACATTGCCTCCCCCACCCAGGTGGCTTACTACTGCGTGTCCTGCGCAGTGCACTACGGGATCGTGAAGGTCAGGGCCAAGTCCGAGCGGCGGTCCTGGTAGCATCCAGGCACCCGTTCTCCACCCACGCCGTCATTGCCATTCATCGCGCTGCCGCCTTAGTCGCCCGACGGCGGGCTTTCACTCGTCTCTGACTTGATCTGAGGCGCGAGCGGGGGGAGGTGCGGCCTTCCGCGGGCTGTGCCTATCTCTCGCCAGGGCGCTAGGGGCACGCGGTGAGGGCTTGCGGCGACGGGGCTTCGGAGGCCGGTATGATGGTGGCGTTGTTCAGCATCGCCTTGGACGGGTAGGCTGGCTGGGAGTAGTAGGGCGAGGAAGAAGACAGCGTGGGCTCGATCTTGCCATAGGTCGGGTCGGTCTTCGGGTTCGCCAGCGCGCAGACGGCGCTCATCCCGGATATCACCTTGGCGAAGACCGTGTAGTTGTCATTGAGACTGGGGTTGTTGACCAGGTTGATGAAGAACTGGGACGTCGACGAGCCCTTCGGCGAGGTGCTCGCCATCCCCAGATACCCAGCGTCGTTGTGGAGCGTCCCGCACCATTCGAACGGCACGGACTGGCTCGAGCCTCCCTGACCCCAGGTCGACCTGGTGCTGTTCACGGCGCCGCGGGTGTTCGGGTCGCCGGTCTGTATCACGAAGCCGGGCATGATCCTGTGCCAGACCAGGTTGTCATAGAACCCGGAGCTGGTCAGGTTGACGAAGTTCGCCACCGCCTTGGGGGCGCAGCTTGGGTAGAGCTCGAGGTAGATGTACCCCTGGCTGGTCCCGAGCTTCGCATAGACCGGGGGTGTCTGGTAGATGTACGTCCAGTAGATCTCCCACCCCGCGGCGCCGACCAGGAGCGCTATTATCACGACGCCGGCTACCTTCCCCCAAGGGGTCTTCTGCGCCTTCCGCCGGCCCGGCTTGTCGACCAAGTCTAGGCCGCAGGCGTTCCCGCGACCGTAGAAATACGCTTCGCTTGTCTGAGCGCCTGGACGGCCCTTGCGCGCTTCGCCCCGGCCTCAGGGTGAGTGATTCGCCCACGCGGGACCCTACGGAGAAGCCGCGGCCGGCTTCTGCCCCTCCGCCCCGAGCCCCTTGACCGCGGTGTAGCTCCTTTCGATGAAGGTGAACGCTGCCACCGCCACTACCAGAAGCAGCCCCCAGCCGAGGAGGCCCACCAGGGAGAAGACTGCAACTATCAGCAGCCTCTCGCTCCTCTCCCCTATCCCGACCCCTGCGAGCTTGACCCCGAGGGCGTCCCCTTTGGCCCTGGTGTAGCTGACCAGGAGGCTGAGCGAGAGCGCGAGGAGGACCGTAGCCGGGTCGGCGAACCCCCCCATGAGTATGCCTGTGAACAGGGCGACCTCGGCCACCCTGTCCAGGGTCGAGTCGAGGAACGCCCCCCTCCTGGATGTCCTGCCGGTCACCCGGGCGACCGCGCCGTCAACTATGTCGAACCACCCGCCCATGAGTATCAGCACCCCGCCGAAGAGCTCCCCGGAGTACCGCCCCGTGGAGTAGGAGGCGGCCGCAAGCACTGAGAGGACGAGGCCGACGGCTGTCCACGCGGTGGGGGACCCTTCCACCTTCGCGAAGGCTCTCCCCACTGACCCTAGGGACGACTCGAGCCTCCCGCGCAGCCTGTCCAGCACGGTCCGGCGGTCTCCACCTTTTCTATATATACCAAAGGGAGGCGGAGTCGGTAGCGTTGGGTAAGATAGACAAGGGGGTCAGCTGCGGAGTTTCTGGTTGCAAGAACCAGGCGGAACGCTCCCTCAGCAGGGAGGACATGGGGGGGAGCGGACTGTCCGTCGGGGGGGAAGGGCGGAGGGTCTACCTCTGCCGGGACCACTACAAGCAGTGGAAGAAGGCGACGAAGAAGTCGAGGACCCTAGAGAGGTCGCGCTGGTAGTGCGGCTTTGAAGATACTGCAGATGCACGCCGATTTCATAGAATACACCCCTGTCAAGAAGGAGATACGCGCGGCCGAGGAGGCTGACCCCCGGACCGTAAGGGAGGAAGACATCGTCGTCCTGTTCACTGCCTTCGAGGCCGGGGACGGACCCGCGCTGGTCAAACAGGCGGTGTCGGAGGCCAAGGGGTTCCTCGCCAAGCTCGGGACGACCAGGGTGATGATCTATCCGTTCGCCCACCTGAGCCAGAACCTGGCTCCCCCCGGCGAGGCGCTGCAGCTCCTGCTCCAGATGGAGAAGGACGCGGCCGACGCAGGCCTGGACGCCCGGAGGGCGCCGTTCGGGTGGACCAAGGCGCTGCAGATCAAGGTGAAAGGGCACCCGCTCGCCGAGATGTCCAGGAGCTACGGGGGAGCGGCCGCCCCCGTCCAGGTCCAGGCCAAGGGCAAGCCGAGGCGCGAGCTGACTGACGCCGAGGCCATGGGGAGGCTGAGGCGGAGCGACTTCGTCGGTCTCCCGGAGGGGGACCACAGGGCCATAGGGGAGCGCCTCGACCTTTTCAGCTTCCAGGAGGTCTCGCCGGGGATGGTCTACCTCCACGCGAAGGGGCTGGTGCTGAGGAACCTGCTGGTCGACTTCCTGAGGGCCGAGCTCCTCCGAGACGGATACCAGGAGGTCAGCACCCCCGCCCTGGCCAACACTGCGCTCTGGCAGGTGAGCGGCCACTCCGCCCACTACAAGGACAACATGTTCCTCACCGCCCTGGGCGACGAGGAGATGGGGCTCAAGCCGATGAACTGCCCTTCGCACTTCCTGATTTACAGGTCGAGAAAATGGAGTTTTCGGGAGCTCCCGGTCAGGTACGCCGCCTTCGACCCCCTCTACAGGAACGAGCTGAGCGGGGTGGCCAGCGGGCTGTTCAGGGTCAAGTCGCTCACCCAGGACGACGCTCACATCATAGCCATGGAGGAGCAGGCGGAGGGGGAGCTGGCCAAGATGCTCGACATGATGGGGAGGGTCTACGGCACCTTCGGGCTGCAGTACAAAGTGAAGATATCGACGAGGCCCGACGACTCGATGGGGACCGACGACGAGTGGGAGAGGGCCACAGGGACCCTCATACGCGTGGTGAAGTCGAAGGGGTGGCCGTACGAGATCAAGGAGAAGGAGGGGAACTTCTACTCCCCGAAGATAGACGTGGACGTCAAGGACTCGCTGGGGAGGGAGTGGCAGTGCGGGACCTTCCAGCTGGATCTCCAGATGCCGAAGAGGTTCAAGCTCAGCTACACCGGGTCGGACGGCAAGGAGCACCTCCCGGTGGTCCTGCACAGGACAATACTCGGCTCCCTGGAGCGGTTCATGGGTGTGATCCTAGAGCACTACAGGGGCGCCCTCCCCGTCTGGCTCTCCCCGGTGCAGGCCCGGGTCATCCCGCTCTCAGACGAGCACCTGCCCTACGCCACAGCGGTCCTCTCCTCCCTCGCGTCGGCCGGGGTGAGGGCTGACGGGGACTTCGCCAGCGGGACCATGGGGGCGAAAATCCGCGACGCTCAGCTCCAGAAGATACCATACATGCTGGTGGTGGGGAAGAAGGAGGAGGACTCGGGGACCGTGGCCGTGAGGACGAGGGGCGGGGAGCAGACCTTCGGCGTGAAGGTCAGCGAGTTCGTCGCCAAGCTGCAGGAAGAAGCCTCGGCTCACAGGTGAGGCGAAGGCACCTGCTGGGTGACGCAGTGTATCGTGCCGAGCCCATGGACCAGGGCCCTGCAGTCGACCCCCACGACCTCCCTTGACGGGAATAGCCTCCGCATGGCGCCGAGGGCCGCCCTGTCGCTCTCAGAGCCGAAGGTGGGGACCAGCACGGCCGCGTTGCCGATATAGAAGTTGAGATGGCTGGCGGGGAGGCGGCCGTCGGACGAGGCGACCGCGGGGGGCATGGGGACCTCTTCCACATGGAAGTCCCGTCCCTGGCTGTCCTTTTCGCCCCGCAATATCTTCAGGTTCTCGTCCAGCGCCACGTGGTTGCCGTCGGACACGTCGGCCTCGCTCGCGGCCGCGACGACGCGGGGGGCCACGAACCGGGCGATGTCGTCAACGTGCCCGTCGGTGTCGTCCCCTTCGATTCCCCTCTTCAGCCAGACCACCTCCTCGCCCCCGATGTAGTCTGCCAGCACCCTCTCTACCCCCTCTCTCCCCAACTGGGGGTTCCTGTTGGGGTTGAGGAGGCACTGCTCTGTGGTGAGGACCGTCCCCGCGCCGTCGGAGTCGATGGACCCGCCTTCGAGGATCACCCCCGGCCTGAACACCCGGAGTCCAGACCCAAGGGCGACGGCCTCCCCTGACCCGTCGTCCGGGAGGAGGTCCTCGTACTTCCCTCCCCAGGCGTTGAACCTCCACTTCACCATGGCGACGTCGCCCCCCCGGACGTAGGTGGGAAGGTAGTCCCTGGTCCAGACGTCGACCGTCCTGACGCGGTGGAACGCGACCTCATCGGTGCTCCCGACCAGGCCAGACACCCTCTCTTCCGCCTTCGCGTCGTCCACCAGGATCCTCACCTCCTCTCCTGCCGCCAGCGCCCGCACCATCTTCACGTAGGCCTCCTCGACCTTGGGGAGTATCCCGCCCGGGAACGTGTTCGGGTCCTTGGGCCACGAGACCCAGGTCGCTTCGTGCCGTTCCCACTCGGCCGGCATCCTGTAGCCCAAGGACCTTGGGGTCTCCCCCAATGTCACCGCTTCCCTATGGCCGAGTACGTCCCTCTCTGCCTGTTCCTGAAGAACCCCCAGCCTGCCTCGACAGCCTTCCCCAGGCCGAGATCGCAGTCCGCGGTGAACACGCCCTCGCTGTCGTCCGCCCGGAGCATGACTCTCCCGAACTGGTCGCAGACGAACGATCCTCCCCAGAACGTGGTCGGGCCCTCTTTCCCCACCCTGTTCACCGCGCACACGACCACGCTGTTGGCTATGGCGTGGCCCACCTGGACCTCCTCCCAGGCCCGCTTCCAGTCCCCCTCGGCCATGTCGATCCCGTCCACCCAGCCGATGGCCGTCGGGTAGAGCAGGATGTCTGCCCCCATGATGCGGTTGACCCTCGCGGCCTCGGGGTACCACTGGTCGAAGCAGATGAGCGTCCCCAGGCGACCCTTGGCGGTCCGGGCGACGGAGTACCTGTCCCCCGGCTTGAAGTAGTCCTGCTCGTAGTAGTGCTCGTCCTGGGGGATGTGCACCTTCCTGTACTTGGACGCCCTCTTCCCCTTCTCGTCGTACACGAGGCACGTGTTGTACCTCCGCCTCCCGTCCTTCTCGAAGATGCTCCCACCGACGAGTATCACCCTGCTCTCCTTCGCCGTCTCCGAAAGCCATCTGCTCGTCGGGCCTGGGACCTCCTCGGCCTTCTCGAAGGACCCCCGGGCGCTGGGGAAGTAGCGGGACTGGAAGAGCTCCGGGAGGCAGACGATGTCGGCCCCCTGGGAGGCGGCTTCTCTGACGTACCACCGGGCCTTCCTCTGGTTGGACCTGCGGTCCGCACTCATCGACATCTGCACCAGGCCCAGCCTCACCTTGTCCTGCGTCAACCGTCCAGCCACCGCCTGCTCACTATACAAATCGAGCGCTCGCGCTCCCCCGGCGGAAGACAGGAGCCGGGGCTAACCGCCCCAGAAGAGGTCCAGAGTCGTGGCGCCCATTATCTCATCGAAGGAGAAGTCCAGGGCGTCAAGGAGCTGGTCGAACATGGAGTGGGCGTACTCGATGTACTTGTCCGCGTCGACCTCGTCGGTCCTGGCCAGCTTTGCCGGCTTCACATAGGGGGGGCTCTTGGTCTTGACGAAGGCGATTATCTCCCCCGCCTTGATTTCCTCCCCCTTCTCCTCGAGCTGCTTGGCGGCCCTCACGTGCTGGGGGGTGGTGCCGCTGTACTTGGCCGTGGGCTTGCTCATCATGACGGTGAACGCCAGCTCGGAGACCGGGATCCGCTTCCCCCTCAGGTCCGACACCATCTTGGTTAGGACCTCCCTTGTGCTGGTGCGGGCTCTCTCGAAGTCCTCCGGGTTCTTGACGGAGCTCAGTATCCCCAGGGTGTCGTAGAAGATCCGCTTCAGGTACTCCGGCGTCTGGCTGTTGTGCAGGAGGGTGGGCAGGTTGCCTGCCACAAACCTTTCGAAGGTTGGAACAGAGAAGTCAAACATAGTCGCGCCACCGCGTAGTCTCCTTACAGAAATGACTTCGTCGAAAGTCACGTCTTTGACATTGAGCATCCTCGCAATTCTGATTAGGCCCTTTCTTTCTCCGCTGTTGGCCATCTGAAGGAGTCGCCCAAGCACAGAATTGTAGCGGTCCAGCAAAGACAGGTCGTAGTAGCGCGCATCGTGCAGATTCAGGTCCCTCTTGCGCTTGAGGCCGCGCCGTCCGAGCATCTGTGACTTGATATTCAGAAGCCCGTCGGTGGAGATAGGGATTAGCTCCTTGTTCCTTGGGGCCGTGCCCGCCTTAGCTCTGAATCTGCGTTGCATGAATCCGATGTACCGGTAGAAGCGCTCCCGGCTGAATGCCCCTATCACGCTCAACTGATGGTACCTCGTACCCTTCACCGAAATCTCTCTTATCCTCACATCGATATCGAAACGTGCCAGAAGATAGGCGACCTCCGTGAGTAGCGTCTTGCTCCTCGAAGCGATGTTCACTCTCCTTCCATCGCCGTATCCGCCTCCAGAGAAGACTGCCCTCAGGAACTCCGCTACGAACCCCCCATCTGCGTCGAAGACTATCCCTGGGACGTGCTTTGCCTCGCCGGACCCCCCGCAAAGAGCCCTGAAAAGCTCCGCGTGAAGCCTAGGGAGATGGTATGTGTTGACTCCCCCCCGCCGGCGCAATGTCTTGATTGGCCTCTGAAACAGAACCTCCCAGCAGCGTTCTATCTCAGCACACACCTCTGGGTTCGCCAGCCAACTCTGGGTGATTGAGTTGTTCCTGGACCTGTCGTCCTCCGAAGCACCCCCTCCAGACACGTACAGCCCGAGCATGGTGGCCAGCTCCCTCGACATCGGCAGGCTGCAAGGCAAAGGCGTCGATACAGTCGCGTGGGCCCTGGCCGAGTACGCATGTCCGTCCCTGAACAGGAGCGGGCTCGTCAGGTAGTGCAACACAGGGAGGCGTGGACTGGGGTCGCGCGGAGGCACGTACTGGGCTCCAACGACCACGTCACCTGGTCTCAGCGTTTTCGTGCTTCTGTGGAACAGTCGCCCAAGCGAGTCCATGAGATACACGCTGTGGTCTCCCGACAGTCTCAGCTCCCTCCCTTTGCTCGTTCTGATTTCAAAGACATCAGACACCTCGTGCTTCATGGCATCTGAGATGTGCACCCATGCAGTGCTGAGCCCGTCAACCACTGTCACTACCTCAACGTCTTTCCCCGCCTTGAAAGCTTCGTACACCTCAGCCACTGCGGCCAGCCTGACTCTCTCGTCATAGCGGGCGAGCATGGGGGTGCTGCCGTGCACGGACTTCTTCCCCGTCAGTCCCTTTATGTCGACGGTCCCGTCCGGGAAGACGCCGAAGTAGTTCTTCTTCCTGCTGCTGAAGGCGACATACCTGTAGACCTTGTCGAGGTCGAGCTCGACCCCCAGCCCCGAATCGGCCCACCCTGATATGGTCGACACCTGCTCTTTCGACGGGCTGTGCAGGAACAGGCTGTCGGTGTCGGAGTAGAGGACATCCACCCCGAGCTCCTTGCACTTCGCTATCGTCCTGGTGATGGCGTCCCTGCCGAGGGCTGCGGTGGCTTCGGCGACCGGGAGGCAGTAGAACGCGAACGACTCGAACCCGAAGGAGCCGTAGGCGCCGTTGAGGTACACCTTGAGGCTCTGGGACACGACCCCGTAGAGCTCCCTGTCCTGCTTCGACAGGGTGGGGTCCTTCGCCAGCTGCTTGTAGTGACCGACCCTCAGGTCCCTGAGCGAGCCTATCACGAGGCTCGTAATCCCCTTCTTCTTAGTGCACTCCCAGGAGTCTGTGTCGGGGATCTTGTTTGTCCTGCACTCCGGGTGGGGGCAGTTGACTGTCTCGTAGGAGAGGTTGTGCACCTTCATCAGCGAGGGGTACAGGCTGGCGAAGTCGAGCACGGAGACGTCGAAGTACACCCCCGGCTTGGGGTCGATTACGAGCCCGCCCTTGTACTTCTTCCCCTTGATGATGGACTTGGAGGACGCGCCCCCCTTCTCCGCGAGCTCGTCCTGCCTCGGGATGAGCGCCCCCATCCTCCTGTGCTCGTAGAACAGCATGCTCCGGATCCAGTTGGATATGCCGAGCCTCGAAACGTCGTTCATCGGCATCTTCCCGATCCTCGAGATCATCAGGAGGAGCTTCATGACGACGGAGTCGTTCATGGACGTCAGCTCGTAGGTCAACTGGGCGTCGTTCAGGCAGTACTCCCCCAGCTTCCGCAGGGGGAGGTCCCCGACCTCCCCTTCGAAGTCCACCTTCGACTTCCCGATAAGCGACTCCGAGATCCCTCCGAGGGTGTGATCGGTGTACTTGTTGCCGAACGCGTAGACCTGGATGGACCTGTTGCGGAAGAACTGGTAGAGGTCGATGTGGATTCCATGCTTCAGCGACGCCGCCACCCGCTCCAGCTGGATCGGGTCCTCCTCCTCCGCTATCCCTAGCCTCTTGCCCCTGTGCTGGATGTACCGCAGATCGAAGTCGTCCCCGTTGAAGGTGACTATCACGGGGTAGTCCATCACCTTGGAGAGGACCGCCCTCAGTAGGTCTGCTTCGCTGTCGAAGAGCCGGTACTCGAAGGGCGCACCTGAGAGCCCTTCCTCGCTCCGCGCACCCTTGAGCATGTAGACAGTCTTCTCCTTCTCATTGTAGAACGACACGGCGATGACCTCCCTGTTGGGGTCTTCGACGTCGGGGAGCCTCCCCGGCTCGTTGTCGACCTCTATGTCGAGAGCGACCCTCTTGAAGTCCACGAGGGGCTCGCCCAACAGCTCCGCCCACTCCTTCAGGAACGGGGTGAAGGACGGCGGGCTTTTCGTCATGATCTCTTCGAGGGAGCGCGCGACCCTCTCCGGGACCGCGTGCCTGACGGGGACCATCTCGCCCCCGGCGACCTTGTAGTAGGTCCCCATGCGGAGGCCGCGGTCGTAGGCATAGTTCTCGTAGTACTTGATGTCGGCCTCCCAGGCTTTGATCTGGTCGCGGATGCTGTCGTTCCCTCCGCCGATGGCCAGCGGGTCGGTGGTGATGATCTTCCTCAGCTTGGCCCTGGAGTCGGTGAGCAGGTCGAGCTTCTCCTCCTCGACTACGTCCAGGACGTCCTTGCGCGCCCTTACCGCCTGCAGCTCGTCCATGGGGAGCCTGGTATAGCAGTAGGGCTTGTGCCCGGTGTCGTCTTCCCAGAGCCAGAACATCCCGGCCTTCTGATCGTAGAACTTCAAGACCGCCTTCTTCCTGTCACCGTCGTAGGTCGCCGAGGCAAGGAGCGACTCTCCCATCTCCTTCACCGGCCTGGTCAGCCCGGCCAGCTTCTCTGCGAGGCCGGAGGTCTGGACCGAGGACTGGGAGGCCATTGATATGTGCGGAGCGGCCCTCCTACTGCAAATAAGGCTACCTCGGCCTCGTCCCGCCGGGCGCGGCGGACGATTTATAACAAGTGCCGGGGGCGCCCCCTCAGATGACTGACGTCGGAGGCTTCCTGAGGGAATACTCCCCGTACCTCTTCTGGGTCATAGCCGCGGTCTGGGCCGTCGTGGGGGTGGACGGGAGGTCGGTCCTGATGGCCTGGCCGGTGGTCGCCTGCGCCCTCTCCGGGGTGCTGCTGAAGTTCAAGCCCGGGTGGAGGGTCACCTTCTCGTGGGCGGCTTCGACAGCCGTCATGGGCCTGCTGATATGCGTCTATCAGGTGTACGCCTGGTCCCCGCTGCTGGCGGGGGACTTCTCGGCCCTGGCGGCGTCAACCCTGGGAGCGTTCGCTGTCCTCGCCGTGGTCCACGTCTTCCTGCTGTATGCGGGGACCGCGAGACCCATCCAGGCCTAGACCGAGCCGGACTTCGAGAACTTCCGCAGGTAGTAGACCGAGTAGCCGCTTATCACGAACAAGGCGCTGAACGCCCTGGTGGCGAAGACTAGGCTCCACTGCGACGGGTATGTCGTGGCTAGGGTGTCAGGGTTGCAGTTCCCCAGGCCCACCGGCGGAGGGGTGCAGGACACCGAGAAGAGCGCCCCCCACACCATGAAGTTGTACATCACCTCATAGGCCGCGGAGAAGGCGACCACGAAGCCGAAGAGCTGGAGGAACATGAGGAGCCAGCGGGGCCACTTCGAGACCGTGTCCTCCCAGATCCTCAGCCCGCTGTAGAAGAGGGCCACGCAGGCGACACTGAAGTAGGTGATCGGCTGGGCGAAGTAGGGCGGGAAGGGGAAGTAGACGTCCACCAGGGCCTTGCCGATGGGCTCGTTGGTGAGGGAAAGCGACCTCGCGATGCCGTACACCGCTACCACGACGATTATGACGAAGGAGACCCAGGCTACAATCTTGTACATCCGCCTGGCCCCGGCTTCGCTCATCGGAGCGGTGCGACCACTGATTCTGCTCTTTAAGCCTTGGGAAGGCGCTTCCTCGGAGCGCGTACCAGGCGGCCAGGAGCATCAGCGGGAGCTCGAAGTAGCTCCAGAAGGCGACCCCGGGGAGCAGGAAGAGGGCCACGGCTGCGAAGCACCCGGAGCCCAGGGCCAGGGCGCCAAGGCTGCCGTCGCAGCGCCAGAGCAGGACCGCCAGGGCAGCGAGCGCTAGCAGCACCCTCAGCGCCGTCGGGGCCGAGCCGCCGAGGCTTACGAAGATTCCTTGGAGGCTGGGGTTCAGGGTCGGCCCGAACGCGCCGGCGTAGACGAGGGGGAGCGGGGAGCGCTGGAACTGGAACAGCACCGTGTCCAGGACGAAGGCTGCCGGGTCCCAGGCCAAGAACGGGAGGGCCACCGCAGTGGCCGTCAGGACGGAGAGCAGGGGGGGAATAGTCCGCCGCCTCCGGAGGGAGAACGCCGCATAGAAGGGGAACGCGAGCCACGCCTCGACGCTGGCCCCGAAGGCGAGCCCCCAGAAGACCGCCGATGTCTTCGGCCTCCCTTTCGCCTCTGCCAGCATCGCCACGGCCACGAATGCGATGGCAGGGAGGGAGTCGTTGATCAGGTAGGTCGAGAAGAGGACCACCGGAGGGAAGAGGAAGTACGCCATGGACGAGAGTGGCCCCCTGGGACCGAGGAGGCTGAGCGAGACGACGGTCACCAGGTCCGTCGCCACCATCCCCAGGGTGGCGGCGCCGAGGGCCCCGGCGGGGGCGATGAAGACGAAGATCCCCGGGAGATAGGCGAAGACCTCCGCCGCCCCCGGGGTGGCGAGACCGCTCGGGGCAGCGTAGAAGGCGCCGTAGGGGTCCACGCCGCGGAGCAGGTAGCCGACCGCCTGGGCGTTGTAGTAGGACACGTCGGTGAAGTAGTGCGAGTTCGCGACGAGCAGGGTGACCCTAGCGGCCAGGCCGATGGAGAGGGCGAGGAGGACCCAGGGGGTGAGGAGGGTCCGTCCTCGGGGGGAGCTAGCTGCCAAACTGGGCCGAAACCTGGCCCCGCCGGGGGTGCCGAACTTAAAAGCGAAGCCGCCCCGGGGCGGGCTGCCTTGGCTTTCATCCCCGTGAACAAACCGCTCATCGGGGAGGAGGAGAAGAAGGCGGTCCTCGACGTGGTGTCCTCGGGCATGTTGGTCAACGCCTCCTACGAGGGAGGCCCCTGGGTGAGGGCGTTCGAGGGGAAGGCGAAGAGCCTGCTCGGGACGCGGCACGTGGTGGCGGTGAACTCGGGGACCGCGGCCCTGCACACGGTCCTGATGGCCCTGGGGGTCAAGCCCGGGGACGAGGTGATAGTCCCGTCGTTCACCTTCCTGGCGACGGCCAACGTGGTCCTCGCCTGCGGAGCCAAGCCGGTCTTCGTCGACATAAAGGAGGACTACAACATGGACCCGGCTGCGCTGAAGAGGGCGGTGACCGGGAAGACGAAGGCGGTCATACCGGTCCACATCTACGGCTACCCCGCTGACATGGACGAGATACGCGAGGTCGCCGCGGAGAGATCGATACGGGTGGTCGAGGACGCCGCCGAGTCTCTGGGGGCGACCTACAGGGGGACCCAGACGGGCAAGCTCTCAGACGCAGGGTGCTTCAGTCTCTACGCCACCAAGGTGGTTACCTCCGGGGAGGGGGGCGCCATCTCGACGGACGACGACGAGCTCGCCGACAGGCTCAGGCTGGTCAGGAACCACGGCCAGGTGCATGGCTACGACTCCAGGCACCTGGGGTACAACTACCGCCTGCCGGAGATGAGCGCTGCCCTCGCGTCGGTCCAGATGGACAGGCTGGACGGGTTCCTGAAGGCGAGGGCCAGGAACGCGAAGTACCTCGGCGAGCGCCTTGCAGGGGTGCGGGGGTCGAAGTTCACCCAGGCCTCCGCCGACAGGACGCACGTCTTCTATCTCTATACGCTGCACCTCGCGAAGAACAGGGACAAGGTCCAGCAGGCACTCAAGGCGGCGGGGGTCGGATCTGCCGTTTACTGGCCGACCCCGGTGCACAGGACTCCCCTGTACAGCGAGCTCGGCTACGCTGAGAAAGAGCTGCCTGTGACCGAAGACTCCGCGGGCCACGTCCTCTCCATCCCGGTCCACCCTGGCCTGACCCAGGACGAGCTCCAGACGGTGGCCGACTCGTTCCTGGCCGCAGCGCGCGAGCACCTGTAGAGGGAGGGCCCGCATGAAGACATTCGTATCCATGATGTGCCATCCGGAGCGGGAGCCGAAGATAGACGTCCCCCAGGACGAGAGGTACGAGCTCTACGTCAACAAGACCCCGAACTACGCCGAGGCGTACAAGCAGGCGATAGGGATGGCGCTGGAGAGGGGGGCAGACCTGGTGACGGCGGACACAGACGGCTACCACCCTGCGGCCGAAATCGCCAAGCTCGCCGCGGGGGATTTCGGGGACGGGGCGTTCCTCGTCCTCCCATACCGGGAGAACATAGGGTTCCAGTCGAAGTCGTTTTCGTACTTCTTCTCCCTGCTCGAGAGGAGGCGGGTCAGGGACTCAACCAGCGGGCTCTGCAGGCTGTCGCTGGACCTGATGAGGTCCCTCCCGCCCCTGAAGGCGACGGACATGACGGTCCACATCGAGATACTGAAGCGCGCCCTGAAGTCAGGGGCGCGGCTGGTCCAGTACGGGTACCTGTCATCGGCCAACGACGAGGCGGAGTCGAGGAGGACGAAGTACTACCAGCTGAAGCTCATCGGGGCGGCCTTCAGGTAGCCCCCAGACGTTGCCCCGGCGGGGATGGACATCGGCGGGCCGCGACAGAAGGCGGTCGGGTGGAACCGGCGCGTCCCAGCACTCTCCTTGACCGAGGCGGAAGGGAGCTCCCGGCTACCTCTCGGCGCGGCTCCCAAGCAGCACGAGCTTCGACTTCTGTCCTCGCGACCCGTCGCCTTCGGGCGATGAGCACGGGCAGTCCCGTCTGCACTCAACGGTAATCACGTGCCCGGTCGGCCAGTGGGGGACGCCCAGCAGCCTGCTGCGGGTCACGTGGTGCTTCCAGCGTCCCCCCTCGAACACCACTTCGTGGCCGCAGTTCCTGCAGCGGCCGAACTCAAGCCTGGCGAACTCAAGCCTGGCCATCCCCTCTGAGGGATGCTTGCGGCTTATTAGGCGATAGGCGCGGGATGCGGGTAATGGTGCGGCGGGTCAGCTCTGCGGAGGTCGGCCCTTGCAAGGTCAGGGAAGCAGTCGGGCGGCTGGGATAAGATGGAGCATGCGCGCCGGGGGGTTGGGTCCCTGGGACGGTCGAAGTTGGTGCGGACGGTGGTCTGTCTTCTGGCAGCCGCGGGGTGCTTCGCGGTCGCGCTGAGCCAGTATGAAGTCTACGCGCAGCCTTCCACTCGGTACTGCACCAGCCCGGTTCTCAGCGCGCCGTTTCCCTGCGACATCGGGGCGGTCGGCGTGGCGTTCATCTTCGCGCTGGCTGCCCTGGCGCTCCTGGCGATGGGCGTCCGGGGGGCGCTGAGGAACATGAGGGGGTCGGGCCGGGTCCGCAGCGGGGGCGACTGGGCATGACCGCCAGCCGAGCCTTCGCTCCGAGGGCTGATGAGCCGTTCGACCCGGTCGCTAGCATAAGATAGAAATACGAGGGGAGGCGGGCGAATCAACGAATTGAGCGAAGCTACCCCCGCGCCAGCCCCGGAGACGACGCCGAAAGAGCAGCCAGCCAAGGTCTTCGCGGGTGCGGTATACGAGTGCGTGCGGTGCGGGACCAAGACCACCCAGGAGGAGCTTTCGAGGCTCCCCGAAGTGAAGTGCATCTGCGGCTACAGGGTCTTCCGAAAGGTGCGGCCGTCTGTCGTCAAGCAGATCAAAGCCGTCTGAGCGGCCTTCCAATCCTTCGTCGATTGTCTATCCATAGTTCACAGGTTTAATTAGCCGCTGCAATGCGGCGGTCTGACCGCTTTGTATCTGATGCAGAGCAAGGAGAGGGCAGCCATACTGGGGTATGGGGCCTACGTCCCATACTACAGGCTCCCGACCACCGAGATAGCGCGCGTCTGGAAGGGGGGAGGTTCCGGGCCCAACGTGGAGAAGGCAGTGGCCGCCATTGACGAGGACACCGTGACCATGGCAATCGAGGCGTCGCGGTACGCCATGAAGATGGCCGGGACGGATAAGCTGGGCGCAGTCTTCGTGGGGACCGAGTCGAAGCCCTACGCCGTGAAGCCCTCAAGCACCATGGTCGCCCAGGCCCTGGGCCAGCACCACACCCTGGCCGCTGACCTGGAGTTCGCCTGCAAGGCCGGGACCGAGGCGATGCAGATAGTCACCGGGCTGGTGGGGTCGGGGATGATCGAGGCGGGGCTCGCTGTGGGGATGGACACCGCCCAGGGGAGGCCCGGGGACGACCTCGAGTACACGGCCGCGAGCGGGGGGGCAGCCTATGTGATAGGCAGGATGTCAAAGAAGGCGCTGGCGGTCATCGACTGCAGCACTTCGTTCGTTTCAGACACAGGGGACTTTTGGAGGCGGGCCCACGAGAGGTATCCGCGGCACCTCTCCAGGTTCACGGGTGAACCGGCGTACTTCTATCACATCGAGAACTCCGTAAAGACGCTCTTCGAAGAGACCGGGCACAAACCGTCGGACTTCAAGTACGCGGTCTTCCACCAGCCGAACCCTAGGTTCCCCGTCGAGGTGGCCTCCAGGCTGGGGTTCACCATGGAGCAGATCAAGACAGGGCTCCTCAACCCGCTGATAGGGAACACCTACTCCGGGAGCTCCCCCATAGGGCTGGCCGCCGTCCTGGACGAGGCCCAACCAGGGGACAAGATACTCGTGGCGAGCTTCGGCTCGGGGGCGGGTTCCGACGCTTTCTGCATTGAGGTTTTGGAAGGGGTCACTGGTGCGAGGGGGGTGAACCCCACTGTGAGGTCGATGCTGGAGCGGAGCACCAAGATCGATTACTCCACATACTCGAAGTTCAGGGACAAGCTGCACAAGTAGGCGATAGTGTGAGCGGACAAAGGGCGTACGTGGCCTCGGTCGGGATGACCCCCATCGGGGACCACTGGGGCAAGTCCATCCTGGACCTGGCCGTCGACGCATCGAGGGGTGCTCTGGCAGGGCTGGGGGGGAAGAAGGTCGACCAGGTGATAGTCGGGAACATGTTCAGCGCCGTGGGCGCAAGCCAGGAGCACCTGGGGGCCCTGGTGACCAGCGCTCTGGGGCTTAGGGGGACGCCGGCGTTCAAGGTGGAGGCGGCCTGCGCGTCCGGGGGGTCGGCGTTCAACACAGGGTACAGGCTGGTGAAGTCTGGGGCGATAGGGAGCGCCCTGGTCGTAGGGGTCGAGAAGATGCGAGACCTCGAGCCAGAGGAGGCGTCCCGGGCCCTGGCCATGGCGGAGTCGGCCGAGTACACCCAGTTCGTCGGCGCGACATTCGCGGCCCTCAACGGCCTCCTGGCCAGGCTCTACATGGAGCAGGAGAACGTCACCAGGGACGAGCTGAGCGCGATGCCCGTGCTGGACCACGCCAACGCCGTCACCGCCGCCCATGCGCAGTTCAGGAAGGCCATCACCCCCGAGGTGGTGTCCAGATCCGCCCTCATCTCCGACCCGCTGAGGCTCTTCGACTGCGCCCCGGTGGGGGACGGGGCCGCGGCGGCCCTGATCGTGAACGACGACGCCCTGGCGGGGGCCAAGGGGGGGCACGTCGAGATCCTTGGAGGGAAGATCGCGACCACCGAGTTCAGCGTGTACGAGAGGGAAGACATGCTCGACTTCCTGGCCACGAAGGAGGCGTTCAAGGGGGCCATGGCGGAGGCAGGGCTGGCCCCAGGCAAGCTGAGCCTGGCGGAGGTGCACGACGCCTTCTCCGTGGTCGGCGCGCTCTCACTGGAAGCCATGGGGTACTCGAAGCGCGGCCAGGGCTCCAAGGACGCCAAGGCAGGGAAGTACTCGATGGACGGCGAGCTCCCCATCAACACCTTCGGGGGGCTGAAGGCCCGGGGGCACCCGGTTGGCGCGACCGGGATGTACCAGATAGCGGAGGCCTTCCTCCAGCTGGCTGGGAAGGCGGGGAAGAACCAGGTGGAAGGGGCGCAGTACGCCGCCACCCAGAACATCGGAGGGGTGGACTCCACCAGCGCGGTGCACGTCTTCGGGAGGGCTTCGTAGTTGGCCATACAGTACTGGAGGATAAGGGACAGGTACTACCGGCTCATCGGGAGCAGGTGCGGGGCCTGCGGGTCCGAGTTCTTCCCTCCTGTCTACAGGTGCAAGAAGTGCGGGTCCGAGGACATCGCCGACAGGGAGATGCCCAGGACAGGCAAGATACTGACGCACACCCTGCTCCACGAGCCGCTCCCAGGGTTCGAGGCCCTGGCCCCGTTCTACCTCGCCGTGGTGAAGCTCGACAACGGGGCGAAGGTGCTCACCCAGATAGTCGACTCACCCCCTGATGCGGTGAAGTCGGGGGCCAAGGTCAGGGCGGTTGTGAGGAGGGCCAAGGTGGACGGAGACTCGGGGCAGATCTTCTACGGCTACAAGTTCGTGGTGGAGTAGGCCGCTCAGGGCGCCTCCCGCATGACGACGCTGCTCTTCCCGTAGGGCCCGACGACCTCGAACCCCTCCCTCTCGAACATCGACTTCGTCCCGAACCAGGCCGCCAGCGCCCCCCTGTGGGTAATCGGATACGCCTCCACTGTCCCTCCACCCCGGGCTCTGATGGAGTGAGTCCAGGGCGGCCGCCAGGGCCAGCTTGGCGACCTCTCTGCGCCGGTACGCCCTGTCGACGGACAGGCAGGTGACCCTCCAGATCTTCTCCCCTCCGTCAGGCCCGAGGGCCTTGTAGCTTCTGGCCACGTCGACCCTGGGGAGCTCCTCCCTGGGGCCGTACTGGCACCACCCTACGGGCTCCGCGCCGTCGTACACCAGGATGCCGTGGGCCCGCCCCTGCTCGACGAGAGGCTTCTTCTCGTCCCGGTTCCTCCTGGCCTTCCGCTCCAAAGGCCACCCCCTGGTCTCCTTCGGGGGCCGCTCCCGCTGATAGTAGATGCACCAGCAGACCCCCCACTCGCCATGCTTGCCGAAGAGCTTCTGGAAGTCGGGCTAAGTCTCCTTCGAGAGCTCCCGCGTGTAGAAGTCGGGCCGGGGCACGCCCTGGCATGCGGCCGGGGGCGTTAACTGCGTCGCGCCTGAGCCAAGGGATCCCGGAGAGCCACGACAGTTAAGACGAATGCGGCGGCAAGGGTGCGGGGCGATGGCATACACAGAGCTCGTGCTCGCGTCATTCCTGCTCATAGCGCTGGCCTCGGTCCTGATATCCAGGAAGGTCAAGACGCCCTATACCATCCTCCTGGTGCTGATGGGGCTGATCCTGGCCGCCGTCCCTGTGGCGGGGTTCACCGGGCTGACAGGCTTCTTCACGACCCTGGCGAACGAGCAGCTGTTCGTGGGGCTCGTCCTCCCGCCGATACTCTTCGAGAGCGTCATGAGCATCAAGGCTGCCGACTTCCGGGCGGTCTACAGGCACGCCTTCGTGATGGCCACCGTGGGGGTCCTGATCTCCGTCCTGGTGGTGGGGGTGGTCCTGTGGAAGGTGGTCGGCTTCTCCCCGCTCGTGTCCTTCCTCTTCGCCGCGCTGATCTCTCCCACGGACGTGGCCACGGTCCTCGAGGTCTTCGCCAGGGTGAACGTCCCGTCGAAGCTCGCCGCCCTGGTGGAGATGGAGTCTGTCTTCAACGACCCGACAGGCATCGCCGTGTTCACCGTCGTCCTGACCTCTTCGGCGGCCGCAGGCCTTCAGCCGGTGAGCGCCCTTGCCACCTTCACCTACATCCTCACGGCAGGGATGCTCGTCGGGTTTGGCGTGGCCTGGGGGGCGCGCCAGGTCCAGCCATTGGTCACCGACGCGGTGACCCAGGTGGTGCTGACTCTGGTGGCGGTCTACGGCTCCTTCGCCCTGGCATCGGCCATAGGGGCGTCGGGGCTGATAGCCGTCGCCGTCACGGGGCTCTTCTACGGGAACACGGTCCTGCTGAACATAGAGAGCAAGAAGGTGGGGGACGTCACCAGGGAGTTCTGGAGCATCATCGCGTTCGTGGCGAACGCCGCGGCCTTCTTCTTCATCGGGGTCAGCACCAACATATTCCTCCTGGCCACGAGCGTGGGCGCGTTCGTGGTGGCCTACGGGGTGGTGGTCATGGCCAGGATAACGTCGGTCTACCCTATCCTCAGCATCATGAAGGTGGAAGGGCGGGAGACCGCCTCCAGCTGGATGAACGTCTCGACCCTGGGGGGGATGAGGGGGGCCCTGGCCATAGCCCTCGTCTCCGCCGTCCCCCTGGCGGCCAGGCAGCCCGTGGCGACCCTGACCTTCGGCGTGGTGATGCTGAGCATCCTCCTCCAGGGGCCCCTCCTCGAGCGCTACGCCAACAGGGTGTTCGGCCACCAGGAGACCCTGCAATCAGGCGAGGCTGACGAGGCGCCCCCGGCCCGGGGGCCGGCCCAGACCTCCGCGGAGCCTTTATCACCGGAGCCCGAAGAGCGGGACGACGATGAGCTTCGATGAGATAGTCAGGCTGGGGCAGCAGAGAGGGTTCTTCTTCAAGACGGCGGAGAGCTACCCCAACACCCCGGCCGGGTTCCTGGACTACGGGCCCCAGGGGGTCGGCCTGAAGAACAGGATGGTGGAGCTCTGGCGCCGCGTGGTGGTCAAGAGGGACGGGATGCTCGAGATAGACGGGTCCCAGATACTCCCCAGGGCGGTCTTCGAGGCGTCGGGGCACCTCTCCAGCTTCACCGACCCCTTCGTGAAGTGCGCGAAGTGCGGCTCCGTCTTCCGGCCGGACAAGCTCATCGAGGAGAAGACAGGCAAGGGGGTCCCTGAGAAGCTCGGCGACGCCGAGTACGACCAGGAGATGGAGCGGTCCGGGGTGAAGTGCCTGAAGTGCGGGTCCAGGCTCTCCGGGACGACCAGGTTCAACATGATGTTCAAGGTGGGGATCGGGCCCGCCCAGGAGGAGGCCTACCTGAGGCCGGAGACCTGTCAGAGCATATTCGTCGACTTCCCGCTACTCTTCAAGACCCAGAGGGTCAAGCTCCCCGTGGGGATCGCCCAGGTGGGGCGGAGCTTCAGGAACGAGATCGCCCCGAGGCAGGCGCTGATCAGGCTCAGGGAGCTCAACCAGGCGGAGGTGGAGGTGTTCTTCAACCCGAAGAAGGCCGACGACCCGCGCTTCGACGCTTCGCTGGACAAGGCCCTGTCGTTCAGGCTCCCGGACGGGACGGACGCGAGGATGACCGTGGGCGAGGCGAGGGAGAAGGGGGTGGTCCCGCACAAGCTGGCGGGGCACTATCTGGCGCTGATCGCGGGGTTCTACGAGGACGCCGGCATCGGACCAGATGCCATCAGGTTCAGGGTCCTGGCAGAGGAGGACAGGGCGTTCTACTCGAGGGCTGCCTTCGACCTCGAAGCGAAACTCTCCTGGGGGTGGGTGGAGCTGGTGGCCTGCAACTACCGGGGGGACTTCGACCTCGGAGGGCATGCGAGGGTGAGCGGGAGCAACTTCACAGTAGACGACGACGGGGAGAAGGTCCTTCCGCACGTCTTCGAGCTGTCCCTCGGCATAGACAGGAGCATGTTCGCCGTGATGGAGTCGTCGATGAAGGGGGAGGGGGAGAGGAGGGTGATGGCGCTGCGGCCCTACCTGTCTCCAACCCAGGTGTGCGTGTTCCCGCTGGTGAACAAGGACGGACTGCAGGAGGGGGCGCGGAGGGTCTACGAGGACCTCAGGGAGTCCTTCGACGCTTTCTACGACGAGTCCGGGGGGATAGGGAGGCGCTACGCCCGGGCGGATGAGGCCGCGGTCCCCGCCTGCGTCACATTCGACTACGACTCGCTGAAGGACGGGACCGTCACCCTCCGCGACAGGGACACGAGGGCCCAGGAGAGGGTGTCTGTACCCGAACTAAGGTCGAGGCTCGCGGAGCTGACCCGCAGCCCCGCTATAGGGAAGAGAGGGCCAGGTAGATAGCCAGGGCGGCCCAGGCCCCGGCTACCGTCGAGAGGACGTTCACTATGTTGTTCTCCACGAACGGGGAGCCCCGGGTGGCCCTCGTCTTCTCCCCGCAGTGCTTCAGCGCCTCGGTGGGTTTCAGGCAGACCACGCAGTGCCCCCTCCTCTGGACCGCGGCGCCGGCCAGGCTGTCGGCCAGCGCCCCGAAGAGGCCGCCGCCGAGGCAGGCGGGGATCGTCAGGTACGGGTCTTGGAGGACCCCCAGCGAGAGCGCGATCACCCCGATGACCACCGAGGCGACCATGGCGCCCGCGAACCCGAGCGGCGAGACCCCCCCTGACGTCCCAGGCGACACGGCCTTCGACGGGTTGGTGATCAGCCTGGGCTGGGAGCGGCTGAGGAGCCCGAGCTCAGTCGCCGCCGTGTCGGCCGCCGAAGCGGAGACCGCGCCGAGGAACATGGCGGCCAGGGGCTGGCCGGGCTGGACGAGGTTCCAGACGGCGATGATGGACGCGAGCCCCCCGTTTGCCAGTATGTGGGGCCAGTTGCGGGCGCCCCCCTTCCCCTGGGCGCCCCCCAGCCGCCTCTTGTAGCCGTACTTGTAGAGGGTGAAGGCGACCCCGAGGACGAAGAAGACAGCGACGACCACGAACCACTGGAGGCCGCCCCCGTAGATCACAGAGAACCCCACCGCGGCGCTGGCCAGGAACCCCCTCGAGTCGATGGCCCTCGCGACCACGGCAGCCAGGGCCACGGCCAGGACCAGGAAGAACTCGACCACGGCCCACACGAAGGTGATCAATGTCGTCCCCACCCGCCTTGGCGGTGTTAAATACGCAACTGACCGTTAACTTCGTCCATTATGCTATAGGCGAAGCCTGCCCGTCTTGGTGGCGGCCGAGCTCTTTCTCCAATCCGCAGCCTGACTGAACTCGTGAGGAACCTGGCGGGTGAGGCCTCGGCCACGGGTGACAGGGTGGACATGCGGCTCGAAGAAGAGGAGGAAGGCGCATTCTCCCCTCGGTTGGACTTATCAGACGCCAATAGGCTTGAGTTCGGTAAGCGATGCTAGCAGGGGTGAAGGCCAATTTGAGCAATAACGAAGCATTCAACTTCGACGAGAAGGCACGGGATACTGTGAAGAGGGCTAAGCTGGTCTTTTTTAGGCTGAGTCAGCTATAGCCTCTTGTTCTATCTCGCGGTAGAGTCTGTAAAGCGGATACACCGATACATCGTCGAATCATAGGGTGGCACATCAGACGGCGCAAGGCCGCCACAGGAAGGAAACGTCGTTTCAGCTGTCGAGAGGCCTAAGACACAAGTGATTGGGGAGAACCCTGCAGGAGAACCGGTGGAGGCATTCGATAACCTGCTAGCAAAGGCATGTGCCCTTTGCTACGAACTGAACCGAGGGCACGGGTTCACGGACGGAAACAAGAGAACCTCGCTTATGTCAATGGTCCTGATGCTCTGGATCAACGGGGCAGACATGATCTTGCCTCGTGCCATGACGAAGTATCTTCTCATGGTCGCAGAGGATCGGATGACCGAGAAAGAGTTCCTGAACGCGATCCGGAGATATGCCTACTCAAATCGCTTCGTGGGCGTGTGGAAAAGATACAGATACAACAAGCTCCCTGAATTGGTCTATCAGTTCTATAGACGCGCTCCGGGACTTTGGTATGTTCATCGGATGAACATCGACTGGTTAGGTGCTGGAAATGAAGAAGCTCTGAATCGGTTCTGGGATGAGGAAGAACCTTGGGAAGAGCGGGGGTATCCAAAAGGCGATGTCGAGCTTGGCATTGAAGGGGCGCTGCCCGAACTTGTCAAAAGAGGCCTCCTGACCGAAGAGTAAATGCCGCTTGGCTCAAAGAACAGCGTCAATCCCTTTCACCATCTGACGCTCGGTACCATAGGTTCTCGCTGTGGCATGGATCGCTTATCCTGGGTCCCTGAGGCGCGCCCCATCAGAATCTGGCGAAGCTCGAGAAGTCTCCAAGGATGCGCGAGCCTGGGAGTGACCATCAGTCCCGTTGCCCTGGGGCACGAGATGAAGGACGGCGAAGGCCGTGCCGGAGTGCAGGGCCCCTCTCCAGTCATGGGCCGAGGGGCAAGGCTATTCAATAAATACGCACTACCGGGTATGAACATCGTGCCGAGGATACTCTACGGGGTCAGCCCCATAGGGCTGGGGCACGCCACCCGGTCCCTGGTGGTAGCCAGGGAGCTGGAGAGGAGGGGGGCCGAGGTCATGATGTTCTCCGGGGGGAAGGCGGCCGAGTTCCTGAGGGGGTGCGGCGTGGCGGTGGAGGACTTTGTGGAAGACGCCGGGCCGAAGGTCGTCGGGGGAGAGATGAAGAACGCGGCCGCCTGGTACGTCAGGTCTTGGCTCGCGCAGCGGAGGAACGTGCCGAAGGCTCTGAGGCTGGCGGGCGCCTTCGCCCCGGACGTGGTGGTGTGCGACGAGGAGTTCTCAGGCACGGTCGCGGCTGGGGAGCTGGGGGTCAGCCGGGTCTTCATAGCCGACGAGCTGGAGCTCGGCTTCGCCCGCGGACGCGTGGCCCGGGCGATAGAGAGGAGGGTGGAGAGGTGGTACGGGGGGCTACTCGACGCCGTGGACATGCTGATAGTCCCCGAAGAGGGGAAGGACGCCGGGAACAGGCGGTACGTGGGCCCGATCGTGCGGGCTACGACGGCGGGGTGTCTCGAGGTCCGGAGGAGGCACGGCCTCCCTGAAGGGAGGATGGTGCTGGTGAGCCTGAGCGGGAGCGGCGCCGGGAGGGAACTCGCGTCCAGGGCCCTGGACGCCCTTGGTTCCGTGCAGGGGGGCCGTCCCTCGCTGGTCGTGACAGGGAACAGGGGGCCGAAGTTCCATGGCGAAGGGGTCTATGACCTCGGGGTGGTGAGGGACAACCAGGACCTGGTCGCCTGCGCGGACCTGGTCGTCTCGACCGCGGGGAAGAGCACGATAGACGAGGCGGCCGCAGCGGGGACCCCCATCATCGTCGTCCCCATCAGGAACCACGCGGAGCAGGAGAGGAACGCGGCGGCGTTCGGCTACTCGGCGGGGGACTCGGCCAGGCTGAAGGAGCTGATACCGTTGAAGCTGTCAGCCAGGGAGGGAGCCAGACCCTGCCACGGCGAGGTCAAGGCGGCGGAGCTCATCATGTCGCTAGCCTAGCCCCGCGGGCCGCACGGCAGCAGGTCAGGGCGCCCTGCGGGCCTCGGCTTCCTTCTCCTGGACCTCGCGGAGCGAGGAGATCAGCGCTTCGTCGGTCGGAATCCCGGACAGCGCCAGCACGAGTTGCTCCTTCCTGGCCAGCTCGACGGCCAGGGGGTCCACCTCCCTCGGTCCGTGGATCACCACCATCCTCGGCTTGAGCTGCGACACCCTGATGGCGACCAGTGGGCTCCTCCCCATCCCCACCTTGGTGAAGACCAGCGCCCGCTCGGTGGTGGCCCCGAATATCCTGTAGAAGTCGTAGCCAGAAAGGGCGTAGATCGTCTTTATGCTATCGACGACAGTGTACCCGTAGAGCTTCACCTCGTCGGGGTCCCCCGCGAGGACAGTCGCGTCCAGGGCGCGGAGTAGCTTCGAGGCCTCGAGGGGGGCCGGGAACTCGCCTATGGAGAGTATCGCCTGGTCGTCCCCGCTTGAGACGAGCTTGGAGACCACCCTCTCCTTCCCCTCGTCGAGCCTCACCAGGGCCTCGACGTACTTCTTGACGAACTGCACCCCCGGGGAGGGCCTGCGGCCCGACTCGTAGTCGCTGAGGACAGATGCGGAGATCCCGAGGGCGCGCGCCAGGGCGACCTGCTTGATCCCGAGCCTGTCTCTCCATGCCCTCATGGCCCGCCCTGCGTCTGGGCTGGCGACCACGTCCCCGGCTATGCGCGCCAGAGCGTCGCTGGCTGGTGGTTCCATGGAGTTAGCCGGTTGACGTAGGACAGATAAGCCTTTGGCGAACTATTCGCCCCCACGAGGCCTCTTCGCCAGAGCGGCGACCTGCTCCTTCAGCGACGCCACGCCATGCCTGACGGCAGGTTCCTCTCTGGCGAGCCCCAGCTGCCTCACGAGCCGCTCCCCCAGGAGCCGACCGTCCCCCGAGGTGAGGGTGGAGAGGCTGTCCTTGGGGCGGGGACGAAGGAGGGCCGTGACCCCGTCCACAAGCTCTTTGCCGAGGAACGAGTAGCATTCGGCGAGTTCCTTGCGGGTCACAAGCTCCTCGGCCTTGGCCGAGAGGATCTCGGTCTTGGCGGCGGACCACTCGGACTCCCCTGACATACCTCTTGCCCGGAGTATGTCGTGCAGGACCGTCACCCCCTCCAGCCTCGCCCCGCACCCTGCCCGGCTGGCCGCCTCCAGGCCTGCCCCGGCTGCTACGGCCTCGAAGCTCTTCGCCGCGCCCTTTGAGAGCGCCCGGAGCTGGGACAGCAGGTGGCTGGGGGACGGGACAGTCTCGCTGGCGAGGAGGAATGCGCCAGCGAACTCTTGGCTCGCCGCGAGGAGCCAGAAGTCGGCGTCGATGAGGGTCCCCTTCTCGAGCGCATCCTCGGCCCTCCCCAAGGCCTTCAGGGCCGAGCCCAGGCGCGCCGTGCTCGCCGCTTCGGCCGAGGAGGAGAGGGTCGCCGAGCTCGTGGCTATGGCTGTGGAAAGAACCAGAGTGGTGTCGCGGACCGGCTTCGCCGAAGCAACAGAGAGGGCGCGCTCCGGCTTGGGTCTCAGCACCTCGTCCTCGGTGACAAAGGCCGCGTCGACGAACACGTCGCCCAGCTTGAGGGACGTCCCAGGCCGCGGCTCGTCGGTCACTATCAGGATGTCGAACTCGCAGCTGTACCTCTGAATCCCCCTCGACGCGCATCCCACCAGGGCGACCGCCGAGTCGAGGTATGTGTCGAGGATCGGCCTCAGGTGCTCGGCCACTGGCCCGGTCTTGCCTTTCATGAGGGAGTCGCCTTTCTGCAGCTCTGAAAACGACCTATGAAAACGTGCCAGAGGGCCGGTCGCGCGACTCCTGCCGCTCTAATTCTGTTCGATAATTTGAATGTGCGTTGAAATTCCTATAAAAGAGGCTAAACACATAAATATGTGTCAGGGAGGGAGTTCCATGTAAGTATTTCGCTAGTGGTAGATTTGTTCGCAGACAAAGACTTCTCGCGACTGATGCGCCTGCAAAAGGCAATGGACAAGTGTCCCCGATGCGGCAAGGGTCCAATGATCGTCGACTCTGCAGGGGGGGAGCTCTTCTGTGGCGCATGCGGTTTCGTGGTCAAGGAGAAGATAGAGGAGATCGGGCCCGAGTGGAGGGCGTTCTCCAAGGAGGAGAAGGACGACAGGAGCAGGGGAGGCATACCCACCTCCATAGCCATGCACGACATGGGGCTGGCCACTGTCATAGGCGGGATCAACAAGGACGCGTCGGGGAAGTCGCTCTCGGCGTCCATGAAGGCGACGGTGGAGAGGCTCAGGACCTGGGACTCGCGCAGCCAGGTGCACGAGCCTGTGGACAGGAACCTGAGGCAGGCTTTCAGTGAGCTGGACCGGCTTTCCGACAAGCTGTCGGTCTCTGACGCCGTGGTCGAGAAGGCGGCCTACGTGTACAGGAAGGCCCTCGAGCGCGGGCTGGTCAGAGGGAGGTCGATCTCGGCGATAATCGCGGCGTCGCTCTATGCGGCTTGCAGAGACACCCAGACCCCGAGGACCCTGAAGGACCTGGCCGCGGTCAGCAACGTGAAGAAGAAGGACATCGCGCGATGCTACAGGCTCCTGCTCAAGGAGATGGACATCAAGATGCCCGTGGTGGACCCCACGAAGTGCATCTCGAGGATCGCGTCCAAGGCAGGGCTCTCCGAGAAGACGAAGAGGAGGGCGCTCGAGATACTCAAGAGGGCCGAGGAGACGAGGATTTCAGCCGGGAAGGACCCGATGGGCCTTGCGGCCGCCGCCCTCTATGTCGCCTGCACCCTCGAAGGGGAGGACAAGACCCAGAAGGACGTCGCCGAGGCGGCGGGGGTGACCGAAGTCACGATAAGGAACAGGTACAAGGGGCTCAGGTCGGCCCTGGGCATCTGAGGATATTCAGGTCGCTCCCGACCGTCGGACCCGCCATCTGCCGCTCTCTTTCTCTCTCCGCCCCTGCAGATGACAGAGGGGCCAGCGCTGAGGTGAGCGTGCTTCACACGCGAGGCTTTCTTGGCTCCACGCTCCCCGCTCCGCGACCCCCCGACGTCCGAGAGCGCTGGGCAGCCCTGACGGGAGGCGGTCAGCCTAAGTCGGCGGGACTGTCTCCAGGCCTGTGACGACCGGCCTGAGAGCCTGCGAGGTGCTTATGGCCGTCATGTCGGCTGAGATCTCAAGGACTATGGTGGTGGTCTTCCCCGACGCTATGGTGAAGCGCATCGGGACCTTGATCTGCCCGCTCGGGACAGTCAGTGTGACGTTGGTCCCGCTCACCGTGGCCACCGCGGCCGTTATCCCGAACCTGACCATGGTGTAGTTCCCCGCGGGGATGCTGTTCTTCCCGAGCATCCTGGTGACGCTCTGCAGCGCCAGAAGGTCGAAGGTCGTCGCGTTGACTTTGTAGTTCACGCTGGCGTTACCAGGCCCCTGTAGGGTGATGTCAGTGATCGTGAGATAGATGTGGGTGACGTTGCTCCCTGCGGGGGAGTCCTTCACACCGACGACCAGGCTTCCGCTCGGGGTTCTCAGCAGCGCCGTCGCCGCGACACCTACGACCACTATCACCACGACGGCTATCGCGACGGCTACGATCTTCGTCTTCAATCCTCGCTCTGCTTCGCGAAGGGCGTATTTAGCATAGCGCGTTTGAACATGACGGGCTGCCGCCGAGCGACTGCGTCAGATATCAAATCCCGGCCACCGCATTTCTGATTTGAACCTAACTACGTCTAGGAACCGCTCTACTCAGATTCACTGTTCTGCATGTGGGGTGCCCGACCGAAATTCCAGGTGGTAGCAAATTCAGGCGTTCTTGAGTTCGTTCCAGTCCTACGAATCCTCAGCCTGTCTCCCTTGCAAGGTATTCTCCCATTTGAAGTACTCCTCTTGCAGCGCCTCCCACAAGGGAGGAAGGTCAACCGACTGTCTCAGAATGTCTGCACTTGTCACCACACGCACCTTGGACTGTTTCTTGAAGTGCGGGTCGTGAGACCAGACGGGGAGGCCGTGTGCCATCGCGAGTGCCAAGAATTCGGCGTCCTCTGGATCTATCGGGTCCATAATCGATTTCGCTTCCGACATCTTATGGGTGTACTCCTTTGTCATCGCGGTCCTGACGTAATAGCCAATTTGGTTCGTGAAGGCCCGGAAGTCGAAGTCAGGTCTCCGCTTTGTCCACTCAGTTCTGTGCTCCCAGAGCTCGTCGACCCCTTTATAGGGAGTGGACAACTCGAGCTCGAGGCTCTTGACGATTTTCCCCGTCAACTTCCCCGGGTCGAGCAGCCAGGATACTAGGATGGTTGTATCGACGACGTACTTGGTCTGCACCACGGCTACGCCGTTTTCTTGATGACGCTGCGAGGATGCTGTACTGCGAGGGCCCGCCGGAGTATCTCCTCGTCCGAAAGGCCCGGTTCCGCGAACCGCTCCAGTAGCTTCTCCGCCTGAAGCTGCCTTTCAAAGGCCTTCGTGGCGACCCTGCTCCAGTTCGTCTCTGGATGCTCCTTCAGTTCTCTCTTCAGAGTCGCTGGTATGCTGATGTTCATGGGAACCGTTCCTTCCTTCTTGCTCATGACAGTCCCGATGCGCATTGGTGCGCATTTAAGTCTTTAGCCGAAGACGTATTTGAACTAAATTGCGTTCAAGAACCGGCCACCGCAGTTAAGATTTGAACCCAGTTGCGGACTGTGAAAGACGGCCTGCTCCTGCCAACTTTTCTGTGCAGTTGCAGTACCGCTCCTTGACTGACTGAGCGGCGAGGGTCTCTCGTCCGTGGACGACCCATCAAGCAGGGACCGCGGCTCGGGCCAACTGTTTGAGTACTCCCTTCTTCCTCAGGCCCCAGACTTCAATTCCCATCACTTCGCCCTTCTTGTCGAGCTCCACAACCACCTCGTCCTCCACCTCCCTCACGCTTTCCGCTGGGCCGTCCTTGAAGTGGAAGTATAGTATGTCGACTTCAGGGTCGTAGCTGAGCTTCATATTTCCGTCCAGACTCCTCTTCCGAGCTTCCGCCTAATAAGCCTGTTAACGTCTGACGCGTGATAGGCTGTGACCACCCGGTTCGCCTTCACCCGGGGGACATAGATTACGACGGGGTATCTGTGATTGGTCTTCTTCACGGCTACTAGGGACGAAGATTCGGTGTCCTTGAACAAGCTGTCGGGTCTTTGGACGGCTTCAGCCACCTGTTTCCTTGTCACCCGCCTTAGGTGAAGCCTCTCCCAGGCGTGAATACTGAACTCCAGCGATGTCAGCGAGCTCCTGCGTCATCGCCGGGGCGGGTCGGGAATTTAAGGCAGGGTAGGTAGCAGTCACGTGCAGCACCAGGGCTACGCCGCCTTCTTGATGATGTCTCGAGGGTACTGGACGCGGAGACCCCGCCTGAGGATTTCCCTGTCGGAAAGGCTCTGCTCTGCGAGCTGCTCCAGAATCTTGTCCGTCTGGAGCTGCCTTTCGAAGGCCTTCGTCGCGACCCTGCTCCAGTTCGTCTCCGGGTGCTTCTTCAATTCTTTTTTCAGGGCCGCCGGGACGCTGATGCTCATAGGAATCATACGGCCTGAAGTGAATGTACGAGCTAGAAGTCAGGCAGCACGTCGACCGGATCTTCAAGAAACTCTCGAAAAGGGACCGGAAACAGATGGAGGCGACAGGCAGAAAGATTGGCGAGATTCTGCGGGAGCCCCACGCCTTCAAGGCCATGCGCTTCCCGCTTGTGGGGATGAGGAGAGCCCACTTCGGAAAGTCACGCCCTGCTGTTCTCGATTGACTGGTAAAGGAAGACTGTCGTTCTCGAAGACTACGAGCATCATGATCGGGTCTACGAGGGGAGGTGGCTCTGGTTTGCCCGCGTAACTCATTCCCCGGAGGTGTCGCAGCCAGACGGGTTCGACACCTTCAATGCGTCAATCTGAACCTGGCTAGGTCTAAGAACCGAGGCGCGCGCCGTGGACGATGCGCAGGTGGATGGACCTAGTCCTCCCGGACCAGGCGTTCCCTCCCCCTCTGGGCCAGGGGCTCCCGGGGGTATATGGCGGGGAAGCTGGCTGAGAGTATGTCGACGTATCTCTCCGTCTCCTGGTCGTTCATGAACTGGAACATGTACCTCCCCGAGTAGGGCTCGTGGGGCCCTTCCCTCCTCATGAACTCGATGTGGATCAGCGGGTCCCCCTGCCTGATGGTTATGGGGGTCCTCTCGTTGCTGAGGTTCACAAGCTCCAGGGCCAGCCTCCCGACGAACCCGCTGTGGACCTTCACCGAGTTGAGGAAAGAGAGCCCGAGCCTCCCGAACTTGCTCTTGGAGGTGAGGTGGGCGACCACGTCGGGGGGCGTGAACACAATCTCCCTCGATATCATGTTCCTGTGCTCCAGGTAGTTGAGGGTCCTGTCCTCGCGGACCGTCAGGACGTACCCGTCGCCGTCGAACGCCGAGTCCTCCGACGGGTAGATGCAGCTGTACTTGCTGACCATCTCCTTCAGGAGGGGTGCACCGATAACGGTCATGTTGCGAGCGGAGGCCCTGTCTCAGGCCCCTTATCAATCAGCCCCTCGCCTGACCCCCGGTCCGTCAGCAGGTACTTTTTGATGGCCAGATACGCCACGAGGACGAAGGACGCCACGCCGAAGAGCAGGACGAGGTCATAGTCCACCAGCGTCTGCCCCACATATTCGTTCGTCGCGTTGACAGATATCCCGAAGGCCGACTGCCCGAAGAACGAGTACGCGCTCCCGAAGTAGTCGACCCCCCAGTGGGCGAGGACGGCGACGTGGAACCCGTACCTGACGTAAAGGTACCCCAGGACCAGGCCCCCCCACACGGCGTCCGGCAGCTTCGCCCAGGACCACCCCCCGGTGCCGCCGCAGTTGACGTGGCAGAGCCCGAAGGTGACGGCGCTCCCGACGGTCGCGGCCCAGATGATCACCCCCGCGGCGCCCCCGACCGCCGCCCCTTCGAACACGGCGGAGGGCCTCCACAGCGCCCTCAGCGCCTCGCGGGGGGACCTGCCAACTGACAGCACCAGCGCGAAGAGCCCTATCAGGACGACCCTGAACCCGAGCTCCTCCCTGAGCGGGGCGAGGGCCAGGGAGCCGAACTCCAGGAGGGGGTCGAAGTTAGCGAAGGGGTTCCCCACGGACCCCAGGGCGGAGACGGAGACCGCCGTGATGAACGTCCCGGTGAACCCGAGGAACCCTATGGCCACCAGGATCACGAAGAGGGGGCTCTCCATCAGCGCCCCCACCCCGGTGGCAAAGGCGTCTCTCATCGCCGCGGCGGGCCTCTTCTGCTGCGCTGCGCCGTAGGCGAACATCCCGGCGTAGACCGCCAGGACAAGGAGGAACACCCCGCCTATGGGGACGGTGAAGGGGAGGATGGCCGCGACCGGGCCGATGAAGAGGAATGTCTGCACGTAGGACCCGTAGCTCAGCTGGTTGGACAGCCCCCCATGGAACACCGCGTAGACGCCGGCCGGGAAGGAGCCGACAATCAACCCCAGGGTGAGGAAAGCCAGGCCGAGGAAGACCACGACCACCAGGCTGGACTCATGTCTCGCTGGCTTCCTCTCCAACTCAGCCTGTCTCCTCGTCCGGCCCCTTCTCCAGGAACACCGACCCGGAGTAGCCGCACTTCTGGCAGTAGTACTCGGAGGGGACGAAACCCCAGAGGTCCTTGTTCATGGTGGTGAGCGGGGCGAGGCACCTGGGGCAGAGCTTCGTTTCGGGGGCGAAGGGGCTCCGCCTGGCCAGGACAGGCTCCCTGTCGTCGGGGCTCTTCTGAGGGTGCATGCGGGCCCGGATTCACCGCGCGCTTAAAACCATTCGAGGCGAGGAGCGCCCCGTTGGCCACGGAGAAGTGCTACGCCTGTGGGGAAGCGATGGTCGGGATACAGGCCTGCAAGTACAGGTGCAACAGCTGCGGGGCGCTGTTGGACTGCGAGGATGTCTCCGGGCTCCCGAAGTGAGCCGCCGCTACTGTGCCGGAGGACGGCTCCCGCTGAACGCCGCGTAGGCCTCGTCCGCGCTCTTCCCTTCGTGGACCACCCCCCTCACGGCCTTGATTATGGAGACTGGGTCGGCGGACTGGAATATGTTGCGCCCCATGTCCACCCCCGACGCCCCCTCTGCGACGGCGTCGTGGGCGAGCTGCAGGGCGTCCCTCTCCGGGAGCTTCTTCCCCCCGGCTATGACGACGGGGACCGGGCACCCGTCGACCACCCGGCGGAAGTCGGCGCAGTAGTACGTCTTCACTATGCTGGCCCCCAGCTCGGCCGCTATGCGGCAGGCGAGGCCCAGATACCGCGCGTCTCTGGCCATCTCCCTCCCCACCGCTGTCACCGCAAGCACCGGAATCCCATACCTCTCCCCTTCGTTGACCAGCTCAGCCAGGTTGGCCAGGGTCTCCTTCTCGTGCTCCGAGCCCACGAAGACAGACACGGCCACCGCGGACGCGTTGAGCCTCACCGCCTCCTCGATGGAGGTGGTCACGACCTCGTCCGAGAGCTCCTTCAGTATGCTCGTCCCCCCTGACACCCTGAGGACGATGGGGATGTCCTGGTTCGCGTCGACGGACGTCCTGAGCACACCCCGGGTCAGCATGAGCGAGTCGGCGTAGGGGATGAGGGGGGTGAGCGTCTTCCTCGGGTTCTCGAGACCGGTAGTCGGCCCCTGGAAGTACCCGTGGTCGACAGCCAGCATCACGGTCCTCCCGCCCTTCATTATTCTCTCGACCCTGTTCTTCAGCCCCCAGCTCATGGGGGCGCCTCGCGCCGGACTGTGGTAATAAAGGGTCCGGGCTAGGCGGTCACTACGACCTTCATGGCTGTCCCCCCCGAGGCGGCCTCGACCGCCTTCTGGAACTCAGCGAGGGCGAACCTGTGCGTGACCAGCGCCCCGAACTCACCTCCACGCGACTCGAGGACCCGCAGGGCGGCTTTGGTGTCTGTCTCTGTCGCCCCGTAGCTCGTCTGCACCTCCTGCTCGGCGTTGTAGATGTCGCTGACGTCGTAGTCGAGGACCGTCTCCTTGGGGGGGACCCCGAACAGGCAGACCCTCCCGCCCTTCCTCACAGACCTCAGCCCCTGGAGTATGGCGGCCCCGCTCCCCGACGCCACCATGGCGACGTCTGCCCCCCTCCCGTCCGTCTCGCCCCGGACCTGGGCGGGGACGTCTTCTGTCGCGGCGTTCAGGACCCTCGCCACCCCCGCCTTCTCGGCGAAGCGGAGCCTCCATTCGGCTACGTCGCTCACCAGCACCCTGGCGCTGGTCGGCGCGAGCAGCAGCGCGTGCATCATCCCCACCGGGCCCGCGCCGGCTATGAAGACTGACTCCCCGGGCTCTATGTGGCACTTCCTCACCGCCCTGACGCAGCAGGCCAGGGGCTCGACCAGCGAAGCGACGTCGAAGCCCATCCCTTCAGGGAGCTTCAGGACCCCTCCCCTGTCCACGTTCCACTTCGGGACGGCGAACAGCTCGGAGAACCCCCCGGGGACGAGGTTGCTCCCCCGGTAGTGGTCGCACATGGTCTCGTTCCCCGACCTGCAGAGGTAGCAGGTGTAGTCCGGGACGTGGTGGTGGGGGAAGACGCGCTCCCCGACGATGAAGCCCTCGACCCCTTCTCCTGCGGCGACTATTGTCCCGACGGCCTCGTGCCCGAGCACGGGCTTCGACGCCGTGTACTCCCCCCGCATCTTCTCGAGGTCGGTCCCGCAGAGCCCGCAGGCCGCCATCCTGACGAGGAGCTCCCCCGGGCCGGGGACGGGCTCGGGCGTCTCGGCCACCGTCGCCCCCATGCCTTCGTTCATCAGGACCGCCTTCATCCTGGCCTGTCCGTCTCTCCTGGCTCATTTAAGCCAGTCTCGACGCGAGGCCGATGCTCCGGTGCGTTAGGCGTCACCGCAGGTTAATAGCCCGCCCTTCGGCGAAGGTGAACGTCCCATGGGCGTCCCCGAGAAGATCAAGAAGCTGGAGGACGACATCCACAAGACACAGGTCAACAAGAAGACGGAGCACCACATAGGCCTGCTGCGGGCGAAGATAGCCAAGCTCAAGGCGGAGCAGGAGGAGCAGCGGAGCCGCAGGTCAGGAGCGAGGCTCGGGTACGACGTGAGAAAGTCCGGGGACGCCACGGTGGTGCTCATCGGCCTCCCCAGCGTGGGGAAGTCCACGCTCCTCAACAGGCTGACCAACGCGAAGTCCAAGGTCGCCGCCTATCAGTTCACCACCCTGGACGTGGTCCCCGGGGTGATGGAGCACAGCGGGGCGAAGATCCAGGTCCTGGACCTCCCGGGGATAATCAAGGGGGCCTCGTCCGGCAAGGGGCTGGGGAAGAGGGTCCTGGCGGTGGCCCGGAGCGCCGACCTGGTACTCTTCGTCGTTGACGTCTTCCAGCCCGAGGCGAGGGAGCTGCTCGAGCGCGAGCTGAGGACCACCGGCATCAGGGTCGACGAGCGCCCCCCGAACATCGTGATAGAGAAGGTTGACTCCGGGGGGATCAGCGTCACCTCCCAGGTGAAGCTGACAAGGGTGAGCGAGCCACTGGTGAAGGACATACTCCGGGTCTACGACGTCAACGGGGCCAGGGTGGTGATAAGGGAGGACATAACTGACGACCAGCTTGTGGACGTCCTCTCGGGGAACAGGGTCTACGCCCCGTCCCTCACCGTGATGAACAAGATAGACCTGGTCAACACGGGGTTCACCAGCGAGCTGGGGCGGAAGCTGGGCTATGGCTTCGTCCCCGTCTCGGCCGAGTCGGACATGAACATCCAGGCGCTCAAGGAGGAGATATACAAGAGGCTCGACTTCGTCCGCATCTACATGCGGAGGAGGACCGGGGAGACGGACTTCGAGGAGCCCATGATGCTCCGCGGGGGGGCCACCATCGGCGACGTCTGCGACAAGGTCCACAGGGCGATGAAGGACGAGTTCAGGTACGCCCAGGTCTGGGGGAAGAGCGTCAAGTTCGGCGGGCAGCGGGTCGGCATCGCCCACAGGCTGATGGACCAGGATGTCCTCACCATAGTGACAAAGTAGGGCCTCGGGCCGCCAAGGCTCGGCGCTCAGCGCAGGGGCCCGGGTTCTGCCCGGTCCACCATGCTGTGCAGGCCTACGCTCCAGCTCGGGCGGCCTTCGGTTTGACGACGAAGGAGAGCCCAAGGGCCGCCGCTGAGGCGAGGACGACCGCGAGTCCCGCCCAGAGTTCCTGGGAGGCATGTAGGGCGCAGCTGCACGAATATGGCTGCCCCACGATTTGAGCGGGGCACATGCACGCAGAAAGTGCTGCGTTTAGGAGGAGCGCGCCGAAGGCGAATCCGAGAAAGCAGAGCAGCCTGACTTGGCGCTTCAGTCCCATTTGTCATCAGCTTCGCCGGTGACCGGCTTTATCAACGTGAGCCGCTCCCCACAGGGCACTGTCCCGTCTATGGGTGATCAGCCCCCGCTGCCTTATCATGGGTGATTGGCCCTGAAGCGTTCGCCAATGGTGCGCAGTCAACGGTGTAGGTCTGGGCGAGAGGGTATCCTCGTGCTCCCCCTGAAACCCAGGGTTGTGATTCCTTTTCTCAGAAGGTAGACCCCCAAAACCAGCAACCCGATTCCTACAAAGAATGCAGGTTCAAAGAAAAGGACGACCGTCCCATAATGTAGGACGACGATTGTGCCTTTTGGAGCGATGACGTGTGCAAAGCAGCAAGCGGAGTCAGTAAATGGGAAGCCGCCCACCCCAGAAAACGTCACTGGTATGGCGACGACGACAGCAAACAGTCCTGCCGCTAGGAATACAGCCGCTGGCACCGCGTTGGCCGTCTTCATGGGTGCCATGTGACCGAGGACCGCGTAGTTACGCCTTGCGGGGCGACTCTTCAAATGGCACTTTCCTACGGGGACGGCTGGAAGGGCACGCATCACCCAAGGTGGGACCCCCCTTCTCGTCACCCGGACATTGGACAGAATCCCCCACAGCGGTCGAAGCCGACCCTGCGGCGTCTCCTCGCCCTGTCAGGTTGCCTGCGGGGCGGCTCGGGGTGAAGCCCGGTCCGTTTGAGAGCCCGAGGTCGTCAGCACGCTTTTATAACTGGACGCGTCCGTCGGCCACCCAAGATGCCCACCGCTCCGGACATGGCGCTGATCGACGCCATGCTCCAGTTCATCGGGGTGTTCGTGTCCTTCTCGGTGGCCTACGTCGCCCTCAAGGGGGTGAGGCAGACCGAGAGCATGTCCCTGATGAGGCTCGGCCTCGCCTTCGCCTTCCTGGGGTTCGGGTTCCTGGTCGAGAGCCTCGTGGGGCTCGGCCAGCTCTTCCCTCGCCTGTCCATCACGGCGACCGACGTGGTGGTGGGGGGCCTCCTCCTGGAGACCACGGGCTACTTCTTCCTGGCCTTCTCCCACGCCGTGGACGTTGTCCTGTCGAAGCGCATGGGGGCGGCGCTCCTGATCCTCCCTGTGATGTCGCTCAGCGGCCCCGACCTGGCGAACATCCTCTCGATCCTGTCGTTCTACTTCGTCATGTACGGGGTGGTGGAGACCATCTACTCCTACTCCAGGACCAGGAAGCCGGACACCCTCTTCATAGCCATGGGGCTCTCCCTGCTGGGCGTAGGGACGTTCTTCCAGTGGTTATCGCTTCTGTACCAGTACGTCGCCGTTCTTTCACTACTGCAGATTATACTCCAGGTGATGGGGCTTACGATATTGTTCACCCCCGTGCTCAGGTTCGCGGTGGGAGGAGTGAAAGTAAATGGCCCAGTATAGGACGCAGGTCAAGATCATAGCCGACGTGCTCAGCACGGCTAGGGACATGAACGTCGAGGGGACCGGGGTGGGGGTCACCGCCCTCCTCCGCAGAGGGAACATATCGTACACGAGGATGTCCAAGCTCCTGTCCGAGCTCGTCGGCTCGGGGCTGCTCCTGGAGCTCACAGGGGAGAAGATATCGAAGTACATGATATCGGACAAGGGGATACAGTTCCTGGCAGCCTACTACTCCTTCGAGGACTTCGCCCAGACCTTCGGCCTTCGGCTCTAGAGAGAGGCCGAGCCCGCCTGGCGCCGGTTCGGGGAAATCAGTTTATACTTCTGCCGAGCAACCGCGAACCATGATCGGGGTAGCGGGGGCGGGGAGGATAGGCGCCCAGTCCGCGCTGGAGATAGCGTCCATGGGGCTGGACGACGTCGCCCTGGTGGACATAGTCCCCGGGCTCGCGGAGGGCGAAGCGCTGGACATCAGCCACAAGCTCTCCGACCTGGGGGTCGACGTCGACGTGGCGGGGTCAACCGACTACTCGGTGCTGGACCGGGCGAGCCTGGTGGTGATCGCCGCCGGCATGGGGCGGAAGCCGGGGATGACGAGGATGGACCTCCTGGCAAAGAACGCCAGCATAGTCGCGCCAGTGACCAGGGAGGTCGCGAAACACGCCCCCGACTCGGTCCTGCTGGTGATGACCAACCCCATGGATGTCCTGACCTACGCCGCCCTGAAGGCGTCAGGGTTCCCGAAGGGGAGGGTCGTCGGCCAGGGGGGCCTGCTCGACAACTCGCGGTTCAAGTACGTCCTGGCCAAGAAGCTGGGGGTGTCCAGGGGGTCGATCTCCTCGCTGGTGATAGGGGAGCACGGCGAGAACATGATCCCGCTCGCGAGCCACACCTATGTGAGCGGGGTCCCGCTGACGACGCTGCTCGACGAGGAGGAGATCCAGCAGGCGATAGATGACACAAGGAAGGTGGCGGCCGACGTCATATCGAAGAAGGGGGCCACCGTCTTCGCCCCCGGGAGGGTGGTGGCGCGGATGGCGAAGGCCATCGTGGACGACACCAAGGAGGTCCTCCCCGCGTCCGCATACCTGGAGGGGGAGTACGGGGTCAGCGGGATCTGCATGGGGGTCCCGCTGAGGCTCGGGGCCGGCGGCATCGAGAAGATCTACGAGCTCAAGCTGACGGACAAGGAGCGGGACTGGTTCAACAAGGGCGCGGACACCGTTCGCGAGGCAATCGCCACCCTCAAGGTCGCCGACTAGCGGCGAGCCCTCGCCGCGGATGCGCCCGGAAGCTCCGCATCAGCCTTATGTCAACCAGGGGGGCGGGGAACGCATGGCAGAGGGGAGGGGGCGCGGGACGCCGAGGAGGAATCCAGCCTTTCGGGTCAGGGAGGCTACCGCTGCGGACATCCCAACCCTCGTCAGCCACAGGCGGAAGATGTGGCTGGACATAGGCCACGACCCCCTCTCGTCGATCGAGGAGGCGGACCGGCCGTACGAAAGGTGGGTGCGCCTCATGATGCGCAGGCGGAGGTTCGCAGGCTTCGTGGTGACCACGGGCGAGGAGGTCGCAGGGAGCGGCGCGGTCTGGCTGAGGGAGGAGCAGCCCCGCCCTGGCCTGAGCAGGGGGTCCGCGCCTTACCTGCTCTCGATGTACACGGAGCCGAGGTTCCGGAGGTCCGGGGCGGCCACGGCCATCGTAAGGGCGGCCCTCCGATGGAGCAGGGCCCGGGGGTACCGGAAGCTAGAGCTCCACGCGTCGAGGGCGGGGAGGCGCGTCTACGGCCCCCTCGGCTTCGAGAGGACCTGGGAGATGAGGGCGGAGATCGGATGACCGACGACCGTCAGTCCCGACCCGAGACTTACCTGTAAAAGAGAAAACTAAAGAACCGTGATATTTCGCGTCAAGAACGGCTTTGCTGATCGTCGTCCTGCTCAAGGGGGTCCCGGCGAGGACCACCCAGGCCGTCCAGATAGGGGGTGTCCTGAACAGGGAGGCCATGGACCTGGTCCTCAACCCCCACGACGCGAAGGCCGTCGAGGCCGCGGACTATCTCAAGCGCAGGGCAGGCGGGAAGGTGGTGGCCCTCAGCATGGGCCCGGACATGAAGCTGATACCGTTGATGAAGCCCCTCTACGACGCCGAGGTGTCGGGGGTCGACGAGGAGTACATCCTGAGCGACCGCAAGATGGCGGGTTCGGACACCCTGGCGACCTCCTACGCCGTCTCACTCGGAGTGAAGAAGCTCGTGGAGAGGCACGCGGCCCCCATCGACGAGCTCTCCGTCGAGATCAGGAAGGCAGGCTACTCCGACACGGTGAAGGCGAAGGCCGCGGCCCTCTACGGCGCGAACCTCCTCACCAACAGGGTGTACAGCGAGCTCCCGTCCGTCAAGGACAGCATCGTGCACAGGTTCCTCGCCGGGGAGCTGACGTCCGAGGCGGCCCTGGCCGAGCTCTCGGCGGAGAAGGAGAGGGTCTCCAGGTTCATAGTGCTTTCAGGGGTGAAGACCACCGACGGGGAGACGGGGAGCGTCGGCCCCCAGGTCGCCGAAGGGACCTCCGAGCTCCTGGGCAGGGTCATCCCCCACGCCACCTACGTCGAGGACTTCGACGTCGACCCGGAGGCGGGGACCCTGTCGTCGGAGCGGAGGATCGGCTACCTCTCGCAGAAGCTAGAGATGAAGCTCCCCGCCCTGCTCACTGTCTCGACCGAGTACCGGCCGAGGGAGGCGCCGGCCTCCGGGGCCAAGGAGGTGCGGGCCAACAACTACCGAGGGAAGGTCATGCTCGCGACGAAGTGGACCGCCGAGGACCTCGGCGCAGACCCGAAGAGGCTGGGCCTAGCCGGCTCCCCGACCATCGTCGGGGCCGGGATCGACATAGGCAAGCCGCCTGTGCAGAAGACTGTCGGGGAGAGCATGGTCTTCCTGAAGGCCGTCCCCCAGATGGAGGTCGACTCGAAGAAGTACGGGCCGTACTCCCCCGGGGACCTCGTGCCTGCGCTCCCTCAGGCTGCGGCAGAGAAGCTGAAGTCGGAGGGGGCCGTGGGGACGTTCACCACAGAGATGCTCGCGGAGGAGCTCTTCCGATGAGCGGGGAGTCCCAGGGTGTATGGGTCTACCTGCAGCACAGCCGAGGGGACCTGACCAGCGACTCGCTGGAGCTGCTGGCAGCAGCCAGGGGGGTCGCGTCGAAGCTCGGACAGCAGGTGGTCGGGGTGCTGGTGGGGAACGGGATGGGGCCCATGGCGGAGAAGGCGATCGCCTATGGGGCCGACTCTGTCCTCACCGTCGACGACCCGCTCCTCGAGAACTACTTCAACCTCGCCTACGCCGACGCCATCTACTCGCTGGTCTCGGAGAGGAAGCCCTACATCCTGCTCTTCGCCGCCAACGAGATAGGCAAGGACATAGCGGCCAGGGTCGCGTTCCGCGTCCCCACCGGCCTGGCCACCGACAACGTGCAGCTTGCGGTGGAGGATTACAGCAACCCGGTCCTGGGACAGTTCAAGAACCTGCTCATCCAGATCAGGCCCGACTTCGGGACCAGGCTGGCCAGGATCTACACCCCGAGGCACAGGCCCCAGATGGCCACCGTCAGGCCCGGGAGCTTCTCCTCCCTGGACCCCGACCCGGGGAGGAAGGGGACCATCGAGAAGGTCGCCTTCACGCCGAAGGAGTACCCTGCCAGGGTCGCAGAGGTCAGAGACCTCCCGCCCCCCGTCCCGGACCTCGCGGGGGCCGACGTAGTGATCAGCCTCGGCATGGGGGTCCTGAAGGACGGCTCCGGGAACGCGAGGGACCCGGCGGAGGCATACAGGTACGCCGAGCAGCTCAAGGAGACCCTGGAGAAGAAGTACCACCTGAGGGCCGAGATAGGCGCCACCCGTGCCCTTGTCTACGCCGAGGCGAAGAGCCTCGAGGGGCTGCTCAGCAAGGCGAACCAGGTCGGCCAGACGGGGACGACGGTGAAGCCGAAGGTGTACGTCGCGGTGGGCATCAGCGGGGCGCTGCAGCACAGGGTCGGGATGCAGAACTCTGCCAAGATCGTGGCGATCAACACCGACCCCGGGGCGCCCATCTTCAAGATAGCCCATTACCCTATAGTGGGGGACCTGTACGAGGAGCTCCCCCGGCTCATCTCGGCCATAGGAGGCGCCGGCGCTGCCTGATTTCGACGTCGTAGTGGTCGGAGCGGGCCCGGCCGGGTCTGCGGCCGCTCTCTCCCTCGCCAGGAAGGGGGTCGACGTCCTGATGCTGGAGAAGGCGAGGGTCCCTGGAGAGCGGAACATGACCGGAGGCGTGATCTACGGCGACGCCCCGGGCGGGTGGGGGCTGGTCCACCTCGTCCCCGACTTCGAGTCCGCCGCGCCCCTGGAGAGGAAGATCACCTCCCACGAGGTGATGGTCCTAGACTCGCCGGACATGGCCCGGGGGACCTCCAGGTACTACAGGCTCTCGAAGGACTCGCTCCCGGCGCGGGTGGGGCTCTTTTCCATGGGGTTCGAGACAGGGCACGACTACTCGGTCCTCCGCCGGAAGTTCGACCGATGGTTCGCCGCCCTGGCCGTCCGGGCCGGGGCCATGCTCTCTACGGAGACGACGGCCGAGGGGCTGATCATCGAGGGGGGGACGGTGGTGGGGGTCAGGACCCCCAAGGAGGAGCTCAGGGCGAAGCTTGTCATCGACGCCTCAGGGGTCACGTCCACCCTGGTGTCCGAAGCCGGGCTGAGGGGGAGGCTGACCCCCGAGGAGCTCTACCACGGGATAAAGCGCGTCTACAAGCTCGACCCTGCGGCCATCGAGCAGCGGTTCGGCGTCAAGCCAGGGGAGGGGAGGGCGATATTCTATCTCGGCCAGTTCATGAACGACATCAGCGGGGGGGCTTTCGTCTACACGAACCGGGACACCCTGTCAGTCGGGCTGGTGGTGTCGCTGGGCTCGCTGATCAGGAGGACGACGGAGCACTTCGACCAGGTGGGGAAGCTCCTGGACGTCCAGGACGCCTTCGAGGCCCACCCAATGGTGGCCGAGCTCCTGGACGGGGCCCAGGCGACGGAGTATGCGGCCCACAACATACCTAAGGGGCACAAGGCGATGCTGAAGCGCCCCTACGCCGACGGCTACCTGGTCGCCGGGGACGCCCTCGGGTCGTTCGTCAAGATAGGCCCCATGATAGACGGGATGCGGCGGGCCATAAGCTCCGGGATGATGGCAGCGTCGGCGTACCTGCAGGCGAGCGCCTCGGGCTCGTTCAGGGGCAAAGGCCTCGCCAGGTACAAGGACCTCCTGAGGCCCATCTACGAGGACGTGGGCAGGTCCGGGAGGGACAGCTTCGTCACCGAGAGCTCGTTCACCTACCACGCCCTCCCCAGGCTCCTGTTCTCAACAGGGGTCATGACCAAGGTGCACAGGTTCGAGCCCAAGGCCGGGGCCGCACCCCGCGACGCCATCGCCAGGGTCCAGGAGGGGACGGGGCTGCTGGACTACGACGAGGACGAGGGCTACTCGCACATCAAGGTGGACACGGCCCTGGCTTCGAAGTCGCTCACCAAGCCCTGGGTCCCCGGGTGCCCTACCAACTGCTACAGCATATTCACCCCCAAAGGTGTCTTCGCGTCCTTCAAGGACCTCTACGAGCACAACCTCGCCCAGAACGGCGGGAGCAGGTCTGGGGCCATGTCCCAGACGATGGAGGACATCGGCGGCGCCGAGCTGAGGTTCGACCACGTCCCTTGCGTCGCCTGCGGGACGTGCGGCGCCATAGGCCCGCCCGAGATGGTGAAGTTCGGCCACGAGAGGGGGGGCCACGGCGTGAGATACAGGTACGGCTGAGCCCGAGCTTCATATACGCGCCCCCGGGCCGAACAGCCATGGACGTCCCCCGGGTCACCATCGCCCAGATTGAAGACGCCGCAGCCAGGATACGAGGCTCTGTCTACAGGACCCCCCTGGTCCCCTCGTCACGCTTCGACCGCGGCTCCGTCCTCCTCAAGCTCGAGGCCCTCCAGCCCACAGGGAGCTTCAAGGTCAGGGGCGCCTGGAACAGGATGAGCCGGTCCGACGAGGGCGAGAGGGAGAGGGGTTTCGTGGCTGTCTCCGCTGGTAACCACGGCCAGGCGGTCGCCTGGAGCGCGAAGAGGCTGGGGGCGCCATGCACCGTCTACGTCCCCACCGACGCCGTCCAGCGGAAGGTCGACTCCATGGAGTCCATGGGGGCGAAGATAGTCCGCCGCCCCCACCGCGAGATCATGGAGGCCATGACAGACGACCGCATGGCCAAGCTCGGGATGACGTTCGTCCACCCCTTCGGTGACCCTTACGTCGTCGCCGGCCAGGGGACGATCGGGCTGGAGATACTCGAGGACCTCCCAGAGGCGAAGAGCATAGTCGTCCCCGTAGGGGGCGGCGGGCTGGTCTCTGGGGTGGCCCAGGCGGTCAGGGCAAGGGCCTCCGGGGTGAAGGTGTACGGCGTCCAGGCCGAGGGGGCGGCGCCGGTGCCAAAGTCGCTGGTGACGGGGAAGGCGGAGGACGTCGGCGAGCCGCACACCATAGCCGACGGCATAGGCGCGACCAAGGTTTACGACTACATGCTCCCTCTGTTGAGGGAGCACCTCGAAGCGGCGCTCACGGTGAGCGACGACGAGATCCGGGGGGCGATGAAGAGGATACTCATGGAGTCCCACGTCACGCCCGAACCGGCCGGGGCTGCTTCGTTGGCCTGCGCGCTGAAGTACGCCGAGAAGATACCGAAGCCGGCGGTCTGCATCGTCAGCGGGGGGAACGCCGACCCGGCCCTCCTGGCTTCGCTCCTATCGTAGGGGTCTGCGTTGAAAGCCCTCTTCGTGGGTGCCGAGCAGGCATCAAGCATGCTCGGGATCAATGAGTGCATCGATGCCATGGACGGGTGCTTCAGGGCGATGGCCCGCGGGGAGGCGGGCTTCCCTCCGAGGTTCGCGATGCCCCTCCCTTCGAAGAAGGGGGCCCTGGGCCTGATGCCCGGGTACCTGGCGAAAGAGGGGGTCTTCGGGCTGAAGGCGACCTCGGTCTTCCCCGGGAACGCGGGGACGAAGTACGAGTCCCACCAGGGGGCGGTGTTGATCTTCGAGGCTGAGCACGGCAGCCTCTTGGCGGCGGTGGACGCAGCAACCGTCACCCGGCTCAGGACGGGCGCTGCCAGCGCCGTCGCCACCATGGCCCTCGCCCGGAAGGGGTCCAGCGTGCTCTCGATCCTCGGCTCCGGGACCCAGGCCATGAGCCACCTCGACGCCATGGCGGAGGCGATGCCCGGGCTCTCGAAGGTGCGCGTGTGGTCCAGGAGCCGCTCCAACGCGGAGGCCTTCGCGGAGGGGGCCAGCCGCAGGGGGGTGGACGCGGAGGCGTGCGAAGGGGCGGAGGGGGCGGTCCGCGGGGCTGACGTCGTCTGCACGGTCACCGCGTCAACGTCCCCCGTCCTTCTCGGGCGCTGGCTCGGGCCGGGGGCGCATGTCAACGCCGTGGGGGCTTCGAGGCCGCCGGCGAGGGAGCTGGACAGCGACGCGGTGAAGATGGCCAGGCTCTTCGTCGACAGCAGGGAGTCGGCCCGGCTGGAGGCGGACGACTACCTGGTCCCCCTGAGGGAAGGGGCGATAGGCGAAGGGCACATACTGGGGGAGATAGGGGAGGTCCTCGAAGGGAAGGTCCGGGGGCGGGCCGGTGACGTGGACGTGACCGTCTTCAAGTCGCTGGGGCTCGCGGTCGAGGACCTGTCCGCCGCTCTGCTTGTCTACCGGCGTGCCCTCGAGTTGGGGGCCGGGACCACCGTGGAGTTCGGCGCCGAGAGAGGGACGGGGGACAACGGGCCCTCGGCCCCTCCCCCTGCGAAGGACAGATAATCATCCGATTCAGGGGGGTGGCGCAGAATGTCATCAGCATACCTCGAGAGGCTAGACAGGACCGTAAGGCAGCACCAGGACTGGCGGACGAAAGAGTGCTTGAACCTGATCCCGTCGGAGAACCGCGGGAGCGCGCGGATGAAGTCCATGTTCTTGTCGGACTTGGGGAACAGGTACACCGCCCCCGACAAGTTCTACCGTGGGACCAAGTTCGCCGACGAGCTCCTGTCGCTCACCGAGGAGCTGGCGAGGAAGGTCTTCAACGCCCGCTACGCCGACGTCCGCCCCCTGTCCGGACACACCGCCGACATGGCCGTCCTCCTATCCCTGACCGAGGCCGGGGACAAGATACTCTCGGTCGACCCGGCCAACGGCGGGTACCCGGGCATCACACACCTTGGCCTCGGGAGCATCCTGAAGCTACAGAACGAATACTTCTCCTTCGACGACGGGGCTGTGAACATAGACGCCGGAGGGTCCGAGCCGCTGATGACCGGGCCCAAGGTGGCGTTCTTCGGCTCCAGCTACATCCCGTTCCCCCACCCTACTCGGCAGCTCTCCTCGCTGGCGGACGGGGTCTGCGTCTACGACGCCTCTCACGTCCTCGGCCTGGTGGCCGGGGGGGAGTTCCAGGACCCGCTCAGGGAGGGGTGCTCGCTCATGATCGGCTCGACCCACAAGAGCTTCCCCGGGCCCCAGGGTGGGATCATCCTTTCCAACGACGAGGAGGTCTTCGCCAGGGTGTCAGGCAAGATATTCCCGGGGATAGTGGACAACGTACACCTCGACAGGGTCGCCGCCCTCGCCGTGGCCCTGGTCGAGATGATGCAGTACGGCAAGCCCTACGCCCAGGCCATGGTGAAGAACTCTCAGGCGCTGGCCAAGGCCCTGGCGGAGGAGGGGGTCAAGGTCCGGGGGGCGTCCAAGGGATACTCAAAGTCCCACCAGGTCCTCCTCGACTACGACCAGGCCAGGCTGAAGCCCCTCTCCGTGCGCCTCGAGCAGGCCAACATCATCCTCGACGAGGCCGGGAGGATAGGGACCACGGAGGTCACCAGGATGGGCTACGGGCCGGGGGAGATGGAGACGGTGGCAGAGCTGATGGCAATGATCATACTCGGGAAGAAGGCCCCTGACTTCGTGCAGAAGAAGGTGAAGACCCTGGTCAAGCAGTTCCAGCAGCCGAGGTTCGTCCTCTCGTCCCCGCCCAGGCTGACGGAGTGACCCGGCCCAGTCCGACTTGACCCCGGCCCGGGACTCTGCCCCTGCCGGTAGAGGTGGGCGAGGGGCATCCTGTGGACGGGTCCCCCGAGAGGGCGATGCCCCGTTCCTTCTTCGCCTTTTCGCGCTCCTTCTCGTTGACGAGGCTCCTGACCGCGCCGTCGTAGGGCAAGTCCGCCTCGATGTAATCGGTTGCCTCCGAAGCTCGCCAGCAGCTTCAGTCTTGGGAAGGCCACCCTGAATGGCGGCTCCGTCGGCTTCCCCCCCACGGGCCTCCTCCTGACCACGGCCGCGTAGTCTTCCAGGCTCGGGATGAGAGAGTCCACAGCCTCGGTCTTCTGGGGATAGAGGAGCTTGGCCAGCTTCCTGGAGTCGTCCGGGCTGCTCCTGAAGGCGAGGACCGAGCCCACGTCGGACTGGATGGAACCCATCAGGTCGTCGGGGATCTCGGAGAGGGTCTGGGCGACCATCCAGAGGTGGAGCCCGTACTTGCGCGACTGGGAGAGGATGGTCCTGAGGATCCTCAGCTGGGCTATGTCGCGGAACTCGTCGGCGGCGAGTATCACAGGCGTCCTGGCGACCGGCTCCTCCCCCGCCCTCTCCGGCCTCTTGACGCGCTTCAGGCTGACGAAGCACATCTTCATCACCACGGCAGAGGCGAAGATCCGCCTGAACTCGCTAGGGAGGCTGGAGGGGATCCTGAAGATGGTGAGCATCCCCGGCTCCATCCTCTTCTCGAGGTCGATGGTGGACTCCCTGCTGCAGAAGGTCCTGAAGGTGATAGACGACGGGGGGAGGACGAAGTTGGATATCCTGTTGGTGACCGGCATGAAGGCGTCCTTGGGGAGCTTGGAGATCGCCTCGATGGTCTCGTGGATGAGGCAGATAGTGCGGAGATACGGTTCCGCCGAGTATTGCCAGAAGAGGGCGCTGCGGTACATGGGGGAGGCGGAGAGGCTCCTCGGCTCCGTCAGGCGGTCGGAGGCGCGGAGCAGGCTCTTCGAGCTCTGCGATTATCTCTCGAACCGGGACTACTGACCCGATCCGTCCGGAGGGCCTGCCACGGTCCCCCCTCGCCGCGCGGCGGCGCGCGAACCGGCTTGCCTGCCTGCGGACGCGGCCCGTCCTCGCGCTTTAAACGGATATATCGCGGCCAGCCGATGGCACGGCCATGAACGAATCGAGGGAAGCTGAAGACATAGAGAAGGGACTCTTCGAAGGACTCATCGAGGCGTTGAGCGACAAGCACTCCCAGCTGGACATCAACTTTCAGCACGCGAAAATGAACCTGCTGGGCTCGCAGCTCGGCTGCGAGCTGAACGGCGTCCTGAGCGTCAGCGTCCACATGAGAGAGCTGACAGAGGACGAGAAGAGGGCCTCGGCCGAGAAGAACGTCGCGCTGATGTCACAGAAGTAAGGGCCAAGGCGGCCCTGTCCCTCCTTCTTGCTCTTGGTCGCTGCCGGTCAGGTCTTCCTTTACCGTAGGGTTTCCAGCAGTCTCCCCAGTTTCAGGGGATTCGCCGTCATGTGGCCTGTGAGCCTCGACGCCCTGTTCCCCATGCTCAGCAGTCTCTGGTCCTTGTCGTAGAGCGTGAGCGTCCAGCCCATCTCAGAGAGCCTCCTCGCCATCCCCTCCGACTCCACGAGCAGCGTCCCCACGCCGCCCCGCCCCCTTCCGAGGCCGAGCATCTTCCCCAGCCTGATGCCGCTCTGCTTTATCCCGTCGGCCTCTATGCTGAGCACCCTGGATTCGGAATCTAGCCGCACCATTGGGGCCCCGTTCACCGACACGCTCAGGCCCCCTGACTTGAAGCGGGGGAGAAGGCCAAGCACTGCCGCGAACTGCAGACGGGCAGGAGGCGGCTTCCTGCCGTCTCGTCCCTTCCGGACTTTCGACGTAGATCTCAGCCCCTGTTCGTACGTCGTCCCCGCTCGATGAAATAAAGCGTTCTGTCGGAGCTGCCTGGCTGTCCGTGTGAGGGAGTTTGCCTTTCGTTCTCGTTCGCTCGCCGGCCACGCGAAGAAAGACTAAATCGGCGGCGCGGTGGAACGGCTACGTCGTCGTTGCAGCCCACCTACCTGTCTTACGATAGGGGGACCCTCCTCGTCAGGGGCGAGGCCAAGGTCCCCTACTCCACCTGGGACGACAGGGTGAGGGCGTTCAGGGCCCAGGCCCTCTACTACAGGGAGATAGTCGACTTCCTGAGGAAGAGCGAGCTGGGGGAGGTCAAGGACGGGGTGGAGGACCTCCCACCCTGCCCCGAGCTGAGGTTCAAGGGGAAGCTCAGGGCGTACCAGAGGAAGGCGCTCGACTCCTGGGACAGGGCGGGGAGGCGGGGGGTCATAGTGCTCCCCACGGGCGCGGGCAAGACGGTGATAGGCATGAAGGCGATGGAGCTGGTGAACAGGCCCGCGGTGGTGATCGTCCCGACCCTGGACCTCCTAGAGCAGTGGAGGAGGAGGGTCGCGGAAGACCTTGGCATCGAGGTCGGCGTCTACGGCGGGGGAGAGAACTCTCTGAAGGCAGTGACCATCGCGACGTACGACTCCGCCTTCCTGAGGGCGTCGGAGCTGGGCAACAGGTTCTCCCTGTTAATCGCTGACGAGACGCACCACCTCCCCGCGGAGAGCTTCAGGCAGATAGCGGAGATGTTCACGGCCCCATACAGGCTGGGGCTCACAGCCACATACGAGAGGGACGACATGCTCCACCTGGAGCTGCCGAGGCTCATCGGTGGCGTGGTCTACAGGCTCGACCCCGAGGACCTTGCGGGCAGGTACCTCTCGGACTACACCGTGGAGAGAGTGAACGTGGAGCTGACCGAGGGTGAAAAAGCAGAGTACCGCCAGAACTACAGGCAGTTCACGGACTACCTGGAGAAGAACCGCATCTGGATGAGGACACCCATGGACTTCCAGAGGTTCATAATGAGGACGTCCAGGGACCCGGAGGCGAGGAGGGCACTCCTCGCCAGGAACAGGGCGGTCAAGGTGGCCTTCGACTCGGAGGCGAAGCTTGACAGGCTGGAGGGAATACTCCGGGAGAACCCGGACGAGAGGGTCCTGGTCTTCACCCAGCACAACGACCTGGTCTACAGGATATCGAAGCGCTTCCTCCTCCCTTTCATCACCCACACCACGGCGAAGGGGGAGAGGTTCGAGGTCCTGAAGGGGTTCAGGGAGGGGAGGTTCAGGGCCGTAGCCACCTCGAAGGTCCTCGACGAGGGGATAGACGTCCCCGAGGCCTCCATAGGGGTGATAGTGAGCGGGACTGGCTCGTCAAGGGAGTTCGTCCAGCGGCTCGGGAGACTTCTCAGGAAGAGCGAGGGGAAGGGGAAGGCGAGGCTGATCGAGCTGGTCTCGAGGGAGACTGCTGAGACGAGGACGAGCTCGAGGAGGAAACGAACCAGGGGAAGGAGGGGTACGCGGAAGGGAGAACCAAAAGCCGAAGAAGAGGAGGAAAGCGCCCCCGAGCCTGTCGTGACGAAGGGGGCCGACGAGGGAGAACTCTACGAGGAGTAGCGGATTGGGATGCTCCCGTCGAACCTGCTAAGGGCCAAGATATCCAGGGGGAAGATGCGCCCCCTCTACGTCAGCCTCGACGCGGACATGCTGGCCCTCGCCGAGAGGGTCACCGGCGTCTACCGCGACTCCCTAGGGAAGAGGAAGGGAGAGCTCCTCGAGAGGCTCGCCGAGGTGGAGGGGGAGGGGTACGACTTCAAGCTGGTCAGGGGCCTGGCGGCCCTCCTCGAGAGGAGGTGCGTCTTCGAGGCCGAGAGCGCTGTGGACCCGATGCAGGCGAGGACGGCCGTCTTCGAAGAGGCGAGCAGGAGGAGGGTGACGTCGGCCAAGGAAAGGGGAGAGGTGGTCCTGGCACTCGCTGCGAAGCTGGGCGTGACTGAAGAGGCGCTCGAGAGAACCCTCTACAGCGACCTGGACGAGGAGCTGGTGCTTAAGGGGTTCGAGCCTCTCGACCCAGGGCTCCTCCTCAAGAGGTACAACCTCTCCCTCACCCAGACCCTCCTCTTCAAGTCGCTCAGGGTCGAGTTCTCCGCGTCTGGGAACTGGAAGAACATCTTCCGGGGCGTGAAGAGGTTCGGTCTGATCTACTCGGTGGAGAAGAACGACGACGGGGATGGCAGGGGCGGATACACCGTCTCCCTGGACGGCCCCCTCTCCCTCTTCAAGCTGACCGACCGCTACGGCACGTCCGTGGCCAAGCTCCTCCCCATGATCGCAGCATCCGAGTCTTGGAGGATCAAGGCCGAGATACTCTCGAGGAGCAGGGGGAACCGGGTCTACACCTTCGAGACGGAGAGCGGTGAGCTGAAGGGCACGATAGACACGTCCGACGACTGGGGCGGCCCGACGACCAAACTCTACGACAGCTCCGTGGAGGAGAAGTTCGCGAAGTCTTTCGCCTCCTACGGCTCCGGGTGGTCGGTGAAGAGGGAGCCGGAGCCCCTCATCGCGGGGAGGCACGTGCTGATACCCGACTTCGGCTTCGAGAAGGGAGGGGCGAAAGTCTACCTGGAGGTGGTCGGCTTCTGGACCCCGGGATACCTGGAGAGGAAGATAGACAAGCTGGAATCAATCGTCGGAGTGGACATGGTCATAGCGGTGGACGAGAGCCTCGCCTGCGCCAAGGTGGAGAGGCTGAAACGCAAAGCCGTGGTCATATATTACAAGAAGGAGGTCCCGGTCAAGCCGGTGATCGAGCACCTGAAGGAGAGGGAGGCGTCGATGCTGAGGACGCAGGCGGGGACGATCAGGAAGGAGGACATCGCCCTCGATGGGGACGTCGTGAGCCTGGGAGACATCGCGAAGGAGAAGGGGGTCTCCGTCGAGTCGCTGACATTGGCCCTGGCGGGTTTCGAGGCAGACGGGTACGTGAGGGCAGGAGACCTTTTCGTCTCGAAGGCGAAGCTCGGGGAGATAGACGGGAAGCTCGCGGGGGTCGAGATGCTCGTCGACGCCCTGAGGATAATCGAGGCTTCAGGGGTAAGAGAGGAGGACGGGCAGAAGGTGCTGGACGCCCTGGGTTACACCTCAATCTGGACGGGGATGGAGGTGGAGAAGGTCAGGATATCCAAGAGCAAGGCCGCATCGGAAGGCGCGGCCTAGATTAGGTTCCGACCTGGCTAGGAAACCTATCAAGAGCGGTCACGGTGTAATCCTGCCTGTCCCGGATTCATGTAGGACGGCGGACGAAGAGAGCGGGAACGCTAAAGGGAGAGGCCGTAGCCTGACGCCTCGATGCGGTGTTATTGCGGGAGGCCGCTGACGAAGACCGAGAGCGGGGCTTGGGTTTGCCGTCAGTGCAAGCGGGACCCGGTGAACTGTGAGTGCTTCCCGGTCTGACTTCCGGGTTTCGTCGAAGTCAATGGGTAGTCTGCCGATGATTCTGCTCGTATCCAGATCGAAGAACGCCTGACAAGGAGATGGGACTGGTCAATACTTCCAAAGGAAGATGCGGCTCCCGCAACGGACTGTTTGAATTCAGAGCTATGGAGGAGCATCTGGAATCATGCAAACGGCGAAAGAGTGAAGAAAGTTCTGCTCCTTCACGACGGAGACATGGTAAACATCCGCCCAAAGGGAAGACGAATATCTTCTCTCTTGGCGTCGCTTGCTCGCCCTGTCAGCGGCCACCAAGGATTTGGTTGGTGTCATGTTCTCCGAAAAGATTTGAACGAAGGAGGCTGTTCAGTTTTCCATCTTCAAGTCGTCTCCTTTGATCGGAAGAGGGCTGCAAGGAATGAGCGAATACGCGATGGTGACAGGCGTGGTCAGAGGAAACGACGCCGTACGAAATCTATTCGAACCTGGTTTTGTCCTTCAAGAAAATGACGCCCTGCTGGCCTCGGGCGGCTCAAGTGACCTCGGAGTCTTGGAGGCCAGAGCAAAGGCGGCCTAATCTCGTGGCGGCACCGGCGGGCAATCCTGAGGAATAAGAGCTAACATAATCTAACTCGTATAAGTTCGCATTGCGCTCGATTTTCTAGCAGCTTGCTCCGCGTTCGAATCACCCCAGAGAAAATTGGCCGATTCTTCCCGATGGGTAGAGTCTTGCAGGAACGAATCAGGGGAACCTAACCTAAACTGCCATTTCCGGTGCCCTCCTCTTCTCTGCTGTCTGCTCGTCAAGCCACGCATCTATCTGTCCGGAACAATCGTGAGTTCCATTTACGAAGTCCATGTAGACATTCGTTACACCTTCTATGGCCTTGGCTTTCAAGTAGTTCTGCTCAGCATCGGTGATTCTGCTTGTAAACATCATAAACATCGCATTCGACGATGAAGGATCTACCATCCTGCAAAAACTATTCTGCTTGAACGTTTCCGTTATCTCCTCGATGGCGTAACGCCATTTTGCACTGTCTATCCAGAACATGAGGCCGTAGAGAATGGTGCCCGTCACATGTTTCATGTCAAAGACAGGAGCTACGAAGAAGGCCCGATCTCTCACCAATTTCCCAAGACGGTAGTTTATAGCGCGAGGGGTCAGGCCTAGCTCCTCGGCTATCTTCCTTGATGGTTTCAGGGCATCGTACCTGAGTGACTTGATGACTTTCCAATCACCTTCGCGCAGCCTTCGCTTTACGGGCGGCATCTGAAAGTCGTAAAGTTTCAAGGGCTCCGAGTTTGTGAGCGTCTTCGCGAGAGCGAGAATCCTGTCCAAATCCAATGACTTTTCGTAGACGACGGTAACGCGGAGAGAGTTGACGCACTCGTCTATTCGCAAGATTTCTTTGACAAGTTTTAGCTTGGCAAGTGCACTATTTTTCGCCGCGGCATCCTTGAATGGGAACAGGTAGGAGGACGACTTTGATTTTATGGCAGCCACGTTGGGGTAAGTTTGGTAGTATTTTACAAAGCCATTTTCTTCCATCTTCCTGACTCTTTCTCTCACAGTCTTTTGATTAATGCCTAGATTCGCTGCAATCCTCGCGAAACTTGGCCGCCGATTCGTTGCACGGATAGGGAATTGATAGTCAAAGCCCAAATCCCACAAGATGACCGCGTCAAGCGAGTCCAACACTTGTCTTGCGCTATGTGCGGGCGTGATTGCATAATAAGTGCTTTTCCGGACGCCCTTTATTTCTGGCTTCTTGGGAAAGACACCGCATCATTGTTTCCCATTCGACCACCATCGCCGGCATTGATGAGATATAGTCTGGGCGCATCAAGCCGAAGCCATGGAAAAGAAATACAGCTACATCCACATCTTCGCTCGCGACGTGCCCGTAGACACCCGTACAGCTTTTGATTGGATGACGGAGTACAGCCAGGATGACATGCGATTCTACGACGCGGAGGCGGGGACTCGCAGCTTTCAGCGGCAGGGTCAAAACAAGATTAAGCTTACAACCGAGGAACGAGAAAAGGGGCATGAGCTCAAGATAGACGGTATAGTCACTTTGTCTCCTCCAGATCGCTGGAATTATGTCGGGGTGATGATCCGCGATGGGACGGTCGTCGCAAGTTTCGAAGAGTACTTTTCGCTAGACCAACTCGCCGAAAACACGTCTAGATTTACGATCCGCATCGAGGCACGACCGTTGGCTCTGAGCTTCAAGCTCTACGTGACTTTCTTCTCCAAGAAGCTGGATGCTTGGCTGGATGGACCTCACGATAGGATCGTGCGTGCGATGGTCTCTGAATGCACCGGCAATAGACCACCGTCACCACCAACAACAACGGCAACTATAGCTCAGGTGTAGAGCGAGCAAGCACACGCATAATGGTGAAATCGATGTCGCTGATCGTGACCGCTCTAGCATTCTTGCACGTCTTCTCGGCCATAGGCTACCTGGGAAGCGCGTTGACCTTCGGACTGGTTATAGGTCCTAGACTTCCGAAGCTCTCGCCGACCACTTCGAACGAGTTTTTCGCCAAGGTGGGTCCAGCGTTCGTCAGGTTCACTGAAATATTCTCTTGGATGACCATCATATTCGGTCTGGTATTCCTGTATGCGATCACGGGCGGTAATCTCTCGCTGGTTTTCCCTTCGAGCTCATGGGGCCTCAGCATGAGCGCTGGCATGGTCTCGGCGCTGGCGGCATTTCTGATAGGAATCGTGTGGGTCACTAGATCGGCGAAGCGTTTGGTGAAGCACGCACAGGCCTTGTTGTTGGCTCCTGGCCAACCCCCTCAAGAGATGCTGAAATTGGCACGCACACTGAAGATTTCGTCAACAATTGGACTCTTGCTCCTTATTGCTGCAGTCGTGTTCATGGTTGTTGCTGCGTCCATGTAGAACTTTGTGGGTTGATCCTTTCCAGAGGACACAGATTGTAAGCTACCGTGCTTTGCGATTAGACCGCCATTGAAATCAGCGCGTGTTGACTTGCCTTATATCCAGACCCAGTGAAGCCAATGTCGGCGCCGTAATTGGACCTGTTGGACACAGGCATACTCCGGGAGCTCATCACCGACGTGCCCAATAGGTGTCTCCAGCCCGACATCAAGAAGTCATACGTTTCGATTGCGAAGAAACTCGACACCACGGAAGACACAGTCAGGAACGGGGTGAGATGGTTGCATGATAGGGGCATCGTCAGAGGCTGGAGACTCGGCGTGGGCCCGACTCTGTTCGGTTACCGAACCAGTTTCCTCTTTTTTGACTCTCCTTCGCGAATGGACAAGTACGAGGTCTTGGGAAGGCTCAGAAGGATTTCCGGGATACTTTGGATTGTCGATTACTCCGGGAACTTCGCCGGATTCTACTAATGTGTACAATAACTCTTGCTTGATTAACCTAATGTCGAATCCTTCATCATCAAGTGTAGGAGACCACGTCGCATTATCTATCTACATCTCAGGAGGGAATACATGGTTTCCAAGTTGACGATTTGACTAACGGCGCGCTTACCTATACGACGGTGACGGGCACGAGCGACTGGTCATACAACGAGTTCCAGACTATGGCGGAAGCGCAATGCGAAGGTTGTTCAATCGGAAGTCTGACTTACGAGAACTCTTTCCTAACTACACCGAGCGGTTCGATCGTGTATATCGCGACAGGATCCTCCAGCCTCACTGGGGTATCGCCTTATGGTAGTGCCTGTGCCACCTCATCCTACTCCGGTTTGAGTACTTGGACGAACTCTCCGAGCTACGGCCACTCCGAACCATGGTTCACCACCGAAGGAACTTGCGCTTATGCTGTGACCTCAGACGGGTTCACGGGGAGCGGGTCTGTCTCCAATGTTGGTTACATTCCAGGCGGTCCGGATGGCAATTCAGCAAACCTCCATGCAGCAAACAGTGGAGATTCGTCGTATGCCGTCCTCACGTTCGGGACTCAGATTACTACAGGCGCGACACTCTGGATAGACGGCTATTCCTACAACAATGGTAACGGCGCGTACTACAGCACAATTGACGTATACTACTCAGCAGATGGCTCGACATGGTACGCCTTCACAGACAATCCGTATCACTTGAAGCCATCTTCCACAAACACTCCTTCATGGATTCAGATTGGAAAGACGAGTAATGTCAAGGCAGTATACGTTGAAGTCGTCGCAATCGATGGCTCTCAGAGTGGCGGGAATAGTACTAGTGTAGCGTCTCTTAATTAGCTAGCATTATTATATACAAACCCCTCCAAGCCCTACTGCATGAGGATAGCTCCTCTTGTGGAATTGAATGCTGAGGAGCGAAGCCAGCTCACGAGGTGGTCTCACGGCCGCTCCACGCCTCAGAGGCTGGTCCTTCGTTCGAGGATCGCTCTCCTCGCAGCCAGAGGATGGGAGAACAGACGGATTGCCAGAGGACTCAAGACCAACCAACACACGGTATCGCTCTGGCGAAGTCGCTTCGCCTCTCAGCGATGCGAAGGGATAGAGAGGGACGCTCCCCGCGCAGGAAGGAAGCCGCGGCTAAGCAAGAAGAAGATCGACGAGATAATCCAGACTACCCTCCAGACCAAGCCGAGAGGGGCCACACATTGGAGCACGCGCACCCTGGCCAGGGAGGTGGGCGTGAGCCGCGCTACTGTCAGCAGGGTCTGGAGGAGCCACAGGATCCAACCTCATCGGGAACGCTCCTTCAAGCTGAGCAGGGACCCGAGGTTCAACGAGAGGGTCACTGACGTGGTCGGTCTGTACATGAACCCTCCAGATAAGGCCGTGGTGGTCTGCGTCGACGAGAAGACGGGGATACAGGCGCTGGACAGGAGCCAGACCGTCCTCCCTCTCCGCCCCGGCGTGCCTACGCCCCTCTCCTGGGAGTATGAGAGGAACGGGACGGTTGACCTCTTTGCCGCACTCAACATACTCAATGGAACGGTCATGGCGGAGTTCCACCACAGGCACCGCCATCAGGAGTTCCTCATCTTCCTTCGCAGGATAGAGGAGAGCGTCCCCAGAGAGCTCGATGTGCACATGGTCTTGGACAACTACGGAACCCACACCCAGCCGGATGTGGAGAGATGGTTCGCGAGACATCCTCGCTACAAGCTTCACTTCACTCCCACCGATGCCTCGTGGCTCAACATGGTCGAGGCGTGGCTGGGCATCCTGACGAAGAAGCAGATCAGGAGGAACTCGTTCAGGAACGTTAGGGAGCTCACGAAGGCAATAACCGAGTTCGTCGCGGAGTATCAGAAGAATCCTCGCCCGTTCGTATGGACCGTCAACGCGAATGAGATTCTGAGGAAGGTCGCGAAGCTACGACAGCTGCAGGCCAAGTAACACGTCCATCAGGATAATGCTAGATCTGTTAGAGACACTACACTAGTTAGCGTCTTCTTGGCACGCCCGGAAACTATGGTTGCGGAGAACAAGTCAATGACATTTGGAGAGCTAATCAAATTATCCAAGATAGAAGAGGCTGTGGAGATGATTGCTGAACGGCGTGCAAAGGAGATTGTAGATGA
>JAFLZH010000003.1:116174-128394 GCA_029785615.1 Nitrososphaerota archaeon
CCTGCGGGGGGGCGCAAATTTCAACCCAGCCTAAAGTTGCTGCCTCTTTCTAGGAATCGGGGAATCGAGTTCATTCCCGCCCGTCGAGTGCGCTTTGGCTCGGAGAACTTCGGGACGCGGACGGCTTTGCCGGGGCACAGGCCGCAGTTTTGCAGGAAATCTGCATGTTATCTTGAAACACCCGTAATAACAAAGGGCCGAGGGGAGGTCTTGTGAACACAAAGCCAACGAACAAGACAATATCTCGAAACGCATTCATTGCCACAACCGCCATCCTCGTCATCCTCCTGGTGGGTACAGGGGCATACTCCCTATCCTCCATGTCGAGCAACCAGTCCGCCGTCTCGAGCGATCAGTCTACAATTTCGTCTCTCCAAGCGCAGCTCTCGCAGTCCGAGGTGACCCAACTGGCCTACGCGCACTTCGCTGCGATAGGGAGCGAGAACCTTACCGCCACGATGTCCCAATACTCCTCCAGCCCCACCCTTTACTGGGTCGTAGCGCCGTCCAGCCCGCTGAACGGCACCTACACAGGAACGAGCGCGGTGCAGGGCACCTGGACCAAGTTCTTCAAGGCGAACCCCACGGCATACTACTCCCTGTACAACTTCACAGTCAGCGTCAGTGGGAACACCGCGACCGTGAAGGCGGACGTCTGGTACGTCCTGGGAGGAGGCAAGGCCACCCTGAAGCTCCCGTATGTGCTCGTCTACACGAGCTCGGGCAGCTCGTGGCGCCTCTCGCAGGAGTACTGGGGCATACCAGGGAATCCCGGCAGGGTCTCAGCCGGGATCGTCCCGACATCCAGCAGCGTGACTGCATGAACCAAAGGAAATGGCGGGGCGGACCCCGCCACCCCCTATTTTTTCGTGGCCGTCCTTCATCAGGGAACGAACCATGACGATACGCACAAATCAGCTACCCCGTCGCAAGGCGACGGCGGCGGGGGTTGTCATTCGAGTCACCGGACCATATGTTTTGGTGGATCGTGGTCGGGTCAAAGGGCGGGGCGATGCGCGCTAAAATCCTTCAGCTTCTCTGTGAGAGGCCGATGAACGCCAATCAGCTTTCGGACGCACTGCGCGTCAACTACCGCACCGTCACCTTTCACCTGGAAGTTCTGCTCAAGAACGGGCTCGTGAAGGCCGAAGGCCCGAAGTATGGCCTTATGTACTTCCCCTCGCCTGTGTGCGTTGCGCGCAGAGACTTGTTGGAGAGGGTCGCGAAGGAGGGTCCTTCAGCCGCATCCTTCGAGGAGGGAGGGAAGAGATAGCCATGCCGCCTTTCGTTTCCATCTGGACGATTGACATGGTTGTCGCCATCGCGAGCGCGGTTCTGATGCTGTGGGCGTTCGTCTTCTACTACGGCAAAGCCAAGAGCGTGGCCTCCAGTTTCTCAGTGGGCCTTACCCTCTTCACCGCAATATTCCTAATTCAAAACCTGCTCGCTGTCTTCTTCTACTTCCAGCTCGCCCAGAACTATTCGGCAGATGTGGCTCTTCCCATGCTTACCCTGAACGGTCTCGGTCTCGCGGCATTCGCAACGCTGATCTGGGTCATCCGTCGGTGAACGAGCCCGCCGAGGGAGAGGAAGTCCCCGACCGATTTCCTCACCTGGAAGTTCCGGCTTTCCTTGATGTTCACATTCGTCTTGAATCTCGGTTGAATTGGGTTTCCAGCTGAAAGGACTTGGTCAGCCGCTTGGACTAGCCGCCCACCAGCCATGTCGAGCCCTGCGTGGAAATCGTCTCGTAAGCGATTGTGCTAATCACGGGCAGATTCTTCGTCACAGAGTATGGGGTGCAGGAATACTGGCTCCCCGACGGGCAGTAGCCCATGGAGCCGAGGCTGGTGGTCTCCGGCCCAAAGTAAGTCGCTGCGCAGGACGTCTCCCACACGGTCCCTCTCAGGGTCCCTCCGCTGGGGCAGCTGTAGGTGTAGTAGACGAGGGACGCGGCGTAGCCACGGCCGTTACCCGCCGGGTCCGGGGTTTCCCTACCTGTGCTCTATCCCCAGTGACTCGTCGGTGAGCTTCATCGACTCTTCGCGGGTGTACCCGCCGACCATGGCCCTGACTGCGTCGATGTTCTCCGGTACGACTATGGCCTCCTGGTGAACCCCCATGAAGAAGTACGCCTCGCCGTCCACCACCGTGACCGAGTCCTTCCAGACCGTGGTCTCGTAGACGTCGTTCCTGTCCCTCCCCTTCTCTCTCGCCCAGTCCATGACGTTGGCCGTGGATTTGAACCCCGCCCTGCCTTCCACCATGTTCATCCTAGGGGCCCGCTCAAGGGCCTTCACCACGTCTTCCTTCGACCCCTTCTGCTTCAGGCTCAGTATGACGCTGTGCAGGTGCATGTGGGTGGTCGGGACCTTGAACGCCATGGTGACTATCTCCAGCCCGGGGAGGACGGTCTGTACGTCAGGGCCGTGGTGCGACGGCAGGGTGGTCGGGTCCAGGACCACGGCGTCGATGGGCCCCTTCTTCACGTCGTCAGGGTCCGTGGCCCTTCGAGCCAGGACCGCCCTCGCCCTCGTCACCCCCGGGCCCTTGTCGACAGCGCCGATGGTCCGGCAGAGCCCCGTGGTGTTGCAGGAGACGACCCTGACCGCCTGCTTCTTCGCGGCCTGCTCGAAGTTGCACTGGGCCACGAAGGAGGTCCCGGTCAGCCCGTGCTCCTCGCCCCCCTGGAAGACGGCCTTGACCCCGGCCTGGGAGTAGGCGGCCTTGTTGGCAGCCCCGATGTCCTCGGGGGCGCCATCGACCACGACGTCCACCCGCTGGAGGAGGTCGTTGAGGGTCCCCCTCAGGCTGTACCCCTCCTTGTTGAACGCCTCCAGGCTCTTCATGTCCAGGGCGTAGATGGGTATCCCCTTGCCGTCGGCCACGGCGTACTTGTAGTGCGGGTGCCCCGCCGTCACGCCGACGAGCTCCATGTCCTTCTGCTTCCTCACCGCGTCGGCGACCCGCCGCCCTATGGTCCCGTAGCCGTTCACCCCGACCCTGATCATGGCCCCCTAGGCGGCCTCCTGCTGTTTAAGCGGTTCGTGCTGGCTCCGCCCCCACCTCTCGGCGGCCCTCTCCAGGGCGTCGATGAGCGGGAGCCGCTTCCCCGCCAGATACTGGACCAGGGCCCCCCCGGCGGTGCTGACGTGGTCGATCTGGTCGTTGATGCCGTACTTGCGGAGGGCGGTGGAGAGGTGCCCGCCGCTGATTATGGTGGTGCCCAGCGACGACGCCATGGCCCTCAGGAGGCCTTCGGTCCCCAGGCTGAACTCCTCCCACTCGAAGGCCCCCGCGGGCCCGCTCATGAAGACGGTCCCGGCGCCTTTGATGTAGCGCGAGAACCGGTCGACGGACTTCGACCCTATGTCGAGGACCTGGGCCGCGGAAGCGATCTGCGACGGCTCGACCTCCTTCCGCCCCCCCTCGGCCTTGACCGCCACGTCCAGCGGGAGGACGAAGCGGTCGGGGTCGTCGTCCATCAGCCTCCTCGCCCTGACCACGAACGCCTGCTCCTTGTCCACGCCGATGTCCCCCCTGAGCTTCCCCGCTGCCTTCAGGAACACGAGCCCCACCACCCCGGAGAGGAGGACGCTGTCCGCCCTGCCGTTGGCGATCAGCGCGTCTATGGCCTCTAGGCGGTCGTTCACCTTCGCGCCCCCCAGGACGGTGACGTAGGGGCCCTTCTCCACCGTGGCTATCCTGTCAAGCATCCTCAGCTCCCTCCCTACGGTCCTCCCAGCGCAGGTGGGGACCAGGCCGGCGAACCCGATGATGGTGGGGGAGGCCCTGTGGGCCGTGGAGAAGGCGTCGAGGACGCAGGCGTCCACGTGGCCGCCGAGCCTCCTGATCAGGTGGCTCTTCTCAGCCTCGTCCGGCTTGTACTCCTGGTTCTCCTCGGCGGTGAACCTCAGGTTGTCTAGCATGAGCACCTCCCCGTCCTGGAGGGAGTCGATCTGGGACAGCGCCTCGGGACCGAACACGTCGGGGACGAAGGCCACCTCCCTCCCGAGTATCTCGCCGAGCGCCTTGGCGTGCGCCTCGAGGCTGGTGTAGTCGGGCCTCCCGACACGCCCCTGGTGGGATGCCACCACGACCCTGGACTTCGGCAGGTCCCTCACCGTCATAGCCGCCTCCTCGAGCCTGGCCCTCTCCATCAGGGCCCCGGTCTCGGGGTGGATGGGGGTGTTGATGTCGACGCGCAGGAAGACGCGCTTCCCTCCGAGCTCGAGGTCCTCCAGAGTCAGCATCTTTATCGCCATGGCGCGCCCCTTGAAGTCGCCGACGGTCAGTGATTATATGCGTTGCTGCCCTCCGGGCGTCTTCGGCCCGGGGCGCCGCCGGGGGCACGTTTCCGCCGTTAAGATAACGCCCCGCCCGTGGACGGGCCGGCCGCGGCTTATCCTAACACGGCCCGGGTTATCCGCTGACGCCTGTCAATATGCTGACGATGCCGCTCGCGAGGGCCAGGGCGCCCAGGGCGAAGGTCAGGAGCGCGATCCTCCGGCTCCCCGCGACCCTGAGCAGGAGGCCGATGAAAGCGACACCTATCACGACGCTCACCAGAACCGCGAGGACTATCACCTGAGGGGTTATGCTGACTATGGCACCTGTCACCGAGACGCCGGAGAAGAGGACCGTGACCCCGGCCGCTCCGATGGACGCGGGTATCAGGGCCAGGAAGGAGAGCTTGAACGCGTCCTTCGGGTTGATCCCGAGAAGCAGCATCGCGGACACCGTTATCCCCGACCTGCTCACGCCGGGGAGGGCGGACACCCCCTGGACGACCCCCAACAGGACCAGCTCCTTCAGCGAGAGGTCGCGCAGCCCCTTGGTCGGGACGTACCTCCCCTTGGCGTAGGTGATCAGCAGGCCGTCCCCTATCAGTATGCAGCCCAGGATTATCATGGGGAGCCCCAGGGCGGGCCCCGACACCGACTGGACCGTCGCGTAGAGGGCGACCCCCACGAGGCCGGTGAACACGGTCACGACCAGCAGGAACTTCAGGAGCATCCTCCCCTCTTCGTCCCCCTTCCCCACGAGGGCGAGGAGGACCTTCCACACTTCGTGCCTGAAGTAGTAGGCCGCCGCTATGAACGTCCCCGCCTCGAGGAAGAGCCCGAGGGCGTAGGCCTCGTTGAAGTTCAGGCCGAAGAGGTAGGTCGACGCGATTATCACCTGGGTCTTGCTGCTCACGGGGAGCCATTCGCTCACCCCTTGCACTATGCCTAGGACGATGCCGAGTAGCCAGCTAGACATGGAACGGTGGCGGGTCCTCTTTCACGCGGCTTAAAACGTTCTTTCACGCCGAGGCCGTCCGCGGCCCTGGCCCTGCGAGCCCCGGACGCTCCGCTCCTGCTCCCGGCGGGCCCTGGACCGCACCGTAGCTTCCCGTGCACTGTTCATAAAGCCGCGGGGGAGTAGGCTGACCGGAAGTTCAGTGCAAAACGGTACTCTGACGAACATCTTCTGGGGCCTGTTCCTGATCTGGTTCGGCATAGTGGCCGCCTGGCTTCGGGGGGACCTGTTCGCCACGGTCAACTCCCCCCTCTTCGCCTTCGGGACGGGGGCCCTCCTCCTGGTGATGAACCTGACCAGGTCGGTCCTGAGGCTGAGACTCAGCATCCTGACCATAGGGCTGGGGTTGATACTAGTGATAGCCAACGCCTTCCAGCTCTTCTTCGGCGAGGCTGTGCCGTTCCTCCCTGAGCTCCTCATCATAGCAGGGGTCGCGCTGGTCATAGGCGCCTTCAGGACCAGGAACTTCCAGACCTACTGAGCCCCCGGAGGCTCAGGCGAACCCGTGGGACCTGTAGTGCACCACGTAGAGCTCTTCGTAGGGGGTGACGAAGGGGCAGAAGGGGCACTTGAACAGGTTGTCAGGGAGCAGCTGGCCCGTGTCCTTCCGCCCCCTGGACCTCGAGAGAGGGTCGGAGGAGTGCACCACTATCGAGCCCTCCGACGCCTCCACCGACCACTCCGCGGAGTCCTTGCGCCTCGACGCGAAGCCCTTCACGATCTCCATCACTTCGTCCGGGGACGGCTCCCCTGACAGCGCGTCGAGCACGATCCTGGTCCCGTTGATCAGGGCGACCGCCTTCCCGGCGAGGCCGTCCGAGATCGCCGAGGCGAGGGCTATCTGCTCGTCGACTGTCATCTCCCCGCATTCGACGCCGATCATGGCAGGGCCCTGAGCCCCTGCCTCCTTAGCGGTTCCGCTTGATGTCTACGTCGATATCAAGCTCGAGGGGGGGCGTTTGCTGCGCGTTTTCGCTTCGGACGCTTCGTTTGCTCGGGGTGCAGGCGCTCCCGGTCCGTCCCCGCCTCCCCTGTGGTCACACGTCGTGAGCCAACTATAAACATCAGTCCCAGCTCCGGCGGCAGCTTGAACAAGAACGTGCGCCTCCTCGGGGTCGCATCCGCGGTGCGGCTCCTCGGCGCAGCGATGGTGTACCCGTTCCTCTCGCTCTACCTCAAGAACGTGGCCGGCCTGGGGTACGCGGAGATCGGCGCCCTCCTTGTCCTCGTGGCCGTCCTCCCGCTCGCCGTCACGCCCTTCGGGGGGCTGATAACCGACAGGGCGGGGAGACGGAGGGTCTTCATCGCTGGGCTCACCGGGGAGGCAGCTTCGGTCTTCCTGATCGCCGTGAGCATGCGGTTCGAACTCGTCGCAGGGATCCTCTTCGGAGGGGCCATGGCCGGGGTCGCGGGCTCGATAGCGCAGCCTGCGATCCAGGCGTACGTCGCAGACCTGACCGACGTGAAGGACAGGACGATGGCCTACACCTGGGTCAGGATAGGGTTCAACGTCGGCTTCACCTTGGGGGTGGCGGCGGGCGGGGTGCTGATCGGGTTCATCGGATACCCTGAGACCGCCCTCGTGACCACGGGGATCCTCGTCGGCGGGGTGGTCTTCATCCTCATCATGCTCGACCCTTCCCCCTACGACGCGGCCCGCTCCAGGGGGGCGTCCCTCGCCGAGGCGCCTCGCCCGGCGTCGAGGCCCGGATCCTTCCGAGCCAGCCTCAGGATACTGGCGGCGGACAGGACCTTCCTCGTCCTCTGCTTCGCCTCGGTCTTCTCGGGGCTGATCTATGGGAACTGGGGGACGACGTTCGTCCTTTACTCCAACACCATCCTCTTCGTGCCGACCGGGATCCTCGGGCTCGCCCTCGCGCTCAACGGCGTCATAGTCATCTTCGGCCAGATGCCGACGACCAAGTTGATGACAGGGAGGAAGCACACCTACTCTGCCGTCCTCGCGGTCGTCCTCATGGGGGCCTCCTTCGTCGCCCTCGGAGGGATCAGCCTGGTGGCCGGGGGTGCGCTCGTGGCCGTGTTCACCTTCGTCGTCCTCCTGACGATAGGGGAGAACCTCGGGGCGATCCCCTCCATGACCCTGGCGTCCAACGTCGCCCCTGCGACTGAGATAGGGAACTACAACGGCGTCTTCGGCATGTTCAACGGCATCGGGGGGAGCATCTCCCCGCTCCTGGGGGGCCTGGTCCTCGCGTACGTGGCCAGCCCCCTGGCGGAGTGGCTCATACTAGCGATACCGTGCGTCCCTGCGATACTCCTCTTCCAGTGGGTTGGAAGGAGGATACCGCTGGCCGCGAACACGGTGTGAGGGGGCCGCGTAGCCCGCCCGCGGGGAACGCGTCCGAGCCGTCCCCGCCCCGCTCCCTCCCGCCCGGGCCCCGACACGCCCGGCCTTCCCGGTCATGCTCCGGGCGCCGCCCTGGCCCGCCCCTTCTTCTGAGCAGGCCTCGGGGCCTTCGTCACACGCACAGCGCCGACAGGAAGATAGCAGTACTTCCGCTTCTTTGCGAAGTAGCGGAACCCCTTCCGGGGCCCAGACGCTATCTCGCGCCTTTCCTTCAGCTCGACCCGGTGGGTGAACCTGTGGTACCGGTATGCCCCATACGGGCTCTTCCTCGTCACCAGATTGTACGCTATGACCTTCCCCCTCTGCCCGCCGCACTTTGGGCATCTTTGGCCTTTGACCCACGTGTTGACGCCCTCCACGGTCGGCCACGTTTGGCGAGTTCTACTTAAGCGTGGTGCAAAGACTCACAGCATGGGGGTGCTTTCCCAAAGAAATATTGGCTCTAAATTGCACCACCTGGAGGTCCGCCTCCTGGACGCCGCGGACAGGGGTCGCCCTGCCGTCTTGGTCGTCGGGGCGGCCGGGGCCGGGCGAGACGGGTGGCCGGAGGGGGGTCGGCGCCCCCCGAACAAAACCATGCCCCGGGTACTACTTTGTTGAGCTGTGACACCATCCCTTTACAGTTCGAATTCTAAATCACATCATAACATGATTGAGCACAAGATGGCAAAGAAGACGGCGATCTCGGTGACCGTGGACAGGGACGTCCTCAGGGACTTGGACAATGCCCTGAGGGGGATGCAGTCGAGGGAGATAGAGCGGGGGAGGCTAAAGTCGAACAGGAGCAGCCTGGTCGAGGAGATACTCAGGGACTGGGTCGCCAATCGGGGCGCCTAGACCGGCCGGGGTTCGCTAGTTCTGGGCTCGACGACTCCAGCTGTCGCGATGGCGGAGCGCCCTCCTGACCTGCTGCCCGGCGGACCCTGGACGGGTCGTGTCGGCCATGGGGCCTTGTCCTGAGGCTCGCCCTCCTCGCGGGCGGAGGCGGGAGCTGCGAACCGGATGCCGGACGCCCAAACCCCCTGGTCGCCGCGCCTCCGTCCGACTGCGGCACGTCCGCGGAGACGCATTTCGCGGCCGCAGACACCATGCCTTCCAGGGCTGACAAATGCCGGTCGTCGTAGGGCTCCGTCTGGGATTCGGGCGCTCTCCGCACGACCTCAGCCCTGAGCCTGTCTGGCGCTCCGGCGTCAGGGCTGCTCATCCCCGCGACCCTGCGCATCCGCTGGGTCAGGCTGGCGGGCTTGCAGGGGCGCAGGGCCCAGAGGAGGCCCGGATAGGGACAATCTACGTTGATATCAAACTCGATGTAGCCGGCCCATGCCCGGCGACCATACTCCGCGGTCATCTATGGTTCCGATATAGATTAAATTTATATCCACGGCCCCCTACCGGTATTCCGTCCAGTGGGGCAATCAGAACAGCCCGCCGCCTGAATAAGGACGGAGACGGTCCGTAAAATCGGACCCGGACATTTCCGGTTATCAAAATCAAGGGGGGCTTTCTCTTCGCGGGCCTGACCGAAGTCGGGCTCAGGACTTAGGGCTCAGTAGTAGTAAGTCGCGCTGACCGTCGCCGTCCCGTCTGTCGAGTTGGTGGTCAGCAGAGCGAGGGAATTCTCTGTCCCGGGGACTATGGGGATGACGAAGTACAGGATGCTGGTCGAGCTGCTCGGCGCCAGCAGGATGAGCGACTGGAGGGCCCCGCCCCCTGGGTTGCCGACCCTGCGATTGGATCGCGCTGGCCTGGGACGAGACCGTCGGCCTCAGGGCCGGCTCGGCCCCCGAAGCGCTCGCGTAGTAGGATTCGAACCCTCCCACTAGGATGACCATGACCGCGACGGACGCGACCATCGGGGCATTGGACGGGCTCTTGGTCTCCGAAACTGGGTCCTGAGGGACCGCGACCGGTCATTGACGTCTTCCTGCCGGGGCCGCGGTCTGGGCCCTATGGGATCTTCTTGCCGACCCTCAGCGTCCTGCGGGCGAGGTCGGTTATCCTCTTGTCGTGGGTGGTCACGAACATTGTCCTCCCGTCTGTCATGTTGTCCCCCCTCAGTATCCCAAGCACCACCTCGGCCATCAGGGGGTCCAGCGCTTCGGTCGGCTCGTCCAACAAGAGTATCGGCGGGTCGTTGACCAGCGCCCTGGCGAAAGACACCATCTGCTTCTCCCCGACGCTCATCGTCCCCACGGTCTTCTTTGCGTCCTCCCTCACCCCGATCTTCTCCATGGCCGCCTCTGTCCTCTTCCTCCTCGTGTCCTTGTCGACTTTGAGGAAGCGGAGGGGGAGCTCCACGTTCTCGTAGGTGGTCAGCTCGGGGATGAGCGTCTGCGACTGGGGGACCAGCCCGATGGTCTGGGCCCTGAACGCAGCCAGCTCGTCGTCGTCCATGGCGCCCAGGTCCTTCCCCATGACTGTGATCGACCCGGAGGTCGGCCTCTCGATGCCTGCGAACATGTTGATCAGCGTCGTCTTCCCGCTCCCTATGGGGCCGGCCAGGGCGACGAACGTCCCCCGGAGCAGCTGGAAGTGCAGGTCGGTGTACACCTCCCTCTCGCCATAAGACTTGGCGACGTGCCTTACTTCGACCGAGAACCTGTCGTTCGTCGTCGTCGTCCGCTCAGGCCTTAGCTCTGCTAACTGCGCCAAGTCGCCCTTCCTCCGGTGTAGGTCCCGATGGCCAGCGCCGCGGACGATGCTACGACCACAGCTACCACGCCGTACACGGTTGACAGGGCGAGCCCAGGGCCGGCGAGGACAGAGCCGAGCGCTGCCCCGACGACCGCCCCCACGGCGGACCCGAGGGCGCCGTAGGCCAGCACGGAGCCGAATATAGCCGAAGAGATGCTCGAGCTGGTGGCGCCTATGGAGCGCAGGTCGGACACCGTCTTCCCGGACCTCCTGAGTATGTCGATCGATATCGCGGCCGAGCAGACCGCCAGGGACGCGAACACCACCGCCACGGCGACGACCAGCCCCGCGACTCCGAGCGCCTGGGCCGCCGCTGCGCCGTTGAGCGCCACCGCAGCCGAGAACGTGGCGACCATCAGGTGGGTTGAACCGGTTATCCTGAGACTGCGCGCGATGGGGCCTCCCCGCTGCGTCAGGGTACCTGCCCTCAACCGTCCGGCGCCTCCACCACTGATTGCAAGGGGCTATCCCTACAGGTGAGCGGGACGGCCTACTCGGCCGTTGCCTGGACTGCCTTCTGCACCGGTGCCTGAGCCACCTGCTTCTGCTGCTGCTTCTCTTCCCTCTTCTCCTGCTGCTGCGAAAGCGGCTCGGTGGCAGTCTTCAGCATCCTAGAGAGGTCTTCCATCTCCTGGGAGTTCCTCCTCTGCATGGCCTGGCAGGACTCGGCGGCGACCTTGAAGGCGGCCTCGTCGATCTCCCCCGCCCTGAACTGGACCTTGATGTCCACCAGGAACCTGTCGAGTGTCTCCCTCTGCCCCTCCAGCTCGCCGATCCTCACGGCCATCGACTCAGCCAGAGACTTGTACGAGTCCTGTATCTTGGACGCGTCGTCAGAGTACTTCGTCATGCTCTCCTCGAAGAGCGTCCGCGGGATCTCCCCTTCGCGGGCGAGGTCCTGGAGCGCCTTGGCCCTCCTCTTCACGCCCTCGATCTCCTTGCCAAGGGCGTCGCTCTCCACCCTCCACGCGGGTATCAGCACGAACCCCTCCGACGTCGACACTATCCTCTGGCTAGGATACTCGGTGAAGTCGCCGTTCCCCTGGTCGACCCCGACCGACTTCAGTTCCCCGGAGGTGTCGACGGAAAATCCGACGACGAAACCGACGTACCTCCCGTAGGTGTCCTTTACGGGCTTGTCCACAAGCTTCCCCAGTGCTTCTGCACGCATGCTGGTGATTTACCAGCGGGCGGGTTATAGTGGAAAGTGTGAATTTCGGCGCGCAAATAGGTCAATTCGTTTGACCTTCTTGCGGCGGCGGGGGCTATCTAGCTCGATATCGACCTCGATATCAGTGTCGTCCTCCACCGCGTCTTCACCGGTCAGCCTCCTCAGGGCCCGGGACCCGGGGTCGGCGGGCGAAACCAGCTTTGGCTTCAGTCCCGGCCGCAGCTTCCGGCGGCGTGGAGGCGGGCGAGGGCGTCGTAGGCGAAGCCGGCTACTCCGCGGACTGCCCTGCTCGACCTCATCGCCCTGGAGATCAGGGCGCCGCCTGGGAGCTGCGATGCCAGCGCGGGGAGGGCGTCGGCGCCGCTGGCACAGACGCCTTCGTCAGATATCATGTGGAACGACCTGCGCCTGCTCCTCGGAGGGATGCCGTCGAGCACGCCTGCGCCCTCCGCCTCGGCCAGCCCGACGAAGCGCACCCTGTGCCTGGGGTCCATGAAGCCGACGGCTCGCCTGAACGCGGTGCAGGGCCCGCAGTCAGAGTCGTAGGCGAGGGTGTAGCGCATCGGCCCCTTCGGGCACGCGTTGAACTAAACCCTTTCCCCGGGGGCGCCCAGGAAGAGCCGCCCGAGCTTGACTATGATGGACTGGCTCGGCATGGTCTGGAAGTAGAGGTCGAGGTTGAGCAG
>JAFLZH010000004.1 GCA_029785615.1 Nitrososphaerota archaeon
ACCATACATGGGCTTGGGGACCGGCCATTCAACAGGAACGAATACCTCGGGTATGTACATTACAACTGGGCCAACACCGAGAAGATATTCCACTACGTCGGAGATGTCGACATCTTCTACATCCATGACTTCCAGCTCATACAGACGGGGCAGCTAATCGGGATCTCCGCACCTGCAGTGCTTCGGTGGCACGTCCCCTTCAGGCCTGAGAACCTCGGGCACCTGGGGGGATTTGTACGGAGGGCGCTCGAGGGCTTTGACTCGGTCATAGTCAGCACGAAGAAGGACCTTGAGGGGCTGGTAAAGACAGGTTACCGAGGACACGCTCACCAGCTCTATCCATACATAGACGAGACGGAGTGGAAGGCGCCCTCCTCCGCGGCGAAGGCGGCACTGAGTGAGAGGATTGGTCTGAAGCCAGGGGAGAAGCTCCTTCTAACTGTCGCACGGATGGACCCTATCAAGTCCCAGGACGTCGCCATCCGAGCACTTGCCAGGATGAAGAACAGGGCCAAGGTCAGGCTTCTGCTGATCGGCAATGGGAGCTTCTCCTCGAGCAGCGCCGGCGGGTTGGGGAGGGACAAGGGGGCGCTCTGGAAGGAGCACCTCATCAAGACGGCCAAGAGGCTCAAAATCAGCGACAAGACCGTATTCTTGGGATACGCATCCGCGGAGGAAGTCAGGGCGGCCTACTCCCTGGCCTCGGCAGTATTGCTGCCCTCCAGAATCGAAGGGTTCGGCATCACGGTCCTTGAAGGCTGGATCAACAAGAAGCCGGCGGTGGTAAGCGAGGGGGCGGGGGTGTCGGAGCTGGTGATCGGAGGGTCGAACGGGTACACCTTCAAGCCTGGCGACGATGAAGGGCTTGCCGAGGGGGCGCTCCGGGCCATTGGGTCAGGTGGCGAGCATCTCGGTGATAACGGGGCGGTGACGGTGAGAAGGTGCCTCGTGGGTGACGCATCCAAGGACGTAAGAGCTGTGCTAGAAGAGACGGCCGCAGGATACCGCTGATGCGCGATTACTCCGGAGGCTTCTCGGTCCTCAGGATGGCGTCTTCCAGCTCCTTGGCAGCGAGTATCAGCCCCATGTGGCTGAACGCCTGTGGGAAGTTGCCAAGCGCCTCTCCAGACTTGGGGGCGACCTCCTCAGGATACAGACCGAGGTGGTTCGCGTGGGTCAATAGCTCTTCGAAGTTCTTCGTTGCCTCTTCGACCCTGCCGAGCCGAGCAAGGCAGGCTACGAGCCAGAAACCGCACAGGAGGAAGGCGCCCTCCTCCCCTTTGAGGCCGTCATCCGCCTTGTACCTGTAGACGAGCGCCCCCTCTGACAGTTCCCTTCTGACAGCTTCGATTGTCCCCCGCATCTTCTCGTCGTTGACAGGCAGGAAGCCTATGAGCGGGAGCATCAGGGTCGCGGCGTCCAAGTGTTCCGACCCGTAGTACAAGACAAAAGAGTTCTTCTCCGCGTTCCATCCTTCGCGGATGACCTCCTCCTTGATCTGCCTCATGACCGCCTTCCATGACGGTATCTCGTCGTCGTGGCCCGTTGCCTCGGCTATCTTCACCGCCCTCTGCAGGCCCGCGTAGCACCACGCCTTGGTGTAGACATAGTGTTGCTGTCCGTCCCTAATCTCCCAGATCCCGTTCCCAGGCTCGGACCAGTGCTCTACGATGAAGTCTGCAAGAGGTTTTACGAACCTGAAGTACATCTCGTCGTCCACCTGGCGGCCGTGCCTGGACGAGAAGTAGAGGGCGTCGAGCATGTACCCATAGGCGTCATACTGTACCTGGTTGACAGCCTGGTTGCCCACCCTTACGGGGCGGGATTTTTTGTAACCCTCGAGCTGGTCAAGGACCCTCTCCTTCATGTCGCTCCCCCCATCGATGTCATACATCAGCCTGAGGTCCATGTCCAGTGAGGGATTGTTGTCTATCAGCCAGCGCAGGTACGCTTCGCTTTCGCTCTTGTAGCCGATGTTGTGGAAGGCCCAGAGGGCGCTGGCGGAGTCGCGGAGCCATGAGTACCTGTAGTCCCAGTTCCTTCCGTTCCCCACAGACTCTGGAAGAGAGGTGGTCGGCGCGGCGACCATGGCCCCGGTCGGCGAGTAGATGAGAAGTTTCAGGGTCAGGGCAGACCTCACCACGGCGTCTCTCCACCTCCCCCTATACCTCAGCATCGACGCCCAGTCCATCCAGAACACCTCGGACTTTGCCCGCTGCCTTTCGGTGTGGTATTCCTGCACCTTCCGCGGCTCGTCTTCGCCGTAGCTCAGCACGAATGCCTTCTTTTCTCCCTGGGAGACGGTGAACTCCGCCGACGCGCCTGACTCTGACACCTGGAGTGGGACGGAGCTCGACAGAACGACCTCCTCTTTCCTGCTCCTCACCCTGACACCGAACGCGGTCGGTTTGAACTTGGGCGTCACGTAGCCATAGTTGAAGACAGGTTTGAATTCGAGCCTAAGCCTCATCGTGCCGCTGAGGCACTGCGCGGTCCTGTGGATCTCCGGTGGTGCAGACCAAGCTTCCTGGGTGACGGAGCAGGGCATGAAATCGGTCAAGATGACTCTCGAGGTCGCCGTCCGGAACTCGGTCCTCAGTATGTTCGTGTCCTCCAGATATGACTGGGTCGAGGTGGCGGTTGCAGCCGGCTGTATCGCCCAACGACCTCCCTTCCCTCTGTCGAGGATGGCAGCAAAAATGCTCGGAGAGCTGAACTTGGGCATGCAGCACCAGTCAATCGAACCGTCATATCCGACCAGGGCCGCCGTTCTTGTGTTCCCTATGATTCCATACCCGGAGATCGGCTTGTATTCTTCAGACGAAGGCAAAGAGAACGACTTCTGCCCGCGCCCCCACTGCGCCGCTTCTTTCTCTGTCGTTTGTTGAGACACCCTGACGCGGTCTAGAGACCTATCCCGGCAGTCAGTACAGGGACGCGGCAACCTGCTTCGATATTGCCCGCCAGCGATGGAATGGTTGCTTCGCGCTTCTGTCTATGCAAGTGTCCGCTCTCGGGGTCGCACCACCGACTGGTATTTACGTTTCACCACAGTAGAACCGGGCCGACAACTGGTGTTTTGCGAGCAACCCTGCCGGACCCAGGCGGCATGAAGTTCGCCAGTCACCCTGATCCCATTTCGAGGATTGTCTTGACGTCCCCTTCCCCCTTGGGCCCGTAGGCAGACTCCGCCTTATCCAGGGGGACCTTGTTCGTCAGGATTCCCTCCAGAAAGCCGGCCCACTTCTTCCTGATGTTCACCAGGTCAGTCGCTCCCTTACTGAAGTAAGAGATGTTGGCGTTGACAGACCCGAAGTATACGCGGTTTCCCAGTACGAGGTTGGTGAACACCTTTCCAGCATCCTCGGTCCCAGCCTGTGACTTGTAGATTCCTACGAACGATACCACGCCGTTGGTGTCGCAGAGGTTCTGGGCCTCCAGGGCCACTGCTGTCGAGCCTGTCGCTTCGAAGACAATGTCGAACTTGCCTTCCATGGAAGACAGCGGTACGTCCCTGACGTCGACGTAGGTCGCGCCGGTGGAGGCCGCCAGCCTAGCCTTGGGGGTGCCTGCGGGCTTCCGAGCGACGGCGGTCACGTCCAGACCCATCTGCCTCAGAAGCGCGGTCGCCAGAAGGCCCACGGGCCCGGAGCCGAGGACAAGAGCGGTGCTCGGCTCCCACTTCATCCGCGCGTTCTGAATGCGGAACGCCTGCTGCACCCCCTTTTCCACAATCGTAAGCGGCTCAAGTAGGATCCCCACCTCCGACAAGGACTCGGGGAGTTTGACTACGTACCGCGAGTCGCTCAGGGCGAGTTCACTGGCGAACCCATGGAGGCGTTTGATCCCGTGCTCCTCATAGTGCCCGGTGAGGCACATGTCAGACTCCCCGCTCCTGCAGTTAAGGCAGTTCTCCGGGCAGCCTCGGCGGACGGTGGGCACCACCAGGTCGCCTTCGTTGAATCCTTCGCAGCCCGGCCCCGCGCGCTCCACCCTGGACAGCGATTCGTGGCCAAGAATCAGGTAGGGAGACCCCGCCGGGGCTTCTCCATAGAACCCGTTTACGATGTCCATGTCTGTGCCGCAGATCCCTACCTTCTGGACCCTGAGCAGAAGCTGGCCAGTCCTCGGTGTGGGGTCTGGGACGTCCCTCAGCGAGACCGAACCTGGCGTGCCTGGCGTGACCGTTATCGCTTTCATGGTGGCTCAGGTATAGGGGAACAGGTACGGCAGCGCAGGCTTGTCGCTCCAGTCTACGTAGCACGTCTTCATCTGGGTATAAAGCTCCAGCCCATGCCGGGAGCCCTCGGCGCCGAGGCCAGACATCCTGAAGCCTGTGTGCGCCCCCTGGAGTTGCTCAGGTCCCACCTGGTTGATGTATGTCTCACCAAACTTGATCTCATGCATCGCTTTCATCACATTGCGGTTGTCTCGGGTGAAAACATAGGATGCCAGCCCGTATTCGGAGTCGTTTGCCAGTTCGATAGCCTGGTCGAAGGACTCGACCTCTAGCACCGGTACGACTGGCCCGAAGATCTCCTTCTGCACGAGCGGCGAGTCCTGGCCGACGTCGTCGATTATCGTCGGCTCGAGGTACCATCCCTTGGGCATCGAGGGCGGGCGTAACCCGCCAGACTCAACGGAGGACCCCTCGCTCCTGGCCAGTTCTATGAACTCCTCGCTCGTCTCCCTCTCGCGGGCGCTCACCATTGGACCAAGGTCCGTCCCCGCTGACACAGGATCCCCTATCCTGAGTCCCTTTGTCAACTCCACGAACTTCGACATGAACTTCGGCTTCACCTCCCTGTCCAGGTACATCCTCTCGGCGCTTATGCAGGTCTGGCCGCAGTTCCAGTACCTTGCCCACAGTGCGCATCTCAGGGCCCACTCCAGGTCGGCGTCCCGCCATATGATGAGGGGAGCCTTCCCGCCGAGCTCTAGGATGAGCTTGCCCATTTGGGCCGAAGCCCGCTGCATTATCTTCCTGCCAGCCTCCGTGCTGCCGGTCATGGTCACCAGGCCGGTCTTCCTGCTTCCGCAGAGCTCGTCCCCCACCTCGGAGCCGTCCCCGGTGACGAGGTTAACGACCCCCTTTGGTATCCCCGCCTGCTCGGCGATCTTGACGATCTCGATGGCGCTGAGGGGGGTGTTGCTCGACGGCTTGACCACGACGGTGTTGCCAGTGACGAGGGCAGGTGCCAGCTTCCTCGCCACCATGGCCGAGGGAAAGTTCCAGGGGGTGATTGCTGCGACAACGCCTATCGGAAGCCTGAGAATCATGACGGTCTGAGCCGGGTTGTCGCTGGGGAGGACGTCCCCTTCGATCCTGCGGGCGAACTCCGCGTAATACTCGAAGTGGGCCGCCGAGCCTTCCACCTCTAGCCTCGCTTCGAAGAGCGGCTTGCCTTGCTCCGATGTGAGCACCAATGCCAGCTGCTCGCTCTTGGCTCTGATGAGCGCGGCCATCTTCTTCAAGTAAGAGGCGCGCTCCAGAGGAGGGAGCATCTCCCACCCCTTCTGTGCGTCCGCGGCCGAGTCAAGGGCCCTCTTGGCGTCCTCTCTGGAACCCCGGGGGACCTTTGCGAAGGAGCGCTCGGTCGCGGGGTTTACGACGTCTATCGTTTCCTCGCGCGTGCCGTGGACCCACTCGCCGTCGATGAACATCGTCCCAGGATTGGAAGGCAACTTGGAGAGCGAGCGCCTCGCCATCGTATTTACATCTTGAGGCGTGGTGGCGTCGGATTGTGGTGACCGGAGGCCTGAAGACGGCCATCGAGGGGGCGCGCGGCGTCAGAAGGGACGCGCTCATCGCGGTAAAGGCCGCCCTGGACGCTGCTGATCCCGCACTGCTCGTGAGGAGGGCCGTGAAAGTCCGAGGGGGCTCGCTAGAGGTCGGCGGCGTCGCGCGAGACCTGGCCCACTTCCGCAAGGTCGTGGTGGTTGGAGGAGGGAAGGCGTCGGGGCTGATGGCTGCGGAGCTGGAGCGCATGCTGGGATGGAGGGTGGACCGCGGGGTCGTGGTGGTCCCCGATTACCAGACTTTCCTCCCCAAGCTGGAGAGGATACAGTTCGCGATGTCGACCCACCCGCTCCCGTCAGTGAAGGGGTTGAGAGGGGTGAAACGTATGCTCCACGCGTTGAACGGAGTGGCGGAGGGGGACCTGGTGATAGCCCTTCTCTCCGGTGGCGGCTCGGCGTTGATGCCGGCGCCCCCCGAAGGGCTTGCCATGGGAGAGCTCGAGAGGACCACCGGCCTTCTCTTGAAGGCCGGGGCGGCGATAGGGGAGGTGAACTGCGTGAGGAAGCACCTTTCCCAGATAGCGGGGGGGAGGCTGGTCGAAGCGACAGGTGGCGCGCAAGTCATCGGACTGATAATCTCAGATGTCGTAGGGGACGACCTGAGCTCCGTGGCATCGGGCCCGACCGTTGCGGACCCCACTACATTCGTCGACGCGGCGAAGGTCCTCAAGGCCCGGAGAGTGTGGCAGAAGGTGCCCGCCTCTGTAAGAGAGCTGATCACCTCAGGGACGGTGGGGGCCATCAGCGAGACCCCGAAACCGGGAGACCCCATCTTCAGGAATGTCGCAAATTTCCTGGTGGGGACCAACTCGGCTGCATGCATAGCGGCCAAGGCTTCCCTGCAAAGTTCGGGGTACAGGGTGCGCCTGGCGGGAGCGGTCACCGGAGAGGCGAGAGTTGTGGGCGCCAGGCTGGCGCGTCAGGCGCTCTCGAGGCCTGGGAGGCACACGGCCGAGGTCTGGGGGGGCGAGACGACGGTAACGGTCAGGGGAAGTGGGAAGGGGGGGAGGAACCAGGAGCTGGCCCTGGCCGCAGCCATCCGCCTTGAAGGCACATCAGGTGTCGCGGTGGTGTCCTTCGGTACAGACGGAGTCGACGGGTCGACGAAGGCCGCGGGTGCATACGCTGACTCGACTACCGTTGAGAGGGCCAGGGAGCTGGGCCTCGACCCACGCCGACACCTGGGCGACAACGATTCGAACCCGTTCTTCGAGGCGCTGGGCGACCTCGTCATGACCGGCCCCACCGGGACAAATGTCAACGACGTGATGATAGCGATACGCGCCTGAATCCTAGGCCTTCTTCCAGGTGTCCTTCACTATCCAGACTGGCTCGTCTGGGTCGAAGGTCTCCTGACCGTCGAAGGCGTGCTCCTTCAACACTCGCTCGTCTACATCAACGCCGAGACCGGGACCGCTCGGCACCCTAGAGTGCCCGTCCAGAACTGGGGTCCCGTCTTTCACGAGCTTCCGCTTCCACTCTGGGAATACGTCGTAGAACGACTCTTGGATCAGGAAGTTGGGTATCGTGGCGTCCACCTGGAGGGTCGCGGCGTTCTGAATCGGGCCGAAGGCGTTGTGGAAGGCCATCTCCACTCCGTAGGCCTCCGCTATGGCGCTCACCTTCTTCGCCTGCGTGATCCCTCCGATGTTTGTTATGTCCGCCTGTAGGAAGTCTGTGAGATGGTTTGAGCAGACGTAGGCAGCGTGCTCCTTGGTGAGTATCCTCTCGCCGAGGGCGACGCGGATCTTGGTCGATGACCTGTACTTCCTGAGCGCCTCCACGTTGTCTGGGTGAATCGGCTCTTCGGCGAAGAGAGGGTCGAGAGGCTCGAGTTTCCGGGCAGCCATGATGGCGGAGTTGGGGTTGAACCGGCCATGGTGCTCGATGAGGAGTTCCACCCTCCCTTTGGTCGCCTCCTTCACAGCCTTCACCCTCTCGTAAGCGAGCTCGAGACCCGGCGCGTCAATCCAGTCGTAGTACCTCCCGAACGGGTCGAACTTCAGCCCTGTGTAGCCCATGGCCGCGTACTTCTTGGCTCGGCTCGCGAACTGCTCTGGCGTCACACAATCAGAATACCATCCGTTGGAGTACATGCGCACCGACTCCCTGAAGGACCCTCCCAGGAGCTTGTGCACCGGCACGCCGTGTTGCTTCCCGAGGATGTCCCAGCAGGCGATGTCGAAGGCGCTGAGGGCGGTGGTAGATTCGAAGGAGACAGGGAGGTAGAAGTCGTGTTTGTGCCATTCGTGCTGGTTGAGCTCGAGGTCGGCCGGGTCCTTGCCCTTGTACAGGCGCCCAACCTCTCGGAGGGACTCCACCACTGGCCTGACTCTCAAGGTCGGGACGGCCTCCCCGTATCCGACAAGGCCGTTCGAGGTGGTGAGCCTCAGGATGATGGATATCCCAGCCCAAGTGGCGCCTCCCGCCTTGCCCGGTTCGCCTAGGGTGAAAACTTCAAAACTTGAGATTCTCATCTTGCTCGCCTTCTTGTACGCTCGGGCTGCTCCACCTATTTCAACCTCGCCGTTCCCATCAGCCTCGCTACATCCTTCTTCTCTCCTTCGGTGAGCGGAGTCTGCGGCCGCCTCACGTCGCCCACTGGAAAGCCCGCGACCTTCATGGCCTCCTTGAGCCCTGCCGGGAAGTAGCCTAGCCCCACCGCTTGTATGACTCGGAGCAAGGACTTCTGGACTGACAGAGCCTCCTTGAACTTCGAAGCTTCGACCAGGTCGAATATGCTCGACGCGGTCCTGGGCGCGACGTTGGACACGCTGATGACTGCGCCGGCCCCGCCTGCCTCCAGACACGCGAAGGCCATCGCATCGGAGCCGGTGAACACGGCGATCTTGCTACCGACCGACTCTATGAAGTCGGTCAGGTTGAGCATGTTGTATTCGGTGTACTTTATCCCGATGATTGCCCCCTCGTCGGCCAATCGAGAGACTACGGAGGGAGGGACGTAGTTGTGGGTCCACTCTGGGATGTTGTACAAGATGAGCGGGAGGCCGATTCCCTCATGGATCATCTTGAAGTGAAGGTACAACCCCTCCTCACTCGTCCGGTAGAAGTATGGTGCGGTGGCCACGACCGCGTCTGCTCCAGCGTCCTCGGCATCCTTCGCGAAGGCGATGGCGTTCCTAGGCGAAGGGTCCGAGACCCCCGCGAGGACCGGGATCTTCGAGTCCGCCCTGTCGGCGACGACTTCGAGCACGCGCTTCCGCTCCGCCCTGTCCATGAGGGCGAATTCCCCAGTCGTCCCCAGAGGGAAGAGTCCGTCGATGCCTCCCTGGATGAGGTAATCTGTGAGTTCCCTCAGCCTCTTCTCGTCGACGCTCCCGCTCCCGTCGAACGGTGTAGGCATCGGCGAGATTATGCCCCGGAGCCTCAGCGTCAACGCCCGCCCTCCAGTTGGTAGGCCATTGCCCTGGCGGGGGCGCCGTCGCACCCCCCGACTTTGATTGGAAGGCAGACGAAGAAGACCCTACGCCCGAGGGAAGAGATGTTCCCATTCAGGGATTCTATGATTGGAATCCCGTGCGAGAGCAGGGTGACATGTGCCACTGGTTTAGGCGCGCCGAATCCCTCGACCGAAAGATAATCGATGCCCACCGCCTTCACCTTCTTCTTCACGAGCCACTCCGCGGCGTCGCCGCCCAGGTAGGTGTACCGTCGCCTCGCGCGGGGGTCGTTCCACCTCCTGCCGTAGCCGGTGTTGATGAGGACGATGTCCCCCTTCCTTACTTCACCTGCGTGCGCATCGAGATGCGAGGCGCGGATAGCCGACCCGGCCTCGACCCCTGAGAGGTCGAGCACCGCCGCCTCCCCGACGAAGGCATCCACTGAAAGTTCGTCCAAGGGCCGCCCCCCCTTGACGAAATGGGCGGGAGCGTCAACGTGGGTCCCCGTGTGCGACCCCAGGGTGATGACCGAGAGGTTCACGCCGTCCTTCGCGAGCGTCTTGAACTTCGACACCCTTGGAACAGCGTCGCCCACGTAGATGGTCATCCCGTTCTTGATGGTGTGGGTGAGATCCGTCGCTGTCCCGGTTCTGATGGGAATATCCATGTTTGTGCTGCGAGGCTCATGGGTAATACGCCTTTTTGGTCGAGGAAACCCGTAAGTGAAGTGGCCGCGAGTCGCCGCCATGGGCCCAGATCGGAGGTTCTCTTTCGGGATAAACTTGGACGACCCCTGGAGGTACGCCGGCGCCCAGGAGCCGAAGTCGATCATTTTCCCGCACCTGCTCTCCCTGAGCCTGAGGGAGAGGGGTGGGTTCGAGAGGACGGAGGAGGCGACCATCGCTCTGCACCACCAGCCAATCCCTCAGGACGAGGCCGACAGAGCGTCTCTAGCCCTCGCGGATAGCTTGAAGTCGATCGGGGCCGACTTCGTCAGATGCTGGTTCCCCTGGAGGTTCTTCGAGCCGGTCCCTCTCCCTCTCGGCACCCTGGGCTCGACGCTAGATGCAGGGTATGAGAAGTGGCCGATGGACGGCTTGGTGAAGGCGCTGAAGGCGCAGGGGATATCCGTCCTCCCGGTCCTCGCCTGTGGCTATAGCAGGTTCCTCCCGGCGGGGCTGAGCCCTGACGCGGGGCCAGACGAGTACCTGAAGAGGGCGCAGCTGCACGCCAGGCTCTTGGTTAGGCACTACAGGGGGGACATCAGTACCTGGCAGATAGAGAACGAGCCGGACTGGTGGGCGATGCATGAGGCCGGAGGATGGCGCTCGGGCGCATCCTGGCTGGAAGGGAGTGGATTCAGGGATGCCCTCCTCAGGACGCTGAACGATGCCGTGCACTTGGAGGACCCGAGAGCGTCTACCATGGTGAACCTCGAGGCCGACGAAGGGAGGCTCGACGTCGCCGAGTACGCGAAGTTCTGCGACGTCCTGGGCCTCGACTTCTATCCCAACTACAAGTCGTCGGAGCCCGTCGACGCTTCGGTGGTGAGGAGGGCGCGCGACTTCGCCCGGGTTGCCGAGAAGCCTGTCATGATAGCAGAGACAGGATACCCCAGCGGGCCGTCTGCGCTAGGCTACAGCAAGGAGAAGCAGGCCGACTACGTGTGCCAGGCGCTGAAGGAGGCTCACTCGCTCGACGGGGTGATTGGGATCGGCATATGGCGGTACCTGGACACCTCCTGGACGTCTTTCCCTCCTCAGGAGAACCACTTCGGGCTCATCGACGAGAAGGCAGGACCCAAGGATGCTTGGTACGCCTACGGGCGGGTCCTGAAGGAGATACGAGGCTAAACCAAGCGGCTCTTCCCCTCAGCGCCTCCAACTCTTTTAACGGCGCGCTCCCAGGCCCGGAATTGAGGGCCGGTCGTCTAGTCTGGTAGGATACAGGTCGCTCCGTCCAGTCCCTTGGCAAAGAAATCCAGACTGGGAGAGGTCGGGGGTCCGAATCCCCCCCGGTCCACTTTTGTGCTTACCCAGCGCGAGAAGGGCTCGTGATTTCTTTGTACCCAAGGTAGAGGTTCCCGAATCCGATCACCCCCACCGTGAGGAGGACCAGTACTGAAGAGATGCCGACGGAGGACAGGTTGGGTATGGGGTTGCCCGTGCCTACGGCCATGGTATCAATGAAAGGGAAGGCCACTATCAGCGCGCCGATGGCAGCGAACGCGAGACCGCCAAGGTAGAGGGTTCTTGCGGCCGCAGACCTGCCGATGTATTTTATCTGCTCGACAGTGAGCTTCTTGACCCTCATTATGTTGGCGAAGATTGAACCGATGATTATCTGCATGAACATGGTCCCTATCCCGAAGAAGGTGCCGACCAGGGCGGCGTAGAATATGTTGGGCATCTGTGGCGCGAGTATGAACACGATTATGCTAGCATAGGCTCCTATCCCCCAGCCGGCGATGAAACCGTGAGCGGTGGCCATCTTCAGCGGCACAGGCTTGGCTGTCTCCTCGGACTCGTGCATGGGGAGCCGCTCCGCCTTGGTCGTGTGGTGCTCCTTGCCGCCCAGAAGCCTGTCCAGAGGGAGGTGCACGTCCGTGCCCCTCAGGAGGTAGTACCCCGCGAGGAGCATGCCTATGCCTACCAGCACGTAGACGTACCCGTCGAGGTTGTAAGTCTCGTAGACCGCGGCGAGGCCGGCGAAGCCGAGAGCTGCCAGTATGGTCCGTTGGACAGTGAACCCTCCGGAGAACATGAACCCCGCCCGCATGCCGCCCCTGGTGCTGTAGCTGCCCACGGAGTAGCTGAACGTAATCGGCCAAGTGTGCTCGTCGGGCGTCAGCCCGTGGAGCATCCCAAGGATCAGGGCGATCCCCAGGACAACAGGGACGGCGAGGCCTGAGGCGGGGTGCAGGAGGGCGTTCAGGTCAAACATGCTTGGCGCCTCCGGGGATTGGCATTCCGTGAGGGCACTTGTCAGGGTGGCTCATATGAGAGCAAAGCTTCTCCAGGGCGGTTTCGTCTATCGTGCCGGTGAGCGAAGATGAGACTTTGCAAGCGTCCTCCAGGGGGAAGCCGTTCCTCACCAGCAGGGTCTCGAAGATCCTGTGTGTCCTGGTCGCCCCGTTGAGGCACTCGACGCCGCTCTTCGTGAGCTTGTACCCGCTCGGCCCCTTCTCGACCAGGTCCGTGTCGATCAGCTTTGCCAAGAACTGGACGGCAGTCGGCGGGGTCACCCTCATCCTGCCAGCGACGTCCTTCACCCTTGCCGGCCAGCCGTTCGAAGAGAGGGAGTACACCGCCTCGACGCAGTCCAACTCTCTCCTGCTGAGTCCTGGGCTCATCTTAGATTCTACCTAACGTGGTTAGGTGATGGCTAACTTAAGGTTTGTGTCGGCCGGCGCCGGGTCGGCTCTGCGACCGGGGGTCACTGGAGGGCGCTCTCGTCAGGGCTCGAGGGTGTCGGGAGGCGCCCTACGACCCCTACGGCTGCGAAGAGCAGCAACGCCGCCAGTATGAACGTCGTATAGTACCCGTCGTACACGGAGACGAAGCCTGAGGCGAAGGAACCGGCCATGGAGGCGATCCCCACCACCGCGGAGTAGACCCCCAGGGCAGCGCCCGCCGACCTGCTCTGCACCGATGTGAACATCATGGTGTTCGCCGACGTGTAATACACGGCGAAGGCCACCCCGCCGGCCACAGGGTATAGGATGAGGGCAGGTATCAGAAACAAGGGGCCAGTAAGCAGCAGTGCGGCCACTCCAAGCCCCAGATACATCCATCCTCTGAGGACGAGCCCTTGGACCGAAGATGTCACGAGGCTCCGAGTGCTCACATAACGCCCGGACACTCTGAAAGCCAGGGTCTGGACGGCCATCCCCACCAGGACGACGGCGAAGACGTCTTGGTCGGGGAGCGAGAAGAGGTGCATGGCGGGGACGAATGAAGTGTTGAACAGTCCGCTTGACGCGTAGAAGAGGATGGTGGAGATGTAGAACAGCGGGGCGCCCCTGGTCAGGGTCGAACGCAGTCCGCGGAAAGCGCGCTTGAAGTCGGAGAGGGAGGGGATGACGACGAAGAAGACAGGGTTGGCCAGGAGCCGGGAGAAGAAGCTCGGCCTCCTCGCCGCCACGGTCTCCCTCTCCAGCACGAAGGCAGGCTCCTTGATCATCAGGAGGGCCATCACCGACGAAGTCAGGGACAGGGCCCCCATCGGGACGAAGAGGAAGACGAGCTGGCTGGGAAGGACGTCGGTCCACAGGGTGCTGACCACCAAGCCGACGACGTTGCCCACGCTCGAAACCATGGAGAGTTTCGCGAAGGCGCTCGCCCACCTACTCTTCTGCTCCGTCTCCATGATCAGGAGGTTCAGAGGGGTCGCCGACGCGAAGGAGACGAAGGAGATGATTCCGTATCGCATGATCGTCCCGGCAGCGGAGTCTCCGAAGAAGAAAGACGCCAGCGCCGCGGCCGTCAGTGCATAGCTCAACGCTATCAGGGCCCTCCGCTTGTGCAACCTGTCGATGGTGATCCCCCAGAACAGAGCCGCGGGTATGCTGATGCCGTTGTAGACCGCCGTCGCCAGTCCGCCGTAGATGGTCCCCAGCGCCTGCCCGTTCTGTGCTATCAGGTAGAGGAGCACCATGGTACCCAGCGGGCCCGTGGCCACCGAGACGGGGAAGGTGCTGTAGAGCCATCTGTCCTTCCCCGGCCTTGATCCCGCCGCCATGAGTCCCCCCTGAGCGCGTCGGTTCATCTGCTTTGCATGGGACCCGCGCGGGGAAGACTGAATTATCCGGCGCAGCGACCGAAGACGCATGGCCTTTCTCGGCAAGAAGCTGGCCATCTCTATCCCAGACACAGTCCTTGAGGAGAAGGAGTCGCCCAGAGAGAAGACGGCGAAGCTGGGGACGATTGCCAGGGCCTGTGCAATATACGGGGTGGACGTCATTGAGGTATTCCGAGACCCCAGAGGAGGAGGGGAGGGACCGCTGGTCCGCAAGGTGCTCGAGTATCTCGAGACGCCCCAGTACCTGAGACGAAGGCTCTACCCCCTCGATGAATCTCTGAAGTACGCGGGCATCCTCCCGCCGCTCAGGATCCCATCCCATAAGGCGAGGGTCCCTCTCGACCGGGTGGCCGTGGGAGACGTCAGGGATGGCGTGACCAACGACGATGGGACGGTGGACCTCGGACTGGATGCCAGCGCGAGGCTGGATGGGAAGTTCCCGGTGGGGAGACGCGTCACAGTGAAGATCGTCGCAGTCAAGCCCCTTGCCGCGGCGACGGTGGCCAGGGAGGAGGCGGGGGCATATTGGGGGTACAGCGTGGAAGAGAAGACTTGCGCCGGCGTGTTGGAGGACGAGAGGTTCGAAGTCAAGGTCGCCACCTCGCGCCTCGGAATGCCCCTGGGGAGCGTCTTCGGGCCCCTCGGGCGGGCCATAAGTGGTGCGAATGGGGTCAAGCTGATCTTCGGCCCTCCGTCCAGGGGGCTCTACGAGATCTTCGGGCAGAAGCTGAAGGACGAAGTGGACTTCGTGGTGAACCTCTACCCGGAGCAGCACGTGGAGACGGTGAGGACTGAGGAGGCAATCTCCGCAGGATTGGGACTCGTGGGGGTCGTCTCAGTCGGGAAAGCTTAAGTGCGAACCGTAAAACGGGCCCTAGGAAAAGGAAGGTTTGGCGTGATTTGGGTCATAGGAAGCATTCTGCGCCTCGTCGGGGAAGTCTCGCATACAGGCCGAGAGGGCGCGCCAAGAGCCTCGTACCAAGGGTAAGGACCTGGCCCAAGGTAGAGTCGGAGAAGCCGACTCTTCTGGGATTTCCTGGCTACAAGGCAGGTACTGCCCACGTGATTACAGTGGATGACAGGGCCAAGACCCCCAATTTCGGGAAGCCTCTATTCAACATCTCCAGCGTCCTGGCTCTCCCGGACTCCCAGGTGGTGGGGCTGAGGCTCTACAAGCACGAGAACGGCCAGGATATGGCGATCGCTGACGTCAAGCAGGCAAACCAGACGACGCCCGACAAGCTGCCCATCGAAAGCGTGAGCAGGGTGGCCGCGCTTGTGTCGTCCATCCCCCGCGACGTGGGGCTGTCGCAAAAGAAGCCCATCGTCATGGAGGTGGGGGTGTCCGGAGGGGATCTCAAGGGACAGGCGGAGTTCGTCCTCGGCCTGATAGGTAAGAAGGTGAAGTTCACTGACATGTTCAAGGCCGGGATGTACGTGGACGTCCTCGGCATCACGAAGGGCAAAGGCTTCGAGGGCCCCATCACTAGGTTCGGAGTCAAGAGGAAGCAGCACAAGTCCAGAAAGAGCGTCAGGGCGGTGGGAGTGATCGGGCCCTGGCACCCGGCTGCCGTGATGTACACCATCGCCAGGGCAGGGCAGATGGGCTTCCATCAGAGGACTGAAACCGGGAAGAGGATTCTGTTGGTCGGGAATGCGTCGGCGAACCCGGTGACGCCCAACGGGGGATTCGAGCACTTCGGCAACGTAGCCGGGGACTACGCGGTGGTGAGGGGCTCTGTCCCCGGGCCGGCGCGCAGGTTCGTCATGGTCAGGATGAGGGCGAGAGGATTCACGAAGAACCAGAACCCACCCCAGGTGGTCGAAGTGAGCACGATGGCGAGGAACAGATGAAGGCAATAGTCCTCGACCTGAACGGGAAGACGTCGGGTGAGGTTGAGGTCCCCGCAGTGTTCTCCACGCAGCTTAGGCCTGACCTGGTGAAGCGCATGTTCTGGCTGGTGGGGTCGCACCACCTCCAGCCGAAAGGGAGGGATCCGATGGCCGGTGAAAGGACGACAGCGGAGACCCACAACCCACCTACGGGCACTGGTCAGTCCAGAATCCCCAGAGTGAAGGGGGAGAGGTACTCGAAGAGTGGGCTCGCGGCCGGGGTAGCGAGCGTGGTGAAGGGGAGGCTGCCTCATCCGCCGAGGTCTGAGAAGGTCATTCACCTCGGCGTGAACAAGAAGGAGAACAGGCTCGCCACCAACTCGGCGATTGCATTTACCGCCAACGTGGATGCGGTCAAGGCCAGGGGGCACAGGGTTGCAAAGATCTCACTCCCCATGGTGGTCGCCGACGACATCGAGACCGTGGAGAAGACCGTTGAGTTGGTTTCGTTCCTTGAGAAGGTCGAGCTGAAGGACGAGCTCCAGAGGGTAGACTCCCATGTCAAGCGCAACTCGGGGAAGAGGCGCCTGAGGGGGAGGGCGTACAGGACCCGCGTGGGGCCACTGATCGTGGTGACCAACGACCGGGGAGTCGGGAAGGCGGCCGGTGGGATACCGGGGGTCGGAGTCACCAGGGTCGAGAGCCTGAGCGTGTTGGACCTTGCGCCGGGAGGGGTCCCCGGAAGGCTAACTATTTGGACCGAGTCGGCGCTCAGCGCGCTGGGTTCCAAGGTGAAGGGGGTTGGCTCCTAGGTGAGGCTCGAGGACGCCCAGAAGATTCTGAAGAGGCCCTATGTGACGGAGCGGACCTTCGACCAGATAGAGCGCGAGAACAAGCTGTGCTTCGTGGTAGAAGACAGGGTGACCAAGACGCAGATAGCCAATGCCGTCCAGGCCCTCTACGAAGTCAAGGTGGACGCTGTGAACACTTCGAGGACGACCAGGGGAAAGAAGGCGTTCGTCAGGCTGGTCGAGGCGGGGAAGGCGGCGGAACTCGCCACCAAGATGGGGCTGGTGTAAGAGATGGGCAAGAGGATACTACAGCGGAGGCGGGGAAAGGCAGGGATACAGTTCAGGGCGCCCATCAAAGGGAAGATCGCGCCCGTCCGGTACCCGAAGGAAGGGGCCGATGGACAGGCGACCGTGACCGCGATTCTGGACGAGCGGGGCAGGAGCGCGCCCCTGGCTCAGCTCAAGCTCGACAGGAACAGGTACACCTACGTCCCAGCCGTCGCGGGGATGTCAGTGGGGCAGCAGGTGACGGTGGGACCCACTTCACAGGTCAGCGGAGGGAACATCATGCCGCTCTCCAGGATTCCGGAAGGGACCCGCGTATGCAACATCGAGATTCGAAGGGGAGATGGGGGGAGGCTGGTCCGGGCGTCGGGGACGTCGGCCGTCCTCTTCTCGAAGGCGAACGGAAGGGCCATCATCAAGCTGCCGTCCGGTAAGAACATCATGGTGAGCGATGTCTGCAGGGCCACCATCGGTGAGGTAGCCGGGGGTGGAAGGAGGGAGAAGCCGTTTCTGACGGCCGGGGCGAGGCACCACGCCATGAGGGCTTCGGGGCGGGTCTACCCGCGCATGAGAGGGATTGCTATGGCGGTGGTCTACCACCCGTTCGGGGGCGGCAGGCACCAGCATCCGGGCAAGTCGACCAGCACCTCCAGGAACGCTCCGCCTGGAAGGAAGGTAGGATTAATAGCGCCGAGGAAGACGGGAAGGAAGAGATTGGCCAGGGCCAGCGCGGAGGTCTCGAAGTAGATGCCGAAGGAGTTCAGGTACAGAGGGAGGACCATCGAGGAGCTCAACTCGATGTCGACCGAGGCGCTGCTCGAGCTTCTGCCGTCAAGGGCGAGGCGCTCTCTCAACCGCGGGGTTTCCGAAGACAAGCGGAAGCTCCTCGAAGACGCCAGGGCGACCAAGGAAGGGAAGCTCCAGGGCCAGATCAAGACCCACGCCAGGGACATGATTATCCTCCCGACCATGGTTGGGCTCACCATAGCCGTCCACAACGGAAGGGAGTTTGTCCCCCTCGAAGTCAAGCCGGAGATGATCGGCAGGTACCTGGGGGAATATGTGATCACGAACAAGAAGGTCGTCCACGGTACGCCGGGCATTGGCGCAAGCCGCTCGAGCCTTTACGTGCCATTGAAGTGACTTGTTCGACCCTGCGGCCTTCATCAGGGTCGTAGCCTTCGGAATAGTCTATGCCGGGATAGAGTACAGGTATGTCAACAGGTACGAGCGGGACTGGACGAAGACGGCTGAGGGCTTCGTTGAGAAGCCCGTCTTCTGGGAGATATCCCCCTACCACCTCTATCTGCTCCTCCCCCTCTTCGTGATCGTTTCATACTCCACTTCGCTCACAGCCTGGGCGGGGAACACGTTCTTTCTTGCAGTGCTCGAAGACATCGTGTACTTCGCCTGGAGGCGGAGCCCTGTCTCCAAGAAGGACTGGACCACTACCCTGATGGGGAGCTTCAGGTTGGGTAAGATGGAGATTCCGGCGTGGTGGCCCATCGACCTGACCGTGGCTGCCGCGCTCTTCCTTCTTCCGTTCTAGCTAGACGACGTCGGTCTGCGACTGGTCCCTGAGGAAAGTCAGCAGGTAATAGGGGCTCCCCACCCCTTTCCCCGTCACCCCGCTGGCCTTCCAGCCGGTGAACGACTGCGCGCCCGGCCAGGCGCCCGTGGTCGACCCTCCGCTCCTGTTCGCGTATGTCACGCCGAACTTTATCCCGTCGAAGAACTTCTTGATCTCCTTCTTGTCCTTGGTGAATATCCCGGCGGTGAGGCCGTAGTCAGTCGAATTCGCCCTTTGAAGCGCTTCGTCGAGCCCGGAGAAGCCGTTCACGACCACGAATGGTACGAACAGCTCGTCCTTGACGAGCCTGCTCTCCTCGGGGAGGTCGGCCACGACGGTGGGAGAGACATAGAAGCCGGCCTGCTCCTTCCCCCCTTCCAGGACGCTCCCCCCGGTGACCATCCGGGCCCCAGCCTGCTTCGCGTCGTCGACCGCCTTCCTGAAGGTATCCACCGCCTTGGCGTTGATGACCGGCCCCATGAACGTCCCCTTTTCCCTGGGGTCGCCCACCGCCACCTTCTCCACCCTCTCCTTCAGCGCGGCGAGGAACCTGTCCTTCACCTCCTTCTGGACGTAGACGCGGGAGGTCGCGCTGCACTTTTGGCCTCCGTAGCCGAAGGCGGCCCGGACAGTGCCTTCCACCGCCTTTGGGATGTCAGCCTTAGCCGTGACGATGGTCGGGTTCTTGCTCCCCATTTCCATGAGGATCGGCTTGGGGTAAGGCTGCTCCGTGTGGAAGCGCCTGAAGAGCCTCATCCCGACGTCCCTCGAGCCGGTGAAAGCAATCCCGTCGACGTCTTGGTTGGAGACGAATTCGTCCTCGAAGTTCTCGCCCGGGCCTGTCACGTAGTTGACCGCCCCCGCAGGGACCCCCGAGTCTATGTAGAGCCGGTAGAGCATCAGCCCGGTGAGGGGCGCCGCGCTCGTCGGCTTCAGTATCACCGAGTTCCCAGTCATCAGGGCACCCATGGCCATCCCGTTCGCGAGCATGAACGGGAAGTTGAAAGGTGATATGATGGGCCACACGCCGTGAGGCTTCAGGACGTCGGTGTTGCGCTCTCCGGGGCCCCCCGGCCCCATCCTGATGGAGTATCCCTTCTCCCTTCGCATGGTCCCGGCGTAGAACTTGACCGCATCCATGGCTTCCCAGCACTCGGCAAGCGCTTCCAGCCTGTTCTTCCCCACCTCGTAGGTTATCGCAGCCGCGATGTCGAACTTCCTTTCGTCCACAAGCTTCGCGTACCTGTCGAAGGCGCGTACCCTGTCCTGCCACGTCTTCGCGCTCCAGACCTCGAACCCCTTCTTCGCCGCCGCGATGGAAGCTCTCGCGTGCTCCCTCGTCCCGACCTGGAACTTGCCGACGACTATTGAAGTGTCCATGGGGCTCCGGACCTCGAACTCTCCGGCCTCAGACCAGACCTCTTTCCCGCCTATGTGCATCGGGTGGCTCTGGCCCAGCCTCCCCTCGAGCCGCTTCAGGGCGGCCTCATACTTCGGGTTTAGGCTCTCGTCGGCGAAGAGAGTGACATAGGTGACCTTGCGGGCGGGCTTCCTCCCGGAAGATGAGGACTTCTTGGGCATGGACGCCGCCGCAGGGCGGTGCGCTAAAATCTTGTCGCCTAACCACGGCTCACCAGGCGTTGGTGAGAGAACTCCGCGCCGGTGACGGCTGAATACTCCCTGACGAAGCGGGGCTTCACCTCTTCGAAGGGGAGCGGCCTCCCCAGGATCTTCTGCATCGAGGTCATGGTTGAGGGGTCGAGGCCGCAGGGCCTGATTAGCTCGAAGTAGCTCAGGTCGGTGTTGACGTTCAGCGCGAACCCGTGGTAGGAGACCCAGTCCGTGACCGCCACCCCGATGGACGCGAGCTTCTTCCCCCCCACCCAGACGCCGGGGTGCCCCTCCAGCCTCTCCCCGTCGACGCCGTACGCCGCTGCAGTCCTGATGACCGCCTCTTCGATGCCCCGGACGTGACGGCGGACGTCGTGGTCCTTCAGGAGGAAGATTGGGTATCCGACCAGCTGACCTGGGCCGTGGTAGGTTGCGTCGCCGCCGCGCTCCACCTGGAAGATGGGTATCTTCTGGGGCCTGAAGTTGTCAGGGGTGGTCTTCCGGCCCAGGGTGACCACGTGTGGATGCTCGACCAGGACCAGGGAGTCGGGGATCTCCCCCCTGGCTCTCTTGGCGGCTAGCTCTCTCTGAAGCTCCAGAGCTTCGCCGTACTCCATGGTGCCGAAGTCGAAGAGGAAGCAGCTCATGCCTTGAGCTGGTGGATCGGGTGGCCGGCGGCGGACTCCGCCGCTTCCATGATCGCTTCCGGCAGAGTGGGGTGGGGGTGGACCGTAAGGGCGATGTCCTCCACGGTGGCTCCCATCTCTATGGCAAGAGCCGCCTCGCTTATCAGGTTCGAAGCCTCAGGCCCGACGATCTGGACGCCGAGGACAAGGCCGTCCTCCTCGTTCGAGACGACCTTGACGAACCCCTCGGGCTCCCCTGCCGAGAGGGCCCTCCCCAGGGCGGCGAACTGAAACCTGCTCCGCTTCACTTTGTATCCTGCCTCGATGGCCTTGGCCTCTGTCAGGCCCGCGCTGGCGACCTCGGGGTCACAGAAGACCGCGTCTGGGATGACCTTCCAGTCCGCTGCAGATGGAAGGCCCGAGATGCACTCCGCTGCCACGATCCCCTCCTTGGAGGCCTTGTGCGCCAGGAGAGGGGGGCCTCTCACGTCCCCGATGGCATAGACGCCAGGGACGTTCGTCTGCATCTTCTCGTTGGTGAGTATGTACCCCCTCGGGTCGGTCTGCACGCCGATGGCTGCGAGGTTGAGATTCTCTATCCTGGGCTTCCGCCCGACGCTCACCAGGATCTTGTCCGCCACGACGGTCAGCGTCCCTTCGGGGGTCTCTATCTCGACTTCGGCCTCGGACCCCTTCTTCACGACTCGCGCGACCTTCGACTTCAGGTGGACCTTCCCGCCCCTTGCCTCAAGCTTCCTATGGACGGTCCTTACGATCTCGGGGTCGCTCCCCGGCAGGAGCTGGTCCATTATCTCGACGACCGTGACCTGGCTCCCGAGCTTCTGGAACAACGAGGCGAACTCCAGCCCTATGGCGCCTCCCCCCACTATCAGCAGTCGGCCGGGAGCGCCCTTGAGTTCGAGCCCCTCCTTCGAGCTGATCACCAAGTCGCCGTCGAACTCTAGGCCAGGCAGGCTCGACGTCCTGGTCCCGGTGGCGATCACCAGGCTCCTGAACGAGACGTCCTCCTTTCCCTGGGCGGTGGTCACCACCAGGCGGTCCTTCGACACCACTTCGGCCACGCCGAAGATTACCGAGGCCCGGTAGCCACGCAGCAGCCCCTCCACCCCGCTGACGAGCTTCGAGACGACCTCGGACTTCCACTTCTGCAGCTGGGCGAAGTCCACGGAGACGCTGGAGGCCCTCAGGCCGAACTTCTCAGCCTCCTTGATCTTGTCGACAAGCTTGGAGACCGTTATGAGGGACTTCGATGGTATGCACCCGTAGTTCAGGCACTCCCCTCCGAGCCTGTCGGCTTCTATGACCACAGTTTTCAGGCCGAGCTGGGCGGACCTGATGCCGCAGACATAGCCCCCGGGTCCTCCTCCGATTATGGCGACGTCTGCCTCTATCATGGACAAACGGGGTCGCCGCTGTCTACGGGCTTAAACGTTGCTGGGAGGCGCCCTGCTAGAGGACTTCGGCCAGCAGCTTCTTCGTGTCCTGTATCGTCTCGATCAGTCTCGAGGTGAACCTTGCCGCATAGGCGCCGTCTATCACCCTGTGGTCGAACGACAGTGAAAGGTAGGTGGTGTCTCTGACTTCTATCTTACCGTCGCGGACGACCGGTCGCTTGGCTATCTTGTGGAGCCCCAGGATAGCGACCTCAGGGAGGTTGATGATGGGTGTGGCGAAGAGTCCGCCTATCGCCCCGACGTTGGTGATGGTGAAAGTGGAGCCCCGGACGTCATCGAGCCCAAGCTGCCCGGTCCTGGCCTTCTCAGAGAGCTTGGCAATCTCCCCTGCGAGCTCGAATATGTCCTTCCTGTCCACGTCCTTCACGACAGGTACGACGAGCCCCTGCTCGGTGTCTGTCGCGATCCCGATGTTGTAGTACTTCTTCAGGACGATGTTCCCGGCCTGTTCGTCCAGCGAAGAGTTGACGTATGGGAACTCCTTGAGGGCGGGCACCAGCGCCTTGATTATGAACGGGAGGTAGGTCAGGCGCACCCCCCTCTTATCGGCGCTCCCCCTGAGCGCCTCTCTCAGCAGCACGAGTTCAGTCATGTCCGCCTCGTCGACGTGGGTGACCTGAGCTGTCGTCCTCTGGGACTTCACCATTCTGTCGGATATGGTCCTCCTCAGGCCCCTCAGTGGGATGAGCTCTTCTCCGGGGCCCCCCCTGGTCGGCTGAAGCGACTGGAGGGCTGCGGCGGTCGCGGCCGGCCTCGACGCTGACGTCCTGATGTCCTCATCGGTCACCCTCCCCTGTGGCCCCGACCCGTGGACCCTCGCGATGTCCACGCCAAGCTCCCTCGCCAGCCTTCTCGTGGCCGGAGTAGCGAGGACGGATTGGGCAGGGGCTGGGGGTGCCTGCTGTGACTGGGCAGCCGCCTGCGCTGGCGCGGCCTTGGGGGGAGCCGCTACTGGGGGGACCGCCGGAGCGCTGGCGTTCCCATCGTCTATCACCAGAATCGTCTGGCCAACCTTTGCCACGTCTCCTTCCTTGACCAGTAGCTTTGACACCCTCCCGCTCCTGGGGGATGGAATCTGGACGTTCACCTTGTCCGTCATCACTTCGACGATGGGCTGGTCTTCCTTGATCTGGTCCCCTTCCTTCACCATCCACTTGATGACCTCTCCCTCGGTGATGCCTTCGCCGAGGTCCGGCAGTCTGAACTCCAAGACAGATACGGGCGACCCGGTGGAGGGTTAAAAACTGTGCAGCCAGCTCGTGGGGAGCCTATTCAGTAGCCGACCACGTCGAGGGCCGCCTTCATGACGCGTTCCTTGCTCGGGATATAGTTGTCCTCGAGCTTGGCCAGGGGTACGGGTATGTCGTAGCCGGTCACCCTCCTGACGGGCGCCTTCAGGTAGTCCAGGGCCCTCTCAGCCACGGTGGCCGCTACCTCCGCCCCTATCCCGACATTGCGGGGCGCTTCGTGGACGACGACGAGCCTTCCGGTCTTCTGCACCGATCCCACCACGGTTTCGAAGTCGATGGGGGAGACGGTTCGCAGGTCGACCACTTCGGCCGAGACAGACCTCTCGCTCTGAAGCGCCTCCGCCGCCTGTGCGGTGGGGACCATCATCGCGCCGTAGGAGACGAGCGTGACGTCGTTGCCCTGCCTTACCACACTTGCCTTGCCTATGGGGATGCGGTACTCCTCCTCAGGGACGTCGGCCTTGGGGGAGTCGTAGATCTTCTTGGGCTCCATGAACACCACCGGGTCCGGGTCGGTCAGGGCGGATGCGAGGAGGCCTTTGGCGTCATATGGGGTGGAGGGGACTACGACCTTCAGCCCCGGCGTGTGGGCGAAGTAGGCTTCGGGGGATTCAGAGTGGAGCTCTGGGGGTCGTATGCCTGCCCCATAGGGGAATCGGATGACACCCCTGAGTGCGAACCTCCCTCTGGTCCTGTTCCTCATCCTGGCTATGTGACTGAAGATCTGGTCGAAGGCAGGGAAAGTGAAGCCGTCAAACTGGAACTCGGCCACGGGGACCATGCCGCCGATAGAGAGGCCCACGAATATGCCAGCTATGCTGAGCTCGGCCAGGGGGGTGTCGAAGACCCTGCTGGGGCCGAACTCGTCAAAAAGCCCGCGCGTCACCTGGAAGACGCCGCCGTTCTTTGCCACGTCCTCCCCGAATATCACCAGCCTGCTGTCGCGCCGCAGGCCCTCCCTGAGGGCCATGTTGACCGCGTTCCTGATGTTTATCCCCGGCTTCCCGCCGGTGGCCGACGGCTCGGGCGCCGAAGCCGCTGGGCCAGACTGTCCCCCAAGAAACTCGGCCTTCTCCATGGCGAGGACTGGGGTGAGTGAGGAGTAGGTGTAGTCGAATATCGCCTCCGGGTCCACGGGGGGGGTCGCCCTGTAGGCAGCTATCGCCTCGTTCATCTTGTCCTGGGCGGCGGCAGCGACAGCCTCCTTCGTCTTGTCGTCCAGCAGGCCGCGCGACCTCAGGTACTTCTCGAATCTGACGATGGGGCTCCTCCGCTCCCATTCAGCGACCTCATCCGGAGCCTTCAGCTTGTTGGAGACAAGCTCGGCGGTCGTGTGCGGGCCGAGCCTGTAGGTAGAGTACTCGATCAGGGTGGGTCCCCCGCCCCTCCTTGCCTTGTCGACCGCGTACTTGGTAGCCTCATAGGACGCGATGACGTCGTTGCCGTCGACGAGGATCCCTTCGAAGCCGTAGGCGACTGCCTTCTGGGCGATGGTCTTCGACGCCGTCTGGGCGCCCCTCCTGACGGAGAGGGCCCACTGGTTGTTCTCCACCCCGAATATGACTGGCAGGTCGTAGACCCCGGCTATGTTCATCGCTTCGTGGAAGTCCGCCTTGGAGGTGCCGCCGTCCCCGGTGACCACGAATACAACTGACTTCTCCCCCTGCAGGCGCTTCGCCATCGCGAGCCCCGCGGCGTGAGGGAGCTGGGTGGCAACTGGAACGGCCAGCGGGAGCATGTTCAGGTCCCCGGGCGTCTGCATCCCCCTCTCGTCCCCGCCCCAGTACTGCAGCAGCTTGACTGGGGGCATCCCGAAGGCCAGCATACCCGCGGAGTCTCTGTACATGGGGACGTACCAATCTCCCCGCTCCAGGGCGTTGACCGGCCCAATCTGCGCCGCCTCCTGCCCCTTGCCGGGCGCATAGGTCCCGATCTCCCTGAGGGTCGAGAGGTTGGTCGCCTTGTCGTCGAAGAGGCGGCCGAAAACAAGCTGCTCGTAGATCCGTTTCAGAGTATCCGGTGAGAGGTTTGGGTCCTTCCCGCGGATGCCTCCGTCGGGGGATAGCCTCTGAAAGAGAAACTCTTCGGGAGTGGCGAACTTGAAATCAGACTCGCTGAAGATTCGTGGTACCGCGTCGGTGCCAGACCTCTTCATGGAATCTTCTTCGGTCAAGGATTTTTTCTGATTCCGGCGCCCATATAAGATTGGTGGGCTCTACTGTTCCTTTGGATGGCCGTCCTGATGAAGAATTCCCCCGCGCGGTAGCTGCTTCTCACCAGCGGGCCCGAGGCGACGTACAAGAACCCGAGTTCTTCACCCATGGCTCTGTATCGTCCGAAGTGTATGGGGTCGACGTAATCGGCCACTTTAAGGTGGCGCGCGGAAGGGCGGAGGTACTGTCCCACCGTGAGGAAGTCCACGTCCGCCTGCCTCAGGTGCGTCATCGCCTGGTATACCTCCTCCTCTGACTCCCCGAGGCCCACCATTATGGACGACTTGGTGTAGACGCCAGGGTCCAGCTTCTTCACGTTCCGCAGGACCGAGAGCGACTGCCAGTAGTTCGCCCGCGGGTCCCTCACCCTGTGGGTGAGAGAAATAGTGGTCTCGATGTTGTGGGCTATGACGTCGGGTCGCGCTTCGACGACAGCCCTCAGGCCGTCGAGGTCCCCCTGGAAGTCTGGGATCAGGACTTCGACGAGCATCCCCGGGTTCTCCTCCTTCACGAGCTTGACCGTGCGGGCGATGTGGGAAGCCCCGCCGTCAGGCAGGTCGTCTCTGTCTACAGAGGTCAGCACTACGTAGGTCAGGCCCATCTGGGAAAGGGCGAATGCGACGTTCTCTGGCTCGAGCTCGTCCAGGACCCCCTGGGGCTTCCCCGGGGTGACCATGCAGAACCGGCATGCCCGCGAGCAGACGTCCCCCATCAGCATCAGGGTGGCCGTCCCGCCCCCCCAGCATTCGTGGACGTTCGGACAGTGGGCTTCCTCGCAGACCGTGTGCAGGTTCAAGCGGCCGAAGAGGGCCTTCAGGTCGTCGTAGTTCTCCCCGATGGGAGGTTTTACAGTGAGCCAACTTGGCTTGGGATCGGCTAGCAATTTCAGCTGCTGACGAGCAACTTCAGCCTGTCAAAATCCTTTACGGAAAAGGTGCCTTCGCAGGCGTAGCAGCCTTCCACCTTGAAGTCGGGCTCAAGGTCGCCGTGCAGGAGGCACATCATCTTGTTGAACCTGATGTAGTCGAGGACCTCGGTCATCGACCGGAGCGCCTCTCTGGTGTCGGGATGGTCCAAGGAGAGCTCCTTGGCTATCTTGTCCGCGGCCTTCGTCACGGTCGGGTCGCCCTCGAGGTTGACCATGACCCCCCTCGTCTTTCTCGCGTAGTTACTCACTGAGGCCTGGGTGACCCCGAGGCGCTTCGCGACCTCCTGCTGGGTGAGACGGTACTCCTCCTGCAGCCTTCTCGCCACCATGGCCCTCAGGGCGGGGAGGGCTGACTTCGCGACTATCTCATAGGGGCTGATGAGGCGGGTCATCGTCTTTTCAATAACGTATGTTATAGTCCGTTATTTAAGGCGATACTCACGCCACAGCTCACTTTCGCAGCCGACGCTTTTCTGACGACTGGCCGACCGCAAACTTATTGGAGGAGGCCGAGGAGTTTCCCACAGTTCTTGACGCCGCGCCCAGACGACCCAAGGAGACGGTGAGCGGTGCAAGGGCAGAACGTCTTCCAGTTCCTTTCGCCTCCCCTGCTCGCAGCCTTGAAGGAACGGGGATTCGACTCCCCCACCGACCCCCAGGCGAAGCTCCTCCCCATAGTGATGAAAGGAAAGAATGCGCTCCTCATGGCCCCGACGGGGACTGGGAAGACTGAAGCGGCCCTGCTTCCGATTCTTGACGCCATCATCCGCGAGGGCGAGACGAGAGAGAAGGGGACGAAACTGTTGTACATCACCCCGCTCCGAGCTCTCAACAGGGACATGCTCGACAGGATGCAGTGGTGGTGCAAGCGCTTCGACATCAGGCTGGGAGTGAGGCACGGAGACAGTAGCCAGGCAGAGAGGACCAACCTGAGCCTGGCCCCGCCCGACATACTCATCACGACGCCGGAGACCCTCCAGATCATGCTCGTGGGGAGGAGGATCAGGCAGAACCTGGCGAAGCTGAGGTGGGTGGTGGTGGACGAGGTGCACGAGCTCTCGGAGGACAAGAGAGGGAGCCAACTGAGCGTCGGGCTCGAGAGGCTGAGGGACGTGGCAGAGAAGGAGTTCCAGGTAGTCGGTCTGTCGGCCACCGTCGGCTCCCCGGAGAAGGTCGCTCAGTTCCTAGTGGGGAACGGGAGAGAATGCGAGGTGGTGCGCGTCCCGGTTGAGAAGAGCCTGTCGCTGAAGGTGGTGGCCCCCAGGGCGACGGGGGACGACAGGATCCTCGCCGATGCCATATACTCCTACCCCGAAGTCGCGGCCAGGCTCAGGACCGTCAGGGAGCTGGTGGAGAAATACAGGTCAGTCCTCATTTTCACGAACACGCGGTCGGAGGCCGAGGCGCTGTCGAGTCGATTCAGGGTGTGGGATCCAGGATTCGCCATAGCGGTCCACCACAGCTCGCTGTCCAAGGCGACCAGGGAAGCCGTCGAGAGGAGCCTCAAGGATGGGAAGCTGCTCGGAGTAATATGCACGAGCAGCCTCGAGCTCGGCATAGACATAGGGTTCCTTGAGTATGTGATTCAGTACAACTCCCCGAGGCAGGTGACCAGGCTGATTCAGAGGGTAGGACGCAGCGGGCACAGGGTGGGTGAGGTCTCCAATGGGCTGGTGATCACCCAGGACTCTGACGACACGCTGGAAGCCGCCGTGCTCTGCAGGAAGGCGGTGATGGGCGAGCTGGAACCCCTCGAGCCGATCTTCAACCCCTACGACGTGGCCATACACCAGGTCGCCGGGCTGCTCATCGAGCAGGGGAACTGGAACTTCGACGACCTGGTGGCCTTCTTCAAGAGGAGCTATGCCTATGCGGAACTCGACGGGGAGAGGATGAAGAAGGTGCTCACCTACATGCGGGAGCGCTATCCCCGCCTGGCCTACTACAGTGAATCGGACGGGAAGGTCTTCCGCGCCAGGGACGTCAAGCCGCTGTTCCAGTACTACTTCGACAACCTCTCGATGATTCCGGACGAGAAGCAGTACCTGGTCATCGAAGGGGACACGTTCGTCGGCACCTTGGACGAGGCGTTCGTGTCGGAGTACGGGGAGGTCGGTGTCAAGTTCGTGGAGGCGGGGAGGTGCTGGAAGGTAGAGCAGATCTACGGGAACAAGGTATACGTGAGGTCAGAGGATGATCCGACGGGTGCAGTCCCCCACTGGGTGGGAGATGAGATACCTGTCCCGATGGAGGTCGCGGCAGAGGTAGGGTCCGTACGAAGGAGGTACGCCGAGGAGTTGGAGAAGGGTGGAGAGGCTGAATACCTGGACGAGCTGGCCAGGACTTACCCGGCCTCCAAGGACGCCCTCCAGGAATCCTTGAAGGAGGTCGCGGAGCAGCAGGCTGCGAAGCTCCCCATACCCTCAGAGAGGCTTGTGACCATCGAGAAGTGGGACAAGTACCTGGTCATACAGGCGGCCTTCGGGCACAGGGTGAACAGGCTGCTGGCCAGGGTCCTCGGTCACCTCATTTCCGAACGGATAGGGCAGTCGGTAGCCGTCCACCAGGACCCTTACCGGATTGTGATCGAGGCCGAGGTGACGCCCGCCGTCGTCCTTTCGGTGGTCGAGGAGCTCCACAAGCTCGACCTGAAGGCAGCGACTGAGAAAGCCGTAGAGAGGAGCGGGATCTTCAAGCGGCGCCTCATCCACGCGGGCAAGAAGTGCGGCGCCATAGCCAAGGACGCAGACTACGCAAGTGTCTCCATCGCCGGGATCATCGAAGCCCTCAGGGACACCCCCGTCTACGAAGAGGCGATGAGCATGATTTTCCACGACGACTTCGACCTCTCGGCGGCTGCCGACGTGATCGAGAAGATTAACGCAGGCGCGATTGACGTGAAGCTGGTAGAGTACGAGGGGCTCACCCCCATCGCCAGAATCGGGGTGGAGGAGATCAGCAGACGTGGAGAGATAGTCTCACCAGAGCGGTTGAGGGCCCTCCTGAAGCAGTCGACCAGGGCAAGGGTCAACGAGACGTTCCTCGTGGCGGTCTGCACCAGCTGCTGGAACTTCCTGGAGCTTAGAAAGGTCGCAGACCTAGAGGGGCTCGAGAGCTGCCCCGCGTGCGGGAAGCCTAGGTTGGGGCTCTCGACCGACTCTTATGAGAACGTCTTCTCGCTGGCCATGAAGGCCAGGAGCAGGGCGGCTCTTACCGGAGCCAAGCTGAAGGTGGTCGAGGCGCTCAGAAAGTCGTCGGAGCTGAGGAAGGAGTACGGTCACGCCGCTGACATGATCCTGGCCGGGAGGGGGATAAGGCTGGCAGAAGCTGCAGCGCTGGCCGCGAAGATGAGGAAGGAAGGGACGGATGTCGTTGAACTCATCATCGAAGGAGAGAGGGAGGCGCTGCGCAGGCGCTACTTCTTCGCCGCTTCCTGAGCGCGCGACAGTATCAGCGTCATGAGAGTCTTCTCGTCCACCTCCGCTCTGGTCCTCCAGCCTATGTGCACCATGGTCCGTTCGTCCTGCTCTAGGTAGCCGCGCTTCACGTACCGGTCGAGCGAGTAGTCGATCCTCCACCTGGGGAACTTCTCCCTGAGGAACTGCTCGACCTCGCGCCTGGCGACACGGCCGGTCTTGGAGTTGACGAAGGCGATGGTTGCCGCGAGGACAGCCAGGTCGTCTATCCTGATGCCCGACGTTTCCGCCTCCGTGACGGTAGGAGGCTCCTTGAACCTCAGGAGGAAGCGGGATGAATCGTCGGTCCCGTCGACGCCCTTCACCTCGAACACCTCGAGGCCCATGGGTGCGACGTCTTCTGAGAGGACTCCGATGATCTTGCGGTAGTCCCTCCCCAGGTACCGCTTCATCTCCCACCCCTTGACGCCGGGGTTACGCCCACGCTGGAGGACTAAGACCTGGAAGGCCCGCCTGACCTTCCTCTCCAGAAGCGCCCTGTCAGCGGTGTCCGACTCCATCAATTCTCACCCGTTATCGATATCGCGACAGACTTCGGAGTCCCCTTCGTCTTCTCGGCCAGGGCCATGGTCCAGATTCTTCCCGTGAGAGGCTCGGTCTTCAGGAGGGCCCTCCCTTCGCTGATGAGGAACGCGAGGAGGTATGCCCTCCTGACCTTCATCTCGAAGCTTTCGACCCCGATGAACTGGCGGTAGTCGACCCAGTCTCCGTTGGACTCCCTCAGGAGCTCTTCGTACAACTGGGTCAGTTCGACCTCGAACTCCTCCCTGGTGAAGACGCCGGTGCTGACCAGGTCGGCGTAATCGACCGTCCCCGGCCTGACTCCGTAGTTCCCGAACTGGTCTTTGAACCTCTCAGAGAGCGGGATTAGCTCGCGCCAGTAGACGAAGGCCTTCTCCAGCCCCCTGGGAGACAGCTGGTCCACCTGGGCTATCGGGTGCCAGCTCCTGACGAACGCCTCGGTGAGGGCTTCCTTGGAGAGGAGCTTCACCTTGAGCTGGATGAGAAGAGGGTCGATGAAGAGAGCCGAAGCTCTCGACTTCAGCCACTGGTCCTGAAGCTTCACTATCTGCGCCAGCTCGAGCATCGCCTCCGAGTCCACCAACAGTTCGTCCAGGAGCTTGAGCTCCGGGAGCCTCTGCTTCAACAGCAGTATCTTCTCCCTTATGTCCACGTCGAAGGGGTTCGCGCTGCTGGTCTCGACGTCGCGGCATAGCTCTATCACCCTGAGGTAGTCGTCGAGCTTGGTCTGTTCCAAGAAGTTACTTCAGCTCCTTGACCTCGGACGAGCCGTGGACCGCCTGGACCGTGATGACGTGGGCGCTCCTGTCGAACACCGTCAGTATCGACGGGGTGATTACGATGTATTGTGAGGCCTCCCTCTGCTTCATCTGCGACAGAATCATCTTGAACATCGCTTCCCTGTTCTTGGGGTCCATATGTATGTCGAACTCGTCCATCGCCCTCAGGGGGGAGACTATCCTCGCCTGGAGGGACAGGATGAAAGCCATCAGGGCCACCGACCGCTCCCCGCCGCTCTGGGTGAACGGATCGAGGGTGGTGGGGGCGCCCCCCCTGAACCCGACGTATAGGTCGAGGCCGGCGTCTTCGATGGTGTCAGCCTGCTCGAACTTTATGAAGCCGCTGGCGTCCGTTGCGGACAGGACCGCCTGATAGGATGGATCCACAGTTTCAACCAGATCTTCCATGGCTTTCCTCCAGATGCCCTTACGCGAGTCCAGCTCCGAGAGCATGGACTTCTTGTTCTCCTGGAGCATTGCGAGCTTCGCCTTCAGCTCTTCGATGTTGCCAGAGTAGTCGTTGTAGATTTTCTCCGCGTCGTCGGGCACGTCCTGCATCTTTTGGATGTGGGCGGACACAAGCTTCAGCTCCTCTGAGACTTCATAGGGCTGGCGCGCTGTCTCCATCCTGCCCCCCGCCCTTTCGAGGTCCGGAGCCAGTTTGTCCAGCTCCGCTTTGTACTCTCTAGCAGTCCTCTCGAGGTCGTGGAGGTCAGACTCCGTCACTCTGATGCGGTACGAGAGTACCTCAGCCTTGACTTTGAAGGACACGTAGCTGTCGGTAGCGCGCCTGATGAGGTCCTCGGTCTTGGTGATGTCAGGCTGCAGGGAAGAGACTTCTCTGTCCAGCTCCGTCTTGCGGCGCTGGGCATCCTCTTCGGCCGATAGGCTCTTTTGCTCGATGTACGCGGCGAGCTCCTTGAGCCTCTTCGCGCTCCTGTCCCCCCCTTTTGACAGGAGCTCGTCAATCGTGGTTGACAGCCCTGAGAGGTCGTCCTTTATCGACCGGTAGGCGTCGCGAGCCGACTCGTCCTTCGCCTTCTCCGACTCCGCCCGCACGAGGGCATAGTAGAGCTTGCGCAGTTCCACCTGCTTGTCCAGGAGCGTCTGGTGGGTCTGCTCGGCGTCGGAAGAGACCTCGGTCTGCTGCGACTTCAGGTCTTCAAGGGCCTTCGTCTTCGAAGCAATCTTCTCCTCGGCGCCCTGTAGTGCCTTGCTGAGCTTGTTCTCAGTGCTCCACAGAAGCTCCTTGGTCAGGAGGTCTCTGTGTTCGATTTGCCTCCGCTTCTCCTGGTAGCGGTCGTACACCTGCTTCCAGTATTCGAGGGCCTGGTTGGCGTTGTCTATGAGTTGGAGGAGGGAGCTCTCCTCTCCCACCAGTCCGCCCAGCTCCTGCTCGGCCAACGTGATCCTCTGCCTGTACTCGGAGAACCCGACCGCCTCTTCGACCATCCTCAGGCGCTCCTGGGGGGTGACGGCGCCCAGCTCCTCTATCATCCCCTGGTGCATGATGATGAGCAGGTTGTCTGGGTTGATGCCGAACTCGCTGAGGAGCCTCACGACCTCGCTCTTGTCTATCTCCTTGTAGTCCGCCTCGAACCAGTACGAACCGTCGCGCCTCAGGTACCTGCTGAGCATGAAGGTGTCCGACTTCGAGTAGGGAATCGGCCTCCGCCCCGCCTTCTGGGAGTTGTCGAAGATGAGAGAAACCCGGGCGATGTCTTTACCGCGCCTGATGAGGTCTGAGAGCTTCCTTGACCTTTCGGTGTACGCCTGCCCGAACGCTACGGAAATGGCGAGGAGGACCGAGGACTTGCCGGCCCCGTTGGGACCGACTACCAGGTTCAAGCCCTCGCGGAGGGGTATCCGGGCATACTCGTAACTCATGAAATTCTCCAGGATGATCTCCTTTACTGTGGTAAGATGAGACGGCCTCTCCTGGGAGACCTCTCTGACGCCTCGGGACAAGCTTCGAGCCTGCGCGGGCCCCGGGCGCTTTTAGACATTGCCCCCCGGGAGGCCGGAATACAGTTTCACCGACCCCTCTCTCGTGACACCTTAAATCGGGTGGCGGTCCTCTCACCGTTGTTGTCTGCTCGGACCGCGTTCGAAGCTCTCGCTCCAGCCGTGAGGGGGTTCCTGGCAGACACGGGGATGGTTGAGCCCACGCCCCCCCAGATCGAGGCATGGCCCCTCGTCTCTCGAGGGGGAGACGTCCTCGTGGTAGCCCCCACAGGTTCCGGGAAGACCGAAGCCGCAATGCTTCCGCTGCTGAGCAGGCTGTTGTCTGAAGGTCACGGGGACGGGATTTCGCTGCTGTACATCACCCCCATGCGAGCCCTGAACCGCGACATGCTGAAGCGGTTACAAGCCTGGTGCGCCAGGCTAGGGCTCACGGTCGACGTCAGGCATGGGGACACCCCCCAGTCCCAGAGGTCGAAGCAGTCGACGCACCCCCCTGACGTCTTGGTAACCACCCCGGAGACATTGCAGGCGATACTCCCGGGCCGGAGGATGAGGGACAACTTGTCGCACCTGAAGGCAGTGGTAGTGGATGAGCTCCACAACCTGGTAGAGAGCAAGCGAGGGGTGCAGCTCTGCGTAGGGCTGGAGCGGCTCCGGAAGGTGGCTCCCGACTTCCAGCTGGTCGCGCTCTCCGCCACCGTCGGGACTCCAGCGGTGGCGGCCAAATTCCTCTTCGGAAACCGGAGCGTTAAGATCGTGAAGGCTGATGCGCCCAAGGAATTCGCCTTCGCCATCGAGTACCCGGTCCCCGACCCAGCGAGCCAGTCAGCCGCCAAGGAGACATACTCGGCGCCCGACCTGGCGGCCAGGCTCACCCGGATCAACGCCCTGATCGACGGCCACACTTCGACCCTCATCTTCGTCAACAGCAGGACCCTCGCCGAGATGCTTGGAGAGAAGCTGGCCAGGCTCAGGAAGGACGTCGGGGTCCATCACGGGTCGCTGCCCAGGGAGGAGCGAGAGCGGGTGGAGCAGGCGTTCAAGGCCGGAGAGCTGAAGGCTCTGGTCTGCACCAGCACCCTGGAGCTGGGCATCGATGTGGGGTCTGTGGACCTGGTGGTCCAGTACATGTCACCAAGGCAGGTCACAAGCCTCGTGCAGCGCGTCGGCAGGAGCGGCCACAGGCTCGGGAGGGTCTCCAAGGGCGTCCTCGTCACGGTCTCGGCGGATGACATCATGGAGTCCACCGCCAGCATCCGCTCGGCCGCCCAGAAGAGGATCGAGCCCACCAGGCCATACTCGAACTCCCTGGACGTGCTTGCCCACCAGGTCGCAGGGTACCTCATGGACTTCGAGACGATGGAGGCAAGTAGGATGCTGGCGGAGGTGAGGAAAGCAGCCCCGTTCGAGGGCCTCCAAGACGACGCATTCCTCAGAACCGTGGGCTATCTCGCAGAGCTCCGGAAGCTCAGATTCGACGGCACGACGCTGTCCAGGACCAGACTGACTAGGGAGTACTACTACGAGAACCTGTCGATGATCCCCGACGAGACCAGATACCTTGTCGTGGACGTGTCCACCAACCAGACCGTGGGCATACTGGGCGAGGAGTTCGTCCTTCTGAAGGCGAAGGTCGGCATACACTTCGTGATCAAGGGGCGGGTGTGGCAGGTGGAACAGATAGCCGAGGACAGGAAGATCTATGTGACCCCCGTTGAAGACCCGCTCGCCGCCGTCCCCGGGTGGGACGGCGAGATGCTGCCGATTCCATACGAGCTCGCCGTGGAGACCGGCAGCCTGAGAAGGGAGGTCTCAGACGCGCTGGACGCGGGTCAAGACGCGGTCGAGAGGGTCGAGGGGCACATCCCCGGGGACACGGCTGCGCGGGCCCTCGTTGTGGACCAGATCGCCGAGCAGAAGAAGATGGGAGCGTCGGTCCCATCGGATAGGCTGGTCCTCTTCGAAGGTTTCGGCCGGTACCTGATCGTCCATCTCTGCTTCGGGGAGTCGGTCAACAGGACGTTCGCCTATGTGTTCGAAGAGATCCTGTCTAGGCGGGGACTGGTGAGAGTCTGGTGGCTCGACGGATACAGGCTTCTGATGGAGCTCACCACGGAGACTGGGGAGCTGGACCTTGAGGCGATTGCCACGGAGCTGATGCGCCTGACCCCCGAGGAGCTCGAGAGGACCTATGCGGTCGCCGCCCAGAGGAACTTCCCCTTCCCTGCTCGAGTGAAGTTCGTGGCCGAGAGGTTCGGAGCGCTGAAGCGGGGCAAATTGATTGCCCACCCCAACCTCTGCTCCCTCCCTACCCGCTTCGAAAAGACCCCCATCTTCGAGGAGGCCCTGCAGGAGACCGGGAGGGACCTGATTGACATGGGTCACTCGAAGGAGATTCTCATGGCGGTGGCCGGCGGCAAGATAGCGGTTGAGACCTTCCAAGCGGGTGAGAGGCCCACCCCCATCGCCTACAGTCTCCTCTATCGGTACCTCGAGGTTCCCGAGGCCGTTGCCCCCGACTCACTGGGGAAGTCGTCCTACCAGAGGCTGAAGGCGACCATATTCGGGACCGAGGTGAGCCTCCTTTGCGTGAAGTGTGGCTCGGACCAAGGCCAGACCACAGTGGGCGAAGTTCCTGAGGAGCCCCGGTGCGGAAGCTGCGGGTCAGGGCTCCTGGCTCCATGTTACTGTGGGACGGCCAAGCTCTCCGAACTGATCAAGAAGAGAGAGGCCAGGACCCAGCTGAACGAAGAGGAGCGCTCTGAGCTTTCGCGGGCCAGGCGGGGGGCCGACCTGGTCCTGTCGTACGGAAGGAAGGCGGTCGTCGCCCAGACCGTCTATGGCATCGGCCCGCAGACCGCGTCCAGGATCCTAGCCGAGATGCATGATGACGAGGAGGCGTTCTACAGGGACCTGCTCGAAGCTAAGATTCGGTTCGTCACGACCAGGCAGTACTGGGGGAGCTGAAAGCCCAATAACAGGATTCGTGGAGGTCAGGACGGGTTGGTGCTAGCAGGCAAGGTCTTCCTCGTGAGGGAGAACTACGAGATCGACACCCTCGCGGAGAAGTTGAAGTCGTTCAGGATAGAGACGGAGACGAGCGTAGAGGGGAAGGAGTTCAAGCTCGTGTCAGAGATAACAGACCTGGGGGTCGGCAAGGGGTCACTCGAGGGGAAGTTCTCATTTGACTCCGTCTTCGTGGTCCCCCACAGGGGCGAGTCGGTCCCGGTCCCCAGGACCTATGAAGCGCCTTTCTCCTTCGGAATGTACAAGGATAGGATGTTCCTCACTGTCTACGACAAGAAAAACCGAGCTAACAACATAGCGAACGAGATGAGCAAGGCGGTGTTCATGAGCCTTGGTCAGGTGGTCGAGGCCAGGATCGACCCGGAGACCTTACGGAAGTTCCATGAGGCGAACTTCGACGACACCAAGGTGATATTCTATTCGGACGTCGACCTGCCTAACATCACCAAGCTGTCCCTCTATGGCGCTGAACTGGGCAACACGAGCCTCTACACCGACTACCTTACTCATGGGAAGCTGTGGTACATCGTCTTCAAGAGCAGGGAGTACGGCTACGTGTTCGGGCTCACGAGGAACTGCATCCTGACGGGGTTCAGCAAGATGGAGCTGTCGGAGTTCAAGAACTTCGTGGGGAGCCAGGTCCTCCCGCTGATAGCGTAGCTTGCTGAAGATAGTCCCCGGAGAAGCCGCGCTAGTGTTCTCTACGGCCGAGAGCAAGACCCTGCTGATATCCGACCTGCACCTCGGCCTGGAGAAGGAGATGGCGAAGAAAGGCTTCCGCCTACCCGCCTACTCGGTGAGGATGGTTGAGAGGGTGAAGCGGGCTGCTGAGGAGTATTCGACAACAAGGCTGGTCGTGTTGGGAGACGTCAAGCACACGGTCGGCAAGGTGGAGGACATAGACTGGGGGGCGGTCCCGTGGTTCTTCGACACCATGCTGGACCTCTTCGAGGTCGTGGAGGTCGTCCCGGGGAACCACGACGGGAACATCAAGACGGTCCTCCCCCCGCGCGTGAAACTGGACAGGTCTCAGGGGACCACCTTGGGCGAGGGGCGGAAGCAGATCGGGGTTGCCCACGGGCATGCCTGGCCCTCGGAGGAAGCCATTGCGACGAGGAACCTCGTCATAGGCCACTCCCACTTCACCTACGAGATGCGTGACGGCATGGGCGCCAGGACGAGGGAGTCGGTGTGGGTGACCGCTGACTACGACGTCGCCAAGCTGATGGAGGGGGCAGGGTACCCCTCCAAGCTCCGGGGGAAGGGTAGGCTGACGGTGATGCCCCCCTTCAACAGGCTGGTCGGCGGACAGCCTATCAACAGGAGCAGGTCGTTCGAGTTCGGGCCCGTCCTATCCTCGAGGTCGATAAGCCTCGAAGAGGCAGACATATTCCTGACAGATGGGACCAGGGTGACCTAGGTCATGGGGTCCCGGTGCCGATGGCGCCGGTGATGAGCTTCTCCAGAGATGCCTCTCCCACGGCCCCGATGACCGCGTCCATCGGCTGCCCGTTCTTGAATATCATGAACGTCGGGATGGAGAAGACCTGGAATCGGGAAGAGATGTTCATCTCTTCGTCGACGTTCACCTTCCCGAAGAGCACTCTTCCAAAGTACTTCGCCGCAAGCTTCTCAACCACAGGGTCCATGATCCTGCACGGCCCGCACCATACGGCCCAATAGTCCACGAACACGGGCGTGGGCCCAGAGACAGCATCGTCGAAGTTCTCTTCAGTCAGTTTTACGGTGAGTTCGGTCCGACTAGATTCATGGGACATGATATCAGGCAACTCAGCCTGTGGGTCACGCTGTATATTTAAAATTGGAGGAGAGAAGCAGTGCCTTGGACGATTTCATTTCGAAGGTCGCCATGAACCTCGTCAAGGGCGAACCCGCCTCGAAGGGACTGAGCTCGGCTTCGGTTGCGGTGATACTTCGTGCGGGGGAGCCTGCCAGCGTCCTCCTCATCAAGAGGGCAGAGCGACCCGGGGACCCCTGGTCCGGCCAGATAGCGCTGCCTGGCGGGAAGGCCTCTATCAATGACAGGACCCACCGCGACACCGCGATGCGAGAGACGTTCGAAGAGGTAGGGATCGACCTCGGCGCCAGGGCGGAGTTCCTTGGATATGGGAAGGCTACGACTACGCACACCGGGACGATGGAGGTGGTCCCCGCCGTCTTCGAGCTGAAGGTTGGGGTGGAGGTCAAGCCCAACGACGAGGTGGCATCCTACCGCTGGGTTGGGGTCCAGGAGTTCTACGCCCCCCGCGCCAGATCCGTGCACAAGTTCGAGTCCCAGGGGAGGACCATGGAGATGCCGGCGTACCTGGTGGGGGACTACGTCGTCTGGGGCCTGACCCACCGGGTTCTCAGCTCGGTGCTGGTGGACGCCCAGGGCGCCTGAGCCGCTATTTCTCTTCCACGAAGTCTTGTATCGCCCTTAGCGTCTGGGGATTCTCGCGGAGGTACTCGGCGAGCCTTTCGAGCCGCCTCAGGGTGCTGGGATGCACGTGATGCTCTATCCCTTCAGTGTCGACGTATGCGGTCTGCTCATCTACCCCGAGCATGGAGATGAAACCAGAGATGACCCGGTGCCTCTTGATTACAGACTTCGCCACTTTCTCCCCGGCAGGTGTGAGGCTCATCCCTCGATACCTCTCGTGCTCGAGGAAGCCCTTCCGCGTGAGGTTCCGCACCATGCTGGACACCGTCGGCGGTCTCACCCCTAGCTTCTCGGAGACGTCAGCTGCGTTGACATACCCCTTCTCGGAGTTGAGGTTGTAGATTGCCTCCAGATAGTCCTCCAGCCGCGAGATGTCCCGCTTCGACTGCAGCAGCGCCGCCATGCCCGTGGGTCGGAACCCTGAGCTCCCGATAAAAAGATTCTCGGGTGCCCACGAGTTTCATGGATGGACATTTGTGAGGTGTGCTTAGTTTTGTTAGATTTATCTAACTTTAAGTAGCCACCACTCCGTCGACGCCGAGGATGAGGTGGAGTTCAGCCCGCGAGTTCTTCGCCTACCTTGGGCCAGCGCTCATCGTGAGCATGGCCTACATGGATCCGGGGAACTATGGGACGGCCATTCAGAGTGGCGCTCTCTTCCGGAACGAGCTCGTCTGGACGGTTTGGATGGCCAGCCTCATGGCAATGGAGCTCCAGTACCTCTCGGGGAAGCTGGGAATCGCCACCGGGCGGAGCCTGATGGAGCTCCTGAGGGGGTCGTTGCACTCGAGGTACTACAGGCTCACGTACTGGCTGGCTGCCGAGGCCGCTGCGGCCGCTACCGACTTGGCCGAGTACCTAGGCACGGTCCTCGCTCTCAACATTCTCTTCGGCATCCCGCTGCTATACGCGGCGGTGCTGGGAGCATTCGACGTACTGATCATCCTCGCTTTCGCTTCGAGGAGGTTCAGGGTGATAGAGTATGCGTTCATGCTCTTCGTCTCTGTTATCAGCGTCGGCTTCCTCTATGAACTCTACGTCTTTGGTCCCAACCTGGCCGACATAGTCAGGCACACCTTCGTCCCGACGCTGAATAGGGAGAATATCCCCTTCGTGGTCGGGATAGTCGGGGCCACGGTCATGCCTCACGCGTTGTTCCTCCACTCGCATCTTACAAAGGAGAAACTCAAGGAGAGCACCCTCGAAGAGAAGAGGAGAGTGAGGAAGCTCCATCTGACCGAGTGCGTCGTCACTCTGACGGTGGCAGCGCTGGTGAATGCGGCCATACTGGTAGTCGCTGGAAAGGCTCTCTGTCCCGTGTATGGCTGCATCGGTAACACTGACATCAACGCGCTGACGGTCACGGGGGCGGCGAAGGTAATGGACGGGCTCTACGGCCCGCTGGCTGGGATCGTATTCGGAGTGACGCTCCTGTCCTCTGGGATTGCGTCGTCCACCACGGGGACTCTGGCGGGCCAGGCGATTATGGAAGGGATGCTGGGGATGAAGATCAACCCCTACTTCAGGAGGATAGTCACCAGGGTCATCAACGTGTTCCCCACGGTCGCGGCCATAGTCGCGGGCCTTAGCCCGCTTTCGCTCCTGGTGTACAGTCAAGTGATACTGAGCATCATGATCCCTCTCCCCATGGTTCCCCTGCTATACTACACAGCCAAGAAGGAGCTTATGGGCGAGTTCGTCAACAGGAAGTCCACCACCCTCATTGCCTTGGCCGTGGGGGGGACCATCCTGGCCCTGAACGTCTACCTGCTGCTCACTCTCTAGGCTGAGCGTCCAGGGAGGCCCGCTGTCTCCCCACCTCCCCCAGCTCGAAGGGGAAGACGATCCACTCTGACACCGTCTCGAGGTAGTAGTCCGGCTCAGCCTTGCTCCAAGGCTTCTTGAACATCACGGCGGTCTCCAGCGACTTCGGCTTCTGGTCGCTGAGGTACTTTTTGAGGAAGACCATGGTGTCGCCTTGGTCGACGAGGTCGTCGACGAGCAGCACGTCCTTGCCTTCGACCCCCTCCACGAGGGTGGAGAGAATCCGTGGGGCGGTCCGCTTGCCGATGTCGTTGTAGGACTTCACGTTCACAAAGTCTATCTTGACGTTCAGGTGGTCTGACACGACCATGGCCACGGGGATGCCCCCTCGGGCTATGCCAACGACGAGGTCGTAACGCTTCCCGTTGGCTCTGACCTTCTCGGCCAGGGCCTCGGCCAGGTTGCCGTACTCGGACCAGCTGATGTACCTGAAGTTGGGCATCTGTGCCTAGGCGGGGCCTCTGGATAGATAACCGTTCGAGGTCGACTTTGCTGGGATTTGCTAATATGGGCCGGGGCGGATTCGAACCACCGACCCTGGCGCGCGGAGCGTTTCGCCGTGTAAGGGCGACGTCCTAACCATGCTAGACGACCGGCCCGTTTTCGTGCGAGTTTTCGACGTGTAATAAGCTTGGAGCTTCGCGCCGGGAACTAGGTTTTAACGCCCTGGTCCGCGCCTCCAGGGGGATTCATGGCAGTCAAGACAAACATCCTGGACGTCAGGGCGAGGCAGGTCCTAGATTCGCGCGGAAACCCCACCGTCGAGGCCGAGGTTGAGTCAGGCCGCGCCATGGGGAGGGCGAGCGTCCCCTCTGGGGCGTCGAAGGGGAGGCACGAAGCGCTCGAGCTCAGAGACGGGGGGGAGAGGTTCCATGGGATGGGCGTGGCGAAGGCGGTGGGCAACGTCAGAGGCGCGCTCCGCCGCGGCGTCGTGGGTCTTCGCGTCGACGACCAGCGGCGCCTGGACCACAAGATGATTTCGTTGGACGGCACTCCGGACAAGAGCAAGCTGGGAGCCAACGCGATACTTGCCGTCTCCATGGCTTCGGCGAAGGCAGCCGCCAACTCGAATGGAGTGAGCCTCTTCGTCCAGCTGAGGAAGTCAGGCCGGTACATTCTCCCCGTGCCCATGATGAACGTGATCAACGGCGGGGAGCACGCAGGCAACGACCTGGCTGTGCAGGAGTTCCTCATCGAACCGGTGGGGGCGTCGTCGTGCGCTGAGGCGATCAGGATGGGGTCGGAGGTCTACCACTCCCTGAAGGCGATCCTCGTGTCGGAGCATGGCAGGGGGGCCATCAATGTAGGCGACGAAGGCGGCTTCGCCCCCCCGTTCAGGCTTACACGCGAAGCCCTGGGGTCCATCCGCAAAGCCGTTTCAGCCTCCGGCTACAGCGAGAAGGAGGTCAAGCTGGGCATTGACGCTGCAGCTTCCACATTCTATGACGAGAAGAGCGGAAGGTACACGCTGGACGGCCATGCGATGAGCGGTGAAGCCCTCGAAGACCACTACGCCCGGCTGAGGGACGAGTTCGGCCTGCTCACCATTGAGGACCCCTTCCATGAGGAGGCCTTCGACGACTTCGCATCGATCACGAAGAGACTGGGACGCAGCACCAAAGTCATCGGGGACGACATCTATGTGACCAACGTTGCGAGGATAAAGTTGGGCATCGAGAAGAAGGCAACCAATGCCGTCCTGATCAAGCTGAACCAGATAGGCACAGTGTCCGAGACCGAGGATGCCATCGGCCTTGCCCGCGCGGCGGGGTGGACCCCCGTGGTCTCACACCGGTCAGGGGAGACCGAAGACCCGTTCATAGCGCACCTGGCGACTGCTTTCGGGGCGGACTTCATCAAGACGGGTGCTCCCGCGAGGGGCGAGAGGGTGGCGAAGTACAACGAGCTACTGCGGATCGAGGAAGAGTTGAGGTCGAAGGCCGGGTACGCGGGACGAGAGCTGGGCTGACCCTGTCGGCAGAAGCGAGCCGCTGAAAGAAGCCTCGTGGGGGCGTGGGTGATGGTCCCAAGGAGAGGAGAGCGCAGGGGGTGGGACTATCGCCCGCCTTAGGCGGGATTCGAACCCACGAGTCCCGTTAGAGACACAGGCTTAGCAAGCTTGCGCCCATCTGGCTGCGCCTTACCAGGCTCCCCGTCCAGGACTCTAGGCTACCCCTGCGCGAGGTGACCAGCGATTTCGGAGTGTTAAAAACGTGAGCGGCGGTAGATCCCCCGGAGCTCACCATCACTCTCCGCCCCCATCTCGTCGGGCCAGGGATCCCCCACGTAGACGAGGCAGCGTGGCCACGTCGCCATAGGGCTGCTCCCTCCCGGATCTCGCCCGGTTCGGCAATCAAGAGTCAGGCCCTCTCCTTCGAGAGGGCTGCCCCTCATGACCGCCCACCCCGGCGTGAGTTCGTCTCCCCAGCCCGGCGCGGGTGACGGGGAAGATGGCTTTACCCGAGGGTTGCTGGCCGCTGCATGAAGCCGGTTTCAGCACTCTGGGATACGGCTACCATCCCGGCCCTACCCACCGCCGAACGCCGTTGGTTGAGCGCGGCTTTTAACGTGTTCCTCCACTGCCGCCTTCATCCTGCATACGCCGCAAAGGCCGCTGGACGAGGGCTTCCCGCACTGTGCGCAGGGAACGGATTGCCTTTCCCGAGAGCCTGAGTAGTGGGAGATCACGTCGAGGCCGCTGCGCAGCATGACGTTCTTGAGCCCCGGGTGATTCGCCTCCATCATGTTGAGGTAGTCCCTGACCTCACTCCTGAGCCCTTCGTGCATGTAGGGGCAGCTCACGCTCTGCAATGGGACACCCACCTGGTGGGCGTAGAGGGCGACCTCCTCCTCGTACAGCTCCATGAAGGGTTTGACCCTCCTTACGGAGAACGAGCCGTCCGAGTGGTTTGGATCGAGCCATCCGAGTCGGGTGACGTCGCCGTGCATGAGGTTCATCATGAACGTCTGGACGAAGTCGTCGAGGTTGTGGGCCGTAGCCACCACCGACGCCCCGACCTTGAGCGCAGCCACATCGATGGCCCTTCGCCTGAAGACCCCGCAGAAGCTGCAGGAGGACGCTTCGCGCTCGCCCTTCCAGTCCAGGGCTTCATCCAGCGAGAACCCGAGCATCTCCTTGTATGAGACGACCAAGTGCTCGACGCCGAGCTCATTCGCAAGGGAATGGGCGTGCGACAGTGCCTCGTCCCTGTACCCGGCGACCCCCTCGTCCACCGAGACCGCCACCATGCTGTTCCTCTTCGGCGCGTAGAGCCCTGTCAGCACCTTGAGCAGCGAAAGGCTGTCCTTTCCACCAGAGACAGCGACCGCTACCTTCTCCCGCGGCCGTATCATCTTGTACTTCGAGACGGTCCTGCGGGTCTTCTCCACGATGGAGTCGTTGAAGCATGAGACGCAAAGTACCTCGCCGGAGTAGCGTCTTGTGTAGAAGGGCTTCCCTCCGCAGCCCGAACATCCGCCCATTCGACTGAAACCGGGGCGGCTTCGATTTAAGCTATCAACGCTTAAAGCGAGAACGCCCTCGGCGCCTTCGAGATGGAGCAGGAGGGCTTCAAGAGGTTCGAACTTCACTATGGGGTCATACTGATGCTCAGGACGAGGAGGTTTCTCTCTGCCATGGACAGCATGGGGCGCAGTCGTATTTCCAAGCCCGTCAGCTGGGTCTTGCTCTACCTCATGCCAGTTTCGGCGGCGGTGGCGTTCTTCATCTTCATCAGCGTGTTCAGGGGGCTGATCTCGTCGAGGGGCCCACAGATAGCCCAGAACATCGTGAGCCTCGGTCCTCTGGTCAACCTTGGGATACCGGGGCTGAACCCGTATATTCCAATCCTGTATGGATGGATTGCCCTGGTCATAGGGATGGTTGTGCACGAGGGCGCCCATGGGGTCATAGCCCGGAGTCTAGGCATCCCAGTGAAGAACTCGGGGCTCATCTTGCTCTTCTTCGTGATACCGATCGGCGCCTTCGTCGACATCGAGGAGTCGGCCATCAAGCAGGCGCCGAAGAGGCACTCGGCCAGGGTCCTTGCGGCGGGGGCAGGGACCAACATGGTGCTAGCGGTGCTCTGCCTGCTGCTGCTCGTTGGGATTGTCAGCACCATGTCCCCGGTGGCCAGCGGCGCTGGGATAACTGGGGTAGGCCAGGGGACACCAGCCTATGACAGTGGGGTGCACCCTGGAGACATAGTGACCGCCGTCAACGGGAAGCCGATAACCAACTTGGACATGGTACTGGGCCCGAACACGAGTCTGACCGCGGGGGAGTCGATCAACTTCACGATTTACAGGGACGGGCAGGTCATGGAGATCAATAACATCAAGCTCGTCTGCTGCCAGCAAATCATAGACACGAGCACTAACCAGACGCTAGCGAGCTACCCCTACATCGGAGTGAACTCGGTCTCGGAGGGGAGCCTCCGCTCTGCGGTCTCCGGCTACACCGACATCTTCGGCAACCCCATTCTGTACATCGGATGCATCCCGACGCTCAACATAGGGAACTGCCAGCAGGCGGTGCCGTTCTCAAACTCCGACTCGGTGTTCTACACCTCTCCTTTGGGAGGCGCCCTCGTCCCCATTGCCAACGTGCTCTACTGGTTGTTCTTCCTCAACTTCAACCTCGCAATTTTCAACTCCCTTCCGATCTTCCCGCTTGACGGAGGCCAGGCCTTCGGGGTCGGGGTCGGGGCCCTGGGGAGAGGCCGCCTGTCCGAGGCAGGCGCCATGAGGATCACCATGGCGGCCACCATGGCAGTGCTGCTCTTCCTTCTCGCGATAATAGTCGGACCATACTTCTACGTGTACATATTCGGCTGATGCCTTGTAGGAGGGCGGCAGGGTGTCGCCAAGTGACGGCGAGGGGTGGCGCGTTAAATACGAAATTCCAGTAATCTCCTGATGTCAAGCATCCAGCCTCCGGGCGGGATCGAATCCCAGATACAACAGTTTGCTCAGCAGTTCACTTCGTCCATGACTTTCCTCCTTTCGGTCGTCGACACAACGGTGATTGACCTGATGCGGATCGTCTACGTCTCGCTCCTCGTGGTCGGCATCCTCCTATACTACTCCCATGTCGCCCAGAGGCTGGGGAAGGACCTGATCAAGGGGGGCGTCGCGCTGGCGATAATCTCCGAGTTCGTGGTCCCGTGGCTCGTCAAGCTCTGAGGGCGTACCTGAGGAGGGCGGCGATGCCCCCGAACGAAGAGACCTGCTTGCCGAACTCCATCGAGGAGTCGGCAAGGAACACCTTTCCGCCCTTCGCCTCTATCTCGTTCAGGGCGCCGACCAGCTGAGACTCATCCACCCCGAGCGAGAAGACGTCGTCCGAGACCGCGCACGCTTCCACGGCCCCCGCTGCGGCGGCTTTTGCCACCCTCGGGAGTGCGTAGGCAACCTTCGGGTCTCCCATGGAAATCCTCTTCACGATTTCACTCACAAGCTGCTGCATTTCAACGGCCACTGACCCCTTGGCCAGGGCCTGGAAGGGCGGTGACTTGATCATGGCCCTAATGCCGTCTCCTCCCGTCAGGTCAGGGCCATCGACCACCCTCACATCCTCGGACTTCAGAGCCTCATTGATCTGGTTCGCCACCGAGTTCTTGAAGTTGCCAGGGCCTGCCACGATCACCCTGTCCCCATGCTGAGACAACTGAGAGACGGCCTCAGCCACCTTGGAGAGATAAGGACGGGGGCTGCGCTCCTCCCCCATCTTCCCACCCAGGCCCGACTCGATGGTAGTGACGACCGAAAGATGCGAGCCGCTGAGGAGGCCGATTCCCGCCTCGCGTCTGTCGACGGCCACCAGGACGAACCTGGAGTACGACGGCCCGGAGGAGCGGACCAGCTGGATGTCGAGCTGCGACCAGTGGTTCTTCCTGAGCGTCATGGAGTGGCCCGGAGACAGTGTGACCGAATGCGAGCCCACCTTCGTCACGCTTTCGTCGCTGGCTTCGATGATTGTCCCCTTCACCCTGATCCTCTCGATGCTGCTGTCCAGGTGGACCTCGTCCACCGCCAGCGCCAGGGTGACCTTGACACGCTCCCCCTTGTCCGGCCTGGAATACTCCTCTTCCCTCTTGACCACCCGGGACCCCCTCGTGACCACCACGTCCCCCTTCGCGATGAGCCGTCTCATGGTCCAGAGATCCTCTGCCGACTCTATTGTAAGTGAACAGTAACCGTGCTTGGGGTTGAAGTCGCTGACTTTCAACGGACCAGGCTACTCGAGCCCCAGGTCCCTGAAAGTCCCAATCCTGACGTCCTCCGGGACTTGGCCGAGCTCGCCTGTGCGGTGCCCGATGATCCCTTTGACCCCCACGCGCGTCGCAGACTCGACCAGCCTCTGGGTCACTATCCCGTCGAAGATAAGATACAGGGCCCCGCTGGCGCCCTCCATCTTCTGGACCAGTTCACTGATGGGAAACCTCCCGACCTCCTGCAGCCCTTGGTCGAGGAGTATCGCCTCGAGCGTACCGTTGAGGTTAGGATATAGTTCTCTGGTCTTCGCAACTACGGGCTCGTCCGGTTCTTCCGGCTGGGGCGGAGGAGCGCTCTCGACAGGTCTCTGTCTCCTTGGGTTCAGCTGCGCCGCATCGACCTTCTCCGCTTTCAGCATGTTGATCACGTCTATCGGGGTGAGGTCCTCAACCTCCTTCCCCTGAGGCGCATGGATTACCTTCTCGACGTGCATGACCTGGCCGAGCTCCTTCTCGATGAGATCCCCTCCCCTGTCGCCGTCCAGGACCGCTATCAGCCTCTTCTTCTTGCCAAGTTCTATTATGGAGTCGGGGATGCTGGTACCTTCGAGTGCGACCACGTTTTCGATGCCCGCCCTCAGGAACAGGACCACGTCGGCTCTACCTTCGACCAGGTAGATCAGCTCGGAGGAATATACCCCTGGGCCGGCCGGAAGGTTCTCCAGTCCGTAGTTGATCACCTTCGCCCTCTTTGTGGATTCGGTGACATCCTTGAGGAGGTTCTCCCCTTCGCTGGAGGTCTTGGAACTCCAGTCCCTTACAATCAGCTTCGCCCTGTCGACAATCTGTTTGCGCTTGACTGCCCTCACGTCTTCGATGTTTCCCACGGTGAAGTGGGCGCTGCATGGTCCGACCTTGTCCACGCTTTCGACCGCCGCGGCGATGAGAGCAGCTGTACCGATGTCGGTGGACATCGGGATAATCACTTCTCCCCTCGTCCGGTCGTTCTTCGACTCCAGGTTGATCTCTATCCTGCCGACCTTCCAGCTCTTCTGAAGCTCGTTCAGGTTCATCTCAGGGCCGAAGAGACCCTCGGTCTGGCCGAAGATCGCCCCGATCACGTCGGCCCTTTCAACGACCCCGTCTACTTCAAACCTCAGTCTGACTAGATACTTTACTATACCTGAATCTGGCAATTTCTTTCTCTCCGACCATTGTCTGTTTCACTCGTCCTTAACGGTGTTAATCGTTAATTGGCTCCCACCAAATTTGTCGGGGATATAAACTTCGTGTTTTCTGGTTCTCATCGGGGGGGACGGATGCGTCTTGCCGCGCGCCTCCTCAATGGGCCGAGGGCGCTGCTCCTCTGGGGGCCCTCGGTTTCACGCGGAGGGCCGTCGTGCTCGAGGCGGGCGCCGCCTGACTCAGAAAATCGCCCCAGGTTCTCGATGTGTAGGAAGACGCCGCGCGACGCCGGCTTGAGCCTTCTCCGCTCGCTTAGCGACGTCTCGATGCCTTCATGGACCAGGAGCCTGAGGTACTTCGAAGCGAGGGAGGCGCCTTCCCTGTCCAAGTCTGTAAGGATGACCACCCTCCCCACGCCTCTGAGCGCTGCGGCGCCACATCTCCCCAAGACTGAAATCATCAAGACTCGTCCCCTGTAGCCGAGCCTCCTCAGGGCCAGGGAGTCCCGCGGCCCTTCCACCAGCAGCGACCACCCCTCTTCCGACTTGTCGTTGAGGTCGCGTACGAAGTCGGAGAGGAATCGCCCGAAGTCCTCGTACGCCCTCTCGCGTCTCTCACTCAGATTGTTTTCATCTCTCTTCAGGGAAATGTTGCCCGTCTCTGACAGCACGGATCATGCCCAGCTTTAAGCGGGGAGCATCACCGAGCCTCTTCAACGGGCAAACGGCTTCCGTCTGTCGCACGCCTGGGTAAACCATCCGCTCATCAAAGCGTTTCCGCCTTCGCAGGTGGCCGTTTGGCGCGCTTTAGAACGAAAGCCGTCTGCCCCGGACGAGGTCCATCTCTATTTTAGCAGTTCGTAGAGCTTCGACAGGTCAATTTCGAACCCTGACACAGGGACCCCGACTCCGAAGGCGTCGATGGCGCCGGGCTTGAGCTCCCCGACGTACCCCAGCCCGTGATCCTTCACGGCGATGGACGCGCACCGGCCGGGCGAGAACGCCCAGTGTTCGGCCGCCCGCGTGGCGACCTCCAGTCCGGCCACCACCCTGCAGGCCGCTTCCAGGTACATCTTCGCCTCTGTGTAAGAGGACTGTGAATGGGCCACCAGGCAGCCGAGGTGCCAGGATTCTTTGACGCCGTCCCGTGTCCGGGCGTACGTCCTGCCTATCTCGAAGACCCGCTGGGGGTAGTCAGACTTCACATTTCCAGACAGGACCGCCATCAGGGCGGGGACGAGGGCGTCTCTGAGCATCGAGTGGTCGAGGCTCTTCGGGTTCTGGACCGTCACCATCTCCGAGGATGGCCGCTCGAAATGGTCGTAGAGGGTTCTCCGGTCGGTCAGCTCGTAGGTCATCGTTTCTATCATTCCCGCCCCAGCCATTACAGTAGACACCGAGTCGAGGAACTCTTCGAATGGGTTGAACGCCCCGGGGGCTTTGCTCGGCGGATACACTGGCCCGATGCGGTCGATCCCATAACCCAGGGCTACCTCCTCGGCCACGTCCACCGGGTGGAGCAGGTCGACTCTGTACCTGGGTCCCACGGCCTTACTCCCCCTCACGCCCATCCTGCTCCTGGCGAGGCAGGCGAGTATCTCCCGGCGCGGAAGGTCGAGTCCGACGACAGAATTAACCAATCCGAGGTCGAGAGGGAGCACGGTCGGGGATAGGTCGGGCGTAGCCCTGGTCTTGTCTGGATACCGCACTGCGACCGTTCCCAGCTTACCCCCTGCCTCGGAGAGAGTCGTAGCCAGAATCGCGAGCACGTCGTCCCCTGCCTTCTGGCCGGTGCTCGTGACGTCGACGAACATCCTCTTGGTCTTGGTCGTCACCCGGGTGGCGTTGCCGTTGATTATCGGTGGGAAAGACATGACCGTCCCTTTCGAGTCGGAGATCACTGGGAAGACGTCGCTGTCTCCGAAGACGTGCCCGTAGGCCCTCCCTTCGTAGGTGTCGGACAGGATGGAGCGGATGGAGGACGGCTTGTCGGCGCCCAGGGGCAGGAACTTGAACGTCGACGGAACCCCCCGGTAGGATAGCGGGGGCGACACCGCATCGAGGTCGTGAAGCCCGATAGCCACGGTCCTCCGTTTCCGTCCTAGGCCGTTGTGAAGGTCTTCCTGGAGTGAGATTAACTGTCGGACATCTTCGTCGTCGAGGTCGAGCCCTGTTGCGACGCAGCAGGCGATGTACGGCCTGACCTTAGAGAGTCTCGGGTCGACGGCGACCTTGATGCCCGTGGGTTTGGTCCGGAACTCGGGGAGCCCCGTCTCCGTCCCGAGCAGCCCCCTGAGGGCGCGCGCGATCCCAAAGTCCGTCCCGAGGTCAGGCCTGTTGGGGCTATACTCCACACGCACCGACTTGCTGTCCGAGCTCTCTATGTCGAGGCCGATGTACGGGAGGCGGTCAAGGATCTCCTTCCTGCCGGTCCCTACCATCTTGGTGAAGCGCGTAAGCTCCAGCCTAACTACCGGCAAGCTCTCCCCTGTTCCTGAGCCATGATAGGTCCGAACCGTACAGGGTGCGCATGTCCTCCAGGCCGAACCTCATTAGCATCAACCTCTCAATTCCAGGGCCCCAGGCGAGGACCGGAACCTTGACGCCGAGCGGTTGAGTGACCTCGGGGCGGAACACGCCGGACCCGCCAAGCTCAATCCAGCTCTTGAACGCCTTTGAAAAGCCGACAATCTGCAGGGAGGGCTCGGTGTAAGGGAAGTAGGTGGGCCAGAGCTTCACGTCAGCCATCCCGAGCTTCTTGTAGAACTCAGCCAGGAACCCCATGAGGTGTCTCACGTTTAGGCCCTTCCCCACCATTATCCCATCCATCTGATAGAACTCTGCGAGATGCTTGTAATCCAGGTTTTCATTCCTGTAAACCTTCGACACGGCGAAGACCCTCGTTTCCTTTTCCTGTGACTCGGACAGCGCCCGCACGGAGAGCACCGTGTTGTGGGTCCTGAGCACCAGTCGCCGCGCCTCCTCGATGCGCCAGCGATATCCCCAGCCCCTGCTCCCGGTCGTCCAGCCGTCTTCGTGGGCCGAGGCCACCCTAGCCACCACCCCGGAGCGGCTGAGCGTCCTGTCTGCCAGCCCATCCAGGTAGAAGGTGTCCTGCATATCCCTCCCCGGGTGGTCCTGGGGAATGAACAGGGCGTCGAAGTTCCAGAAGGCTGGATGGACGCTGTCCCCTTGGAGTTCGGTGAAGCCCATTGAGACGTAGACCTCCCTCACCTCCCTGATGAAGTCGCGGACGGGATGGCGCCGACCCGGGAAATAGCGGGGGGCTTTCGCTTCGACGTCGATGGGGCGCAGCTTTCTGCCTCGCCATTCTCCGGACGCTAGAATGTTGGGGGTCAGCCTGTCGATGAAATCTTCGCTCTCTGTTGGTGAGGAAGAGCGCCTCCCTTCGTCGGTGATTGCGACGGTGGTCGTGCGCGTCTCGATGCGCCTGACAATCCCACGTTTCAACAGGTCGGTAACGAGCGCCGACTCTTCTTTGGTGAAATCGCGCTCAGCCTTGCCCGAGGCGACCGCGCGGACGAGGGAACGTAGGGGTTCTGCCCCCGCGGTGTCGACCAGCCGCACGACAGGCGCCGCCCCCCCTTCCACCGAGATCCAGCCCGACCCCCTTGCCCTGCCGAAGGCTGCAGAGAACTCCTCGGGGGACCCGAATTCGCCCCGAAGCTGGCCGATGGTGGCTGGCGCGGTCGACTGACCGACCTTGCGGAGCAGGTCCAGTTCCGGGGGTTCTCTGACGAGCTCCAACCTTCCTTCCACCGAGCCTCCGATTGTGACGAGCCCCTTCGATGTGAGCCACTGGAGGGCCCGCCTGACTTGGTCCACGTTCAGCGAAGTGGCTGCGACCAGCGCCTCGAAGGGTGCAGACCCCAGGGGCGCCAGGGCCGAAAGTATCTTTCGTTCGATGGGATGGAGAGCGGTCGACAATCTAAACTCACTTCCCCCTGGAGGAGAGGTAGTCTCTGTTCTTGGCCAAGAGTTCCTCCGCGTCCTTCATCAATGAGTCGCGTTTCCGATGGTGCTCGTCCAAGAACGTCTTGACAGTCACTATCACTTCCTGCTTGCATTCGCCGCACAGGCGTATACCCTTGGTGCATTCGTGGTCGACCCTCTGGACATGCTCGTCGTCCTTTGCGAAATGGAACCGGTAGAGGTCGTAGACAGGGCATATGTCGGGCCTTCCTCCGAGCCTTCGCTGCTCTTCGACGGTGTCCCTCCCCCCGGTGAAAGCAGCCCTGATGCGCCTAGACGCGTCCGCAGAGGTGTCGTCCAAGGTGAAACCTGATTCGGGGTCCCGCTTTGACATCTTCTGGCCCCCGGTGAGGGCCAGTTCGAGCCTGTGGTAGATTGCCGATGGTGGGATGAACCCGAACTCGGAGCGATAGCGATTGGCGATGTCCCGCGATAGCCTGATGTGTGGGTCTTGGTCCGCTCCGACCGGGACGAGGACTGGCTTTGGCCCGCCGAACTCCGGGAGCTGGGGCATGAGGATGTCCCCGGCCTGTATGAGAGCCGACATGTAGAGCCCCAGCTGGCGTTCGCCGTAGATAGCTTTCATCATGTTGTTCGTCACGGCACGAGAGAAGATAGTCGACATCCTCATCACCCTCATCTCCTCGCTCTGCTTGTACACAACCGCACGGTCGGGATCGAGCCCCAGCGCGAGTATGTCGGCCACGTTCCTGACCGCGGTCTTGGACGACTCATTGAACGAAAGGCCGTTGTCGGCGTATGCTTCCACGTCAGCTATCGAGTAGTAGACGGTCCCTTTCTTCGAGAGAGACTGGAAATAGACCATGTCGTCGGCTGTCATCTTGTTCCCCAGATGGAAGACCCCATCGGGTTTGATGCCGCTCATCACGGCGTAGGGTTTGTGGTTGTCGACGGCGTCGAGTACCCTGGCCAGATCTCTCTGCCCGAAGTCGATCCCTCTGCTGATATGATGACTCGGCGCCTTGAAACGTGGTACGAGGGGGGCGAGGGGCTCGATCCCGAACTCAGACTGCAGCCGGGCGTAGTCCTTGATTACGCTCGTGCCCCACGGATCAAGCCTGTCCTTTTCCACATTGACTCGCCTGCAGGCGTTCTGATTTAACTACTCGGGAGGCGGCTCTTCTACATCCCCCGCGTGTCCCCTCGTGAGACTCCCCTCTGAGTCGATCTCCCCCAGCCTGATCCTGGTGGACGAGATTGGTTTCGAGTCTTCAGCCAAGACATAGTCTACGACGACCACTTCGAGCGGAGGGTATCCCTTGCCCTCCCTGAGCGCGTTCGCGATGTGCACCCGCTGTGCGGTCTCCCGGCTAACGACGATGGCTTCCACCTCCGGAGACTCTATGCCGGGGCCGAAGTAGTCATCGAGCTTCGCAATCAGATAGTCTCTGCCGGGGAACTTCCTCTCGATTAGCTCCTTCAAGGCGAGGATACGTTCCTCGTAACTCTGGTCGGGGTTCTTGCCTTCCTTCAGCGCGAACGCGTCCGACGTGACCCCTATCACCACGCGATCACCCACATCGAAGCTCCTAGAGAGGAGGGCGAGGTGCCCTCGGTGGACGTGATCGAATGTGCCCCCTGTCGCGACTGTCCTGAACTTCATGGATGGAGGGCCGCCCGGCAAATCATTTGAATACCACGTGCACACCTGCTGACCCCGTAACGGAATAAAGGATTTGTGAGAGATTTGGGGCTGATTCCGGACGAGTACAGAAAGTCAGGGAAAATCACCGGCGAGGTGAAGTCGTTGGTGAGATCGGCTGTCAAGCCTGGCGTCGGGTACATCGAAATCTGCGACTTTGTGAAACGGGAAGTGGAGTCGCGCGGGGGCCGGCTGGCATTTCCTACGGGAATCGGGGTCAACGAGGTGACCGCCCACTACGCCCCCCAGGAGGGAGACGACTCCGTCTTTCGGGAGGGGGACCTGGTGAAGGTGGATTTCGGGGTCCACGTCGACGGGTATGTCACCGACACTTCGGTGAGCGTCACCTATAACCCGGAATACAACCTCCTCCTTGAAGCGACTGGGAGGTCCCTGGAGGCAGCCATAGCGACAGCAAGGAGGGACCAGCGAGCGGGCGAGATCGGGAGAGAGATCCACAGGGAAGCGGCCCGCTTCGGATTCAAGACGATAGAGAACCTAACCGGGCATACCGTGGATAGGTACGTCGTCCACGCCGGGAAGAGCATACCCAACCTGTTCACGCCAGGCGTGCAGCCTCTCAAGAAAGGAGAGGTGTTCGCCATCGAGCCTTTCCTCACCTTCGGGACCGCGGCAGGCTACGTCGTCGACGGCTCGTCGAAGACGATTTTCTCGATTGTGGCCAGGAAGAAGACCGGCGTGCCTGAGCTGGATGCGCTAGCTGACATGGTATGGGCCGAGCGCAAGACCCTCCCGTTCACCCCGCGGTGGTACGCGGCGGAGCTGGGCGCTCGGAAGGTCGCTGGGATGGTCGAACGGCTTGTCGCAAAGAAAATCGTTAGGGCGTACCCGACATTGGTGGAGGCCTCTGGAAGCCCGGTGGCTCAGTTCGAGCACACGATGGCGCTCGACGAGGGCGGCCTTGTGGTCCTAACCTGATGGTTTCATGCTCTCGGCGTAGACCAAGCCTATCCGAGTAGGGTTCCCGCACTTCGCGCATTTCGCTGCCTCCTTTGTCACGTAGTCGCCGACAGCGAACGCGCGTTTGGTCTTCTGTCCACAGGCGGGACATTCCTCGATAGTGTAAACCAGCAGCTTCGTCTTCTTGTCTGGCCCCGGAACTGAACTCATCATTGCGCTACACCCAGCGTGTTGCCTATTCCGGCGACCACCACGTCGTCCCCTTCCTTCGTCTTCTCTTCGATGACCCTGTTCAGCACCTGCGTGACCTTGTCCGCCGCTTCGGCAATCTCCTTCCTCATCACCGTGATCGCCTCAAGGAGGCTCTGTTTCACGAGAATGGCATACAGCGGAACCTTGGCCTTGGTGGCTGCCTCTTCAATCTGGAACTTCTCCACCCCGATGCCACCGATCGCGGCGCCGACACCTTCCGCTATCTCCCCTGTCTTCTCCCCTTCGAGCTTCAGGGCCGCATCGATCATCACTATGGCGCTCGGTTTGACGCCCATCTCCGTGACGATCTTCTGGATGGCCACCCCCGGCTGCCCCACGTAGGCCATGGGGCCGTCAGCTTTCAGGACGTAGAGCTTCCGCCCCTTGTACTCGGTAATCGCCATCATGGTGTCTTTGGCTACGACGCGCTTTTCGTTCCCGGCCATTAACCTGGAAACCACGACCGGGCCAATCCCGTCCCCGACAGGCTGTCCCAGCTTGAAAGAGTCGACCGCGTTGAGGAGGGCGTCTGCCTCCTGGATTATCATCGGCATGAGCATCTGCAGCTGGACGAGGGTGAAGTACGAATTGGTCTTCTTCCCCAGGAGGTAGTAGTGGCGGACGATTTTGTGAATCTGGTTGAGGGAAGTGGCGACCTCTAGCAGGTTCTCGCTGATTGAGACGGTGACCGGATTGTTCTGGTTGAGCAGTGCGCCAACCTCAGTCCTGACCCTGTCGTTGTTGGTCGTCACTACGTGGTCGATCTTCCCTACGATGCCGGCCGGGTCCATGTCCACGGGCATGATGGTGACGTAATCGAGGAACTGGTCCACTCTCTGAGTGGGGTCGCTCGGCGCTTTGCCGACGTCCACCAAGTAGTCTATCGCGTCCTTTCTCGCCTTGTCCTTCATCACCCTGAGCTTGTTGAGACCACGGCTTATCTCGCTCAGGGCCAAGTAGGACTGTATCCTGGTCTGATAGAGGAAGGTGAGCGCGAAGAATGCAATCCACACGAGGGTGACAAGGTCGGAGACGTTGGCGCCTCCAAACACCTGAAGAATTCCACCCTCAAGAACAGACATGAAATTACGAAGTCCGACGCCGTAAACCCGGACTTAAATGTTCTGTAGGATATCTTCAATGAAAACTGGGATTTTTAGAAGAAGGCGCCGGCACCTCGGCTTCCCGACTCCTCTCGGAAGTCAGTAGCACCGGGGCGACGCGCGGTTTGACTGCCAGGATCGGAACGAGTCTGGGTCGGACCCACGCGCTATGGCCGGCTGAAGTGAGGGGTCCCGCCGCGGTAGATTAACGTTTCCTGGCCCACCAAGCGTTTTTTACATGATTTGAAGCATGCGGGGGGATGCAGAAGAAGCTCCTCGACATACTCGCCTGTCCCATGGACAAGCACTATCCGCTGGAGATGATCGAGTTCGGCGTCCGGGAGCCCGACGTCGTGGTCGATGGCGTCCTGCTGTGCTCTCAGTGCGGGAGGTACTACCCCATCATCGACGAGATTCCGGTCATGCTCCCAGACAACCTGAGAAACAGGAAGGAGGACATGAGCTTCCTCGAGAAATGGAGCGCCAGGCTGCCGGAGAATGTTGTCCATGGCGGGAAGCCGTGGAGCCTCACTGGCTGACCTCGGAAACTCTAAAGGCACCTGCAGTTGGCCCGGCGGTCGTGTTGGGGGTATAGCCCAGCCAGGCAGGGCGACAGGCTCCAGTGACACCAATGGCTGACACGGAAACGTGGATGACTTGACATTGGAGCTGCCTAAGAAACCTGTAGACCGTCGGTTCAAATCCGACTACCCCCACGCACCAACTCCTAGACTGGGCGTTCATCATGTTACAATTATATAGAGAGTCGGCGGCTGAAGGCAATCGTGACCCACAGGCGCCACGCAGCTTCCGCATTGCTGCTTTTCTTGGCCTTCGTCCTCGCTGCCCAGGGAGCGATGGCCCAGACGTCCTACACGCTGACTGTCTCGACTGACAAGCCCTCGTATGTGTACGGACAGGCGATCCAGATCTCAGGGAAGGTGTCACCACCCCCCGGGCCGAACACCGCCGTCTTCTTGGAGATAATCAACCCGCACGGAGCAGTCGTCGCGCCGGGGGAGGCTCCGGTCGGGGCCTCCACTGGTCTCTACAACTACACTTTAGTCGCCGGCGGGAACTCGGGCTGGATTGCAGGGACGTATTCCGTAAACGCCACCTGGGGAGCCTATCCTCCGCAAGTCAGTGCCGAGGCGACATTCCAATACACGCCGACCGCAGTCACATCCACCACCTCGAGCACTTCCAACACCTCAAGTTCCCAGATTACATCGACATCGAGCACCACGACCGTCTCGACCTCTTCCAGCGCCACCACCTCGGCTTCTAGCACCAGCTCCACCAAGGGGGGCGGCGGGATACCTGTGTTCCCGTTCCAGGCGGCCCTGCTAGGCGTCTTCGTCTTGGCGATAGTCTCGGCGTACCTGGTGATGAAGAGGGCATCCGTCCGGGGCGTGCCTGCGGTCACCAGGTGAAAGTGGCGGACAGTTGAAGGCCGCTGTCAGGCTTGTCGTCTGGATTGGGGCGGGAACGGCCCTCTGCCTGGCCACCGCGCCAAATTTCCTCAGCCTTCTGGACCAGTCACTGGGAGACACGTTCGGCAGCGTCTTCCCAGCTATCCCTTTCGCCGCGCTGCTCACCCTCATCTTCGCGCTGAGATGGAACGAGCTCCGGGATGTGCTTGCGGCCGAAGGAGGGGCCACGACCCAGCTCCGGATAAGAGCCCTGGGCGCAGGGATTCTGGTGTTGCTATGGCTGGGCGAGCCTCTAACGGCCCAGACCGTGGAAACAGCGGGAGTCGCCGTCGTCCTGACGCTCTACGCTTCCTCCCTGGTGGTCAACCCCCTGACGAAGAGAATCCTGCTCCCCTACGCCGCCATCTACTCGGCTGGGATAGGAGCCCCGTTTGTGCTTCAGTGGGCCTTCGGCGAGCCCTTGGCCTACGCGTCGTCGGTCCTCGCTTCGAGGTTCGTCGGCCTGGCAGGCCTGCCAGTGGTTTGGCAGGGTACCCAGTTCCAGCTGTTTTCTAGAACTGGAGACGTTGTAGCCGGTTACGTTGCGCCTGGCTGCTCGAGCATCATCTCGATAACCACTTTCGTCGGTCTCCTCGCGCTCATGCACATGGACATGAAGAAGGACCTACGGTCGACGGCCATAGTCGCAGTCGCCGGGATAGCCATCCTAACACTTCTCAATTCCCTCAGGATACTGCTTCTGATGTGGGTGGGGTACGTTGACGGAGCTTCAGCGTTCTGGGGGGTCCACAACTGGATAGGGTACGCGCTGTTTCTCGGATTCTACCTCGCTGCACTCCCGGTCTACACCAGGATGGGGAGGGGCAGCATGGTCGGCTACCCCATTTCAGGGACGCCGTACACGCCGTAGTCAGGCTTCACCCTTACCTTCCCCTTCCTTGACGCGAGGTGCTCAAGGTCCATGGCCTTGCCTGGTGGCCATCGCGAACTTCGAGCGGAGCTGGAGGTCGGCCAGGATTTTCATCGCATGTCGGACACCCCGCTCTGGTTAATTAACGGAAGAAGACGGAACCCGGGCGAGTTTGAAGCGGAGCGTTATCCCGAGGGAGTTCTTCTGCCGGTACACCCCCGAGGTGGCAAGTGACCTGGTCGGGTGCCGCCTTGTCAGGGTTATACGCGGCAGGAGGATATCAGGGATAGTCGTCGAGACTGAGGCATACAGGGGCCCGAAGGACCCTGCAAGTCACGCGTACAGAGGGAAGACATCCCGGAACGGCGTGATGTTCGGACCGCCGGGGCATGCCTACGTCTACTTCACCATGGGCATGCACTTCTGCCTTAACGTCACCACGGAGCCTACTGGAACCCCGGGCGCGGTACTGCTGAGGGCGATTGAACCGGAAGAGGGAATCGCAGTGATGGTGAAGAATAGGGGGCCAATTGCAGTCGACAGACTGGCCTCGGGCCCTGGAAACCTGACGAAGGCCCTGGGCATAGGCAAGGAACTGGACGGAGAAGACTTGGTCATGTCAGACAGGATCTTCTTGGAGCACGGCCGGATGGCCAGAGAAATCGGGACAAGCCCCAGAGTGGGCGTGTCGGCTGGGAGGTCAACAAGGTGGAGGTTCTTCGAACGAGGGAACCGCTTCGTCTCAAGGGGAAGGCCATCATCTCCCCAGAACCCATAACTATCTCAGGATTGGACCGAGGAAGGTCGGGGTCGTCGGCTAGTCTGGTCTAGGCTTCAAGCCTTGGGTGTCCCATCAGTCGTGGCTGGGGGGCCGAGGCCGCTTGAGACCCCCGGTTCAAATCCGGGCGACCCCATCCAATCAAAAGCGCGTATTAAATCGAGTTATCATAGCGTTAAATACTTTTGACCTCGACGTCCTGGTCAGATTGCAGGCCGCTCCTCGCAGGGTCAAGACGATCTATAGTGTGATCGCGTCTCCGCAGAGGCTCGAGATTCTGAGGATACTGAACATCAAGGGACCCCTGACCTACAGCGCCCTGAAGACGCTGGCCGGGTTCAAGTCGAAGAAGGAGTCTGGGAAGTTCGCCTACCACCTGCGAAAGCTCGTGAAGCAGCTGCTCATCCAGCTCAACAGGCAGGAGAGGAAGTACACAGTGACCAACCTGGGGAGGCTTGTGCTCAACCTCACCAGGCAGATCGAAGAGCAGTCGCTCGTAGAGAGCGGGAAGCTGTATGTCCGGACCTCGCACCAGACGATGGAGGAGTTCAATGCCAACAAGATACTCCAGTCACTTGTGAAGGAGGCAGGGATGCCGGTGGAGCTGGCCCAGAAGATCACGAGTGAGACTGAGTCAAGGCTCTACAAGTTCCAGACCCAGTATCTGACCGCCCCTCTCATACGCGAGATAGTCAACGCGCTCCTCGTGGAGCACAGCATGGAGGAGTACAGGCACAAGCTCACCAGACTTGGGATGCCCATCTACGACGTCACCCAACTTTTGGGGAAGGCAGGGGACGACGGGGGCAACGTCGAGTCGCTGATTCACCAGACTGGGAAGCAGGTCTTCTCCGAATATCTCCTGCTGGAACAGCTCCCGAGGGACGTGGCGGACGCTCACCTCTCCGGCGACATCCACATCACGAACGCGGGGTCCTGGGGGCTCTCGCCCGACGCAGTGTTCGTCGACCTTCTGTCTATGAGGTCCGCAGGGCTCAACCCGAGGGGGAAGATACTCAACGCCTCCATGATACCGAGCCCCGAGAATGCCGAAAAGGCGCTCAACATCGTGCTCAACATGGCTTCCATGCTCACGAGGGAAGCTTCTGACGAAGTGACCTTCCGGAACTTCCTTCAGTTTATCGGCCCGTACTGCAGATCCAAGGGGAAGAGGGAGCTCGAATCGCTCTTCCTGAGGTTCTATGAGACCATCGGGTCGCCAGTTGCCGGGGCGACCGGTCCGGCCATCAGCATCGACCTCAATCCATACAAGCACGACGACGTCGGCCGCGAAGTCCTGGACAAGACCCTAGACGCGGCCCTCGGCGCCTACAGGAGCTACGTCGAAGAGACCCCGAGGCCTGACATCAGGATTCTTCTGGCAAAGCCCAGCAGGGTGGACGATACGAAGACTTTGAAGGATGCCGCGTCAATCATCTTCAACGGAGGGAGGATAGCGTTCTTCTCCTCTGACCAGCGTAGGAGCTTTCTCGGGCTGAACGCCAACGTGCTCTCTCAGGAGTCCCAGGCGGACAACATCAACGTGCTCCACGGGCTCAGCCTTAACCTCCCCAGGCTCGCCTATGACTCCAACCAAGACGAGACATACTTCCGGGCCAAGCTGGCCCTCCTCATCGGAGTGGCGGCGGACGCACTTTCGACGAGGAGGAGGCTGATTGAGAGAGCGTTGAAGAGGGGCCTCCTTCCCTCGCTGGCGTCCGGTTCGGATGCCGTGACTTCTGACACGATGCCGCTCATCATGAATTTTGTCGGCTTCGAGGAGACCCTTGCCAGTCTGATACGGGACCCGACAACGGCCTCGCGATACGAGCTCGCAGACAAGATAGTGGGGACAGCCACCCAGGTGGCAGACGACAAGTCGACCAAGATTGACAGGCTTGGAGCTGCGATGCTGGACTTGGACGGCGCGTCGAGGCTCGCGAGCCTTGATGCTGAGAAGTATGGGAAGGCGAACATCCAGCCTCTCATGAGAGGGGCGTATACCCAGGCCCCCAGGCTTCTCCTGGCCGACCTTGAGAACCCGGAGAAGATGGACTACGTGACGAAGCTCTCCACAGGGCTGCGCGGAGGGGTCTCCATCACCCTGGACGGATCTTCGGACGAAGTGAGGGGGATCTACAACCTCATCCTCAACGCGTCGCCCAAACTATCCTACTTCAAGGTGGACAGGGTCATATCGGTCTGCAGAAATTGCGGCGCGAAGCTGCCACAGAACGCAGGCAGGTGCCAGAGGTGCAAGTCCGTCGCGATGACGCAGTATTCGACGGCGGGCTAGCTAATCAGTTCGCACTTCCTTCTTGTCAACATCAGTTCACAGTCGAACGTCTCATGTCGTCGAGAAAAAGGCGAGTACCCTCCTTGGTGGTTAACTCGGAATAAGCCGAGTCGGAATTATATATCGCAAGCCACAGGGTGCAGGCTAAGGTTATGACGTCGATAGTTGAACAACCACGCGACTCTCCGGATGTAGGAGAGGAGATGAAAGGGGAGGTCAGACTCCCCTCGGAGACTTTGGCGGCGTTCGGAGGAGACGAGCTGCGCGCCCGGGTCTTCTACGAGAAGTACGCATTGAGAGACGCAACGGGCCAACAGGTTGAGAAGGTCCCGGCTGACATGTGGCGCAGGGTCGCGAAAGAGCTCGCCTCGCCCGAGAAGGACGAGGACAAGAAGAAGGAATGGGCCAACAGGTTCTACTGGCTCCTTGAGAACTACCGTTTCGTCCCCGGAGGGAGGATTCTTTTCGGCGCGGGGCAGACCAGGAAGTCGACGCTCCTGAACTGCTACTTCTTCAAGATCAAAGAGGACTCAATCGAAGCGATATTCGACTGGTGCAAGGAGGCCGCTCGGACATACAGCTTCGGTGGGGGGGTCGGGACGGATATTTCGGTCCTGAGACCCAGGGGGGCACCGGTGAACAACTCCGCCATCTACAGCTCCGGTTCGGTGTCGTTCATGGAGCTGCTCTCGACGACGACGGGGACCATCGGTCAGGCGGGAAGGCGCGGAGCCCTCATGATTACCATTGGGGTGGACCATCCGGACGTGATTGACTTCATCAACGTGAAGCGCGACCTCAAGAGAGTCAACTATGCCAACATCTCGGTGAAGATCACCGACGACTTCATGAGGGCGGTGGAGACCGACGGAGACTTTCTGCTCCACTTCAAGAACGACAAGGTGGAAGTGAACCGCACCGTGAGGGCGAGGGAGGTGTGGAAGTCCCTAATCAAGGGAGCCTGGCAGTCGGCGGAGCCTGGGGTGCTCTTCTGGGACGCGATCAAGCGCGAGTCCACCACCGAGTACAACGGCATGGAGGTGCAGGGGGTCAACCCTTGCAGCGAACAGACCCTTGAGAGCTACGGGTGCTGCTGCCTGGGCTCCGTAAACCTGAGCGCGTTCGTAAAAGACCCTTTTACCGAAAGGGCGAGCATCGACTGGGATTCCCTCACGAGGGCAGCCCAATACGGGGTCAGGTTCCTGGACAACGTCCTTGACTACAATGCCGAGCGGCATCCGCTCCCGCAGCAAAAGGAGGCGTCGCTCCACAGCAGGAGGATAGGGGTGGGGATCACCGGCCTGGGAGACATGCTCATCAAGCTCGGCCTGAAGTATGATGATGACTCGACCATCGAGTTCGTGGATCACCTCTTTGAGAAAATCAAGAACGTCTTCTACGATTACTCTACCGAGCTGGCGGAGGAGAAGGGGAGCTTCCCCGCGTTCGATGCGGCCAAGCACCTGGCCCAGCCGTTCATCTCGAGGCTGGATGAGAAGGTGAAGGGGAAGATTAGGACCCAGGGTATCAGGAACGCGGCGGTCACCACCATCCCTCCCGTGGGCTCAGGGTCGATCCTCGCAGGTACCAGCAGCGGCGTCGAGCCGGTCTTCGCGCTCTTCTACACGCGGAGGAGCAAATCGTTGAGCGAGGGGGAGTTCAAGGTCTTCCACCCGCTCGTGAGAGAGTACATGGCGGCAACGGGAGCGAGGGACGAAAACCAGCTCCCCAACTACTTCGTAACGTCGCACCAGATCAAGCCAGACATGAGGGTGAAGATGCAGGCGACCATCCAGAAGCACATCGACACAGCGATCTCAAGCACTGTGAACCTCCCAGAGGACATAACACCGGAGGAGGTCGAGAAGATCTACCTCCTAGCCTGGCGGATGGGGTGCAAGGGCATCACGGTCTATAGGGAGGGGAGCAGGGAGGGAATCCTTGAGACTGCGAAGGTCGCCAAGAAGGTCGAAGCCAAGCCGGCGGCAGGCTTTGAGCGGCCCAAGGTGATGGAGGGAAGGACCCTAAAGCTCAAGCTCCCCCAGGGGAACATCTACCTCACCGCTAACCTGGTCGAAGGGGAGATCAAAGAGGTCTTCGTTACCCTGGGCAAGTCTGGGGCCGATGAGAACGCAGACGCGGCCGCGCTCGGCAGGCTGATTAGCCTGTACCTCCAACATGGAGGGAGCATCAAGAACGTCATCTCCACCCTGAAGGGGATCAAGGGGAAGTACGTCTCTTGGGACGAGGGGACACAGCTCCAGTCCATCCCAGACGCCATCGCGAAAGCCCTGGAACTCCTGACCCTCAACCACGTGGTCAAGGAGTCGGGCTTCGTGGACGAGACGAAGGGGAAGGCAGCCTCAAGGGGAGGGACAGGCACCTGTCCCGACTGTCATGAGAGCGCCCTCGTGTTCGAGAATGGCTGCTACCACTGCAGTTCGTGTGGCTACTCGAAGTGCGAATAGTGAGAGGGAAGGGGAGCTTCCCCCGACCCTCGCCTACGGCCGGCATCTGAAAACCTTCAACTCGTAGGCTTGGAGAGCCCTGAGGGCAGGGCGTACAAGTGAAGCCCATAGTCATAGTAGGGAGCTACAACACCAGCGAGACGATACGGGTGTCCCGTCTCCCCAGGCCTGGGGAGACCATCATGGGCTCAGGATACTCCAAAGGCCCGGGGGGGAAGGGGTCGAACCAGGCAGTCGCGGCGCGGCGGTTGGACGGAGAAGCTCGATTCATAGGGTGCGTTGGCAAGGACAAGAATGGAGACGAGGCCTTCTCCCTATGGGAATCTGAGAGCGTCGCGGTGGAAGGGGTCAGGCGGGTCGCGAGGCATACCGGGACGGCCCTGATAGTGGTGGAAGAAGACACTGGAGTCAACATCATAACCATAGCCCCGGGCGCCAACCTCGACCTCTCCCCGGCAGACATCGTGGAGTCCAGGAAGACGGTCGCTGGGTGCGGGGTGGTGCTCGCCCAGCTCGAGATCCCGGTGGAGACGGCGGTGGCAGCGACCAGGGTCGGGAGAGAGGAAGGCGCCCTGGTGATCTTGAACCCGGCTCCCGCGATGCCCGCGTCGGAGCTCGACCTGACGCGGGTAGACGTGGTCACCCCCAACGAGCAGGAGTTCGTGTTGCTTTCTGGGACCGACAGCCTCGAAGCGGGCTCGGCCTCCCTCCTGAAGAGGGGACCACGGACGGTGATAGTCACCCTCGGAGAAGGAGGGGCGTACGTGGCAACAGAGAAGAGGTCATACAGGGTTCCGGCACCCCGCGTGAGGTCGGTAGACGAGACGGGGGCTGGTGACGCCTTCAATGGGGCCCTCGCGGTCGCGCTCTCGAAGGGGGAGGAGATGGAAGAGGCGGTCAGGTTCGCCAACGTCGCGGGCGCCCTGACGGTCACCAAAGAGGAGGTCATTCCAGCGCTCCCGCGCTTAGAGGAGGTCGAGGCCCTGCGGCGGTCGGCGGTCCTTTCTTGGCCGCCCCCCTAAGCACGCTGTAGGAGTCCGCACCTCCTGATACCAAAGGAGGGATTCTGACTGGCTAACTCGCAAAGCAGCGCTTGAGAGAGGATTGGCCGCGTCGCCAGCGCCAAGAGCACTGGTCCATAGGACAGGTCAGGAGGTTAGCTTCAGGATGGCTCGGGCAACCTCGCCGTCCGACTGCTCTAGGGCCGCCACGGCTTTCTCCCTGGAGGCTCCGGCCTGCTGCTGCACCAGGAGGATGTCCTCATCGCTGAACGTCTTCCGCTCTACCTCCACCTCCTCGACCTCGCCCACGACCTGGAACATCCTCTGCCCCTGGGCGTTGACCTCTGACACGGAAGCGTTGGTGATGTGCATCTCCGTGTCGGGCGTCTTGATCACTACCTCCTGGACGTTGGGGATCTCCTTCATGTTGATCCCGAGGCGGTCCATCATTCTTCTCGCGTTCCTGTTGTCCATCTTCATGTCGTTGTCCCTGCTCTGACCTTCACCGCCGTCCCCGACTTAAATTGTTCCATGTGCGCCCCATTCAGCACCGCCATGCCCACCCCCAGGACCTTCCAGTTCCGGTCTACGACGGCCACCTCTCCCTTGGGGTAGATGCTCTTCCCGGACCAGGTGACGAACTTGCAGAACACGGACTTCCCTCCGCGGACGAACTGCGCGGCCTCGTCTGTGACCTGGACGCAGCTGTCCCTGAACCTGGGACTCCTGGAGAGGGTCTGGGCACCATACATGGAGAGGGCCATGGCCCCGTTCGGCTTCACGGTGGCGAAGAGCTTCCCGTCCAATTGGATCAGTTTCACCCTCCCTGATCTTCTCGAACGGAAGAGTCGGTAGCCACTCTTCGGCAGGGCCCTGCTCACCCCCTTCCCGAACAGGTAGTCGACCATCAGAGCCACCTGCCTTCGGTCGGTCGGAGACGCCATCGCCGGGGCGCCGCCGTGCGGGCGATAAATCTGTGAGGTTGCAGGCTCTGCCGGCGATGCGGCAGCCTCCCCCCGCGCCTGACCGATCCAAAGCCAAGCCCCGAGGGCGGGCGCCCGGCGGAGCCGCCGTGGTTCCCCTGCACTGTTCATCTACCGGGGCCGCGAGAGGCCGGCCGAGAGGGAGCGAGCACGAAGAGCATCCGGGTGCTGAGGCTTGGACAAAGATACGTGAGGGACGAAAGGACCCTTACGCACCTGTGCCTGGTCTCCAGGGCGCTGGGGGCGGAGTGTATCTACCTCGAAGACGCCGAGAACGATGTCACGGCGACCCTTGATGAAGTGAATAAGACGTGGGGCGGGGACTTCCGTGCAATTCTAGGCGAGTCGTGGAAGGGAGTGATGAGGGAGGCGAAAAGGGAGGGGAGGAGCGTGGTCCACCTCACCATGTACGGGATGCCCATCCAAGATGTGATGCAGGACCTACGAGGGCTCGAGAAGGTACTCATAGTGGTGGGGGGGCCGAAGGTCCCCGGGAAGGTCTACCACGAAGCAGACTTCAACGTCGCGGTCACCTCGCAGCCACACTCCGAGGTCGCTGCCCTGGCCATAACGCTTCATGAAATCCAGAGCGGGGAAGAGCTTAAGAGGACGTTTCCACAAAGCAGACTAAGGATTTTGCCTTCCGCTCGGGGCAAGAGAGTTGTAGAAAATTGAAGATTGAATACGAAGACACCTTTGTGAAGGTGGCCGGACTTATCGGCGGGCCCGACTACGTCAGGGTGGCGAGGGCCCTTCTGAACAACGAGAACGCGACGGACGAGGAGATTGCGTCCGCCACCGGCCTCAAGATAAAGACGGTGAGGAAGGCCCTCTACGACCTGTTCGGCCGGAGCCTCATCACAGGAGTGAGGGTCAGGGACCCCAAGAGAGGGTGGTTCGTCTACAGGTGGAAGGCTCAGCGAGACCAGACGGATGGATTCATCCAGACCCAGCGGAAGAAGGTACTGAACAGGCTGAGGCAGCGTTTCGAATACGAAGAAGTGCATGAGTTCTACCACTGCGGGACCCCGACCTGCCTCACCAGGACGTTCGAGGACGCCATGGAGAACTTCTTCAAGTGCCCGAGCTGCGGAAAGCCACTGAACCGCCTCGACAACGCCGAGCTGAAGGACGCCCTTCGCTGGAAGATCCATCAGCTGGAAGAGGAACTCGCAAAGTGATCACTTCCGAAGGGGAGGCCACGGCGCTCCATCGGAAGTACGGCAGCAACGAAAGGATCATCGAACACTGCAGGACAGTGGCCAAGGCCGCTATGGCGCTGGCGGAGGAGTTCGAGAAGCGCGGCTACGGCGTGGACGAGAGGGCGGTCTTCGTCGCTGCCATGCTCCATGACATCGGAAGGTCCCGGGTACAGACCGTCAGCCACGGCGTGGAAGGGGCGAGCATCGCCGAGAAAGAGGGGGCGGGGAAGAAGGTCGCCGAAATAATCCAGAGGCATGTAGGGGCGGGCATCTCGCCCGAGGAGGCAAAGTCCCTGGGGATGCCAGCCCTCGACTACATCCCCCGGACTCTTGAAGAGAGAATTGTCTGCTTCGCGGACAAGATGGTAGACGGAGTCAAAGTGAGGCCATTCGAGGAGGAGGTGAAGCGGTTCACGGCCAAGGAGCACGATGTGGCCCGCCTCCTCGCGCTCAGAGAAAGCCTCCGGGAAGAGCTCGGGGAGGACCCAGAAAGGGCAGTCTTCGACAACGTGAAATAGCGACACCGTTGGCTAAGAAACCATGGCCTCTTGCATATGCAAGGTCTGCAGGCACAAGGACTACGAGAGCTGCTCGAAGTGCACCTGCTGTAGGTATCAGCGTGCGGCCTGCATGCCGGTGACAGGTTAGGCCCCCGTGGGCAAGACTTAAGGGAGAACCGCGAGGAGGCTTCCGCAGCGAGGTGGGGAAGCCAGACCCCCCGTGGGGGTAAGGATCATCCCGGCGGGCTCATAAGCGAAAGCTTGGAAACCCGCAGAGCGGAGGTTCAAAAGGAGAGCAATCTCCTGAAAGTCCTCCCCTCGCTACTTTTCGAAGAGCCCCCGACCGTTCAACCGTCTCGCTCGTGCCCTCTTTTTTTCTCAGGTTGAATTTCCTAAGGTCGACGTGCTAGCAGGCTTCCAAGTTGTGCCCGTTGGCTCAAGCCGGCTTCTAGGAGAGGCCGAAGTCAAGGAATCGTCTTGTGAGGGTATGCCTGGAAATTAGATGCGGGAGGGTGTTCTTGATGAGCGCTTTTGCTGCGCCTCCGCGCTGGCCGCGAGCCCAATCTAGTCCTCCTCCCCGAAAGTGAAAGGGACGTTGGCCCTCTTACGTCGGATTGCCAGGCAGCCATTGGTTCGCGAAGTGGCACCCCTGATACCGTGAAACGAAGATGAGTGTTGTTTGGTCCGACGGGGGATCCTGGGCTCTCATACGTTTCCACGCGGCAGAATCACTGAATTGGCTCGGGTCGTGCCGCAGAACCGGCCAAAGCGTCACTGCCTGGGGCGCATCTTATATCTACGGCCCCGTGGCTTTCTAGACCTGTGCCTGGGAGCATGGTTGCGGATCAGATAAGGGGCGTACACGTCGTGCATGCGCAGTGGTGCCCGCACTGCCACCCGACCACGGTGGAACCGGTGGGAGAGAAAGCCGCTGAACTCGGATTGGAATTCCACGACTACGACATAGACAACCCTGACCAGGTAAAGAAAGCGGACGCGCTCATCCGAGACCATGGCGACTGGTCCGAGGACTATCTGATACCGCAGGTCTTCTTGGAGATGCGGGATGGGACAATTCGCCATGTTCTGACCGGCTACTCGGAAGGTGTGGAGCTTACCAGAAGGGCGGTCGCGAACCTGCTGAACAGTCCCTACTTTCGAGGTGGCGCGCCTGCAAGATAGGGCGATGGAGGTAGCGCGCTCCATCCTAGCAACCACCGCCAAGTGCTCACATTGCAGCGGCCAGGCGGCCATCGAATACCTCGAGGGCGGCTCGATCGGGGTGCACGTCTGCCCAGGCAGATATGTCTCAAGGATAATCGCGTATGGCAACCCGCTCGACCTGGACAGATTCAGGGAGTTCGTTCAAGGGGCCGTTCAGGGGACGCAGAGAATCGACGACACCGATGTGAGGGTAGCGAGCCGCTACGCCTGGGACCTGGGGCTCGACAGGGCCAGCAACGACCTGATCCTCAAGGAGATGTACTGGACGCAGAACTACCGCAGGGCCAAGAGCGAAGACCCAGACAGGGTTGCCCTCTTCTTCTGCGCCAATGGAGACTCGTTCTTCGTCCAAGCAGTCCAGGGAAATGAGAGGCTCTGCAGCAAGTGCAGGAACCCATAGGGAACGCATAACACTGCGCACGCCATCCCCAATCGCCGTCCTCCCCTAACCGGGAGTCTTGTCCGACCAACGCGGTCCATGCCGGCCAGAATCCCCCCACCATGTATTTACGCCCCGTCCCTGAACCTGAGGGCACTTGCCAGGGGAATCGACGAAGTCCGTCCATGAAGCAGAACCCTTCGACGAGGGCACCGGCTCGCTTGTCGCGCCCATCTATGAGACTTCGACCTTCGGGTTCGCCAGGGCTGCAGACGTCCCTCTCGCGGTGTCAGGCTCAGGGGAGAAGGGGTACACGTACTCGAGGTGGGACAACCCCACCGTCGTGAGGCTTGAGAAGAAGCTCGGAGCCTTCGAGCATGCAGGGGGCGGCGCAGCCTTCTCGTCTGGGATGGCAGCGATATCCACCGCCGTCTTCGCCTTCCTGGAGAAGGGATCCCACGTGCTGGCGATCAGAGACCTCTATGGTGGGACATTCGGGCTCCTCCACGACATCCTCCCCGGGCTCGGCTTCGACATTACCCTGGTGGACACCGGAAATTTTGAGGCCCTGGAGAGGGGCGTGAAGAAGAACACGAAGATAGTCTACATCGAGAGCCCCACGAATCCCACCCTGAAGGTGGTCGACATAGGAAAGGCGGCCAAGCTCGCCCATTCGAACGGCGCGCTGTTAATGGTGGACAACACCTTTGCGTCGCCGATCAACCAGAACCCCCTGGACCTGGGGGCAGACGTCGTCCTGCACAGCGCCACGAAATATCTCAACGGGCATGCGGACCTGATAGCAGGCGCGGCGATGGCTGACGCCGAGAGGATTCGTAAGATCAAGATGACGAGGAGGGAGTTCGGAGGGACACTGGACGCGCTCCCCGCCTGGCTAGTCCTCCGCGGCATGAAGACCATGGCCATCAGGGTGAGGCAGCAGAACGCCAGCGCCATGGCCCTGGCGGAATTCCTGTCGACCCACAAGAAGGTGGCGTCAGTGCATTACCCCGGACTCAAGACACACCCGCAGCACCGGCTCGCGCGGAAACAGATGAAGGGCTTCGGCGGCATGCTGAGTTTCGAGGTCGATGGGACGGCGGGGGACGCCATGAGGTTCACCGAGTCAGTGAAGATTGCGACCCTCGCCGCAAGCCTTGGCGGGGTCGAGACACTGGTGTCGCAACCCTACAACATGACCCACACCCAGATGTCGGCCGAAGACAGGGAGAAAACTGGGATTCCTGAGACGCTTGTGAGGGTCTCGGTTGGGATAGAGGACGTGAACGACCTCATCGAAGACTTCAGGCGTGCACTCGCAGCTGTGTAGAGGGCTCGAGCCAGCCCTCGACAGACTCCGCTTCCTCGTAGACCTCCAGGCCGTATCTGATCAGAGGCTTGGTCAGGTGCCTGTTTGCCCTTGGGGATGGAATGTAGACTCCTGCCTCCAGCCCCCCAACGCGGGTGCGCTTCACCTCGAGCTTCTCCATGTTGAGAATCTTCGGGTGGCGAGATGTCGCTCTCCTTACACCTCCGAAGGCGCGAATCGTGTCCCCCCTCTTCAGCAGCTTCGCGGAGCGCCTGAGGTCCCCCGTGGGCTCGTAGGCTGCCAGCATGTGCCTCCCCCCGCTTTGGTCGAAAGTTACGTAGACGTGCCCCCCCTCCCCCACCTCCACCTCCTCGACCGTGCCGTCCACCCAGCCAGAGGAGTAGACCTTCCAATCCAGCTCCCTCTGGATGTGAGCGTCGGTGTGCTGGTTGGACAGGTAGACCATGTGCCCTTCCAGAAGCTCGTCGTACTTCAGCATACTGAAGGCCCTGACCACGCTGGAGGGAGAGTCGCCGCGGATCCCAACGAAGACCGGGTCCGGCCCGTGGGGGGCGACCAGGACCTTCCTCTTCTGATAGTCGAAGCTGTTGAAGGTGTGGGGAAACATACGAGCGTCCATCTCCTTGACTGACGAGCTGTCGACGAGCCGCCTCGTCCCCCAGCGCTCCTTCCTCCTGTATGCGATGAGCTCGTAGGTGTGGTCTGAGGTCCCTGCGAACCCGAGAGAGGCGGCGGCCCCCACCACCCCCATGCCGTTGCCGAGCTCGAGGGTCCTCCCCCCTGCCTGTCTGATGAGGCTCCGGGCCCTTTGCGGGCTGACGACCGCGGAGAGCGCGTCCTGATAGAGGTCCTCGAAGGCATCTGCCTTCGAGGCGCAGTCGAGGAAGACCAACCCAGAGTTGGCTCCCCCCTCGACGTCAGCCAGGGCCCTTACCTTAGACGAAAGGGCACGGAAAGCTTCGTCCGGGTCGTCCCCCTCGAGAGTCAGACACACCGCGGCGTTTCCCCGCGTCTTGAACGGGATGTTGGGGTTGAGCCTGACCAGGCGCGGATAGGCGCACACCCTGACCACCGGGCTGAGGTCGGTGGCAATCCGGTAGGCAAGATATGTGGTGCAGTAGCCGCGGGCGGAATCGGTGTCGTCGATGCCTGCTAGGAACCGCACGAAAGGCTATGCCGGCCTAGGGGCGTTTTAAGCGTGGAAGCGATGGTTACGCGTCTACCACGATCATGGTGAGGGTGCTCCTCACCTTGTCGAGGCGTCTGATGTTCCAGGTGATTGTCTCCTTGACCTTCTCCATGGTGTCGGCTTCCACCCTGGCGACGATGTCGTAGACGCCGTAGACTACATAGACCTCCTTGACGTTGGGGATCTCACGGAGCTTCTTGAGCAGGTCCTCTTCAGCCCCGAGGTCCGCGTTCACCAGGACGAATGCTTGAGGGATGCCAGATCTACCTCTCCTCTTTCTCTGAGAGCATTCAGTAATAACCGTTGCCCTATGCCGTGAAGGTGCCGCCTGGCAGACAGTAGATAAGGAACCGGCCAGGGGCTGGCCAGGGAACCGCGCCTTGCTAGGAGTATTCACCCTCGAAATGGGTCAGGACGACCCCGCGAAGTGCACCGCCAGGAAGATGGTCAACATGGACCTGGCGAAGGGGGTCAGCCGCAAGTTCCACGCCTCGGACAAGATAGTCGTCCTGAACCCATTCGCTCACAGGGTACTGTCCCAGCCTGACCGTGGAGTCAAGGCCGTGCTCGCCGTCGACTGCTCATGGAACCAGGCCCAGGAGGTCTTCTTCAGGAAGCTCGGGGGGAAGCACCGGAGGCTCCCGGTGCTCCTGGCGGCGAACCCCACCAACTACTCCAGGGCTGGGATGCTCAGCTCATTGGAAGCGGTGGCGGCCACCATGTACGTCCTGGGCGAGGTCGAAGAGGCCGAGAGGTACCTCAACATCTACAAGTGGGGCCCCACCTTCTTGACCCTCAACCACGAGCCGCTGGAGGCATACCGTAGGGCCAGGACGGAAGGGAAGGTGAGGCAGGCGGAGAGAGAGTACTTCCCTCACCTTTTCGCGCCAGACTCTCTCCAGTAAGAATACTGAAGCCCACGGTCGGCGCGGCTGTTTGAGGAGCGCCCTTCACGAACCAAGGACTCGCGGAGCTCGCCATGGGCGTGATGCCGGCCACTCGCATAGGAAGCATCTCGTTTCGAGGTCAAACGTCGGGCGCCGCCCGCTCGGTCGGACAGCCGCACTGCCCATGTGCCGCGCCCGGGAAAGGGTTAACTGTAGTTGAGGGGCCCGCGAAGCCGACGCGAGCCGGTGGACGGGCCACGGGGATCTCCTGGGGAAGTTCCTCCCTCACTGCAGGACGCACGGCGCCAGGAGGCGCGACCGGAGACGGTCGGCTCCAGAACAGAAACGAGACCCGGCCCACCTCGAGCGATGATGGGGCGACCTTGAGGTCGGTGGGACGCGGGATGAAACGGCTGACCCGTGCGGAGCAAGGCCAAACGTGGCCGATGAAGTGCCTGCGACAGGCCAGGGTAGGCCGCTGAGCGGAATCCCGTCTAGAACAGAAGGAGGACTACGGCCGGCACACGTCGGAGTCCTCGGGAGAGGGGTAAAACCCTCTCTCGTGGGCTTTTCCATCGGAACAAGCAATGGAGGCTAACCCAAGTGGGGTGCTAGATTATCCGAGACTTAAAGTGGGGATGAACACGAATCAGATTCTACCTTTCAATCTGTCTGGGCACAGGTAGGAGGTTACTTCGATGGAGATAGATTGCCCACATCCGAGTTGACTCCCCCGTCGTCCTGAAGTTCATCCTCGCTTGGGTTGACAACTAGCGCGAGCGACTGCGATGGCTCAGACTCTCCCTTCTAACGAAGGGTTTGCAGTCGGGCTGATCTGAACCACGGCAAAGAGGCGCTCGTGCTTCGAGTAGCAAGCACCAGGACGGCGCTGGCTGCCGTAAAGGAGTTGGTAAGACATTGTTTCAAGAAGCTCAGAGAATTGCAAGCGACTGTTGATTATTATTAGAACAGGGTTACCGGAACCGCGGTTCTATCAGAATTCAATGAGCTGATACAAGCAAGAACACGCCTCGGTAAGACAATGCCATTGGTCCCACTATCGGCATTTGTTGATGCCATGTGTCAAATAGCTACGGACGGAGAATTGAAGTCTGAAGAAGCGAAGAAATGTCGAAGAGAGCAGAAAATCCGGAACCGTGACAGTTTCGAGCCAGGACAGGCAAAGCCTGGGCGGAGGGAAGACACCTCTGCTGGGAATCATATTTCCCGAGCTTCGTCTGGAGCTCCTCCTCTTCCTTCCTGCGTCGCTTCCCCGCGATGAGGAAGAACCACGCGAAGAAGAATACAAGGGAGCCCACGAGCATGGGGATGATGAAGAACCAAATCCATGATATCTGGCTCGCAATGCCGACACGAGTGGGCACGCTCTGAAGGTTCCCGATAGCAAAGTTGGTCCCGCCCAGTCTGGCTATCGGGACAGTCCCGCAGATTGTGAATCCCGCTGTCGTAATGTCAGATGGATTCACCCAGGTGCTCCCGTTCCAGTATTGCATTCCGGTGCCGGCACCGACAATGGAATTGGTGATGCAGACGTGGGCGTTCAACCCGGTCGGGATGGTCCCGTTACCGACTACGAACACGTCGAAGTATCTGATCGCACCGGTAAAGGTCTCGGCGGTGACTCCGTAGGAGGGCAGGGTGAGGTTCGCGAGCTCGATTCTGAGCGTCGTGCCGGGGGCGTTCCCGAGGCCAGGGATGGAGACCGAGATTCCCGTCGTGGCCGTCTCGTCGACGACGGCCGTGCCGTTGGTCGAGGTCACTGGGAAGACGTCCGAGTGGTAGTTGCCGACGTTCGTGACTATGAAGGTCGTTGTCGCCACGTCTCCGGGGCGGGTCGCCACGTCGCTCCCGGTCGCGGTGACAGTTTCGGCCCCGGGGGGAGAAGATGGGACGCTGAACGTAGCCGAGAAGGTCCCGTTGGGACCTACAGTCGCTGCGGCTACCGTACCTCTGCTTATCACGATGTTGACCGTCGCACCAGGAGTGAACCCGGTTCCGTCCACGGTCACTGGAGTACCTGTGAGCCCCGAAGTCGGCGTGATAGCGATGGCGGGACCTCCAGCCGGAGCGGTAGTGAGGATAAAGACCGCGTAGGCGACGATTTGCCCGGTGCTAGCGTCGCTTACGACCACCAAGCCATTCTGGCCGAAGGCAGTGAGGACGGTTAGGGGAGGGACGGCGCCTGAGGAAGTTGAGGTGAACTCGTAGGTCGTCGGACATGGGGACATGGTGCTGAGAGTGACGCCCGGCTCGAAGCAGTAGTAGTAGTTACCACCAGGCGAGAAGTTGGAGCCGCTGAGGAAGATCAGTGTTCCCGGCGGGCCGGAGGTCGGCGTGATGGTGATGACGGTGGTGGACCCGACAGCCACCGTGTCCACGGGAGAACACGCGCTTTCAGGGGTGTGGGCCGAGTCGGTGACTTTGTAGGAGTATACCGTCGAGGTGGACGGTGAGGGAGAGAAGCTGGCAGCTGTCGCACCTGAGACAGGGCTGGCGCACCCTGCTCCCGCGTACCACTGGTAGGAGTATGGGGCTGTCCCGCCTGAGGGGCTGGCCGAGAGGCGGATGGACTGCCCAGCGCTGATGGTCGGGGCGGAGGGAGTTATCGGTCCGGCGATGAGCTCGCCGTTTACTGTCACGGCGTCACCCCCCACGCAGGACTTGGTGCCCGTCGCGTCGGTCACCTGGACCCAGTAGGTGGTGGTCGTGGAGGGTGAGACGGTGAAGCTCGAGCTGGTTCCCGATACCTGGCCGCTGCAGTCTGCCCCGGTGAACCACTCGTAGGAATAAGGACCAACGCCGCCACTGGGAGTTATGGTGAGGGTGATTGGTTGGCCGCCGTCGATGGAAGGTGAAGGTGGTTCTATCCCGCCAGGCGATAGGGTGGAGCCGTAGGTGACAGAGCTGGAAGAAGTCGCGGTGTTGCCGTCAGCGTCGGTGACGGTCAGGCCGACGGAGTAGCTTCCAGGGGCCCTGGCGATGACGGTGCATGACTGGTCGGAAGGCCCGCACCCCGAGGCGACGGACATTCCGCCTGGGAGGTTCCATGAGTAGGTGTAGGGTGAGGTACCGCCCGAGGCGGTTGCGGTGAACGTGACGGGCGAACCCAAGGTCGCGCTCACGGGAGCTGACACCAGGACGGAAAGGGGCGCAGGGCCGACCTTGAGGGTCGCCGGGGAAGAGGTCGAAACATCGTTGGCGCTGTCCGTGACCCTTACGCTCACCGAGTAGGACCCTGGGGCGGCGGAGGTCACTGTGCAGGTGTCGGCGGTGGAGTCGCACCCTGACACCACCGTGACGCCTGAGGGAATGCTCCAGTAGTAGGTATACGGCGAAGTGCCGCCTGTGGGGGTAACTCTGAAGGTGACGTCACTCCCCGCTTGAATTGTCGCGGTCGAAGGCGACAGCGGCCCCGCATGGAGCGAAGGCAGGGGAGCTGGGCTGTTTACCGTTACAGTGTCCCCCGCGGAACAGGCAGACTCAGGCGTTGAAGCAGAGTCGGTGACTTGGTAGTAGTAGGCGGTCGTAGAGGAGGGCGAAGCATCGTATGTAGAGGAGATTGCTCCGCTTATGGGGCTGGTGCAGCCAGCTCCAGTGAACCATTGATACGCGTAGGCGGTGGTACCGCCGTTCGGGTTTGCAGTAAGGAGCACCGATGAGCCGCTGGAGATGGTAGGCGATGGAGGTGTTATGGCTCCTGCGCTCAGGGCCGGGTTGACGGTCACCGCCACGGGGCTGGACGTCGAGACTGCGCCAGTCACGCTGTCGACGACGGTTGCACAGTAGTAGGTAGTTGAAGCGGGCGAGACGGAGACGCCAGTGAGCGGGCTCGTTCCGATGTTGGCATGCGCCGAACCTACTTGGGTGATGTCGAGGGCGCAACTTGTGGACGAGGAACCGCTGTAAATCGTTATCGTGAAGTCTGCCGTCCCGCCGGTCCAAGACACTTGGAGGGTGCCCGACTGCCCGCTGTCCAGAACGGCGGGTGAAGGCGTCGCGGTGACCCCGGAGATCGCCGCGTTGACCGTTACCAAGTCGGTTGGGGAGCTTACAGCCGGAGGATTGGTCGAGGCGTCTGTAACTTCGTAACAGTAGTAGGTGTTGGAAGTCGGCGATACCAACTGGATGGATGAGGTACCCAGGGGTGTCGTATCAGAGGTACAGGCCGCACTGGACCCTGAGTACCACTGGTAGGTGTACGAACCGGTTCCGCCTGATGGGTGGGCGGTGAGGGTCAATGATTGGCCGCTGTCGATCGTGGGGGATGCTGGGGTGATGGCTCCAGCCGAAAGAGCAGTGTCAACAGCTACCTGGTCCGTAGCTGAGCTAGTCGTGGGCGGGTTGGTGGATGTGTCAGATATGCTGTAGCAGTAGTAGGTGTTCGAGGTCGGCGACACTACCTGAGCGGATGACGTCCCGAGCGTTGCGGTGTCAGAGGAACAGGTGGAGCTCGAACCTGAATACCATTGGTAGGTGTACGCCCCCGTCCCTCCTGACGGATGCGCCGTGAGGGTTACCGACTGTCCATTGTCGACGGTCGGGGAAGAGGGAGTGACTGCGCCGGCCGAAAGAGCGGAATCCACTGTGACCAAGTCGGTCGCCGATGACACCGTGGGAGGGTTCGTCGAAGTGTCCGACAGTGAATAGCAGTAGTATGTGTTGGTTGTGGGTGAAACCACCTGTGTGGAAGCAGTTCCCAGTGTGGCGGTGTCAGAAGCACAGGAGGTGCTTGACCCGGAGTACCACTTGTATGTGTAGGAGCCGGTTCCGCCTGATGGATTAGCCGTAAGGGTGACGGACTGGCCGCTGTCTATGGTAGGACCATTTGGGGTCATTGCCCCCGCTGAAAGTGTACTGTCTACGGTAACTGCGTCGCCAGATGAGCAAGAGGTAGTTGAAGTGGAGTCAGTCACCTTGACGTAGTACGTGGTAGAGGAGCCAGGCGAGGCAGCAAGAGTGGAGGCCGTCGCTCCAGATATAGGAGAGGTGCTGCAGTCAGAGGAGGTATACCACTGATAGGTATAGGGGCTGGTCCCGCCGCTGGGATTGACAGCCAGCGTGACAGATTGACCGTTGTCTATTGTGGGAGATGAGGGGGAGATGGTTCCTGCAGCAAGGGGGACGTTGACTGTCACCAGGTCTGTGGCAGAATTCACGGTTGGAGTGTTGGTCGAAGTGTCCGTGACGGAGTAGCAATAGTAGGTATTCGACGTCGGAGATGGAGCGTAAGTCGATGAAGTCTGCCCGCTCACCGCCGAATCCGAGGAACAGGCCGCGCTGGACCCTGAGTACCACTGGTAGGCGTAGGAGCCGGTACCGCCCGAGGGGTGAGCCGTCAGGGTGACTGATACACCGCTGTTGATGGTCGGGCTAGTGGGGGTAATCGCGCCGGCAGTCAGCGCGGAATCCACTGTGACAAGATTGGCGGCCGAGGTCGACGTTGGCGGGTTGGTCGATGAATCTGTCACCGAGTAGCAGTAGTATATGTTTGATGTGGGTGAGACCGCCTGGGTTGAAGCGGTTCCAAGTGTCGTAATGTCGGACGAACACGTTGAACTCGAACCAGAGTACCACTGATACGTATAGGACCCGGTCCCACCGGACGGATGGGCTGTCAATGTGACGGACTGTCCGCTGTCGATGATTGGAGATGTCGGGGTCACAGCACCGGCAGCCAGTATTGCATCTACCGTCACTGTGAAAGTGCTTGAGCTTGCGGTTGGGGTCGGGGAAGAACCTGAAGTCACTCCGGCATCCGTGACGATATAGCAGTAGTAGTAGGTGCCAGCAGAAGTCGACGTTGGGACAGTATAGGTTGAAGATGTCGCCCCGCTGATGGAGGCATCGCTCGTGCTGCATGTTCCAGGGCTGCTGGCGCTGTACCATTGGTAAGCGAAAGTCCCCGTGCCTCCTGAAGGATGCGAAGTCAACAACAGCGACTGGCCGCTGTCGATGGTTGATCCTGGTGCTGTGATAGCTCCTGCAGAGGGGGAGCTGTCGACGGTGACGGCGTCCCCGCTCGAGCAACTTGTAGCGCTCGTCGAGTCGGTGACCAGCACGTAGTAGGTGGTTGTCGACGACGGAAACGGGGAGAAGGTTTGCGAAGTCCCTAGCACCGAGCCGCTGCAACCCGAGCCGGAGTACCATTGGTAGGTGTAGCCGGGGTTCCCTCCGGTGGGGTTGGCAGTGAGGGTCACCGACTGGCTGCTATCGATGGTCACGGGGGATGGAGAGATGGCTCCTGCAGAAAGGACGTTGTTTACGGTAAGGGAAGATCCTGACGTGGGAGAAGCCGCAGAATTCGAGTTGGCGTCGGTGACCTTGGCACAGTAGTAGTAAGTGTTGGCGGAGCCCGGCGAAGTGAAACTCAGAGTTTGTGGCGACGATGACGCGCCGGTCACCTGTCCAGCCTGAGTGTCGGCGCTCGAGCAGGAAGAACTCGACGTGCTGTAATAGAGGGTGACCGTGAAGGTTCCGGTCCCGCCTGACCATGAGACGCTTACAGAGTCAGACGTGGTGGGCCCGACAGGGTCCGCCGCGAACGACCCGAGCGAAACGCTGGACGGGAGCGGGTTCGCCGTGACTGTCGTCGGGGTCGAGGTCGTGGTTACCGGGGTCGAGGCGCTGTCGGTCACCTTCAGCTCGAATGAGTAGACACCGGATGTTGTGAGGGTCCCCGTGGACTGAGTGTAGGTCGTGACCCCGGCGCTGCATGAGAAGGAAGAGCCCAGGTTGCTGTAGCTGCTGGCGCCAGGGGCCTCCTGCAGCCACTGACAAGTGTAGGATGATGTGCCGCCGCTGAAGGCCGAGGTGACAGTGAGCGATGTCGAACCGCCCACGTCGAAGGCCGGTGACGCTTGAGAGATAGCAGGGGCGCTCAACGGTGTGTTCACGGTAACCTGATCGGTGCCAGACCCGGATGTGGGAGCGGGAGTCGACCCGGACGTCACCCCCGTGTCAGTGATGATGTAGCAGTAGTAGTAGATCCCGGACGTGGTTGAGGTCGGAACTGCGTAGGAAGCAGAGGTGGCGCCGCTGATCGGTGCGTCACCAGTGGTGCAGGTTCCGGGAGAGCTTGCGGTGTACCATTGGTAGGTGAAGGTTCCAGTGCCCCCTGTGGGAGCTGGGGCTGTGAGTAGGACGGACTGACCCTGGTCGATCACAGGGGTCGAGGGTGTTACCGACCCTGCCACAGGCGCGCTGTCAACGGCGACCGCGTCCCCGCTGGAGCAGGCCGTCGCGTGGGTCGGCGTTGCCGAGTCTGTGACATATACGAAGTAGGTTCCGGCCGACGAGACAGAAAGGGAGGACGCCGTGCCCAGGACCGTCCCTGAGCACCCTGACCCAGAATACCACTGGTAAGTATAGGGTGAGGTGCCGCCATATGGGTTCGCAGCAAGCGAAATCGACTGCCCGCTGTCAATGGTCGGAGTGGAAGGCGAGATGGCGCCTGCATTCAGAGCGACGGCGGTCACGGCGACTGTAGCAGGCGTCGAAAACCCCTGAGGTGTAGGTGAATTCGACCCGTCGGACACTTGAAGCTCAAAGCTCCAAGTCCCGGATGTTGTGAGGGTCCCCGTGGACTGAGTGTAGGTCGTGACCCCGGCGCTGCATGAGAAGGAAGAGCCCAGGTTGCTGTAGCTGCTGGCGCCAGGGGCCTCCTGCAGCCACTGACAAGTGTATGGTGAGGCACCTCCGCTGAATCCGGAGGTCATCGATAGAGAGGAACTCTGACCCTGGTCTATAGACGACGGCGTGGCCGCGATGGTGGGAGCGACCAGCGCTGGGTTTACAGTGATGGTCACTTCAGCCGTCGCCGTGTCGGTTGTGACCGTGTCAGTGACGATCAGGCAGAAGTAGTAAGTGCCTGCGGCGGCCGGCGTGTAGTCCAAGGTCGATGACGTATAGGAGGAGCCCAGGCTCGTCAATGAAGAACATGAAGCGTCTGTGCTTGAGTACCACTGGTAGGTGAAACCGTCTGTTGTCGCACAGTTTATCGTAGTAGTGACTTTGAAGTCCTCGCCCTTGTTGATCTTCTGATTGGGATTGTTGAATGTGATGCACCCTGTCGTGCCGTAGGCTGCAGAGGTGATCGGTGTCCCGGTAGCGCAGGTGGAGTTGGCGCATACAATAATGAAGACATTTCCGAACGAGGAGCTTGGGACCGTGTCAGTGATGCCGGACGGTATGTTGCCAGAGGCATCAGTGGTGAAGGTCCCGTCGGGATGGGATGAGGATGGAGTGCTGCCGGCGTCCAGGCACAGGTTAGAGTGCGCCGTTCCTGACGCAAAGCAGTACCCTTCCACTGTGTTGGCAGAGTAACCTGTGCCCGACAGCGTGACGACCGTCCCCTGGCCGCCGGAGGACGGGTTTATCGCCAGGGTCGCTGTGCCGCTGCCAGCGCGCGTTGGGCCAGCAACTGGGATGATGGCGAGCGTGGCCGAGGTCAGCAGCAGGACCGCGACCAGCAGAGACCTTAGCGCACGGGAGTTCACGATCTATCTCCTCGCCACCACTACCTCGCAGACGTCGTCCCCCTTCGAGGTGCAGAGCTCCTCCCAGGCCCTGAACTGCTCTCCCTCGAGGACGCTCATTGTCCCCTTCAGTAGTCCTACTGTGAAATGGCAGAGCGGAGTCTCGCCCCCGAGCCTCAGCTTGTTGAAGGCGCATCCCTTGATCCTGAAGTTGACCTGGTCAGATTTGTGCGATGTGAAAGCCTTTAGGACATCCGAGTCGAACACGAACTGCCCCCACCCCACCTCGCTGAGGCTCGCTACGATGTCCGCCATCGAATCCTCGGTGAACGGCGTCTCCTTCTTCTGTCGGGTCGCGAGCTCGGCACCAAGCGCCCCGCCGATTTCGTCCATTATGATGGGGGCCCTGGACGGGTCGCAGGTGTAGATCCGCTTGCAGATAGAGCTCCAGGTGTCTATGTCGACGGCTACGACTCTCCGCCCGTCCCTGACGCTGGTCAGCACTCCGGGGATGGTGTGCGTGAAAGGACGTGGGTTCTCGGAGGAATGCGGCAGTAGTACCAAGTGTTTAACTGTTCAACTGTTAAACTCGTAATTATATAAGCTCAGCGCCACGCCTTCGACCACATCGCTCCCAGAAAGGGACATAAGCCGATTAGATTCCCACCAGAACGTGCGACGGCTTCCTACCGGCGTGGAAGGCCTGGACGAGATTCTTGGCGGAGGGTTCGTCCCGGGAAGCTGCGTGACCATATCAGGGGGCCCGGGGAGCGGGAAGTCGACGCTTTGCTCACAGTTCCTATACCACGGGTACAAGGAACTGGGGGAGAACGGGGTTTATGTCACCTGCACAGAGAGCCCCGAGGAGATCAAGAATAACTTCAGGGACCATGGGTGGGACATCGACGAAGCAATTCGCAAGGGGAAGATCAAGATCCTCGACATGAGGCCTGTCCTAGCTACCGAGTCGGGACTAATCACCAGAAACGAGGCGCTCTTCGAAGGGGAGACCATCCCGTTCAGCGTGGTCGCCAAGGGAACCCTGGATGAAATCAGACGGTCACATGCGAGGAGGGTAGTTCTCGACTCTATCACCACCATAGCGATGCAGTACTCTGGCGAGTTCCAAGTGAGGCAGGGGCTGCTGGGGCTTGTCCAGGGGCTGTCGAACGAAGACTGCGTCAGCCTTCTGATCGTCGAGACAATCGGGGCCAAGAACATCATCCCGGCCGAGTGGGCGCTTTCGCACGGCGTGGTCCTGCTCAACTACACCAGCGAAGCGGCCGAGGTAATCAGGTCGATACAGGTGGTCAAGATGCGAAGGACGGCGCACGACCAGGCTGTCTATGGAATGGAAGTCAGCAAGGATGGGATAGTCGTCCACACCGATGTTAAGGTCTAGAGTCAGTATAGGTTCGCGAGCCTGAAGAAGACCTTCTTCCCGACCCTCTTGCGCGCCAGCGCGCCAAGCCTGACTAGCTGGTTCAGGTAGATTGTCTCCACGCTTCGGTTTCTTCCTGTCTTCTGACCTACCGCGGAGGCGTCGGCTTCGCCGAGAACCCGCATCGCCTGGAGGGACTTCGTCAACGAGTTAGGGAGCTCACCGAGCTTCAGGTCGCCCAGGGCCGAACCGGGTTTGGGGAGGGATACTCCTGCCCTGAGCATCTCCTCTAGCGCGGTGACGCGAGCTTCAAGCCGCTTGAGTTTGCTGGCCGTGTCGTTCCTATGCGTGGTGTTAGACAAATAGAGCTTGGTCATTGGAGAAGTGTTCAACAATTAAACCCTCTCCCGAATCCGCGCCCTCAACAGTTAAAACGAGTTGGGTTGCTCTAAAAGGCGCGCATTGGAGCAGGAAAGGAGTAGCCATCCACTCGCGGAGGGAGCGCGTGAGGCAAAGCGACCAGGAAAGCTCGTCACTGGGCATCAGATTCTTGACAAGATCCTGACGGTCTACCAGGGCAACTCGATACTGATGCTGGACGAGACCTACTCGGAGGCGAGGAACTTCATGCAGCTCATCATAGAGAAATACAATCCGGGGCTGAAATTCGTCGAGATAACGGACAGGATTTCCCTGGCCAATAGGGAGAACCTAGAAGTCCTCACCGGAGACACTCTTGCAGACAAGGTCGTCAGGGTGAACGCAATCAGGAGGAAGCATGCGGGCGAGATACTAGTCCACTCGTATCTGCCGTCGCTCCTGATCAGCCAGCCCCAGGACAACGTCCTGAAGTACGTCGACGGCTGGAAGAACGCTGCGAAGGAGTTCGAGACGGTCGAAATCTTCCTTATGCCCTCCAACTCCTTCAAGGAGACAGAACGGAAGCTGATCGCGCTTCTGGACTGCCGCGTCGAGTTCAGCGTCACCAGGAAGGACAGCAGGATGGCGAAGTACTTTGTAATCTCCGGGTGCTGCAGGGCGGAGTTCAACATGAAGGAGTTCGAGTATCTCGTCGAGGGCGACAAGCTCCTCGTTGAGTGGGAAGGGAGCCTCACTGACAGGCCCGCCCAGATTTCAGAAGGCGCACTGGAAAAGAAGTATGGAGAGATCGTCGAAAAGCCAGCGACATTCATCATACAGAAGGGGGCCAACTCGGAGAGGGCTGCGCTCACCGTGTCCGACTACACCCTAATCCACCAGATTATCGGGATGTCTGCGGGAGAAGTCAGCGCGCTCTTCCCCGAAAGGCCAAAGGAGATCCTGCAGCGGCTCGCCAAGTGGGACCTTGCGGGCGTAGTGTCGTTCAAACGCGACTTCTCCAGGTCGGCGGGACCGATTCCAGAATCCAAGGATGCGGGCTATTCGGTGCTCAACGCGCTTAGGCTCCTTCTCCCTGACAGGCTGGTCGCCTGGAGCTACAAGATGGGGACGCAGGCAGTCCCGCTGGAGTACTTCGTGGCGAACAGGGAAGCGCTGAGCACGGTGATTGACATGCTCACTGAAAACGCGGCGAACAAAGACAAGAACGACTACTTGAAGTCGATGCCCCAGATCGAGCGGTCGGTGTTGGAGATGGCCGCGAGGAGGGCGGCGCTGCTGGAGGTGCCGAGGCACCACGAATCCACCGCCGCTGCCGCGGCCAGGAAATACATTCCCAAGATAATGAGGGTGAGCCTACTGAGCGCATTCATATTGAGGTCGAAGATCGACAAGATCTCTGATACCGAGTACCACATCGTAGTTCACAACTGCTACATCTGCGGCAATCAGACCACCAAGGTACCCATGTGTTCCTCCGTTTCGGGGGGCCTGGAAGGGGTCTGCGGGACCGTGTTCAAGCTGAAGGCGGATTGCACCGAGGTCAGATGCAAGGCCCTGGGGGACAGGAACTGCGAGTTCAGACTTCGGCTCTACTCCTAGTCGAATGGTCCGACGACGTCCCTCCCGAAACACGCATAAAGTGAACCTCTCATAAGGGGGGCCGTTGCACAGGTTCGCACACATCGCGGATGCGCATCTCGGGGCGCATCGGGAGCCAAACCTCCAGAAGCTCGAGTTGCGGACGTTCGACTCGACGATGAAGAAGTGCGTCGAACTCGGCGTGGACTTCATCCTTGTGTCCGGGGACCTCTTCCACGTGGGGATCCCTGACCTAGGCGTCGTGGATGCGGCGCTGAAGAGTATGATGGAGGTCCAGCGCCGTGGGATACCGATCTATGCTATCTATGGGAGCCACGACTACACCCCCAATGGGACCTCGGTCATAGACATCCTCAACACCGCGGGAGTGCTCAGCAACGTGTTCAGGCCGACCTTCGACGGCGACAGCCTCCACCTCGGAGTGACCGTCGACGAGAAGACCGGGGCGAAGATAGCCGGCATCTCAGCGCGGAAGATAGGCCTCGAGAGCAGGTACTTCGTCGCGCTCGACAGGGGGGCCCTGGAGGCCGAGCAGGGGTTCAAGATATTCGCCTTCCACAGCGGGCTTACTGAGTTGAAGCCTGGGCACCTCAGCGCCATGGAGTCTGTGGACTCCTCGCTGCTCCCCAAGGGGTTCGACTATTACGCAGGGGGGCACATCCACGAGAGAGGCGAGTTCAGGCTGCCTGGGCTGGAAAACATAGTGTTCCCTGGCCCGCTGTTCACAGGCTATGGTCGAGACCTCGAAGCTACGGCCAAGGGGGAGAGGCGGGGATTCTACGTCGTCGAGTTCGACGAGCATGTGAGGAGCAAGAAGTTCGTCCCGATGAACTCGTTCGAGGGCGTCTTCAGGGAATACGACCTGACGGGACGGAATGCCCCAGACGCGGGATCTATGATCGCGGAGGACTTCAAGGGGGTCAACGTGGCCGGGAAGTTGGTCGTCGTCAGGGTATTCGGGGAGCTCGCCGGGGGGAGGGCATCAGAGGTAGGGCTGGCGGGGCTGCGCTCCAACCTTTCCGAACGGGGGGCCATCCACGTCTACCTCAACAGGAACGCCCTGAAGTCGAAGGAGGCGACGGGTCACGTCTTCTCTGGGGAGGAGCCTTCTTCTATCGAGAGGAAGCTCTTCGAGAGCGAAGCTGGGAAGGTCGACGTGGCGGAAGAGCACCTCCGAGGGCAGCAGGGGGCCGAGGTGGGCATCGAGCTCCTGAGGCTCTGGCGCCAGCCCCCGAAGCTCGGGGAGACGAAGAAGGACTACGCCGGGAGGATGGTCAGGGAGGGGGTGCACGCGCTGGAGAAGGAGAAACAGAGTTGATAATCAAAGAGATCGAGCTCACCAACATCAGGAGCCACGGGCACTCGGTGATCAAGTTCCCGCCAGGCAAGACCCTGCTGGAGGGAGACATAGGCTCGGGCAAATCCAGCGTGCTGATGGGGATTGAGTTCGCCCTCTTCGGCCTGGGGTCCGAGTCTGGGAGTTCCGTCCTGAAGCTGGGGCAGGACAGCGGCGAGGTGAGGATGGCCTTCGATGTCGACGGGTCGGAGTACCAAATCACGAGGAGGCTCCAGAGGAAGGCCGGGAAGGTCCAACAATCTGACGGAGAGCTGAAGACGCCCGGCGAGACGCTCGTACTGTCGCCGAGCGAACTGAAGGAGAGAGTGCTCGAGACGCTCGAGTTCAACGAAGCCCCCGACCCGAAGGCCCAGAGCTGGATTTACCGCTACGCGGTCTACACTCCCCAGGAGGAGATGAAGAGCATCCTGGCCCTGGCCCCGGAGCAGCGCCTCCAGATACTTAGGCGGGCGTTCAGGGTCGAGGACTACAAGATCGCTGCCACCAACGCGGACGAGTCAGTGAAACACATCAGAGAAGAGGCCCGGGAACAGGATGGCATCGCCAGGGGGATGGGGGAGCTCCGCTCTCAGGCGCAGAGGCTGCAGGCGGATGAAGAGAAGCACAAGGCTGATTTGACCCGGCTGGAAGACGCGGAGACAGCGGACGAGGGTCAGCTGCGGGTGGCGAAGGCGGAAAAGGAAGCCCTGCAGAAGCGCGAGGTCAGCCTGCAGAACGTCAAAGCAGAGAAAGAGTACTATGAGCGGCTTGGGGCGGACGCCGCGAAGGATGCGGCCGAACTCGGAGACGAAATCGCGGAGCTGAGCGGAAGTCTCCGGGGGCTCGAGGCCGCACTCGCGCGGTCAGAGCTCGGGCGTCCCTCTGCCGCCAGCTCCCTCCCCGAGCTCAAGAGAAGAGAGAGGACCCTCGAGGCGAAGGCAAGGAAGCTCGCCGAGCTCAAGGCTGCCACCGAGACCAAGCTCTCGGACTACGAGTCGATAATGAAGAATGGTGTCTGCCCTGTCTGCGACCGGGCGGCTGAGGCTCACGACTTCGAAGACAAGAGGGCGAGGAAGGACGCAGAGAGGAACCACCTGGCGGAAGAGCTGGCGTCGGTCGAAGGAGAGGCCGAAACCCTGAGGGCGAAGATCGAGCAGGGGGAGGCCTACAAGGACGCGGCGAAGGAAGGGGCCCATCAGCGGACAGAAAGGTCCAGGCTGAGGTCGGAGATCGAGAAGAAGGAGCAATCGAAGCGCAAGTTCGAGAAGAGGGCGGCCTTCGCGAAGAACACGCTCCAGCAGCTCGGGGAGCAGCTCGGGGAGCTGGGCGGGCTGGCCAAGGAGATGGAAGCCGCCGACAAGAAGCTGGCACAGTCGGAGGAAAGGCTCAGGGGCACCAGGGACAGGCTCGTCAGGACCAGGGGGACCGTCGAGTCGGTCCAGAAGAGGCAGACGGAGATCGCCATCGAGGTTATCGCCAAGGAGGAGGCATCCAACAAGAGCAGGAGGCTCAGGGAGAGGGAGATATGGCTCGAAGACTACTTCGTCCCCACCGTCCGAGTCATCGAGAAGTCGGTACTCGCCACCATCAACCAGGAGTTCGACTCTCTGTTCAAGCGATGGTTTGGCATGCTCGTGAACGACCCTGACAAGGAGGTCGGCGTGGACGAGGACTTCACACCGTCGGTGACGCAGGGTGGATACGAGCAGGACGTGAGGTACCTTAGCGGAGGCGAGAGGACTAGCGTAGCCCTTGCATACCGCCTCGCGCTGAACGTCCTTGCCCAGAGGGTATCGATCGGCATGAAGTCCAACCTCCTGATACTCGACGAGCCTACTGACGGCTTCAGCAAGGAGCAGCTGGGGACCGTGAGGGAGGTCCTTGATGATGTGGGGTGCCCGCAGGTCGTCGTCGTGTCGCACGACAAGGAACTGGAGAGCTTCGCCGACCAGATCTTCAGGGTGGAGAAGGCAGGGAGCGAGACGGCCGTCAGAGTCCCCTAGGCTCCCGAAAGGTTGCGCCGAGTTTAAGAGGAGAATTCTCCCGATGGCGACGTGCCCCGGCGCGTCACTTGGCTCTCGAATGTTATGGCGGCCTCGGTCACCGGACTCGAAGAGGAGGTTGCAAGGTCCATCGAAGTCGTGGAGAGCCCTCCGGCCTGGATGTGCCTCGCGTGCCGAGGAGCGAAACTCCTCTGTGGTAAGCCCAGGTGCCCCATAATCGTCAAGGCCCAGGCCATGGCGAAGCTCAACGCGTCAATGACGACGAACGAGATTGCCGGCTCCTCCCCGCCCGGTGTGTTCGTGGGAAGGCTTGGGTATCCCAGGGTGTCCATAGGGCCCATGGTCCCGCCCAGGTTCGGTGACACCTCCGTCCTGGACACGCCGGAGGAGTGGCTAGGCAGGTCCATAGACCAGATAGTCGACTACAGATACTCCCTCGTCCGGGGGAACTCCAAGGCGAGCGTCGAAGACGCCCGCGACCCGGGGAGGGTCCTTTCGTCGCTCCAGGAGCTCGCCATGGCGGCGAAGCCGGTCGACACAGAGCTGAAACTCACGAAGGCCCCGAGGCGGATACTGACCCTAAGCGAAGACACCCAGCCCTATGGGCCCTCTGGCCCCCTCGACAGGTTCAGGATAGACAACCCCTCGGTCGACAGGAGGGTGCAGACCGCGTACTACGACAGGGACCTTGGGGCGGCAGGCGCGGTAGGGGAGCTGTATAGGAAAGGAGTGCTGGTCACGAGGATCCAGAAGGCGTTCTCCCTGGGGATGTTCGGCATCGGAGCGAGGAGGAGGATCGTGCCGACTCGGTGGAGCATCACCGCCGTCGACAGCTCCATCAGCCTCGACCTCATAGAGAAAGTGAAGCACCATCCGACCATCGATGGGTACCGGGTCTACAGCTTCGGGGTGTACGACAACCAGTACGTGGCGATACTGATGCCCGAGCCCTGGAGGTTCGAGTGGATCGAGGCCTGGTTCCCGAACACCACCTGGAACCAGTTCACCCGCGAACCGTACATGATCGGAGACTACGAAGAATACTTCGGGAGGACCAAGTACGCCCGGGTCGGCGGCTGCTACTACTCCACCAGGCTGGCCGTCGGGGAGGCGCTTGAGAGGGAGAGGAGGCAGGCCGCGGCCATCGTGTTGCGGGAGACCTATCCTGGGTTCATCATGCCGCTGGGCGTCTGGAATGTGAGGGAGAGCATTCGGGCGCTCTTCAGGCAGCCGTTCCAGAAGCATGAGACCTTCAGGAGCGCAATGGATTCGGCGCTGTCGATGTTGAGGATTTCGAAGGCGAGGTGGAAGAGGGAGAGCGTGCTGATTTCAAGGGAGCTGACCCAGACGAAGATCAGCGCGTTCTGACGCGCTTTGAACGTTAAATCTGAGATCGTGGGAGGAGGAGGGGTTTGACCAGACGGATCTTCTGGGACGACGCGTATGTGAAGGAGTTCGACGCCGAGGTGGTGTCCGTTGGCGGGGACAGGGTGGTGCTGGACCAGACTGCGTTCAATCCTCGTGGGGGAGGGCTGGTCTCGGATACTGGTTCACTGGGGGGGTCGAAGATGCTCGAAGCTGTAAAGGAAGGTGAGGAGATATTCCACGTCCTAGAGACGGCGGGCGGGCTCTCCCCTGGAGACAGGGTCCACGGAGCACTGGACTGGGATAAGCGGCATCGGATTATGCGGATGCACACCACGGCCCACATACTCAGCGCGGTCGTCAACGGGGAGACGGGCGCCCTCATCACGGGGAACCAGATCAGCCCTGGAGGCTCGCGGGTCGACTTCAACCTGGAGGACTTCGACAAGGAGAAGATGTCATACTACATCGACAGGGTGAATGAAGCAGCGGCGAGGGGCCTGGAGGTGAAGTCGTTCTTCATGAAGAGAGAGGAGGCGCTCGCCAACCCTGGCTTCGTCAAGCTGGCCAACGCGATGCCTCCCTCGTTGGACTTGCTGAGAGTCGTCCAGATAGGAGACGTGGACATTCAGGCGGACGGAGGGGTCCATGTGAGGAACACCAGGGAGATAGGAAGGGTTGTCGGGGTGAAGACGGAGAACAAGGGCAAGAGCAACAGACGCCTTTACTTCACGGTAGAGTGAACAGTAGAAAGTCTTAAACGGCGGGGAAGATTTTGAGGGAAAGGTTGCGGAGTTCATCTCTCGGTCTCGGCATTGTCGGCGTGCTGCTGCTGCTTGCCGGTACTGTGTTCGCGCTCCAGGGGGACGGGATAATCGGAGGCTCGTCCATGACCGGCGTGTCGTTCTGGATCTATGCAGGTTCCGTGATAGCAGTGATCGGCGTCATATTCATCGTCCTCGGCTTTGTGCTGACATCAAGGAGCAGGGCAGGCGGGGTCGCCCCGGTGCAGCCGAAGTGAAGGTGTTCGACCTGGCAAGGGCATTTCCCAACCTCGTGTGAGTCAGCCGGGAGCACTTGGTCGGATCAGGTCCGGGGAACCGTGGACCGTACTCAGAGTTCTCTGCCGGATCTGGAATTGTCCTTCGGTCCACGCATTGGGGTACCCTGGGCCGGCATCGCTACTTCGCGGGCACGTGGACTAGCCCCAAACTTCCTACCTGAGGCGCCTGAACTCCATTGACTCCTAGACGCGTGGTCTCACTCTTCCTGACCGGCGCCCTCGCCGGCCTGGGAGGGCTCGCATTCAATTTCCTCCTCAGGCTGGGCGGGGTCGCCCCCTTCCCTCCGGAGTCTGCACTGAGCGTGTTTCTCAGGGTGGTCCCTGCCTCGATCGAGGAACCGATGGTACAGCGGTTCGGGGATTTCGCGGGGCAGCTGGGCCTCCTAGTCGCCACCCTGGTCGCGGCTGCAGTCTACGGCTTGGTGGTCCTTCTCTTCGACCTGCTCCTCGCCAAGAAGGTCTTCGGTCAGCTGAAGAGGTTCGAGGGGATGTTGGTGCTCGGCCTCTTCCCCTGGGCGCTCTTCGGCCTTCTCCTCTTTCCTGTAGACGGAGACGCTCTCTTCGGAACAACGTCTCCCTACGCCCCGGTGAACGCGGTCTGGGTCTTCCCCCTCGGCCTTCTCCTTGTCCAGGCGGTGTTTGCGCTAATGCTCTCCGCGGTGTACCATCCACTCGCGACGCTGAAGGCGCCGCCTGGGGGATCAGGCGTTAGAGACACCGGGAGGAGGGAGTTCATCGAGAAGGGCACGGTGCTAGTGCTGGCGGCTGCCGCCGGAATCGCCGGGCTAGGGGGGTTGGACCAGCTCTTTGCTGCCGACGTGCAGCCGACGGGGACGAGCCAGCCCGTGGACCTTCAGGGCGCGCCCCCGATCTTCAGTGACCCGAGGCTCACCTCGCTCGTAGACTCCGAGGTGACGCCTAGCAGCAGCTTCTACAGGGTGGCCATAGACGTGATAGACCCTGTCGTGGACGCGTCTGTTTGGTCCCTCAAGGTGGACGGTCTCGTGAAAGCCCCGAAGTCGTACTCTCTGCAGGACCTTACCCGCCTACCCCAGACCAGCCAGTACACCACCCTTGAATGCGTGAGCAACGAGCTGAACGGGGACCTGATTGGGAACGCGAATTGGACAGGGGTGAAGATCTCTGACCTGGTGGCCGACGCCGGAGGGGTCGGCCCCGGAGCGACGTATGTCGTCTTCTATTCGGTCGACGGGTACAGCGTGGGAATCCCCCTGGCCAGGGCTCTGATGCCCGACAGCCTGGCCGCCTACGGCATGAACAGCCAGGACCTCCCGGTCCGCCACGGCTACCCCCTCAGGGGGCTGATCCCCGGGCTGTATGGGATGATGAGCGCGAAGTGGGTGGAAAGGATCTCTGTCGTTGGCTCAGTCTACGAGGGTTACTGGCAGACCAGGGGGTGGACCAACACTGCCACTGTGCACAGCCAGGCGTTCATCATCCCGCTCCCCCCGGCCCAGGCGAGCCTCTCCAAGTACGGAGGCTCGATAATCCTGGCAGGATACGCCTTCGCCGGAGACAGGGGAATTTCAAAGGTGGAAGTCAGCTTCGACAACGGCCGAACGTGGGAAGAGGCACAGGTCAAGCCCCCGATCTCTGACATCACCTGGGCGCTCTGGGCGTACGAGTGGAAGCCAGGGTCGGCTGGAGAGTACTCTGTGCTAGCCAGGGCCGTCGACGCGGCAGGGAAGGTGCAGACTTCTTCTGGGGAAGGCACCTACCCAAACGGTGCGACGGGTTACGTCAACGCGTTGGTACAGATATTCGATTGAGGAGGTATCGACAGCCGAGGCCGTCCCCAGGCCCTGACGACCGAGGGAGAAGATGGCACGTTGTGGACGCACGTTAATTAGGGCTCGCCGCCCGTGGTCTTGCCATGCCTACAAATTGGGAAAAGACAGGAAAGACGAAGGCGCCGATTTCAAAGGTCATCGACTTCTACATGCACCCAGGGAACCTTCCCAAAGTGCACCCCAACTTCGTCAAAGAGGTGAAAGTCCTCGGCAACGAGGGGGGAGTCATGAAGATCGAGCAGCATGCAGCCATGATGGGGAAGAAAATCAGGTCCATCAACACCCTGGCCTTCGACGTCGCCACGAGGACATTCCACGTGGACACCCTGGAAGGAGACGGCAAGGGGAGCAAGGTCACCATGGGCCTCAGGGAGGCAATCGATGGTACTGAAGTCAAGTACTCGGCGAGCATGGAACTGGGAATGCTGGGTCTGTTCGCGAAGGGGCCCGCCAAGGGACAGTTTGAGCGGACGGTCGACGAGGATATGGCCGCGATGGATGCACTCTAGCGCCGTCAGCTCCTCTTGCCCGGTCTGGCCTCGCGGAGCAGCGAATGCCTGGCTGAACAGCCTCAGGGCCCCGATGCTACGCTGACGCAGTCGACACCCTACGGTCGGGTGCTGCGCTGGAAGGCTCTTTGTGGCCTTACCTTCGTCGGCCTACCCACACGGGCATCCGCTTAGCCGTACAGTTACCGCAGTAGGTCTTCATCGCCCTGCTCCCTTCATCAAAGATTGTAGTAGAGTGCGACATGCACACTAGCGCCGCGCACTCCGCGCATGATGCGACCGCATGACCCTTGCAAACCGAGCATCTTGCCATTCGTTCACCCCCAATTTCTCTGCGTCCAACAAGCACGGCTCAGGCTTCGAATCAGAGGTTTCACTTCGGAGCTATGAGCAGGTGCAGGCCAGGCGCAGATTATTCTAGGCCTTGACCAGTTAATAAACAGGACGCTCAGATTGGGAGCTTGACATCTCCGGGAAAGACTGGAATCCCCTCGGCCTCCAGCCTCCGGGAGGCTCCATCCGCACTTTCGGACGGGATCCAGGCGCTCATCGCCTTCGAGTTCCCCTCGCCGTCACATATTACCAGGGCGGCGGTGGCGTTCTTCCCCCTGACCACTTTGTTCATCATTTCTTCCCCGACAGGGGTCCACTCTGCGACGCCGAGCTTCAGGATGAGCATCGGGTAGGAGGGGCCGGCGACCTTCTGCAGCACAGCCAGCGCCCGGTTGACTCGCCGTCTCCCCTCCTGGACGGCGGCGAAGTACTCCAGCGCCTAGGCCCCCAGATACAGCAGAACGAAGACGCCCAGCAGGGACAAGACCACTCCGATTATCTGGTTGGGTTCGAGCCTCTCCTTCAGTAACACTAGCCCATATCCCCCGGCCACTGCTCCTCCCATCCCGGATAATGCCGTGACCACAGGGAGCGACCCGCCGGGGACCGAGATGCCATACGTCAAGGAAAGGAAGCCGATTGCCTCCAACACGCCCATGGCGATTATTCCTCTCGAGAAGACCCCCTTCATGGGCCTGGCGCTCTGCTTGAGGGCCGGAGCCAGCGCGAACCCCATCGCTATCCCCACAATCCGAAGGATCATGACCGGGATCACGACGCTCACCACCGGAGCTGCGTAGCCCACCCCCACGTAGACGAAGCCGAAGAAGAGAGAGGCGGCCGCGGCGGGGATGAAGCCCACCGTGAGACCTGCGGATCCTTTCCCGGCGATGGACCGTTTTATCTCTGAAAACTTCGTTGACGTCAGGATCACCCCCGTGATTATCCCAGCTATGGCGAGAATCTCCATGGACTGAAGGACGGTGCCCAGGATGACGATCGAGAGTATCGTTGTGATGGCAGGATAGGTGTAGGCCACAGGCGCGACGACTGAGACGACACCCTTGTGGAACGCGCGGTAGAGGAAGCTGAAGGCGACGAAGTTCAGGATTCCTGCGACCACGAGCACGGCCGTGGGGAAGAGCGGAGCCTTGAGTCCGGGGCTGAGGACGGGTGTGATGGCGACAAGCACGATGAAAGTCACCAGCATTGAATATACCAGGGTCCTGTAGTACCCGATCCTCTCCGATTGTCCCCTGGACAAGTAGTCGCCGGTCCCCCAGCACAGGGCGGTTGCCAGTCCGGCGATGACCGATAGATTCGCCAAGCGATGCAGCCGGCCCCATTGGTCCGGCTTTAAGAAGCGCGCTCGGGCGGTGCTCTCCGTTGAAGATAGACGCCGAGGTGGCAGTGGGCGAGCCGATGGAGGCGGCCGAGCTCTCGAGGAAGGCCGAGGAGTACGGCTTCGACGCATTCTGGGCGAACGAGACGAAGCATGACCCGTTCGTGCTGCTGGCTCTCGCTGCCGCTGCCACCACGCGGATAGGGCTGGGTACTTCGATAGCCCTGGCGTTCACGAGGAGCCCCACGACCATGGCATACACAGCGTGGGACCTGCAGAGCACCTCCGGAGGCAGGCTCATGCTGGGGTTGGGAAGCCAGGTCAAGGGTCACATCGAGCGGCGGTTTGGGATGAAGTGGGATCCACCCGCCCCGAAGATGAGGGAGTACGTGTTGGCACTGAGGTCTGTGTGGAAGAGCTGGCAGGGTGGGACCAAGCTGGACTTCCAGGGGAGGTTCTACACCCTCGACCTCATGACGCCGTTCTTCACCCCGGGCCCGATCAGGGACCCCACCATCCCGGTGCTGGTGGCCGGGGTCAACGGGATGATGTGCAGGGTAGCTGGAGCGGTCGCGGATGGCCTCCACGTGCACCCTCTCCACACGGTCAGGTACCTCCGCGAGGTCATCGAGCCAGCGCTGTCAGCGGGCTTAGCCCAGGCAGGGAGGAGCAGGACGGAAGTTCAGGTGGCAGCGTCCGTGTTCGCCGCTGTGGGGGACAATGAGGAAGAGATTGCCGCGGTGAGGGAAGCGTACAGGGGGCAGATCGCATTCTATGCGTCCACCCGGAGCTATAGGAGGGTGATGGAGCTTCACCACTGGGAAGACGTTGCCGAAAGGCTTCATGTCCTCTCCGTGAACGGAGAGTGGCGCAGGATGGCCTCCGAGGTGGGGGACGACATGCTGGCCGAGTTCGTTGTGGAGGGGACGTGGCGGGAGGTGGGGGGAGAGATCCAGAACAAGTATCGTGGTATCCTGGACAGGGCGAGGGTGTACCTGCCCTTCGATGGAGACCCGAGATGGGCAGACGTGGCGCGTGGGTTCAGAGCCTGATGCTTATCTCGACCGCGTCCCCCTCGTCCGCCCCCCAGTTCGATGGAGCATCCCTGCAGGCACTCGAATACGCCCCCGATCTCCGCACGTAGTCGAGGTAGGGCTTCACTTCTACTGAGTGGGACTTCACGTTGTCCGCTACCACCACGCTCCCGGCATGGAGGAGCCTCTCGACCGACTTCAGATAGGCGAGATAGTCGACCTTCACAGCGTCGAGGAAGACCATGTCGAAGCTCCCAGCGAGGGTGGGAAGGACGAATCGAGCATCCCCCACGATTACTTCGATGTAGCCTTGGAGACCCGCTTTCTCGAAGTTCGCCCTGGCTGTCAGCGCCATCTCCTCGCTGATCTCTACGCAGGTGAGCTTCTGGCCTGGCTTTAGGTGCCTAGCCATCCTGATGGCGCTGTAGCCGACGTTGGTTCCCACCTCGAGTATGGATGACGGCTTGCGGCTCTCTATCACCTCATCGAGTATGGCCCCTCTCTTGGGTCCGATTATCGGCCAC
>JAFLZH010000005.1 GCA_029785615.1 Nitrososphaerota archaeon
TCAGTTCCGGAGACCATTGTGGGGCCGACTGCTATGGCCCGTCCCTTCTTCTCCTCTTTGATAATCACCATCTTCCCCGCCTCCGCCCTTGACCAGGTTAAGCCCGGCGTCAACCTGATCGGCACCGTCGATTACAAGGTCGACCGAGCCCTTGAACGGTACGAGCTCGACGCCACACCTCGCTGCCACAATCTCAATCTGGGTCGAGGTCGGCACCCCCTTGATCACCTTCGATCTGGCCATTGCGAGGGGAGAAAGCTCCTCGAGGAGCGTCGCCACGGTCGAGCCGCTGCCAAGGCCGAGGGTCATGCCCGAGGAGATGTCCTTGGCAAGCTCCTTGGCCACTCCCTTCAGGGCGTCCCTTGACCTGTCCATCAGCCTTCCTGCTGCTTCTTCTCGATGTCTATCTGTTCTAGCTTGGTGAGAGCATCCATCACTTCGTCCCTGATTACCTTGACCCGCTTCTCGGACTCGCTCATCTCAGGCTTCGCCCTCCTCTCCACGGCGCGCTCTAGGTCGGTCGCCTTTTCGACCTTGGGGGTGACCTCCTTCCTTGCCGGCTGAGGAGCCGCAGGGCCCAGCCTCTGCTTCGCCACGTCCAGCCTAGATTCGATGTTCCGTATCTTGCTCTCGAAGAGCGTCACCAGCTCTCCACGAAGTCCTTCGAGCTCTCCTACCTCGACGACGAGCTCAACGTCCTTCAACTTGGCCTGGAGCTCTTTGATCTGGTCGCTGTACCGCTTGGATATCATCTCCCTCTCCTCGCGGGTTATCCTCCCTTCGCTCTCCGCTTCGTAGAGCTTCATCATAGCTGACGAGAGAAGGTCTCTCTCGACCATGATCGTTCTCATATCTCTCCGAGAGCGCTCTAGGTCAGCGGTGGTCACGGTAGACTCGACGGTCCTCCCTTGAGCATCCGCCCGTTTTACAGCCACCCTCGTTTGCTTCGGCCTAGTATAGAATACTACGTAGGATGCAAGTCCGCCGAGGCCGAGCCCGACAACACCAGCGACCACCACTGTCAGAACATCGACCATGCGCGCCTTTCCTTGCACGCGCTTGGGCGCCTTTGGTATAAAAGCAGATTCACTTGGGAGATGCTCATCCCGGAGAGCCCTGGAGGGGCGTGGTCCTTCAGGTCGGCGGAGGCGAAATCATGATTATGTTGTCCCCGCGCACAATCAGCGTCCCGAGGGAGTTCGGCTGGCCATCGTCGGACACCTCTTCAGCCTTCTCAAGAGCCAGGTTCATGTGCTGGTCGAACCCTTGCAGGCTGCCCCTGATGACCTTTCCTCCCTTCAACTTAATCAGGACGACCTTCCCGATGCTTTCGTCAAGGACCTTAACTGCCATGTCTACGGACAAACTGTTCCCTTGAACCTGCCGTCTGGATTCATTTATTTAAGCAGTCATGCGCGCTTCCCCAGTTGAAGAAGTGGGTTCTGTCGCATCGGGATTCTGTATCGATGGTTGCGAAGTTGGAGAGATCCCTGGGCCTCTCGCTCACTCTGCCGAAGTCAGCCCAGGCGGAGTGCGCGGAGCCAGAAGAAGGCGTCGTCTTCGTTAGGCTCGAGGAGTACGAGTTCGTCCAGACAGGGGACTCCTTCTTCCCATTTCTGGGCTCACAACCCACCCTTGCCCTCTTTCCCTCCGTCGTGGTCGACGAGGGCGCCATCAGATTCCTCATCAACGGGGCCGATGTGATGCGACCCGGCATAAGGAAGATGGATGACTGGGGGGAGGCAGGGAAGATGGTGATTATCAAAGAGGAGAAGAAGGGACGGGCCATAGCAGTCGGCCCCACAATGGTCTCCGGAACTGAAGCTGGGCCGATGTCCCGGGGCAGTTGCGTGAAGAACCTGCACCATGTGGGGGACCACTACTGGAACGCCCACAAGTCCCTCTGACAGGTTTACTTTCACTCCTCCCTCTCCTTTTAAGCTAAGAACGAAATCTCTTCCCTGAGAACTAATCTCTACAACAGAGTCTAACTAATTCACGACTGTGATAGAATTGCTTGCACCGCCCTACCCTTAATAATGACCATGGGTCACGGAGAAACACTTCAAATGTCCGGCGTGATGCAGGCGAGGAATCTCGAAGGGAAGAGCAAAGAGATTCTTCTGAAGGCCTTGGCGCTCAAGAGCATCGAGGACCTGCCGAAGATTCAGGAGGACGTCTCCAACAAGACCATAGTGATACTCAAGGTGACTCCCCTGGCTCAGAAGAGTTTAGAGGAGCTGAAGTCTTCTGTCGAGCAGCTGTACGAGTTCGCCACTTCGGTCGGCGGCGATATCGCAAGGCTCGGGGACGAGCGAGTCGTCATCACCCCTCCTGGTGTACGAATCTGGCGCGGTCTCCAATAGCGACCTGGTGCTCTAACCTGGTACTGGTCTCATGGAGGCCAAGAGCGGGCCCCCGGGGTTAATACGGTCCGCAGTCGGCTGCCAGCACGACCAGAAGGAAAACCTGATCCCGAAGCCGCGACGCAGTCGATGAGCCGGTCTACGGCTCTCTTGCGATTCCTCCTGGAAGGCGCCAGAAACCTGTTTCCGTCCTTTAGGACCAGCCCAATCGAAGATGCGTCGGTTTCTCTGGTGTAGTCCGACCCCAGCGTCCGAAGGTAGCTGGAGAGCTGGCCCAAAGTGAGCCCATACTGCTGCCAGCCTATTGGGTGACAGGAGTGGCTCTAGTAGACCCTGATTGCTTCCTGAACTGCGGGGTGGATCGCAGGTATACGGTATATCCTCTGTATGGCGTAAGCGAGGTTCTCGGTCTTCCTCTTCTCGCCGTGGTTCACGAGCACCAACTGCAGCTTAGGCCTCACCTTCCCCACGAAGCGGACTATCTGGTTGTAGTCGCTGTGGCCGCTGAAGCCGTCCACCTTCTGGACCGAAGCCCTGACGTCTACGATCTTTATCTTCCCGTCCTGCCCCATTAGGCTCGCCTGGCTGCCGCCGTCGAGGACGCGCCTGCCCATGCTACCCTGCACCTGGTACGAGACGAAGATTATCTTGTTCTTCTCTGACGGGGCGAGGTGCTCGAAATAGTCAAGGACCGGCCCTCCCTCTAGCATCCCCGACGTCGCCATGATGATGGCAGGGCCTTCCCTGTACGCCTCCTCCCTGTCGCTGGGGTGCTCGACTTCAGTGAAGTACTCTGACTTGAACGGGTTCACCCCCTCCTCGAGTATCTTGGTTCTCAGCTCCCTGGAGAGATAATCGGCATAGGAGACGTGGATTGCCGTGGCTTCCGAGATCATCCCTTCGATGAAAACAGGCGCCTCCACGAGCGTCTTGCTCTTCATGTACTGGTCGAGGACCAAGAGTATCTCCTGGGCACGTCCGACTGCTGGGATGGGAATCAACACCTTCCCTCCGTTTTTGAGCGTGCCGTTGATGGCGTTGACGAAGTTCATTTCCACCTCTTCGCGGACCGGCATGATGTCCTCCTTCGCTCCGTAGGTGCTTTCGGTGATCAGCGTCTCTACCCTCGGGTAGTTCCAGGTCGCCGAGTCGAAGAGCTGGGTCCTCCCGTACTTGTAGTCCCCAGTGTAGACTATGTTGTGTGCGCCTTCCCCGATGTGGAGATGGACCGTCGCCGACCCCAGTATGTGTCCGGCGTTGTTGAACACGAGCTTGATGTCCGGCGATATGTCTGTCACCATGCCGTATGGGAGCGTGATGGCATGCTGAATCTCGTCTCTGATGTCCTTCTGGTCGTAAATCAGCCTCCCTCCTTCGATCTGGGCGATCTTCACGAAGTCGTTCTGCAGCATGGTCATAAGAGGAAGGGTCGGCTCGGTGCAGTACACCGGTCCGTCGTAGCCGTACTTGTACATGGCGGGAACGAAGCCCTGGTGATCCAAGTGTGCATGACTGACCACTATTGCGTCTATCTCGCCCGGCGAAATGTCGGCCCAGTCGAGGCGCGGGTAGGCGTCCCAGGGGTTCCTCGAGCCGGGATGGATTCCGCAGTCCAGCAGTACCTTGCTCTCCGCCGTCTCAATCAGCACGCACGACCTGCCTACCTGTTGAAAGGCGCCGAGAGTCTTGATGGTGACGTGCTCCTCCGTGGCGATTCTCGGCCTGAATATGGCTTCGCCCAGCTCCCTGTAAAATTTCTCTCTTATCTCGGTCCCCGCTTTCAGGGCGAAGTATACGTTCTGGATGGCGGTGGATTTGATATGCGGTGCCTTCCGAACCTTGATTTTCCACCCCGTCTGTTCCATGGCGCTGCCAAGGTCGAAACCTGCCTCCTGTGAGAGCAGCCTGGGATTCTCCGCTTCGAGGGTTATCTCGCCCAGCGCGTCGTCGAAAAAGTAGTTGGACGCTCCCGCCTCGGGAGGGACTGCTCTCTCGAGGACCTGTCTGGCGTCGCTCTCCTGCTTCCTTATCGACTTCTCCGTCCTAGTGACGACCCTCCTCTTCAGGGAGTTGACTATCTCTGATATGACATAGCTGTTCTTGTGCAGGTAGGCGGGGTTCTTGGTGTAGAGGGCTATTCTAGGGCCCTCGTACTCTATCCTTGTAATCTGAGCCTCCGCTGGGATGTTGTTCAGAATAGCGCTCATCAGGCTTACGCCGTTGGCTTTCTGTTCCAAGACTAACTTTTAGTTGTAAACTGGGCCAGGAGCTTGTCCTTCTCCGCTTCCGTCAGTTCGCGGAACCCTTCCTTATCGATGATGCCCACATCGAAGTGATCCCCTGTCGCTACGTTCCTTCTGGTGGCCGCGATTATCGCCTTCGCAGCCAACGGATAGGCCTTGGCCACTGCTGTCCCTGCCTTGAACTCCGCCTCCAGCACCCCGTAGGCTACTGGCGACCCGCTCCCCGTGGCTATCATATTCTCCTGGTTGAGCGAACCGAAAATGTCGACGTTGAAAAGGGAACCACCGGTTGAGTCTACCCCTCCCACCAGGACGTCCGCTATCAGAGGATACAGCCTCGACGAGAAGAGCATGTTTGACACCACCTGGGCCGCGGCCTTAACGGGCATCGGCCTTCCCTTCTCTATCCTGTATGTGCTCGAATAGTACTTCGCGGTGTCGGTGACGTTCTGGGCGTCCGCTACACCGCCGGATATGGTCATAGCGATGTTGTCGTCGATCCTGATCAGCTTCTTGCCTCTCTTATGGGCGATGAACCCGCCTGCTGTGACCCGCGTGTCGGTCGCCAGAACTACCCCGTCGGAACAGACCAGCCCAACGGTAGTGGTGCCATGATACGTGGCAGACCCTAGCGTCTTCCCTCCAACCTGGCTATATTCTCTCGACATTTTGTCCACAAACCCCTCAGAACGGACAAGGGCCGCGCCTCCTTGTTGCTTATTTAATCTTTCCAAGCTCGGGTCCTCTTACAGTAGATGCGAATAAGCGTGGATTGATTTCCTGCTCTACGATCTTGGCTCTCTGAGGGTAGAGGAGGAGCCCACCCCGGAGCTTCTCATGACCAATGAGCTAGCCCATGGCTTCGACCCCATCCTGATGAGGTATCTGCCTGAGCTGTTGTGCTTCGAGGTGAAGCCCAACTCCGTCTACCCGAAGCTGGATTACATATCGCTGCTTGTCAAGGCTTCGATACTCGATGGTTGCGCCGAGGGAACGAGCAACGTATCGCGGAAGCTCCTCGGCTGCAGGAAGGGGAGCAGGAGGTTCCCCACAGGCGAGACTGCCCTGTCATACTTCAAGGGCCTCGACAGGTACGAGCTCCTTGGCTCCATGTCTGTCGTGCTGGAGGAGCAGGTCGGAGAGCTGAAAAGGGGGGCCTCCTGAACCGGCCCGTCCCCATAGCGTTCGATTGGCACGACCAGCTCTTCTACGGCGAGAAGGGTTCTGAGATGGTCCACGGCGTGAGGTCGAAGAACAGCTCCTCCTACGCCTACCAGTACCTAACGGCAAGCATCCTCCTCGACGGGAGGAGACTGACAGTGGTCCTCACGCCGATCAAGAGCAGGGCGCACATGCTCACCTTCATCGACGATGCTCTGAACAGGATCAGAAACATGGGGATAAGGGTCAGGCATCTCCTCTTCGACGCAGGCTTCACCTCGGTCGCCCTCCCCGTCCATCTTCAGGAGCGTGGGTACGCCTACGCTATCCGTTTCTCGTCGAATACCATAACGAAACGAATCGGCCTCAGGGACGGGGAGGAGGCGCCCTACCCCTGTGAGAAGCCTTTCAGGATCCTCAGGGCGGACGACCTCGACGTGGGGAAGGGCTACCTCTTCGCCACCAACATGGACTGCACGCCGAAGAGGGCGCTCAGGCGGTACAAGATGAGGTGGGGCATCGAGACGTCCTACAGAGAGCATAACGTCTTCCTCCCCAGGACGACGTCGAAGGACTACACCGTAAGGTTCCTCTACTACGCGGTGGCGGTGTGCATCTACAATTCGTGGTGCGTCTTCAACGCGCAGTGTCATGGGAACGGCATGGTGACAGCACTCGAGGCGAAGGTCTCTGTCTTGCTCTTGGCGCTGGTGCCATCAAGACTAGAGCAAGACGAAAAGACTGACGACCATGGATGACGCTTATTCGCATCTAATGCTCTTAATTCCCCTGCATCCGGGGAGCGGGGTCGGGCGTCGGCGGCCGCCTGGCCGGGATGCCTCTGATGCCTCGCCTCGGACGGAAACCCGACTCACCGAAGTGGCCTTAAATCAGGAGACCTGGCGCCCCCAACATGAGCCCCGGCTACCACCTGATGGAGCTCCCTACCAAGGTCCTGATAGGAGATGGGGTCATCGAGAAGCTGGGGGAGTTCGTGACCGACAAGGGCCCCCGGAAGACAGTGATATCGTCAGGCTCACAGGTCACATCAAAGGTGAGGGCCACCGTGGAATGCGCCCTAGGTCGGAAACCTGTCTGGGTCGAAGTGACAGCGGCCGACACGCAGAACGTCGACAAGGTGACGCGCGCGGCCCGGGGGGCCGGTAGGATAGTAGGCGTGGGAGGCGGCAAAAGCGTGGACGTTGGAAAGCTGGCTGCATTCCAGCTCGGGATCCCTTTCTACTCGGTCCCCACCAGTGCGTCCCACGACGGCATATCAAGCCCGTTCGCTTCGCTCAGGGGGCTTGACCGGCCTTACTCTGTGAAGGCCAAACCTCCTGTGGGAATCCTCGCTGACATAGAGGTAATCAGCTCCGCACCGAAGCGGCTCCTCGCCTCGGGGTGCGGGGACCTGGTGTCTAAACTGACAGCTGTCAAGGACTGGCAGCTGGCGCACGAGGTGACCGGGGAGTACTATGGAGGATACTCAGCGAGCCTGGCCCTGATGAGCGCGGACGTGGTCCTTGACGGGTCCAAGACCATGGGGAGGTTCGGGAAGGGCAGCGTCCGCGACCTTGTGGAAGCCCTCATCAGCACCGGTGTGGCCGCGGGCATAGCCGGCAGCTCCAGACCGTGCTCAGGTTCCGAACACCTGTTCAGCCACTACCTTGATGTCTTGGAGCCGGGGGTCGGGCTTCATGGAGAGAAGTGCGGGATTGGGACGATAATGATGGCACGGCTACACGGGCTCAACTGGAAGCGGGTGAGGAACGCACTCACGAACGTAGGGGCCCCAGTGAGGGCCTCGACCATCGGCATCGGTGATTCGCAGGTGGTCCAATCCTTGGTCAAGGCGAGTACAATCCGGCCGGACAGGTACACAATACTCTCGGAGAGGAAGCTCGATTATAGGAGCGCCTCAGCGCTGGCCAAGGCTACCGGCGTTATCTAGGCGGTCTCGCCCTGGTTCTCGGCCTTCGGGGGCGCCTTCTCAGCAGCCGGCTGCGCCTTCTCAGCACTGGTCTCTTCTTTCTTCTCCTCCGCCTTAGGGTGAGCCCTTTCGTTCTTGAAGTTCTCCACGAAGGCAAGCGACGAGACGGCCGGGACGAACTTGAACACGTCGTTGGCGATTCCTCTCTTGATTATCTGGAGCCCTTCGACCAGAAACAGGTCTTCCGGGATTGTCACAGTCAGGCTACCGCCGTTCACATCGAACGTCGCTTTGCTCCCTTCACCTGCCAGTCTCCTGTCGATCAGCGCCCTTATCTTGTCGCCGTCGGATTCGACCTTACTGAGGACCTCGAAGTCGTAGATTATGGACTTCCCCGCCAGCCTGTGGTTGAAGTCTACTTGTGCCCTTCCTGACCCGACGAACCTCACGATGCCGACTCTGTTGTCCACGTCCACACTGTCGCCCACGGCTAGCTCATGCTCCCTCTCTCCGAACTTCCGGAGCGGAATCATGCGGAGTTGGGTCGGGTCCCTGTTGCCGAACGCCTTCTCCGGGGAGAGTTCGATCTCCTTCTTGTCCCCGACCGAGAGCTTTGCCACCTCGGCGTCCAGGCCGGAGATGAGCCACCCCTCGCCGACCGCTACGAGCCTAGGCTCGTATCTCCTTGCCTCCTCGTATATCTTGAGCCGCTTGGCCTCGGACTCCACCGTGGACTCGATGCCTTCGCCGGTGTCCTTCACCCGTGCGGTGTAGTTGGTGAATATCAGGCTGCCCTTGTCAAACGCCATGGATTTTGACCAGCCTCAGGGTTGGGTTTAAAGAGTTTCAGTTCCCGAAGGCGGTGAGGGTCTCCCCTATGGCGCGGAGCGTGGTCTCCACATAGGCCTCGTTGATCTGCCCCATACATCCGACCCTGAACACCTTGCCTGCGAACGGGCCGAAGCCGCCTGCAATCACGACCCCCTTGTCCTGGGCTAACTCCTTCCTGAACTTCGAGTCATCCACCCCCTGGGGATAGTACGACGCGACTACTGTCTTGGACCTTACTGACTTCTCCGCGACCGCCCCAAGGCCCAGTTTCGCCAGGCCGTCGTATATGCCGACAGACATACGGTTGTGCCTTTCGACCCTCTTCTCTAGGCCCTCTTCGAGAAGCTCCTCCAGCGCTTCGTCCAATGCGTAATAGAGCGGGAGGGCCGGTGTGAATGGAGTCTGCCCCTTGGCGCCATACTCGAGGTACCTGGGCAGGTCGAAGTACCTGGTCTTTGGCGGGGAGTCTTTCAGGTACTCTGCCACCCTCTCGCTCACCGACAGCAGGGCCAGCCCAGGGGGGGCTGCGACGCACTTTTGGCTCCCGGTGATGCACATGTCCACTCCCCAGCGATCGACCGGGATGGCATAGCCTCCAAGGCTGGAAATGGCGTCAATCACCACGAAGGCCCCGTGGTCCCTGGCGATCTTGGTCGCCTCCTCGACGTAGGGGACCGCCACTCCGGTGCTGGTCTCATTGTGCACCAGGAACAGTGCCTTGACTTTCTCCTGCTGTTCCATCGCCAGCTTCAGCTGGTCGATTGTCGGAATCTTCCCGAAGTCGGAAGCGACCCGAACCACCTTGCCCCCGGCCAGTTCCACGGTCTCCGCAAGCCTCATGCTGAACTCGCCGAAGACGGGGACCACGGCGACGTCCCCTGGCCGTATGAGGTTCCAGACTGCTGCTTCGACCCCCCCTGTGCCCGACGAGGATAGGATTACCACTTCCCCCTGCGTCTGGAAGAAGCGCTTCGTCTTGTCGAGGACCCCTTTGTACAGATCCCTGAACTCATCACCCCTGTGATTGATGATCGGGTTGAGCATCGCCCGCATGACCCTCTCTGACACGTTGGTGGGTCCGGGAAGCATAATCAGTTTCTGTCTATCCATGTCTGCCACCCTTCAGGTCCTTACGGATAAGCGCTCTCACGCGTTCCACTCCGCCGAACTTCTCCACTAAACTGGCCACCTGGACAGGCACCAGCGCTTTCCAGTCCTTGCGTTCAAGGATTCTGTCCCTCACATTGGTGGCCGAGTAGCTCTCTCTGTCGAGGTACGGCACTGCCTTCACTTGGATGCCTTCTTCTCTGAAGAGCAGGTATGTCAGCGTGTCGTTCGTGAATACCATGTCGAACTTCGGGACCATGGATCCCACCGTGGACACCCATAGCGAGTGCGAGTCGGCGTCGGCGATGGGGATCGCCATCCACCTCGCAGGGTCCACTCCGTTTCCGTCCAGAGCGGCCTTGATCATCGCAATTCTCTCGCCCGCTGTGAAGGGGTTGCCCCTTTCATGGCTCTTCTGCGCTGAGCCCACCACCACGTAGAGGTAATCCACTTCGCGCAGGGCGTACTTCACAGCTTCAAGATGACCAAGATGGAACGGCTGGAACCGGCCGACCAGGAGACCGACCCGCATCCGATTTCGTTCGGCCCGCCTCGTCTGGTCTATTTAAGAAGACTAGCGTCACAGCTTAACAGGCTCCTGCCTGAAGCGGCGCGCCATGGACTTCGTCGAGGTGGACGGCTCACAGGGCGAAGGAGGAGGACAGATTCTCCGCTCGGCGGTGGCGTTTTCTGCGATCAGACGGGTTCCCGTCCGCGTGGTCAAAATCAGGGCTGGGAGGGAGGTCCCAGGGCTCAAGAGGCAGCACCTGTCTGCGCTCAGGGTCCTCGCTGAGGTTTTCGGCGGGGAGCTGGGCGGGGCGACCGAAGGCTCCCAAGAGGTGACGTTCGCCCCTGGGGTCCCGAGGCGCGACACCGTGTCGGCCGACATGGGGACGGCTGCCAGCATAACCTTGGTCCTCCAGGCCGTAGTCCCTGCGGTTGCCCTGAGCGGGTCTCGCCTGAGGCTGCAACTGGTGGGAGGGACAGACGTCCCCTGGAGCCCGACCTTTGACTACTTCGGCGAAGTCGCGAAAGTGGGGTACAGGGCGCTCGGCCTTGAGTTTGAAGCCAACGCGTCCCGGCGCGGCTACTACCCAAGGGGCGGTGGAATCGTCACGGCGTCCATCGAGCCTTGCGGGGGTGTCTCCGCCTTGGACCTGACTTCCAGGGCTACGATGAAGTCTGTCAGGGTCATGAGCCGCTGCGGCAGCCTTCCGAAGGCAGTCGCCCAGCGCCAGGCGGACTCGGCGGTCGAAACCCTGCGAAGGGCGGGCATAGATGCGCAGTCTGAGGTGAGCACGGCTGAGTCTGATTCACCCGGCACCTCTGTGCTGGTCGCGCACGTCGACGGTGGCGTGTTTCTCGGCTCGGACGCCGTCGGAGCAAAGGGAAAGCCGGCCGAGGAGGTGGGGAGGGAAGCCGCTGAGAGGTTCCTGGCAGCCAAACAATCGGGCGGGTGCATGGATGCGAACTTGGCGGATATGTTGCTCCCCCTCCTCTCGCTGGCGAAGCGCGAGTCGCGGGTGAAGATACCCGCAATGACCTCGCACCTCGAGTCGGGCCTCAGGTTAGCGAGGCTTTTCACCGGGTGCCGCTGGACGGCGGTGCCTTCGGGGGATGGAGTCCTCGCCACTGTGACTCCCGTCGAGGGTTGACGTCGCGCCGAAAGGCACAATGTCTAAAAGGACGGGCACAGGCGCCCCGCCAGATTTCCGATGTCCTACGAGCAGTTCATGCCAGGGGCGACAGCCGTCGGCATCGCCTACAAGGACGGAGTCATCATGGGCGCGGAGCGGCGGATAACCCTCGGGAACTTCGTGAGAAGCAAATCTGGCAAGAAAGTCTTCAAGGTCACCGACAGCGTCGGCGCGGTCTGCGCCGGAATGGTGGCTGACATGCAAAACTTGGTGAAGGAGGTCTCTGTTTACTCTAAGCTGAAGGAGCTCGAATCAAGGAGGTCCATGAGGCCCAACTCTGTCGCGAAGCTCATGTCGACCCTCATGTTCCAGAACAGGTACGCCCCTCTGCTGACGCAGGTCATTCTGGGAGGCATCGGTGACAAGCCAGTGGTCTTTGTCCTAGACCCGTTGGGCAGCGTGATTTCAGACCAGTACGCCACCGTCGGGACAGGCGAGGAGACTGCCATCGGGGTGATTGAAGCGGGGTACGACCCCAACATGACCCAGAAAGAGGCGCGCGACCTCGCTGTTTTGGCTATTAAGGCGGCAGTGGCCAGGGACGCCATGAGCGGCAATGGGATTGACATCCTGACAGTCGACAAGACTGGCATCAAGGAAGAAGGCATAGACCTGTAGGGGCGGTTCTCTTTGTGGACATACGAAGGCGTCAGGGTTCATTGGCTAGGGCATGACGGCTTTGTCCTGTCGGGGTCGAAGACCGTGATACTCGACCCCTTCAAGGCGAAGGGCGACTACAGGGCCGACGTGCTCCTGATCACCCACGAGCACTTCGACCATCTGAGCGATGAAGACATCAGAAAGTTCGTCACTGCGGCCGCTACCATTGTCGCCCCCAAGATGTGCGAGGAACCCCTGAAGGCGTACAAGCAAGAGAAACTATTCGTGAACCCAGGATCGACTGTCGTAGCAAAGGGCGTGAAGATAGAAGCCATCCCGGCGTACAACCTCAACAAGTTCAGGGAACCAGGGAAGGTGTTCCATCCTAAGGAGGACGGCCGTGTGGGGTACATTGTCACAATCGATGGGGTGAGGTTCTACCACGCAGGAGACAGTGACGCCACCCCAGAGTTGAAGTCGGTGGACGTCGACGTAGCGTTCCTACCTGTCTCTGGCACCTATGTCATGACCGCAGAAGAGGCGGCCGGGGCCGCGAAGGGAATGAAGGCGAAGGTCGTCGTCCCGATGCACTTCCAGTCTATCGTGGGGACAAAGGCAGATGCCGAGAGATTCAAGCAACTAGTCGGGGCCTCGAAGGCCGTAGAAATACTCGAACAGGAATAGGTTACTCAGGGACGCTATCTGAGTGGATTTTCCCATTCTCTAGCTTCACGAAGAGGTACCTGTTGTCTGCGAAGACGAGGGTCAATTCGTTCTCCTTCTCCTCCACGGTCAGCAGGGCCTTCCCTACGATGCCGTCGAACTTTGCCATTGATGGGTCGGGAGGCTCAGCGGGTTCGTATTTCTGTCTTGCCGGTTCGTCACTCCGAGTACTTGGCCAGATCTTCCGCCCCCTGAGGGGGCTTCCCCACCGAGGTGCCAGTCGACTGCCTGATCATCTCTCGTATCACCTGGTCGACGCTTGCGCTCCTCCTCTTAGCCTTCAGCTGCATCAGCGCCCGGTGGGTGTCGTCATGGACCTTGACGCTCCTGCCCATCTGACTCATCGCCAGCATTGGCGCTATTAATGTTGGGACGGATCCTCTCCTTGCTTCTCGGCAACGAGGTAGAAGCGCGAGGCGGTGACATCGAAGGATCCCACAGTCCGTATCTTCGAGTCAGCCTCCCTCAGGGGCCTCTCAAGTTTGGCGAGACTGGCCGCGTCGAACTCCAGAGGACCTACGGCCTTCAGATAATACGCCAGAGCTCCGATGTCAAGGAAGCTGGAGCGGACCTTCTCTTCGCCGCTCTCGGTCACACGCAGTCCAGCACCCCTGACCTGCCTCACGGCCTCGGCGAGGTCCCAACGCCCCCTCTCGTCTTCACGTTCGCCCAGAAGCAGGGCCAGCTCCTCGTCGTTGCCAGGACCAACCTGTTGCGTGACGAACGCCCCGCCTGGGCGGAGCACTCTCGCCGTCTCCTTGGCCACGAAGGCTTCGTGCCGACTGCTGACCAGGTCGATTGTCGCGTCTCTGAAGGGGAGCACCCCCCGCTGCATCCCTGTGGCAGCGTTATCGTCGCTAAAGGAGAAAACGACGTCCACGCCTCGGCGGTTCAGCCTCCTGAGCGCCACCTGAAGATTGGGCCGATACCCTTCGGTCGCCACCGTTCGACGAGGTAGCGAAGCCATTGAGGACAAGAGCTCGCCGCCCCCTGTCCCAAGGTCAAGGTACGTTCCTGCCCCTGCCAGCCTCAACCCCAGCAGCCGCTCGTAGTTCCACGATGTCCTCCCTTCGACGTATCTTCCGTTGAGGAACTCGAAGTCCCACCCCTGGAACTGGCGGGTCCAGGCTTCAGCAACCAGCCGCTCGAATGTGTCCAAAAGCGCTCGGTCCTCGATTGTTTTTGACTCAGTATCGTCGCGAGATCATCATCTGTCCGGGAGCTTACTCCGGACTATGACTGGGACGGCGTTCACCTCATCGTCGGGAGTGTCAAGACAGGGCAGGAATTTAGCCTTTATTTGCGCAGCCCGGGCCGGGAGAACGTTGGGCTTCCTGGATGGCGTGAGGGTGGTCGACGCCACGCGGCTCCTCCCCGGAGGGTTCTGCACCATGATACTCTCTGACATGGGGGCAGAAGTGATCAAGGTGGAGCAGCCCGGCTTGGGGGACTACATGCGGGTCACCCCTCCTACCAAAGGCGGCAGGAGCCCCGTACACGCGACTGTCAACAGGAACAAGAAGAGCATCGGTATAGACCTGAAGTCTGCCGAAGGGAAAGCCGCGATGCAGCGTCTTCTCCGCACCGCCGACGTGTTCGTGGAGGGTTTTCGGCCTGGTGCCATGTCCAGGCTCGGGCTATCCTTCGCCCAGGTGAAGAAAGTGAACCCGAAGATTGTCTACTGCTCGATATCGGCCTACGGCCAAGAGAGCACGCTCAGCTCTATGCCTGGGCATGACATCAACTTCCAGTCTGTGACTGGGACGCTCGCATACTCCGCCAAGTCCGAGGTCCCGTTCCTCCAGCTGGGTGACATTGCCTCTGGGATGTACGCGGCCCTGGGGATCCTGGGGGCGCTCTCCGGTCGCAGGAGGCCTGTCTTCATAGACGTTCCAATAGTCGGCTCCCTGATGTCCTGGATGGTCCTCCCCGCTTCCGCCTACCTGGCGACAGGCAAGGCCCCCAAGGAGGGGGACAGCCTCATCTTCGGCTCAACGCCCTACTACAACGTGTATCGGACCTCCGACGGCAAGTACGTCGCTGTCGCTGCCATCGAACCTGTCTTCTGGCGGAACCTGGTGGGTGCGCTCGGCCTCCCTGAGCTCGAGCCGCTGCGATTCGGGACTGTCGAGGAGAGGGCGCGCGTCACCTCAGAGTTGGAGCGCACCTTCGTGACGAGGACGAGGGACGAGTGGGCGAAGGCGCTCATGGACAAGGACACCTGTGCGACGCCTGTCCTGACCGTAGAGGAGGCGCTTGCCAGCGACTGGGCCAAACGCCTCGGGATGCTGGTGGGAATCGGGCGCGAAGAGGTTCTCAACAGTCCGATCAGGACAATCCCAGCCATGAGGAAAAGGCCTTACACCGCAGCCCCCCGCCTGGGAAAAGACACAGCTTCCGTCATGAAAGCCCTAGGCTACTCCCGTGCAGACACGCAGAGACTGAAGTCGAAGGGCGTAATCCAGTAGTGTCTATGCCCTCTGCATCAGCACGGCGAACCCCTGCCCGCCTCCCACGCAGAGTGTGGCCATGCCGTACTCCTTCCCGCCCCGGTGGAGTTCCCTCGCGAGCGTACCAACGAGCCTAGCCCCAGACGCGCCGAGCGGGTGTCCGATGGCTATCGCCCCTCCGTGGACGTTGACCTTCGTCGGGTCGAGCCGCAGCTCCCGGATTGCATAGAGCACCACGACGGCGAACGCCTCGTTGATCTCCCACACGTCCACCTGATCTGCGCTGAGCCCAGCCTTCGCAAGCGCCTTCTGGGACGCAGGCACGGGGCCCTTCCCCATGACGCTCGGCTCGACCCCGGCCCAGCCCATGGACACGATCTTGGCCAGAGGTCGGACTCCGTACTCCTCGAGCTTCTCCTTCGATGCGAGGGCCAACATGGACGCCCCAGCATTAAGAGGAGAAGAGTTCCCGGCCGTGATGAGTCCACCTGACTTGAATGATGGCTGGAGGGCAGCCATTTGCTCCAGGGTAGTGCTCCTCCTTATGCTCTGGTCTGCCTCGATGACCCGCTCTTCCCCTTCGAACTCTACCTTCATCGGCAGCAGCTCGCCCCCGAACCATCCCTCGTCCACTGCCCTCGCCGCCTTCACATGCGAATCCACGGAGAACCTGTCCATCTCCTCCCTGGTGAACCCCTCCATCTCGGCGAGCTTCTCAGCAGTGAGCCCCATCGAGTAGCCTGTGTTCATCTGATACTTCATGTACTCCGGCCTCGTGAGAAGCCGCGTGTTCGGCGCCAGAGCGGGGTTGTTCGACATCGGGACGTGAGTGAGGTGCTCCATCCCTCCGGCGAGGACGACCTCAGAGTTCCCGGTCATGATTTCCATGGCCCCTTCCGCCGCAGCGTTCATTGACGACGCGCACGCCCTATCCATACCCATGGCCGGGACCGACACCGGGAGGCCGGCGAGGAGGACCGGGTGCCTCCCGCCGTAGAGCCAGTTCTCCCCCGTCTGGAAGGCGCAACCTGTGACCACGTCTCCGACCTCTTCAGGCTTGAAGGTCGTCCTCTCTAGGACCCTGCGTATGAGGAGACTCAGGGCCTGATCCATCCTGACCGAGTTATACACGTCCTTCTCAGGCTGAGAAGGTCTCGACCTAGAGAAAGGGACTCTCAGGTAGTCCGCTACATACGCATCTTTGAGCTCTACCACGCGACCTTACTTCCCTTTGAATTCCGGCTTCCTCTTGCCAAGGAACGCTGATATCCCTTCCTTCAGGTCCTCCGTCCCAAACAGGACGCCCGCAGCCATCTCCTCCATCTCTAGCCCAACGTCAGTAGGGACCTCGGACCCCTTGTTGAGCAGCTTCTTCGCCAGCATGACGGCTACTGGCGCCTCCGAAGACGCTAGCTCCCGCGCGTACTTGACTGCTTGTTCGTCAGGTTCCACCGCCTGGATGACCCGGTTCACCAGACCCATCTCGTATGCTCGCTTGCCCGTGACGCTCTCGCAGGCGAGTATCATGGACGAAGCCCGCGATAGACCGACCAGCCTGCTAAGCCTCTGGGTCCCTGACCACGCAGGCACCAGGCCACGCGCGAGCTCTGGGAACTTCAGTTCCACGTCCTCGGTGGCGAGCCTGAGGTCGCAGGCCAGGGCTAGTTCGAGGCCTCCTCCGAGGGCATACCCCTTCAGGACCGCTATCGTGAGCTTGGGGATTTCGCTCAGGCGCCTCATGGTCCGCTCCCCCTTTCTGGCGAACTCCATCATCCCCGCCGCGTCCGAGACGAACTTCGTCATCTCGAAGCCAGCAGAGAAGACCGTTCCCTCCCCTGTCACCACAATGGCCCTGATTTCCCGGTCGTTCCACAAGTCGGTCAATACCCCGTTCAGGCCGTCGAGGACCTCGCCGTTGATCAGGTTCAGCCTTGGTCTGGCTATGACAACCTTGGCCACCCCTCCCTCGAGCCTTTCTAGGCGGATCGCCCCCCGCGTCGCCTCGGGTGCTGGGGCTCTAGCTTCGGTCGACGGACCAGCCTCGCCCGACATGGGATGAAGCCTCCCCTCTATGGCGTCGCGGAGCCTCCCTTCAGCTATCGAACGCGCCGGGGCGAACACGCCGCACTCATATTTGGCCGAGAGCTCTTCGAGCTTTGCCTTGACTTCAGCATTGCTCAAATCCTTGGCGACAGAGATGGGCCCGAACGGCCTGTTCATCCCCAGGACGACCCCTCTTTCTATATCATCCGGCGTAGCCACCCCCTCTTCAAGCAGCTTCACAGACTCGTTGATCTCGAGGGCGAATATGTCCATGATCGAGACCTTGTCTGTAGGATCCGCTTTTGGAATCTCTGCCTTCCCGCTCGACCAGTCGTAGAACCCACGGCCGGTCTTCTTGCCTAGGCGGCCCTCCTTTACCATCTTAGCGAAGGTGGTCCCCTTGCCGTACTCCGGAGAGAGGGCCGATGCGAAGTACGCGAGGGAGTCCGCTCCCACGTCAACGCCGACGAAGTCAAGCAGCTCGTAGGGCCCCATCGGAAGGCCCTGTCCTCTGGCGAATCTGTCAACCTCCGAAGGGCTCGCGACCCCTCGGTCGAGGAGCAGGCAGAAGAAGAGGGTGTCAGCCGCATTGATCCTGTTGACTATGAATCCGGGCGAGTCCTTTTGCACCTTCACCGCCGTGCGCCCGAGCTTACCGCAGAGGTCGAAGACCTCCTGGGCAACGGCCGGGTCAGTCTTTGCCCCGGGAATCACCTCGACCAGCTTCATCAGCATGGGGGGGTTGAAGAAGTGCATCCCGACCACCCTGTGCGGCCTGTTGGCGGCTTCAGCCAGGTCCGATATCCTGATGTTCGAAGTGTTCGATGCAAAGATTGCTCCGGCGGGGGCAGACGCCGAGGCTTCCCTGATGACCCCCTTCTTCAGCTCGACCGACTCGGGGACAGCTTCCACCACCAGGTCCGCGGCCGATACCGCACCGCCAAGGTCGCCGGCGTACGCTATCTTCGATTTCGCCTCTGAGGACTGCTCCTTGGTCAGCTTCCCCTTCTCCACCAGCCTGTCCAGACTCGACGCTATCCTCGCCTGAGCCTTCTCCAACGCCTGTGGGAACTTGTCCACCAGCGTCACATGGAACCCATTGACCGCGAAGAGCTCTGCGATACCGTGACCCATGTCCCCTGCGCCGACTACCGTCACCCGCTCGATGGCCATACTCCTAGAGGCGGCGCGGCCGACTTAAGGCTCTTTCCACTGGAAAGCGAGGTTACCAAAAGTAATCGCGTATATACGACCAGAGGGGAGCCAATCCAATGAGCACCATCTCGCCCAGTCCGTCAGACTATGTGATCACGGTTTCAGAGGAACAGGAGGCCTTCCGCCAAGCCGTCAGGGAGTTCGCCGAGAAGGAACTGGCGCCGGTAACACAGAGGATAGACAGGGAGAATCAGATGGACATGGGGCTGGTGAAGAAGGCAGCAGCCTTGGGCCTCTTCGGCGTCCCCTTCCCAGAAGAGTACGGCGGAGGAGGCGGGGACGACCTTTCCCTGGTCATCGCCACCGAAGAGATCGCCAGGTTTTCCGCAGCCTTCTCTGCCGTAGTCGGCGCCACCTACCTGGTCTCCACCCCAATCTTCTTGTTCGGGACCGAAGAGCAGAAGAGGAGATATCTCGTCCCGATCGCGAAAGGGGAGAAGATCGCCGCCCACGCTATGACAGAGCCTGGGACCGGCTCCGACGTGGCCGCCATCTCGACCAGCGCCAAGAAGGAGGGGGACAGGTACGTGATCAACGGAAAGAAGATGTTCATTACCAACGGGGACAAGGCTGAGACGTTCCTGATATTCGCCAGGACCAGCCCCATGGAGGGGAGCAAGAGGCACCAAGGGATCACCGCGTTCATCGCCGAGAAGGGGATGAAGGGGCTCAACGTCGGGCAGCGAACTGACGTCATCGGGCTCAGGGGGGACCAGCCGGTTGAGCTGGTGTTCGACGGCCTCGAGGTCCCAGAAGCCAACATTGTAGGCGAAGTCGGGAGGGGGGTGAGGATCGCACTGACCTGCTACGACCACGGGAGGGTCGGGGTCGCTGCCCAGGGTACGGGCCTTGCCCAGGGTGCGCTCGAAGCGGCGCTGCGGTATTCGACACAGAGGCAGACCTTCGGCAACTACCTCCTGAGCTACCAGCAGGTCCAGTTCAAGATAGCCGAGATGACAGCCGCAGTCCACACGGCCAGGCTCCTCACTTACTGGGCGGCCACCCTGACCAAGAAAGGGAAGGATTTCATCAAGGCGTCATCCATAGCTAAGATCACGGCCACCGAGGCTGCCGAGAAGAACGCCCACATGGCCATGTTGATCATGGGCGCCTACGGCGTCTCCACCGATAGCCAGGTTGAGAGGATGCTCCGAGACTCGCAGATCATCAAGACCTACGAGGGGACCAACGACATCCAGAGGCTCACCATAATGAAGGAAGTGGCCAAAGAGATGGGCGTCCTGGGTTGAACGCCCTTCCAGGGGAATCAAGAGCTGGGCCATCGACCTCCGGGGCGTCTGCACGGTGACAAGGGTCGCCGTGGTTGGCATCGGCCACAGCCGGTTCGGAAGGCGGACAGATGTCAACATAGGCGAACTCGCCTTCGAGTCCATCAAGCAGGCCGTCGATGACGCCGGCGTCGACCGTAACGACATCGGTAACGTCGTGGTGGGGAGCGCTGGGGGGTGGTACGAGGAGTCGCTCCCTGCGGTCGTGGTTGGGGAGTATGCCGGCCTCAGCGGAGCCGGGACCATGAGGGTAGAAGCTGCCTGCGCCAGCGGGAGCGCGGCGGTCAAAGCCGCCTACAACAGCATCCTCAGCGGCGAAACCGAGGTGGCCATGGCAGTCGGCGTGGAAAAGATGACTGAGGTGGACACTCCGACCTCAGTCGAGCTAATCGGGAGGGCGGGATCCTATACATGGGAGTTCGAAAACTATGGAATGACCTTTCCGGCCTACTACGCCCTCTATGCCGTAGCGCACATGAACGAGTTCGGGACTACCCAGGAGGACCTCTCCAGGATATCTGTGAAGGCGCACAAGTACGGCGCTAGGAACCCTCTGGCCCAGTTCCAGAAGGAGATCACACTGGAGAAGGCCATGCGCTCCCAGATGGTGGCCTGGCCACTGAAACTCTACGACGCATGTCCTCTGTCTGACGGGTCGGCAACGGTGGTCCTGGCCTCTGAAGAGGCGGCGAAAAGACTGACCGACACTCCGGTCTGGATCCGGGGGGTGGGTTACTCATCCGACACAGCGAACCTCAGCAGGAGGGACAGCTACGTCGGGCTCCGGGCGGCAGTCGACGCCGCTGCACGAGCATACTCTATGGCCAAGGTCGCGCCGGGGGACATAGACATAGCCACCGCCCACGACTGCTTCACCATAGCAGAGTTGATGGCTTACGAAGACCTGGGGTTCTGCAAAAAGGGGGAGGGCGCAAAGATGGTGCGTGAAGGCGAGACCGAACTCGGCGGCAGGATACCGGTTAACTTGGACGGCGGGCTGAAGGCTAAGGGACACCCCATCGGGGCCACAGGGGTCTCCATGGCAGTCGAAATCACAAAACAGCTGAGGGGCGAAGCGGGGAACCGCCAGGCTCCGATCAAGAGGGGACTGGGGCTGACGCACAACATAGGGGGGACGGGTCACTACGCCTACGTGACCGTCTACTCCCGGGACTGAGGCGTGTCAGAAGCGCCTGCGCTGCATTCGAGGCGGCCACTCACCCTCCGGTTCGACATCCCAATATCCAGGACCCACGAGTTCTGGGACTCCTTACGGGCCGGGAAGTTCGTCACCACCAAATGCACGAAGTGCGGGAATGTCACCTTCCCGCCGCAGTCAGACTGCCCCAGGTGCATGGGGAGCGAATTCGAGTGGGTCGACCTAGGCCAGGACGCCACCCTGGTGACCTACACCCAGGTTATGACGGCCCCTGCGAGCTTTTCAGCCGAGGGCTCCTACACTGTGGCCATAGCCGGGTTTCGAGGAGGAGTCAGGGCCCTCGCCTGGCTCGAAGGGGTCAAGGCCGAGGACGCCAGGTCAGGGATGAAGCTGAGGGTGGAGGCGAGATCCAGGCCGGACGGGAGCCCCTACTACGTCTTCGTCCGCGCTTAGAATTCCTTGGGGACGTCCTTCATGACCTCGGCGACCCTGACCAGCCTGTCCCTGTACATTATGACCTTCGGGAGCGAGCCTTTGAACCTGAGCTGGCCTTTCAGGACGGCAGACTGGATGTCGACCTCCCCCTTGGCGACCTTGCACCAGGACTCGTAGGTCCCGTCGAACGAGAACTCCGCAGCGGTGCCTGGCTCCGCCTTCTGGAACGCCGTCGTCCCGTTCTCCACGGTCATCAGGAAGCTCTGGCTTGAGTCGGTGACGTTGAACGCGATGCTCGTCTTGAATCCCTTGGTGGTCTCGACCCATTTGGAGTCTGCCGCGAGCGTGGATTGCACCTGCGCGATGTACTCGTCGCTCATGAACTTCGCCATCAAGCCACCGCCTCTCTGGCTCGCTTTTTGAGGTTACCTACAGCGCCTGAGGTGAGAACGGGTGCCATCTTCATCCCCCCGACCGCGCCTGCCCCGCAAGCTTCCCTTAGTCGCCGGGCGGACTCCACCGTCCCCTTGACTATCACCGCACGAGGGTTCCCGTCGACCCCGAAGACCTTCACGCAGTCGAACTCGCTCCTCAGCAGCTTCGCCAACGCCTTCATCTCTTCCTCTAGGACCGCTCTCTCGGCCATCAGCAGGAGATACCGCTTGGACGACCTAGGACCCCTCCAGTTCCTTCGAGTAGAACTCCAGGGCCCCCTGCTGGAGGGCATGGAGCCTCGGCTTGACCTTCACCCTGATGGAGTCTGCCGTCCCGATCTCGGGGGACCCAGAGATCAGCCTCTGCTTGTCAAGGCGTAGGTACAGCGCCGAGTGCTCGTCGACGAAGGTTCCAAGCTCTCCTGCGATGGCATCCCGCACGTGAGGGGGGAGCGCAGCGACGATGTGCCTGAACGACGAGGCTGCCAAGTCTCCTGTCAGATGGGTCTTGGTCCTGATAATCTGGTTTCCGAAATGCCCTTCGAGGGCCTCTGTCTGAAACGCGGGGTTACCGCCGAGGAGCCTGGCCACCGCTCTCTCGACCTTCTTCTCGTCCTCCGTCGCATGTATCAGGTATGAAACCTCGACGGACACGATGGGTGGCTTCAACCTCTCTACTTAGGATGTCCACAGGTATAAGTTCGCAGAGCCGTGAACGACCCTGGCTGGTGTATCGGGGTCAACGTTAACTATGCGACGCGCCGCGCTCCCGGTATGCCGCGCAAGCTGACCGTGGAAGACGTACTATCCGACGAGCTGAAGAGGGAGATGAACCTCGACACTGACACGTTCGCGGTCCTGGACGACTGGGATTCCGTCATGAACAGCGTCTATCAGATGCCGATCGAATATGCTGGCTACACGAGGAAGGTGAGCGAGATGAAGCTGCTCAAGGAGATGATAGACACGCTGGCTGCTGCTGACTTTGATCAGGTGAAGCGGAGCGAGAGCAGGAAGAAGCAGCTGGCGCAATTCACCAAGACGCTCAGCATGTACTACAACGTCGTGTTCACGAGAAGAGAAAAGAAGATAGGCTACGGGGCGCTGATCCACTTCCCGAAGCTGAAATCTGACCCGGACCGGAGCGGAGGTATTGTGCTAGCGGCCAAGATCGTGTTCGAGGGAGGCAAGCACGCAGCCACCTTCGAGAGGGCTAAGTTCGAGGACTTCTTGGTCGAAGTCAAACCCTACGTCAACCTGTTGGGGGACCTCTACCGTCAGACGCGAAAGATGTAACCAGAGATGAAATGCCTAGTCATCGGCGTGGAGAGCACCGCCCATACATTCTCAGTGTCAGTGGTCTCCTCCGACGGCGAGATCCTCTCCAACTCGAAGTCCGTCTACAAGGCCCCCCCTGGGGGTGGAATCCACCCCTTCGAGGCTTCCCAGAACCACCTCGCTGCCGCACCTTCGGTCCTGACGGAAGCGCTCCGATCCTCAGGGACAGAGCCGGGTGACCTCTCCGCGGTCGCTTATGCCATGGGCCCCGGGCTCGGCCCTTGCTTACGCGTCGGCGCCGTCGCTGCCAGGACGTTGGCTGCTTCTCTGGGCGTCCCTCTCGTCCCAGTCAACCACGCCGTCGGGCACATCGAGCTTGGGTGCCTTCTGACCGGCGCCGAGGATCCGGTGGTCCTCCTCGTCTCCGGGGGGCATACCATGATCATCGCCTACTCGGGGCTGAGGTGGAGGATTCTGGGAGAGTCGTTGGACCTCACTCTCGGACAGTTGCTGGACCAGTTCGGACGGCACCACGGCATGGCGTCTCCCTGCGGGCGTGCCATCGAGGAGTCTGCGTCGAGGTCCGACCACTATCTCAGGCTCCCGTACTCGGTGAAGGGGAACGACGTGTCCTTCTCAGGGCTCCTGACTGCGTCAAAATCCCTTCTGGACCGTGGAGCCTCATTCGAGGATGTCTCCTACTCCCTGCAGGAGACTTCGTTTTCGATGGTGACCGAGGTGACTGAGAGGGCGCTGGCGTTCACAGGGAAGAAAGAGGTCATGATAGTAGGGGGCGTAGCGGCGAACAAGCGCCTGTCGCAGATGATGTCGGCCATGGCTGAGAGGCACTCGGCCAGGGTCCTGGCGGTCCCCCTCGAATACAGCGGTGACTGCGGCGCGCAGATTGCATGGACCGGCGTCCTGGCCTACGAGAGTGGAATCGAAGTCCCGGTGGCCGAGTCGACAGTCAAGCAGTCATGGAGGCTCGATGTCGTTGACATCCCCTGGCGTGGATGAGACAGTCCCCGGCCGCCTCCTGTACAGGGGCGCCGAGGCAGACGTGGTGCTGGGGGACTGGCAGGGACTCCCCGCCGTGTTTAAGGTCAGAAAGCCGCTGACCTACAGGCTGGCCGCCATCGACCGGGAGATCCGGCGCCAAAGGACGGCACATGAAGCTGAGATGATCCGCCATGCGAAGCGGGCCGGGGTCGCGACTCCCTTCCTCTATCACCTCGACCTCCAGACGTCTACCATCGTCATGGAGTACGTCGGCGGCAAGATGCTCAGAGACCTGGCGGGTCAAATGACGGCGAATGACGCAGAGGAGCCGTTCTTCAAGTTCGGGGAAGGAGTCGCCCGCCTGCATGCGGCGGGGATGATGCACGGGGACCTCACCACGGCTAACCTCGTGTCCAGGGAGGGCACCCTCGTCTTCTTGGACTTCGGTTTGGCCCACCGCACCAGCAGGCTGGAGGACCACGCCGTCGACCTCCGTCTGATCAAGGAGACGCTCGTGGGTGCCCATCCAGGCATAGCCAAGGCCGCCCTGGACGCGCTCTTCAGGGGTTACGAGGCCGTGGCTGGGACTCCGAAGTCCAGAAGGGTCCGAAGCCAGCTCCGGAACATCGAGCGGAGGGGGAGGTACGCCCGGGTCACTTGAGATGAGGACCTGGCGGGCAACGTTTATCAGTTCAACCCGGAGGACTCGGCTGAACTTCTGAAGCATGGCCCGAATCCACTCTCACAGGCACGGGAAGTCTCACCAGACTAGACCACCCAGCAAGAGCAGCCCGAGCTGGGTGACCACCACCCCTGACGAGGCCAAGAACGCAATCCTAAAGCTCGCCAAGGAAGGGCTCACCCCGAGCAAGATAGGGCAGGCGCTCAGAGACGACTATGGGGTTCCGCTTTTCAAGCCCCTGGCAGGGAAGTCGCTGGGAAAGGTCCTGGCAGAGGGCAAGGTCGCTCCAAAGATACCCCAGGACCTGCAGGATTTGATTGAAAGGGCCCAGCGGGTTCAGGACCATCTCAACACGCACAGCAGCGACAGGAAGAACGTGCATTCTCTCGAGCTCATCGAGGCCAAAATCTACCGACTCTCGAAATACTACAAAGACAAAGGCATCATCTCGAAGGACTTCAAGTACACCGCCGTCGTCGCACAGCTGGCCTAGGCCGGGGGCGGGCCCGTGACGAACATCGAAGGGCTCACCGCACGCTACAGGGCACTGGCTCCGAGCCTGTTGAAGATGGCCACCGACGGGAAGAGGATCCTCGTCGTGACACACATAGACGCGGACGGCCTCTGCAGCGGGTCGGCCGTGTTCGCCGCGCTCAAGCGAAAAGGCGCCAACGTCGCCCTCCGCACCGTCCCCGACCTCGACGCCAAGACTGTCCTGTCGCTGAAAGAACTGGGGCACGAGTTCCACATCTTCACAGACCTCGGATCAACCTTGGTCAGGGAGCTCGAGGCGGCTTTCGGGGGGGACTTCCTCGTCATCGACCACCACCAGATTTCAGAGGCTGACATGGCAAACCGCAGCGTAATCAACGCCTGGGCTTATGGCTTCGACGGGGGGAAGGAGGCGTGCTCTTCGGCGATGGCCTACTTCTTCGCCGCAGCCCTCGACCAGGCCAACGCGGACCTCTCGCCCCTCGCAGTCGTGGGGGCCGTAGCGGACCGCCAGGACGCCGGGCCCGGGAGGTCGCTGACTGGTCTCAACAGAGCCGCCCTTGGGGACGCCCAGTCGCGTGGGCTGATGTCTGTGACCACAGACCTCATGTTCACCGGGCGAGAGACGAGGCCGGTCCACGAGGCGGTGGCGCTGACGTCCACGCCGCTCTTGAAGGGACTGACAGGCAGCAAGGACGCGGTCCTCGCTCTGCTGCACCAGTCCGGGCTCACTCTGAAGGATGGCGGTTCCTGGCGCACCGTCTCGTCCCTCTCCCAGGACGAGAAGAAGAGGCTCGTCGAGGCCCTCGCGGGGGTCGTGGGCCCTCAGGAAGGTGCAAGCGACGCGCTCGCGGGTATCTTCGGAGAGGTGTACACACTGCGGTTCGAGGATGCTTTCACGCCGTTGAGGGATGCGAGGGAGTTCGGAACGCTCCTGAACTCCTGCGGAAGGATGGGCGCTTCGGGGACAGGCATCTCGGTCTGCCTGGGAGACAGGTCCCAGGCCCTGAAGGCCGCCATGAAGTCCTTGTCCGAGTACAGGAGCGGGATAAACAAGGCGCTGAGCGGTCTCACCTCGGAGCCGTCGAGAATGGAGCGGCACGGCAGCCTTGTCTTCGTGAATGGAGAGGGACTGGTGGACGAAAAGCTGTTGGGTCCCGTGATTTCCATACTCACTTCCACCCCTGAGTTCAAAGACAAGGTGGTCGTGGGGAGGGCCACGGGGAGGGATGCGGAGGTCAAGATCTCATCCAGGGTGGGGGACGCCTTCGCCGGCGAGGTGAACCTGGGTCTGCTCATGAAGGAGGCAGCAGAGGCTGTGGACGGGGTCGGAGGAGGGCATGAGATGGCGGCCGGCGCCAAGATACCTTCATCGAGGACGGATACATTCTCGAAGGCAGTACTGGCGAGGGTTGCCGGTTGAAGACTCAAGTCGAACTGCGGGTCGGTTGCAGGGACGACCTGACGGTGAAGAGCCTGGCGTCCGTCCTCGCTCCTGATAACGAGGGCGCGCCTCGGGGGATGAAGCTGGTCTCGGCGGTGGAGGCGGACGGCCTGAAGTTCACTGTCGACTCCGACTCCGCCTCCAGCTCGCTATCGACTGCCCTGGCCGTCCTGAGGGACGCGACGCTCTTCGAAGAGGTATGGCTTTTATCGCAACCGAAGCAGGGTTGAGACAGCACAATGTTAGACGTAAAGCTCCTGAGGGAAGACCCCGAAACAATCAGGGCAGATCTCAGGAAGAGGGGAATGTCCGACAAGCTGCACCTCGTGGACGACGCCATCAAGGCTGACACTGAATGGAGAACGGCCAAGACCCAGGCGGAAGCTCTACGCCACGAGCTCAACGAGGCCAACCGGGTCATCGCCGACCTGGCCCGGAACAAGCAGCCCATACAGGCCGAGCAATCGAAGGTAGCTGAATTCTCGAAGCGCCTCGATGGCTTCGCGGAAGCGCAGGACGAGCAACAGCGGACCCTGGAGAGCATCTTGATGTCTCTCCCGAACATACTCCACGAGAGCGTGCCGGTGGGGAAGGACGACGCCGAGAATGTGACCGTCCGGACCTGGGGGACGGAGCGGACATTCGAGTTCGAACCCAAGGACCACGTCGAAGTGCTCGCTGGCCTGGGTATGGTCGACATGGAGCGGGCGGCGAAGATCTCTGGCGCCCGCTTCTTCATCCTCAAGGGGGATGCGGTGAAGCTCGAACACGCCATCATGAGATATGCCATTGACGCCGTCTCTGCCAAGGGGTTCGTCCCAGTGGAGCCTCCATTCATGATGAGGCGCCAGCCCTACGGTGGGGTGACAGACCTGAGCGACTTCGGACCGGTAATCTACAAAGTGGAGGGGGAGGACCTGTACATGATCGCGACATCTGAGCACCCCCTGGTAGCCATGCACTCCGACGAGATACTATCAGGAAGTGAGCTCCCACTGAAGTACTGCGGCTTCTCGCCCTGTTTCAGGGTCGAGGCCGGCGCCCACGGAAAGGACACCAAGGGGATCTTCAGGACTCACCAGTTCTACAAGGTCGAGCAGGTCGCCTTTGCCCGACCGGAGGAAAGTTGGGCCCTCCACGAGCAGCTGATAGCGAACGCCGAGGGTGTCTTCAAGAGCCTGGGGCTCCGCTACCGGGTGGTCAACGTCTGTACCGGGGACATGGGGACCGTCGCTGCGAAGAAGTACGACCTCGAAGCTTGGATGCCCGTCCAGGGCAAGTTCAGGGAGATGGTGTCATGCAGCAACTGCACTGACTACCAGTCCAGGCGGCTGAAAATCCGGTTCCGAGACAAGCAGAGCGAGGCGACCAGGCTGGTCCACACCCTGAACTCCACGGCCGTCACTACCAGGGCCCTGGTTGCCATTGTAGAGAATTTCCAGCAGGAGGACGGCACAGTGACAATACCCGCGCCCCTCGTCCCATACATGGGGGGGATTGACCGCCTCCGCAGACGCTGAGATTATAAGCGAGATTCGAAAGGGGCGCCTTGGTTTGCCAAAGAAAGTGGCGAAGATCAGGGACAAATGGAAGCTCAAGTCCTGGGTCACCGTGACCGCCTCCCCCTCCTTCGGGAACGCCCCGATAGCGCGCGTCCCACTCACGGACGTCGAGAGGCCCGCCGGGAGAGTCATAGAAACGACACTCTACGACATACTGAAGCAGGATCCGCAGCACTACGCCTTCAAACTCTTCTTCCAGATCGATAGGGTGGAGGGTGAGACCGCCTACACGGTGTTCAAGGGCCACGAATATTCGAGGGAGTTCCTCAGGAGCCTGATCCGAAGAGGCTCATCCATGTCGGATTTCATCAAGGACTATACCACCAAAGACGGATACGTTGTCAGGGTCTACTGCACTGCGCTCTCTCAGGGCAAGATGAACACCTCGAAGAAGCGCGACCTCAGGCTCATCATGGACAAAGTGATAGGTGAGAAGGCCGCAGGCATGAACTACGAAGGGTTCGCCCAGGAGCTGGTGCTCCAGAAGGTAGCCTCGGACGTCTACAACGAGGCCAAGAAGATCACCCACCTGAGACACGTCGGGGTGAGGAAGAGCAAACTGATCGCGAGGCCGGAGCCGCGGAAGGTCGAGCAGCTAGCCCCTCTTGCCGCTTGACACGATCTTCAGGATATCTCTGTTCTGCAGCCTGTAGTCTCCTGCCAGCCTCTTCCCGGTCCTAGCGTCGACCGCGTAGAGGAAGCCCTCGGCCAGGTCGCTGTGCACTGTCCGGGCAAGGTCGAGGGCTGTGGACCCGCCCTTCATCACGAACGCGTCAGGGAGCACCCTTCCATCTTTGTCGGTGAGCTTCGTCTCGTCTTCCACAGGGAACACCACTATGGCCTTCAGGAGCCCGAAGAATGCCCCGTTGACCGCCTCTTGGACGCCCGTCCCGCCATAGACCCTCATCACTTTGTCTTCCACCATCCTCAGGGCTGCAGCCTGCGCCCCAGACAGCTTCCCTTGGTCTGGGACGGTGAACCCCTTGTCTCCAGGGGAGTAGGTGACAAGGCCACGCTCGGCTGCCCGGCGGAGCAGGAGCTCCGCCTCCGAAGCGCAGGGGATGACCTGCCTCCCAGTCCGTCTGAGACTCTCGATGTTCTGGGATGAAGTCGGAAGGTCAGCCTTGTTGGCTGCGATTAGAGAAGGCTTCGTCAGCTTCCTCGTCTCTATGACGAACTGCATGATCTGGTCGTCCGTCCAGCTGCTCGGTTTTTCTGTGCGGAGGCGTAAGCGGAGGACGACGTCCTCGACGTCCGCAAGCGTCACCGACAGGCCGGAAAGCCGCTCAGCCAGGTGGTCTGTCACCTTCCCCCCTGTCTGTTCCAGGGACCGGGTAGCCTTCTCCCAGTCCCGCTTCAGGATGCCGTACATCCACAGATCGAACTCACGTTCGACCATTTCGATGTCTTCTGCGGGATCATGGCTCCCAGGGGGGACCTTCCTGCCTTCGAGGTCGGTAGAACCTGAGGCGTCGATTACCTGGACCAGCGCGTCTGCCTGCCTCAGGTCATCCAGGAACTGGTTTCCTAACCCCTTCCCCTTGGAAGCCCCTTCCACCAGCCCGGCGACGTCGACCACCTTCACCGGGACCAGCCTCTTCCCGTCTACGCAGATCGAGCTCCTGGGGGTGTCTACCACGCCAAGCTCTTTGCAGACGCACTGAGTGACGATGTGCGCTACGCCCATGTTGGGCTTGACCGTGGTGAATGGATAGTCCGCTATCTGCACATCCTTCAGGGTGGCGGCCGCGAAGAAGGTCGACTTGCCGACATTAGGTTTGCCGACGACTCCCACTAGCACGTTCCATCCGCCCGGTCCGCCTGTTATAACGTCTCAGTGAGCGGTCCGTCTCCATGTCCAGGGTCCTGATAGTGGGAGGCGGCACCGCGGGCACTGCAGCGGCCGAGGAATGCGCCATGCAAGGGGCCGACGCCATGATCATCGACCGGCTGGAAGAACCAGAGCCACCTTGGGCATCGTGGCCTGACTTCCTGTCGAGTCCCGAAGGCCAGGGCCGCGCTGTTTCCGGCCCGGTCACCAGGGTTGATGCTTGCGCCTCTGTCCGCGGGACCGAGATAATCGCAGTCCGCAAAGGAGAGGCGGTCGCCTCCAACGGGTCGCTCTTCCGCGCCGACTCTCTGGTCTTGGCTGCTGGCTCCCGCTTTGAGCCGCCCGTGGCCCAAGGACTCCGCAAGCCAGGCTCCTTCGTTCTGGACTCCGCCGCGCGGTACAAAGAACTTGGCTCCGCCAGCGCCTCGGCCGACCGGATACTCATCTGTGGCGAGGGCGCCAGAGGGCTCCAAGTCGCCGAGCGGCTCTCCGTTCGAGGCACGAAGGTTTCCCTGATGGTCTCGTGTTGGCAGCCGGCGAAGCCAAGCCCGCCGGTGTTGGAGGTCATCTCGGACGCGGCCCGTGCGAGGGGGATCAGCCTCGTTACCGGGAGAGTCCACAGGGTAGTTGGCCTCGCGCGCGCGGAGGCGGTGATCGCGGGTGGAGAGGTGGTCCCATGCGGGGCCCTCGCCTTCGTCCCCCGGCGGATTCCAGTGACGGTCCCGCTCGCCGGGCTTCTTGGTCGCAGCGGCGGGGTCATGGTCGACAGGTGCCTCAGGGCAAGCGTACCGGGGGTCTTCGCGGCTGGTGGATGTGCCGAACTAGACGGGTCCCTCCCGCCTGGAGTCGCGCTGGACGGTGAGGCAAGGCTGACCGGGAGGGCCGCGGGCGCAAACTCCGCCGGGGCGAACGTCCGCATCAGCGCGGTCCGCTCTTGGTGCCTGACGGTCTTTGGGCTTAGGTGGTCCAGGGCGGGCCCGGACGCGACGACCTGCGGGTCATTGGGTATGGACCTAAGGGCGATAGGGCGGCGGTGGCACGAAGACTCAGCGTGCGGCCTAGTCTATGAGAGGAACACTGGAAGGGTGATTGGTGCAGAGGTTGTCGAGCCTGCCGGCTCCCCCTCTGCAGGCCTTGGCTGCTCCGCCTCAGGCTCTGCTACGCTGAAGTCTTTGGCTTACGGGTGCACGGGTTCAAGCGATATATCTGCGATATCTGACACCGCCAGGCTGGGGCTTACGTCATGGTCAGGGTGCTAGTTTGCGACCACGTCGAGATTGAGCGGCTCTCGCTGGGGCCGTCCTTCGAAGTGGACTACAGGCCAGCTCTGAGCAGAGAGGAGCTGCTCTCGGTCGCTGGCAACTACGAGGTGCTTGTCGTGAGGAGCAGGACCAAGGTTGACCGTGAGGTCCTGGAGAGGGCGAACCGGCTCAAGCTCGTCGCCCGCCCTGGGACTGGCCTGGACAACGTGGACGTGGGTTTCGCCAAGGAGAGAGGCGTAGCTGTCGTGAACAGCCCCGAATCCTTGGTGGAGGCAGTTGCGGAGCAGGTGGTCATGGTCATGCTTGCCCTTAGCAGGAAGCTGATACGAGCGGACACAGGCACCAGGTCAGGTAAGTGGGAGAAGAACGGCCTGGTCGGCAGGGAAATGAAAGGGAAGGTCCTCGGGGTGGTAGGGTTCGGCAGGATCGGCAGGCGAATAGCCGAGGTAGGCAAGGCCTTGGGTATGTCAACACTTGCCTACGATGTCATCTCCGTCCCTCCGGATGTCCTGGGGCCTCTGAGCGCCAGGATGGTGTCCCTAGACGAGCTCTTTTCGTCCTCTGACTACATAACACTCCACGTCCCCCTGACCCCTGAAACTGCGCACATGGTCGACGCCTCACGCATTGCCAGGATGAAGGACAGGTCTGTGCTGGTCAACATGTCAAGGGGCGGGGTGGTGGACGAAGACGCACTCGCTTCGGCTCTTAGGGAGGGGAGGCTCGGCGGGGCAGCGTTGGACGTCTTCGAGAAGGAGCCTCCCTCGGGGGCCATCCTCTCGGCCCCCAACGCAATCCTCACCCCTCACATAGGCGGCCAGACCGAGGAGGCACAGGAGAACGCCATCGAGGTCGTCGGGGAGAAGGTCAGGGCTTTCTTCAAAGCCCCCTGAGACGCCCCGGGAACGTTTATTTGCCGACCGGGAACGAGGCGCCCAAATGCCCATGTACAGCCAGATTTCCAAGACCTGGCAGCAAATCTTCCACGAAAAGGGAGGGGATATGAAGACCAGGGCCGTCGAACTCAGAAGGCAGCCCGCTGCGGTCAGGGTAGATCGCCCCTGGAGGCTGGACAGGGCCAGGGCCCTCGGGTACAAGGCGAAGGAGGGGGTCATAGTGGTCAGGATGCGTGTCTCGCGAGGCGGGATGCGAAAGCAGAGGCCTACCTCGGGGAGGAGGCCGAAGCACATGGGGGTGCTCAAGATAAAATCTGCGGTGTCTTCGAAGCAGGTCGCAGAGAGGAGGATCCAGGAGAGGCATCCTAACATGAAGGTCCTTGGGTCCTACCCTGTTTGGGAGGACGGGATGCACGCGTGGTATGAGTGTATCCTGGTCGACCCGCTGAATCCTGCAATCAGAAAGGACTACGACTACAGGCGAGCGCTCGGGATAGTAAGCTAAGCTTACTTTTTCATCTCGCTGCTGTGACCTGGGAACACCTTCGACCCTGGATCGACATAGGCTTTGGCGACGTTGACTGCCAGGGCCGCCTGGGCGTATCCCGTCGCGATCAGGTTCAGCTTTATCCCGTCCAGGGGGCCGGCTACATCTCCGGCGACATAGACTCCTGGGATATTGGTCTCCATCTTTCCGTTGGCCCTGATCTCCCTGCCGTCGATTTGTAGCCCCCAGTCCTTTATCGGGCCGAGGTCTGCCCTGAACCCTATGTTGACGAGTATGGCGTCGACGTCCAGCACCGTCTCGGCCTTCGACCTGTTGTCGAAGACGACCGCCTGGGTCACCGTGGAGCCGTCTCCCTTCACCTGACTGACTTCATAGAACAGTTTGAGGTCTATGCCCGACTTCATCAGTTCGGCGACGTTTCCCTCGTGCGCCCTGAAGACGTCCCTCCTGTGCACCAGGGTGATCTTCTTGGCCGTGTCCTTCATGTTCAGCGCCCAGTCTACGGCCGAGTCCCCGCCTCCGACTATGAGCAGGTTCTTGTCTCTGAAGGCGCTCTTGTCTTTGACGAAGTAGTACACCCCCTTCCCCTCGTAGTCCTCTGCCCCCCGCGCTTCCAGCCTGTTGGGCGAGAAAGCCCCTACGCCTGCCGCTATGAGGACCGCCTTCGAGTAGTGTTTGGTCCCCTTGCTAGTCTCGAGCTCGAAGGTGCCGTCGTTCCTGCGGAGTGACGTCACCCTCTCACCGAGGACCACAGTAGCGCCGTATTGGAACGCCTGTTCGACCAGGCACTTGACCAAGTCCTTGGCCAGTATCTTGGAGTATCCGGGGACGTCGAAGATGTACTTCTCAGGATAGAGCACCGCGACCTGCCCTCCGGGCTCTTCCAAGGCGTCGATTACCTTCGTCTTCATCTGTCTGAGCCCAGCGTAGAACGTCGCGAACAGGCCGCTCGGCCCGGCGCCTACAATCGTGATGTCATAGACGTCGCCGGCCATGGAACTCAGCCTTGGCCTCTGGACTCCACGTATAAGCGTTCATGGGTCAAGCCAACCCCGAGGCCGTGGGGTCGTCTGGCTTCAGGACTTCGCGGAGCAGGATGGTGGCGTACTGCCCTCTGGCCAGGGTGAAACGGAGAAGTGCGGTGTCCTCCCTGACTTCGAAGGCGCCGTCCTTCATCGCCAGGTGAGGCCGCCTGAATCCGCCTTCCGATGACACCTCCTGCATCTCTTTGACATAGAACGAACGCGGTTCTACCTCCTCCGACGCGAGTGTCTCATTGATACAGGCGTCGAACCTGGAGCCGTAGTCTCTGTAGGCGTAGCCCGCCAGCTGGACCAGGGGGACCGCCCCCCGGGTAGGCGGCTCCTTCACCCCCCTTACGCCGTAGACGACCAACCCCCCGGGGCCGCTTTCCCCCCAGTTGTCCCCCGCGGCGTACTTCGAGATGTCCTCTCCCCTCTCCAGCGCCGCGCTGAGTGTCCTGTTGAAAATGAACGACTGATACGCCTGGACATAGAGCCGCCTGAGCCTGACTGGTATCGCCCTCATCGCCCTGACCCATTCTCCCGGCCTCGCCACGAGCGCCTTGGCGACCCTCCTCTCCACGTCCTTCCCAGGGGGGAGAATATCCAACAGTTCCCTGTACCTCCCCGCCGTGGCCGCTTCCCTGGTCTCGGGGCTCCCAGCCAGCAGCAGCCCCACCGCCTGCTCGAACCGGCCCTTGACCAGGGCTTTCCCCACCTCATGGGTCCCCCGACCAGACGCCCCGAACCTCTGGAGCCCAAAGTAGTTGGGGACCTTCCCCGCCGCAGCGAGCCCGAAGGCTTCAGACATCCTGCTCCCGACCTCGGGGCAGCACCCCCTGAGAACGACTTCGAACCTGTTCGCCAGCACCGAAGAGCGCGAAAGGGGCCGGGCGAGGAACCCGACGAGGGTCGCGGTGAACCTGTTTCGACTCACCAGCGCCGGACGCTCCGACCTCAAGCTCGTCGGTGTGGCATACTGGACCGCGACAGCTCTGCTGTCCTTCATGCCTGCGTAGCTCACCCTGCTCTTCAGGGCGGTGGATAGCTCTGCTGCCATGTGCATGGTGTCGACGGACTCCTTCTGAACCCTGTAGAGGGGGTACCTCCCGTCCGCCTGCTCGGCCGTCATCTCCGACATGTCGATCACCTCTTCGACGCGGAAGTCCTCTGGGCTGCTCTTTGCCCTCCCTGCACATCTCGGACCGGCGGTCGCATAGCACAGAATCCCCACCTCCTTCTCCGCAGCCGCAGGCTGTGTCAAAGGAGCTTGAGCTTCCCGGTGATCGCGTCGACCTCTGCCTCGGGGGCGGGGCCTACCGCCAGGCAGGTGGTCGTCCCAGGCTCCACCTGGGTGAGCCCCCTGTCTTCCACCAGTGCGGCGGGGAGTCCCGCGCTCTTCGCCTTGCGGAAGAGTTCTCGCAGGGCCTCTTCAGAGTCTACCTTCAAGACGATCTTGGCCTGACCCCCGTCCTTCCACCCTCCGTACCATCCGGGCCTCTTCTGTTGCGCCGCTTCGGCGGCGGAGAGCGACGCGTGTGCGGCCTGGGCGGCGACCTTCCCTTTGCCCATCCCGAGATCAGTTCGGACGACGATGGCTTGTTTCATGCCTGGTGGTTTGCCAACGGTTATTACAAGTCCGATTAAGCCTTTGCAAAGTCCTGGCCCTTGTCCCGAACCTGCGACGTTGTTGTGGCCGGCGGGAGCATCGCAGGCCTGGTCTTCGCGTCGGAGGCCGCGAAGCTGGGGCTCAGCGTCCTGGTGGCCGAGGAGCACCCCGAAGTGGGCGAGCCCGAGAAGTGCGACGGCCTCGTGAGCCTGAAGGGCCTCAGGAAGCACGGCTATCCCCCAGAGGGGGGCACGATCCAGGATCAGATTGACTCAGCTGTCTTGCACTCTCCGTCGGGGAAGCGATTCACCGCCGACGCCGCGGCGCTGGAGGTGGTCGTGCTAGACAGGAGCGCCTACGACAAGCAGGTCGCAGCAGCCGCCGAGGCAGCGGGGGCAGCCGTCATGACCGGGTGCAGGGTAGGGGAGGCGCTGGAGATGGACGACTCCGTCAGGGTGAAGGTGGGGGAGGAGGAAGTCCAGGCGAAGTTCCTCGTGGATGCCACCGGGCCCGCCTCGAGCCCCAAGCATGGGATTCTGCCCGCTGCGAAGTACGAGGTCGAGGGCGAGTGGATAAGGCAACACGTCGTCGAAGTCTTCCTCGACGCCGGGAAGTATCCCGGGTTCTTCGCCTGGGTCATCCCCTTCGGGAAGCATAGGGCCAAGGTCGGTGCCGCTGGGCGCGGTGTCAACCCATTCAAGGCCCTGGACGAGTTCCTCGAAGGACGCAGCACGACGGTGCTCAGGAAGGTGGCTGCGCCGATTTACATCGGTGGCCCGGCGCAGAGCTTCGTCAGGGGGAGGAGGATCTTCGTCGGCGAGTCCGCGGGACAGGTCAAACCCACTACCGCGGGCGGGATAATGACATCGATCGCCGGGGCTGCGACTGCGGCCAGGTGGGTCTCCTCCAGCATACACAAGAGTCGGCCGTCGCTGCTGGACGGCTACCAGAAAGAATGGGAGGGGGAATTCATGAAGGAGATGAAGACCATGATGAGGCTAAGGGGGGTCTTCGAGAAGCTATCAAACCAGGACCTGGAGGGCGTCTTCTCGGTGCTCGCCGCCTCGAAGCTGGCCCAGAAGCTGTCCCAGACAGACTTCGACTTCCACGCCACCGCCCTCCTGGGCGCTCTGGGGATGCCTGGACTGCTGAAGATTGCAGGAGTGGTGGCTTCAGCAGAGGTGCGCTCCCTTCTGCCAGAACGGTGAAGGCGCCCTCCTGCGCAGCAACCTATATTTGTCGGGCCAGAAGGGGTTCCTGAGAAATGTCGCAGGGCGTAGTGACGCTCCCTCTGTGCAACTCGTGTAACCGACCCGTAAAGCCTGCCGAGAGGGCGGTCCACTTCAACTGCCCAAACTGCCATGAGACGGTGATATGGAGGTCTGAGAAGTGCAGGAAGTTTTCAAGGCGGTACAAGTGCCTCAACTGCGGCTTTGAAGGGCCATAGGGAAACGTTTTGGGTTCCTACGTCATCAGGCTCAAGCTCCTGCCTCCTGATACCACGACGGACCATCAGAAGCTGGTGGACTCCGTGGCTGGGTTACTACCCGCGGCGGCCCAGATCAGAGCACACAAAATCGAACCGATCGCATTCGGACTCTCCGCAGTGGTTCTCGATCTGGTCGTCCCTGAAGAAGAGGGCGCGGTCGATAGGATTGAGGAGGCGGTGTCAAAATCTCCCCTTGTCAGCCAGTGCGAAGTCACCGGCGTGAGCCGGATGTCAAGCAAGCTTCCGCCGCAGTAGGGCCGCCGTGACGCGTCGGCTGATACCTTTTATACCTCGAGGTGGCCCCTAAACGAGCCGTTTTCTCGCACGGTGTTGACCCGATGAAATTCCCTCTCAGATATACGATATACGAATGGATCAAGGAGAAGAAGAGCACGACGGATGACGATCTTCTAGAAGCCCTGAACAAGAACGGCAGCAGGTGCTCCCCGGACGAGCTTGACAAGGCGCTCATGCAACTCGAAATCCTGGGCCTAATCAGCATCAGGTGGGTCTCCAAGGACAAGCGCAGGCTAGAGTTCCAGGACAAACCTGCCGAAGACCTACGCATGCCCCGCATAAGAGAGTAACCGAACCGATAAATCGGGCGGGTCGGGGTTCTCCGCTCATGGGTGTAGACTTCGGCGACTCCATACCGAGGGAGAAGATTCAACTCGAGGACATCGCCGGGTGGACGCTCGCCGTCGACGGATACAACACGCTCTACCAGTTCCTCGCCATCATCCGTGGGATGGACGGCGGCCATCTCAAGGATGCACAGGGACGGGTCACATCGCACATCTCTGGGCTCTTCTACAGGAACGTCAATCTGCTGGAGCTCGGCATGAAGCTGGTCTACGTATTCGACGGCCGGCCCCCTGAACTCAAGATGGAGGAGATTAGGAGGCGCTCCGAGCAGCGGAGGGAAGCCAAGGACCAGTACCTCCGCGCCCTCCAGGCGGGCGAGATGACTCAGGCGAGGAAGTACGCGGAGGCCTCCACGGTTCTTAGGAGGGACATGGTCTCAGACGCTAAGGCGCTCCTGGACGCCATGGGGATACCATGGGTGGACGCGCCATCCGAGGGCGAGGCCCAGGCGTCGGTCATGGCGATTGAGGGGACAGTGAACGCCGTGGCATCCCAGGACCACGACTCTATCGTCTTCGGGGCGCCGGTCCTTGTGCGCAACGTCACAGTGTCTGGCAAGAGGAGGCTCCCAAGCAAGGGTATTGTGATCAACGTGGTGCCAGAAAGGATAACCCTCGAGTCCGCGCTGACAGCCACAGGACTGTCCAGAGAGCAGCTGGTCGACTTCGCCATCCTGCTCGGGACGGACTTCAATCCAGACGGGTTCGCGGGGGTAGGACCGGCCACGGCCCTCAAATACCTGAAGAAGTACGGCAGGCTTGAGGAAATCAAGGAGCTCGCAGGTCCCTTGCAGGGGATCAACTACCCGGAGATAAGGAAGCTATACCTCGACGCCCCCTCAGTCAAGGGGGTGCGCCCTGAGTGGAAACCTCTGGACAAGGAGAGGGTCGTGTCCTTTCTGGTCGGGGAGCACTCGTTCTCCCGGGACAGGGTCGACGCTGCCATAGCCAGGGTCCAATCCTCGAAGGCCGACTCTCACCAGACGGAGACCCTGGAGAAGTGGTTCGGATGAGCTCCGAGGGCTGACCATCCGCCCTCTACATTTATCAACTCCGGGCGGGGCTCGTCTTACCTAGTTGGCGAAGTTGAAGGCCAAGGAGCCGGCAGAGTCTGAGATGACCACCGCACGGCTCATGATGCCCACCGACGCCAACGTGTTGGGAAACGTTTTCGGCGGGGCCATCATGAGATACATGGATGAGATAGCCGCAATCGTCGCCTGGAGGCATGCCGGCAAGAACGTGGTCACGGCGTCCATAGACCGCATGAACTTCTATGCCCCTGTCTATGTCGGCGACCTGCTGATACTCAAGGCCGCTGTGAACTACGTCGGTACCACTTCGATGGAGATTGGCGTGAGGCTGGAGGCCGTAGACCCTTCCACGCGCAAGGGGACGCACACCGGCTCCTGCTACCTCACCTATGTGGCGCTGGACGAGAAAGGCAAGCCCACCCAAATACCTCGACTCAGCCCACGCACCAGCGTGGAGAAGAAGCGGTTCAACGAGGGTCTCGCAAGGCGGAGGCTCCGAGAAGCTACCCAGGCTGTCATGAACGGCTCCTGAGATGCAACCTCTCTCTTTTGATTCCAGGCTCAACAAAACTAGAGCATCCTGCACATAGGGGCGCTCTGCCCACGTCCACCCCTTGCACGACTTCTCTGAGGGGTTCAGCGTAGGCAAGATGAGAAGCGGAAACGCGGCGGTCTATCAGCTGAGGGAACAGTTCGAGAAGTTCCCCACCTCCACACACAAGGTCGAGGCTTGCGAGTCCATCGCGTCCTGCTTCTTCCAGCTCGAACAGTACGGTGACGCTGCCGGCTGGTACGAGACGGCGGGGCGGCTCATACTCTCTGAGCCCAGCGCTTCCCCTGCGGTCAGGGCCATCAGCGCGCTGTGCGAGTACGAGAGGGCCCTGGACTGCTACCGGAAGAGCGACGATGAGGAGCGCCTCACGGAGTGCTCTGCTCTCATCCTGGAACTCAGGCGCACATGCGCTTCAGCCTGAGTCCTTCCGCCCGTCTTCCTCCGCCTTGGCCTTTACCCTATTAGCCGTCTTCACATGACACTCTTCACATACAGGCTCGTCTTTCGGTCCCACCTTGAACGTGTGCAGGGCAACTTCGAGCTCGGTGTCACAGAAGTAGCACTTCGGCCTCAGGAAATCCCTCCCCTGGCCGCATACACCCTCCTCCTGACTATCTCTCCTTTCCCCTTGTAGTGCCACACCTCGGCGTCACCATTCGCGCTTTTCCCCCACTCCGCCAGCTCCGCGAGCTCCTCCTTGGTGGCCCTTGCCCTCCCGCTCTTGACCTGCACCAACAGGACCTTGCCGCCCTTGGCTGCGAAGACGTCTACGGCGCCATGGGAGGCGGCGCTCCTGGACACCATCCATCCCTCTTTCTTCAATTTCGACATCGCTTGGTACTCGCGTGATCTGCCCTTCACATAGTTGCTATTCAGCTGAAACCAGCTCCGAGAGGTGCATGTGTTCTGCTTTCGAACCACCGGCTGGAGTTAACTGGTATTTGGAGAAATCGGGCTGAGCGTGTGGACGTTGCGGGTTGTCTGGGCCATGGATGCCACATCTGTGCTCCCTGGCCGTCAATGTGCACACTCTCGATTCACGCTGATTGAACTCGCTGGCTGTCGCAGGCGAAGCACAGGTAGAGAGGCAGATAAAAGCCAACCCTGACGGCCGCCCGCGAGCTGGCCGGAGGACGCTAAAACTGCACGCACCAGAGGCCGGCGACCTGGCAGACTTAAGACGCGACGGTTTCCACCCTAGTTGAGTTTGGACGCGGTCAGACGTTCCCTGAAGGCGACGGAGCTAAGGTTCTCTGGACAGCTCGAGCGTCGTGACCGGGTAATCAAGGGGAGCAGGGATGTCATCTCGGCGTCATCGCGGGCGATCATATCTGTCCATCTAGGAAAGATCAAGGACGGCGAAAGAGAGCTTTCGAAGGCGAAGTCGCTGCTGACAGAGCTCAAAAAGGGGACAGACGGCTCCTTGTCGAGGTACATCATCTCCCCTGAAACCGAGGTGGTGGAGGCCTCCGTCGTGGTCTCACTCGCGAAGGGGAAACCCATCCCTTCCATGGAGAGCATCGACTCATCCCCCGAGGCGTACCTGCTCGGGCTTCTGGATGCAGTGGGGGAGCTGAAGAGGCTGGTGTTAGACTCGATCCTAGGGAGAGACCTCAAAGGCGCCAAGAAGTACTTCCAGGTCATGGAGGACCTCTACGCCGCATGCTCCCCCCTCGCAGTCTATGACCACGTCGTGAACGGGGTCCGGAGGAAGATTGACGTGGCGCGGATGCTCGTCGAGGACACCAGGGGGCTGCTCGCCGAAGAGATTGGGCGGAACTCTGTCAGCAGCTCCATGGCGCGGCTGGAGAAGAAACTCGGCCGTCCTACCTAGAAGTCATTCAGCAGCCTGCTCGTCTTGATGCCCGGGTAGGGGGAGTCGAGGCGCACCACCTTGAGCTTCATTCCCCTCTGGGCCGCCTCTCTCGCGATTTCCCCCTCCACGTGATGCTGGTCGTAACCTAGGGCGACCACGTCGGGACTCACCTTCTCGAGTGTGAGGTATATGTCCCCCTCGACCCCCAGTACGGCGGCGTCGATGTACCTGAGGGCCGAGAGCAGTTTCGCCCTATCGCCCTCACCAACGAGGGGTTCCCGATTCTTCCTCTTCCTGATCGTACTGTCCCGGGCGACGGAGACCACAAGCGCGTCTCCCAGAGCCCGAGCCTTCTCTATGGTGTACAGATGCCCGTAGTGTATCACCTCGAACCCACCTCCTATGAAAACGACCCTGATCGCCCTCCTTCCGCGCGGAGTCAGCTCGGCTCCCTTGCTCCCGAGTCTCACCAGCCCGAGCCTCGACAGCTTCCCGAGTTCGTCCCTCGCTTCCTTCGGGCTAAGGTCGAGCCTCAAAGCGAGCTCCTTTGCTCCTGCCTTCCTCCCGGTGACCCCCAACGAATAGACGGCAGCGAGGACCCTCTTGCTTTTCATCTGTCACCAGTCTATCTTTGCCACACCCGCGAACGCCAGGGAGTCCAAAAGCCCTTCGGCGTATCCGACGCTCAGCATAGCCATCTCGTCTTCTCCATTGGCCAAGAAGCTCTCGGCGTCTTTCATGTAGAGCTCCGCGTTCTCCACAACGTGCTCGTACTGCCCGCCCAGCTTCGGTTTCAACGACCCTAACGCCTTCTTCGTCTTGGCCACGTACTTCGGGACGAGCACCTGGGCGGTTCTGAGCATACCCTCCGAGTTGCTCCTGACATCGTTAGCCGAGAGGGCGAATATGGCTGCGACAGCTTCGACCTCGGAGAAGTGCAGCCTTCCCGGGATTATGACGCTGTGGGGAGGCTCTCCGTACTCTCCCTTGGAAAGTTCACCGATGCTCCCGGCGGCTGACTTGTATCCTTCGCGGCCGAGCCTCGAGAGAACGATGGCGAACGTCTCCTCAGACACCACCCCGCGCTTGAAGTTCGCCTCGGCCAGTAGCAGCCCTGCCATGGCGCCCCCTGGAGTCACTCCGTCTCCGCTCTGGGCGTCGTACTCGAGCAGGAGAAGGGTATGTGCGCCCTCCAGGAGGTTTGAGTGGATGATGTGGTAGGCTTGGGTCAGCTTGCTCACTGACTCCCTTGTCACAGTGACAGTTCTGGCGAACTTGTACGAATGCAATCCGCTTTCGCTGGCGGCGGCGGAGGCGATGCTCGCCGAGTGCACGACGCGGCTTTCGATTCCCTTCTTGATGGCCCTCGCCCTGAGCTCGTCGTGGGTGGTTGCTATCATCGGATCTCCCAGCGTCGCTAGCGCAACTCTCTTGGTCGCCGCCTCGTCCAATATCCTGCTCCCGCTCTCAACGAATTCCCTGTCCACAACTGTCAGTTCCTTCCCTGTGGCCCTCGTAATCTCCCTTAGAAGGGCGGGCTCATGAGGCGTGGTGTAGTATTCGAGGTATACGATATCGGCCGCCTTCAACTCGTCAAGCGCTTCTAGTGATGCTCCCCTGGGCCCGAGGCCCAGTCCGACGAACGCGAGACGGCCCATGGGTCTGCCTGATGCGGCCCATTATATCAATCCAGGTTGGCTTCGTATGACGTCCATCTCTCGCTACGATACGTCGACCGCCTATCAGGCGTCACCTGGCTGGTAAATGGTATTGAGAACCCTTTTAATTCCGGCCAATCGGCCGCATCTTCGGTGGGCCCTTGGCTCAGCCAGGTTAGAGCGGCTGGCTCTTAGCTAGCTGTGGGAGTCACCAGCATGCCGTGGGAGGCGCTAAAGTCGCCCGCGAGTTCGAATCCCACAGGGCCCGCCACCCCTTACGTCAGTCCATGATTCTGCCCGGTGGTTTCGCACGTTCCAAACCTGAGAATCGTCACGTTTCCTTATTAGCCCAACTTCGGGGCGCAAACTTTCAGAGAATTGTCGCTCAAGACAGAGAGGACGGCCAAGTTCCCGTTCCCAAAACTGGACGCCGAGGCTAGGACTGGGAATTTCGAGGAAGTCCAGCTCCCCTACACCATGGAGCAGGCCATGGAGGAAGCCAGCCGGTGCGTCACCTGCGGGAATCCGGTATGCATGGACGTGTGCCCGCTCCAGACGGACATCAGGGGCATGTGCGAAGCCGTGTCTAGGGGGGACTTGGCGACCGCCTACCGCAGGATACGGGAGACCAATCCTCTCCTGGGTACCACGGCCCGTTGCTGTCCTCAACTGGACAGCCTCTGTGAGACAGCCTGCGTCATTGGGACCAGAGGAGAACCTGTGGCTTCGGGGATGATACAGCGCTTCGTTGCCGACTGGGAGAGGGCCGTGTCCAGGCAGCCCGACCCTGTCTCGAGGCCTCCTTCCGGCAAGAAAGTTGCGGTGGTCGGAGGGGGACCCGCGGGGCTGGCCGCAGCGGAGCTGCTCACGAGGTTCGGCCATTCGGCGACCATCTACGACGAGCTCCCCCGCCTGGGAGGGACCGCTTGGTATGGGATCCCGGACTACCACCTCCCCAAGGACGTCCTCCGCTACGAAGCTGCCAGGATAGTGGGGATGGGCGTGAATGCTAAGACAGGTACGAAGGTCGGGAGGGATGTCAGGTTCGACGACCTCCGGGCGGACTACGACGCCGTGCTCATCGCCACGGGGGCCAAGGACGTGCCGAAGCCCGACACACCTGGGTCAGACCTGAAGGGGGTCTACGACGGGTACCAGTTCCTCGAAGACGTCTTTGCCGAAGGGGTCGACAGCTACCTCGAGCACCCGAGCTACGACCTCGGAAAGCGCGTCCTGGTCATAGGCGGAGGGAACAGCGCCCTGGACTGCGCCCGGGTCGCCCAGAGGCTGACGGGGGGCGAGGTCACGATTGTCTACCGGAGGACAGAGGCGGAGATGCCGGTCGACAAGATACTGGTCGAAGAGGGGAAGGAGGAGGGGCTCCGGCTTAGGCTCCTGCTCTCCCCGAAAGAGTACTCAGGGGAGGGAGGTAGGGTGACCAAGGCGGCCATGTCGAAGATGAAGCTGGGTGAGGTCGACGCCTCCGGGAGGAGGAGCCCTGTACCCACCGGCGAGACAGTAGACCTCGAGTGCGACTCGGTCATCGTCGCCCTAGGCCGCGGCCCGAACTCGTTCATCGGAAAGCTGGCCGGCCTCAAGTCTGGCCGCAGGAACGGGATCGCAGTCGATGACCGTTCCATGACCTCGCTCCCGGGCGTGTTCGCGGCGGGGGACGTGGTGACGGGAGAGAGCCTGGTCGTGGCAGCTATGGCCAAGGGGAGGGACGCAGGCCAGAGGATTCACGAGTACCTGCTCGGGCTCGAGGCCAGGCACGTCTCTCTCTACGATTACTACTTCACAAGGCGGACCGCCGGGTGGTACTATCGCAAGATGATGGATGGCAAGGACGAGGCCCCTCTCCCTGACTGATCCGGGTCCTCCCCCGGCAGCCCCTTCCCCCGGCCTCAGGATGCCGCGTGCAAAATTCGGCAATCGCTCAACTATGGCCCAAACTAAACATATTGTCCTCAGGCCTATATTGGAACTATGGGTGAATAGGTGTCGCGCGTGAAGTCAAGAGACGTCGCTGCCGCCGTCTTGATTCTTATCCCGTTCATCTTCCTCTTCGGTGTCCCGTTCTACAACGTCGTGAATCCCGAGTGGGGAGGCGTCCCATTCTTCTGGTGGTACCAGATGGTCTGGCTGGTCATATGCGGCGTCCTGTTCTTCGTGGCTGCCAACCTGCTGGGGAGGAAGTCCTGGCATGCTAGCCATCGACGGAATGGTCACCTTCCTGGCGCTCTTCGTGGTCTTCGTGTTCCTTGGTCTCTAGGGAGGCAGATGGAGGAGAGGGGACATGAACAACCTGGGCGAGTGGGCCTAGGCTGGGAGGCGGCTGGGGACCGTCCTGGTCTGATTCCTGGTGGGTGCAGACCTGTACACCGCGTACACATTCATCTCCGTGCCTTCCGGAGCCTACGCTGGCATATTCGGCGTTCCAGGAACGGGGGCGTTCTACTTCTTCGCTGTACCTTACGTCGCTCTAACGTTCGGCATTGCCATCGTGGTTATGCCGAAGCTACGGAAGGTCGCACACGAGAAGGGCTACGTAACGGCCGCTGACTTCGTGAAGGGGACCTTCAACAGCAGGACTTTGGCCATGTTGGTGGCAATCGTCGGGATAATCGCAGAGCTTCCTTACATCGCGCTGCAGATAGTGGGGATGCAGGCTGTCATCATCGCCATGATTCACGGCATGGGCGACGTGACCACCATCTCCGAGCTCGCCCTGATCGTCGCTTTTATCGTCCTGGCCGCCTTCACATATGCCAGCGGCCTCCGCGGCGCGACACTGAAAGCAGTTATGAAAGACATCCTCATCTTCTTGGGGATTATCGGGGTCCTGGCTGTCGTAGTCTCGTCAGGAGGCTTCAGTAGCGCCTTCTCCGCAGCAGCAAGTTCGAAGGCTGTGCTGCCGACCCTGCCGGTAACGCTCACTAATACATACTGGAGCACCTTCCTCGTGAGCGCCCTAGCGCTGTACCTCTATCCGCACGCTGTAAACGGCGTTCTCAGAGCCCAGGACTCCGAGAAGCTCCGCAAGAGCACCTCGCTCCTGCCATTCTATGGCCTCGGGCTCGGGGCGCTAGCGATGTTCGGCGTCCTAGCATATGGCAACAGCGGGGCGCTGTCGTTCCTGCACCAGTATCCGGCAGCCTCCCAAGGAATCCTGGTCGTCCCGGCCATGATCCTTAGCACCCTGCCTTCTTGGTTTGCCGGGGTTGCCCTCCTGGGGATATTCATCGGCGGGCTCGTCCCAGCCGCGATCATGGCCATCGCCCAGGCTAATCTGCTGACCAGGAACATAGTGAGGGAGTTCAGGCCGAACATGACTTCTCGGGGCGAGACACAGCTCTCGAAGTGGGTCTCAGTCGCCTTCAAGTTCATCGCCCTCGGCTTCGTGTTCGTAGTGGCCACCACCTATGCCACACAACTGCAGCTCTTCGGCGGCATCATGATCGTCCAAACGCTTCCGGCTGTCTTCATCGGTCTCTTCACCACACGGATGAACAAGCATTCTCTTATCACCGGCCTCCTCGTGGGCGAGGCAGTCGGCGTGTGCCTGATGGAGCTGAAGAACAACTTCTCAATCTGGCACTATTCGACTTACGCCCTGCCTTCTCCTCTGGGGGTTCTCTACATCGGCCTGGTCGCCCTTGCAATCAACCTGGCCATCGTGTTCGCGTGGAGCCTCGTGTTGCCGCCAAAGCGCACGGCAGCGGCGCCAGCGGTTCCAGCATAGTCCTAAGTACGACCCTTCTCTGATTCGCAGGGATTGAAAGCGGCAAGATACCACAGCCCAGGGGGGCCTGAGGCGCTCAAGCTCGAGGGAGCCCCGGACCCTGAGCCTGGTCCGGGCGAGGCGCTGATCAGAGTATTGGCCTGCGGCGTCAACAGAATCGATGTCTGGGCCAGGAGCGGGAGGTACAAGACGCCCCTTCCACACATCCTGGGGGCCGACATCGCCGGAGAGGTCGTCTCCATTGGCCTGGGCACCAAGGAGGTCGAGCCAGGGGCAAGGGTCTTGGTTTACCCGGTCCTTACAGACGGCACCTGTGTCTACTGCCGCCTGGGCAAGCCGAACCTCTGCCTGGCCAGGGGGTTCGTCGGGATCGCGACCGACGGGGGGTACGCAGAGCTGGTGAAGGTCCCTGCCACGAACCTCCTCCCTCTGGGAGACCTCGAGCCGAAGGCTGCAGCGGCCCTCCCGGTCAACTTCGGGACCGCCTGGAACGGCCTCGTGACAAAGGCCAACGTAGGCGAGGGGGACACGGTCTTGGTCTGGGGGGCCGCAGGTGGGCTCGGCCACGCTGCGGTCCAGGTCGCCAAGCACCTCGGTGCCAGGGTCATCGCAGCAGTGGGGGATGAGAAGAAGAGGCAGTTCGTGGAGTCTCTGGGCGCAGATGCGGTGGTGGACTCGAGGTCTCACGACTTCGTTGAGCGGGTCCGCTCGCTAACCGACGGGTTCGGGGCTTCTGTCGTATTCGACCACGTAGGGGGGGACACTTGGCCAACCAGCTTCGATTGCCTTGCCAGAGGAGGGAGGATGCTGACACTCGGCCTCACTTCAGGGGCGAAGTCCGAGGTCGACGTCCGCAAGGTGTACCAGGAAGAGCTGAAGCTGATGGGCGTCTACGGTCAGTCCAAAGAGGATATCAGGAGCGTCATGGAGCTGACGTCCGCAGGCAGGCTCAAGCCCTTCATCTACAGGGAGCTCCCTCTCAGGGCGGCAAAGGAAGCCCACGAGATCGTCGAGTCCCGTGAAGTGCAGGGTAAGATCCTCCTGACGCCCTGAGCCAAGTCAAGATTTCGCTTCATTTATAGGCCGAGCCAGGCCGACTCCAGCACGTTGTACACCAGCACAGTGGTCGACGACGAGGCCCACGCCATGACAATCATGAGGGGGATGGAAGAGGCGTGGGGGCGCAAGGACGAGTCGTATTTCATCGAAGTCCTCAGGAACGAGCCGAGCCTGGTCCTCCGTGTCCACGCCGTCTGCATCTTGGCGGAGGTCGGAGGGGAGGGGTCTGTCCCAGCCCTGGCGGACGTCTTGCTCCATGATCCAGACCCCTTGGTCCGCCATGAGGCGGCTTTCTCCCTTGGCCAAATCGGGCTCTCGGAGGGGAACAAAGCGCTGGCCAAGGCGGTCATCGAAGACAAGGATCCAATCGTCCGGCACGAGTCGGCGGCAGCCCTGGGCTCAGTCGGGAGCGCAGATTCGGAGGATGTCCTCGTAAAGGCAGAGTCCGACTCGGACGAGATGGTCAGGAACTCGGCGAAGGCTTCGCTCTTCAACATACGGTTCCTGAGACAGTACGCCTCTGCCGGCGCGACGGCCAGGGAAAGGGCGCCTAGGCCCTAGCCTCTAACCCTTAAGTCAGGGAAATGGACTCGTCGGGCCGCTTGAGGCTAGAGGGCAAGAGGGCCCTTGTCACCGGCTCCTCGCAGGGGATAGGCGCGGAGGTGGCCAGGCTCTTCGCGAGGGAAGGGGCGACTGTGGCAGTCAACCACCGTGGAGGCCCTCCTCACCGGGAGGCCGTGCTCAGAACCATCGAAGGCGCCGGGGGGAATGCCTTCGTTGTCCATGCGGACGTCTCAGACAGTTCCAGCGTAGACGCGATGTTCGAGGAAGTAAGAAGAAAGTTGGGGGGGCTGGACATCTTGGTCAATGCCGCGGGCTTGGCAGACCCAAAGCTCTGGAACCTCCGTCTGGAAGACACCACCCTTGAGATGTGGAAGCGGGTCTTCGCCGTCGATACGTTCGGAACCTTCCTCTGCGTCCGAGGGGCAGTCAGGCTGATGAAGCAGGGCTCCTCCATCGTCAACGTAGCTTCGATACCAGCCCTTGTGGGGGATACCGACGGTCTGATCTACGCCTCAGCCAAGGGGGCTGTCGTCTCCATGACCAAGATGCTGGCGAAGATGCTCGCCCCTAAGGTCAGAGTGAACTGCATGGCCTTCGGGTCGATTGAGACTGCCTGGGTAGAGTGGCTTGGCAGGGAACAAAGGCGCTCCTACGTCGGCGCCATCCCCATGGGCAGGTTCGGAAAGCCGTCGGAGGCCGCCAGCCTCGCGCTCTTCCTAGCCAGCGAAGAGTCCAGTTTCATCACAGGGCAGGTCGTGTCGCTCGATGGTGGAGAAGCGGCCCGCTAGGCCCCGGCTGCGCGATAGAGCCCGCCTGCTTTCTCAAGCTTCGCCAATGCGGCTTCCACGCTGTCCGTCTCGCCGACCACCCTGTTCTCGATCGCCTTCTCCCAAAGGCCGATGAACGTCTCCAGGCCCTCTTTCACCTGGCCGTCCTTTCGGGCCTTGGTCCTTTCTAGCTGCCGCAGGTAGTCGCGGACGCTGGCGCCTTCGCTCACAGGATCCTCGCCTCGCCGCCGACTCCGGAGAGGTAAGACCTGTAGCCGAGCTTCTCCATGGCATTCAGCACCTTGTTCTGATGCTTCTCGTCGGTGTTGACGAAGACCGACGGCCCGGTCTGCATCGAGTAGTACGCCTTCACCCCGTCTCCCCGTAGATCCCTCACCTTTCGGATGATCCTGATCGAGTCCTCGGTCATTATGACCAGACCGCTGTCACCGGTCATGGTCAGACTGTGGAGCTCGAGCGTGTCCCGTTCCGCCAGCCTGCCCACAGCATCCAGGTCGTTCCCTCGGATGGCCCTCTCCATCTCGTCACACCGCTTCTGCGCGGACTCAACCCTTGCCTGAAAGAAGGGGGACGTGAGAACCTCCCGATGCGCATCTTCGGTCCTTATCCTGGACGGCAGTGGCACGACCACCATGCGAAGGTCCATCGCCTTGGCGTCGGCGAACCTCTCAGCGTAGGTGCTTTCGTCATCCTTCCCAGCATACAGCCTCGAAAAGCCGCCTACCAGAGACCTGGAGGCAGAGGCTGCGAAGAGCCGAGCCGTCCTGGACAGCCTGGGAAGGTCGGTGGACTCCCCCGAGAGCAGCCTGTGGGTCAGGAGGGTCAGCGCCGCGCCTGCGGAAGACGAGTAACCTATCCCCTTCGCCTTTCCCGTGGGGACGTTCCGACTGTCAATCCTGAAGTCGGTCGCCTTCTTTGAGGGGTCAATCCTGGAGACGACGCCCTGGAGCCGCGCGTTGGCAGAGTCGTTCTGTTTCCCTCCTATGAACACGCCTCCCTTCTCGGAGTCTGTGATAGAGGCCTCGGTCTTCATGCAGGTCGTGTTGACTGAGATGCTGTCGTGGTAGGGGAGCCTCAACTTCCAGTCCTTGAGGCCGTGGTACTTCACCAGCGCCTGCATGGTGAACGCTTCAGCCCTGAATCTCGCCAACGTCACCCCACCTCTATCTCGAGCACCCCTGTCGCCGCGGGGCTCGTAAGCAGCCTGACCATGTCCCTGGGGATGTCCTTCGCGGCCGCGCTCGCCCCCACGGCCAGCGTCCTATCGCTGACGAATTCGCTCTTCCTGATCACGATATCGTGGGGGTGGGACAGCTTGAGCCTGACGTCCCCCCGAGCCACAGTTTGGAACGTGCGGTCGCCAACGCTGATCCTGATTGTGACCTTCGCCCCCGACTTCCGTAGCCCCTCTTTAACAGCCGGGTTGATCCCGAAACACCCTTTGTCCGCCCTGACGCCTATGATGCAGTCACCGTTCTCGGTCAGGTGCTCTTCGGTGGTGACCTCCATGGTCGTCGCATGGGTGGACCTCACCATCGGGTGCCCCCGGAAGCTCACTTCCTCCCTGGCAAGTCTACCTTTCTGCGCCGATGAACCTTCTCTGCCGGTGGTCAACATCGTGGCTCCGGCCCGCTGGCAACGTCTTTATAGTTTCGAGGCCCCGCTGGCCCGGAACGCCCATTGACCACGGAGTATGAGCAGTTACTCGCTAAGATGCTGGACGAAAAGAGGGCCAAGCTGGCCGAGCTGACGGGGAAGAAAGGGGCCGAGAAGGAGTCGGCGTTACTGGCATCTGACATCAGATTTCTGGAAGTCGAGCTACAGCGGTATCAGCAGGGGATGGCGCTATTCAGGACGAAGAACCTCCCGCGGGTGGGCCGGTGGGGGACACCCGAGGCAGCGGAACACAAAGAAGAAGCGCAACGGGCTTGACGCTGATCCTGTCGGAGGAGGACGTCGAGGGCCTCCTAGACATGGACGAGGTGGTGGGCGTCGTGGAAGAGGCCTTCCGGAGGAAGGGGCAGGGCGAAGCGGAGAACTTCATGCGGACCAGGACGAGAGGCGCGTCTTCTGTGCTGAACGTGATGCACGCCAGCATGCCTTACCTCGGCCGGGCCGGGGTGAAGGCCTACCTCTCCTCGAAGGCGGGGGCGAAATTCGTGGTCATCCTCTTCGACACCGCCGATTCTGCGCCTCTAGCTGTGATAGCGGCGGACATGCTCGGCCGGTTCAGGACGGGAGCCGCATCAGCCGTGGCGACGAAGCACCTCTATCGAAAGACTTCCGCGGCAGTCGCAATCTTCGGCTCTGGGAAGCAGGCGCTTACCCAGATTCTAGCCCTCGGTTCTGTCATGTCGGTGGAGGAGGTGCGCGTCTGGAGTCCCAATGAGAGGAGCCGAGGCGCCTTCGCCCAGACGTTGGGCCAGAAGGGCTTCGCCGCGAGGGCATTCGACTCTCCTGAACGCGCCCTCGGAGGCGCGCAGGTCGCGACCGCGATCACCTCAGCCCACGCGCCGTTCCTGGACGGGGGCATGTTGAGGGACGTCTCGCACGCCAACATCTGCGGCGCCAACGTCCCGACCCACGCAGAAATCTCGACCGACGCTGTCGCGTCCTTTCAGACGGTGGCCGTGGACGACCTGGCCCAGGCCAAGTTCGAGTATGGAGAGCTGATGAGGGCCGCGGAAGCGGGGAGGTTCTCTTGGGACTCTGCGGTAGAGCTGGGCGAGGTGGTCGCGGGGAGGCGCCAACCCGAGGGGCGGACCCTATTCAAGTCCGGGGGAGTGGCCATAGAAGACGTGGCCGTAGCCAGCAAGCTATACGAGTTGGCGAAGACCGAAGGGAAGTTCCAAGACGTAAAGATACTCTGAGCCCTTAACCTACATCGGCGGCATGCCACCCATGCCACCCATCCCTCCTCCAGGAGGGGCAGGGGGCGCCTTCATCTTGCTCGCCGCTATCACGTCATCGATCCTGAGGATCATGGACGCCGCCTCGGTGGCTGCACGGAGTATCTGGAGCTTGACGGCCAGGGGCTCCCACACAGACTTCGAGTACATGTCAGTCACCTTCCCGTTGAGAGAGTCGACGCCGTACCACTTCCCTTCCTTCCCATGCTTCGCCCTCAGGTCTACCTGGGTATCGATGGGGTCCATCCCAGCGTTCTCAGCGAGGGTGAGGGGTATGCTCTCCATGGCGTCAGCGAACTTCAGAGCAGCCAGTTGCTCTCTCCCCGAGAGCTTCTGCGCCCAGCTGCGTAGCTGTATCGAGACCTCCTCTTCTGGAGCGCCTCCCCCGGCTACGACTGCAGGGAGTTCAACGACGTCTTTGGTCACCATCAGCGCGTCGTGAAGCGCCCTCTCAGCTTCGTCTACCACCCTCTGGGTTCCTCCTCTCACAAGGATGCTCACAGCCTTCGGGTTCTTGGCCCCTTCTAGGAACACCCACTTGTCATCTTCGATCTTCCTCTCTTCCACCACCTTCGCATAGCCAAGGTCCTTCGAGTTGAGGTCATCGAGGTTGGTGACGATCCTGGCGCCTGTCGCCTTCGCCAGCTTGGTCATGTCGCTCTCCTTCACCCGCCTCACCGTCAGAATCCCTGCCTTCGCGAGGAAGTGCTGTGCGAGGTCATCAATCCCCTTCTGGCATATCAGGACGGTCGCTCCAGCTGAATGGACCTTGTCCACCATCCCCCTGAGGATGCTCGTCTCCTCATCCATGAACTGCTGCATCTGCTGGGGGTCGTTGATCCTTATCTCAGCCGAGAACTCCGTCTTCTCGATCTCGAGGGCAGAGTTCACCAGCGCAATCTTCGCCTCGTCAACGCGCTTGGGCATCCCGGAGTGGACCACTTCCTTGTCCAAGACCAGTCCCCTTATCATCTCGGTGTCTGTCAGTGCTCCGCCTGGCTTCTTCTCGACCTTCACGTTGTCGATGTCCACCTTGAACCCGTCCTCGCGCTTCTCAGCAACCTGAAGCACAGCGTCGACCACTATGCCAGCCAAGTGCGGCGAGTCCTCGCTCACTAGCTTCGTCATCATGCTTGTGTTCGCAATCTTCAGCAGGTCGGATCTGTTTTCGGGGTTGACCTTCTCTGCTATCGCCTCGAGAATCTCCTGGGCCTTCTCAGCGGCCCGCCCATACCCGTCCACCACCACCACTGGGTGCACGTCTTTGTTGATCAGTTCCTCGGCCTTCTCGAGCAGCGCCCCAGCCACCACCACGGCCGACGTGGTCCCGTCTCCGACTTCGTTGTCCGTGGCCTTGCTTATCTCGACCATCATCTTCGCGGCCGGATGCTGGACGTCGAGCTCCTTCAGCATCGTCGCGCCGTCGTTGGTGATGGTGACATCTCCCATGGAATCCACGAGCATCTTGTCCATGCCCCGCGGCCCGAGTGAAGTCCTAACAACCTCGGCGATGAGCTTCGCGGCGGTGACGTTGTTCCTCTGAGCCTCCCTCCCCCTAGACTCGCCAGAACCTTCCTTCAGAATTATGACAGGCTGTCCAGTCGCTGACATAAAGCTCGGTATACAACCGACGGTTTATAAGAATTATTCCGGACAGAGATAGGGAATTCTTAAGTGGGGCCTGTTCGGAACTGCGCCGAACGTTTTGTCCACATCCCCGACCCTGTCGAGGAAGCTAGTGGCAGAGGCGGTGGGCACCTTCGTCTTCGTGCTCGTGGGCGCCGGGTCTGCGGTGGGTACGGCCAGCCTGGTCGGTCCCAACTCAGCAGCCGCCATACTCGTGGCGGCCCTTGCGAACGGGCTGGGGCTCGGAGTGGCGATTTCAGCCACCATGGCCGTCTCCGGCGGGGCGCTCAACCCTGCGGTCACCCTGGGTCTTTGGGTGGGGAAGAAGCTGAAGTCCAGAGACGTCGTCCCTTACATAATCGCGGAGCTCGTGGGGGCGACCGCCGCCGGACTCGCGCTGGAGGCTTCCTTCCCGTCGGCGCTCGGGGACAGCGTGAAGTGGGGTTCGCCAACCCTCAGCAGCGCCTTGAGCGCCGGTCAGGGGATGGCAATCGAGGGGCTCCTGACGTTCGTCTTGGTATTCGCCGTCTACGGGACAGCGGTCGACTCCAGGGCTCCCCACATCGGCGGGCTGGGCATAGGCCTCGTAGTGGTGGCCGACGTCCTGGTCGCCGGGAATCTCACTGGCGCAGCAATGAACCCCGCAAGGGCGTTCGGCCCGATGATCGCGTCCGGGTTCTATCCAGGCTACTGGTACATCTATCTCATCGGTCCGGTGCTTGGTGGAATCGCCGCCGGGCTAGTCTACCGGTATCTGATTGAGAGCGAAGCCTGAAGGGTCGCGAATAAATAACTCGGGAGAAAGGCGAACAGGTTGAAGTCCGCGGCAGGAAGACTCAGCAGGGAGCAGGCAAAGGAGGTTCTCGTCGGCCTCGATTCCACGCTGGAAGGTTCCCGGGGGGAGGCTGCGAGGGGCGCCATCGTGAAGTTCCTGAACTCTTCCATACCGACCTACTCGTGGGTGGGAATCTATGCAGTCGAAGGCAATGACTTGGTCCTTGATGCCTGGGCTGGGCCGTCGCCGACCGAGCACACCCGCATCCCCATCGAAAAGGGGGTGTGTGGGTTCGCAGCCAAGGCGGGGAGGACCGAGATAGTCTCTGACGTGGGGAAGGATCCGAGGTACCTGCAGTGCTTTCTTTCGACAAAGGCGGAGATAGTTGTCCCGATCCTGAGCGAGGGACGCGTCATTGGGGAGATAGACATAGACAGCGACCAGTTGGACGCCTTCTCGTCGGTCGACAAGGAGTTCCTCGAGGCCGTCGCCAGAAAAGTCAGCCTCGTCTGGTAGCTCGAATTCAATAACATACGTTATAATACTTAAATACGAACTGGCGGTCAGCAACTCAGATTATGCAACTTGAGATAAAGGAACTTCACGCTTCAGTAGAGGGTAAGGAGATCCTCAAGGGGGTCAACCTCACCATCGGCCAGGGTGAAACCCACGCCCTGATGGGCCCCAACGGCTCCGGCAAGAGCACCCTCGCATACACGGTCATGGGGCACCCCAAGTACCAGGTGACCTCTGGTGAGATCCTCATAGACAGAGAGAACATAGTCGGGCTCGCTCCAGACAAGAGGGTGAAGAAGGGCCTCTTCCTCGCATTCCAGTACCCCGTGAGCGTACAGGGCGTGAGCATGTTCTCCTTCCTTCGCGCCGCTTACAACAACTCCCGTCCCGCAGGCTCGGAGCCCCCTACAATATTCGAGTTCAAGGAAGTGGTCGCTGAGAAGCTGAAGATGCTGAGCATGAACGACTCCTTCTTGAACCGGTACCTGAACGAAGGCTTCTCTGGCGGGGAGAAGAAGAGGGCCGAAATCCTTCAGATGGCGCTCATGCAACCGAAGTTCGCGGTCCTGGACGAGACCGATTCGGGACTGGACATCGACGCGCTCAGGATCGTAGCAGAGGGAATAAACAGGGTGTCCGGCCCTCAGACGGGCTCTCTCCTCATAACTCACTACCAGAGGATACTGAAGTACGTGAAACCCCAGTTCGTCCACGTGATGTTCGAAGGCCGGATAATCGAGTCGGGCGGGGAGGAGCTGTCAAGGCTCCTGGAGGAGAAGGGATACACTTGGATCAAAGGATACAGAGAGGAAGAGCAGGTTCCTCCTCAGACCGGGCAAACCTTATAGGGGGAACATAACGTATGTTATACAAGAGTTCGCGACATGACTTCTAAGATCGACATCGTCGGCGACGACTACGCACAGAAGTACGGTTTCAGCGACCCCGTAGAAGAGTATGCGGTAAGGAGCACCAAGGGCCTGAGCGAGCGGGTGGTGCAGGAGATCGTCAGGCTCCACGACGAGCCCGCGTGGATGGAACAGATCAGAATGAAGGCCCTGAAGCACTTCCTCGATCGAGAGCCTCCTTCCTGGGCCCCGGAGCTGAAAGACATCGACTATCAGGGTTTCTACTACTATGCCAACCCCACGAAGAAGGCAGCCCAATCTTGGGACCAGCTCCCTGAGTACATCAGGCGGACCTATGACAAGCTCGGAATCACCGAGGCTGAGAAGAAGTTCCTCTCGGGCGTAGGCGCGATCTATGAGAGCGAGTCGGTCTACCACAGCATCCAGGGGGAGCTGGCGAAGCAGGGGGTCGTCTTCACAGACACCGTGACGGCCCTGAAAGAGTACCCCGACATCATGAAAAAGTACTTCGGTACAGTGGTCCCCTACCAGGACAACTACATTGCCGCCCTCCAGACGGCGGTCTGGAGCGCAGGTTCCTTCGTCTACGTCCCTGAAGGCGTGAAGGTAAGCATGCCGCTGCAGGCATACTTCAGGATTAACGAGAAGAACATGGGCCAGTTCGAAAGGACGCTCATCGTCGCCGACCCCTACAGCGAAGTAGGCTATATCGAAGGTTGCTCTGCCCCCGTATATTCTTCGCAGTCATTGCATTCGGCCATAGTCGAGATTGTTGCCAGGAAAGGGTCGCTGGTGAAGTACACGACCCTTCAAAACTGGTCCAGGGATGTCCTCAATCTCGTCACCAAGCGGGCTCACGCGCACGAAGACGCGACCGTCTCTTGGGTGGACTTCAACGGAGGCGCCAAGCTCACCAGGAAATACCCGTCTGTCTATCTGCTCGGGCCGAGGGCGAAGGCCGACATCATCTCGGTAGCCTACGCAGGTCCAGGCCAAGTCCAGGACACCGGCGCTAAGGCGATCCACCTGGCGAAGGACACCACGTCGAAGATTATATCTCGCTCGGTCTCGAAAGGGGGCGGCCACACCGCCTACAGAGGCCTCCTCCACATAGCCAAGGGAGCCAAGAACGTGAAGTCGACGGTCCGCTGCGACGCCCTCCTCGTGGACCCGATCAGCACCACCGCCACCTATCCATACATGGAGATTCAGGAGGACGACGCCACGGTCACCCACGAGGCGAGCGTAGGCAAGGTGGGGGAGGAGCAGTTGTTCTATCTCATGGCCAGGGGGATATCAGAAGGGGACGCGCTGAGCATGGTCGTCAACGGGTTCATGGAACCCTTCGCAAAGGAGCTTCCTATGACATACGCGGTGGAGTTCAACCGCCTCATGTCGCTCGAAATGACGAACGCCGTCGGCTAGGATCGACCGGAGTCGAGTGGAATGTCTCAGGCGTCCCTGTCCTCCTTCAACGAGGACCTCCTGCGCTCCATCTCGGCTTCCTTGGCTGAGCCGTCGTGGTTGACCGACGTGAGGCTCGAGGCTTTCAGACAGTTCATTTCCCTCCCCTCTGAAAAGAACCCTCTCTACACGAAGTACTCGAGGACCTTCGACATCGCCTTGGACAGGTTCAAGCTGGCCCGGGACCGCACGGAGGTCGACTTCCGGAGCTTCTTCACGGGGTACCTGACCGGGACCGAGTCAGACATCCTCCTTCAGGGGAACGAGACCCAGGTCCACGCGGAACTGAGCAGGGACCTGGCCTCGAAGGGCGTGAACCTGATGTCCTTCCACGACGCCCTCCGCCAGGAAGAGGGAGCGGTCAGGAAACTGGTCGAGGGGAGGCTGGTGAAGTCGGAGACTGACAAGTACGCCGCATTCGTGAATGCCTTTTTCAACTGTGGAACCTTCGTCAGAGTGCCGCGAGGGGTGGTCCTTGAGAAGCCGCTGCGTAAGATGCTCCTGCTTGACTCCCCACGAACGTCGGTGATCGAGCAGACCTTCGTCATAGCCGAGGAGGAGGCTAGGCTGGTCTATCTCGAGGAGCAGTACTCCAAGGGCACACCGTCGCCCGCGTTCGTCGCATCGACGGCCGAGGTCATCGCCAGGCCGAACTCTCACGTTGACTTCTCTTCCATCCAGCTCCTCGACGACCAGACCACGCACCTCTCGAACAGGGGGATCGAGGTCTCCAACGACGCCAGGGCGACAATGAGCTCTCTTTCCCTCGGAGCGTCTGTCTCGCGCTCAAGGACCAACTTCTACCTGAACGGGCGGGGCTCGTTCGCGGAGGGGTTCGAAATCTTCTTCACTGACGGGAAACAGCGCTATGACTACGAGACCAACCTGGTCCACAACTCCCCTGACTCCACTGGTTCCACCCAGGCAAGGGGGGTCCTGAAGGGGGAGTCCCAGTCGATATTCAAGGGGATGATCAAGATAGTGAACGCGGCCAAGAACTCTCGGTCCTATCTTGCACATCATGCCATGATTTTGGAGAGGACTGCGAGGTCCGATGGTGTCCCCAGCCTTGAGATAGACAACAACGAGGTAAAGGCGACGCACTCCGCCTCCGTGGCCCAGATCGACGAAGAGCAGCTCTTCTACCTAATGGCCCGCGGCCTGTCACCGGACGAAGCGAAGAAGATGGTGGTCCTGGGCTTCTTCGAGCCTGTCCTCTCTAGGATTCCCATCGAACAGACCAGGGAGGGTGCCAGGTTCATGATTGAAGGCAAGTGGCATGAGGAGAAACGACGCCTTGTAGATCGGGAGACGCTTCTCGCTGCGACGGGCGAACTCACCCCTGAGGTCAAGGAGTCAGAAGACATCTTCGAGCGCCACTACAAGTACAGGTAGATCGCTTGGGGGACTACCTGCCCGCCATGGGCGAGTCTGACCTTGCCGAGGGCTCTATGGCCACCGTGGACATCGGGGGGGAGCGGATACTCCTGTCTAAGATCGGCGGCGAGGTGTTCGCCGTGGCTGCCACCTGCACCCACGAGGAAGCGGACCTAGGCCAGGGCTTCATCCTAGAGGACAGGGTGGTCTGTCCGCTGCACCTGTCACAGTTCGACCTTAGGACGGGGGACGCAGTGAACCCACCTGCGACCGCCCCACTGCGGCGCTATAGGACCAGGGTCGACAAAGGGACGGTTTACGTTGAGGTTTAGGGAGTTCTTTTAAGCAGGCGAAGAAGCTTCGGGCTGTCGGAGTCTCATCAGACGTTGCTCGAATCCAAAGCCATAGATGTGGAGAGACTAAGGGCGGACTTCCCGATTCTCAGCAGGAAGGTCCGGGGAAAGAGACTCGTCTATCTGGACAACGCTGCCACTACCCAGAGGCCGCAGGTGGTAATCGACTCGCTCGTGAGATTCTACTCCAACTACAACTCCAACGTCCACCGGTCGGTGCACACGCTGGGGGAAGAAGCAACGGCAGCGTACGAAGGCTCCAGGAAGAAGACAGCCGCTTTCGTAGGGGCGCGACCGCAAGATCTGGTCTTCGTCAGGGGGACCACCGAAGCCACCAACCTCGTGAGCTTCGCCTGGGGGGACAAGAACATGAAGAAGGGCGACGTGATTGTCGTCACCACCATGGAGCATCACAGTAACATCGTCCCATGGCAGATGCTGGCAAAGCGCAGCGGAGCGATTCTGAAGTATGTCGGCCTCAACCCTGACGGGACGCTCGACCTAGGGAGCTTTGAGGCCTTGCTCAGGGAGGCACCACGTCTCGTCGCCTTCACTCACTGTTCCAACGTGCTGGGGACCATAAATGACGCGGCTAAGCTCTGCGCCATGGCGAAGGAAGCAGGCGCTACCACATTGGTCGACGGGGCACAGGCGGTCCCGCACATGCCGGTGGACGTTGGGGCGATAGACTCGGACTTCTACGCGTTCTCAGGGCACAAGATGCTCGGTCCCACCGGGATAGGCGCCCTAGTCGCCAGGAGAGGTCTTCTGGAGGAGATGGACCCGTTCCAGACAGGCGGGGAGATGATAAGAGAGGTGTTCGACGACCACTCGACCTGGAACGACATACCATACAAGTTCGAAGCCGGGACTGTGAACATAGCCGATGGCATAGCCCTTGGAGCAGCCGTAGACTACCTCGAGTCCATAGGCATGGAGAGGGTCAGGGCGCATGAAGTCAGCCTGCTCGACTATGCTATGAACGAGCTCACTGCGATCAGAGGGATCAGGCTCTATGGACCAATGGACACACGTCTCAGGGCTGGGGTGATCTCTTTCAACTACGCCGACGTCCACCCCCATGACCTCGCCACCATACTCGACGAAGAGGGGGTCGCCATAAGGTCCGGACACCACTGCGCCCAGCCCCTCATGCGCTGGCTAGACGTTCCAGCCGCCAGCAGGGCGAGCTTCTACGTCTACAACTCCCACGACGACGTGGACGCGCTGAAACTTGCCATAGAAAAGGCCGGGAGGATCTTCAAGGTATGAGCAGCGCCGACATATACAGGGAGCTAATCTTGGACTACTATCGCAATCCGAGGAACTTCGGCAAGCTCGAGAATGTCGACATATCCTCCCGCGACACCAACCCCCTCTGTGGGGACGAGATTGAGATCCAGGTCAGGGTAGGGGAGGACCAGAAGATAGAGGAAGTGAAGTTCACAGGGAAGGGGTGCGCCATCAGCCAGGCCTCCGCTTCCATGCTGACAGAACTCGCGAAGGGAAAACCGCTCGAGTGGGTGAAGGAGCTGGTCAAGGAAGACGTGTTCGAGATGCTCGGCAACCCTGACCTGGGCCCCTCCAGGGTCAAGTGTGCGCTGCTTGGAATGAAGGTCCTGAAGACAGGGGTGTACGGATACCTCGGGGCCCACTACGAAGATCAGGACGCGTCCACGCCTCCTTAGGCTGGAATGCGGGTCCCGCCAAGGGGCTCAGGGCAAACTCCATTCGGGGAAGGGCTTTTACGCAGTCAAACTTGCCCCATGTGCTGGAGACTGCCGTTGGCGCTAAACTGGAAGACTCTGTTTCCATACGAGATTTTCGAGCCTAACTGGAGGTTCTGGTCGTTCGTCGGCATCCTGGTGGTCGGCTTCTGGGCGCTCCTCTCCTTCCCGGTTGCTGAATATGCTGGGTACATCGACCCGTTCTACAGCCCGACTATCTTGATAGTCCCTCTCCCCGGCCTCTTCAGGCTCACCTGCTACGCTTACAGGAAAGACTATCACCGCCACCTCTTCAAGCACCCGCTGGGCTGTTCCAACGCGGAACGAGGTGACTCCAGTAAGAGGCACTACACCGGAGAAAGGAACGGCTTGTTCCAGTTAGAGAACCTCCACCGATACTTCCTCTACGCCGGAATCGCTCTTCTCCCGTTCTTCTACTACGACTTCTACCATTCGCTTGTCTTCAGCGGCGTCTTTGAATTGCGGGTGGGGAGCCTGGTCCTCCTGGCGAATGCGCTTCTGCTCACGGCGTGGACAGGCTCATGCCATGCTTTCAGGCATCTCACAGGAGGGAACATCGACTGCTACAGTTGCGTCGCCGCTGGCGGTGCGAGGAAAGCCTTCTACGAGAGGCAGAGTTGGCTCAACAGGCACCACGAGACCCTCGCCTGGGCGAGCTTGCTCACCATCTTCTTCGCCGACCTCTACATCCGTGGTCTGGCCGCAGGACTCCCGCTCGACTTGACGCTGGTGAGGCTATAGGGATGGCGTCCCGCGTCCCCAGAGCCAGGTACCCGTTGTTCGTGGCCGGACTCGCGATAATGCTCTTCGGTAGCCTTGCGGCCTACTTTGGAAACGCAGGCGTTTCGGCGACCGGAGGGATAGTCGGTGTTGGATTCCTCTTGATGATACTCTCAGTGACCATACGTTGACCCTTCCGCGGTGCTTAGTCCAGATCGACCAGCCTCGCTTCGTCGACTCTCATCTTGCGTCCCGGTGCCAATGCGACGGGAGCTAAGGGAATCAGCTTATTATCGCCAAATGAACGGGTCAATGGCATCTGGTGTGCTCGATTTGTGGGCTCCTCAACAAGAGAAAGAAAGCGTCGAAGTCAACGACCGGAGTTACGACGAAAGGGTCTGCGACGTCCTCATAATCGGAGCCGGAGGGGCCGGACTCAGGGCGGCCATAGAGTCGCACGACAGGGGGGCAAAGACCCTCGTGGTCTGCAAGTCCCTCCTCGGAAAGGCGCACACCGTGATGGCTGAAGGGGGGATAGCCGCGGCCCTCGGGAACGTCGACCCAAAGGACTCCTGGGAAGTCCACTTCTCCGACACCATCGTCGAGGGACAGCATCTCTCGAACTGGAGGATTGTGGAGATATTCGCCAAGGAGGCCATCGAAAGGGTCTACGAGCTCGAGAGATACGGGGCGGTCTTCGACCGGACCCCTGCCGGTAAGATAAGTCAGAGGCCCTTCGGCGCTCATACCTACAGACGCCTCTGCAACATCGGGGACCGGACGGGACTGGAGTTGATCCGCACGCTCCAGGATCAGGTTGTAGCCAGAGGGGTGCCATTCATGGACGAAGTCATGACCACCTGCCTCTTCAGAGACCCGAAGACCGGGAGGGCGGCGGGCGCGCTCGGCATCGACATAAAGACAGGGAAGCTTCTTCTGTTCAGGGCCAGAGCAATCATAATCGCGACGGGGGGGTCCGGGAGAGTCTATCAGGTGACTTCAAACTCCTATGAGAGCACCGGAGACGGGATAGGGATGGCATACAGGGCGGGGGCGGAGTTGATGGACATGGAGATGATTCAGTTCCACCCTACGGGTATGATCTATCCGCCAGGGGTGCGAGGGATGCTCGTCACAGAGGCTGTCAGGGGAGAGGGGGGAATCCTGACCAATTCTGAAGGAGAGAGATTCATGTCCAAGTACGACCCTAAGAGGATGGAGCTCTCCGCGAGGGACGTGGTGGCCAGGTCGATATACACAGAGATAATGGCAGGCAGGGGGAGCAAGGGCGGGGGCGTCTATCTAGACATCTCCCACAAGGGGGCGGACCACATCAAGAAGAAACTCCCGAGCATGTACGACCAGTTCCTGGCATTCGCCGACATAGACATCACAAAAGACAAGATGGAGGTTGCTCCCACCGTCCACTATCAGATGGGCGGCATCAGGGTCGACCCGGAGACAGCCGAGAGCAGCGTGAAGGGGCTCTACGCCGCGGGTGAAGTGGCGAGCGGTCTCCACGGGGCAAACAGGCTAGGAGGAAATTCCCTTTCGGACATACTGGTCTTCGGGAAGAGGGCGGGGGATGCCGCTGCGAAGAGCGCCACGGCGGTGGACCTTCCATCAGTGGACAGTAAAGAAGTCGAGAAGGAGATATCCAGAGTGCTGTCTCCATTCTCCTCCACAGGCAGCGCGAACCCATTCCACATCAAGGAGGAGATAGCTTCTAACATGTGGGCGCACGTGGGCATTGTCAGGAACGCGGTGGACCTTGAGGCAGGTCTGGTCGAAATCGAGAGGCTCAGGAAGGATGCGAAGGGGTTGAAGGCCGTGGGACCGCGCGCATACAACCAGTCCTGGACAGACTCGCTCCAAGTCTTGGACATGCTGCTGATCTGCGAAGCGATGATTCGGTCGGCATTGGAGAGGAAGGAGAGCCGCGGGGCGCACACGAGGTCCGACTTCCCTGCCAAAGACCCGAAGTGGCTGGTGAACATAATCACCGTCCAGGAGGATGGGAAGATGGTCCGTCGAACGGTGCCTGTATCCACTCCGCCTCAGGAGCTCCAGAGGCTGATCAAGGAGGACGACTGAAGTGGAGACCCACGCGAGCGCGCAGCCAGACCAAAGGAAGACAATCAGATTGAGGATTCTGAGAGGGACCGGCGAGCGAACTTCGTCTCCGCACTACGACACCTTCGAGGTCCCGCGCGAGGAGGGGATGGTGGTGCTGAACGCCGTCCATTACATACAATCACACCTGGACCCGTCTCTTTCGATCAGGTGGAACTGCAAAGCAGGGAGATGCGGCTCCTGCTCGGCCGAGATAAACGGCAGGCCGCAACTGATGTGCAAGACGAGGGTGGACTCGATCGAAGGAGAAATCACCATCGAACCCATGCAGGCATTCCCCAGGCTGAAGGATCTGGTCACAGACGTCACAGCGAACTGGAAGGTGGCGGCAACCATACCGCCATTTACCCCCAAGGCCAACGCAGGCGACATCTACACCTTCTATCAGGCGGACGTGGACAGGTCGAGGGAGTTCAGGAGGTGCATCGAGTGTTTCTTGTGCATGGACGTCTGCCACGTGATAAGGGAGCACGAGGCGGACTACATGGGCCCCAGGTGGGTCGTGAAGGCGGCGTCCCTGGATATGCACCCCATGGACGGCCTGAACAGATCGAAGTTCATGAAGGACGCCGGAGGCCTCGGCTACTGCAACATAACGAAGTGCTGCCAAGAGATATGCCCTGAGCACATCGTGATCACCGACGACGCGATCATACCTGAGAAGGAGAGAGTTGTGGACAGGCATTACGACCCCATCCTCTGGGTCTACAGGCGTCTCAAAGGGGGCGCCACGGCCGGGGAAACGAAGTAGAAGGCCTGACGGAATCCGAGTCATAGCTGAACCGGAGCCCAACCTCGAGCTTACGTGCGATGTTGGGAGTGCTAGGTGCGGTCGCGGCCCCGCCTTCCAGCGAATCGTGGCTGCGTAGAGACTGAAAACGGGGCAGCTGGATAGAAAACGCCTGTTTTCTGTCCGATGGGCGTTTCATGATGGACATCTTTATAACCGCATCAACAATCGGCCGGGTCAACGAGAGGGGTAAAGTGCCTCACCATGGTTACAGTTTCCAGGGTTTCGACCCAGCGGTACATGTCAGGGCTAGCGGGAGAGAAGTCAACATCTCGCCCAAAGCGGCCCGTGAAGTCGCCGTGACGATCAAAGGGATGTCGCTGACGAAGGCCATTGGCCTGCTCGAACAGGTCGAGAGCAAAGAGATGCCTGTGGCTTTCAGGCGGCACAAGCTGAAGGTCGGTCACAGGAGCGAGCTCCAAGGGTTCCCGACCGGGTCCTACCCGGTCAGAGCCGCCAAGGCGTATCTCAACGTCCTTCACAACCTGCAGGGGAACACCGAATTCAAGGGCCTGGACCCTGAGAGGGTGAAGATAATCCACGCCGCTGGCTATGCAGGCAGGACTGTGAAGGACTACTACCCTCGAGCCTTCGGCAGAAGCTCTCCCAATTTCCATCAATTAGTGCACATCGAAGTCGTGGGCAAGGAACTGTAGCGATGTCTGTCCAGCAGCGAACCATGGTGAAGTCGATCCTGACGTCCAACATGTCGTACGCTGACTTGGACGAGTTCTTTGAAAAGGAGCTGCGGGACGCGGGCTACGGAGGATTGGAGGTGCAGAAGTCCCCAGTCGGGACGACTCTCAAGGTCTACGTCGCGAGACCTGGCCTCGCCATCGGCAGGAGAGGGACCGGGATCAAGGATCTGACCGACAAGGTGGTCGCCCGTTTCGGCCTCCCCAACGCTCAGATTGCCGTGACCGAGGTGGAGCGCCCGGAGCTCAACGCTAGGATCATGGCCGCCAGGATCGCACAGATCGTGTCTCGGGGGACGGCGTTCCGCAGGGCCGCCCAGTGGACCGTCAACAACATAATGAACGCCGGCGCCGCTGGCGTCGAGATTTCCGTAGCCGGAAAGCTCCGCAGCGACAGGTCGCACGGAGAGAAGTACAGGGCAGGGGTAGTCCCCAAGAGCGGCGACACGGCCGACAGGTCGGTGGACCAGGCCACCACCGACGTCCTGATGAAGCTCGGCCTATATGGGATCAAGGTGAAGATAGCGCTCAGGGATGCGCTTCCGCCCGATTTCCAGTTAAGAGAAGACATCAAAGAAGAGAACAAAGAGGAGAACAAAGAAGATGCCACAACTCAAGCCGAAGGAACTCAGGACTCAGGGCACTGACAAGCTTCGGCAGACGCTCTTCGACCTCAGGTCGGAGCTCTCCAAGCTGTCAGGCGAAGCCCAGCGCGGCATAGTCAAGAAGGACGTGGGCAACATCAGGCGGATAAGGAAGGACATAGCAAGGGTGATTACTGTGATGCACGAGAAAGGGATAGTAGAGTGAGCCTGATAGGAAACATGTTGACTGTGATGAACTCCTCAGACCCGACCAAGATCGGTAGGACCGGGCGGGTGCTCATGGAGACTGCGAACACCCTGATCATCGACACCGGAGGGCACTCCGTCACCGTCGAGAAAGAGGGGGCGGTCTTCAGCCTGGGGTCGGGAAAGAGGGTGACTGGTGCCGAGATCGCCGGGAGGCTTCAGGACAGGCTTGGGAGGGCGCGGCGATGAGCTCGGCTGGCCTCGAAGTGGCGGCCCCCAAGAAGAAGTGCCAGGACGACCGCTGTCCTTTCCACGGACACGTCAAGGTTCGAGGGAGGATGCTCTCCGGCAAGGCGGTCTCAACCGCGGGGAAGAGCTTTGTCGTGGTCGAAATGGAGTATCTCCACATGGTGCCGAAGTTCAACCGGGGCGAGAGGCGGAGAAGCCGCGTCAGCGCCCACGTCCCCCCCTGCATCGAAGTCAGGGACGGTGACGCGGTGACCCTCGGCGAGTGCAGGCCGCTGTCCAAGACTATTTCGTTCGTCGTGGTGGAGTCGAGGAGGAGCGCCTAATGTCCACGAAGTCTCGTGCAGTCTCGGCCAAGGGAGTCGAGGAGTTCAAGAACTACATCACGAGGTCGATACCACTGTACGCGGTGATTACATGCGCTGACAACACCGGCGCCAAGACGCTGCGCGTGGTACAGGTCACCAAGGCGAAGGGGAGGTTGAGCAGGGT
>JAFLZH010000006.1 GCA_029785615.1 Nitrososphaerota archaeon
CGGCTATCTGTGACGCCGAAGAGCCTCGCGTCAGCCTCCCTGGACAGTGAAATCTCTATCTTGCTCCCCCAGGGGACAGTGTATCTCAGGGGGTGGGTCCCAACACCGAGCCTTTCGGTGTAGGTCGGCGTGATATGACATATCCCCACTTCGTCCCTCCCGATACGGGCGAACGCCGAAGGCTCGACCACGTTCCTTCCGATTCTGTCGACGTAGGAGTAATAGCCCGTGGCCCCCGCTCTCGTGGCAACCACGATTCCGTCTGCTATGGCCGCCTCTTCGAATTCTGCCCCTTTGCCCGACACCTTCAACTTGTAGCGGAGGCAGCTTCCTTCGGCACCCCTCTGAAGATAGACATCAGTGAACACCTCTCCAAGTACCCTTGTCCCCTTGATGACCCTCAACCGTCGATGTTCATCTATCTCATAGCCTCCGGCCCTGATTCTTGCCAACGCCTCAGGGAGCTCGTCGAGGACGGTCTGGGCGAGGCGAGCCTTGGATCCGATCGCCCCCTTCGACCGCACGCCCACGAAGAGCAGCGGGATCTTCTCCGTCCGCCCGTATCTGCTGAATCGCCCATCCCCACCAACGACGATGCCAAAGTCAGCCTTTGCCTCTCCCACTTCTATCCCGGCTTTCATGACTATCCTCCTCAGTTCGCCTGGCGCGACTTTGGGCGCCTCGCCATCTAACAGGAGAGCCGCTTTCACCTGTCGCTCCCCTGGCCGACGAACTCGAGGATGCTCCCCTCGCCCACGTCCCTTCTCCCCGTGGCGATGAACCTGGTCGCCTTGGCCCTCGCTTCATCCTGAAGAGGCGTCGACATCTCGAGCTTCTCCATCATCTTAAACGAGTTCTCCACGGCGAACCCCTTGAAGTGGTTGTTGAAGTAGCCGAAGGTCTTCTTCACTCCTGATATGACATCCTTCACCTTCGGGACCCAACCGTCGAGTTCGCCGTCGGTGTACCTATAGTTGTACCAAGGCCGGCTCCCCCTCCCATGCCATCTGATGAAGGCGAAGTCAGCCGTCACCACCGTGTCAGGAGGGAGGAGGGGCTCATCTACGATCACATTCGCGAGGTTCCGGTCCCGAAGATACGACCAGACGTCCTCCCTCAGCCACGAGGGGTGTCGGAACTCTACCGCGAACATGACGTCCTCGGGGGCCCTATCGAAGAACCCTTTCAGCTTCTCGAAGTCATCCTTGAATGAGTAGCTCGGGGGGAGCTGCGCGAGGACCGGTCCCAGCTTCCCCGCGTCGATTAGAGGCCTCAACAGGCCAAGGAACCTGATCAGGTCCGCTTCGGCTCCCTGAGACAGGTCCAGCCTCTTGTCGTGGGTGAGCAGCCTGGGGAGCTTCACAGAGAACACGAAGTTCTCAGGGGTGTACCTCGCCCATCCGAGCACCATCCCCTTCGAGGGGAAGGCGTAGAACGTGGAGTCGACCTCCACCGTGCCGTAGAGCTTGGAGTAGTAGGAAAGCTTGTTGACCGAAGAGCTAGGATAGAAGACGCCGTTCCACTCGTTGTACGACCAGCCTGACGTCCCGAGGAGAAGGTCGGTCAACTGGTCGGGCTGAGAAGTCCTTCTCGATTTAAGTCTGGGGCACCGAGTCTAGAGGATGGGCATCCACCCTGGCCTCGCGGACCAGGTCGCAATCGCATCGTGGGCGTGTATCGATTCGAAGCACCTTCCGCTTATGTAAAGGGCGTTCGGGAACCTGCTGACGCACTCTCTGACGATGTCCTCTGCGAACTTTGGGTTCGCCTGCGCCTCCATGATCTTCTTCGCCTCGTCCAGCCTCTTCAAGTGCTCCACCGGAGTGGCAGAGAAGCACTCCGTTATCCTCCCTACGACTCCGATGGAGTCGAGGGGCTTCTCGCTCTTCAGGACCACCGTCAATTGGGCCCGCTGCATGTGCCCTATGCCGATCATCTTCTTCGAGCATGGGCACGCTGTCATCCCATCCACCACGTACCTGTAAGTGACAGAGCCTCGCTGGGTGGCTCTCATCGTGACCTTCGCAAACTGGTCTTCGAAGGGGAGCTCGAAGCTCGCGGTGACACTGGATCCCGGCTGCGTCTGGTTCACATCCTTGCATATCCATCGGAGCCACTGCTCCACCCCTCTCGGTTTCCTGCTGTTGGCCGCCTTGACAAGCCGACTCATGTGAACCCCTCTATGGAGGCCTGTCGAAGTCTGGATGGAAAGTTCGACTGGCATTGAGAAGTTGCCAGAACTGCCGACTACCCTAAGGTTGGCGATGCCGGCATCCACCGGCAGTTGGGAAATCTCAGTCTGCACATCGGCCGTTGCGTCAATGAAGTCTAGGGCGTCGGTCGCTCTATCTTGCTGCCTCAAGGAGCCTCAATTCCCCCGACCACCCCTTAAGTAACTTTTCCTCCTCGCGCCGTGAGGGGATCCTCGACTCCCGCCTTCTCGAAGGCCGCCCTCCTTGAGAGGCATCCTGCACACTTCCAGCAGTGTCTCCTCCCGTCTCGGTGACAGCTCCAAGTGAGTCCGAGGGGGACCCCGCGCATGCTGGCCAGCCTTACAACCTGGGCTTTGGTCAGGTTCTGGAGCGGGCGAAGGAGCCTTAACTTCAGCCTCCTCTGGATTGGGGACCCCATCCGGAATGCCTTCTCTAGAGAGGCGAAGAACTCCTGGCTCACATCAGCGAAGACTGTCGCGTCGTCCCTGTTGTGCCCTCCCACTATGGCCGACGCCCTGACCTCTTCGCCATACGACGCAGCGAAGGAGTAGAACACACTGTTCCGGAGCGGGATGTAGGTCGACGGGAGGCCGTCGAATCTGGCGCCCGGGATGTCCGCGGCCTCTCTGAGGTCCGGGACCCTCACGAACCTGTGCTCGGCTATACCCGCCCAGGAGGCTATGGCCCTGGCCGACTTGAGCTCGCTGGCCGCCACTCCGTGGTACTCGAAGGTGAGGGCCCTCACATTGTATGTCTCCTTGGCCAGCAGGAGCGCGGTGGCGGAGTCTATCCCGCCCGAAAGGAGCACTATCGCTTCTTTCGTCCCGATTGCGCACCGTCCTGGTGGACCTTCGCCAGGATGTGACTCCCCTTGTTCAGCCCCTCGTACACATAAACTCCGACCGAGGTCACGTTCCTGGGCATCTTCGGGGCTATCCTTCCTAGCACTTCCCTCGCTAGGTTCTCGACCGTCGCCTCCTCTTCGAGCAGCACCGTCGTGTCCTTGGGGGCCTTGATGGCGAACTCACCGTGGACCGTATCGAACTTCAGAGAGACGCTCTCTCGGTCCACGGAAGTCACGTACTTCTCGCTCACGAACAGCTTGTGGTCAAGTCCCCTGACGGCCTCCCTGACTAACTGCTTCGCGGTGCCGAAGTCCACCACCATGCCTTCGATCGGCCGGCCGGCGACCTCAACCAGGACGCTGGAGGTGTGCCCGTGCATGACAGAGCACTTCTCTGTCCTGGGGAGGATATGGGCATAGTCGAAGTTGAAGGACGGGTCGTCCAGGAATATGGTCTGCGTCCTGCCTTCTTCGCTCAGCCCGAGCACTCGAATGCCGTGGTCAAAGCGGTCGCTTCTCAGGGAATCTCTCCTGATTATGACGCAGTTCTTTCTCCTGCTGAGAGCCCGCGCCTCCTTTTCGTCCAGCTCTGGCTCGACGAACACCCAGATCCCGTTCACGTAGAAGTCTGCCATAAGGCCCCTGGCGCCGGGGACCTTCGCGTTCTCCTTGAATTCGACCCCCAGCGAACGAAGCAGATCAGCCACCAGCTGGTGGGTGCCCGTCCGTCTCTGGACCCCCCCTGTCCCGTAGCTCCTCTCATAGGCGCCCCGGTCGAGGTCTTTCAGCCTTGACGCCAGCCGGGGCAGGATCTGTTCGCTCAACTAGCTCGGGAAGGAGGAACGGCTTGGTTTATACCATTTCCGTTCAAGGGGCCGGTGGCGCGGCCTTGATCCAGTGGTTAGGATAGTGGCTTCCCAAGCCACTTGCCCGGGTTCGAATCCCGGAGGCCGCATCCCCTCCTGCAATGTCGAATCCCAGACTGATTTCCGACCTCGGCTTAAATAGTCAGACGGCCACCTGGAGTATGACCCCAGAAGTGGTCTACGACTACGAGTATCGTGTGAAGAACGCGCTGCAGAGGCTCCAGAGCGACCCGATGGTTCGCTCCGAGGACCGGAAGCTGATTCTGTCGTTCCACAGGCACATCAAGGCCAAGAAGGTCTGCCTGGGGCGGCAGACGACAACCACAACGGACCCCCATTAGACGTTGTTATGTATTGAACGCCTCACCTCGTGCGCCGCAGTCTACTCTTCCACGAGGAGCATAGGGCGCTGCTCGCGTGCCTCGTCCGTATTCCTTCACCGAGAGCGCCGGAGGCAATATGAAGCGTTAACCTAACGCATTTTGACAAAACGTAAAGCGTCCCAAGAGAGTTGTACCGTCTGTCGAAAGCAACGCATAATCCCGCGGCGCATCATCCCGAGCAGCCAGATTCTTCTCGTCGCCCGGTCATCCGTCCCAGAGGGCTTCGCCGGCTGGATGAAGGTCTGGAGGTTACATACTACAAACTGCAAGTAGTCCTGGGGTGAGTTCTGAACCCCCAATGAGAGGGAGTTCCCTTCAGGCAATTCTTAACTAACATTCTACCTCTTGAATAAGGGAGGGCGATTGAGGCCTCAACCTCCGGCTTCCGGTTCTCTAAAGGAGAGGGCCATCGACACCGCTTGGTCGTTCTTTCTCGTGGACACAGTGGGGTTCACGGCTTCGTTGTTGGTCGGTGGCCTGGTATCGGAGTGGGTCGCTCCGGCAGACTATCTAGTCGCCTTGACTTTCACAGAGATCTTCGTCTTCACGTGCATTGGCTTCCTGGTTGCAGGTGTCGCCACATTGGGGCTGCTTGGTCCAGGCCCTCGGGCCCTGGTAGATGGCAGCCTCGCCGCCATCCGAGAGGAGTTCAACCAGTTGCAGGGCAAAGAACAGGATCTCAAGTTGAAGGCTGATTCGCAAGGATCCGCCGTCAGAAGGTTGGAGGCTGAATTGGCGCGGGCCCAGGGTGAATACAATGAAACGGCAGGCCAACTCGCCGAGGTCGAGGCTAAGAAGGGCGACCTGCGCAAGCGATTCGCCGAGGAGGACCGATCCTAGTGATCCTCTCATGGACTCAGGGCCAGCTTCTTCAGTCGCTGCAGCTGCCCGCTCGCAAGGACTAGCAATCCTTCAAACCATGCAGGTGGCATTGGCCGGCGCCTTGGGCATGGATTCATCCCAGACGGTTGATAGTCCCGGAGACCGCACCATCACCCGCGCGGTTCTCCACATAGTTCAGTGGCAGTCCTAGTCCCGGAGTGGGCACGTAAGTGGGCATGCATACGTGTCGCCACGGTCCTTTGAAGTGAGCGTGCGGTCAGAGACTCCATTCTATCTGCCTCGTCCCGCCCCTAACGCAATTCTACGCCGAGCTGGCAGCCCCGGGCCTTCCCCATCGAATAGCGGGTGTTTAGTCTTTGATGGCCCTTAATGCTTCCATTGCCTCAGTTATGTGCTGCTTCGGCCTCATCTGAGACGAGAACGCGTGCCTCACTACCCCCTTCTTGTCTATGACGAAGGTGACCCGGCCCGGCATCAGACCCATCGACTTCGCGCCGTACGATTCCCTGATCTTCCCTCCTTCGTCCGCGAGCAGGGGGAACTTAGCGCCGCACTCCTTGGCGAAGCCGCTGTGGCTTTCAGCGGAGTCTGAGCTTATCCCGAGAATCTCTGCCCCCATGGCCAAGATGCCGTCGTAGCTCTCGCCGAACGCCTTCGTCTCCACCGTGCACCCCATCGTGAAGTCCTTCGGATAGAAGTAGAGGACGACGTTCTTCGAACCAGCGAAGTCGTGCAGTGACACAGTCCGCCCGTCCTGCGCCGGGAGCGTGAAATCCGGGGCCTTTTCCCCGATCCTTGGGCGCCCCAACTCCCTTCAGGTCCCTTCCGTGATCTTCTTCAACGATATCGACCCGTTCCGGATGTCCAGGTCATAGACTTCGTTGACGTCTAGCCTTATGCCGAGCATGTCGTACTCCGACTCGGTCAGGGTCATTATGACCTTGGAGAATCCTACTTCCCTCATCTGTGGCATCAGCCCCAAGGACTGTAGCTGCGACACCATCCCCTGAACCACCCTTGCCTCATCGCTGGTGGGGAACATCTCAGGTCTCCGCGCGTCCTTGACTTCCACTAGCTCTATCTGCTTGGCAGGAAGCCCAGTCAGAGGGTCCGTGACGCCGCTGATCCGGTTGACTTTCACCTTGCCCATTTGGCCCATCTCTCATTTCCGCCGGTATAAACTCAGCGCCTGGCGTTTGCGCTCAGTTTTCTGTATGAAAACGGACTACTGCGGGGCGTCAGACCCAGGCTCAGCCGGGCTTCCCTCTGTCCCTTCCGCCTGTGGTCCCTCCGGAGGCATCTGCTCTCCGCCCTCTGCAGGCTGGTCCGCCATTATTGCCTCGACGTCCTCTGGCGAGAGAATCCTTGCCATCGAGAGGTTCACCAAGGAGTTGGCTGAGGCGTCTCCAGACAGCCTCCCTATCCTCCCCCTGAGCTGACGCCACTTCAGCTTGGTGTTTCCGCTCTTGGAGGTGTAGATTATCCCCAGCACATCCCTCGCGTTGATGAATGTGACGTCTCTGATCTTCTTGAGGTCAACCTTGTCGACGGCCTCTACGTAGATCGACCCCTGGTCTCCCTGCTTCTCCGGAAATACTTCGGGGTCCCTGAGGTAGGACTCCGGGATGAAGCTCCTGCAGGTACTGCTGATGAGAAACCGCCTGAACCCCTCCAGATTGCAGGTGAGATCTAGCTCAACCACCAGGCTTCGCCTTGACCGCGGCGCGTTTCAGAGGTTATAAATTGATTCCCAATACGCCGGGGCGGTATTCTTGTCCAGTCATGTGGGTTCTCGCACTCAAGATCCTCGACATCTGTCGGTTCAGCAGGCTAAATCCGGTCATCACCCACGAACCCTATGGGGGAGGCTCAACATTAAAGCGTTCCAGCCGCCTCCCGTTCCATGTTGCGTTTCCTCATCAGGCTCAAGGAGCGGGACCCACAAGAGAGCTTCCTGGGGACCGTCAGAGCCCTCGCCAGGGAGTTCGGGGCTGAGGCGAAGAACCCAAAGCGGACGTCCTATGGCGCCCTAGAGCTGGATGTATTCGCACCCAGTCCCCCTGACTTCGAACTCTTCGTCGCCTCCCTGGAGCCCCTGGCCGAGCCAGAGTTCACCAAGGACCTTAGCGTCCCCCTACCGTTCCGGGACGAAGCAGAGCTCTTCTCCGAGGCCCGGTCGTTGTTCAACGCCGAGCGGTACTGGGAGTGCCACGAGGTCCTCGAGGGCGCTTGGCGGACAAAGGAGGGGGATGAGAGGAGGCTCGTCCAGGGGATGATACTCGTCTGCGCAGCCTTCGTCCACCACCAGAAGGGGGAGGATCCGGTCGCCTTGGGCATCTTGCAGAGGGCTATCCGGCAACTGGACTTCTCGAGGGCGTCTTTTGGGGAGTTCAGGGTCGACTCTCTGAGGACGAATTCTGAGCAGATATTGGTGGGCCAGAAGTTCTTCTGCTTCAGTATCTAGCCGAACACTGGCAGGTTCAACGGGTTAGCCTGTTCTTTCAACTGCTCTCTCGGCCTGAGGGCGAGGAGGTCGAAAATCAGCGACAGCAGGGAAAGGATTACCAGGGCCGCCCAGGCAACCCCGCCATACAGTCCCGCCCAGTTGTAGAGGACGATGGCCGCCACCATCGCGGAAAGGGCCCCGCCGACCATGAACGCTCTCCGAAATCCGATGAAGCAAACCAGCGAATCCAAGACAAGGATGACGCCGAGGATCGGCACGGAGGCCTGCAGGGCTGGTACTGGACATCCGCCGCTTGGGCACATGTATGACGGCCCGAGCCCCCATCCGATCGCTGCGGCCGACGCTCCGGTAAGCAGGTTGAGGATGGCCGAGGCCCTCGACGCCAGAGCCAGCCTACTTCACCGTGGTCAGGCGGTAGTGCCCTGCCTCGATGTTTTTGTTGAGGTTGTCCTTCACCAAGTACAGTCTGTGGATGGAGGTGCCGGCCTTTGGCGAGAGGGAGTAGTCGTCTCCTACCACCAATTCGTAGACCTGGCCGTCTCTGCAGGCATGGGGGATTTTCTTCCCTGGCTTGACCCCAAGGGAATTCATGTATACGTCCTTCAGGGTCGTGCAGGTAAGCACCGCCCACTCCTCGTCGTCTGGGACGGACTCGAACCCTACGCTCGCCTTCAGAGGCTCTCCGTACCTCTTGTCGTCGCAGAAGAGCTTCTTGCAGCTCCTGCACCTCCAGACGTCCACGACTCCCTGCAGGTAGTTGTCGCGGTTCACGTTCACCATGCCCACGAAGACTATCTCATGCTCATGCGGTGCGTCCATAGCTTACGCGCCCCCGCTCGCGGTCTTTTTCTCCGTTGCGGCCTCGTACAAGGGAATCAACTCGAGTATCAGCTTGTCCACTCGCATCCTCCTCTCGTTAATCTCCCTTACCATGGCCTCCCTCCACGTCCTATAGTGGTTCGCGATGCCAAGCCTCGGATGGACGGGGATGATCCTCTCTCCGTCCCCTGAGATGATGGCCATCCCTCTCTCCAGCAGGGCGGCCGCCTGCGCCTTCTGCGACAACGGGACTTGGCCATCCTGGAGCAGCCTGAGGTACAGCAGCGCGTTATCCCGGGACAGGCCGGCGTCCGCGCCGAGACTCTGGATGACCCCCTCTTCGTCCCTTGGTCCCTGTTTCTTACTCAAAGCTTGGTGGTCCCCGGCGAGCTCCAAAGGAACTCGAAGTAATCCTTGGCGAAGCTGGCCAGACCATGGTGCGAAGCCCAGATGGCCAGGGGGAGTCCGCCCTGCTCTCCCCCCCCGAGCAGCAGGACGACCTCGCGCGAGTCAGACACGAGCCCTCCGCCGTACATGGTCTTTCTCGTCCGGAGCTCCGCGTGCCTCGCCAGCTGGCCGGTCGCCTCCCTGGGGAGGTCGGGAGAGGTGAGGATCAGGCACTTCACTCCTTTCTCCTTCAGCGTCGCGAGCAGCGGCTCGATCCTGTCGGTGAAAGGTGCGAGCTGGGCGGGGAGGGCGATGAGCAGCTCAGCCCTGCAGTTGAGGAGGAGGTTCTTCACCCTCGAGAGGATCTCGTTGGTCCCCCTCATTATCCAGATGTCCGGCTTCTCCTGCTCCCCTCTGCTCACATAGATCCCCATCAGCTCGTCCAGAGCGAGCTGCTCCATCTCCTTCCTTTCGGTCTCCTGGCGCGACCTCAACTCTTCAAGTGACGTGTCCGGTGGCTTGGCTGTGTATACCGTGGGCCTGCTCTTCTGCTCCTCAACCCAGCCGCGCCTGTGAAGCGACTCCAGCGCATCGTAAACCTTCGAGTAGGGTATCCTTGCCTCCCTGCTGACGTCACTGGCGGTCATCGTCCCTCCCTTCAGGAGGGCGACGTAGGCTTTCACCTCGCTCCCCGTCAGCCCTAGCCCCTCGAGGGAAGCAGAAGCGCGCTCGCTCAGGGTCATCGGTTCCGCCCCCCGAGCGCGTGGAGGGTTCTCAGTCGCCCCGCAGCAGCCTCGACGCCACTCGGGGGGTCACCACCGACACTTGCTGAACGCATATGCAGTCTGGCAACGGGGCCAGTTTTAACTTTTCACCTTCTTGAAAGTTAAAATGCTTATATTGTCTAGGAGAGGGAGACTCTTCAGCGAACCTACTTTGGCTCAAATAGCTGACGTCAGCCTAGAACTGAAGAAGGAAGTCTCCAAGGGGAACTTCATCCGCCAGACGCAGTCCATCTGTCCCGACTGCAACAGGATACTGCCTGCGATTGTCTTTGAGCGAGACAACAAGGTCTGGATGACGAAGACCTGCCCGGAGCATGGCGAGACCGAAGAACTCTATTTCGGCTCTTATGAGATGTACAGCAAGTTCTCACGCTATTGGAAGGATGGGAAGGGGACCCACGCCGCCAACGTGCCCCTCGACGTCTGCTCGTGCCCGGCGAACTGCGGCCTCTGCTCTAACCACCTTTCGCACACGGGACTTTCGAACATAATAGTGACGAACAGGTGCGACCTCACCTGCTGGTATTGCTTCTTCTACGTCAAGAAGGGGCTGGAGGGAGCCTATGTCTACGAGCCCACCCTCGACCAGATCAGGGAGATGGGGCGCTCGCTGAAGGCGGAAAGGCCAGTCGCGGGGAACTCCGTCCAGATCACCGGCGGGGAGCCGACCCTCCGCGAGGACTTGCCGACCGTCATCAAGATACTGAAGGAAGAAGGAGTGGACCACATCCAGCTCAACACCAACGGCATAAACCTGGCCCTCAACCCGGGACTGGCGAAGCGCCTGAAGGACGCCGGGGTCTCTAATCTCTACATGAGCTTCGACGGCGTCTCTCCAAAAACCAACCCGAAGAACCACTGGGAGGCGCCCTACGCCATCGACGCCTGCAGGCGGGTGGGGGTGGGCGTCGTCCTTGTCCCGACCGTCATAAAGTCGATCAACGACCACGAGTTGGGGGACATAATCCGCTTCGGCTCGAAGAACATCGACACCGTGCACGCGGTCAACTTCCAGCCGGTCTCGCTCACGGGGAGGCTGACCAAGACCGAGAGGGCAAAGTACAGAATCACTATCCCTGACTGTATCGAGAAGATAGAAGAGCAGACCAACGGCATGATATCCAAGGACGGATGGTTCCCTGTCCCGTCATGCTCCCCGGTGACGGGCTTCATCGAGGCCTTCACCAAGAAGGAGCAGTACGAGCTCTCCATCCACTTCGCCTGCGGAGCTGGGACATACGTGTTCAACGACCCAGACAAGAAGAGGCTAGTCCCACTGCCTGACTTCGTCGACATACCAGGTCTCATCGAGTACCTCGACGAGAAGACGGAGGAGATTTACTCCGGCACAAACCGCTACGTGGTGGCAGCGAAGGTCCTCACGAGGATTTCGTCCTTCGTGAACAAGGAGAAGCAGCCCAAGAGCCTGAGCTTCGCCAAGCTGCTCACAGACGCCCTCGTGAAACACGACTACTCTTCCGTGGGCCAGTTCCACCTGAAGAGCATGTTCATCGGGATGATGCACTTCCAGGACAAGTACAACCAGGACGAGGAGAGGCTACAGCGCTGCGACATCCACTATCTCACCCCTGACCTGAGGATCATACCCTTCTGCAGCTTCAACGTGATTCCCGAGTGGTACAGGGACCGCATCCAGCAGAAGTACGGCATGCCCATCGAGGCTTGGGAGGCCAAGACAGGCAGGAAACTGGAGGACGGCTTGTACAGGGGCACTCTGAGGCGCGGGGGGCACGTCCAGGGCTGCGGATGCGCCGCAGGCGAGCACGGCGAGCCACTCCCGATCCAACCGATCACCGGGACCTAGACCCAGTTTCGGCTGACCACTCCGTCCCCACCCTCGGCCATAGCCCAGTGTTCTTAACCAAGGCAGGTGCGGAATGCCATAGGCATGGGCTTTCCATATCTCACCGCGGGGGACCTCCTACTGTGGATTGGCGCCTGGTCTATTGCCGGTTTCGCGGCCATGGGGATTGACAAGGGCTTGGCCCGGCTCCAGCAGCGCGAGCTGCACCCGAGGAGGATAAGGGAAAAGACCTTGCACGAGCTCGCCCTGGTCGGGGGCTTCCCGGGGGTGGTCCTGGGTGGGGTAATCTTCAGCCACAAGACCTCGAAGCCGTCATTCTGGCCCCCCGTCGGGGCATCCCTCGCACTGTGGGCGCTCGCGCTGGCATGCCTCTTGAGGCTGGGCTTCTTCCAGTTACCAATCTGACGGAGCTTCAAGGCGAGGTCACTCTGACCATCATGGCAGGGTGGTCGAGCCTCTCATGCCGGCGGGCAGGTTCGGCGCAGGGCATCCTCTGGCGCTCTATTCTTTATTTACCCGGCGAGAAAGTCGCCCTCCAGTTGTCCATCAAGGCGACTCTCCGCGCCAGACAGAGGAGGAGGCGCATACTGTGGATTTCAGTCACCGCCGTGGTGGTCGCCCTGTTGGTAGTCGTCTATTTCGTAGCGGCGGTCGGCAGCCCATACACGAAGTACATCGGCCAGCCGGTCTCTTCGACCATCCTCCAACAGATAACCGGGGTTAGCGGCTCTACCCTCAATGTCGTCGGGACCCCATCTGGGGTCTCTGCGCCAGCCAAGGTATCGGGTTCCCTTCTCACTTCAGGAGGTAAGCCCGAGGTCCTCTATATCGGCGGGGAGTTCTGCCCCTACTGTGCGATAGAGAGGTGGGCTATGATAGTGGCGCTTTCGCACTTCGGGACGTTCACCGGGCTCGAGTACATGCTCTCTTCCAGCACAGACGTCAACGCCAACACGCCGACCTTCACCTTCGCCCACGCCAACTTCACCAGCAACTACATCTCATTCGTGGCGGTGGAGGAATACGGCCGCGCAGGCACCACCGACGTGAGGCAGACCCTGACCACCGCCCAGACCAGCCTCGTCTCCCAGTATGACACGTGCCCGGCGTCAGGGGGGACCGGGGGGATACCGTTCATCGACATCGCCAACCAGTATGCGGTCAACTGTGGAGCCCAGTTCCAGCTCCCCGCCATAGCCGGGGGGAACTGGACGCAGGTGGCGTCAGTGCTCAACGACCCCAGCAACAGCTACGCGCAGCTCATAGACGGCGCGGCCAACTATCTGATTAGCGCGATCTGCAACGTCGACGGCGGCCAGCCTGGTTCGGTGTGTGGTCAGGGTTATGCGACCGCCACCCTATCACCCGCTCAGTCTGGCTCAGTGGCCTCTCCGGCGCTGCTGGCCATCCCAGTCAGGGGCTCGGACCTACGATGGACCGTCTGACCAAGGCCTTCGTAGCAGTAGCAGCCGTCGGAGTGGCTGTGGCAATCTTCCACGGCTATGACGAGATAACGGCGTACACTGCCCCCATATCGACAGTCTGCAACATCAACAGCTTCTTCTCGTGCGGCAGCGTCTTCGCCAGCGGGGACGTGACCTTCCCCCCCGGGCAGTACGGCATCCCGCTCTACATCTACGGGCTGGTCTGGTTCCCGCTCATGGCCGCCCTGGGGCTCTGGTACGGCCGCAGGAAGGGCTCCCTCTACGGAGAGGTGATGGTCCCCCTGCTGATGGTGGGGAACATATTCACGCTCTACCTGTGGTACCTCGAGCTCGGAGTGATACACGCCGTCTGCCCCGTCTGCATGTCCATGTACATCCTGAACTACGCCATGACTGGCCTCGCGTTCAAACGCCTGCTCGACCCCGCGTAGGGACGGCTAGCCCCTGGACTCGCGCAGGTAGAGGATGACCGGCTCTCCGAGCTTCGCAAGCACCTCCCCCCTCTCCGAGAGCGTGTACCTCACCTTCGGGGGCCTCTTCCCGATTACCTCCCTCTGGATGAATCCCATCTCTTCGAGGTCCTTCAGCTTCTTCGAGAGCACCCGCGGGCTGATCCCCCGGAGCAGCCTCCTCAGGTCGGCGAACCCAGCAGCTTCGAGGGAGTAGGTGCTCGTCAGTATCTCGATGGACCACTTGCTGAACACCCTCTTCGTCACGCTTACGTTGTCCTTGACCGAGCTCGCCTCCCCCCTGTAGGAGAACGGACCCATGGCGCTCACCTCCTTGACGAACGCCGTCGCCACCTCTCCAAAGTCCTGGAACCGCCTCTCGAGCGCCTCTGCGCTCAGCGACTTCTGTGGACGGGCCCGCTTCAAGCCCACCTCAGTTTCTTGGGCCAACCGAGACCCGACGCCTTTTCCCTTCTAATAAACGAGGCATAGGGGGCCGGGCCTAACGGGCGACGCTCATCCATGGCTCTACGGGACCCGCAGGCAACGCGCCGTCGGCTTCGGGGGGCTATCGGAGGTCGTCTAGCTTGGAAGACGCGCGCATGAGCGACAATATTCTGTCAAAGTACGACTCCAGGGCGTCCATGAACTTCCCGGCACCCCACTCCATGTTCGCGGTAGAAAGGAAGGACTCGATCCATTCGAACTCCTCTTCCGACTTTGGGCCGAGTGCAGTGATGAAGGACTCGTTCCTGTAGTGCATCTCGCTTGCCTTGTCGAACAGCCCCCTCCTCCTGAGAGACGCGACAGCGAAGGCGTTCCTGCAAAGGAGCTCGGCGTCGGTCACCGGGTCCCCCGACGGCCTGTCCGACACCCACTCGGCGAAGAACTTCTTCGTCATCTCCCTCTCCTTCTCCCCCATCACGGCGAAAACCACGTCGTCCACCATCACGTTCTGTAGGTGGTTGTAGGCGGCAATCAGGCACTCTGTCTCCTTCGTCCTCAGGCCGTCTCTCTCTTTCAGCTCCTCAAGGAGCTTCTCCAGGGCGTCGCTGTCGTGAGAGCTCGCACCCCGTTCGGTGAAGTAGACGTGGGCAAGTTCGTGCAGCACGAGCCCCCCCAGCATCTCGGAGTCGAGCGCCCACTCCGAGATCAGTATCTTGTGGGTCTCGCCATCCTTCCGTGCATAGCCCATTATCGCTAGGTTCGGCTCGACGTTGAGGGTTACCTTGGACTTCACAGCATATCCCTTCTGTCGCATCCTGTCAAGCGCCCAATCGAGCGTACTCTGCAGCTGCCGGTCGGTGTTCGCGAGGCGCATTGGTCGACCCACGCGGCGCGCCACACGGATAAACATAGCGTGGGCCTGGCGACCCGGTGCCGTCGGACGAAACGCTATTCTATCGGCCCGACGAGAAAACGAGAGGATGAGGGTCAGGGGATATCTCGCGGGCGCTCTCGCCCTGACCGGGGGCGCGCTCATGCTCGCCAGCGGCTACTCGTCGAGAGGCTTCCTCTATACGGCGCTCGGCTACGCCGAACCGCGGATGGCAGCACTCCTGAGCGGAGTATACGCGAGCGCCGCCTTGCTGGCAATAACCCTCCTTGAAGGAGTCATAGCGCTGGGGGGAGTCACGGTCATGGCCGGCGGCCTGGGCATCGTCTTCCGCCACACTACGGCGGGGAAAACTTTGATCTGGCTTGGGGGTGGGGCAGGGTTCCTGGGACTCATCGTGGGGTTCGGGTATTCGGCGTACAGGTTGGGGGGCCTCGGCCCGGTCCTAGGTTATCTCCCATACTGGGTCGGGCTGGCGTTGGCCATCGCCGGGAGAAGGCTGGCCAAAAGGGCCTAGTCTGCCGCACATCGGGGGATGGGACCGTCGCCCCCCATGCCATGAGTCAGCCGGGTCCGGCGGGCTTTCCACCCGTAGGACATCCGACGGCGGCGAGCCGCCAACGCCCGTCTAATGGTAGATGGAACTGTTCCCAGACTGGCGGGACGGTAGGACGGGGAGGGCCTTTGACCTCAACTCGTCAAGGTCCACCTGGAATCCCGCCATCTTGCTGAGAACCTCGAGCAGCTTCGCGACGGACCTGACGTGGGGGCTCGGCTCCCCGTGGTCAACAGAGAGCTTGTACCCTCTCATCCCGTAATCCTTCGCCATGGCCACCACCATCGAAGCGAAGAATGGCGCCGGTTCCTCCGCCAGAATCTTCACGGCGTTCTTCCGGAGCTTGGCCACCCCGACTGCGTCGGTCGCAAAGCCCAGCGCCAGAGGGTCCGCCTCCGCCGGCAGTGGGTTCTCTGCCCACCTCGTGCCAACCGAATACAGCTCCTTCACCCCCAAGGCCTCTGCCTTCTCCAGAAGGAACTCCGTGAACTCATACTGCTCGTCCATGGGGCTCGAATCCCCGGCGAAGAGGAGGGTGTCGTGCTTCCCCCTGCTCAGGTACAGGCCGCACTCCGGAAGGGTCGATATCCCTTCGTCCCGAAGTAGGACCTCGGGGAGGAACGCGGAGGACCTGACCGTCCCGATCCTCTGGAACTTCATCTTCTTCAGCATGTAATCGGCCAGCTCCCTGGCCTGGGAGTAGAGGGCCCGATACTGGGGCATCGAGGTCGAGACCGCGACGATCATCGCCGGGCTCTTCAATCGGGCGGGGTTCGACCCCTGGTAGTCGATCCACATGTTCGGGAACCGCAGGAGCCTGGCTTCTTATTTAACCATCGTAACCGCATCAGCAGAAAGCCGGTATGGATTTTAATACACGAGGAGGGGAAACCGGACAGCGGTTCATGAGCGCCTACTGGAAGACGCTTTCTCACAGCGGAGTGAATTTTCCCGACCCCTACGTCCCAGAGGGCCTGACGGTCTCTGTTGGCGGCGGGGATGTCGCACTTTCGCCCCTGGCGGAAGAGATGGCCTACAACTTCGCCAAGAAGAAAGAAACGCCATACGTCCAGGACCCGGTCTTCCGGTCCAACTTCATGTCTGACTTCGTAAAGCAACTCCCAGACCGGTACAGGGGGATCAAGTTCGAAGAGGTGGGCTTCTCGAAGTTCTACCGGAAGGTCGACATGGAGAAAGCGGCCAAGGAGGGGATGTCCAAGGAAGAGAAGAAGGCGCAGGCGGCGTCGAGGAAGGAGCGCAGGGAAGCCCTGAAGGCGAAGTACGGCAAGGCAATCCTCGACGGGAAGGAGGTGGACATCGCGAACTGGATGGTCGAACCCCCGGGGCTCTTCATGGGGAGGGGGCAGCACCCGCTGCGGGGGCGGTGGAAGCCCAGGGTGCAGCCCGAGGACGTGGTCCTCAACCTCGGAGAGGGTTCCCCGGTGCCGCCGGGGGCCTGGAAGGAGGTGGTGAACGACCACAACTCGATGTGGATGGCCAAGTGGATGGACAAGCTTACTGACAAGGAGAAGTACGTGTGGCTGCACGAGAGCTCGCCACTGCAGCAGTCACGCAGCAAAGCGAAGTATGACAACGCCAGGAAGGTGGGTACCAATCTCGAAAGGATCAGGGCCAGGATACGGAGAGACCTGGACTCAAAGGCCGAAAAGGCCAGGCAGGTCGCCACGGTCTGCTATCTGATCGACGCACTCGGCATGAGGGTGGGGGACGAGAAGGATGAAGACGAGGCGGACACCGTGGGTGCCAGCACTCTGAGGGTGGAGCACGTAAGCCTGAGAGGGAACATGGCGGAGTTCAAGTTCCTGGGGAAGGACTCGGTCGCCTGGAACAAGTCCGAAGAGCTGCCCCCGTCGGTCGTGAGGAACCTCCTCGAGTTCATGGCCGGGAAGAAGCTCGGGGACGAGATATTCCACGACGTCACCTCCAGCATGGTCAACCAGTTCCTCTCCTCCACCGTCCCCGGGGTCACAGCGAAGGTGTTCAGGACCTACCACGCCACGGCGAGGACGAAGGACTACCTGGGCTCCGAGGACCTGAGGGAAGCTGACGACCTTGACAAGCTCTACCACGCTAAGGAGGCGAACCTTCAGGCGGCGGTCTTCTGCAACCACCAGAGGACCCCTCCGAAGACCTGGGATGAAGCGCACAGGAAGAAGCAGCAGAAGCTCGAAGACGCCATCGCCAGAAACGACGTCAAGCGCATCCCCAAGCTGAAGAGGGAGCTCGAGTTCTATGAGCGGACCAAGAACTACAACCTCAACACGTCGATGAAGAACTACATCGACCCCAGGGTCTACAAGGCCTGGTGCGACTACGTCGGCCTCGACTGGGCGAAAGTCTACAGCAAGTCTCTGCAGAAGAAGTTCGCCTGGGTCCTCCAGTCATCAGCAAAGTGGAGCCCTGACGGTGGGGGAAAACCGCTACCTCAGGCGTCGACTCCGCGAGAGCACTCTCCATAGCTCGTCCTGAGGGGCTTCGTGCAGCGCCCGCTTCGCGCCGTCCCTCCCGGCCACGTATCTTCCGCCCTTCAAGAATGACCCGACCCTGGAGACCTTGCACACCCCCAGCAACGCCTCTTCCACCTGAGCCTCTGCTCCAGGCGCCACCGCCAGAAGCAGCGAACCCGAGCCGATGAGCCGAAGGGGGTCGATGGAGAGGGCGTCGCATATCAGCCTGGTCTCGGGGGCCACAGGGACCGCCGCCTCGTCGAGCACGAATCCGACGCCGGAGGCCAGCGACATCTCGAAGGCCGCGCCGACGACACCCCCCTCGGTGCAGTCGTGCATCGCGTGGACCGCTCCGGTTCCAAATGAAGCCACGGCCTCCTTCGTTATGTCGACCTCATCGATGAATCGTCTCGCCCTCTTGAGCGCGGAGGCCGGGACCTCCCTTGCGGTGAACCTATGCTCCCGTGCCAGCTCCGCTGTCCCTTCCAGGCCCGCGGTCTTCGTCATCATTAGGGTGTCTCCCTCCCGGGCGTCCCCCGAGGTGACAAACCTGTCCACCAGGCTGAACACCGTCACCATTAGGATGGGGTGGTCGACGCCGGGGGCGACCTCGGTGTGCCCGCCCAGTACGGTGACCCCGAGCTCCTTGGCTGCCTCGTGGACTTGCCTGGCGACCTTGGCGAGGTCCGATTCTGAAGAGCCCCTCGGAAGGAGTATGACGACCTCGGCGAACTGCGGCATGTTGCCGCTGGTGGCCACGTCATTGGCGCTCACCCTCACGGCGTAGGTGCCTATATCCGCCGAAACCCCCGTTATCGGGTCCGCCGACGCCACCAGGAACTTAGCCCCGACCTTGACTGCCGCGAAGTCGAGCCCCGCCCGGGCCGGAGCCACCAACTTGTCCGATCCCGCTCCCGTCAGCTTCAGCACTGTGTCGTTCAGGACCCTGATTGGAATCTTCCCCAGGTCGAGCCTCTTCACTCCCTGGGGGGCCGGGCCCTAACCAAAGTCCTTTCCGGTCGCTCCAGGGGCCGCGCGGTTCCGATTCGGTGTCCCTACACCCTCCCCCCAAACTTGTACTTCGGCTCCTTTCGGCAACTTGCGGGTCGCCTTTCAGAGAGCCGAGAGCAGCGTCCCCATGACGTAGAGCAGGAGGGCGGCTAACGCCCCCACCGCCGCGGACTCGAGCCCAGACTTCGGCCTGAAGTTCTGCGGGATGAACGCCCTGGACCCGAGGGCGAAAAGTGCAAGGAGGGAAAGGGTCACGGATCCCCCGAGCGCCACCGCTCTGGGGAGCAAAAAGAGGTACGGGGAGACCGAGAGCATGGAAAGCAGGAAGAACGCCACGCCGGCGGCGAACGCGTGGGTATAGGGGTCCACGTTGGCTACCTCTGCGTCCACGCGCAGTTCCCTCCGGAGCGTCTCCCTCAACCAGAGGTCCTTGTCCTTCGTCAGCCTCCCCATAATCACCTCGACCTCCCGTTCGTCGTAGCCGTCCTTCCTGAGAAGGCCAACCATCTCCTGCTTCTCCTCATCGGGCTCCGTCTCGATCTCCATCTTCTCCCTTTCCATGTCAATCCTCAGTGAGTCCACTTCCGACCTCCGGGAGAGGTAGCTGCTGAAGAACATCGACAGGGCGCCCGCGAGGGCGAATGCGAACCCTGCGACCGCAATGGTCCCAAATGGCAGCCCGGCCCCGTTCAGGGCCGAGGTCATCGCGACCCCCTCTATCGCCCCGTCGCTCCCTCCAAGCACAACCCTGTCTAGGATGTTGCGGGCAGGGATGTGAGGGTGCTTCTCGATCGGATGGGAGGCCAGCTTGACTCGCGTGCGATGGATGACGGTTCTTATTTAGAAGTTGACGCTACACCCCAAGAGACCCTCGCCAAGAACAAGAATCGGATTTCGCTTGACACATCAGTCTCGCCGTCATGCATAGGCTCATTCTTAAAAGCCAAGGCGCGCCACGGCTGCCGACATGACTCTGGACGAGAAAATCCGCTACGGGATGCTCGCCCTGACCGGCGCAAGCATTGTTTTTGCGTCGCTGGGCCTGAAAGTCGGGCCGCTCGAGATAATCGGCGGCTTCGGTGTCAGCTAGACCTCCTAGCTGACCCCTGCTTTTATCTGGACCATCAACCGTTCGAACTTCGACAGCAGGCTCTCTGCATCGAAGGTCCACCGCTTCGCGGTCGAGTCGAACAGCTGGTAGGCGATCGTGAACCGGGCTGCTTCCGACTGGTCGATGGGATGGATGCTCATCCTGTCCCTGACCCCGTGGGTGACGCGCCCGATGTACTGGAGGGCCTCGACCACGTTGTCGACGGGGAAAGCGAATTCTGCGAAGTAGTTGCCGCCGCCGGCCTCCCCCCAGAGGAACGGGAGCCGGTCGATCCCCCGTCTGAGGGACATCGCTTCGAGTTCGCTGGGTCCCCTGGCGAATAGGTCTACGGCGAAATACCGGTGCCTACGGTGAAGCGCCTTCTCGAGGGTGTAGTCGTACCTCGTCCCCATCCAGTTGACCGTGTATCCCGATATCAACCCCCTGGCGATGACGTGCGACGAATAGTGCCACGCCAGCTTCTTGTAGTTGACCTTCAGCTTGTCCGACATCTCCTTGAGGGACTTGTTCGCGTCCATCTGGAGCTCCTTCATGATCAGCAGGTCGACATGGTCGAACCTGCACTTCTCCGACGGGACCGCGGCGGCAGACTGGAAGTCGTCAGGGCCCGTCCCCTGCCAGTCGAAATCCCACCTCCCCGTGTCAAAGTCGTAGCGCTCTGGCTTCATGGGGACCGTACGGAACCAGTCGAACTCGAAGACTTCGAGACGGGAGAACATCCCCATCTCTTCAAGTCCTCTGAGAAGGCCACGCACCGCCGAGACGTGTTCAGCAGGGACGCTGAAGTTGACCACATGCTCGCCGCTCACCAGGGTCTTCGCGAACCCGACGACATAGCATAGCTCGTGCATGGCCGCAAAGACAGCCTGGGCGTAGCCTCTGTAGGGCTCGGACACGTCGGCTACGGCCATCATCCTCCTCAGGCCGAGCCTCTCGTGGTCGACGGCCGCCTGGATTGCTATCCCGCGCTTGACGATCTTCTCCTTGTACCTGTAGCGCACAGACTCCTTGAACTGACCCAGTCTCCTCGATATCTCTGGGACGTTGGGGCCGACCTCAGATAGCAGCTTCACGAGTTGTACGGTCCTGACGTTGGTGCTGTCGACTTCCTGTCCCACTACTGTCATGTTCCCCTCCAGGGTTCCAGGGTGCTTTGCCTGCCGTCCGGATTTAAGGGGTGTAGATTCCAAATCCATAGCTTTGATATCTCGCTTCCGCTCGCCCTTCCACCAGCATAGAGCCGGCCCGCGATGGTAGGCTTTATTAAGAATATGCATCGGGGGTAAGGCTAATCTCCCATGCGTTATCCTAAGGAAGTAGAAATCTGGGAGCATGCTCCCGGCCGAAGGTTGGCGGAAGTGGTCGTCAGAATCAGGAACGAGAAGGGGGCCCTGGCCAGCTGCAGTCAGGCTGTAAGCGACTGCAATGTGAACGTCCTCACGGGGTTCTTCACCGCGCCCGGGCGGTCACGCACGGCTACCCTGAGCTTCTTCGCTGACATCACCGACGCGGAAGGGGGTCTTTCCGACCTGAGGAGGACGCTGCAGGCCATGGATCAGATCCAGTCTGTGGAAGCCATCGCAGCCGAAGACGGGTTCATGGTAGACAAGCAGCACTTCCCCGTGCAGTGGGCGGGCCGAAGGGGCATTCTGATGAGAGCGGACGCGCTCAACGAGATGCTGAACAGACTTTGGGCTGTCTTCGGTACGGGAGCCGCGACCATAATCGACCAGATGGCGGAAGCCATGGGTCGGCATTCTGCCAAGGAAATCGTGGAAGACTTCGGGGCGAGGTTCGCAGTCGACCAGCTCGACGAACTGATCGGGACCTACTCTGCCCTGGGCTACGCAGACGTATCGATAGAGCGAGGTAAGACTTCCGACTTTCCCGTTGTGGTAAACGCGAAGTCGCTCTTCGAGTGCGAGTCGAACGCGAAGCAGCACCTCCACAGGAGGAGCGCTTTCTTCAGGGCGCACCTCCGGGGGTTCATGTCAGGGACCTTCAGCAAGGCCTTCGACGTGAGCGAGGTTCAGTGCCTGACGGACGGGGACGAGGTCTGTTCGTTCAGGGTGGCGCTCTCCGAGGCGGTCGCCCCCAGACTCCCGGCGCGGCTCTCCGAACGGGCCCCCTGAGGGCGCATCAAACTTTAAACCGCCTGCGGAGCCCGCCCGGCTCCGTTGTCTCTGAAAGACAGGCGGGAGGAGTACGAGTGGCCGCCTACCCGGATCGAGCGGGTGCACCTCGTCACCGACAAGAAGAGCTACGCCTCAGGGGACACCGTGAAGGTCAACGTCGCCTACAGGATCGTAGGGGGGCTGAGGGAGGCCTTCAACCCCGACGTCTGGACGGTCGCCTGGGAGGACTTCGACAAGAGGCTCCCACTCACCCTCAGGCTCACCCTGAGCGCGAGCGGGGGGGTCCGACCCCGGAAGCTTGAGGAAATCAAGAAGGAGGTCCGGAGGGCTAGCTTCTACTGGAGCCGCGACCCCGACCTTCCCTACCGAATCTGGGCGATGATCATGCCCGAAGACGGCGGCCCTCCCAAGATACCCCGGAACGTGGAGGACGCGAAGTCCAAGATGCTCGACGTGGAGAAGGAGTTTGCGTTCCCTGCCTCTTCTCTGGGCCCTGGGCGACACGGACTCTTCGCCGAAGCGAGGGCGCGATGGACGCGGAGGAGTTTCATAGAGAAGGGGGGAGTCGAATCGAAGTCGAAGCCGGCGGCGATAGAGGTTGAGTGAAGGCGAGTGGAAGGCGGAGGTCGATTGGAGCGGAGACAACGTCTTCCTTGGCTCCGACGCGTCGGGCCACACAGTGGTCTTCGACGCCGTGCAAGGCGCGCCCAAGGGGATCAGCCCGATGACAGCCCTCCTCACCTCCCTGGGCGCCTGCACGGGGATGGACATAGTGGCCATACTCAAGAAGAGAAAGCAGAACCTGGCTTCGCTTAGGATATTCATCTCCGGGGAAAGGCCCGAGCACGGCCTCCCGAAGCCCTGGACTTCCATACACATCAAGTATGTCCTCTCCGGGGTCGGCCTTGAGAGGAGATACGTGGAAGAGGCGATAAAAGACAGCACCGAGAAGTTCTGCAGCGTGGGCGCCACAATACAGCCCACCGCGAAGATCTCGCACTCCTACGAGATAGTCTCCTAGACCTTCAGGACTATCTTTCCAAAGTGCCTGCTCGACTCCATCCTAGATTGGGCTGCGCTCGCCTCCGCCAGAGGGTACACCTTGTCTACCACCGTCTTCAGCCTCCCGGACCTGAACAGCTTCACCACCTCCAGCAGCTCGCCCATGCCAGCCATGAAGCTCCCGTAGATGGTGAGCTCCCTGTTGTATACGTACCTGAGGTCGGTAGTCACCTCGGCCCCTGTGGTCGCCCCGCAGGTGACCAGCCTCCCCCCCTTCGCGAGCGCCCTCACGCTCCCCTGCCAGGTAGACCTTCCTACGTGCTCGACCACCACGTCGACCCCCCTCTTACCGGTGAGCCGTCGGACCTCGGCAAGGACGTCCTGGGAGTAGTGGTCCACCACCTCGTCGGCGCCGAGTGCGCGCGCCCTCTCGGCCTTGTCCCGGTCGCCTGCTGTCGCGATTACCTTCGCACCGAACAGCTTGGCCACCTGGATGGCCGCCGAGCCGACCCCAGAGTTGGCACCGAGGACGAGGACGGTGTCGCCGGGGGCGACCTTCGCCTTCGCTACCAACATGTGGTACGCCGTCTCGAACACCAGGGGGAATGAAGCGGCCTCCTCCAACGACATCTCCTCCGGCTTCCTGAGCAGGTGGGTCCTGCGGACCTTCACCAGCTCCGCGTATCCTCCGTCAACCCCATACCCGATTATGGTGTAGTCCCTGCACTGGTCGTCTCTACCAGAGAGGCACCTGTCGCACCGCCCGCACCCCATCCCGGGGTTGACTATCACCTCGTCCCCTGCGGCGAGCTCCTTCTCTTCGGCCGGGACCCTCTCCACCACCCCGGCAATGTCGCTCCCTGAGATATGCGGCAGTGGGATCTCGACGTTCGGCAGCCCGTTCCGCGCCCATATGTCCAGGTGGTTGAGGGCGCACGCCTTCACCCTCACCAGCGCTTCATCCGCGGTCGGAACAGGGTCGGGGGCCTCCTCGTACTTCAGCACCTCGGGGCCGCCGTGGCTGTGGAACCTGACCGCCTTCAACGCTCTTGGTCTTCCTCCGGCTTATTTCCACTTTGCCAGAACACTTTCGGCGAACCCTCTATCTGTAGTCCTGTTGAGCGCACGACTAAGGTTATAAGAGAAATTGGGGGAATCAAGACGCTCTCATGACACTCCCGCGCTCTGTCTTCCGGGACGAAGCCATCCTCCTCCAGGAGTACCTCCCGCACCAGATACCTCACCGCGAGGCACAGCTGAAGAAGCTCGAGCTCTACTTCCAGGGCGTCGCGCAGAACGCCTCCAAGGCCAGCCAGATTGCCATGATAACCGGACCAGTGGGCTGCCACAGAAAGGGGCAGCTCGTTTTGATGTTCGACGGTTCGATGAAACGCGTCGAAGACGTGGTTCAGGGAGACTTGTTGATGGGCCCAGATAGCGCTCCCAGAAGTGTCCTAGAAACAGTACATGGTTTTGGGAAGATGGTCGAGGTCCGGCCAGTCAAAGGGAAGCCATTCGTGGTCTCCGAAGACCATATACTGACAGTAATACAAACCCGCCTGAGGACGAGCCCGCGCAAGCCCTCCGAAGACGCCGAGGGGGTCATCAAAGACGTCCCGATAAGCGAGTTGTTGGAGCTTCCGAAGCGGTTCGTCGGTCCCAGAGCGCTCTACAAGCTGGCTAGAACGGGGGTCGACTTTCCTAAGGTGCCAGAAGGGCCGGTCGACCCGCATCTTCTCGGCGTGTATTTGGGAGACGGAGGACGCACCCATGGCAACATCGGCCTCACTTCAGATCCAGAGATACCAGCCATCGTGAGAGACGAGTCGGAAAGATACGCGCCGTCAGTGCGACACCATCCAGCAGGCAATGCACAGCAATACGTGCTGGCTGCGGGGCGAACAGGCGGGCAAACACTGACAAGTGGAATCGCCAGAGATCTGATGGCACTGGGACTCTTCGAAGCAACATCCGACTCGAAGTTCATTCCGCGCCAGTACAAGTTTGGTTCGAGAGAGACGCGCCTGGAGGTATTGGCTGGATTGCTCGACACAGATGGCAACTTGGCAAGCGGATGTTTTGATTTCATCACAAAGTCGAAAAGGTTGGCCGAGGACGTCGCATTCGTCTCGAGAAGTCTTGGGTTCTATGCCTTCGTCAGGGCGAAGCGCCCCCGTGATCGACTTGGCCACGAAGGACTGCGCTACAGGGTTGGCATCTCAGGCGATCTTTCTAGGATTCCCACCAGAGTCCAGATGAAGCAGGCCATGCAACGGAAACAAGAGTCTGTCTTGAGGACAGGATTCACGCTCGAACCTCTGGGGGAGGAGGAGTACTTCGGCTTCAGAGTAGATTCAGACCAGCGGTATCTTTTGGATGATTTCACCATAACTCACAATTCAGGGAAAACCATGCTGGCGAAGAAGCTACTGCTGGAGTCGCTCCCTAGGAAGGCAGCGCTTCACGGGAACCTGGTCAAGGCTGTGCACGTCAACTGCAGGATAGACAGGACCCTCCAGGCCATCATGGTGAAGTCGCTGAAGTCGCTGGGGCAGAACTATCCGACCCGCGGCTACAGCTTCGAGGAGCTCCTCGCCGCGCTGGTCGAGGAACTGAGGAGCAACAGGATGCACCTCGTCATAGCCTTCGACGAAGTGGACTCGCTTGTGCTGTCAGATCCAGGGTCGCTCTACACCATAACCAGGCTCAGGGAGATGGCGCCGGGGGCCCAGGTCCTCTCGTCGCTGCTCATATCGAAGACGACGGATTACCTCAAGAAGGTCGACCTGAGCACGCTGAGTTCCCTCCAATGGAACGAGATCGCCCTCGAAAGCTACCCGTCGGAGCAGCTCGCTGACATCCTGAACTCGCGCAGCGAGGCGTTCAGCGACGGCGCCATCGACGACGACGTCGTCCAGCTGGCCGCAGACATAGCCGGGACCTACGGGGACGCCCGCTACGCGCTGGACTTGGTCTGGCGCGCGGGGAAGCTGGCTGATGACTCCGGGTCTCCCCGCGTGCTGCCCGAGCACGTAAGGTCTGCCAAGGCTTCGCTCCCGCCGCAGCTGAGAAAGGAGGAGCTGTCCTACCTGACCGCCCACCAGAAGCTGCTGCTCATGGCCATCTCTTCGCTCCTGAAGAACGGGAGCTCGACCTATGTCACCATAGGGGAAGTTGAGAAGAGCTACTCTGCCATCTGCGAGGGGATGAACGTGACCGCGTACCGCCACACACAGGTGTGGAGCGACGTCAACGAGCTGTCGAGGAAGGGGATCATCGAGACGCAGCTCTCAGGAAAGGGGGTGAGAGGGCGGACGACCATGATAGGGTTGTCTCTGGTCTCGGCCAAGGAGCTGATGGGAGAGCTCGAGAAGGGGATGCTCGCAGATGTTAGAGCTTGAGAAGCTGCTGTCATCCTACGGCAGGACCAAGGTGCTCACGATAATGCTAGAGACAGGGGAGCTCAATATCTCGGAGATAACCAGGAGGGCGGGGCTCTCACACGGAGCGGCGTCCCGCCACCTCGAGTTCCTCACACGGTCAGGGATACTCACAGAGAAGCGCTTCAACAGGATCAGGATATTCAGGGTCGACCCGGCGAGCCCCCTCGCCGGCGCTCTCGCCAGGTTCTACGCCGACTGGAAGGACGTGGGCGGCTTCGCCGAATCGCTCCCGTTCAACTAGCGCCTGGGCGGCTTCGCCGCTTCCTTTGCCAGGAAGACGTCATAGTTCTCCTCCAGCTCGAGGCTCCTCACCAGGCCTTCCCTGAAACCCCTGTCGGCGCAGAGCAGCAGGACGAAGGGCATGTCTCGGACCAGGAATCCCTTCTGGCTCGTCCCCAGCCGCTTCCCCGCGAGCAGGGCTATGTCCTTCAGCTTCTTCGAGTCGTTCCATATCCGAAGCTGCAGTGGCCAGGGGACTGCGTCGAGGGTGTACCGCGGCCCTCCGTCCCCCAGCGCCTTCCAGAGCTCCGCCGCGAGCATAGAGTCGAGGTACCTCAGGAGCCTCCAGTCTTTCCCGCGCATCATCCTCCCCATGACAACGTCGGCCCTGGAGAGGACCTCAAGGGCCGCAGCCTTCCGCTCCTCGTGGACCCTGGACCTCGTCACGGCAGTGAACAGGTCGCGCATCTTCTCCCTGGGTTGGCCAGGGTAGGCCCGGAGCGCCCTCAGCGCCGCCTTTTCGTCCGGCGCGTCGAAAAACGCGTTCACCGACTCCGCGGCCGTCACCTCTTCGTCCTTCTGGGCAGCGATCCCCGACTGCAGGAAGTTGACCGCGGCCCTCAGGTCGCCGTTCGCCGCCCTCGCTATCCTGGCCATCTCGTCGTCCCCCATCCGCAGCCCCTCCGCTTTGGAGACGGCCTGCAGCCGCTTCAGGACTGCCTGGTCGTCCGCTCTCCTGAATTCAATCGTCGTCGTGGCCGTCCCGAGCTTCCTCACTTCGTCCGAGGCGGGGTCGTTGGCCGCCATCAGCAACGGCACCCCGCTTCTCTTGACTGCGTCCTTGATGAAGTCTGTCGCCCCGTAATCCGCCCTCCCTGCGAGCCCGTCCACTTCGTCGAGGAATATCGCCGTCGACCCTTCGAGCAGGCTGGAGCTCGCCATGGCCTCGCCCACCTTCTTGGACAGCTTGTCCTTGGTCCGCGCGTCGCTCGCATTCAGCTCTATCAGCTGATACCCGAGCTTCTCCGCAACCAGGTGGACGCTCGTGGTCTTCCCCGTCCCCGGAGGGCCGAGCAGCAGCGCAGCCCTGGCGCCAGGCTTCCACTTCTTGAGCCAGAGGACGAGCTTGGCCCTGGCCTCCTCATTGCCGACCATCTCCTCCAGACTCCTGGGCCTGTGCTTCTCCGTCCACATGCTCAGAGGGCGCCCCCGATGAAGACCAGGAGTCCGACGGTCATCCCGGCCAGGGCGATATTCTTCACGCGCAGGGCGTTGGACGGTTCATGCTTGTAGACTATGGCTGCGGCCAGGTAGGCGAATATCGCGTCCGGCACGACCACCCCGATGGAGTACACCTCGTTGGCGAGGCCGGTCAGGAGGGGCACCCAGCTCGTGAAAACCGCCAGTATGAAGAAGATGGCACCCACCCAGGACGCGAAAGCCAGCCCCCGGCTCCGGGCCACGGAGTTGATGTTCCTCTTGGCGTCCCCTTCCACGTCTGCCATTGCCTTCACCACCTCCCTCCCCACCCCGGAGAAGAAAGCGGTGAGGGCCATCATGAGGAGAAGCGAGCCGATCACGGCCCCGCCTGCCACCGCTCCGCCGTAGATGAACGGGATCGCCAGGGACGACGCCACTATGACGTTGCCGGCGAGGCCGGTCTTCTTCGCTCTGCTGTTGTACAGCCACGAGAGGAAGGCATAGGCGACGGCCAGGGCCACTGCGAGGGGGTTGAGCGACAGGACCGAGCATGCCAGTCCCGCCGCCAGGGCTGCCGCGGAGAGCCTGTTTGCATCTTGCATAGACACCCTCCCGCTCGGTATCGGCCTCCCGGGTCTGTTGACTCTGTCCACGTCGGCGTCGTAGACGTCGTTGACCACCATGGAGTAGGCGCAGATGAAGAACCCGGTCAGGAACCCGAGGGCGAGCTGGGGTGCCGGGATCACCGGCGGCCTAGACACGAAGGCACCGACTATCACTGCGAACCCTATCATGGCGCAGTTGATCGGCCTGATGAGCTTGAACGCTCCCCCCGAGTCCATGGGCTCAGAACCTGGCCCTGCTGACCTTGTAGTAGATCACTTCTCCCCGCCTTTCGATCACCGCGATTATGGCCTCCTTCCCCATCTTGGCCATCTCCTTCACCGACTGCTGGAGCTCTGACATCCCCTTCTCGATGCCTTCGTCGAGGGCGAAGACCACATATTTCGCGGGCTTCTTGGGGTAGTCCCCGCGCTCGTAGGCCCGGAGGTCGGTCCCGAACCCGAAGCCCTCCCTCACGACGTACCCTCTGCTCCTAAGGTCCCTGTAGATGATGAACTTCGTCCAGGAGTCCCCTGACCTCTTCTGGGAGAGCTCCGCGAGCTTGTCAAAGCCCACCTTCTTGCCCGACTCGGTCAGCTCCAGCTTCCCTGCATAGAGGAGGTAGAGCGCCTCGTAGTCGCGGAGAGACAGGTGGCGCCCTTCCCTGGTGCCGTATCCAGACTCCTCGAGCTCCCCGAATCGCTCTCTGTCGACCACCCTCACCGTCCCGTCCTCAATTACCGCGCTGTACGGTCTAATGTCTTCTTCCCCTGGGCCGCCTTCCTGCATCTGGTTCCGGACGCCCGGCCGACTCTATTTGAAGATGATTGGGGGACGCCCCCGGAAACCCTTTAGCGGGCTCAAACGCGTTCGTCGGTGTGGCTGGCTTCTTCACGCTCCGGACTGTGACCTGGGACGACGGTCGGGTGAGGATGATCGACCAGACCGCCCTCCCCAACAGGTTCTCCTACGTGGTCTACACAACCCCGGAGCAGGTAGCGTCCGCCATCAGGACCATGGTGGTCCGGGGCGCCCCTGCCATCGGGGTGGCCGCGGCCATGGGGCTGGCGCTGGCCGCACGCAGGTCCAGGGCCACGGACCTGCCCGGGCTCGTCCGCGACCTTGAGAAGAGCGCCGCGATGCTTCGTTCTACCAGACCAACGGCAGTGAACCTGTTCTGGGGCATCGACAGGGTCCTGGCGAAGGCCAGGGCCTCGACTTCGGCGAAGCGCGCAAAGGAAGATGTCGAATCCGAAGTGAAGCGCATGGAGGACGAGGACGTGGCGACAAACAGGAAGCTCGGGGGGGTGGGCGCCGACCTCATCCGGGACGGCGACACCGTCCTCACCCAGTGCAACGCAGGGTCGCTGGCGACCGTAGGCTACGGCACCGCGCTGGGGGTGATCAGGGCGGCCGTAGAGCAGGGGAAGCTGGTCAAGGTGCTGGTCCCAGAGACCAGGCCGGCCCTTCAGGGGGCGCGCCTGACCGCCTTCGAGCTAGCCCGCGACGGTATCCCGTGCACACTGATCCCTGACACCGCCGTTGGCTACATGATGAGCCTGGGCAGGGTCGACAGAGTCGTAGTGGGGGCGGACAGGATAACCAGGGACGGCTATGTCTTCAACAAGATTGGGACGTACCAGGAGGCAGTCCTCGCCCGGAGGCATGGAATACCGTTCCACCCGGCCGCCCCTCGGTCCACCTTCGACCTGGAGCGGGCCCACGACCAGGTCACAATCGAGGAGAGGGGGGCGGAGGAGGTGGTGCAGATCCGCGGAAGGAGGATAGCCCCCAAAGGCGTCCCCGTGTCGAACCCAGCCTTCGACATGACCCCTCCAGAGCTGGTCACCTCGATGATCACAGAGAGGGGGCTGGTGGTCCCCCCCTTCGAAGAAACCATCGCCGCCTCCATGGCTTAATTAGCCGGCGCCGGCCGGCCTCAGTGGGCCCGTAGCCTAGCACGGATTAAGGCGTCAGCCTTCGGAGCTGAAGAGGCATCGCCCTCGGAGACCATGGGTTCGAATCCCACCGGGCCCGGATTAGGATTCGCTTAGAACGAGTTCGAATCCAAGTAGGCCCGCTTAGAAGATTACGTGAATCCCGATGAGACGACAGCGTCTCGGCTCTTCCGAGTGAATCCGACCAGGCCCGCAGAGCATGATGGACTCTCCATTTGGTGCACTTGGCAGAAGGCGAACCCGGAGCGGCAAACCTCCTGGACCGCCCCGCCGAGTCAGGCATAAGGGACCGCCTGACCGCAAGGAGCGGTCTTCGATTTCGTGCCAGTTGATGCTGTTTTCGCTTCGGGCGTCCTACGGAGTGTCATCGACAGGCTTAAGGCGATGCACCCGCCTTTGAACGCCGCCGTGGACCTCGGGCTGTCGGGGAAGAGCGCCCTGGTCACGGGGGCCAGTCGCGGCATCGGGCGTGCTATCGCCGAGCGGCTAGCGGCCGAGGGCGTTTCGGTGGCTCTCTGCTCCCGGGATTCGAAGGCGTTGGAGGAAGTGCGGGCTCAGATTATTCGATCCGGAGGAGGGAGCCCGGTCGTCGTTCCGGTAGACGTGACTCAAGCAAATCGGGTCCCCGAGGTTGTTCAGGAAGTGCAGCGCCGCCTGGGCCGAATCGACGTGCTGGTGAACAACGCCGGGGACCTCTCGCCGGGGACGTTGGCGCTGAAGTCCGAGGACCTCGACGATGCCGACTGGAAGTACGCATTCGACATCAATCTGCTGGGAGCCGTACGCTTCACTCGGGCCGTCGTCTCCGTGATGAAGAAACAGGGAGGCGGCGCGATTGTGAACATCAGTTCTGTCTGGGGACGTCGAGCGCGGATGCACATGGTGGACTACAGCGCCTCAAAAGCCGCCCTCATCTCATTCTCGAACTCGATGGCGCTGCGACTCATCGGAAGCGGGATACGCGTGAACTGCGTCTGTCCGGGGCGGACCGACACGTCCTTGTGGCGGAACGTGGCGAGGAAACTTACGGACGGTTCCGACGCCCAGGCCGAAGCGTTCCTAGATGGCCACGCCGCGCCGCTACCGATTGGCAGATTCGGCAAACCAGAGGAAATCGCTTCGGTCGTCGCCTTCCTAGCCTCGCCGAGGGCGAGCTTCGTCGTTGGCGCGGCGTGGGACGTAGACGGCGGCGAAAGCATTCAGAGCGTCTGACTCGGAAACCGGAGCGGACGGAGTCACGAGGGGTCCGAAGGCCGCAATGCCCACTCAGTCGAACGTGAACTTAAGAGACCGGTAACATCCCGACCGGGAGCCCGGGCCCCGGCTCGGTCAGGTGGGCTCCGACTTCGAAAGCATGTCCATCGACCTCTCGTACGCCCTGATGACGTCGGTCCTGGTGACTATCCCGACCAGCCTCCCTGAGTCCTTGGAGATCACCGGAAGGCGCCCGATGCCATGGTTGGTCATAGTCTCAAGGGCGACGAAGAGGTTGTCGTCCAGGTGGGCGACAAGGACGCTCTGGGTCATCACGTCCCTCAGCGGCGTGGCGGCTGCCTTCTCTCGTGGGATCCTCAGCAGGTCGCTCACCGTCACAATCCCGACCAGCTTCTCTCCGTCCACGATGGGGATCCCACGGTGACCCTTCTCGACCACCATCTGATAGGCGGCGTCGACGGAGTCGCCCGGCGAGAGGGTGATGACGGACCGGTTCATGGCGTCGGAGACGAATATCTTGGTGAGCAGCGGCACGTTGTACTCCCCCCTGTGGGCGGGCGAGTCGGAGCGCTTGGAGACCTGGCTCCTGTAGATGGTGTACTTGGGGGTGGTCACGAAGTACGCGGCCACGACCGCGACCATGGACGGGGCAAGGAGGTTCAGCGACCCCGTCATCTCGCTGACCATGAGCATTACAGCGATGGGGGTGCGCCCGACCCCGCCGAACAGGGCCATCATGCCGACCACGACCAGGGGGGCGGGGATAGGGATCCACCCTGGGAGGAGGGCGTTGACCACCATCCAGAAAGCGGCGCCGACGAAACCTCCTATCACGAGGGACGGAGCGAACACCCCCGCGCTCCCGCCCGAGCCGACTGTGAACGCCGTGGCCACGATCTTCAGCAGGACAACGGCCACCAAGAACACCAAGAGGGGGATGGCGAGGTGAGTGAAGTTCTCCTGCGCCAACCCGGTGACACCGCTCCCATCGATCAGTATCTGGACGAACCCGTATCCCAGACCCACCACCTGGGGGAAGAATACGCCGATGGCGCCCGCGACCGCGGCGCCTACCATTGGCCTGAGATACTTCGTGAGCGGCAGGCGGGCGAACAGGCTCTTCACCGAGTAGAAGGTCGCCGTGTGGAGCCTCCCCACCAGCCCGCAGACGATGCCCAGGGCGGCGTAGATCAGCAGGCCCCTGGGGTCGGTGAAGTTGTAGGCCAGCCCGCTCCCGAAGATGGGGGTGAACCCCGTGTAAGACGCGAAGATGATGTATCCTATGGGGGAGGCGATGAAGGAGGGTATCAGGGCTTCAACTTCGAAGTCGCCGCCGCTGTAGAGTATCTCTCCCGAGAGTATGGCGCCGCCGAAGGGGGACTTGAAAATGGACCCGATCCCCGCTCCGATTCCCACCGCGACAGCTATGCGCCTGTCCTTGACCGGCAGCTTCAGGACGTCGCCGATGAAAGACCCGAAGCCTGCGGCTATCTGGGCGGTCGGCCCTTCCCTCCCCCCGCTCCCTCCGGAGCCTATTGTGAACGCTGACGCCACCGCCTTGACCAGGGGGATCCTCCGGCGTATCTTCCCATCGTGCCGATGGAAGGCAGCGATGGCCTCGTCCGTCCCGTGCCCCTCGGCTTCGGGGGCGAAGCGATAGACCAGGAAACCAGCGATGAGCCCTCCGATTATCGTCGCGACTGGTATGAGCAGGTAGTCTGGGTGGACGGAGACCGGGGCCGCCCCTTCGCCTGCGGGGTTGGGAGGGAAGAACCCCGTTATCCCGCCCAGCAGGTAGTTGCTCACGCCTTCGATTGCGAGGTAGAATCCGACCGCCCCCGCCCCGGCTATGACGCCGATGAGCAGGCCCACCGTCACCCACTTCGCGAGGTAACCCTGCTGGATGACGCGATTCACCCGCGACATCAATGTCGAACTGCTCAAAATCCGAGGACTCAGCTGCGGGGGGACGCTTCAAAAGAGTTCGCATGTCCGGCGCACCCTTCCGCGCACTGAAGGGGAACCGCGCCCTAGGCTCTGGCCCTTCCTTCTATTCTTCCTGGAACGGGACGCTCAGGGCGTTGGCCATAATCCTGCGCTCGGCGCTCCTCAGGATCTCGCTGAGCGTCGAGGGCTTGACGCCGACCAGCCCGCTCAGGCCAGTGAGGCTGATCTTCCTCGGGAATTCGAAGTACCCCTGAGCTACGGCAGTCGACATTATCTCCTTCTGCCTGTCGGTAAGGGTGGCCTTTCTTTCGAGGGGCGCGACATCCTCGATCTTAGCATCCACCCCTTCCTTTTCGAGTTTCGACAACACCTGCCTGAAATCCCCGGTCTTCCTCACTATGAACTTCCACGATGCGGGCTGAGCATCGGTGTTGAGGGGACACTCGAGGCAGACGATGGCTGCGTCGTTCGACGCCCTGCATGTCACCGGCCTGGAGAGCACGACCAGGAGCGGGACCGAATCTCCCTCCACCTCCCCCTCGACCGCCTGCCTGACTCCCTCCGTCCTGCGGATCTCTGCCACCGCGGCGCGGACGCTCTTGGGCCTTCCCCTGAGTTCGAGGAGGAGCGACATCCCGGTCTTGTTGAACGGTTTGCAGTCTACGATGCCGAGTTTTACGCCGTTAGCTCTTGCTATGCCCTGCAGCTTGTTCTCAGCCTTCACCTGCAGCGTCACCTGTCTCAGCATGGCCGCACGGGTTAGGGTATGGGGGGGATATTTAACGCAGAAAGACGATTCTCAGAACTGGAAATCGCACCCTATGAAGGCGCTCCCTAACAGCTTAGGTGACCTGATCGACGCCTGGGGGCCCCTCGAGCGCCTTGCTTCGCGGGCAATGCAGTCCGCCCCTGAAGAAACGCGCTTCTGGACCTTCCCAGGACGGCTCCGGGAGAAGAGGCGCGGCCCGGGGAGCGCCAGCCCATGGACCTGTCACCAGACGAGCATGGAATCTGGCAGCGGGGCTAGTTGGTGACTCTCGCGATGGGCGCCGGCGACCCCGGGCCGTGCATCCCGACAGCGGCCTTCCGCTCTTCCGATCTGGCGGCATGTTCCTCCCCCGCCCTCCTGGCCGCCTCGTACACCGAAAGGACTTCGAAGAAGACCCTGTGCGAGGTGAGCAGCCTGAGCCCGAAACCCCATTCTCCACACGCCGCCCTCACCTCCTCCACGTCCATGGCTCCGTTGACGAGGAAGACCACCTTCCCGTCCCCCTTCACGACGCGGAAGGCCTCCGATAGGAACGCTCTGGGCACCTCCAGCCGCCTCCCGCCCTCGACGGCTACGTCCCCAGTCTCGTCTCCTTCTAGGTATGGAGGGTTGAACGTCACCAGGTCGAAGGATCCGCTGCGCAGGCATGCGGCCCGGTCTGCGAGGACGAAGTCTGACTTCTCCCTCCAGTCTGCCATAGAAGGCCTTACTACGTCTGTGCCTACCACGATCTCGAATCCCTTCGCCAGCGCGATGAGGTTCCCTCCGTTCCCCGCGCCTATCTCCAGGCAGCTCTTTCCCGAGTAGCCGACCAGAGCCGCCCTCAGGAGGGCAGAGTCCTCTGAAGCGAGATAGGGCCCCTCGCTCATTCGGTCAGTCCGTCGGCCTTGAAGGACTTGTACTCGTCGGGGGTGAGCACCTGGGTAATGTTCTGGGTGGTGTAGAAGTACGCCGGCGTCCCATCCGGCGACGTGGCGAGGCTGTTGTCCGGGTTCTGGAGCCTGTACACCTTCACCATGGCTGGCTTTATCCCGAGCACAGTTCCGTCGTCCAAGGCGTAGTAGCTGAACCTCTCCTGCAGCGGTTTGAACCCAACGAGCTTGCCCTTTGGTTGCGGCGAAGGTATCATAGGTTGCCTTCACCCGGGGGCGTTAAAAGGTGCACTGGCCACCAGCTTCTGGACCCCTGAGCTGTACTGGGCCGCCTTCTTCGGCGCCTCAGCGACGTCCGCCGGGACCCCGAGCCGGACCGCCGCCCTCCTCAGGACCGCCTTCCTGACTCCGCCCATCAGCTTGTAGGACATCGGGATGGACGCGGCATAGCCAGCGAGCTCTTCGAAGGGGATCCTGGGTTCGACCCACCTGGAGCACGCCTTCACGTCCCTAACCCTCCCCCTGATGGAGTACTGCTTCAGGTCCGCATCCATCATGGATCTTGCAGCCTCCGGGCCACCTTCGCCCATCGCTGCCGCGTACTTCGCGTAGCCCCCGAACAGCTCGTCAGCGAGCTGGCCGAGGAGGATAACGCGAGCCCCGGCATCCCTCGCGGTCCTGGAGACGGCTGAGTACAGGCACCAGAGGCTCCTGTCCATCAGGGTAGCCTCGAACGGGAGGTCGACTCCGGCAAGCTCTGCCGCCACGACTTCGGGGGTGAGCCGAGTAGTCACCAGGTCGACGCCCAGGGAGTCCGCCGCCCCGCGGGCGCGGAGCGCGTCCCCGGAGCCGTCAGCGCTTCCGGTGCACGCGATCACCCGAGCCTCCGCCGCGGCGCACTTCGCCACGACCGAGCTGTCCAGCCCTCCTGAGAATGCGACCGCCACGGTTTCCTCGACCCCGACGGCCTTTGCCACCGCGGCCCTCACGCGGCTCGCGAGCTCGTCGGCGGCTTGGTCGAGGCCGCCCAGGCTCAGTGCCTCTTCACCTGTTCCTTGATCTTCCTCGCGACCGACGCCCCCACCTTGTCCACCATGGCAAGCTTCTCGGCGGGCGCCTCCTTCAGATCCTCGAGCGTCCTGAACCCGGCCGAGTACAGGGCGCGCGCCCTCACCCTCCCGACCCCGCTGAGGGCCGTGAGTTCGACGAGCTCCTCCCCGACGCCGCTCGCCACCCTCCTCCTCAGCAGGTCCGCCTGCCTCACCATGTCCGGCATCTTGAACAGCTTGCAGAGCTCCCCCAGCGCATGAAGAAGCCAGTCCGCGTTGTCAACCGCCCTGTGCATGTCCCCCGGCTCCACCCCAAGCCTGCTGAGCAGCTGTTCCTCCCTCCACTCGTCTATCCAACCGTGCAGCGCCATGACGCTCCTCACATCCTGCAGGGCCCTGTCGTAGTCCGAGAACTCCTTCGTCGTGTGCCTCTCCAGCATCTCCGCCGCGTGCTCCTCCATGAACGCCATGGCATCTTCGTAGTCTTTGCTCCTCAGCGGGAACTTCGGCTCGAAGTCCGGCGCCGAGGCGACCAGGTGCAGCAGCCCTGCGGTGTAGTCCCTGCCGGGCTCAGCACGCTTTACTGCGTTCCGGAACATGACGGCCGTGACCGGGTCGACGTAGAGGACAGAGACCCTCGTCCCAAAATCAGTCGCGTAGAACAGCCCCCCGTGGGACTCGAGCAGCCTTTCTGACAGGAGGTAGCCCAGGGCCTTCTCGGTCAGCCTCGAGACCTCCGCCTGGCCCGCCTGCCTGGCCAGCAGCGTCTCCCTGAACAGGCTGTCCAGGTCCCCCTTCGAGAGGCCCCTCCCCGTGGCTATCGTTGCCAGGGTGTGCGACCGCATCGCCGCCTCGTTAGACAGCCTGGACTTGATCGGCTCCGGGGGCTCTTTCGTATAGTGCTCGAGGAAGTCCGCGGCGGGCTGAGAGGGGGGTGGGACCATCACCGTCTCGCCATGGTCGTCGTACTGCGGCCTCCCCGCCCTGCCGGCCATCTGCCGGTACTCCAGGACCGAGATCTCCGCGTTCCCTCCCCTCTCGGCGTCGTAGCGCGTCATATCGGCTATCACCACCCGCCGTGCGGGGAGGTTGACCCCTGCGGCGAGGGTCGGGGTGGCGGCCAGGAGCTTGATCGCCCTGGCCCGGTAGTATTCCTCCACTATCCTCCTGTGCTCGGGCTCGAGCCCGGCGTGGTGGAAGGCAGACCCCTTCGCCACCACCTCCGCGAGGAGCCTGCCGAGGCTGGTCTCTTCCCCCGAGCCCAGGATCCTCCGCGAGGCCTCGGACGTCGCCTTCTTCTCCTCGGGTGTCAGGCGACTCTGGGTCACCTCCGCGGCCCTGGTGGCCAGGCTCACCGCCCTCCTCCTGGTGCTGGCGAAGATCAGCGCCTGGCCGCCCCCCTTCACGGTGTCCATGGCGACGTCGATGGGGGAGCCGTAGGTCGACCTCGGGATCTGGATCTCTTCGCCGCCGGAGAAAACGACCCTCCCGTAGTCGTAGACCCCCTCCTTGAGCGGGACCGGCCGCCAGTCAAGCTCCACCGGGACGGCGTGCAGCCACTCCGCGATCGACTTCGCGTTGCTGATTGTCGCAGAAAGTGCCAGGAGCTGCGCGTTCAGGCCGAGGTGGATGACCTTCGTGAGGATCATCTCGAGGGTCGGTCCTCTCCTGTCGTTCCCCGCCAGGTGCACTTCGTCCGCGACGAAGAGCCCCACAGAGTTGACCCAGGACACCCTGTGCCTCATCACCGAGTCGAACCTCTCGTTGGTCAGGACGATGATGTCCGCCCTGCCGAGAGATTCGCCGCTCGAGTCGTAGTCGCCGGTCGAGATGGCCGTCCGTATCCCGAACTTCGTCAGCTCCGAGAACTCGGAGTACTTCTCCGAGGCAAGCGCCCTCAGAGGCGCCAGGTACACCACCTTCTTCCTCTCCACCTTCGTCCTGAGGTAGGCCGACATCAGGGCGAGGAGGGTCTTTCCAGAATTGCCGCACCAGAATGCTTTTCCATTTCTTCGGACATAGAGGAGGTGATATTTCGGAAGGGTAAGGCAGTAGACGGTTTCTCCTACAGTTCTTTCTATGACCGGCTTGCTCGGCTTCCTCGGGTCGACACCATGTTCCGAGCATCTCCTGCCGGGCACTTCGTAAAATGGATGTTTGGAGACGATTGTATGTCCGTCCGGCATCTCATGGGATTTCGCGAGTCCCCTGTTCCTCACCGAACTGCTGGTCCCTGACTTGAGCAGAAGCTCCTGGATATCGTCTGCGAGCTTCTTTGAGGTTGTTCCGAAGACTGGGCTTGTGCCATCTCTTCCACGATTCCCGTCACCCAATCTATAGGAATGGAGGAAGATCTCGATCTGGTCGGGGGGCAGCTCTTTGACGTATTCAGGGACGTACTTCTCGTATGCAAGGCCAAAGCGCAAGAGATACGACCCCAACTGAGGGTTGTAGATGCTAAAGTGAAGATGATTCTTGCTTCCCGTCTTGTGAACCGCGCCGACGCCTAATCTTTCCATGGCTTCTCGGACCAGTGCCGGATTCTTGACTTGACACAATGTCACTTCATAGGAGCCGCCTCTCCGCTTTGTGTTCCCTTCAGCCATGTACCATCCCAAAAAGTTCAACCAGTCTTCTGCCCTCACTTTGATGCCGGGCAAGACGTTTCCGGCATGATGCTTGCCCTTCCTCCTTGCCCTAAACGGAGGAATGAGAAATTGGGACTTGCGCTTCCCAGTCCAGATGCCGCCCGACTTGAATCTCCACGTGCTGGTGATTCCTATGGCGGGCTTGAGACTGTAACTGGCCGGCGGATGGATTGAACGGGCACGGTCCGGCGTTCTTCGCATGTCGTTCATGCTGCATGCGAACATGTTATGGTTCTCAGTGACCCTGAAGTCAATCTCCTTTCCTTTCACAGAGACCATTCTGCCGGTGTATTCTTGCTCAACCTTTCCCACTGCCTTGACGTATTCCATCTTGAAGGTGAGCGGGTTCATCGAGAGGACGATTTCGTCTGAAACCGTGTCTTCGAAGAGCTTCCAACCATTTTTTGTCAACACTTCCGTTTGCGCGTCGTAGCAAGCCGTGGGCGCCGACACAACCAGGCTCTTCCCATCGAGCAGCCCCGCAAGGACCGCCTGCTCCTGGGGCGGGTAGAGCTCGGTGATGCCCTTGTCCTTCATGTACCGGGCCAGCTCGTCGGGGATCTTGACCTCATCCACCTTCAGGGACCGCCACCAGCCTTCTAGCCGGGGGGCGCGGTGGAACCCCGCCCCATGACTTCTATCTTCGACCGGTCTCCCGCGCTCATCTCTCCCATCCTAGGAGCCCAGCCTCCGGATGAACCCTGGTTTAGACTCGTAGACCATCCCCTCCCTGAACATGGTCCTGATCATCTTCTCAGCGTCTTCGTCGGTGAACTTCGCCTTCACGAGCTCCTCCTTGAACAGCTTCCGCTCCACGGGCTTCTTCTCAGGGCCCTCAAGGCTCTTCAGCACCTCCAGGGCCGACCTCAGGTTCTTGGTCTCCCCCGCGGGCTTGCCCAGCTGAATCCCAAAGTCCGTCTTCTTCGTAGCCGCGTCGGTGAGTATGTCCTCAACCATCCTGTTCATCAGGGCGATGGCCGAGAGCGCGTCTTCCTCGGTCACCTCGTCCCTGAGAAGCACCCTAGCCCTGGCCGTTGAGATCCTGATCAACGCCTCCAGCGTCCTAAGGGTGGGGGGGATCGAGTCCTCCGCTCCGCTCGACTTCCTCAGCTCGAGGTAGAACTCCCTGATCCGGTCCATGGCAGCCTTCGTCAGCGTCGGGGAGATCTTCTTGGCGAAGGTGAGGTACTTCTTGAGGAGGCTGAATTCGATGGGCGGGGGCGTGCTGTATGACCGTCGCGCGTGAACGGACAGTATGTGGCTAGCCAGCCTCTCGTCGTCCGCCGGCGATGGCTGGTCCCTGAATACGAATATGATGTCGAACCTAGTCAGCAGCGGTATAGGGAGGGTCCCGATGTTCTCGATGAGGTTCTGAAACGGGTTGTACCGCCCGAGCACCGGGTTGCAGGCCGCCAGGATGGCGGTCCTCGCGTTGAGCGTGGCGTATATCCCGCCCTTCGCGATGGTGACCGTCTGCTGCTCCATCATCTCGTGGAGGGCCGTCCTGTCATCTGGCTTCATCTTCTCGAACTCGTCTATGGCCGCTATGCCGAGGTCTGCCAGGACGACGACGCCGGCTTCGAGCATGAGAACGTTCTTCTCCCGTATCACGGCCGCCGAGAGGCCGGCAGCGGTGGTGCCTCTCCCAGACGCATAGAGCCCGCGAGGCGCTACCTGCGACGCGAACTTTAGCAGCTCAGACTTCCCCGTACCGGGGTCGCCGACGAAAAGGGCGTTGATGTCCCCCCTCAGCTTCGTCCCGTCGGGGAGGAGGGTGGCGCTCCCTCCGGCGAGCAGGAGCAGTATCGCCTCCTTCTCCTGCTGGTGCCCCAGGATGACCGGGGCGATGGAGTTGATGAGCCTCTCGTAGGCGTCGGGGACGCTTGCAATCTTCCTGATCAACTCCTCGTCCTCCTTCGAAACGACCACCTGGTCTGGCTCCTTCCCCTTCACTTCGACCTGGTTGCAGTCGACCTGAGACCTGAACAGCCTCGTCCTCACCTGGCCGAGGGTGTAGTCGGGGACCGCCCTAACCACCCCGGTGAGCACCACCCTGTCGCCGGGCCGCGCCATGTTCACGATGTCCCCTTCCACGTTGACGTCGAAGAACTGAGGGAGCTGGCCGGGCGGGAGCTCCTCCGGGAGCTCCTGGACCCTCAGAACCTGGAAATCGACGAACCTGCAGCGCTTCTTGTCGAGCTCGAAGCTCTTCGCCTCTCCGCAAAGCTCGCACTTCGGGGGGCGCTTGAGGATCAGGTCGTCCTGCCCCTGGTAGGTGAGGTGGCCGCTAGGGCAGACCCATGCCGCCTCCGTCATCATCGGCCTCAGCTCTGACGTCCTCACGACCATCCCAGAGATTGCGAGCATGTGATCTATGTATGACGTATCCACCCTCCTTAGGGGGACCAGGTCAGGGAGCCCTCGCAGCCTGACCGTCAGCTCCCGCTTGACCCTGTCGGCGTAGAGAGCGTTCTCGCTCCTCATCGTCTCGAAGGCGGCGATCTTGAAGGACGCAAGAGACGAATCAGGCTCGAGAAGCAACCTGTTCGCCAGGTCGTTGTTGTACCGCAGGAGGTCGCCGAAGTCGACGACCAGGGACTTCCCCTCGGTCGCTATGAGCTGCGAAATCTTGCCCCTGTAGACCGCGTTCCCACTCCTGTCCAACACGGACTTCAGGAAGTCCTCGAACTGTTCGGAGAGCTTTCCACTGGCCAGGGTCGCCATCTAGTTCGGCCCTCCGAGCAGGCCGGACTTCCACTCCTTCGACAGAGACTGGGATATGGCAAAGAACTCCTTCTCCTCAGGGGTCAGCTTGTCCGCGAGCGTGGAGGCGGGGGTGGACGAACTCGACAGGGAGAGGAGCTTGCTCAGCCTAATACCGATCAGGTCGTAGCAGACCACCCGCAGGCGCTCGAAGTCTTCTCTCCTCGCCTTCCCCTCGGCAACCGCGGCGTTGAGGGCGCCAAGGCGCCTCCTCATCTTGAGGTAGAAGTCCTGGGCGAGCCCTGAAAGCTGAAGCGGGCCCATCATCTTCTCCTTGCTGAGCGCGCCGAAGACCTCGTTCTCGAAGGGCGCCTCTGAGGGTTCTGCCATCCCCTGGGCGGCGAGCTCGTCCGCCACCCACCGGGGGAGCTCGACGGCGTCGCCCTCGGACAGCTTCTCGATATGGAAGTCCCCCACGTCAAGGCTCTCGATGGACGACCGCATCTTCGCCCTCACGGTCCGGAGGAGGTACTCTCTCTCCCTGCGCTCGAGCATCTGCCTTAGGGCGATTTGCTCTCCGGACAAACCGGGCGCCAAGGGCCCCACCTCGATAATAAATGTTGGGCGATTCTAGAAGGCTCCGCCGGACCTTGAGCGAGCGCCCGAGACCCTCCCGCCCGCGCCTCCCCCCGGGGGGCACGAAGCCCTTTGGCCCGACAGCGATCCCCAAAACCCTGCGGCGGCGAAGGATTCCAGGGACTGGCCAACTTTTTCTTGAACGGATAAATAAGAACCGGATGCCAGTCTTCTCAGAGTTGGACCGAAGGACTGCGAAGGGGGGAGCGTAGACGCCCCTGGCGGACATGATGTGGGTGGAGAAGTACAGGCCGTACACCATGGCTGAGATGGTCGACCAGGAGTCGGTAAAGCACAGGCTGGAGGCGCTCCTCCAAAAGAAGGAGCAGCTCCCGCACCTCCTCTTCGCCGGCCCGCCCGGCTCAGGGAAGACCACCACCGCCATGATATTAGCCAGACAGGTGCTCGGTGAGCCCTGGCGCGACTACACCCTTTCGCTCAACGCCAGCGACGAGCGCGGGATAGACGTGGTCCGGGAGAGGGTCAAGACCTTCGCCAGGTTCGCGGACAGGAGGGAGGGGGTCCCGTACAGGCTCGTGATCCTCGACGAAAGCGACGAGATGACCTCCGACGGCCAGACAGCCCTTCGCCGCATCATGGAGGAGAACTCGGAGCACACCCGCTTCGTCCTGATCTGCAACTATTCGTCCGGCATAATCGAGCCCCTTCAGAGCCGGTGCGCCATATTCAGGTTCCAGAGGTACGCCGAGGAACCGGTGGTCGAGCACCTGAAGGTCATAGCGAAGAAGGAGAAGCTGAAGCACTCGGGCGACTCCGTCTTCACCGCGATCTACGATGCCACCCAGGGCGACCTGAGGCAGGCGATCAATATGCTGCAGGCTGCGTCAGCCTCCGGAGAGATCACGCTCGACTCGGTGAAGTCAGTCACAGGCTCCGCGGTGAAGGGGCGCGTGGCGGGCATCATGAAGGCCGCCCTGGACGGGGACTTCGAGGCCGCACGGACGAAGATGATCGAGCTTACCAGGGTCTACGGCATCCCGGAGAGGGACTTCCTGAAGTTCGCCAACGAGTCTCTCGGGGAGATCAAAGTCCCCGACCTGGGCAAGGTCATATCAATCCTCGCCGAGTACGACTTCCGCCTCGTGCAGGGGTCGCAGCCAGAGCTCCAGCTCACGGCCATGCTCGCCCAGCTCTCCTCGCTGAAGGAGAAGGCCGCCTAGGTTGGACCTCTCGCTCCCCAGGGGGGTGGACGACATTGAGCCGGACAGGTACGCCCTCCACTCGAGGGTGAGGGCGGCCTTCGAAGAGGTGTCCAAGCTCTACAATTTCCAGCTCATGGAACCCGCTTCGCTGGAGCACCTCGGCATCCTCAGGGCCAAGAGCGGCGAAGCGGTCGACAAAGAGATCTACGCCTTCAAGGACAAGGGCGGCAGGGACGTCGGGCTCCGTTTCGACATGACCGTGGGGATCGCCCGCTACGTCTGCTCCCGCAAGGGCCTCCGGCTCCCGGTGAAGCTCGCCGCAGCCGGTGGGATCTGGCGCTACGACGAGCCGCAGTACGGCAGGTACAGGTGGTCCCACCAGTGGGACCTGGAGATATTCGGGCCGCCCTCAGTCGAAGCCGACGCCGAGGTGTTGGACGCCTCCTCGGCCATGCTCGGCCGGCTTGGGCTGTCAGACGTCACGATAAAGGTCGGGGACCGGCGCGTGGTGGAGAGCTTCATCCGAAGGCGGATCGGAATCACCGACGACGCCCGCCTGGTCGACTTCATGCGCGCCCTCGACAAGGTGGAGAAGAAGACCGCCGAGGAGCTGACAGGCGAGTACGTGGCGAAAGGATTCAGCGCCGGGGAGGTGCGGGAGCTGTTAGACTTCGGCCGCCTGCGGGGGAAGCCCGACGAAGTCCTGTCGAAGGTCATGGAGTCGGGGGAGGACGCGGCCAAGGACCTCAGGGCCCTGGCCGACATGCTCGACTCCAGAGGGGTTAGGAACGTGGAGTACAACATGAGCATAGTAAGGGGGATCGACTACTACACCGGGGTCGTCTTCGAAGCCACGGACAACAGGAACCCGCGCCTCGGGTCCCTGTTCGGGGGTGGGAGGTACGACGCCCTGCCTCGCATGTTCGGCCGGCCCGACCTCTCGGCCACCGGCGCGGCGGGGGGGATAGAGCGGATGGCTCTGTCTATCGCCGCCCAGGGCAGGGCCCCGGGGCTGCTCGCCTACGTGGCGGTCGCGGGGGGGAGCCTCGGGGCCCAGGCGTCGAGGGCCAGGAGGGCGCTGATGGAAGCGGGCATCCCATGCGAAACCTCCCTGCAGGGGCGGCCGCTGTCGAAGCAGCTTGAGGACGCCAGCCGGATGGGGGCAACCTGGGCGGTGATCATAGGCGAGAGGGAGGCCAAGGCCGGCTCCGTAACCCTGAGGGACATGAGGGGCCACAGCGAAGAGACCATGCCCCTGGAAGACGCGGTGAAGCGCATCTCCCGCGCCTGAAGTCGGGGGAGTAATCTTTAATCCATGGGCCCCCGCTCGCCCGGTGAGGCATGGAGCGAGCGATAGTCCTGGTGAACCTCAGCCCCGGCTCAGAGGAGGAGAGCGTCGCCTCGCTGAGGGGGACTCCGGGGATAAAGTCGGTCTACCAGCTCTACGGCCTCTACGACCTGCTGATAATGGTGGAGGGGGCGGACGATCAGGCAGTGAAGTCCATCATAGCTGAGAACCTCAGGTCCAAGCCCGGGGTCGTCTCCACGATAACGATGAAGATCCTCCTGTAGCCCGCTAAGCCTTAAACGGGTTGCGCCGGCGCCGTCTTGAGTTGGCCCACAGAGTCCTCGTCACCGGCTCGGCCGGTCAGATTGGCGCGGAGCTCGTCCCGCACCTCAGGGGGCTCTACGGTAGCGACAGCGTGGTCGCGGCGATCCACAGGTCCCCGGGGGGGCAGTCGCTCAGGGACGGCCCATTGGTCACCCTCGACACCGGAGACCAGGCCGCCGTGTCCGCCGCGCTGAAGGAGCACAGGATAGACACCGTATACCACCTCGCAGCCCTCCTGTCCGCGACGGGGGAGAAGGACCCCCAGCTCGCCTGGACGGTGAACATGGACGGGCTGAGGAACGTCCTGGAGGCCTCCAGGACGAACGGCGTCTCCCGGGTGTTCTGGCCAAGCTCCATCGGAGCCTTCGGACCGGACGCGCCGCGGACAGACGCCCCCCAGAACGTGCCCCTGAATCCAACCACGATGTACGGCGTGACTAAGGTCGCCGGAGAGCTCCTCTGCAATTACTACCACGGGAAGTACGGGCTCGACGTCAGGTGCCTACGCTACCCTGGCCTGATCAGCAACGTGACCCCGCCCGGAGGGGGGACCACGGACTACGCCGTGGAGATATTCTACGAGGCCATCAGGACGGGGGCATACACCTGCTTCCTGCGCGAGGACACGATACTCCCCATGATGTACATGCCCGACGCCCTGAAGGCCACGGTCCAGCTGATGGAGGCGCCCGGGTCAAAGGTGCCCCGTCACCTCGGCTACAATCTCGCAGCGTTCAGCTTCTCTGCCGGGGAGCTCGCCGCCGCCATATCGAAGCGGGTCCATGGGTTCAAGGTGAGCTACTCTCCTGACTCGCGGCAGAAGATCGCCGACTCCTGGCCGCAGTCCATAGACGACACCGAAGCCAGGCGCGACTGGGGCTGGAAGCCTGACTACGACCTGGGGGGGATGGTGGCCGACATGCTCGCCAAACTGGGGCCGCGGCTAAGGGCTGAGGGGAAAGGCGTTTAACCACACAGAGGGGCGCGTCGAGAAGCGTTGAGAGACCCTACAACCTTTCTCAGGCAGGAATATGACGACCTGGTCCGCCAGGAGCTCGACTGGAAGCTGCGCGTCCTCGGAGGGCCCAGCACCCCGTGGTGCGTGGTCGACGGGAAGAAGGTGCTGATGTTCTGTTCTAACAACTACCTCGGACTAAGCAACCACCCGAGGCTGAAGGATGCTGCCATCGAGGCCGTCCGGACGCACGGCGCGGGTTCGGGGTCGGTCCGCCCCATAGCTGGGAACATGGACACCCATGTGGAGCTCGAGAGGCGGCTGGCCAAGTTCAAGGACGCCGAGGCGTCCCTGGTGTACCAGACGGGGTTCGCCGCCAACTCCGGACTCATACCGCAGCTGGCGGGGAAGGGGGACCTGATCATAAGCGACGAACTGAACCACGGGAGCATCATCGACGGCGTCAGGCTCTCCGCTGCGGAACGCAAGGTCTACAAGCACGCCGACACTGAAGACCTCGCCCGGGTGCTCGCCGAGGCAGAGAAGTCGACCCCTCCATACAGGCGCATCCTCATAATCACTGACGGCGTCTTCTCCATGGACGGCGACGTCGCGCCCCTCGACAAGGTAGCGGCCCTCGGCGCCGAGCACGGCGCCATGGTGTACGTCGACGACGCCCACGGCGAGGGGGTCCTGGGGAAGGGAGGGAGAGGGATAGTGTCCCACTTCGGCCTTTCGCGGGACAAGGTACACGTCGAGATGGGGACCTTCTCCAAGGCCTTCGGGGTCGTGGGGGGGCACGTCTCAGGGTCCAAGGACCTGGTGAACTTCGCCTACAACAAGTCCCGTACCTGGCTTCTGAGCGGGTCCCACCCACCGGCGGTGGCGGCCGCATGCCTGGCTGCGGTGGACGTCCTGGAGAGCGAGCCGCAGCACGTCCAGAGGCTCTGGGATAATACCCGGTACTTCAAGAAGGCCATGAAGGACCTGGGGTTCGACATAGGCAGGAGCGAGACCCCCATAACACCTGTGATGGTGGGTGAGAGCGGCAAGGCCAAGAAGCTCAGCGCCCGACTCTTCGAGATCGGGGTCTTCGCCCTCCCCATAGTGTACCCGATGGTCGCCCAGGGGAAGGCGAGGATACGGACGATCATGAACGCTGCCCTCGCCAAGGAGGACCTCGACTTCGCCATAACGGCCTTCGAGACCGCGGGGAAGGAGCTCGGCGTGGTCCAGGCACGGACCGCGGCCTAGCCCGCGCACAGGTTAAGAGGACGGCCGGGACGGCGGGAACAGACGCCCTTGACCTTCCGCTACCTCCCGGACGTAGCCCTCGCCGACATCGCCTTCGAGGCCGAAGCCGCCTCCCTCGGCGAGCTCTTCGAGGCATGCGCCCGCGCGATCACCGACATCATGGTCGATCCAACGACCCTCCGCCCGACGGTGGGGAGGGACATCGCTCTGGCGTCCGATGACTCCGACCGGCTCCTCTATGACTTCCTCACCGAGCTTATCATAGCCAAGGACGTCGACTCCCTCCTCTTCAGGGACTACGGCGTCCAGGTCTCGTCCGACGGCCGGTCGCTCAGGGCGACTGCACGAGGGGAGCCCATCGACAGGGAGCGCCACTCCCTCAGAAACGACGTGAAGGCGGTGACCATGCACATGTTTGGAATACGCCACGAGGGTAGCGCGTGGAAGGCGACCGTCGTCCTCGACATCTGACCCTCTAAACCCTTAAAGGCTCAGCGCGTGACCAAAAGAAAAGGCAGGGGCTCTGGGTGGCACAGACAAGCTCGTTCAAGCAGCTCTCCGACTATTCATGGGAGATTCCGCGGTCCTACAAGGAGGGGATGATCGTCCCGGCCAAGATCTACGCCACGCGCAAGCTCCTCGACGGCATGGATGCCGGCGTCATCGAGCAGGTGACCAACGTCGCCTGCCTACCGGGGATAGTGCGGCAGGCCTACGCCATGGCCGACGCCCACTGGGGATATGGGTTCCCGATAGGGGGGGTGGCGGCGTTCGACGTCGAAAATGGCGTGATTTCACCTGGAGGTATCGGATTCGACATCAATTGTGGGATGCGCCTGATAAGGACGAACCTTACATTTCCAGAGGTCAAACCAAAGGTAAAGGAGCTGGTAGACCTCATTTTCAAGCTTGTTCCTGCCGGAGTCGGCGTAAAGGGGTTCCTGAAGGTCAGCGAGCCGCAGTTCGACGAGATCATGAAGTACGGGGTGAAGTGGTGCGCCGAGAATGGCCAGGCGTGGGAGGACGACCCTTCGCATGTCGAAGAAGGGGGGTACATCAAGGGGGCCGACCCCTCCAAGGTGAGCCGCCAGGCCCGGAGCAGGGGGATAGACCAGCTGGGGACCCTGGGCTCAGGCAACCACTACCTCGAGATCCAGGTGGTCGACCCGGCCAGGCACTTCGACCCCGACCTCGCCAGGCACTTTGGGATCGTCCAAGACGACCAGGTGCTGGTGATGGTCCACTGCGGCAGCCGCGGGTTCGGGCACCAGATAGGGAGCGACTACCTCAGAGTCTTCGACGGAGCGATGAAGAAGTACGGCATCCAGGTCAGGGACAGGGAGCTCGCCTGCGCCCCCTTCGCGTCGAAGGAGGGGAAGGACTACTACGGCGCCATGGTCTGCGCGGCCAACATGGCGTTCACCAACAGGCAGATCATCGTGCAGCGCGTCAGGGAGGCCTTCTCCAAGGTCTTCCACAGGGACGCGGAGGCCATGGACATGCATCTCATCTACGACGTGTGCCACAACGTGGCGAAGGTGGAGAGGCACACCTACGATGGCACGACGGCCGACGTCCTGGTGCACAGGAAGGGCGCTACGCGCAGCTTCGGCCCGGGGCACCGCGACATCCCTGCCCCCTACCGCTCGGTCGGTCAGCCGGTGATAATAGGAGGTTCCATGGAGACCGGGTCGTACCTTCTCCTGGGTACCCAGAAGGCAATGGAAGAGACCTTCGGCTCCACCGCCCACGGGTCCGGGAGGACCATGTCCCGGACGGCGGCGAAGCGCGAAGTGCGGGGCGCCGAGCTGCAGCGGAAGATGATGGACCGGGGGATCTACGTGAAGGCCGCCACCATGGACGGGCTCGCCGAGGAGGCCGGGATGGCCTACAAGGACATCTCCGAGGTCGTGGAGACCATGGACAGGGCCGGCATCTCGAAGAAGGTCGTCGCTCTCCGGCCGGTGGGCAACATCAAAGGGTGAGCACGGCTTGTTCCCGCCCCAACCACCCAGCGGCGTCTTCGGTCTGCTGGTCTACCTCGTAGGCCTTGTGGTCCTCTGGGTCGTGGTCTCAATCCCGGTGTACTTCGCCGGGAAGCTGGTCAAGGGCGAGCGCGCCAGCTTCGGCAACGCCATGGGCGCCACCCTGGGCGGGGTGGTGGTCTACTACGTCGTCTACTTCGTCGTCGCCTTCACCCTGGGCGCGTTCCTGGGTTCTGCTGCCGGGGTCATGGCCCTGGTCCTCGGCTTCCTGGCGTGGCTTGCTGTCTTTCGGAGCGCCTTCCACACGTCCTGGTTCGGCGCGGTCGGGATCGTCGTCCTGGCCTGGATCATTCTGCTCGTCTTGGACGTAATCCTGGTGGCCATCTTCGGGGTCAGGTTCCCCGACTTCTTCCCCTTCTGACCGTCTATCCGATGTAGCCCGGCCTCTGCTCGCGCGAAGACTGGGGGGCAGCCTCCCGTGACTGCTCCGCCATGGCTTGGAGCTGGCTTATCAGCTTCTGCGTCTCGTCTGCCCTCTCTTTCAGCCTGGAGGTGTCCACCGGGATGTCGAGGATCTTCGACAGCAGCTCGAGGACCGCCTTGGACGCCGAGGCGTCGACCACGTATCCCGACGTCTCCCCGAGGAGGCACGCCCCCTGCAGCCCTCTGAGCGCCCCCATCCCTATCAGCAGCCCGTTCATCCCGCTGATCCCGCCGTCTTTCATCAGAGTGACGCCGTTGGCCGACAGGTCGTCGGCCATCTCCCTGGACGTGCACGCCCCGTACACTTTCGGGGACTGCGAGAACGAGCCTGTGATGTACGCGGCGAGCGTGTAGATCTTCTTCACCCCGCACTTCTTGGCGAACTTCACGATCCTGTCGGACAGCTCGTATTCCCCCTCAGACGTGGTCGGCTGGGCGTCGGCCGTGAATACCATGAGGCTCTTCCCTCTCTTCACAGGCGCGAAGTACAGCTCCCCCCTGGGCGCATCCACGGTGCCGTCCTCCTTCACGCTCGCCTGAGGCGGGAAGGCTGCACTGCCGTACTCGGCAACCTTCTTCAGCTTGAAGGAGGTCACCAGGTGGTCCGCCGCGAGCTTCCCCACATATCCGCTCCCGGGGAGCCCGCAGACGAGGACAGGCTGGCGGCCTTTCGGAACCGCGAGGACCTTCTCCTTTACCGACGTCGCTCCTTCACCCCTCCTTCTTCCCGAGCTTCTCGCTCAGGTCCACCAGCTTTCCCTGATCCATCACCTTGATGGATGTCTTCATCCTGAACCTCAGCCCCACCTGCCTGAATATCGAAAGCAACTCCCCGCCTGCGATCCTGTCCCTGAGCCGTCCGGCGCGTATCATCCCGGCCAGCTCCCGGACCAGCCTATCTGTCTCCGCAGGATAGAATGAGTATGCCGCCTCGAGGACCTCCGTCCCCCTGTCGTACAGCATCCTTTCGACGACCTCCCTATCGGTCTCCTCCTTCCTGGCGGCTGGCTCCGCTGCCTTCAGCCTCTTCCTCAGCTCCTCCATCTTCCGCAGCTCAAGTAGTTTCAGGTCGGCGTCTTCTTCCATTGTCTTCAGCCCGCCGTCCCCCATCGCAATAAAACGCTTGCTGACTGGCAGCGCTCAGGATGGAAAGCCCTCTCCGGTGGACCCTGGCCCGGGGAGTGGCGCATCCTCTGGTCTCAAAGGGCGCACCATCCCCGGGAGGTTGCACGCTGCGTCTCGCGGAAGTTCCCCGAAACCGGCCACGGGAGGTACGTTCACGCCGGCTGTGGTCGGCGTCGGTCCTTATCGGTGCGGGAGGGTCAGATCCAGAGCCCTCCCATCATCCCCATGCCCATGAGGCCCATCCCCATCATCCCCATCCCGCCGTACATCATCATGCTGTTCGCCGCCTGCTGCTGGGCCTGCTGAATCGCCTGAACGTGCTTGTCCAGCTCCTCCTGGGTCTGGAAGAGCATGCCGTCCAGCTTGCATATCTTCAGGGACGGGTCGATCTTGCTGACAACCTGCTCCCAGAGCCTCTCCTCGAACTCGTGAGCCCCGTGGATCTCCACCGCAGGCGCGGCCCCCAGGGTGGCGATTCCCTCTATGGCTGGGACCATCAGGTCCCTCCCCCACACCCCGGCGTGGAGCTGAACCTCGAATTTCCCTGTGGTCCCGGCGACCACGGCGTCGACGTCCCGCACCCTTCCCAGGACTATCTTCTCAACGCTCGACTTCCTGGCGTGGAGGTCAAGGTAGTTGTCCCTCTTCTCCTCTGACGTGACCTTGAAGCCCTCCCCCTGCAGGAGCGACTTTATGTTCTCATAGACATCCGCTGGCTTGACGTCCCTTTCTGTGAATCCGTATCTTCGCATGGGCTTACTGCGAGGGACACCGATTTAGATGTTTGTGATGCGCCTGGGTCCCCCCGGGAGCCTGGGTTCGCCTCCAGAATGCCGGGTGATTCCCAACTTTGAGAATCGTCCTGTGGCTTAAAAGAAGAAAGCGACCCCGAAGGCTCGGCCAATGAAACTGGTGGCAATCATCCCGATAATGATGATAGCCCTCGGGGTGGTCGGATGGGGTTGGGTCATAGGGACGACCACGAGCGTGAACGTGGCCGTGGGGGTGCCCCGGCCGTACAAGCTGACCCTGCTGATAACCGCAGACTCGCCGTGGAACGCCACCACGGGCGGCCCTCGCTACTGGGTGGTCACCCCACAGGGGCTGGAGTCCTCTGCCAACATCACCCTCCCTGTCGACACTGCAATCCAGCTGACCATCATAGACCAGGACGGGTCGACGCCAGTTACCGCACCCTACTCCTACGTGGAGGGGACGATAACCAACGTGATCACCATAACCAACGGCACGACGGGGGTGACGAAGGCGGTCAACTCGCTGGACAACGACACCCAGGTCGGGCACACCTTCAGCATCCCTCAGCTCAACCTGAACATACCCGTGGGCGCCCACGTAACCGAGACCGCCGAGTTCACCCTGACCCAGAGGGGGACGTTCACATGGCTCTGCGAAGTCCCTTGCGGGTTCGGGCCGACCGGACGGGCAGGGCCGATGAGCGGGCCAGGCTGGATGCGAGGGACAGTCACGGTCCAATAGAGCAGAGGCGGAGCTCGGAGGGGCAGGTCGGGTCCGCCGCACCAGCAAGGCTAGCCTCTGGTTCTGTGACCGGTCCGGCGGGTTCTTGCCAGGGGCGGAGGCGATGCGTGAGGAGCACCCATGCTCACGAAAGCGACTCCCACCAACACTAGGCTCACGAATGCTATGGCGGCGAAGACCGTGAGCCTGACGACGGCGGCGTAGTCGGCGTGCGGGACCAGGTCGGCCCCGATGCCGCCAATCAATACCGACACCATCATCCCAATCATACCCAAGAGGAAAAGGGCCCAACCGGTCGAGAAGGTCCGATGACCCGACGTCGCCTCGAGGTCTGACGTTCCCGGGCTGCCACAGCGGGCCAAGGCGGCCTGAGAACGCGAGGTCATCTTGCTCTCTCGCAACCCTAAGGGCTGAGGTCGGGTCCGGCAAACCTCCCTGTCTTCTGGACCGCAAGGTGGAGGCCTTCTCTGCCCACGACGGTTATTTCGTCGCCGACCACGAGGCCATCCTTGCACCTCGTCGACCACTCCATCCCGTCGACCCTGACCGAGCAAGCCCCTCCATCTCCGCTCCCGGTGACGACCCCAGTCTTGCCGACCGGGTCGTAGCCCCTGAACTCGGTAAGCTTGAAGGGACCGCTCGCCTCTATGGCGAAAAAGATGCCAGCCCCCACAAAGAGCATGGTCGCTACCGAAAGCGAGAAGGGGCCACGGGTGCTCAGCCATCGGACGATGAGGACCAACCCCCCGCTGATGAACGCCCCTATCACCAGAAGCGTGTCTATCCCCCACCTTTCCCAGGCGAAGGTACCCACCTCCCCACCGCTGGTCTGGGACCCGCCGCTCACGTCACTGCCCCTTCTGGCCTCAGGTGGGGAACCGGCTGCCGTCTTCCCGACAACGGCTCTCGACCCCCTGACTCTCCCCATGTGTACCGATTCAAGTGGCTGGCCAGCATTCGACTTTCCCGAAGGACGAACCAAGCCTGCTTCACGCGCTATAAACCGGTGGCAACTACGGCCAGTCACCTACACTAGGCCGCTTGGCGCACCATCCGCTTCACCCCGTCCGACCCATGGACAGAGCCATGCCCGGCCTCCTCCGTTAGCTGCTTTGCGTAGGAGCCAGCAAAGGTCGCTCAGCAGCACAACCCCGCTGAACCAACGGGGATAATCTGGTCCGAGTTCGCCCCGGCCAGGACTAGTCCGCGGCTACGGCTGAGTGATCTTGATGCTTTGCGTGGGGCAGCTGGTCTCGCAGGCCATGCAGAAGATGCAGTCCATCTCCCTCACCGGGTCGCACTTGTCGCTCCTGTATTGGTTCCACTCCGGGGTCCCCTGCTCTACCACCTTGTCTTTGCCGGTCCCCGCCTGGCCGGGGTTGAGCAGCCATTCGAACACGAAGACGGGGCAGACGTCCATGCAGACCCCGTCGGCGACGCACGACTCCCAGTCGATTGCCACCTGGGTTCCGTGGATCCCGTTGGTGGTCGGATAGGGCTTGCCATCGCCGTCGTTCCTCGCCGCTCCGGCTGCCCTGACCTTGTGCCCGCCGTGCTCGCCCGTCACGGGGAACTGGTCAGGCTTCGAAAGGAAGTTCGGGTCGATCGGCGCAGACTTGTAACCTACCTCGCGAGTCATATCAGTAGTGCGGTCGCCGCTGTCAGGGAGTTATAAGTGATGCGGAAGTTAAGGCAACCAATAGGGGGCTCTCATCCCCCGAGCCCAGCTCCTCATGGCATCCCCTTCGCGGCATGTTAGATTCAGCGCGGCCTAGCCAGCGGTCGTCATCGCCTCGAAGCTGCCGTCTGCCCCGATCTTGTAGACTGTGATCGGCTTTATGGTGAAGATCCCAGCCTCGACCACCCCGGGGGTCGACTTCACCTTCACCTCGAGCTCTCTCGGCTCATCGACGGGCTCGAACAGGGTGTCCAGGATTATGTTCCCGTTCTCTGTGAAGTAGGGGTACCCCTTGGGCATCAGCCTTTCTTCGGGGACCCCTCCGAGCATCGAGAGCTTCAACTTGGCGCTCTCTCTGGCCATGGGGACGACCTCGACGGGGACCCTCACCCCGTTCTCGCAGAGCCTCTTCACGAATTTGCCCTCGCCGGCGACGATGGCGACGGACTTCGCGCTCCCCATGACGATCTTCTCTTTCAGCAGGGCCCCGCCCCCACCCTTGACCAGGTTGAGGCCTCCGTCGACTTGGTCCGCGCCGTCCACCACCAGGTCGACCGAGCCCCTGAAGGGGACCAGCTCGATGCCGTACCTCGTCGCCGCCATCTCGATCTGCGTCGAAGTCGATACCCCCCTGATCCTCTTCGACCTCTCCATGACGAGGGGGGACAGTTCCTCGAGGAGAGCAGCCACGGTCGAACCGCTCCCCAAGCCGAGGGTCGCGCCCGGGGCGATGCTCTTGGCGAGCTCCTTGGCCACCCCTTTCAGCGCGTCCCGTGACCTGTCCATCAGCCTTCCTGCTTCTTATCGATGTCTATCTGCTCTAGCTTCGTGAGGGCGTCCATCACCTCGTCCCTGATCTCCTTGACCCTCTTCTCAGAATCGCTCATCTCTGGCTTCGCCCTCCTCTCGACGGCGCGCTCAAGGTCGGTGGCCCTCTCGACCTTGGGGGCGGCCTCCTTCTTCACCGGCTGGGGGGCCGCGGGGCCCAGCCTCTGCTTAGCCACGTCCAGCCTCGACTCTATGTTCTGTATCTTGCTCTCGAAGAGCGTCACCAGCTCGCCGCGGAGCCCTTCGAGCTCTCCCACCTCGACGACCAGCTCGACGTCCTTCAGCTTCGCCTGGAGGTCTTTGATCTGGTCGCTGTAGCGCTTGGAGATCATCTCCCTCTCTTCGCGCGTGATCCTCCCCTCGTTCTCCGCTTCGTAGAGCTTCATCATCGCGGACGAAAGGAGGTCCCTCTCGACCATGATGGTCCTCATCTCCCTCCGGGAGCGCTCCAAGTCTGCGGAGGTCATGGACGACTCCGTGGTCCTCGTCCCAGCATCGGTGCGCTTCATTACCACCTTATCCTGCTTTGGCCTCGTGTAAAACACCGCATAGGAGGCCAACGCACCAAGGCCGAGCCCGACAACACCCGCGACCACGACTGTCAGAACATCGACCATGCGTGCTTTTCCTTTCCCGTGCTTCTATGCCTTTGGTATAAAAGCAGATTCGCTCGGGATGCCTGACTCGACTAGGGCTTTCGGCGGACTTGCTTTGCGTCAGCTAGGCGGCGGGGAAATCATGATTATGTTGTCCCCCCTCACGATCAGCGTCCCGAGGGAGCTCGACTGCCCGTCCTCGGTCACCTCTTCCGCCTGCTCGAGGGCCAGGTTCATGTGCTGGTCGAATCCCTGGAGGTTGCCCCTGATGACCTTCCCTCCCTTCAGCTTGATCAGGACGACCTTCCCGACGCTCTCGTCGAGGACCTTGACTGCCATGTCGACGGACAATATGTTCCCTTGAACCTGCCGTCCGAATTCATTTATTTAAGCAGTCATGCGCGCGTCTCCAGTTGAAGAAGTGGGTTCTGTCCCGCAGGGACTCCGCGGTGATGATCGCGAAGATAGAGGCGTCCCTGGGCCTCACGCTGAGCCTGTCGAAGTCGGCCCAGGCCGATTGCGCCGAGCCTGAAGCCGGGGTCGTCTTCGTGAGGCTCGACGAGTACGAGTTCGTCCAGTCGGGAGATTCGTTCTTTCCCTACCTTGGCTCGCAGGCTTCTCTCGCCCTCTTTCCGGCCGTCGTGGTAGACGAGGGGGCCATCAAGTTCCTCATCAACGGGGCCGACGTGATGCGCCCCGGCATAAGAAAGATGGACGACTGGGGGGATGCAGGGAAGTTGGTGGTCGTCAAAGAGGAGAAGAAAGGGCGCGCCATCGCGGTCGGCCCTACGAGTGTCTCAGGCGCCCAGGCCGCGGCCACGTCGAGGGGGGAGTGCGTGAAGAACCTGCACCACGTGGGGGACCGCTACTGGAACGCGCACAAGGCCATCTGACCCGGGAATACTTTCGCCCTTCCCTCTCCTATTAAGCTGAGAACGGAATCTCCGACCTGAGAACTATTCTCTACAACAGAGTCTAACTAATTCATGACTGCGATAAAATTGCTGGGCCGCCCTACCCTTAATAATGACCGTGACTCACGGAGTAAAACATCAATGTCCGGAATGATGCAGGAGAGGAAGCTCGAAGGTAAGAGCAAAGAGATTCTTCTGAAAGCCTTGGCGCTCAAGAGCATAGAGGACCTTCCGAAGATTCAGGAGGACGTCTCCAACAAGACGATAGTGATACTCAAGGTGACCCCCCTGGCTCAAAAGAGCCTCGAGGAGCTGAAGTCCTCGGTCGAACAGCTCTACGAGTTCGCCACATCTGCGGGCGGAGACATCGCAAGGCTCGGGGACGAGAGGGTCGTCATCACCCCGCCGGGCGTGCGCATCTGGCGCGGCCTCCAGTAGCGTCTTCGTCGTCCCGGCCATCCGCGCGGCGGTCTGCCAGGTTCAGCCCCAGGCCGAGGGGGGATGAAGTCTTGTCACCAGTCAGCGGCAGGTCACCCCGATGCCTGGGGGTTGCTTTCGTCGGGTCCGGGGACGCGCCTTTGCAGGGTGATGCTTGCGCGGCTCAGGTTGGGTCGCGGCCGTGAGGGCGACGTCAGGTCTCGATGGGGTTCGACGACGGCCTCGCCACCCCCGCCGGGGCGCGGGGCCCTCAGTAGACCCTGATGGCTTCCTGCACCGCAGGGTGGATGGCAGGGATTCGGTATATCCGCTGAATGGCGTAGGCGAGGTTCTCCGTCTTTCTCTTCTCGCCGTGGTTCACGAGGACCAGCTGGAGCTTCGGCCGCACCTTCCCCACGAAGCGGATAATCTGGTTGTAGTCGCTGTGGCCGCTGAACCCGTCCGCCTTCTCCACCTTGGCCCTGACATCAACGATCTTGATCTTCCCGTCCTGGCCCATCAGGCTGGCTTGGCTCCCGCCGTCCAGCACTCTCCTCCCCATGGACCCCTGGACCTGGTATGACACGAACAGTATCTTGTTCTTCTCCCCCGGCGCGAGATGCTCGAAATAGTCGAGGACGGGCCCCCCCTCCAGCATCCCAGAGGTCGCCATGATTATGGCAGGGCCCTCTCGATATGCCTCCTCCCTGTCCGTAGGGTGCTCCACCTCGGTGAAGTACTCTGACTTGAAGGGGTTCACCCCCTCCTCAAGGATTTTGGTCCTGAGCTCCCGCGAGAGGTAGTCGGCATACGAGACATGGATGGCCGTGGCCTCGGAGATCATCCCCTCCATGAACACCGGCGCCTCCACCAGGATCTTGTTCCTCATGTACTGGTCTAGGACGATGAGTATCTCCTGGGCCCTCCCCACGGCGGGGATGGGTATGAGCACCTTCCCCCCTTGCATGAGCGTCTCATTGATGGCGTTGACGAACTTCATCTCGACCTCCTCCCTTACGGGCATGATGTCCTCCTTCGCTCCGTAGGTGCTCTCGGTTATGAGGGTCTCGACCCTCGGATAGTTCCAGGTGGCGGAGTCGAACAGCGCCGTCCTCCCGTACTTGTAGTCCCCGGTGTACACTATGTTGTGGGCGCCCTCCCCTATGTGGAGGTGGACGGTCGCCGACCCCAGGATGTGCCCGGCGTTGTTGAACACCAGCTTGATGTCCGGGGATATGTCTGTCACCATCCCATAGGGGAGGGTGATGGTGTGCTGGATCTCGTCTCTGATGTCCTTCTGGTCGTAGATCAGCCTCCCGCCCTCGATCTGGGCTATCTTCACGAAGTCGTTCTGAAGCATGGACATCAGCGGCAGGGTAGGCTCGGTGCAGTACACCGGCCCGTCGTAGCCGTACTTGTACATGGCCGGGACGAAGCCCTGGTGGTCCAGGTGGGCGTGGCTGACTACGATGGCGTCTATCTCATTGGGGGAGATGTCCGCCCAGTCGAGGCGCGGATACGCGTCCCAGGGGTTCCTCGACCCGGGATGGATCCCGCAGTCCAGCAGCACCTTGCTCTCCGCCGTCTCGACGAGCACGCAGGACCTTCCCACCTGCTGGAACGCGCCGAGGGTCTTTATGGTGACGTGCTCTTCCGCCGCGATCCTCGGCCTGAATATCGCCTCACCCAGCTCCCTATAGAACTTCTCCCGGACCTCGGTCCCAGCCTTCAGGGCATAGTAGACGTTCTGGATCGCGGTAGATTTTATGTGGGGTGCCTTGCGGACTCTAATCTTCCATCCCGTCTGCTCCATGGCCCCGCCGAGGTCGAAGCCTGCCTCCTGGGAGAGCAGCCTGGGGTTCTCAGCCTCTACGGTTATCTCGCCCAGGGCGTCGTCGAAGAAGTAGTTGGACGCCCCCGCCTCGGGGGGGAGGGTCCTCTCCAGGACCTGCCTGGCGTCGCTCTCCTGCTTCCTTATCGATTTCTCCGTCCTTGTGACGACCCTCTTCTTCAAGGAGTTGACAATCTCAGATATGACATAGCTGTTCTTGTGAAGGTAGGCGGGGTTCTTGGTGTAAAGGGCGAGCCTCGGGCCCTCGTACTCTATCCTGGTGATCTGAGCTTCCGCTGGGATGTTGTTCAGAATAGCGCTCATCAGGCTTACGCCGTTGGCTTTCTGTTCCAAGTCTAACTGTGAGATGTAAACTGGGCCAGGAGCTTGTCCTTCTCAGCTTCTGGCAGCTCGCGGAACCCTTCCTTATCGATGACCGCCACGTCGAAATGGTCTCCTGTCGCGACGTTCCGCCTCGTCGCGGCTATGATGGCCTTCGCAGCCAGCGGGTACGCCTTCGCCACCGGCATCCCTTCCTTGAACTCCTCTTCGAGAATGCCATAGGCCACCGGAGACCCGCTCCCCGTGGCTATCATCTTCTCCTGGTTGAGAGACCCGAAGATGTCGACGTTGAACAGGGATCCGCCGGTTGAGTCGACCCCTCCCACCAGGACGTCCGCTATCAGGGGATACAGCCGCGAAGAGAAGAGCATGTTCGACACCACCTGGGCCGCTGCCTTCACCGGCATGGGCCTCCCCTTCTCCAACCTGTAGGTGCTCGAATAGTACTTCGCCGTGTCTGTGACGTTCTGTGCGTCCGCCACCCCGCCGGAGATCGTCATGGCGAGGTTGTCGGCGATCTTGATGAGCTTCTTGCCCCTCTTGTGGGCGATGAAACCTCCAGCCGTGACGCGCGTATCTGTGGCCAAGACGACACCGTCGGAACAGACCAGCCCCACGGTGGTGGTACCGTGGTACATGGCCGAACCCAGCGTTTTCCCTCCAATCTGGTTTAATTCTCTCGACACTTTGTCCACAAACCCCTCAGAACGGACAAGAACCGCGCGTCTCCGTTGCTTATTTAATCTTTCGAAGCCCATCCCTCCGGAGTTCTCCCCTGGCCGAGCGCAGTGGCCTTAAATCACGAGACGGGGCGTCACCAACATGGACCCCGGCTACCATCTGATGGAGCTACCCACCAAGGTCCTCATAGGGGAGGGGGTCATCGACAAGCTGGGGGAGTTCGTCGCAGACAAGGGCCCAAAGAAGACCGTGATATCGTCCGGGTCGCAGGTCACCTCGAAGGTGCGCGCCACCGTGGACGGGGCACTGGGCGGGGAGCCCGTCTGGGTCGAGGTAGCCGCGGCCGACACGCAGAACGTCGAGAAGGTGAAGCGCGCAGCCAGGAGAGCCGGGAGGATAGTGGGCGTGGGGGGCGGCAAGAGCGTGGACGTGGGGAAGCTCGCCGCCTTCAGGCTCGGGCTCCCATTCTACTCTGTCCCGACCAGCGCCTCCCACGACGGCATCTCCAGCCCCTTCGCCTCTCTCAAGGGGCTCGACAGGCCGTACTCGATCATGGCCAAGCCTCCCGTGGGCATCCTGGCGGACATAGAGGTGATCAGCTCAGCGCCGAAGCGGCTGCTGGCGTCGGGGTGCGGCGACCTCGTTTCGAAGCTGACCGCGGTCAAGGACTGGGACCTTGCCCACAGGGAGACCGGGGAGTACTACGGGGGGTACTCCGCAAGCCTGGCGCTGATGAGCGCCGACGTCGTCCTGACCGGGTCTAGGAGCCTCGGGAAGTTCGGGAAGGACAGCGTCCGCGACCTGGTGGAGGCCCTCATCAGCACCGGCGTCGCCGCGGGGATTGCCGGGAGCTCCCGCCCCTGCTCTGGGTCTGAGCACCTGTTCAGCCATTGCCTCGACGTCGTGGCGCCCGGGGTCGGGCTTCACGGGGAGAAGTGCGGGATCGGGACCATAATGATGGCGAAGCTCCACGGACTCGACTGGAAAAGGGTGAGGGCCGCTCTCATGAACGTCGGCGCTCCGGTGGAAGCGTCGGCCATCGGCATAGACGACTCTCAGGTCGTCCGGTCTCTGGTGAAGGCGAGCAGCATACGCCCGGACAGGTACACGATCCTGTCGAAGAGGAAGCTGGACCCCAGGGGCGCAGCAGCCCTCGCAAAGTCCACCGGCGTTATCTAAGCGGTCTTCGCAGGACTTTCTGTCTTCTTCGCGTGAGGCTTTGGCTCGGGAGCCTTCTCTTCCGCCTTCGGCTCTTCCTTCTTCTCCTCGAGCTTCGGCTGGGCCTTCTCGTTCTTGAAATTCTCCACGAAGGCGAGGGACGCGACAGAGGGGACGAACTTGAACACGTCGTTGGCGATCCCCCTCTTGATTATCTGGAGCCCTTCCACCAGGAACAGGTCCTCGGGGATCGTCACCTTCAGGCTCCCGCCTTCCCTCTCGAATGTCGCCTTGCTCCCTTCCCCGGCTAGCCTCCTGTCGACCAGGGCCCTCGTCTTGTCGTCGTCGCCTTCGACCTGCTTGAGCACTTCGAAGTCGTAGACTATCGACTTCCCCGCCAGCCTGTGGTTGAAGTCGACCTGCGCCCTCCCTGACCCGACGAACCTTATGATGCCGACCCTGTTGTCCACCTCCACGCTGTCGCCCACGGCCAGTTCATGCTCCCTCTCCCCGAACTTGCGGAGCGGGATCATGCGCAGCTGGGTCGGGTCCCTGCTGCCGAAGGCCTTCTCCGGCGCGAGCTCGATCTCCTTCTTGTCCCCCACCGACAGCTTCGCCACCTCGGCGTCCAGCCCCGAGATGAGCCACCCCTCGCCGACCGCCACGAGCCTGGGCTCGTACCTCCTCGACTCCTCGTATATCTTGAGCCGCTTGGCCTCGGACTCTACCGTGGACTCGATGCCTTCGCCGGTGTCCTTCACCCGCGCGGTGTAGTTGGCGAATATCAGGGTGCCCTTCTCAAACGCCATGGAATTCCACCAGCCTCGGGGTTGGGTTTAAAGAGTTTCAGTTCCTGAAGGCGGGAAGGGTCTCCTCTATGGCCCGCAGCGTGGCGTCCACGTAGCCCTCGTTGACCTGACCCATGCACCCGACCCTGAAAACCTTGCCCGCGAACGGGCCGAACCCTCCTGCGATCACGACCCCCTTGTCGTGGGCCAGGGCCTTCCTGAACTTGGAGTCGTCCACCCCCTGCGGGTAGTAGGATGCGACGACGGTCTTGGACCTCACCGACCTCTCCGCGACCGGCTGGAGGCCCAGCTTCGCCAGGCCGTCGTAGATCCTCGCCGACATCCTGTCGTGTCTCTCGACCCTCTTCTCCAGGCCTTCTTCGAGGAGCTCCTTCAGGGCCTCGTCCAGCGCGTAGTAGAGCGGGAGCGCCGGCGTGAACGGGGTCTCGCCACGGGTGCCATATTCCAGATACCTGGGGAGCTCGAAGTACCTAGTCTTAGGAGGCGAACTCTTCAGATAATCCACGACCCTCTTGCTCACAGACAGCATGGCCAGGCCCGGAGGGGCAGCCACGCATTTCTGGCTCCCGGTGATGCACATGTCGACCCCCCAGCGGTCGACCGGGATGGCGTAGCCTCCCAGGCTGGAGATCGCGTCAATCACCGCGAAGGCGCCGTGGTCCCTGGCGAACCTGGTGGCTTCCTCGATGTAGGGGGCCGCCACGCCGGTGCTCGTCTCGTTGTGCACCAGGAGCAACGCCTTGAACCTTCCCTGCTGGTCCATCGCTGAC
>JAFLZH010000007.1:0-252 GCA_029785615.1 Nitrososphaerota archaeon
GAATACCTCCTTGGCGTTGCGCCAGAGGATCCTTTCCCTGTCTGGGTCGTCCACGTCCATCATCTCTACGAGCTCTAGGGCGTCTCCGTGGCGGGTCACGGGGTAGTCTGTCCCGAAGAGGATCTTCTCTCCCCCGCCGGCGTAGTACACCGCCTCGCTCAGCTTCGAGGCGAGCGCCCCTGCAAGCTTCCTGCCGTAGGCCCCTCCGCCGGTGGTGAGCCCAGAGGTGTCAGCGTAGACCTTCGGGTGCTT
>JAFLZH010000007.1:262-55657 GCA_029785615.1 Nitrososphaerota archaeon
GAGTATGCGAGAAAGACCAAGAGGAAGATCCCAGTCGTAGAGTTCAAGCCGAAGTGGCAGATGACTATGGTCAGGCCCTCTCTCTTGTTTGCCAAGGCGTCGAGGACGAGCGGGTGGGACCGGACCAGGCTGCCGTCGCTGGTCGCCGTGTCTCCCGTATGGAAGAGCACGGGCAGGCCCTCTGCCTCCGCGTAGTCGTAGAGTTCCCCGAAGACCGGGCTGTCCACGGCCGCGTCGACGTACCCGAGCCTCACCTTGAACCCCTTCACTGCCTTCCTGTGTTCCTCGGCGAGCTCTAGGGCCGCCTTCACCTCCTCTTTCGTGGGCTCGACGGTGACGACGGGGGAGAGGACCCCGCCGCTCTTCCGGCATAGGTCCAGAGTCTCCTCGTTGGGAAGTATGCCTCCGGACTCCATCGGGGGGCTCAGCAGCAGGCCATGCTCGACTCCGTGCGCTCTCATCTCCGCAAGGACCTCGTCCAAGGCGTATCTCAGACCGTTGGACTCGGCATATCGCCGTAGCATGTCGTCAGGCCGCTGCGAAAGATGGATGTGGCAGTCGATGGACCTGTTCATGCCTCTAACCTCAGACGAATCTGAATAAGGTTAGTGGTAGTCCTCATGGGTGGAGAGCTGAAAATGGCCCGTCCAGGTGGATGGGTTGCAGCCGCCGTCACCTGTGTACGGCTCGGTCGAGGCTACTTCGGCTTGAACTCTACGACTGGGATCTTCCTCTTGGTCTTTCTCGCATACTCGGCGAACTGCGGGAACAGGGAGGCCTGCTTCGCGTAGAGCCTGTCCCTCTCCTTCCCCGTGACCTCGCTCGCGGAGACGCTGATGGTCTCGTCCCCGACTTCTATCTCGGTGTCCGGGTTCGCTATCAGGTTGTGGTACCAGTCAGGGTTGGTGTCAGCCCCGCCCTTCGATGCGAAGACCAGGTAGCGGCTGCCGTCCTTGAGGTACATCACAGGGCTGACCCGTTGTTTTCCGCTTTTCGCCCCAGTGTGGTGGATGAGCAGTATGGGTGCCCCTTCGAAGTTGCCGCCCACCTTCCCGTGGTTCTTACGGAACTCAGCTATGACACCCGCGTTCCAGTCGTTGGGACCAGTCATTGGACTGTCAAGCGTAGCGCCACTGTTTAACCTCTGCGGCTTGATTGCCACCTCCCGGCAGCTGGATGCAGATGGACGGTGGACGTGGGATACGGAAGTCAATGCGGGGGATCAGGGAGGGGTGGCATACGTCATGGCTCGAAGCAAGGCTTTGAGCAGCGCCAACCATGCCGCCGTGGCCTGTCTTGAGAAGCGCCCGAAAACTCCTCCCAACCGACAACTGGACAGTTCCACTCTACGCTACGCTTATATACGCTGGAGCGTGGTCGCTTCATTGTAAGGACTGATTTAGCATGGCGGGTAAGCCACACCTCAACCTGATAGTGACCGGTCACGTGGACAACGGCAAGTCCACGACCATGGGGCACTTCCTGTTCGACCTCGGTGCCGTCGACCAGAGGATGATTGACGAATACGCGAAGGAATCCGAGAAGACGGGGGCCGGCGACTCTTTCAAGTACGCATGGGTGCTGGACGAACTGAAGGACGAGAGGGAGCGCGGTGTCACCATCGACCTCGCCTTCCAGCGCTTCGAGACTCCGAAGTACTTCTACACGCTCATCGACGCGCCCGGCCACAAGGACTTCATCAAGAACATGATCACCGGCGCTTCTGAGGCGGACGCCGCTGTCCTCGTCGTCTCCGCGAAGAAGGGAGAGGCGGACGCCGCGCTCGCATCTGGGGGCCAGGCCAGGGAACACGCATTCCTTCTCAGGACTCTCGGTGTCTCGCAGCTCGTGGTCTGCGTCAACAAGATGGACGACCAGACTGTGAAGTACTCCGAGCAGCGCTACAACGAGGCGAAGCAGGACATCGAGAACCTGCTGAAGACGGTAGGCTACAATGTCTCCAAGATACGCTTCATACCGGTGTCCGGCTGGACCGGCGAGAACCTAGTGAAGGCGTCTGACAACATGCCATGGTACAAGGGGCCGATTCTCCTCCAGGCGCTTGACGAATTCGTAGAGCCGCCAAAGCCTGTGGACAAGCCGCTCCGCCTTCCGGTACAGGACGTATACACGATTACCGGTGTAGGAACCGTTCCTGTGGGCAGGGTCGAGACAGGGAAGATGAGGGTCGGCGACTCGGTATCCATCATGCCAGAGGGCCTCACAGCCGAAGTGAAGTCCATCGAGACCCACCACACCGAGATGCAGGAGGCTGCCGCAGGGGACAACATCGGCTTCAACCTGAGGGGCGTCGCCAAGGGAGACTTCAAGCGTGGATCAGTCCTGGGGCCGGCGAACGCGCCGCCTACCATCGCCAAGGAGTTCCAGGCCCAGATCATCGTGGTCTTCCATCCGACCGCCATCGCCGCAGGGTACACCCCCGTGATGCACCTCGCGACGAGCCAGACGGCCGCTACCATCAGCGAGCTGGTGGCCAAGATCGACCCGAGGACGGGCCAGCCCACCGAGGAGAGGCCCAAGACGCTCAAGACAGGAGACTCGGCGATCGTCAAGATCACGCCTCTGAGGCCCATCGTCGCAGAGACCTTCAAGGAATATCCGGAACTTGGAAGGTTCGCGCTCCGCGACTCTGGTTCGACGGTGGCCGCCGGGATCATCCAGCAAGTGACACAGAAGGGCTCCGCCGAGAAGACAGCGGCGAAGGCCTAGGCTAAGTCTCTCCGTTTCATTGCACTGCCCAGCGAAAGCTAGGCGGTGTAGACCACTTCCAGGGGGGTCCTCTACCTGTCGCGTTATCTTGACGGCCCGGGGGCCGAACCTCCAGACGGTTATGGCTGCGGCGGCGGAGTCAGGGTCGCCAGTGTCCATCCTGTCGGTCGTGCCGTCCTTGGAGTGCACGACGATCGTTGCCGGGGGAGGGACGAACGCCGCGATCCCTTTGCCGAGGAGGATCTCCCCGTCAGTGGTCGGGGTCGCGAGGAGCCGCTCGAGGCTGTCCTCCGCCTTCTCCCCCACTATCGAATAGGACGAGATGGTGGACGTTATTACTCCGGCCAGGATCGCGAAGAAGAAGGTGAACGCAGGGAGGAACACCAGCATCTCCGCGGGAGCGACGGCGGCCGCCTTCACGAGCCTTGACCGCTGCCGAGTCCGATGCCGTCCTCCGCGCCTGCAAGGTTAAACGGGGACGCACGATCAGGTGCTGTCCTTGAGCTTCGACGAGATCCTCGAGCGGGCAGGCAGCTTCAAGAACCTCTTTGCAGCCTCGAAGAGAGCAGGGCTCGGGGTGGAGGCGGCCGTGCAGAAGGCCATGGCCATGGACAGCGAGCTCTTCCGGACCATAGGCTATGAAGTGGTCAAAGTGGGGGGCGGCAGGGCCGAGCTCAGGTTTCCCTTCAGCAAGGAGGTCGCCAGGAGGGGAGGGATGGTCCATGGCGGCATATCCATGTACTCCCTGGACAACGCTTGCGGCATCGCCGTGATGACGATCAACCCGGGGGTGGACCAGGTGACCATCGAGCTGAAGGTGAACTTCCTGGAGCCCCTGTCCAAAGGGCCGTTCACCGTCCGGGGGAAGGTCATAAGGGCAGGCGGAAAGGTAGCCACGGCCGAAGGGGAGGTCAAGGACGCGGACGGGACCCTGTGCGCGAAGTCCTTGGGGACCTGGTACATGATCAAGAAGGACGCGAGTCGAGCCTAGGCGCGTCCGAGCTAGGGGAGGAGGCTGGAGGGCACGGTTGTGCAGGGGCGGCGAAGCGCCGAGGTGGCGGAGAGCGGCTCCGGCGTCAGTTTTTGTCAAAACGCGTTGGCAGAATGGTTGAATTCATGCGGCCTACGCCATGATATCATGCTCAGGACGATTTCCGGGCCATGAATGCATACTGCGTGAAGGAGAAGAAGAGCAGGGAAATCGCCTCGCCGAAGGAAGTCACCTTCAGGAACGGGCGCCATGCCGTCAGAGGCAAGTGCTCGTCCTGCGGGACCACCCTGTTCCGAATCACAGGGAAGTAGAGCCATCCCTACGTAAGGCAGGCTCCGCACCGGGGGCCTTGGCCATCGGCGCGAGCGGGATTGGGAGGGCGCCATTGCCCACCCGAGCCTGAACGCCGGCACCAGTGCGCCCCGGGAACTGTTTTCTAGCACCCGCCGAAAGTCTCCTCTCTTGACGTCTCTGAAGGTCGTCGAGGTCATTCCGCCGCTGTTCGCCGCCGGGCGGGAGAGGATCGCCCCGGATGCGGCCTTCGACGCCTTCGTAGAAGGGGTGAGAAGGACCGCGCGTCACTCCGACCTGACCCCCTTGGCCAGCGCAAAGGGCCCCGGGCTCATCAGGTTCGACCCGTGCACGCGGCGGTCATGCTGCGTGGCCGGCTCCATATCGACGGCGCGCCGGGGTCTGAACTGTCTCTCGCCTTTAGTCAGGGTCGGGCCCCTTTGCCGATGTCCTCCAGCCCTACACTATTGAGAAGGTCGGCCCATCTATGGTCCTTGTATATGAGGTCAGCCTGCGGTATGATGAGTGGCATTAGCCGGAGGTCCCTGACATCGGCCATATTCGCCTTAATCATCCGTTCGTACATCCGGAAGAATCGTTCGGCGTCGCCAACAGCCGCATATGCAACTGCCAACAGCCTTCCTTTGTAGGCCAGCTCGTATTTCATTTCTTCTGGCATAGCTTCCAACTTCGCGATACCCTCCAAAGCCTTTTCTCTTTCTCCTGTCTTCGAATAAAGAATTACGAGATCCATGACGAATTTTTGAGCGTATGCAGACCATTTGGCTCCCTCTTCCATCCCACGCTCCAAGACCGCCTTCGCGCGCGAGTGGTTCCCCCCGAGATATTCGAGGAATCCCTCCATTTCAAGTACGTTGAGGTCGCCTGGCTCAACCTTCGACGCCCTTTCTAGGCAGGCTGCTGCGTCGGCCTGTCTTCCGAGGTACAAGTGGAGCATCGCAAGGCCCGCGAGGGTGGAAGCCGTCAGAACTCCCAGCTTGTCAGCAGACTCCAGCTGGCGGACGGCTTCTTGGGTCCTGCCCAAGTCGAAGAGGCAACCTGCGTAGTTCCCGATAATCACGGGTGACAGGGGATCTAGCTCAACTGCCCTCTCGATTTCCGACAGTGCTTCCTTCCACCTGTACTGGCTCCGGAGTGCGAAGAAATACCAATGATGAGCCGTGGCGTAGCTTGGTTTTAGCTCGATGGCCTTCCTGAATTCTTGTTCCGCTTCCTGAGGCTCAAATTCGGTTTGAAGGATTAAACCCCTCGTCGCATGAGCTTCGGCCAGCTCCGGGTCAAGTCCGAGAGCCCTTGCCACCATCCTTTTCGCAGATTCTAGGTTCATTTTCGGTTCGATTCCGAAATTGTTACGAAGCAAAAGTTGACAGTCCGCCTTCCCCACATAGCCAAGAGCGAAGTCAGGGTCTTCGGCGACCGCGCGGTCAAAATACTCGAGCGCGCCCTTCAGGTCTTCCAACCGTCTCTTGTTCCAGAGATATCTGCCCTTCAGATACAGTGAATACGCTTCCGCACTCCTGGTTGGCCTTCTGTCGATCTGCTCGACCTCTGGCGCAAGAATCCTGATACTCAACGCATCTGAAATTCTCTTGGCGATATCGCTCTGGACCTCGAATACGTCATCCAGATCTTTGTCATAATTTTGCGCCCAGAGATGTCTGTCGGTGGCTGCGTCTATCAGCTGCGCGGTGACTCTTATCCTGTTTCCGGCCTTCTTGAGGCTCCCTTCGAGGATGGTCCCAACACCCAGCTCCTTCCCGATTTCCCAAACCTTCTTGGTCGTGCCCTTGTAACCCATAACTGAGGTTCTCGAGATGACGCTTAGACCACTTATTCCTGCGACCGTGGAGATGATCTCGTCTGTAATACCGTCTGCGAAGTAGACGTCATTGGGGTCGGGGCTGAAACTGACGAACGGAAGAATCGCAATCCTACCTCGAGGAAGAACGGAATCATCCTTCGAGGATGCTGACTCCTCCCAAGGCATAATAATCTTGTAGACTTCTAAAGATACGCGGACATTCTTCAAGGTTCTTGTTCCCAAACTTGCTAGCGGTAATTCAAATTTGTTTTGCACTTGGTCATACACTTGACGAGTGAGGCAAACACCCCCAGGGTCGGCGAGAGGCTCAATCCTCGAGGCAACGTTGACTGCATCCCCGTAGATGTCGTGCCCTTCCTCTATTACGTCACCCATGTGAAGCCCTATCCTGACCACGACCCTCCTCTCCTCATCCCTGCCAGCGTTGAACTCGCGGAGGGATCGTTGGATCTCGTAGGCGCACCTGACAGCCGCCAGAGCGCTCTGGAACTTCACAAGGAACGCGTCGCCCATCGTCTTGACTTCCATCCCCACATGCTTCCCAAACGCCTCCCTGAGCACCTTCCTGTGTTCTTCGAGCAGGGACATCGCGAGCGATTCGTTTCTCTGCGTCTTCTCCGTATAGCCTACTATGTCTGTTATCATTACAGCCGCAAGACTCCTCTTCGCCTCGTCGGCGCTCACGCCTGCTGCGCGTCTCCCTTGAGCGGCGAGGCCTCGAGCCCTATCCTCCGCATGAATGAAGCGAACCTTGGCAGTCTTCTCATCGGGTCGAAGACCGCCCCCTGCGCCATTATCACGAGCCAAGAGTGCCTGCCCTCGAGCGCCTCTTCCATAAGGTCCAGGGCGCGGTCATACTCCCCGAGACCGATGAGGACGAGCACCCTCTCCTCGATTCCAGTCGTGCTTGGCCCTAGCTGCTCCAGCGCCCTCAGCACTCCTAGCGCTTCCTCCTTCCTGCCAGCGAGCGCGTAGATGTACCCGAGGCTCCCTTTCGGGGGCCTACCTTTCACGTCCGGGCTTCTCTGTTCCGCACGTATCGCCTCCTCGTACATCCCCTTGGCTGCGTATGACAGGGCCATTACGAGGTATCCTTCAGCCAAGTCTCTGGAGAGTGCCACAGTCTCCTCGCACTTTGTGATAGATTCGTCGTATCTCCTGGCTAAGTAGAGCGCGTAAGCGATGTTCAGCTTCACGAGAGGCGACAATGGGTCGAGGTCCTCTGCCCTCATGAGCTCCTTCATCGCCTCGTCAGTCCGCAACAGGATGGCCAGGTACCCTCCCATCCACATATGCGCCTCAGCAGAGCCTGGGTTGAGCCTTGCAGCTTCGGACAGCTCACTGCCCGCCTTCTCCCAGTCCCACTCATGCTGAAACGCTATCGTCCCTAGGGAAAGGTGGGCCTCACCTGACGAGCTGTCTATCTTGACAGCCATACTCGCATAGCGTGACGCCATCTCGAATGCTTCTTTGTCGGGAAGGTAAATGCCAGCCATGTACGTGTAGCAGTTCGCGAGGGCTGCGTAAGCAAGAGCGAACCCTGGGTCTAACGCTACAGCTGATTCGAGGTTTGCGATTGCCTTGACTAGACCCTCCCTCGTGCCCATGTTCATGCTGTACTTTGCGAGCATATATGCGGCGTGCGCTTCGCTGCTGTTTGTGGGGCCGCGCCCTATCTCCTCCGCCCTGCTCCCAATGAGCTTCGACATCGTCTCCCTGGCCACGTTCACTGCTATGTCGCTCTGTATCGCGAAAACGTCGTCGACCTCCCTGTCGTAGCTCTCGGCCCAGAGATGCTCGTCCTCGTTCGCGTCTATGAGCTGGACTGCCACCCTCACACGCGAACCCGACTTCCTGACGCTCCCTTCTAGGATCGTACCTGCCCTGAGCTCTGCCGCTATAGCGGGGGTCGACGCCTTCTTCTGCTTGTACTGAGACACAGATGTCCTAGATATTACGCTCAGCCCTTCTATCTTCGAGAGGGCGGATATGAGTTCCTCCGTCATCCCGTCAGCAAAGTACTCGTCGTTCGGGTCAGGGCTCATGCTCACGAAAGGCAGGACAGCAACGCGCTTTCTGTTGAACTTGCCCCCCTCCGCCCCAGCCAAGCTAGCCCGCCAGGGGATGATGACGGAGTAGACTGGCGTGGGGAAGCTAACGTTCTTGAGGGATGCCCCCTCCAACCTCTCCATCGCGTACTCGACCTTGTTGTGTATCTGGTCATACACCTGCTGCGAAACGCAGACCCCGCCAGGGGACGCGCACGATTCGACCCTCGACGCTATGTTGACGGCGTCTCCGAACAGGTCTCCACCCTCCTCGACCACATCGCCAAGATGGATGCCAATCCTGATTGTCATTTTCTGGCCGTCAACAGCCAGAGGCCAGTGGCTGCGCATCGACTGCTGAATGTCCACTGCGCACCTGAGCGCTTCCAGGGCGCTGTCGAACTCAGCAAGAAAAGAGTCGCCTATGGTCTTGACCTCTCTCCCTCCATGTTTCGCAATCGCGTCCCTCACAATCGTGTTATGCTCCCCGAGCGCCTCCAGAGTCCTCTGCTCACTCAACTGGGTCAGTTTCGTGTAACCGACGATGTCTGTGAACATAACAGCCGCCAGCCTCCTGCGTTGTTTCTCTTCGCCGGACAATGCTCCTTGACAAACTCGAGAGGACGTCTCTAAAGCGTTTTGGCTCCTGGCGCGCCAAACGCTTGTCTCGATGCTTCGTGCATATTCAACGCATTGCCCAAGAGCGACGCCATCGTCTGTGGCGCTGGCCCCGCAGGCGTGACCCTGGTAACACTCCTCAAGGACAGGAGTGTGTCAGTGATAGACGCCAAGCCCTTCTGGACGGACGAAGGGGTCTGGCACCCTGAAGCGTACAGATTCCTCTGGCTGGAGCATCATCTCTACCCCGTCCAGTGAGAGAACCTCATCGAGAGGTTCAACCAGGCCCTGAAGGACAGGCTGGAGAACTTCGACGACCTCTTCCCCTGCTTCAGGGAGCATCGCGACCATCGACATGTCAGGAACTGTATTTCCATCTTCAGGTACTTCCACAACGTCATCAGAGAGCCGAACGACCAACCGGAGTATCTGAGGTTCATTCAGAGCCCTTCGGAGACCTTAAATTGACAGCGCCGCCCTGAGGCCCATAACCGTTATATCTGCGCCTAAAGGGCAGGCAGATGTTTCATGGCCAACGACAGGGCAATCGGCGGCGGGATTTTCGCAGGCAGCGTCATCGGCATAATCGTCTACGGCCTTTTGATCTTCTACTTCCCGCTCATCGTGCTGGAGATCACAGCGTTCGTTGCGGTCCTGGTCCTCCTCGCGATCCTCGCTTGGATCGGGTACACGATGGCGACGACACCGCCCCCTGAGCCGATAACCGACATCCCAGACTCTGCGCCCTCCTCGCCTTCGGACGCCACGGCCACAGGCAAGGAAGAGCAGAAGCCGGCGTAGCCTCGGCTGTTCCGCTGAACTCTCATTCGTCCGGTTCTCATCGCAGACGCGTCTTGCGCCCCATCCACTTTAATCAGGCCGTCGGGGGCCCGCGACACGCGGGAGCGTTGCGGTTGCGCCAATGCGGGAGGTCGGTCCCGGTGTCCGGGGCGGTCATGGTGCAGGGTTCCTAGTGGCAAGCATAGCACCTCGACGGGCGGGGCTGGTTGTCTTCGGCGCCAGGGTGGTGAGCATCTTCACCGGCCTCCTCTTCATCGTGATGGTGACTCACGCGCTCACAACTTCGGAGTTCGGCCTCCTGGAGGTGGTCGCAGACCTGTTGGTGTTCTCCGCCTACCCGCTGACCGTGACAAACTTCTGGTCGGCCAGGGAAACTGCGAGGGGGGAGGTCGTTGGGAAGACCGCGGCCCTCGGTGCGCTCATCCTCACCATCGCCGGGCTGGCCATATTCGCTGTCCTCGCCTTCGCCAGGCAGAGCGCCCTGACCACGGCCCTGGGGCTCTTCCTCGTGGCCCTCTCTCTGGTCCCGACGTACTACTTCTACCTCACGACCAACTCCCTCCTCTCGGTCCACAACCCCCAGGCGGTCGGCTATGTCCTGCTGTTCGGGGAGATATCCAAGCTGGCGATTGCGGCGCCTCTCCTCCTCGTCTACAGGGTGGGGCTCCCGGGCGCGCTGGCGGCGCTGGCAGGGTCGAACATAGTCCTCGGCGCGGTCGGCTTGTACTTCGTGCGAGCCACCCTGGGCGGCGCGGTCTCCCTCACCAAGCTGAAGGGATGGCTAAGGGATTCGTGGCTCCCCGCGCTCAACCAGGGGCCGAACCTCATCGGCATCGGGGACACCTTCGTGGCCTTCCTCATAGCTGGGCCCATCTTGGTGGGATACTACCAGGCGGCGTTCGCGATCGCGCTCGTCATCGGATACAGCAACTACCTCTCCTTCGCCCTCTACCCGCTCCTCCTCCGGGGGGCGAGCGACAGGATGGTGGGGCTCCTCTTCGACTTCATGATGCTCTTCGGCATCCCGATGGCGGTGGGGGCCGCGGTCCTCTCCCCCCAGGTCCTCTTCCTCCTCTCCAGAAAGTACATGGTCGCCGCCCTCCCGCTCGCCATACTCGCATTCTCTGTCCTAGTCGGGGCGGCGGACACGCTCCTCGACAGGGTTCTGACAGGAAAAGAGTCGGCTGACCTCGCCGTAGAGGGCAGGTTCGCGAAGCTCCTCCGGAGCAACATTTTCTTCGACGCGATAGCGAACCTGGGATACTCAGGGAGCTACGTGGCGTCAGTGACCGTGATAGTCGCCTGGGGGGTCCGCACCTCGACGCCGCTGCTCACCATCGCCACCTACTGGGCGGCTTCCCAACTGGTCCTGACGGTCCTTTTCCTCCTGGTCAAGGTCTGGAGGCTGGGCCTGGGGATCTTCAGCGGAACGCTCAGGCCAATGGTGTACTATTCGGCGTGCGCCGCGGCGATGGGGGCCGGCGTCTACTTCCTTGCTCCGCTGCTGGTGAGCACCGACATGGTCGGGGTGTACTATGGCCTCAGGCTGCTGGTTCTGATCGCCGTCGGCGGGGTTATCTACTTCGGGCTCTTGGCAGCCGTTGACAAGAGGTCTAGGGAGAGGTTCGCCAGCTTGCGCAGCGTGCTCACCCCCTAAGGGCGCGGCTCGAATCTTGGCCGGACGCAGTGCTAGACGTAGCCCAGCTTAGACAGCCTCTCCATGACGCCGGCTTCATCCGCGGCGCCGAGGGCCTCGTCGGGGGGCGCCGGGGGGACGCCGAGGGACTCAGCCACCCCCGCAAGCCTCGCCTCCTCGTCCTTCGACGCCGCATTCGACTCCTCAAGGGCACGCGTGCTCACGTTGTAGAGGACGCTCCCGTCCTTCGAGAAGACCCTCCTCTTCACCTCGTACATCTTCTCGAGCGTCTGCGCCTCTCCTTCCCCTGCGAGGTACCTGCGGAGGTCGAAGTGCGGCCCGAATCCCTCTGCCACGGCCTCTCGGCCCCCGAGCCCGCCTACCGGGGAGCCCGTCGCCCACGAAATCAGAGAGTGTATCTGCGCGAGGCTGACGACGTCCCCCGTCTGCGAAGGGGGGTCCGTTCCAGATGGGAACCGCACGTAGAGCGGCACCCTGAGCAGCGCTTCGTCCATGAAGTACCCATGCCCGTACCTCCCGCCTTCACCAAGCAGCTGGCCATGGTCAGACGTGATGATTATCGTGGGGTCGCCCTTCTTCAGGAGCTCTTCCACCGCCTCTAAGGCCCTCCCGACGGCGATACCAGACCCCTCGGGGTAGCTTTTGCCCCAGCCCATGTCTCTTACCGGGAGCTTCAGCATCGAGCGCCGGGTGGCGTCTGTCGGCTCGCCCCAGCGGTAGGGCTCGTGGGCTTCCATCAGGTTGAGATAGACGAAGTAGGGCGTCGGAAGGTTTGCCCGCCTCAGGTCCTTCAGCGCCTGCCTTGACCCCTTGTCTTTCACGGGGAGGTTGAGCCCCCGGTTGATCCGGAGCCTGACCTTCCTTGTAGCGAGCTTCGCAAGGAGGAGAAGCCGCCCCGCCTTCAGCGCCGCCCAGGCCCTGGAGCTCATGGAGCCGTCGGGGGGGAGCACGTCCCGCAGCTGGGACGTCTCGATCATCGGCCTGTACTCGCGGTTCCAGTCGAACTCGAACCCGAACCTCGGGGTCACGAAGGGGTTGCAGGTGAAGCAGTACCGCTTGTAGCCCAGGTCTCTCATGGCCCTAAGGACGTTGCTCTTTGACCCCTCCAGTCCGGCACGGGACCTCTGCATGATGGTCCCCATGTGGACTCCCAGGGAAACGTGCACGAGGTGCCTCGAAGGGAGCTCGCCGGTGAACATCGACACGTGGGACGGGAGTGTCCAGGAGGAAGTCGAGACCGCGTTGGAGAACTCGACGAAGCCCATCCCTTTCAGCTTCTCGAGCCCTTCGGCGAAGTCCTCTCTCAGCGTGTCGACGACGATCAGTGCGACGTCGTGCTTCTCCTGCACACAAACGCGGAACCAGGATTGGGTATAAAGAAGTCGGTCGGGGCGGGAGCGGTCTGGCCGGACCGAGCCGGCCTGCGCGAGAATGCGTCACTCAGGTCATGCGACGAGCTGGTTCAGGCTCTTCGAGAAGTTGTCCAGGCTCAGCTCGCGGACCCTGGCGGCCCCCTCCCTCTGCAGGGCGCCCCACTTCTTCACGTCGCTGGTCAGCAGGGCGATCGAGTCGGTGGCTTCCTCCGCCGTCGTGTAGCCGAGGCCGCTCTTCCCCCCCTGCGCCAGGTCGCTCCAGGCGCCCCCTGACTTGTGAACCACCACGGGGATTCCTCTCGCCATGGCCTCAGCGACGACGATCCCCCAGTGCTCGTTGATGGTGGAGTGGAGAAACACCCTGGCGCTGTCGAGCGTCGAGTTGATCACCGCCCGCGGCGCGTCCGAGATGAAGTACACGTCCGCGGTTTCGTCGACCTCCTCGGACGCCTTCATGCCCAGGCTGGCGGCGCGGGACGCGAGCCTGCTCTTGTACCTCTTCGAGAGGGGGGTGCCTGCACCTCCGAAGAGATAGAGCTTCGACCGGCCCTTTAGCCTGGGACCGATGTTCTCGATGGCCCACTGGTATCTCTTCTCCTCGCTGAACCGGCCCACCATCACGACGCTGTCGTCTCTCTCCTCGAAGGCCGGGGGGGCCTCCGTCGGAAGGGCGTTCGGGGGGATGGGCGGGTTCAGGACCGTCGGCGACTCCCCATAGGTGTCCTTCAGGAACTGCCCGGTCCACTTGGAGTTGGTGAGGACCAAGTCTGCAGCATAGAACGGGTTCTTCCTGAGAACAAGCTTCATCGCCTTCAGGTAGCTCCCCCAGTATACGTTCAGCGGGAAGCGGCCGTACCTCTCCGTGACGTAGGGGTCCCTGGCGCCCGCCAGGCCGACGGATATCTCGATCGGAAAGTGGACGTACTCGACGAGCTTGAACCCGCTCTTCCGCTTGCTGCGCAGCAGGGGCCTGTAGCTCGACTCGTCCAGGAACACCACCTCGGTCTTCGCGTCGAGGGCCTTCTCTACCGGGTACCAGACGAACAGCCTGGTGTACAGGCCGAACATGCTCAGGGAGACCGGGAGGGTGACCGCGGGGAGCCCTCTGATGTCGATCCCGAACCAGTCGACGTACTTCGCCTGCTGGAACCTGGAAGTGGCGGCGAGGGTCACGCTCCGGCGCTGCGCGAGCGAGCTGGCAGCCGAGGCGACTACGAGCTGCCCGCCCCCGGGCCTCGCCCAGTAGTGGTGCCCTACGACCGAGTGCGCCGCACTGTCACCGTGCAATGGCGGGCTCTCCCTCCTCATCGTCCGGCCGGTGCCCTGGCGGCGCTTCGGCCGCAGCGCTCCAGCACCTGCCCGTGGATCCTCGGATTGGCGGAGGCGACGAAGCTGAACCTGTGCGCGAGGTCGAACGCGAGCGAAAGGTCTCCTCCTCCCCTGTCAGTGACCTCAGCTCCCGCCTCGGCCGCGATCAGCCCGGCGGCCGCGAAGTCGGTTATCCTCATCCTCTCCCTCAGGTCGACGAAGGCGTCCGTCTTCCCCTCGGCTAGATAGCACAGCTCGAGGGCGTTCGCCCCTAGGTGCATCTGCCTCTTGATCCCGCCAAGGAGCGGCTCGAGCTCGGGGTACAGCCCTGCCGGCGCGCTGCTCAGGTCCACCCCGACCACAGAGTCGGCTATCCTGGCCGTGGCCGCGGTCCTGATGGGCGCCCCGTTCTTCTTCGCCCCCTTCCCCCTCCTGGCGGAGTAGACGTCTCCGGTGACGAGGTCTCTGACAACCCCCACCTCGACGCCGTCGACGCCGCGAGCGGAAGTGTCATCTACGACGGCGACCGAAGTGCAATAGAAGGGGATCCCACGCACGAAGTTCGACGAGCCGTCCAGCGGGTCCACCACCGCGAGGGTCCGTCCAGCGGCTTCCCCCGCGTCCCCGGCCTCCTCGCTCAGGACCCGCAACCCCGCGACCCCCTCCATCTCTTTCAGGAGCACGTCCTCGGCGAGCTTGTCCGCGTATATCGTCCTGTCTCCGGCTGCGCCGACCCCGACTTCCCGCCCGCGCTCACCCCTGGCCGCGAGGGGGGACACCTCCCTGCGGACCTCCTCGGTGGCGACAAGCAGGAGCTCTTCCCACTCTGCGGCCTTCACGCCGTGACCACCCTGCGCTTCTCCAGGACGGCGACGACGACCTTCAGGGTGGCGTCGACATCGGAGTCGGTCTCCACCGTCTCCACCGTCATCTCATCCAGCTCCAGGTGGATCTCCTCCAGAGCCGTGTAGTACCTCGTCCTGAAGAACTCCGTGAGGTTCTTCTCGCGGTCGTCCTTCCCCAGCTGCCTGGTGTTTATCGTCTCGTTCCCCGCCTTCAGACGGATGTACAGGTCGGGCCTCAGCGTCGGCTCCGACAGCATCGCCTTCACCATGGAAAGCATCCGGGGGTAGGCGGTGCTCTTCCCGAGCTCCATCCTAATCTTGGCATAGGCGAGGTCGGAGGTCAGGTACCCTTCGGAGACGATGTTCCTCGCCTGCCTCTGGCTCGCGATGATCGAGCTGTACGTCATCGTAGCCCCAAGGAGGCTGTAGTCCGCTGCGGTGTCAGCCCGGTCCGCCACCGGGACGTCCCTGCTCACGGCGTGGGCCGACTCCTGGAGCCTGAGCCACCCCATGCCCTCCATCCTCACGGCGAGAGAGGTCTTGCCAGTCCCCGAGAATCCTTCGAGGGCTACAAACGTCATTGGCCCCTCCGGCTCTTCGCGTTGCAGATTTAACCTATCAGTGGGACGTCTATGGCAGGGCCGCGAGCACAGGGTAACTGAACAGCAGCATGTAGACGACGTAGGCGATGAAGCCGACTCCGAGGTAGGCCACCGTCGGGACTCCGTAGCTGACCTCGACCAGTGCGTCGGCCTTGCCCGATGCCTCCACCTCGTCCCTGGCGACGTTGACGTCCCGGCTGACCTCGGTCCTCGCCTCGCCCGACACTGTGGCTTTGGGGATCCACCGCTGCTCCTTCAGGAACTGCTCCATGGGGATGGTCTTCCTCCCCCTCGCGTTCCCCCTGGCGACCTCGTAGGCGATGTGCACGGCCGCCACCGCCGCAGCGCCGAGGAGGGGCGCCAGCGGGGAGAGGACGTATGGGTCTGCGGCGATCACCGCGATGGCGATGCCGTCAGCCTGGCCGATGCCGCCGAGGAAGGTGAACGCCAGCGCCAGGCCTCCGAGGAGGACGAGCTTCACGAGGTAGAACTCCAGGCCGGCTCCCCCTCTGACGTAGAACGAATAGAGTGTCAGGGCCACGGCCCCTCCAGCCGGGATCCAGACGAGGTCGCTCACCGCCCTGTCCTTGGCGTCCTGGTAGGCCGCGATCGCGAAGGATGCGGCGATGAGGAGCTCGGCGTACAACCGGCCTGCCAGGTCGGGCCGCGGATATAAGGAGCGGAGCCGCCTAGGCCTCTTCCACCTTCAGCTTCTGGCCGCTGAAGATCCGCTCCACCTTCCAGATGTCGTCGATGTCGGCGACCCCTTTGTCTGCCCTTATCCTCTTGATCCTCGGGAACCTGAGCGCGAACCCTGAGTCGTGCCTATCGCTGCGCTGGACGCTGTCGAATGCCACCTCCACGACTATCTCCGGCCTGACCTGGCGCCAGTAGCCGTGGTCCTTCACGGTGATCGCCTTGAGCCTCTCGGTCATCTCGTCGATCTCCATGTCGGTCAGGCCGCTGTACGCCTTGCCGACGGTCTTGAGCCCGCCCCCGTCTCTCACAGCGAAGGTGTAGTCGGATATGACCCCTGCCCTCTTCCCGTGTCCGTACTCGGCCGCGACGACGACCACGTCCAGCGTGTCCAGCTCCTCCTTCAGCTTCGCCCAACCTGAGCCGCGCTTCCCCATGGCATAGGGGCTCTCCGGGTCCTTCACCACAAGCCCTTCGTAGCCGAGGTCCCTGCTCCGCCTGAACGCGCCCTGCACCCCCTCTTCGCCGCTGACGTCAGTCGTCTCAGCCAACCGAGCCGACGTCCCCGCGACCACCTCCCTGAGCAACCTGCGCCTCTCTGAGAGGGGAAGGTCGACCGTCTCCTCCCCGCCACGGAAGAGGATGTCGAACGCGAAGTAGGTCACCGGCGCCTTCTTCACAGCTTCTTCGAGGTCCTCCATCCTCCTCAGCCTCCTCTGCAGCAGCTGGAAGGGAAGGGGGCGGCCTCCGGCGAAGGGGACTGCCTCGCCGTCGATGATGAAGCCCGCTCCGGGTCCCCTGAACGACGCAACGATTTCCGGGAAGCTCGCAGTGACGTCCTCGAGCCTCCGGGAGTAGACTCTCACTTCGCCCCCGGACCTGTGGACCTGGGCGCGGACTCCGTCGTACTTGTACTCCGCGTAGGCCGTCCCCAGGAAGTGCTCAGCGATCTCCCGGGCCGTGGCGAACGGCTCGGCGAGCATGAAGTTGACCGGCCTGAACGGCCGGATCCGGACCGAGGTCGCCGTCCCTGAAGCGGCCTCTCCTGCGAACGCGCCTATGTCCCCGAGGACCATGTGCGCCCTGGCCGCCTCGCCTTTCGTCAGGCCGTAGGCAGCGGCTATGGCCTCCTCGAGGAGGCCGGTGACCAGCCCCGTCCTCATCTCTCCCGTCAGAGCCTTCACGAGGTATTTCCCTTCCAGGGGGGTGGCGGCGAGAAGGAGCGACTTCACTATCCTCCTCTTGGCAGACCCAGAGCCGTGCCCCTTCGCCGAGCGCAGCCTGGCGAACCCCTCTTCGAGGTCCCGGAGCGACAGCTCCGCGGCGAAGAGCGGCTGCTCCTTCTTGTGCGCCAGGAGCTCCTCTGCCACCTCGCCGAGGTCCCCGTGCTTCAGGTACGACCTCGACACGCCGTCTTCGGTCGCCCCGGTGACCTCACGCAACACCTCCAGGAGGGTTGCGTACCCCACCTGGGCTTCGTCCCTGCTCCCGCGCTCTGACGTCCTGCCGGACGCGACCCTGGCCGCCACCGTGGCGTCCTCGGGGCCGAGGCCCTGCAGGTATGCTGCTATGACTGCGACCTTCTCCTTCTTGCTGGCGGTCCCCCGGACACGCTCCAGGGCGTCTGCAAGCCCAAGGAACGCTGCGCTCTTCATCTCTCCAGCGGGATGGCCATGACCAGGGCCGCCTCGCCGTCTCTGTAGTATCCTTCAAGGCGCCCCGACGTCCTGTAGCCCAGCCTCTGGTAGAGGTTGATCGCCTGGTCGTTGGAGACCCGGACCTCGAGGTAGCACTCCGTCCCGCCCCTCGCTGCCATCGCCTCGTGGGCCGTCTTCAGGAGGACGGAACCGACCCCCTTCCCCCGGTGCTCTTCCTTCACCGCTACCGATACGACGTGCCCCTTCCTGGCCAGCCCCAGCTTCTTGAGATGAGAGAAGCCGTACTCGACTCGCCCCATGATGTAGCCTGCGATGGCGCCGTCGGTCTCGGCGACCAGGAAAGACTCAGGGAACTCGGCGAGGATGTCGTAGTAGAAGTAGTCCGAGTAGTGCTCCGGGAGCGTCTCCCCGTTAATCTGCATGACCGCCGGGATGTCGTCCCTGTCGCAGTGCCTGATCTCGTACTCCCCGACCCTGGCTACTACGGCCTTCTGCAAACCTACGAGCACTTGCGGACGATGCCCGATTAAAGCTTCCTGGCGGCCCAACTGCTTATTATCAGAACGGTCAGGTAGTCACTCGCTTGTCCGCTCCCGAAACCACGGAGCAACTGGTCCGCAGCATCTTCGAAGTCAAGCAGCACTTCGTGCTCCCGGACGGAGAGCTCGAGTTCGAGGTCGCTTACGACGCCTCCACAGGGTCCAAGTTCGCCGATTTCAAGGCCAAGGCGGCGGCCCTCGGCTACAGGCCGGAGCTGAGCGGGTCAGCCGACGAATGCGTCCTCACCGTCAGGAAGGCGGGCCAGAGCCCGAGGGCGCTCTCGCGTGTCCCTGCGCTGCTCCTCTTCTTCACCCTCGCCGCCCTCGTCTTCTCCGCCCTCCTGCAGCAGGAGGTCTACCGGGAGCTCGTCCCGAACCTTTCGCCGTACGCCTCGTTCCTCGCCTACGGCGGCACCATAGCGGCGATCCTTGGCGCCCACGAGCTCGGCCAACGACTGGTGGCCAGGACAAGGGACGCGGGTCACGCCAGCAGCTACCTGATCCCAGGCATCCCCATACTCCCGCCCTTTACCCCGTCCTGGGGGTTCGCATCCTCTCAGAGAGACCCTGCCCTCAACCGGAACAGCCTCTTCGACACCGTCGTCGCCGGGCTCCTGGCCATGCTCGGCCTGACCGTCCTACTCTTCGCCTTCGGGACTGTGACGTCCGTGCAGTCGGCCGTCCCCTTCGCCCAGACTAACCTGGCTAACACGACGGTCACCGTCAACCCAAGCCTCATCCAGATTGGCGTCTACTCTATGCTCTCTCCATTCGTCCAAACGGTCTCCCCGGGCTACGTCGCCGTCTCCCCCATCGCAGACGGGGCCACGGTCGGGTTCATCCTGGTGTTCCTCTGCTCTCTCCCTCTGGCGTTCTATGATGGCGGCTTCCTGGCAAACGTCGCCCTATCCCCCCGGGGGGCAAGGGCGGCGGCGTATCTCAGCATCCTGGCGCTGCTGGCCATCGACACCCCAGACTACTGGGGGGTCGCACTCCTCGCCCTGGTCCTGGTGGGCCGCCCATACCATCCCCGGCTCTTGGACGACGTGTCCCCGCTCTCGCGGTCAAGGCGCTGGATGTTCGCCTGCGTCGTCGTAGTAGCTTTCCTGTGTCTCCCGATCCCCCACGCCCTGGGGCCGTTCCGGCTACCCTAACTCTACCTGGCACTCGCCGGCCCTGGGGACCACGTTGACCTTCCCAGAGCGGCCGACCTTGTTCAGCAGCCTCCCGACCGCCTCCCCCGACCCCCTGGCGGTCGCCAGGCCGAGCTTCGACCGTGCGTAGGTATCGGGGAGCCCAGAAAGTAGCAGGACGTCGTACTCGTCTTTCAGCTTGTTCAGGTAGTGAACCTCCTCGATGCCTTCCGTGTACCTGTCCCTCCTGCGCTCCGCCTCGGCAAGCCTCCCGGTGACCAGCATCTCGAGGGCGGTCGAGCCTACGCCGTCGGCGCACTCGGCTACCAAGAGGATCGCCCCGGACTTCCTCGCCCCTTCGACCACGTTCCAGACGCCACGGAGCGCCGAAGAGAGCGTGTCGCCGTATCCCTGTCCTCCTGCGCCGACCACCAGGCCTCTCCCCTGCTGCATCTGCACCTTCGGGAACGAATTCTTCACGGCGTCAAAGGGGGCGTCCTCCAGGATGACCCTGGGCTTCCCTCCGCGGGGGATGACCGTCATGAACTTGGGCTCGGGGATCCCCCTGGCAAGTCCCTCAATCACGTCGTACGCCGCGGTCTTCTGGAAGGGGCTCGGCTCCATCTCCTTTCGCGAGCGGGCGGCCGCCGCCCTCGACCTTGCTACCCAGCTGAGGCAGGCTTCCACCCTGGCGTCTATCAAGCCGAACAGAGGGTCAGGCCTGGCGGTCCCGATGAACAGCTTCGCCCCCGCCGACGTCAGCTCTGGCGCGTAGACAGTGTCTTCGCCCTCCCCCGCCGGGACAGGGGGAGGGAGCGTCGTGATCTTCCCCTTGAGCTCGGGGACAGCCACCTCGACCGGCTTCGGAGCCGGCGAGTAGAAACTGATGCCCTGCGCCTCCCCCAGGAGGGGGACCATCCCCTTCAGCACCTGGAGGGTCGGAGGGACCGCGTCGCAGACGAAGACGCTGGCCGAGCCTTTTGCGAGCTCGGCTGACCTCTCCACGTCAACGGTGGCGCCGTCGAGAGGGGGCTCCGCGACGGCCCCCAGGTTCTCAGCCTGTATCGTAATCAGGGTCTCCACCCCCCCGTAGGGGATCCAGAGTTCAGGCATTCCTGTAGCTTCCCGCAGGGTTAGTTTTTAAGCAAACGAGTGAGACTCGAACCCATGGCCTGGAAGAAACGCAGCGGCCGCCTCGGCGAGCTGGCTGAGGGCCTGATGAAGGCTGGGGCGCTCCAGTTCGGCACTTTCTCGCTCCCCGACGGCAAGGACAGCTCATACTACGTCGACCTGAGGGGTGTCGCGAGCTACCCCGGGACCTATAGGCTCGCGGTGGAGGCCCTGTCGGAGCTGGTTTCGAAGAAGACTCCTCGCGCGGACGCCATCTGCGGGGTCTCCGTGGCCGGCCTGCTCTTCGCGTCGCCTGTGGCCGTCGCCCTGGGGAAGCCGCTGATCTACAAGAGGATGGAGAAGCACGAGAACGAGAGGCTGGTGGAGGGGGAGATGAGGCCAGGCTCGAACGTCGTCGTGATGGACGACATCTCAACCTCAGGGAGGACGATTCTCGCTGCAACCGACGCGGTCGTGGACGAAGGCGGGAAGGTTATCTCGGCCGTGGTCCTCGTGGACAGGCTAGAGGGTGCAAGGGAAAGGCTGAGCAAGAGGGGCATCATCCTGCACGCAGTGACCGACATGGTCGAGCTAGCCGACACCCTTCACTCCATGGCACTAATCACAGACGAAAACATGAAGGCGATAACCCGCTCCGTCGGCCGGAGGGCGCACTAGGGCAGACCGCACATGCTCACCATAGCCGAACTCTCTGAAGACAGGTGGCAGGATTTCAGGGAACTACGCCTCGAATCGCTGAAGCATGAGCCAACAGCGTTCGGGAGCTCCTACGAAGAAGAGAGGGACATGCCTGAAGGGGAGTGGAGACGGCGCATGGGGACCATGCTCTTCGCCCTCGAAGATGGGACCTCTGTGGGGATGATCAGCTACTCGGTCAGCGCCAGGCTGAAGACGAAGCACGTCGCCCACATCCATGGTGTCTATGTGCGGCCTTCCGCCAGGCGGAAGGGGACAGGGGCCCTCCTGCTGGAGAAGGCCCTGGGCACGATTAGGGAGCATGAGGGCATGGTCAAGGTCCAGCTCAGCGTCAACCCCGCCATGAGGGCTGCGGTCTCGCTGTATGAGCGGGGCGGCTTCGTCTCCAGGATGAGGTTGGAGAAGGAATTGCTCGTGGACGGCAAGTACCACGACCTGCTCTACATGGAGAAGATGCTGTAGCGGCACAAAACCGGGGAGAGGAGAACCTCTCAGTACACCATGAGGTTCTTCTCTTCGAGGGTCACGTGCAGGTTGTTGACTGCGCGGTAGACTTCGCTCTCCTTCTTGGCGCCGGTGCAGACGAGCTTCCCTGAGGCGAAGAGCAGGATGACTGTCTTTGGGTCTGCCATCCTGTGGATGAGCCCCGGGAACTGCTCTGGCTCGTACATCGACTTCGGAAGCACTCTGGCTGCCTCCTCGAGGTGCACCTTCCCCCCGAGGCTCGCCGACGCTACGATGTTCTGTATCTCCACCACCGCCTCGTTCTTGATGGGTATCTTGCCCTTCTTCAGCTGTCTCACGACCTCCGCGACCGCCTTCCTGGCCTGCTCCTCGGACTTGGCGCCGGTGCAGACCATCTTCCCTGAACTGAAGATCAGCGTTGCGGTCTTGGGGTTCCTCAGCCTGAACACCAGGCCGGGGAACTGGTCGGGGTGATACTCGACGGTGACGAAGTTCTTGGTGATCAGGTTCAGGTCGACTGTCTGGTTTATGGATGCTGATGCGACTACGTTCTCGATGCTGACTATGGCCTTGGTCTGTGGCAACTCTGTTGGGCGATTCCTATCGGTATTTAAAGGGTATAAATACTCGCAAGAGCGGAGTTCTTGTAACTCTTCGGGAGATGAAGGGGTATTCTTTCGACTTGTATCTGTCGGGAGATAGCTACTTCTTCTTGCTCTCTTCGGTGAACAACTCTGCCCAGTGCTTCACGCTTCCCCTGGCTTCCTTCGTGTAGACATATGCTGTGTGTTGCTTCTCGACCTCATCCCTCTCAATTACGTATCCCAACTTGCCAAGAGAACTTAGGACTCTGTCCAGATTCGTGCGTGCGAGACCTTTCGCGAGAAGAATGGCCAGATGCGGCGGGATGCTCTGCAACCGTATGTCTGTCTCGCGAGCGACCTGTACCGCGACAGAATACGTCGTGACCCAAATAACAAGCCGCTCAGAGTTGCGCAGAAATGACTCAAACCCCTTTGTCACGTCAGCTGCAATCCCGTTCGTGATTGCAATTAGCCGAACAAGAAGCTCATTGAGGATTCCTGACTCTGCCAACTCCGCTACATGGAGGCCCCCCCTTGCCATATGTTGTAAGTAGCCGCTGGCGGGCCCTAGCTAATCTGGTTCCAGAGAGTCGTCTAAGAGCAAGTCCTACATTGACCTGAATCTTTTGGGCGGGATCGGCGATGAACTGGTTTAGTGACGTCCAATCCGCTGAACCCTGTTCCTTCTTGACTGTCCGGATGGTTTCTCTATCTTGCAGGAAACCAAGTTCTCCACTGTTGAATCTGGCTACCCACTCGGGGATTTTCTCTGCAAGAAAGTCTAGCCCTCCCTTGGTTGCGCCCTCCGCTGCGTCCTTGACTGGGGAACTACTCAATCTGGATGTCAGGGTGCGCGTTCAGATAACCGGCGATGCTCACTTCGTTATCTACGAGGATTACCCTGCTTCCGGGAAGAATCGCCATGTTGGCAAGAGTAACCCTCTCTTTGACATACTCGTCTACGATAGGCTTCCCTTGTTCGTCCAGAATCGACCCCGTGTTGTCTACCCCCAGCCCAAGAGCCTTCACAAGTGCTATCTTGAATTGCACGGGGGCCTCTTTCAGACTAATTGGTTGCAATCCTGTCCCCTATTCCCTACCTGATGATACCAGTACCTCGCTTGACGGCGTATAAGTCTACCCCCTATAGAATGAGTATCAGCGCTTCTTGGCAAAGTGGTCAACGCCCGCAAATGCCCCACACCTGCTCGCTCGACCGGGTCGATCGCTTGAATCGTGATATAAAGCCCTTTGGCGGGCAGGTTCTGATTCCGCTTCATAATCGGGTGATTTGGCCGAGTGCTTCACTTCGGGTGGCGGTCGAAGCCTCTCCCACAGGCCGAGACGGTTCCTGACGAAGAGGGTGTCCTTAAAGGCTCTGTAATCAGGCTCGCAGATGTGAACGGGGAGTTCCTCTTCTATCATTCGCGCTCGACACTTCGGGCAGACCTTAAGGCCCGACGCCAAGGCTACCCTTCTCCTTTCGAGTCATCAGGTCTTGGGGCGCGGAGATAACGCGCCGGGCAGAGGTCAGCGGGGGGTCCGTCTTCCTGGGGACGGTCTCGCCCTTCTTCGACCCGTTCTCCGAGATGACCCCACAGCAGTTCGCGGCCCTGGCCACGTCCATGGCCATGGGTTACTACGGCTCCCCCAGGCGGGTCTCCACCGGAGAGATGGCTGCCGCCCTCGGGGTCCCCCGGACGACCTTCCAGCAGAGGAGGAAGTCGGCGGAGGCCAAGCTGATGGCGGCCCTGGCGCCGCTCATCCTCACCCGCGCCGAACTCCCCCCCAGGGGAGCGAAGGGGAGGCGAATGACGCCCTACGCCTAGGGCTGCGCTTCTTCGGGCTTCTCCTCAGGCTGCAGCAGGACCGACCCTATGACTATCAGGATTATCAGGATGGACGGGAGGTAGTTGAGCCACTGCGGGAGCCCGTAGGTGTCGACGTAGTATGCCAGAAGCTCGACGTAGGGGATCACGAAGACCACCTTTCCCACGAGGCAGTTCTGGGTGATCGGGCTGCTGGCTATGCCGAGAGACTGATCGGTCCCCGGGTTGTTGTCCCCCTTCGTGATCAGGCCAGCAGAAGTTATGGCCACCACCCGGTGGACGACGGATATCCCAAGCGCAGAGCAAGACCCGTCGTAGACTATGATGTTGCCAACATGTATGTCGCTGATGGGGACGCTCTGCAGGACGACCAGGTCCCCTCCCTCCAGCGTCGGGAGCATGCTGTGCCCGTCGACCCTCCGCGTGTCGGTCTGGACGAAGTACGCCCAGAAGAGCAGGAGCACCACGGCGGCCACGTAGACGACCGTGCTCTTCGAGGCCACTTTCATAGGGAGAGTCCCGGGTTTCAGCCGGTTAAATGTTTGAGACCCTGATGCGTTTTTATCGGCCCCCGACAGGTCGTTCCGTCGTGGCCAGGCTCCCCTACAGGCTGCTTGCGGTGGACGCTTTCTTCGTGGTCCTTGCCTATCTGGTGGTCAGGGACCAGGAGACCCGCGCTGCCTACGCCGCGTCTTTACACGACGCCTGCGCCGGGCTCTGCTCGTACACCCCCTCGTTCAGCTACGGCGCCTTCACGCAGCACTTCACCATGTCTGGGAACGGGGTGACCCTCACCAGCCCCCCGACCCTCGACTGGTTCCAGGTCATCGTGGTGGTCCTGGTCGTGATCAACGCCTGGTACCTCTACTCCAACTACGTGAAGGGGGTGCGACCGTCCCACGCGGAGACCTCCGGCCCTGCGAGCCAGGGAACAATCCCATAGTTCCCCCTCCTTCCGGTGGCTTCCGGCTCGTTCAGGTTCAAATGCCGAAGTCTGGCGAGGCCGGGGATGGGCCCGCTCCTATCCCTCCTCACGAAGAAGACGGGGTCTTCAGAGCTGGCGCTGGACGCGATAGCATCCGTGGCGGCCGCCGTCGGACTCCCAGGGCGAATAGAGCCGGACGAAGAGCTGGCAGGCCTCGCCCTCTGCGCCAGGGGGGAGAGCATCGAGGCGGTCTCGAAGCACCTCGGCTGGAAGGACTTCGAGAGGTTCTGTTCCAGCATACTTCGGGGGAGGGGATACAGGGTCAGAGAGAACATCTATCTGAGAAAGCCCCGGGCGCAGATTGACGTCTTCGCCATGTCCGATCGGACCTCCCTGGCCGTGGACTGCAAACACTGGGCGAGGACCTCAGGGAGGGGGGCGCTGGCCGGTCTGGTCAGGGCGCAGCTGGTCAGGGCCAGAAGGCTCCATGACAGCCTGGACGGGACGGGGCCCATCGCGGCCGTGATACTCGTTATGGTAGACCCGGGGGAGCGGTTCGTGGAAGGCGGGGCAGTCGTCCCGATCTTCGCCTTCGGGGACTTCCTTGACAACATCGAGGCGCACCGGCGGATGCTCGACCTAGTCTAGGCCTTCGGCTCAGGTGGCGCCGCGCCGTAGGGGCTCATTAGGTCCTCCAGCTCCTTGAGCAGGCCGATGGGGTCGGGGACGTCTTTCAATATCACCACGCCGAGCCCCTCGGGGGACCTGTGGCTCCCCTTGCCTCTCTTCAGCTCGACGTAGACGGTGCCGCACTTGAAGCGCCTGGCGAGCATCCCCTGCGAGTATGCCAGGCCCTGCATGTTGCTGTAGGGGATGTCAAGCCCCCTGCCGAAGCGCCTCCTGATGCTGATCCCGGTGTCCCCGAGGGTGTAGGTGGTGTACTCCTTGTTGTACATGTACACCCCGATGAAGGCGTAGGCGAAGCCCAGGAAGAGGAGGTAGCTCGGGAACGTCCTGGAGTTGATCCTGAGGAAGACCGAGAGCACCGCTATGGCGACGGTCCCCTTGATGAGGCTCTTCGTCACATTGGACTTCAGTCGCCTTTCGGGTTCCAACGCCCTGCTCTAGTAAAGCCAGCAGGCCACTTCAACGTTGCCGGTCCTCCTCATGGCTGGCTCCTTCTCCTTGCACACGTCCATGACGTAAGGGCAGCGCGGGTGGAACCTGCAGCCTGTGGGAAGGCCCACCAGGCTCGGGACCTCCCCAGACGGCGGGACCAACTCATGGGTCTTGAGGGTAGGCACAGACTTCAGCAGCGCCTGCGTGTAGGGGTGCTTGGGGTTGGCGATCACCTCCTCCGTCGGGCCCTGCTCCACCACCTTCCCAGCGTACATCACAGCGATCCTGTCGGAGATGTAGCGGGCTACCGCGATGTTGTGGGTGATGAACAGGTAGGTGAGCTTCAGCTCGTCGTGGATGCGCGCCAGCAGGTTCAGGACCTGGGCCTGGACCGAGGCGTCCAGGGCCGAAGTAGGCTCGTCGAGTGCTATGAACGTCGGGTTCGAGATGATCGCCCTGGCCACGGCCACCCTCTGTCTCTGGCCTCCGGAGAGGTCCCTGACCCTCCTCTGCGCGAAGGTCTTCGCGTCCAGGCCTACGAGTGACAGGGCCGTGGCGAACTGTTCATCCTTGGACGCCTCGCCGACGTCGGACCTGTGGAGGGGCTCGGTGACTATCCCTTTGATGGACATTCTGGGGTCGATGCTGTCGGTGGGGTTCTGGAACACCATCTGCACCTGGCGGCGTATCCTCCGGTAGTCCTTCCTGGAGACCTTCTCGTCCATGAAGTAGAGGTCCCCCTTCGTCGAGGTCTCGAGGGTAGCCAGCATCCTCCCCAGGGTGGTCTTCCCGCTCCCGCTCTCGCCCACCAGCGCGAGCACCTCCCCTGGCATTATCTCGAAGTCAATCTCGTCGACTGCCTTTACCCATATCTTGGGCTGGCGCGAGACCAGCGACTCGACGAACCCCCTCTTGGACGCCTCGAAGTACTTCGTGAGGCCCTTGGCCTTGAAGACCGTGTTAGTCATACAGATGGCACCTGAGGAGCCTGTCCTCTGCCTGCTTGATGGCTGGGTTTTCGGCTTTGCATACGTCCATGACCTTCGGGCACCTGGGATGGAACCTGCAGCCTCCGGGAGGAGAGAGCATGTTGGGGGGCGACCCTGGGATCGACACCAGGTCTCCTTCCTTCTTCGACTTGTGGGGGATGCTATTGACCAGGGCGACCGTGTACGGGTGGAGGGGGTCCGTGACCACCCTGTCGACAGGACCGAGCTCGGACAGCTCGCCGGCGTACATCACCAGGAACCGGTCTGCGACCGTATATGCCACTGCCATGTCGTGGGTGATGAAGAGCACCGACATGCCATATTCGGCCTTCAGCTCCTTGATCAGCTTCATCACCTGCGCCTGGATGGTCACGTCCAGAGCCGAGGTAGGCTCGTCGGCGATCAGGATCTTCGGCTTCATGACCAGCGCCATGGCGATTACCACCCTCTGTATCTGGCCGCCGGAGAGCTCGTGGGGGTACCTCCGGAGGATGATCTCGGGATCGGGCATCCTGACCCCCTTCAGCCCGTCGATCACCACCCTAGTCGCCTCCTCCTCGTCGTACGATTCACCCCGCATCAGCCTCTGGGTCCGGATGGCCTCCAGCATCTGCCTGTCGACCCGTTTGACCGGGTTGAGGCTGTTGAGAGGGTCCTGGAAGATCATGAACGCCTCGCTCCCCCTGTACGCCCTCAGCTCCCTCCCCTTCAGGGTGAAAACGTCCTTCCCGTCCACCGTCACGCTTCCCTCGTAGCTGGCGTTCGGCGGGAGGAGCCTGACTATGGCGTGCCCCAGGCTCGACTTGCCGCAGCCGCTCTCACCGACGATGGCGACGCTCTCCCCCTTCTCCACGGAGAAGTCCAGCGACCTTATCGCTTCAAGGTTCCCATAAACGGTACGGTAGTTTACGCGAAGTCCCTTGACGTCGAGCAGCAACTAGTACGAAAGCCTCCCACCGACCATGTCCTGTATCCTGTCGCCGAGCAGTGAGTAGCAGACCACTATCGCCATGATGACGAGGCTCGGGAAGAGCGGGAACCACCAGGAGTGGGGTACGTACTGGAGCCCGGACGCTGCCATGGAGCCAAGCTCGGGCTGGCCGACCTGGACGCCTATCCCAAGGAAGGCAAGGGTAGAGTAGACCAGGATGACGTTCCCGAAGTCGAGGGTGGCTATGGCTACAATCGGATCTATGGCGTTTGGGAATATGTGCCTGATGATGATGCTGAGGGGGGACAGTCCGCTGAGCCTCGCTGCTTCTACGTACCCCCTTGACTTCAGGGTGAGCGCCTGCGCCCTGAAGAACCTGGCATATGTCGGCCACCATACGATGGTCAGGGCGACCAGCACCACGGTGTATCCGTTCCCGAGGATCAGGGAGAGGGCTACGGCGAAGACTATAAGCGGGAATGCCAGGAACGCGTCCGTGACCCTCATCAGGATCTCGTCGGCCCAGCCGCCGAGGTAACCGGCAGAAATGCCGAGGAACATCCCTATCACAATGGCCGAGATGACTATCAGGACAGAAGCCAGAGCGTCCTTCGGTATCGCGTACAGTATCCTCGAAAGGATGCTCCGCCCCACCTCGTCGTAGCCGAATATCCCCACCGGGAAGTTGGCAAAGGTGGGGGGCGCGAGCGAGTTTGCGAAGTTGAACGTGAAGGGGTTGGAAGGCAGGATGGAATAGCTCAGGGCAAGGTTGTGCGTGTAGTCTGACACCGTCTCTAAGATTCCTTGTATCAGGCCGAACACGAAGAAAATCCCGATGCCGATGGCCCCGGTGAGGGCTATCTTATCTCTCCTGATGAACCCTGCTATGAACCGGAGGCCAGACGTCTCCCCCAGCGGCACCTCGGCCTCGTCGTGGACAGCTACGGTGCTGGAACGGCCCTTGCCCTTCAGCAGCCTGAGCCTCCTAGGCCGTCCGGGTTCTTCCGGTTCCATCCTAGGTCAGCCTCACCCGAGGGTCCATGATCCCGTAGAGTATGTCCGCTATGAAGTTCGCTATGATGACCGCCAGGCCCACCACCACGGTGATGGCCAGGATGGCGGGGTAGTCGAGGTTGTATGCCGCGTTGACGAAGAAGAAGCCGATTCCATGGTAGGAGAATATGTCCTCGACCACCACCGAGCCGCCGACGGTGAAAGCGAAAGACAGCGCCATGAGCGTGATGATCGGGATGATCGCGTTCCTGAACGCGGTCCCCCAGACCACCTGCCGCTTCGGGAGCCCCTTCATGTAGGCCAGTTTGACGTAGTCCTTGTCCAGGGAGTCCACCATGGTGGCCCTGGTGAGCCTGGTGATGCCGCCGAAGCTGATCACCGCTATGGTCACCGCAGGCAGCACCAGGTGTCTGAGATAGCTGTAGAGATAGACCCACCTTTCAGCGAGTATCGCGTCTATGAGAGGGAGCCCGGTAACTGCGGGGGGGATGGCCAGGGTGGGGTTCGCGACTTGGCCGGTCGGGAGCAGACCCAATTCGTAGGCGAAGACCAATTGCAGGAAGACGCCCACCAGGAAGATTGGCGCGGCCCAGGTGCCGAGGTAGATCGCCTTTATCCCGTAGTCCGTCCCGGTGTTCCTGTTAGAAGCTGCGATGGCCCCGGTGAATATCCCGATTATGATTCCCAGTATGGTCCCCAGCACCACCATGTTCAGCGTGACTGGGAAGTACTCCTGGAGAACCAGGAGCTCTGGGATGCCGTACTGGGTGTCGGTCCCCAAGTTCCCATGGAAGATGCCGGTCACGTAGTTGTAGAACTGGACGTATATCGGCTGATAGAAGCCCATCCTATGGGCAATCTGATTGAGTTCGGGGACTGTGAAGTGCGTGCCCACATACAGCCTCGCCAAGTCCTGTGGCGTGGGGGCGACCAAGTGTATGATCGCGAACATGAGCGCGATCATGATCAGGATAGTTATGACTGCATTCACGGCCCTTCTTGCGACGAACATCAGGAACCGGGAATCCAAATATCAGCGAGCCGATGTCTGCTCCTTGACGCTCTTATAGATTGTTATCAACCTCAGACGCTATCAGCCATCTCATGTTCGCGCCGCGTGCCGGCTACCATGGGCCTGATTCCTCAGGGACGGTGACCTGCCCTGTCCACCTGCCATGCGAGTCACAGGGCCCGCGCTTGCGATGCCGCCTCTGGCGTCGTCTCGTCGACCAGCACTGCTCGACGATGACCGCCTTAGGGCTGCCTGCCTCGTACCGGCGTCCCCCGGGCTATGCTCAGGACGCCTTCCGAGGACCGTCCTTCCCGTTTGAAACACGGATCAGTTCCCCATCCGCCAACTGAGATAGCATACGTTGGACAAATTTCGTGAAACATTCAAGAAAATACGAGTATGTTTTGGGTGCTAATAATTCTTATATAACGTATGAGTCGTTTTCCGGCTTGAGAATGTTACTAAGTCAACGCAAAGCAATTAGTACTTCAGCAACAGTCGCCATCATCGTAGTAATACTCGTAATCGCCGGCGTCGCCGGCTATTTCGTGCTCACCTCCTCGCCTAGCACGACCACCACAAGTACCTCGACCTCGTCGTCCAGCACTCAGTCGACCTCGTCGTCGAGTACTCACTCGACCTCGAGCAGTTCGTCGAGCAGCTCTTCGACGTCGACCGTAGCCGCGACGCCGCTGTCGGTCTCTTCGTGCACTTCTGCGATATCGGGGACCATCCCCGCCGCGCAGTCGTTCACCTACACCGCCAGCAACTCGACTACGAACTACAACTATCCGGTCACCCCTACTCCGCCCACCACTGGCCCAGGCCAGTATGGGCCGACCAACTCTAGCCTCCTCACCGACGAGTCCATCGGGACTCCGCCGGACTACCTCGACCCAGCAGCAGGGTTCTACTCGCAGGATGTCACATACAACAACGCAGTGTTCCAGAACCTGGTCATGTACAACGGTAACAGCGGCACACAGATACTTCCTGTGGTCGCAGACCAGTACTGGATCACCAACGGTGGCTGTACGAACGTCTTCCACATTAGGCCGGGTGTCACCTTCTCCGACGGGACCCCCGCAACTGCCTATGACCAGTGGTTCTCGATCGTACGCACCCAGTACATCAACGCGCCTTCCGGCATCAGCCTGTACAACTGGAACGGGGTCTCGTACAACCTGACCTCGGGCGCTCAGTACGGCTCTGGCAGCTACTCCTACAACACCATGGGCAACCAAATCCCGTGGGGGCTGAGGCTAGCTATCCAGCACGTCACCGGGCTCCAGACTGCAGCTGACACACCGGCGGCCGTTAACCTGGCAGTAGCAGCGCTGAACCAGATGCTCAGCCACTTCAACCCCTCGAACTCCACGCAGGCCTCTATCATGCAGTATCCGGAGCAGGCCTACGTCGCTAACTCGACGTACTTCACCGCCAACTACCTGAGGACCATGGGACCCTTCGGCCCGCAGCTATGGGCAGGGTTCGACGGCCAGCAGGTGGTCGAGCCGGCGTTCGTCGATGCGCACGGAGGGGTAGCGAACAACACTGCCAACTCCTACTTCGACACCCACGGCGGTATCGGGACCGGACCCTACGTAGTATCGTCAGTAGGGCCTGGGAACAACCCAGTCGTGCTGACTGCGACCCCCCACTACTGGGCGGGTCAGTCGTCTGCCACGAACATCCCGGTAGTCGCCAGACCAGCGAGCATCAGCACGGTAGTCATGGCACCCTTCTCGACCAACGCACAGGCCGAGGGTGACTTCGGGAGCAACAAGGCACAGCTGTCGGCCGAGTCGCCGTTCCTGTACAGTGCGATGTACGACTCGCTCCCTGCCAACGTAAAGTCCACCTTCGCCTTCGACCAGATATTCCAGGGCATCGGCGCATACGACTTCGCGCTGTTCGCCCAGTTCAACACCTACCAGGCTCCGACCAACTATACCAGCTTCAGGCAGGGTATGGCGGCCGCCCTCAACTACACGGCGCTCAACCAGCCCAACTACTTCAACGGCACCGCGTATGCGGGCTATTTCGTCGGGCCACTGACCCCAGCCTACGCCTACTACAACTCACCGAACTACCCACTCCCAACGCAGAACACCACCGCAGCTATCAACTTCTTCCAGAAGTTCGGCGTGCAGTCGCACACCTACATGATCATCCCGGCTGACCTGACGTTGTCCAACGGGACGACGGTCTCGGCAGGGACGGTCATCGGTGACAAGAGCGGCTCGCAGCTTCAGCCATTCAAGCTCTACTACGCCGTCCCACTGGTAGGGTCTCTTGAGGTCACTCTAACGGTGATCCAGAACTCCCTGAGCCAGTTCGGCGTCACCGCGGTGCCGTTCGGGACGACCACGACGGAGCTTGACATACTCGACTCCAAGCCACAGACCTATCCGGCCATCCAGCTCGTCGGCTGGGGCGCCGACTTCAACGACCCATTCCTCGGGATGTTCTTCCCACTGATGACCCCGTCACCGTACAACGGGTTCTACACCAACTCCACAGTGAACAACGAAGCGACGGCATGCGAGTTCCCAGCGTCTACGGCTCAGTCGCAGACCTGCGCAACCACGCTCTACAAGATGGCGCAACAGAACCAGATATGGATCTACACACCAATCCCAGAGATTCCTGCAGGGCAGCCTAACGCGGGCTTCCCAACGAACTTCTTCTTCGTCCAGCCATACGTACATGGTGTAGTCGATAACCAGTACGTCGGCGGATTCTACAACCTCATCTACTACCAGCCAGTCAACGTATAGAAAAAGTCCTGGACCGAGAGGTCTGGGACCCTTCTTCTGTTTTTCTCGAACCCAGCGGAGGCTCCGCACCTGCAGCCGCGCGGAGGAACCTGGAGGAAAACTATATCATCAGCGTAGTCCTTCTCTTCTCCTTGCACGGCGCCGACCGGTCGGGTGAGGGTTTTACCGCCACGCCGGAGGGGGGCGCCCCCGTCAGAGGAGAGGGGAAGCCTTCGGTAGCCAGGGTGTGGCACGGGGTCACGCCGAAGTCGAAGCGCTCCGAGTTCATCCACTACGTCGGGGTGACGAGCATGGAGGAGATCAGGAAGACGGAGGGGAACCTCGGCGCCTGGCTCTTCACCAGGGACGTGGGGGACAACACCGAGTTCCTACTGGTCTCCATGTGGGAATCAGAGGAGGCCATCAAGAAGTTCGCAGGGAGCGACATCAAGAAGGCGAAGTACTACACCAGGGACAGCGAGTATCTGGCGGAGCTCGAGCCCAGCGTCACCCACTTCGAAGTGTCAGGGAAGGTCTAGGCTCAGGCCTGCCTTCAGAACCTCCGGCGAGAGACCAGGCCCCCCCTGCCGTCCTGCACCGCAGCCACCGCGGCGAGGGGTCTCATGTTGTAGGTGCTCGACATGGAAGAGCCGTAGGCTCCCGCGTCAAGGATGGCCAGGAGGTCCCCCTGGGCGAGGCTGACCCCTAGCCGCCTCGCCTTCCCGAACACGTCAGTGGTCTCGCACACCGGGCCCGCGACGTCGTAGGAGGCGGCGGACCGCTTCGCCGAGGAGGTCCAGGCGGGGACGATCTCATGATAGGCGCCGTAGAGGGCCGGCCTGATGAAGTCGTTCATCCCGGCGTCGACCAGGGCCCAGCGGACCCTCCCTGACTTCTTGACGTAGTTCACCCTGGTGAGGAGGACGGTGGAGTCCGCGACCACCCACCTCCCGAGCTCGAAGACCGGCCTCGCCCTCCCTCCCCAGCGGGACCTGGCGAAGACGCCCGCCGTGGCCTCGGCGTAGTCGGCGACCGGGAGCTCTCTGTCAGCGCTCCTGTAGGGGAAACCGAGCCCGCCGCCGAAGTTGAACTCCTCCACCTTGAAGCCAAATGACTCCAGCTCTCCCGCCAAGTCGATCATCTCCTCGGTCTGCCTTCTGAAGACACCTGCGTCGGTGACCTGGGAGCCGATGTGGGAGTGGATGCCCGCTACCCTTACGAACTTCAGCTTCTTCCCCTCCTTCTCGCAGAATCTCACAACCTCGTCCCTGGCTACCCCGAACTTGTGCTCCCTCCCCCCGGTCGCCAGCCCGGCGTGGGTCTCCGCCCTTATCCCGAAGTTCACCCTGAACCCGAGGCGCACCCCCGCGGACCCAAGGCTGCGGCAGAGCGAGTCGGCGTCCCTTGCCTCCTGCACCGATTCCGCGTTGATCATCCCCACCCCGGCCGCGATCGCTGCGGCAAGCTCCTCCTTCGACTTGCTGGGTCCGTCGAACACCATGTCTCCGGGCGCCACCCCTGCCTTCCTTGCGAGCTCTATCCCAGCTACCGACACGATTGTAGCCCCCGCGCCTCTCCTGGCAAGGGCCTTGACGACCGGGATTGTCGAGTTGGACTTGTATGCGAAGGATATCAGGACGTCCCGGGACCTCGCCGTGAGCGCGGCCTTCGCCTCCTCAAACCTGTCCGTCACCCTGCCTACGTCAGTGACATAGAGCGGCGTCCCGTACTTCTTCGCCAGCGACTCGGCGCCGACCCCGCCTATCTTCAGCGAGGTCCCTTCCCTGGAAAGGTGCGGCCGCCGGTGATCCATTCGCCCACAGCCGGGGCCGTATCTATTTCTCCGTTGCCCAGGCCGACCAACGGTTAAAACCGCCGCGTGGGTCGAAGCCGCGTGAAGGGAGTCGCGGTAGGCGTCGCCGACCTGAGAGCCAAACCGAAGTTCAGGTCCGAGCGGGTCTCGCAGCTGATCTACGGGGAAGAGGTCCGCGTCCTCGGCTCCGAGGAGGACTACTACAGGGTCATGGGGAGGGACGGGTACGAAGGGTACATCCAGAAGTCCCTCGTCGACGAGCTGGACGGGGAGAGGGCGTACAAGCTGGCCGGCCGGCACCAGGCCGAAGGCGTCCAGTTCCCCTTCGGGTCCTACCTGAGCGAGAAAGAGGCCAGGCGGTTCAAGGTCCCACGCAAGCTGCTCGTCCCTGTCCACAGCGCTGCGGACCCCGTGGCCCTGGCCAAGGACTTCCTGGGGGTGCCCTACCTCTGGGGCGGGACTTCAGACTTCGGCTACGACTGTTCAGGTTTCACCCAGAGGCTGTTCCGGTACTCCTGCGTGGAGCTCCCCAGGGACGCAGGCCAGCAGAGGGATGCGGGGGGGATCGTGGACGGCTTCGGTGCCGCCGGGAGGGGGGACCTGGTGTTCTTCACCGGCCACGTGGCCATCTACCTAGGGGGGATGAAGATCATACACGCCAACCTCGGCCACGGGGGGGTCTCGGTCACCGACCTGTCGGACAGGAGCGCGTACTCGCGGCGCCTTCTTGGCATCTTCGAGGGGATACGACGCTTCGACGGGGACGACTTCACTCGCGGACGTGCCTGAGTATCGACGGCTCGAGCTTAGGCTGGCCGATCTTCAGCAGCCCCTCGGTCACCCGGACCCAGTTGCTGTCCTTCGAGCAGACCTCCTTCAGCATCCGGAGACCGCGCCGCCTGTCCTTCCCCGAGCTGAGGAGCCCGATGGCCACCCAGTACTTCAGCTCCCGCTCCTCGGGGACCAGCCCCATCCCCTTGGTGTAGGCGTCCAGGGCTTCTTCGGGCCTGTCGGAGCTGAGGAGGTCGTCCCCTCGGTCCACCCATCTGTATCCGCGCTGGTACCTCAGGAGGCGCCTTAGCTCGACCAGGGGCTCGGGGTGGTCCTCGACCCTGAGCTCGAAAAGCCTCCCCTCCCAGTGATTCGGCTTCAGCTCCGGGCCGACGACGAGCAGCGCTGCCGACTGCTTCCCCCTCAGGTCTCCCCCCTCCGCCTGGGCCGCGTCCAGGGCGGCGAGGAGCCTCTCAGGGAGGGGGGAACCTCTCTCTCCTTCGAACGCCCTCCTCATCGCACCCCAGACCCTGTGGTTCTCCATTATGTTCCCCTGGCAGCTGAAACCGTTTCCGGTCGCATGTCCGGCGCAGGGGATGCACTTCTCCCCGGTGTGCGCGGCGACCTCCCCCTGTGCGTCCACCATTGCCACCTGCCTCACCTCCGGCTTGACGTCCGCCTCAAGGAGAGACGTCAGCGCGCGCTTCGCTGTCATACCCCCTGACATCATCTCGATGCCCAAGGGTCCGTAGCGGACGTCGAGCGTCGCCTGGGTGGCCACGGCCCCCACCCCGGCCCTCGCCCAGGGGACGGCAGAGCCCACGGAGAAGTAGTGCGACTGGACCGCCACTCCCATCTCGCCTGTCTTTTCGTCTCGGGCGACGATGGAGTATGTCAAGGCCTCTCGGCGGAGTCCGAGAATCCATTATTAAACGCCGGGGGGCGCCTCGGGTCCTTGGTCAGGGTCGTCCTATGCGGCTTGGGCGCCATGGGGACAGAGATCCTCAAGCATCTGCTAGAAAGGGGTCACGCGGTCGTCGGGGTGATCGACGCCGACCCGGACAAAGCAGGGAAGACTGTGGCCGAGCTCACGGGCCTCCCGCTCGGCGTTCGGGTCCACCAGTCGGTGCAGTCCGCCCCCCTCGCCGACGCGGAGGTGGCGGTGTTCGCCGCCCGGTCGCGGGTGGAGGACGTGGCCGGGGACATAGCCCACCTGCTTTCTGCAGGGCTCGACGTCGTCACCGACACAGAAGAGATGGCCTATCCCAGCCACGCCGGTGGGGACGAGGCAGGGCGGCTCGACGCCATCGCGAGGGAGAAGGGAGTCACCCTGGTCGGGGTGGGGGTGAATCCGGGGTTCGTCATGGACTGGGTCCCGGCGGTCATAGCCTCAGCCTCAAAGAACCCGACGCGGATCCACGTGGTGCACAGCGTCGACCTCTCCAGGAGGCGCCAGGCGGTGCAGAGGAGAGCGGGGGTCGGCCTGGGCCGGGCCAAGTTCGAGAAGGAACTCGCCGAGGGGAAGCTAGGCCACATCGGGCTCGCAGAGTCGGCGCACCTCGTTGCCCTCTCGCTCGGGAGGGATCTCGAAGGCGCCGGCGAAGGGACGTTCCCCGTGATGGGCTCGGAGGACTACGTGATGGGGGTGAGGCAGTTCGCCGAGGGGAAGGCCGGAGACTGCGCGATACGCCTCGACCTCGAAATGACCACCACCTCGGCAGACTTCGACGTCATAGAGGTCAGCGGGGATCCTGTGATCAAAGTAAGGTTCGAGAAGGGCGTGTTCACGGAGTCTGCGACCGTCGCCATGGTCGTCCACGCGGTCGAGCGGGTCGGCAGGGCCCCGGCCGGGCTCATCACCATCCTCGACCTCCCGCTGGCCGTGCGGTGAGGCATCAGGGCGCGCCGCCTGGTCGTTCGCCCGCAGAGTAGCTTGCCCTCTCAGCCTAATGCCTTCAGGTCATCTTGACCTAATCCCGTAACTCTGTTCAGTCATCGAGGGCGTGGCGTGCGGCCTCCGGTCTGCTCTTAAACACGCTGCACAGCGCGGCAGGTCGTGCCGGGGTCCGGCCGCGGCGTCCGCCTTTCAGGGCGCCTTACGTATCGTGTAGAGGCCGAGGGACTCGTCGAGCTCCCGCACCGCGTCGTTGTCGGTGGGGGTGAGCACGGACTCTAGCAGCGGGAAGACCACGGCCGACATGACGTGCCCGCCGACGACGCTCCAGTCCCGCCCTCCGAGGGTGCCGTGCGCGTGCAGGAATGGCGCCCCGTCTTTCGCGGTCACGTTCCCCACCAGGCTTGTGAGCTCCAGCTGCTCTTTGAACGCCTTCTCCTCGTACTTCTTCGCCGCCGGGTCGTAGCGCCCCAGCCTGACCTCCCGGACCCCGCCGAGGCCCGTCACGAGGGCCGTGGAGATGCCGTCCTCGGCCGCGGCGGCCAGTATGCCTTCGGGTATCAGCTACCCCGCCTTGAGATGGTGGATCTTTGCCAACTTTGGCCCCGACGGTCCGGCGCGATAAAAACATGGGCTCCAGCAACTCCGGAACAGTTTCGCCTACCCCCATAGGTCGTTACGGCGGGGGAGAGGGGCAAAGGCTTTCATACCCAGCAGCGTGCATAAAGATTCACGGGAGCCATTGCAAATCTTGGGGGAGAAGACGACGACCGCCGAGTCGCAAATATGGGCCGTTTCGGTCAAAGGGCTTACTCGGGAGTATACTACTAGGAACTTCTTCGGCGGGGTCACCAGGACCACATGGGCTCTGTCTGGCATTGACTTCCAGATCGCGAACGGCGAGCTCTTCGGGCTGATAGGCCCCAACGGGGCGGGCAAGACCACCACCATCAAGATACTCACCACCCTCCTCACCCCAACGGGAGGGGATGCGCTCATCCTGGGCCTGAACGTCAGGAAAGACCTCTACGAGATCAGACGCAGGATAGGCATAGTCTTCGGAGGGGAGCGCGGGCTGTACAACAGGGTCACCGCTGTGGACAACCTGCGCTACTTCTCGGACCTCTACGGGGTGGACCCCAAGGTGGCGAAGGAGAGGATCCCGAAGCTGCTTGAAATCGTCGGCCTCGCGGGCCGGGAGAAGGAGAGGGTGGAGAAGTACTCCAGGGGGATGAAGCAGCGGCTGCACATAGCGAAGGCCCTGGTCCACGACCCCGAGCTTATCTTCCTCGACGAGCCGACCATCGGACTCGACCCCGCCGGCGCCCGGGACATACGGAACATGGTCAGGGACCTGAAGGCCCAGGGGAAGACGATACTTCTCACCACACACTACATGTTCGAGGCTGAAGAGCTCTGCCAGCGGGTCGGGGTCATCTCGAAGGGGAAGATCGTCGCCCTCGACACGCCGTCGGAGCTGAAGAATATGGTGAGGGACATCTCGGTCATCGACCTGAGGACCTACGGGGCGACCATGGACTACGTCGAAGCCCTCAGGGCGATCCCCGACGTGGTGAGGGTCGTGGCGGACCTTGAATCGGAGCAGCAGTCGATCAGGATCCAGACCCCCATGGGCGCTGACCTGCTCCCGAAGGTGGTGGCGTCCCTGCCTGCGGGGGCCAAGATAATCGACAGGACGATCAAGGAGCCCACCCTGGAGGACGCCTACCTCAGGCTGGTCGAAGAGTGATATGGTGTCCATGCAGGACCTCCCTCGGGGGAAGAGGGTGGACGGGTACGTCTCCCAGAAGGTCCAGGTCCTGAGGGCGTCGATCTTCCTCACACGGAAGCTCTTCTTCGCGGACCCCCAGTGGGTGATACCGAACATCATCGCCCCCTTCATCTTCACCCTGGTGGCGTTCTTCCTGTTCCAGGGGGAGACCTCCGGGAGCTCCTTCCTTCTCTACCTGGTCCTGGGTTCCGGCCTGATGGGGATGTGGGGGACCACCATCTATGCGTCGGCAAACTCCATCGGCTTCGACAGATGGAACGGGACAATGGAGGCGACCCTCGCCGCGCCCATCCCGCTGTCGTGGATTGCCCTGGGCAGGGTCCTCTTCAACACGCTGCAGGGGGTGCTCAACGCCGTCTTCATCCTGGTGATAGGGCTGGCCTGGTTCAGGGTGGGCTTCGGACTGGTGAACCCCGGCGCCTTCTTCCTCGCCTCGGTGGCCACCTTCCTCTCGCTCTCGTCCTTCGGGCTGCTCATGACCACCATCCTCCTGCTCTCGAGGAAGGGGGGCTTCATCACCAACTCCATGGAGATCCCGGTCTACATCGCCACCGGGACGATGTTCCCGGTCATACTGCTCCCCATCGTCTACCTTCCGTTCGCCTTCATGCTGGCCCCGACCTGGGGGATAGAGGCCATCAGGATCGCGGCGCTGCCTGGGTACGTCGGGCTCCCCACCACCTACTGGCAGGACATGGTCATAATGGTGGCCGAGACGCTCGCCTATCTCGGACTGGCCTTCTTCCTGTTCAAGCGGGTGGAGGCCTACGCCAAGAGGAACGGGACCCTTGAAGAGTACTGAAGACGGCCGCGGGGTCCTGAGCGCAGGCTCGAGGCTCCAGATGGCCTACAGGGTGTTCATGGGTGCGTTCTTCTTCGGGCGCAAGGGGCTGATCATCTGGGACAGCTGGGAGATGTGGGTGATGCAGATATTCATCACACCCATAGCGCAGATGGGGTTCTTCGCCTTCCTCTCGGTCTACCTGAAGTATCCGCTGTCGGTCACCCAGTTCATAGTCATAGGCAACGCCATACAGTCCATGTCCTTCTCCGCTGTCTTCGCCGTGGCCAACATCACCTCCCAGGACAAGTGGCAGGGGACCCTCCCGAGCACCATGGTCACGCCTGCCAACAGGGCCGCGCTATTCATCGGCAGGGCGTGGTTCCAGGTGCTCCTCTCCTCGCTCATAGCCGGAGCCGGGCTCCTCTACGCGGCCACCATTTTCGGGGTCAGCTTCGCCCAGGCGGACTTCCTGGGGGTGGCGGTGGTGGTCTTCCTGACCAGCATAGCGATGACGACCTTCGGCCTGCTGATCAGCGCGGTCGGCCTGTACATGAGGACTGCCCTCATAGTGGCGAACATATTCCTCTTCGTGACCATGCTCCTCTGCGGCATCGACTTCGCGGTCTCGCGGCTCCCTATCTGGCTCCAGCCGCTGTCCTGGGCGATCCCGCTCACCTACGGCACAGAGGCTGTCCGCATGGCCATAGCCGGTGCTTCAATCCCTGCTCTCCTCCCCATGCTGGGCTGGGAAGCCCTCGACGCGGTGCTGGTGATGCTGGCCGGGTTCGGCCTCTTCAGCGGCTTCGAGCTGCTCTCGCGGAGGACGGGCAGGTTCGAAGAGTACTAGGGCCGTCCATTGAGGCTCCACCTCAACAAGCCGGGGATAAGGGCGCTGGGGGTCGCAGAGAGCTTCAGGGAGGGCCAACGCGCGTCCGTCCTTGCCGGGGTCGTGATGCGGAGCGACTTCGTGATAGACGGGGTCGCCCTGGGGAGGACCGAGGTGGGAGGGGACGACGCCACGAAGTCCATAGTCGGGCTCTTCAGGAGGCTTCACAGGAACGACATCAACGTCGTCCTGGTCTCTGGGGCCATCCTGAGCCTCTACAACATCGTGGACGTCGACGCGCTGTCCGAGAGGACGGGGACCCCGGTCATATGCCTGACCTACAAGGAGACTTCGGGCATCGAGGGGGCGATAAGGCGCCACTTCCCCGAGGGGGCCGAGGGGAAGCTGGAGGCCTACCGGCGGCTGGGCAGGAGGGCGGGGGTGAAGCTCGGCACCGGCCACAGGGTGTTCGTCAGGTCGGCGGGGCTGGATGGACGGGAGGCGAAGTCCGTGCTCGACGCGTTCACCCTGCAGGGGTCGGTCCCGGAGCCTGTGAAGGTCGCCAAGCTACTGGCCCGGGCCGCTATGGCCTGGCGATCTTGACCATGGGATTCATGGCCCACTTCGGGTCGAAGGTCTCCTTCAGCTCCTCCATCAGGTGGTAGGTCCGCGGATACTGCCGCCTGACGAACCTAGCCCTCAGCATCCCGTCGCCATGCTCCCCGGTCATGGACCCTCCCATCTTCCACACCCCCTCGAAGCACTCCTCCATCAGCTCCTCGTTGGTCTTCATCCCGGCCTGGCCTCCGAGGTCGATGAGGGGCCTCGCGTGCAGGTTCGCGTCCCCCGCGTGGCCGTAGAGTATGTACTCGAGCCCCCGCTTCTCGAACTGGTCGACCAGGAGCCTGACGAGGTCGCCGAGCCTCTCCCGGGGGGCCACCAGGTCCTCCACCCCGGGGACGGGGGTACGCCCTCCTCGCTTCATCTCCCGCGCGGCGGTCAGGGTCTCGTTCCTCGACGCCCAGGCTGCAGCTATGTCCCCCTCGTCTGTCATCACCAGCGGCTCGAGCCCTCCGACGGCCCCCGCCGCCTCCGCGACCCTGTCCTCAGCCTCCCCCTCGCTCCCGTCGAGCTCGCAGAAGACCATGAACGGGTCGTCGGAACGCGAGAGCCTCGAGACCCTCTCCCACCTCCCGGTCTCCCGGAACACCGACTTGTCCACCACCTCCAGGGCTGACGGCGCGAGACACCTGAACGCCCCCACGGTGGCGTCCAGGTCCTGAAGGGCTGACTCTGCCACGAAGAGGGCCCGCCACCTTGGCCGGGGGACGGTCATCAGCGTCGCCTCCGTTACGACGCCCAAGGTCCCCTCGGACCCGGCGAACAGCCTCTGGAGGTCGAACGTCCCGTCCCGGAGCGCCTTCTCCAGCCTGTACCCTGAAGAGTTCTTGGCGACCCTGGGCGCCTCGTCCAGGATGTCGCGCCAGTTCTCGACGACCAGTGACGCCGCCCTCCTGGTCCTTCCGTCCCCTGACAGCGCTTCTTCTACCGCGACCGGTCCCAGCGCCCCCACGCTCCCGTCTGCGAAGACGACCCTGGCCCCGGCCAGGAAGTCCACCGTGGAGCCGTACTTGAGGGTCCTCGCTCCCGACGAGTTGTTGGCCACCATCCCCCCCACCGTGCAGCTGGCATAGGACGACGGGTCCACCGGCATCCACGCGCCTTGCAGGGAGAGGGCCCTGTTGAGGTCCGCCTTCACCACCCCCGGCTCGCAGTAGACGAGCCCTTCGCCTACCCTGATGGCGCTCCTCGACTGGACCAGGATCGCCCCCCTGCCGACAGACTGGGACGGGATCGAGGTCCCTCCGCCCCGGGGGGTCACCGCCAGCCCCGACGCCGCCGCCTCCCTCACAGCCTGGGCGACCTCCTCCTCGGACCCGGCGACGTAGGCCCTGGCCGGCGCTATGGCGTAAATCCCCGCGTCCCTGGAGAGCGTCGCCAGCTCGGCGTCCGAGATTACCCTTCGCAACCCTGACAGGTTGCCCGCCCACCTATGTTGGCTTTGCGCCGGGCCTGGAGCTCCGCCGCGCCTCCCTCCCCGCGGGGAGCCTGATGTCCGCCGCCATCTCCACCCACCTGGGCCCCACCTCGCGGACCCTCCTGGGGACGAACCTCGCCCCCTTCGGGAGGATGGCCCTGAGCTCCTTGCGGAGGGCCCCGGCGGCCTCGGCTTCGTCCTCCCCGAGCACGTGCCTGTAGTAGTGGATGGTCGCGCCCCCCCTGGCCAGGCTGAGGGCTGTCGGGAGGTACCTGTCCGCCTCGGAGGGGTGGGGCATCAGTATCCTGTCGAACTTCTCCTCCAGGACACCTGGGAGGTCAGCCGCGTCGCCGCGCACCACCCTGACCAGGCCCTCCACCCTGTTCATCCTGTCGTTCTCCTCGTGGAGGGCTGCGGCAGCCTCGTTCACTTCGCAGCTCGTCACCGTCGCCCCTGCGACCTTCGCCACCGCTATGGAATAGGGGCCGACCCCAGCGAACATATTCAGCACCCGGTCGGTGGGCCGGGCCAGCCTGGCCACACGCAGCCTCTCGGTCGACAGGCGCGGCGAGAAGTACGCCTTGGCCACGTCCACCCTGAACGCGCATCCGTTCTCCCTGTGCACCGTGGTCGTCCTCCTCTCCCCTGCGAGGTGCGCCAGCTTCCTGAGCCTGAACTCCCCCTCTATCCCTCCCTTCTGCTCCAACACCACCCTGACGTTCTTCATCTCCTCCAGGAGCGCGCCGGCGATCTTCCGCTTCTCCTGCGCCAAGAACCCCATGAGCCTGACTATGGCTATGTCTCCGACGACGTCTACCCCCGAGGAGACCCGGTCCGCCCCCTCGACCCCCGCCCTTTCGAGGGCGGCCCTAATCAGCCGGGGCACTTTCTTCCCTCTGGGACGGCACGTAGTAGTACGCCCCCCTCTCCTTCTGCTCCCTGTCCAGCTTGGACCCGGGCTTGTTGACCCTGGGCCTGCCGGTGTTGACGTCCCGCCTGTACGTGAGGCCCACCCGGCTCAGGAAGTCGTTCATCCCTGCCTCCTTGGTGAGCGGGGGGGTCGCCTCGCCGGAGACCCCGGGCTCGCCGCTGAAGACCAGGAGCCTGTCGGACACGATGTCCACCACCTGGAGGTCGTGGTCTATCACCACCGCCGCCTTCCCCCTCGCCTTCACCATCCTGTTGATCGCCCGGGACACCACGAACCTGTCCTCTACGTCCAGGAACGCCGACGGCTCGTCCAGGGCGTACACGTCGGTCTCCTGGGCCATGGTGGCGACCACGGCCACCTTCTGGAGCTCCCCCCCGCTGAGCTCGCCCATCCTCCTCGCCAGGAGCTTCTCCAGCCTGAGGGGGGTGACCAGGTTGTCCTGGAGGGCAGGGTCGCTGTACTTCGTCCCCAGGGTCGACATGAAGAACTCCTCCAGGGTCCCATCGAAGTCGGAGCTGAGGTACTGTGGCTTGTACGCCACCTTGGCGTCGACGTGCACCACCCCCTCGGCGGGCTTCTCCACCCCGGCCAGCATCTTCAGGAATGTCGTCTTCCCCAGGGCGTTGGCGCCCACCACCCCGATTATGGTGCCGCCCATGATCTCCCCCGCCCCCACCCTGAGCCTGAACGACGGGTACGCCTTGGCCAGGTCGGTGTACCTCGCCACCGCGGCCTCGCTCTCGACGGTCTCGCCGGCCGCCCTCAGCTCGAATGCCACGGAGTGGTCCCTGAACCTGACGTTCTCCTGGGGGAGATAGCCGTCCAGCAGGGCGTTGATACCCGTCCTGGCCGCGTACAGCCCTGACACTATGCCGTATGCCCCCGGCTCTCCGTAGATTATCTGGACGTAGTCTGTGACGTAGTCGAGGAAGGCTATGTCGTGCTCGACCACCAGGACAGCCTTCCCCGTTTCGGCCAGGCCGGTTATCAGCTTCGAGACCGCCAGCCTCTGGTAGACGTCGTTGTAGGACGACGGCTCGTCGAAGAGGTAGAGGTCCGCGTCCTTGAGGGCAGCGGCCGCGACGGCCACCCTCTGGAGCTCCCCCCCGCTGAGGTCTGGTACGTCCCGGTCCAGGGCCCCTCTCAGGCTGAGCGCGTCCACTACCTCGTCCAGCTTCTTCCTCTCGTCCATCTGCTCCAGCAGCGGCAGCGCCTTCCCCTTCCAGGCCTCGGGGATCTTGTACACCGCCTGGGGCTTGAGGGACACCTTCAGCTCCCCGTCGGCGACCTTCTCGAAGTGCTCCTTCATCTCCCGGCCGCTGAGGTACCTGAGGAACCTGTCCCAGGTCGCCTCGGCCTCGTAGTCCCCCAGGTTGGGGACTAGCTGTCCGGCGAGGATCTTGAGCGCCGTGGATTTGCCGATGCCGTTCCTCCCGACCAGGCCGACCACCTGCCCCTTCCTCACGGTGGGTATCCGGAAGAGCCTGAACGAGTTGACCCCGTACTGGTGTATCTTGTCTGTCTTCAGCTCCTCGCTCAGGTTCAGGATGTCGACGGCGTCGAAGGGGCAGACCTTGATGCAGATGCCGCACCCTATGCAGAGCTCTTCGGAGACCAGCGCGATCTTGCTCTCGGGGAGCGTGATGCACTCCTGGCCGTTGATGTTGACCGGGCACTCTTTGATGCACTCGAGGCCGCACTTCTTGGTCTGGCAGAGGTCCTGGTCGACCACCGCAATGCGATGCACCATCTCACTTCACCTACTGCTTTGCCAGTCTCTTGGGGATGGGACAGAAGCTGCATATGGCAGGGTCCCCCGCGAGGCTCAGGCTGTCCGCGCTGTGCCTCGACCTCATCGACTCCCAGACCGCCCCCTCGCTCGCCACCCCGGAAAGGTGCAGCGCCTCGTGCTCCCTGATCACAGGGAGGAGCCTGCAGCGGACGCATATCGGCTTTACGAACGCGGTCGGCCTCAGGGCTGAGAGGAAGAGTGCCGCCCCTGCCGTCCCTACCAGCCAGAGGGGGAGGAACCCCCCGAGGGGTCCGGCGACCGAGTAGAGGGCGTAGGCGGTGGCGCCGGACGCGGCCAGCAGGATCGCGCCGAGCGCGAGACCCTCCCGGCCCGGTATCAGGGTCATCCCCCTCGTGTTCTTGGAGAGCGCGGGCAGCGCCAGCACTGGGACCAGGGCCTGGAGGGGCGGGGTGAGCCTGACCACCCTCATCTTCTTGTTGACCTCCTCCCAGCCTGACGCTTCAGCCTTCGCCGCCATCCACGTCCCTCTAGAGCCTTCCGCGACGCGCCCTTCGGAGCCTCATCTCGACCCTTTCCCTGAGAGTCGACAGCTCCTTGGAGGGCGGGCCAGACATCTTCAGGACCATGGGGGTTATGGACACATGCCTCTTCACAACCACAGCCTCGGCGTCCGTCCTCTCCGGGAAGCTGGTGAGCCTCTCTCCGAAGAGCCAGTAGTACGGCCTCCCTCTGGGGTCGCGCCTCACCAGGACCTTGTCGGTGTACTTCCTCCTCCCCACCTCGGTGATCTTGATGGGCGTCGACTGTTGGACGCCCCGCGGGAAGTTGACGTTCAGGAGCTCGGCCCCCTCGGGCATCCCGTTGTCCAGGACGTCGCCGATGATCTCGCCGGCGATGACCCCGGCGTTTGTGAAGTCCGGCTGGTCGTACTCCAGGGCGAACAGCGACTCTCCGCTCACCTCCATGGAGAACGCTATGGCCGGTATCCCTGTGATTGCCGCCTCCAGGGCTGCGGCGACGGTCCCAGACGCGAGGATGTCCTGGAACGTGTTGTTGTCCCCTATGTTGATCCCTGAGACCACGAGGTCGGGCTTCCGTGGGAGTACCTTGTTCACGCCCACCATGACGCAGTCTCCCGGCGACCCGGAGACGGCATAGCACTCGAAGCCGTCCCGCCTCACCCTGTTCACCCGTATCGGCTTGTGGAACGTCAGGCTGAGCGCGGTGGCGCTCTGGGGCTGCTCGGGGGCGACTATGATTGCGTGGGCGTGCCTGGACGCTGCCCGGGCAAGCTCGAGTATCCCGTTGCTCTGGACGCTGTCGTCGTTGGTGACCATCACCAGCTTCTTGTTCTCAGACAAATCTGCCCGCCTTCGAGAGTGCTCTCTCTATAGACCTTCTGTCCTCTATCCCGTAGTACTTCGAAAGGACGACCCGCCCCTCCTCCAGCGTGTCCTCCGTCAGGGCGACTTCGACTATCAGCCGCTCCGTGTCGGAGAGCCCCAGGGACGCGACGGCAGCCGCGAGGTCCTCCTGGTCTTCGGACGCCTCGTCGATCATCCTCCCCAGCTTCCTGGCCGTCTCTCCTATCCTCCTCCTCTGGATCAGCAGGTCCCCGGCCGCCCGCTCGAGGTCGCGCACCCTCGCCGGCTGGCGCCTGGGCCGCACGTCTGCCGACCTCACCACGGTGAGCCCCTTGGAAGAGTAGTCCCTGACCCGGGCCGAAGCGGCGGCGTACACGACCCTTGCCTTCGGCGCCGCCCTCGACAGCCCCCTCTCCTCGACCAGCCCCAGCTCCGCCAGCCTCTTCAGGTGCCTGAGAACCCCCTGCACGGAGATTCCGGTGGCGTCTGAGAGCTCGCCCAGGGTGCGCGGCCTCACCGACACCGCATCCATGATCCGTAGCTTGGCCTTCGAAGAAAGCACCTCCTCGACGAAATCAATGGTCATTCGCAGGCGGATAGCAGGGGCTAAGTTAATAAACATGTGATTAATTAACTGTGAATGAATTAACATGAGCGGAGAAGGAGGCGGCGACAGAAGGAGAGACCTGAGAGACATGCTCGACGAGCTCGACAGGTACTTCGAGGACTTCGAGAAGGACATCGAGGACACGGTGAGGAACGCGTTCTTCGGGCATGACCGACAGAGCAGCCCGTTCATCGCAGGGTTCACCTTCAACATGGGCCCGGAGGGGAAGCCGTCGGTCCAGGTCTTCGGGAACAGCCCGGTGCGCCGGGACGGGTTCCGGTCGCCCATCAACGAGCAGGTCGTCGACGAGAAGGCAGGGTTGCTCAGGGCGATCCTGGAGATGCCCGGGGTCGAGAAGGAGGACATCAGCATCGACGCTACCGAGGAGAGCGCCGTCGTCACGGCGTCGAAGGGGGAGAAGCGCTATCGCGCCGAGCTTGGACTGAAGGCCGCCATCGATCCGGAGTCGGGGAAGGCGGAGTATCGGAACGGGATGTTGGAAATTTCGTTCTCATTGAAGGACAAGCCTAATAAGGGCTTCAGGAGGGTAAACGTTGTCTGAGAGTGGAGCCGGAGTGAGCCAGCAGCAGGTCCAACTGAAGGTCCTCGAAGCATACACGCGCGACGTTGGCAGAGGGGTCGCGAGGATCGACTACGACGCCATGGACGCGCTCGACGCATCCACCGGTGACGTCATCGAGATCAAGGGGAAGAGGCGGACTGTAGCGAAGTGCCTCCCGCTGTACCCGTCGGACGAAGGGCGGGGGATAGTCAGGATAGACGGGCTCATCAGGAACAACGCTGGCGTAGCCATAGGCGACGTCGTCGTCGTGAAGAAGGTGAAGGCACCGCCGGCGGAGAAGGTCGTCGTAGCGCCGCTGGAGGCGGTCCCGCCCATAGACGAGAGGTACCTCGCCGACGCCCTCGAGAGCGTCCCGGTGACGAAGGGGGACAACATCATGATACCATACTTCGGCGGAAGGCTGACCTTCCAGGTGGTCGGGGTAAGCCCGGTCGCCGACGCCGCGCTGATCACCCAGAGGACCGTGTTCGTGATCTCGGAGAAGGGAGAGGCCCTCCGGGGCGTCCCCCAGGTGACCTACGAGGACATCGGCGGGCTGAAGGACGAGATCCAGAAGGTCCGCGAAATGATAGAGCTCCCTCTGCGGCACCCGGAGATATTCGAGAAGCTCGGGGTCGAAGCGCCCAAGGGGATACTCCTCTACGGCCCGCCCGGATGCATAGTTGGCGATTCCCTCATCGCGCTGGAGAACGGCGGACTGATGAGGATAGACGAGCTCGCGCGGGGGATGGTTCCTGGGGTGTATCTTGCAGACCTTCCCGTCTACCCACCCGCGAGCGCGAAGGCACTCCACATCTATGATGTCCCGGAGACCATACAGGTAATCACTGAAACTGGGAAACGACTGAGAATGACAACCAACCACCCCCTGATGACAGACGGAGGGTGGAAGGAAGCCGAAAAGCTGCAGCCAGGTGAACGGGTCAAGACGATTCGCTGGATTCCGTCGCCTAGCCAGTACGTCATAGTCTCCGATACCATAGACATGGAACGGCTCCACACACATCCTGCAATACCCAAAATCTGGGATGAGCAAATGGGCGAACTGTTCGGCATTTTCATCGCCGAGGGAACCGCGGGCAGGGAGAGGGTGTTCTTCACAATCGAAAAATTCGAAGAAGAACTCGCGGCCCACATCCGGAAGGGGATGGGGCTCTTCGCGGTCGAGGGGTACACGGTCCCGAAGAAAGGAAAGCAATGCAACGTCCTCAGATTCGACAACAGAGGGCTGGCCGACTTCTTCAGGCGGTACTGGTCCAAGGAGGAGAAGAGGGTTCCCTCTCCGATCCTGATGTCCCCGAACACCGTGGTCGCGGCATTCCTGAGGGGCCTATTCGAAGGAGATGGCTACACCAGAATGGGTGGAAGATATTACGGTGTCTTCCTCAAGAGCAAACACAGGAAACTGCTCGAAGAGGTCCAGACCCTCCTGCTGAGGTTCGGAATCAACTGCAGGATACATGGGAAGGGATACGTCACCAAGGGCGGCAAGCAGTCCGCCTCGTATGTGCTTGCCATCAGGGGCAAAGACGGAGTCCAAAAATTCAAGGACAGCATCGGTCTGATTTCGACCAGGAAGAGTGGAAGCCTCAAGGCCATTTTGGGCAAATACCGAAGGAACCTGAGCTATCTCAAAGACGACTTCGAGAGGATCAAGGAGGTAGAGAGGCTGCAGGGATGGCAGAGGGTATACGACTTTGAGGTGCCGAGCACTCACTCGTTCTTCTCGAACGGGATACTGAGCCATAATACTGGCAAGACGTTACTGGCGAAGGCCGTGGCGACGGAGAGCAACGCCCACTTCATTCCGATAAGCGGCCCGGAGATAATGTCCAAATTTTATGGGGAATCGGAAGCTAGACTCAGAGAAATCTTCAAAGAAGCGAAGGAAAAAGCCCCAACAATCATATTTATCGACGAGATAGATTCCATCGCGCCCAAGAGGGAGGAAGTAACTGGTGAGGTTGAACGAAGAGTCGTTAGCCAACTCCTGTCCCTGATGGACGGGCTGGAGGCCAGAGGAAAGGTGATTGTGATAGCGGCCAGCGTCACTGGCGACACTCCGATCCTAGTAAGGGACAAGGATGGTCGCGTAGAACTTACGCCAATCGGAAAGTTCGTCGATTCATTCTACAGCGACGGTGAAGAAGGAGTAGAGAAGTCGGCAGAGGGATTTCAGGTACTAGGACTGCAACCGAAGAAGTCGGCGAACCCGAAGTTCGCGAAGTTCACTTTCTTCGGAGGGAGCAAGTTCCAGCCCTTCCGAGGCGTGTTCAGACACAAGGTAAAAGAAGTCTACGAGATTGAGTATATCGGAGGAAGGGCGAGGACCACCGGAAACCACTCGGTGTTCATCAGGACGCCTCACGGCATCGAGGCGAAGAGGGTGGATCAGCTCAATGTGGGCGACGTTCTCGTTGATCTCCCGTTCAAGGCAAATAGGTCGAGGAAGGATCTGACGGAGATAAGGGCGCACGTGTTCGAAGAACGGCCCCTCCCGACATTTGAGCTCTACGACAGTGAAGCGACACAGGCTTACAACGAATCCCTCGTCCTCCAGGACGTCCCTGGACCGAACGGCCAGTCTCACCTCTTGGCGATTCGTGCAGGAGCAAATGCTTCGACTGTCCAGAGGTGGAGGCATAGCGGCACGATGCCTGATTCGGCACGCTGGGAAGAGGAGGGCATACCAAAGAAGGTCACACTGACGCCGGGCCTGAGCAGGCTCTTTGGCTACTACGCAGCAGAGGGCTCATCGGAGCAGAAGGAAGCGACCTTCACTTTCTCCAGGGAGGAGAGGTCCTTCGTCGAAGACGTAAAGTCGCTAATGTTCGAGATATTCAAGGTCCGCCCCTCAATCGAGCGCGAGCACAACAACGCGTACTCGTTGTACTACGAAAGGAAACCCGTCGCCTCGCTCTTGGGCGCGTTATTCGGGCACAATGCTCACGAGAAGCGCATCCCATCTTTCCTGTTCGAGGCTCCCAGAGAATACTTCTTGGAGTTCCTCAGAGGCGAGGCGAGGGGCGACGGCTACAACAGTCTGAGCAGGGGGACCCTGGAGATAACCTCTGTGAGCCAGAATTTCGTCCGAGCCCTCAACTGGCTCTGCCGCATGCACGGCATCGAAGCCTCGACGCACTCGTTCAAGGTCCCGGCTGGAAGGCCGATCGCCGGCGTCGTGGTCAAAAAGGAGACTATCGCCTACAGGCTGGACATAGGAAAGACCAACAATCCCTTCGCTACAGTCAAAATAAGGAAACAGCTGGCCCAGAAGCGAGCCGTCATTAGATCAATCACCAAGGTCCCGTACGACGGCTTCGTCTACGACATCTGTGGTGCCGAGGGGGAGGCCTTCTTCGGCGGAGAGAGCCCTGTACTTCTTCACAACACCAACCGACCCAACGCCATCGACCCGGCGCTCAGAAGGCCGGGGAGGTTCGACAGGGAGATTGAGATTAAGGTCCCTGACAAGCGCGGAAGGCTGGAGATCCTCCAGATTCACACCAGGCACATGCCGCTGGCCCAGAACGACGAAAAGAACGGGGCCGCGGACAAGATGGTCGACCAGGAGAAGCTCGCCGGGGTGACCCACGGGTTCGTCGGCGCAGACCTCGAGTACCTCTGCAAGGAGGCCGCCATGAAGACCCTGAGGAGGAACCTGCCGGACATCAAGCTCGAGGAGGACAGGCTGAGCCCGGAGACCCTGGACAAGCTGGTGGTGACCATGGCTGACTTCGAGGACGCGCTGAAGGACGTCATGCCTTCGGCCATGCGCGAGGTCTACCTGGAGACCCCCGACGTGAAGTGGGCCGACATCGGAGGCCTAGACGGGGTCAAGAAGGAGCTGCAGGAGGCGGTCGAGTGGCCGCTGAAGTACCCTGACCTCTACGACAAGATCGGCTACAGCATGCCCAAGGGGATAATGCTCTACGGCCCGTCGGGGACAGGCAAGACCCTCCTTGCGAAGGCGGTGGCGACGGAGAGCGAGGCGAACTTCATCAGCGTGAGGGGCCCCGAGCTGCTGAGCAAGTGGGTCGGCGAGTCCGAGCGCGGGATACGTGAGGTGTTCAGGAGGGCCAGGCAGGCTTCGCCCTGCGTGATATTCTTCGACGAAATAGACGCTGTGGCTCCGACCAGGGGCATGGGCGGGGACAGCATGGTGACCGAGAGGGTGGTGAGCCAGCTCCTCACCGAGCTCGACGGCGTACAGAGCCTCCAGGGGGTGGTGGTGCTCGCCGCCACCAACAGGATAGACATCGTGGACCCGGCCCTGGTGAGGGCGGGGAGGTTCGACAAGCTGATTCAGATACCGCTCCCGGACAAGCTCGCCAGGAAGGAGATACTGAACATACACACCAAGGGGGTCCCCATCTCGAAGGACATCGACCTGGACAGGGTCGTGGAGATGACCGAGGGCTTCAGCGGGGCGGACATGGCATCACTGACCAACACGGCGGTCTCCATCGTGCTGCAGGGGTTCATCTCCAAGTACCCCAAGCCCGACGACGCCAGGAAGCATGTGGACGAGGCCGTGGTGACCTTCGACCACTTCGTGGACGCCATCAAGAAGGTCCGCCAGTCCAGGGAGGGGAAGCCCATGGAGAAGGTCCCGGTCCCTTACTACAGGTAAGAGAAGCCTAATTACGCCATCGTGACCGGCCGGGGTACAAGCTTGGACCAGGCTGCTATCATAGGGAGGGGTACCTGGCTCGACAAGGTCGCCCAGGAGACAGCGGAGCGCGAGGAGCGGCTTGGGAGGAGCCTTTCCCTGGTCAGGGTGGAGAGCGGGCTGGGGGCCTCGGGGCTGCCTCACATCGGGAGCGTCGGAGACGCCATACGGTCCTACGGGGTGAAGCTGGCGCTGGAGTCGCTCGGCCACAAGTCGGAGCTGGTCGCCTACTCTGACGACTTCGACGGCCTGAGGAAGGTCCCCGTGGGCTTCCCTGCCTGGCTGAACGATTACCTCGCACACCCCGTGTCCCGAATCCCTGACCCACTCGGCTGCCACGGATCCTACGCCGAGCACGTGGGCTCCCTCCTCCGCGGGGCCCTGGACAAGATAGGGGTCGAATACGTGTTCCAGAGCGGGGCCGAGGCGTACGCGTCGGGGAAGCTCAACGGCCAGATCAGGAAGATACTCGCCAGCGCCGGGGTGATCGGCAAGAAGATCAACGAGCTGGTGGGCCAGTCGAAGTACGAGGGGTCGCTCCCATACACGCCTGTCTGCAAGAGCTGCGGGAGGATCTACGTCACGAGGGCGCAGTCCTTCGACCCGGAGGAGGACACGGTCCATTACGTCTGCGAGGGGACCAAGCTGGGGGAGAGGCAGGTCGACGGGTGCGGCAACGAGGGGGACGTGAAGGTCACAGAAGGGAACGGGAAGCTGATGTGGAAGGTGGAGTTCGCGGCCAGGTGGTCTGCCTTCGACATACGGTTCGAGGCTTACGGCAAGGAGCTGACCGACTCGGTCAAGATAAACGACTGGGTCGCCGAGAGCATCCTCGGCTACCCGCCCCCCTACCACGCGAGGTACGAGCTCTTCCAGGACAAGTCGGGGAAGAAGATGTCGAAGTCGAAGGGGAACCTCGTCACCCCCGACGAGTGGCTGCAGTACGCCTCCCCGGAGAGCCTCAGGCTCCTGATGTACAAGCGGATAGTCGGGGCCAGGAACATCTCCCTGGAGGACGTCCCGATCTACATGGACGAGTACGACGACCTCGAAGAGTCCTACTTCTCCAAGAGGAGGGACCCCAACCAGATGAAGGATGCGAGGCTGAGGGGGCTCTACGAGTACTCCGTGTTCCTGAAGGTCCCCCAGGCGAAGGGCATCCACGTCCCCTACAGGCTGCTCGCCCAGCTTTCGGCCGTGGCTCCGGAGGGGGCCGTCGAGGAGTTCGTGTCCAAGAGGCTCGCCACCTACGGGATGGTGAAGGTGCCGACCCCCGACCTCTCGAGGCGGATATCCTGGGCCCGCGGGTGGGCCACACGAGAGGGGAAGACGGCGATAGAGCCGCCTGAGCTCGGCGACGCCGCCAGGACCGCCGTGAGGGAGTTCGCGGCCGCGCTCCCTGGGCTCGCCACGGAGGAGGACATCCAGAACGCCGCCTTCGACGCGGCAAAGAGGCAGGGGCTCAGGCCCGGCGAGTTCTTCCCGGCGGTGTACGCGGTTCTCCTCGGCTCCGACCGGGGCCCCCGGCTCGGGCCCTACGTCATGGACGCGGGGAGGGCCGAGGTGAGCAGGGCCCTCCTCGCCGCAGTCGGGAATTGAAGCCGGGGCGCTCGGCCGCCGAGCTGGGCCGGGAGATCGTTTCGTGCAGGGCATGCCCGCGACTGGTGGCATACAGGGAGGGCGTGGAGCCCAGGGCGTCCTACGCGTCCCAGGTCTACTGGCGGAAGCCTGTCCCTGGCTTCGGAGACCTGGGAGGGAAACTGCTGATCCTGGGGCTGGCCCCGGCCCTCCACGGCGCCGAGAGGACGGGGAGGATCTTCACAGGGGACGCCTCGAGCAGGTTCCTCGTGACGGCGCTCCACTCCGCGGGGTTCGCCAACCAGCCTATGTCAGAGTCGCGAGACGACGGGCTGGTCTACCGGGGATGCTACATCACGGCCGCGGTCAAGTGCGTCCCGCCGGGGGACAAGCCTACCAGGGAGGAGTTCGACAACTGCTCCCGCTTCCTCGACGCAGAGATATCGCTGATGCCGAGCCTGGAGGGGGTCCTGGCCCTGGGCTCTCTCGCCTTCAAAGCCTACGTCTCGCATCTGGCCAGGGCCGGGACGGACGTCAGGGGGATGGTCTTCGAGCACGGCGCCTCCTACCGGGTCGATGGAGGTCCCGTTCTGTACGCCGGGTACCACCCGAGCCCGCGGAACACCAACACGGGGAAGCTGACCATGCCCATGCTCGTCGGGCTGCTCAAGAAGATCAGGCGAGACTTGCGCATATAAGCGGGCCACTTTGACCGCAGCCTGGGCCCGTAGCCTAGACTCCTGCAAGGGGAAGCACGTGGATAGGGATATCCATGGTTGCCCCAAACACGGATCAGGGCATCAGCCTGCGGAGCTGAGGGTCGCCGGTTCGAATCCGGCCGGGCCCGCTTTTGGCTACAAGCGCGCATGCCCAAGTGCTGGTCAGGACTCGGCCTGTGGGGCCCGGACCAAGGGTTCGAATCTCTTCCGGTCCATCCCGATTCTGTCCAGATCCCCTGGTCCTCCTTTGCGACCCTACGACTTCTATTCAGGTGCCATAGACGTCTATTTCGGGCAGGTCCGGGAATGGCAGGTTGTACTTCCCCAGCTTCCTCTTGACATCCATGATGGTGGACCTCCAGGCCTGCCTCTTTTCATCCAGGGTGAGGACCCCGAGTCCGGCATCTCTGGCCATCCCCTCCAGTTTCCTGTGCGCGTCCATGAAACCTTCGGGGAGCTCCCAGAACTCGTTAGGCGGTTCGAAGAGGACCATCGACAGATAGACGAACCCATGCCGCAGTCGCTTCGGGATTAGAGCTTTCTCCTCCTCCGTCAGCGAAGGGATCGCATTCTCCAAGACTCGCCAGGTGTAAGCCAGGTGCCTCGACTCGTCCATGGTCATGTGTCCGAGCGCATCCTTGAAGGCCGGATGTTCCGCCTTGTCTTTCATCTCGTGGAAGAGT
>JAFLZH010000008.1:0-49241 GCA_029785615.1 Nitrososphaerota archaeon
AGATAGGAGCTACGATACTCGAATTCCATGACGTTCGCGATGTCGAAAACCCACGGAGTCTCGAAGACTATTGCTTCTCCCTCCTGACACGCGTCGCCAATCCAGCCCACAGGGTTCTCCACGGGCAAGTGGAGGTACCAGGACATACCGTCGGGGTGGACTAGCTGGGCCCTGGTCTTCAACACGTACTTCGACCCTGTCAGAGTTTCAAGAACATGCTTGACCTTCATCCCCAGAGCCAGCTCGCTCTGTTGGCCTCCCATTTTCATTGGTATTCTTCGTACTTTACGTATATAACACCCAAGCCGTCATGATAAGACCAGCTCAGTTCGACGCCGAAGCAAGCGACCATGGCCTCGGCACCACACACGTCAGGCTGGTCAGGATCGGAAAGCTCATGCAGCTCCTGTTCAGCAGCCGCCAAGACGCGGTGATCTGCTACGCCGAAACCTCTTCAAAGTTTAAGAGCGCCGAATCGAAATTCGAGAGAGACTTCCATTGAAAACGCCGGAGAGAAAGACGCGCGAGATCAGGGCGCTGGCCGAGGCCTCAGCGGAGGCCCTCGTCGCGACCGCGCTGGCCTCGCGTAAGAGGCACGCGAAGAAGGTCGAGACCGCTCCCCGACCGAACTGACACGTCGACGTCCCATTCATGGGGCGTCCGTCCACATCTCCTCATAGCGGGCCCAAACGACTCTCACGACCGCGTCGTGGGCCTCCCTGAGTACCTGAGCTATAGGAAGGATGACCTGGCGAAGGATGAACATGTCCGTGGGGGCGTCTGTGATCTTGGCCCCGATTCTGAACGTCGTGACTCCGGTTCCCCCGTCGTAGATTATCTTCAGCCTGACGCCGGTCCTCTCCGAGATCTCCGCCACCCGCTTCTCGCACTCCTTCAGCATGGTGACCACGCGAGGGAATTTGGCTATTTCATCTGGGAAATCTCCGCTCGGTGCCTTCCCTTCTTCGATGTAGGGAAACTCATGGACGCCTTTCTCGCCATACTCTCTCTCCACCAAAGACATCATGTCGTCAATCTTCGCGGTTTCGAGCCATATCGCTCCACCCTTGTCTTTCCAAATCGCCTTGAGTGGACCAATGTTATGGGGCTCTTTCAGGTCCGTGCTCCACAAAACCCACTGAGCTTTTTGTCCAAGGAGCAGCCTGTTTTTCCCTGGGTCCGCAACAGTGAACCTGACGGCGCTGACAGAGTTCATCATGTCCCTGACGGCGCTACTTTCCGAAGTCACACCGATTCCTCCTTGTCTACAACCCGCAAGACGTGGATTTTCATTGGCGTGTTCTCACGGCTCTCTTCATCATACTCCACTATCGCGATATAAGCCGCCTTGAGGTTCAGATCAGGATTGTGCTTGTTCGCGTGAAAGTCATCTTTGACTTGGGAAGCAGCCCTCCTGATTCCATTTCGCCTATCCTCAAACCATTTGACCTCAACTAGGACCATGTTCCCATCCGGGTCTCGCATCAGCCAATCTACCCCGTTCGCAGCCGCGCTGTCCTTCCTGACACTGCTGAACGGGTGCCTTTCGACTCTTTCCCACCCGAGGCTCTCTAGGACGTTCGGGACCAGCCGCTCGCTGATCTCGGCCTTCATGACCCCATAGTCTGGAGCATCCGCGAGGAGGCCCCGGACCTCGTCCTGCGACGGCTTGTCCAGTCCAACCTGGTACATCCCTTCAATCCTGGGAGGCCGGTTCAGCACCCGGACATGCTCCAGCATCTGCGGCTTGTCGAACTGGTTGAGCGAGGGCCTCTCCGGGGCGGCCAGATGCTCCAGATGCATCCGGTGCTCGTGCACCTCGTTCCTGCTCTGCTCGTACTTCACCACCAGCTCGTCCTCCGCCATCCTCATCCCCTCCACAGGGTAGTCCCTCCCGAACTTCACCGAGGCCCTGCGACCGTCGAACTCGACTTTGCAGTTGTCCCTCCCCTCCAGCTTCCCGCGCACCACCAGATGCGACCCGCTCGTAGCCGTCTTGTAGCCCTCCAATTCCACCCCGCGCCCATCCACGTTCAGGAGCATCCTGTCCCCCGCGTGCTCCAGCCTGACGTTGTCCAGGTGCTCGCACTTCCCCCTCTCGAAGGCCCTCACCAACGCATCCTCGTCGACCCCCTTGGCCTCCACCACCTCGTACCTGCTCCCCTTCTCCCCGCCGACGTCCCCGACGTAGGCCTCGACTCTACGGTCTCTGGCGCTGTATCTGGCGAACACGGTCTGGACTTCCTCGCTCCCCTCCGGCCTCAGCCCCAGTTGGACGATCGCATTGTGGTCGGTAGGGTCGTATCCCGCCTGCTCCAGGTCGCCCATCGGGACCCGCAGGTTGGCTCCCTTTCCGTAGTCGACGGCCTCGAGGAGCCTCGGCTCCGCGTCTCGCTCGACCTGCAAACGCTGCAAACCATGCGTTTCCGCCTGTTCGTCCCTGTCCTGCCCCGGGCTCGCGTGCTCTACGACCAACACCTGGTCGTCGTTCCTGGTGAAGCTCTTGGTCTCGATCTGAGCGGGCTTCGCTTCAGGTTCGGGGGGCTTCTCCGGTTCAGGCTGGGGCGGCGCTCCGCTCTCGGGTCGTGACGACTTCTCTGCGGGCTCGGTCCCCTGAGGCCTCTCGTCAGCAGGCGCATCACCGACCTTGGCCTCCTGGCCCTCCTTGGCGCCCCCCTCTGGCTTTGCCTCGCTGCCGTCGGCCGGGGCCACGGCTTCAGGCGCCTTGTCCTGGCCAGCCCCCTTTTCCTCCTGCACGCCCTGCTCTGGTGCCTCTCTTCCTGGTCCACCCGCCTGCGAAGGCTCCCCTCCCTTCGGGTCTTCCCCGCCCTGGGGACTCCCGGCGTCCACCTGTTCGTCCTTGACCTCGCCCGCCTTGTCTCCGCCTCCGGTTTCGCTGGTCCCCGCGTCCTCCTCCTTGGCCGCCGGCTCCTCCGGGGGCTTGTCGTCGACCCCCTTCTCCCTGACCTCCTCCCTGAACGCCTCCAGGTCGTCGTCTACCGCCTCCGGTGTCTCAGCGGGTGCGTCCGACCCCTCACGCACGGACGCCGGCCTCCAGCTCCTTCCTGAACAGCCGGGGGAACCTCTCCCTCTGCTCAGCGTTGAACGGCAGGTAGTAGGCCGTCGCCAGCGCCAGGACCCTGGTGGCCGCCTCGACCTCGTCCGCCTGGGCGCCGCCGAGCCCGGCAGCCTCTGAAAGCAGGAACCCCCTCAGCCCCTCCACCTTCCCCGTCCTCGCCCACCCCTGGTACGCCGGCAGGAACTGCTTCCTGAACCCCTCCGAGTCCACCCTCTCCCTCATCCTCTCCTCGAGCGGCTCCTCCTGCTCCTGGAGCGGGTGCTGCCGGTAGAACATCGCCATGCACTCCTCCACCTCCCTGTCGGTGACGTCGCGGAGCCGAGCCCCCCAGTCGTCCCTGACCTCCACCCGGACCGGGACCGGGTGCCCCTCGACGCTCACCACCGCCTCCCCGTTGCCCAGGGCCCCGAGCACGGCCGACTGCTCCCTGCTCGCGTTCACCGCCCCGGCCATCGCCGCCCTGTCCCCCCGGTCGGGGAGCCTGTGGACCACCTTCGTGGCCGTGTTCTTTATCGCGTCGGGGAGGATCTTCGTCGGTATCTGCTCCACCACCCCGAGGCCCTCCCCGTAGGCCCGCAGCTCGGCGAGCATGTTCCCGAAGTGCTCCACCATGACCTGCCTCGGGTCGGCGGACTCGGGGCTCCCCTTCACCGGGGAGAGGTTCGGCAGCAGCCTGTGCGCCTCCTCGACCAGGGTGAAGTGCCTGAGCTCCTTCGACGCCCCCCGGGCACGGACGCGCTCGGCCAGGTCGGTGAGGATGAGGGACGCAACGAAAGCCTTCTCCTCGCTCGCCTGTATGTCCTTCAGCTCGATGACCGTGGGCTTGGACAGGATGGCGTCCATGGGGGTGGACGCCGGGGCCCCGAAGAGGCGCTTCTTCCCGCCCTGCACCAGGGAGTCCAGCCTGACGGAGATCGCCGCCTCCACGTCCATGGTCACCCGGGGCTCGTAGCCGAGGCCCCTCACCACCTTCCTCACCGCCCCCCCGACGTCGTCGAAGGTCACCGGCCTCCCGCGGGCGTCGCCCTCCAGGCTCCAGCCGCAGGCCCTGTACGCCTCGGCGAAGACCCGCTCTACGACGTAGGGCACCGGGGCGTAGGACACGAAGGACGAGTTCCACACCGACACCAGGTTCTCCAGGTGGGCCTGGACCTTCACCCCCGCCGGGGGCTCGAAGATGTTCAGCCTGAAGGGGGCGGTCTCGTCCCCGGGGGTGAAGACCTGCAGGTCCTTCACGGCCAGCAGGAGGCTCCTGTACTCCGACTTCACCGGCTCGATGACGAGGAACGGGACCCCGAGCCCCGCCAGCTGCTTGAGGAGGAGCCGGCAGGAGGTGGTCTTCCCCGACCCGGTCATCCCGGTGACGAAGACGTGCTTGGCGAGCTGGTCCCGCCCTACCCTGACCTGGGACCCGCTCCTACCAGAGATGGAGACCGACTCCCCCAGGACTATCTCCCCCTCGGTCGCCGGGGGCGCCTGGAACTCAGCCGACGGGGCGACCTTCATCCCAAGGGAGAGGTGGGGGAGCCAGAGGCAGGGCGCGGCCTCCGACGGGAGCATCAGGGTGGGCCTCCCCCGGCCGGGGCCCTTCAGCGGGCGGGAGACCTTCAACCCGTCGATCCTCCTCTGGCTCGAGAGGGCCCCGGCTAGGACCCCCGCGGCCTCGGAGGCGGTGGCCGGGTCCGGCGCAGCGACCTCAACCGACACCCTGACGGGGCGCCTGGCGCCGAGGCGCTCCAGCCCCCTCACGGCGTGCTCCAGCTCGACCTGCTTCGGATGGTCGACCGCGGAGGTGGTCCTGTCGTCGTCGACCCGCTGGTACCCAGACTTCTCGGAGATGCTCCTCTGCCGCCTCCCGGCCAGCCACCTGGAGACGGGGTTGACCCAGGCCGGGGAGATGCGGACGGCGTATCCCCCTTCCAGCCGGTTCTCCACGAAGAACTTCGCCAGGGGGCCCAGAGGGTCGGGCGCAGCCTCCGGCACTCCTTCGACCATGACGGAATAGCCTTCGCCCCATGGGGGCGCCTCGGCCGCTTCCGCGCGGAACTCCGGGAGCTGAGACTTTGCGACCCTGAGGAGGGTTTCGGCGCGTCCGTCGCCGCCCCGGGGCGCGGCGAACAGGATCCTCCCAGAGCCGGCCGAGAAGAGGAGCCTCATCTCCACGGGGAACCCGAGCTCGCCGAGGGTCTGGGCGAGGCGCTGGAACCTGAGCAGCGTCTCCTTGGGGTCGTTCTTCTTCCTGTCGAGGTAGCCCAGGGGGAGGGTCGTCAGCTCGACCGCGGACCAGGGTGCCGGCTCGCCCGTCTCCCCGAAGGCGCGGGAGGCTTCATGCCCGGCCCCAGCGGCCCGTTCCGCAAGCTCCTGGACGGCCCCGGGGAAGAGCCCGAGGAGGAGCAGGGCGGCCCCCGCAGTGCCGAAGACGATTGGGGAGTGCGTCCCGCCCTCGGCCACGGCGACGGCCGAGAGGAAGAGGAGGAAGGCCCCAAGGTACGCCAGCCTGTGCGACTTCCCGCCCGGGGACCCCTGGCGGCTGGACCAGAGCCTGTAGAGGAGGTAGAGCAGGATCGGGACCCCGACCACCAGGGCGCCGACGCCCAGCGCGTAGGCGGCGAACAGGAACAGGAAGGCGGTCAGCTTCCATCCCATCAGGACCCGCCCCCCTGCCCTGTCGCCGCGCTCATCGTCGGTTGACGCGCCCCTGGAGTAATAATGACTGACGCACGATTCCGGCTCTCAAATCGTGAACTTTTACGGGGAGCCTGCGAAGAGGTGGCGCGGGTTGAAGTATCGGCCTTCGGTCCTGGTCTACATGGAGATACTGACGATCCTCACCGAGGGCCCACAGGGCCCCACGAAGCTCTCCAGGCGAGCCAACATCTCCTACGACAGGCTCCCCGCATACACCGAAGGCCTCCTGCAGAAGGGAGCCATACGGAAGGACAGCCGGGAGGGGCACGACGAGTACGCCCTCACCGCGGAGGGGGCGGAGGCGCTGTCAGACCTGCAGAAGGGGCTCAGGAGGCTTCCGCTGTGAGTGCACGATTTGTGAGCCCGCCTTATATCGCCGGAGGGGCGCTGGGGGCCGGCGCATGAGCGACGAGGCCGATCCGAAGGTGAGGGTGCTCGAGACCCACGAGGAGCTCATGCAACAGATCGAGAGGGGGAGCTCGACGATGCGCGCCCTCGCCTGGGTCACCGTCGTGGTGGCGGTCCTCCTCATCGGCTCCTACGTCGGCCAGCTTCTCACCCCCTACGTCACGGGGAACGCGGTGGTGACCGTGGACCTGACCGACCCGGCCCTTCAGGGGGCCGGAGTGCTGGTGATCCTCCTCACCTTGGCCTGGCTCTACGTGGGCGTCAGGAACCTGCTCTTCACCAGGAGGATGACGAATGCGATCCGAGAGGTGCGGGCCATGGAGAAGGACGTCGAGAAGCGCCTTTCTGCGAGGCCGTAGCCACCCGGTCAACAGGTCCACAGGCCGGCATGGGAAGTCCCCAATGCAGTACCCCCAGTGAACGAGTTTGTCGGGGGGGGAGGCGTAGTGAAGGGCCCAGGATTCCCAATTAAGAAATCATCAAACTTCTAAATATGCCTAGCAGTCGTGATGGTGGCGGTGTCCTAAACGGCACAAATGCCTCAGTGGGTTCCTTGTGGAGCGAGGTGCACATTCAATCCATGTCCATTCTTTCCATGCAACCCTAGGTGGGGTTCTCCCCCTGGGAGGTGGCAGGACGATGTTGCGCCTTGCATCATGCCCTGTGTCTTCAACGGGGCGCAACAGCACATGCCACACAAATGTAGCCATGGTCACGAGTGGGTTTGAACGTGCTGAAAGGTCTGAACTGGGACGGGTTGAAAAAGACTGGGTTGAAAAATCTAGTTAACTCACCTATTCGCAGAAAGGTTTACTTGCGTTCGGATTCACTCCTTGCGGTTGGTCACGGCAATCGAGTGCCAACAACGGTACCAAGACAAATTAAGAATAATCAACGATCTGTTCAGTAGCGCTGGTTCTCCATCGACGTACCACAATCTAGCATGGCAGCAGAATGCCCTGGCCCAAGCGAAGTCTGAATTCGATAGCTGTATGTCACTTACTCGATGACATATTCGTGGGTCTTCTTTCTCCGCTTTCGAGTCATACGAGCTTAACGACTAGCAGAGGCAATAGAGTTGAGCAACCCCCACGCCTTTTCAAGACGTAACGTCGCGCGCTCATAGAAATCCCCGGGACAGGCCTCCCAAGCGAATCCAACCCACCATAGGCACTAGTGACCCTAACGTGGGCTAGACTCCTGCCTCGTCACGCCATTGCGTGTACCCGCACACCGGGCAACGATACCAGTTTCTCCATATTGGCATCGACATTCCTTGAACGGCGAGTGATTGTTCTGTAGGTGTATGGCTTACCAACACCAGGGTGCCTTTGCCACAGCTAGGGCAGGTGCCAGCAGGCCCAGAGTCGTAACCCGCGGCTACGAGAACGACTCCTAGGATTATGGCACCAATAGTCCAGAGCGGAGGTATCCCAGCCGCGCCTCCTGAAGCAACTTGTGCAAAGAGAAGGATAAAGCCCATGAAGGCGAGCCAGACTCCCATCCATCCCCAGGTGCTTAGCACCAATCCGAGGGCTACGGCTTCGACCCAGTTGTTTATACGAATTAGCCTTGGCAGGTACTAACAACGAGCAGGTGTCGCCGGGTTGGGGAGTCGTTAACAAGTCAAGAAAAGCCATGGATACACATCTCAATTTCATCGAATTGTCCAGTTACTGCCCAATGCATACCACTTGTCTATTTGGACGGCTACGACCTTTCATACCCGGGAGAAAATTCTCTTGTTGAGAAAGGAACCACTCTATTCAACGACCTGCACATCCAGGTGGAAGTTGAGAACGGAGCCTGCGTCCATCTTTGGTACAAAGAACACTTCGGGCACGACATCGTGATATACCATTCCTCCAAAGACGCAATCTCCACCTGGCCGATTACGGCCACTTAGGTTGCGGAGGCGCGATGAACCCTCTGCACGGCTCGACCTAGTCGTATACCTCTTTCCTGTGTTCGAACCTGAGCAGTATCAGCCTGTTGCCCTGAACGGCGTAGATCATCCGGTATGGAGGGATGCGCACGGTCCACTCTCCCTTCAACCCGTACTTCAGAGGCTTCCCTGACTCCGGGTCCTCCACTATCTTCCTGATCTGCTTCTTCAGCCTCTCCTTCACGAGGCCGTCCCGCAGCTTCCTGACGTCTCTCTCGAACTTCTGGGTATAGACGATAGACCGGATCTCTACCAATCTTTCAGCTCTTCGAAGAAGGCGTCCTTGGACTTGAGGCCGTATCGTCCTTCCTCGATGTCCTTCCAGGCCTCCTCCACCCGCCTCATCGTCTTCAGATCTTCGTCCGACATCTTCGAGTCGACCTTCTTCAAGATGATCAGGTCTCTTTCCGCCGCGACGGCGAGAAGGCTGCCCTCTTTGATATCGAGCCTCTTCCTGATGCCTCTCGGGATGACCACCTGCCCCTTCGAGCTCGCCCTGGTGAACTCCACGTCCTCCAGCTGCCTTGCCATATGAGGTAAGAATATCTTACGCATTGATAAGCCTTCGGGGAACAGTTCAGCCCGGCCGCTGACTATGGCCCAACGCTTGGATGAGACATTCCCGCCGGAGGCGAGATGAACCATCATACACGATTTCATCTCTCTGACGCGCCGTGGACACAAAAACAGCCAAAGTGTTTTAAGCTCGGAAACTCTCCATCATGCAGAATGACGACCCTTGAGAGCAAGGTGGTCTCGTTAGAAAAGCGCCTTGAAGAGCTGGAGGAAACGATGGAAATACTGGGCGACAAGAGGACCACGAGGAGCATCGCCCGAGGCTTAAAGGACCTAAAAGAAGGGCGCTTCCAAACCTACAAGGACGTCGATAGCCTTGTCAAGGGAACAAGGCACGCTTGAACCATACCCTGGTCTCGACTTCGAACTTCGAGCGGGGGAGGCGTCGGCTGTCGTCCACTGACTTGGATGGGAGCAGACGGACGCTAAACGAAGTTGCCAGCGACCAGTATTCATTCGAGCTCTGGGGAAGGTTCCGAGGCTTGAGGAGCGCGAGATTCGGAGATCACAGAATCGTCTACACAATCATAGTGGCGAAGAAGCAAATTGTCCCGCTCGCAGTGGAACCGCGTGGTTCTGTCTACGAGAGATAGCTAACGCCTAAGCGTCAACGCAGGACAGGTTATTCCAGGCGGAGGCGCAATGAACTCGCAGGCACGGCGAGTGTTTTTCTTTGGTTAGTTCCTTGGGGCAACCGCTTGGTCAACACCAGGGTAGCCCATTCTGAGTTGAGGAAGCTGAGCCTCGAGAAAGCAACACGCGAGCACCGAAGACTCCATCATAGCGAGAAGCCGATGGAGGACCCAAATGATGTCGTCGCTCTCTCTTTTGAATACGCTCAGGGCAGAGGGATCGAAAGGCAGGGGGCCACGTGGTCGGAGAGAAAGAGAGCCAAAGTCAAGATTCGACCCTTTGCGGAGGGCGACATGAAGTCGGTGCTCAGGTTGGCCCAAAGATATGGTTCCTTTGACAACGGTGTGACCGAGTCTGCTTTCACACTGAGGTCCACATTCCCACAGGGGTTCTTGGTGGCGGAAAAAGGTGCCGCATTGGTCGGTTTCGTCTACAGCCATCTCAGGGACGTCCCGAAGGAGACTCTCGACAGATGGAAGGCAGGGAGTGTAGGCTACATCGCTGAGCTGGCGGTTAGCCCGAGTTACAGAAGGATTGGTATCGGCGGGTGGCTCATGCAAGATGTACTCTCCGCGATGAAAGAATCTGGGGTGGAACTGGTTTTGCTGGACTGCCCAGCGGAGGCAAAGGAAGCAACGGCGCTTTATAGAAAACTGGGTTTTTCCGTCAGAGCCCAGTCAATGTGGAAGCGGTTGTGAGGTTGCGGAGGCGCAAAGAACCCTAGCACAGCGAAAACACGCCGCTTCTAACCTTAAATCCGAACCGCCGAATTGCGCGCGCGAATGGATGGCGATTCCTCGCTGCTCACCAAGCATGGTTTCGTCGTCTTCCGAAGGCTTTTGCTGGCACTATTTCTTCTGGCGATGGTCGCAATCGGTTTCTGGATGCTAAACCAGGTGCTGGATTCTGTCGTCATCTTTGGGAGGAGCTTCGTCAACGTTCCAGGCTACCCGGCGCCCGTCAGCGTATGGACCTACCACGACGCGGCTTTCAGCCTCCTCTGGGTAGCCTATGCCGGACTTGTGGCATGGGAGATGACTCCCTGGGCGCCTGGCCAGCTCACGAGCGGCAGAGTTTTGATTGCCATCTTCGGGTTCGCGCTCCTCACCGCGGGTCTCTGGATTTCGCAGGATCTGATGAACGCAATCTTAATACTGAACAGGACGTATGTTGATTTGCCCTTCTTCTTAGGCCGCTTGGACCAATACCAGACACGGGATGCCGTGTCCACGCTGGTCATTCTTTCTTACGTGAGCTTCTACGTTTTGATTCGGATTGCAAGGCCCGAATGAATTAGTTCGCCCACTGTCTGCCTCCCAACGCCGGATATGTTTCCCGGCGTAGGTGCGATGAACCATCATGCACGACGAGGACTAGAGACGCACGAGGAATTCTTCCCTAGATATCTCGCAATCAGACAGGATAACACCCAGGAGCCCTACTCGAATTTCTTTGGTTGGAACAGTCACGTGTACCTTCCCGTTGGTCAGCGTCACATGGCTCCCCTTCTGTCGGACCGCCATGAACCCGAAGTCATTGCACAGGATTTTGATCAGTTTCCGACCTTCTACAGGCACCAGCCTGGGCAAGCTACCGTGCTACGGCTTCGATCGCCTTTTCCTTAAGGGCGGAAAGGTGGAGTTCCAACGCTTCTTCGAAGCTCAGTCTCGCTTGATCCAGAGTATTTCCTACCGCATAGACGCCAAGCGCAGAGCAGGCTATGGCGTACGAACCGTCTTTTTCCCTGATAATCTTCGTCTTCACATCCCTGAGCTTGATGGACATCCTAGTCTGAATCTCGAATTCGCGCTCTTAAGGTTTCGGCGGTTTGGGCGTGGGCGCTCAACCTCTTTTCTTGAAACTGACCTCCGGAAGGCGGTCCAGCAACTTATACCCCCAACGCTAGGATGAGTTGTTCCCGGCGGAGGCGCGATGAACGCTTATGCACGGCCCTTCCCCTGCGACATCGCCGTGAATACAGAGAGTGTCGTAGAGCGTGGATACGATAAGGTCGCACAACTCTACCACAGGCGACGCGTAAGCAGATTCTGGACCGTGGCTCCGGACATCGAAGCCCTTGTGAAGCGGCTTGCGCCCGGAAGCGCCATTCTAGACGCAGGTTGTGGAAGCGGCTACATCGCATCGATTCTGGAGGCAAAGGGGTTCAAGGTTACCGGAATCGACATCTCGGCTGGGATGCTCGACTTGGCCAGGGCCAACTCTCCCCGGTCGACTTTCGTCAAGGTGGACATGAAGGAGCTGGACTTCCCCGGAGGGTCGTTCGACGGGATCGTTTGCTTCTACTCGATATTCCACAACCCAAGGCGGTACCACCCGGGTATCCTCAAGGGGTTCCGAAGAATTCTGAGGCCCGGGGGTCTCCTCGCTATCCACATGGGCTGGGACGACTGGGTGGGCACAGAAGAGAATTGGTTAGGAGGAGGAGCTCGAATGTATTGGAGCCACTATGACAGGAGAAGAAACCTCGCCATGATTCAAGAGGCGAAATTCAGAGTGATACAGTCGAGGACATCAAAGCAGAAAGATGGGACGCACCTCTTTGTGCTGGCGCAGAGGTAGTAAAGGCGAGGCACACCGAACCATATGTACGGCCGAACCGATGCCTAGGACCGGAGCCAGAATGGCGAAGAGAGAGAAGGCAAGAACCTCGGAAAGCGGTCGCAAGGGGCCGAAAATAATCACCCGGAAACCGAAGCCTTCAGACTTCCGCGACGTGATTGAATACTACTACCGATTCTACGAGGAGGTCAAAGAGAACCCGCTCTTTGGCATCGTTCTTTCGCACAAGAGACCAAACATGAGTGACGAGCGAAAGTGGTTCTCTGAACTGCTTGGAAGGACAAAGAGAGGCGCCACAGTAGCGCTCGTCGCTGAAGTAGATGGCCACGCTGTGGGTCTATGCGAAGTGAACGCCATCGGCCGGCCTAGATCAGAAGTCTCCCACAGGGGAGAACTGGGAATAGCGGTCAGTTCTGACTACAGGGGGATGGGGGTCGGGACGGCCCTGCTGCGTTCTGTCCTAGGGAAATGCAGAAAGAAGTTCGAAGTCGTGGAGCTGTCCGTGTTCTCGAAGAACAAGGGAGCCAAGAAACTCTACGAGAGTTTCGGGTTCAGCACCTATGCAACACGGCCCCATTCTATCAAGCGGGGAGACGCATACCTCGACGAGGATCTTATGCGGTTGGAGGTGTGAGCCCCAACGACGCGTATACCTTCGTACTCTCGATGGGCACGGAAGTCTGATGATGCTTGTTTCTTGGCGCGCTCTATTGCGTCATCGACCATTATCCACCACTTCACCTCGACATACCGGAATTCTCCTGATGCCGTTCTCACCAACAAATCTGGCCCGGCGCGTTCGCTCCCTGTTCTGAATGAATCGTCATTGAACGGATGGTCAGCTATGAGGGTCATTCCAAGCTGGGGGAGGAGTTGCTCCCTCACCAGCTGTTCAGCTATGTCCCCTTTCAGCTTCCTGCGGCTGTCGAGACCAACCCTTGACCCAGATGTTGCCTATCCCCCTGGGGCAGTACAGACTGCGCGCTTCGTTCATACAAGCGAACTTGCCGAGGTCGTCCTTCTTGATGCTTGGATTGACGTTCATGGTGCTTCCTTCGGCTCTTTTGAGTGAAAGGAATGTGTGTCAAGAAGGGATTGCAGGCTGCTCAAGAGGGTTCCTATTGTCGAGGGACAGCACCAGAACTTTCCGGTGGACCTTAAGGCCCATCAGCATCAGATAGGCTGCCTTCAATTCTTGAGAAAATGCCAACCTTGATGCTGTTAGAACGCATAAATAGCAAGTTATGACCTTGGCCGCCGTGAAAGTTGCGCCTTTAGCAGTCGTATTGATTCTGGTCGCTTCGCTTGTCTTCTCCGGGGTAGCTCAATCCACCTCGCCAGGCGCGCAGTTACTGGGATGCGGACAAGCGATAACTTCCTCTGTCACGCTGCACAACGATATAGGCCCATGCGCCGGCGACGGTCTTGATGTGTCCGCGAACAACGTTAACATCAACTGTGCCGGACACACCATAACCGGAACGGGGACGCAATCCAGTTTCGGCATCCTTGTAGCGGGTGCAACCAACGTACACGTCAACAACTGCCATATCATAGGGTTCTATTTCGATGTGGGGGTCGTCTCCTCTGCGCGGGTTTCTCTTCTGAACTCTGTGGCCGATTCAGCCACAGGATATGGCATCTGGGTCTTCTCATCAACTGAAAGCCACTTCATCAACAACACCGTCAGGGATTCATCATCTGGTTTCCTCATCCAATCAAGCTCGAACAACCTGGTTCAAAACAATACATCTGTGGGGAACCCCTACAACGGCTTCACGGTGGTGTATACCGGTAGCCCCTATCAGAACCAAGGGAACAAGTTCGTTGGTAACCTGGCAGAAGGCAACGCAGGGTACGGTTTTTGTGATCTAGGGCAAGGTAACCCTTGCAACTATCCTCCTCCACCTGTTGTTGGGTTTGCCAACACCTATCAAGACAATGTCTGCATCGGGAACAACCTGGGTGGGTCGTATCCGGCTAATCTGTGCTCTCCTTAGTCCACATCCGAAGGATGAGTCGTTCCCGGCAGAGGCGCAGCGAACCATTGTGCACGGCGACAACGGCTAGACCACGACCTAGCGGCTTCCTGAGACGATGCAGATCCGGGGAGGCCTCTCCACTTCGTCCTCGAGCTGCTTCTCCGCTTTCTTGTACTCGTCTGCCATCCCTTTGGGCATCGACGGGTCGTACGGGAAGCGGATGGGCGCGTAGTCGAGGTCGGTCTCTATGAACTCCTGCGAGACATCGCCGAACCCCTCGGCCTCGAGAAAGCTGGCCATCTCATCGCCGGTCGGAAGCTCAAGTTCCCACCCCAACTTCGTCCTCATTGAGTAGAAAGCCCGGTATCCGCGACTCCCGGGGTCGTTCACGTCGGACTCGACGATCACCAGGCGCCCTCCGCTGCCCAGCGCCCGGTTCGCTTCGCGTACGAGCCCTCTGATCTCCTCTACACTTCCGAAGTTCCTGATAGAGTGGACGGAGGCGACCAGCTGGAAGGAGCCGCTCTTGAGCGGGACCGAATCCGCGCTGGCCCTGATTCCACACACGCTATGGGCGTGACCCATGATGGCGGAGGACCTCTTGAACTCATCCCACCATCCTGCTCTCCCACCTCCGTCCATAGGATCCATCGCGGTCACCCTGGCCGACTTTGCAGCGCATGCGAAGCTGAAGAAGCCCCTGCCGCAGCCGACGTCGAGCACGCTGATGTTCTCGACTGCGAACCTGTCGGCGACCAGGTTCCTTTCCGCGCCGACGTCGGAAGCATCGAAGATTTCTTTCCAAGATCCCCCGTTCCTGAAGAACGCTTCCAACTCGCCCGCCCTGGGCTTCTCGGAGGAGCCTTTCGCGCGCAGTCTGGGCAGCGCCTGATCGGCCAGGATGTCCAGGGTCCGCGTGCTCTCCGCGGTCGAGCTCAAACGACAAGCCCAGTTGAACGACGAGAGTTAGGCGTTTCCCGGTGGAGGCGCGATGGGCATTTGTGGCCCTGGTGCGTCGCACGAACATTATAATCCCGCAGCGCAAGCGACGACTCGGCGCAAGGGTTCTGCTCCTCTTCTCTGCCGACGCAGCACCATCCGAAGCGGTCACAAGTCACGGCGGGGCGACGACCTCTCACTCCCACCAGGGCCGCTTGCACGGCGGGGGAGAGGAACGACCCACGGCGCCCGAGCGCGAAGGATGGGAGCAAGAGGCCGGTCCCGGTCAGGCGCCGCCCGCCGGCCCATCCGAGGACGAAATCGAATTCGGAAAGCAGCGGGCCCGCTTCCTGGCGGAGCTCCAAGGAGACCCGAAGAGGTGCCCCCACCCGTTCAGGTTCAGAGAATGGAGCTTGGAGAATCCCTCCCAGGACATAGGCTGGAACACCTCTGAGCGGCGGACATTCCGCTGCAGAATCTGCGGCAGGATCGTCACCGAGAGGGTCTAGGGCTCCAGAAAGACGCGCAGTTGAATCGTCCCTGAGCTGATGCTCGGCGTGTCCCGCCGCGACAGGAGCCGAGGCCACGATCGACCCTGTCCTGGCCGCAAAGACCCAACAGGGAGTTCCTAGCTTCCCTGAAGGAGCTACCTGTGCTGGATGAGCTCCAGCCAGATGCCATTGGGGTCCTTCACGAAGGCGATCTCACTCGACCCCGGGCCGAGGGAGTAGGGCTCCTTCGCTATCTCGACGCCGGCCCTCCTCAGCTTCTCCACCTCCTCCTTCACGTCAGCAGTCTCGAAGGCCAGGTGGTCCAGCTGGTCCCCTTCCGCGTAGTCTTTCTTGTCCTTCCACCATGTCAGCTCTATCCTGTGGTCCGTGCCCTTCAGGGCCAGGAACGCGATCTCCGCGTTGTTCTGTGGGATCTCCCTCCTGCTCACGAGTTCCATCCCGAAGTGCTTGGTGTAGAAGGCGATGCTCTCGTCCATGTCCTTCACGGTCACCGAAGTGTGCAGCAGTCGCATGGCCGCAGCCGGACGCGGGGCTGGTTTAATCCTTCACAGGCTGTGGGGACACGGCCCGGGTCCCCCGAGCCGGCATGGTCTCCTTGCTCCAGAGTTCGGCAGTGGGTGCCGCTGAGCGCGGCGCTCGGGGAGGGCTCACACTGCTCGCCCTGGGGTCTTCGCCGTGTAGTCTGCCCAGGGGGGTTGCGAGCGGCGCCTTGGCTCCGACACATTATTCTCTGTTCCATATAGAGAGTAAGTCGGGCAGTCATAAAACACCCCAGAGGGAACGTCCTCCCAGAGAGCCCTGGAGGACAACACAAGGCAATTGGGGAACGGGACGCCCTTCGCGTCCATGGACAGCAAGCCGCTGTCGATGAGCCACCTGAAGATCTGGTTCACCGCCGGGATGGGATTCTTCACCGACGCCTACGACCTTCTGATCATCGGGTTCGCGCTCCTGATCTTCGGCGCCTACTCGATCCCTGGCTTCTCCATGGGCACCAGCATCCTCGGCCAGTCGGCCGCCGCCTTCGTCGGCTCCTCCGCCATATTCGCCGCCATCTTCGGGCAGCTAATCTTCGGATACCTCGGCGACAGGGTAGGGAGGAAGAGGGTCTACGGGATTGAAGCCTCCATCCTGGTGGTCGGCGCCCTGCTTAGCGCAGTCGCGACGAACGTCTACCTCTTGATACTCTTCAGGTTCATAGAGGGGATCGGCATAGGCGGGGACTACCCAATCTCCGCGACGATCATGAGCGAGTACGCCAACGTGAAGAACAGAGGGAGGCTCGTCTCCTTGATCTTCTCCAACCAGGGCATAGGCTCGGTCGCAGCCGTAGCCGTCGGCCTCGCGTCAGTCGCGTTCCTTCCGCCCACCCTCGCCTGGAGGGTGATGCTGGGGGCAGGCGCGATACCCGCGGCCATGGTCATCTACCTTAGGAGGAAGCTCCCCGAGACCCCGCGGTACTCGCTCCTCGTGAAGGGGAACGCAGCGGAAGCAGAGAGGGGAGCCAGGGTGCTCGGTACGGACATCACCTACACCCAGGTGACAGCAAAGGCGTCCAGCCTCTCGAAGTTCTTCCGGAGGTACTGGAAGACGCTTGTCGTCACGGCAGGGTCCTGGTTCCTGCTTGACATGGCCTTCTACGGCACCGGGGTCTACTCAGGACCCATCGTCTCTGCCATCCTCCCGATAAGCTCCTCCCTTCCGACCCAGGCCCAGCTCTTCACCAAGGTCTTCGAGGCAGGCATCCCATACTTCGTCGGCTTCTTCGGTTACTTCACAGCGGTGGGATTGATGGACAGGCTGGGGCGGAAGATCACTCAGCTACAGGGCTTCGCCATGATGGCAGTGCTCTACGTAGCGGTCGCCGGCCTCGCCATAACCAAGGGTACCAGCATAACAGGATTCGCCATCCCTGCCATCGGCGCCCTCGCCCTCTACTCGATGTCCTTCTTCTTCATCGACTTCGGCCCCAACACCACCACCTTCGTGATACCCGCTGAGGTGTACCCAACAGCGAGGAGGACCACGGGGCACGGCATATCGGCGGCTGCAGGCAAGACCGGGGCCGCGATAACCACGTTCTTCTTCCCAGCTCTGCTGGTGAGCATCGGGGTCCAGGGCATCCTTGAGATGCTCGCGGTGGTGAGCGTCGTGGGCGCCCTACTGACCCTCGGTCTGAAGGAGTCCAAGAACCAGTCTCTCGAAGAGGCCTCGAGGGAAGAGCTGGTAAGCGTCCCCGTAGTAGAGAAATAGTCCCGGAAAGGGCATAGATTCTGCCCCTCATACTGGCGTCGGAAACGCTGGTCAAGCCGAACCGGCGATTCCAGGATGGCGACGGGTCGCAGGCCGACTCGCCTGAGAGGACGGCAACCAATCTTTATGCACGGCCCCGGGGGACACGCACCCCACGAGACTCGTCTTCATCTACGGCCCTCCCGCAGTTGGAAAGCTAACCGTCTCAAAGGAGCTCTCCAGGCTGACAGGATTCAAGCTGTTCCACAACCACATCTCCGTGGACTTCGCCAGATCGCTGTTCGAATTCGGGACTCCCGCATTCTGGAGGCTGGTGGACCTGTCTCGGAAGGAGGCCATCGAGGCAGCGGCAAGGGAAGGCGTCGACATGATATTCACCTTCGTCTATGGCGGTGAGGTTGACGACAAGTTCGTGGATGGTGTAACGAAGACCGTCGAGTCGTACAGCGGCAGCGTGTGCTTTGTCCGGCTCCGCTGCGACCGGGCGGAGCTCCTGAGGCGGGTAGGCGCCAAAGACAGAAGCGAGCTGGGTAAGCTGACCTCGAAGTCAGGACTCGACGACATGTTCGCTCGCTACGACCTCGACGCGAAAGTTCCAGGAGCCCGGAGCCTCGACATCGACACCGCGGCCCTGACGCCCAAGGAGGCGGCGGTCGAGATCTGTGCGCGCTACAGGCTGCCCACCCTTTGATGGCGGTGCCTGCTGAACCCACCCGGTCTGTCAGCGAGGTTCATCTGCCCCCTCCGACAGGCCTCACGCTCCGATGCCCCGCAGTCTGAGGGGACGAGACCATGGATAGCGGATCTGGCGCAGAAGGCGCCGGGAAGCGCCCCTCCCTCTTCCGCCAGAGGGTCTTCGGCGGGCTGTGGGTCGGCTCCATGGCGTCGTCCGTCGGGTCAGCGGCCGGCCTCCTCGCCATAAACTGGCTCGTCTACACCGTCACGAACTCTGCCCTCGACGTGGGGCTGGTCGGGGTCGCCGGGGTGGTCCCGAGGGTCATCTTCGGCATCTTCACCGGGACCCTGGCAGACCGCTACAGCAAGCTCAGGCTCATGATAGTCGCAGACGCCTTCCGTGCCGCCACGATGATAGCCTTCGCGGCCACCCTTGCCATCTACGGGTTCAGCCTCTATGTCGTCCTCATCGCGGTGTTCCTCCTTGGGATGGGCCAGTCCCTGTTCCGTCCCTCCATCAACTCCTTCTTGCCCCAGGCCGTGGCGAAGGAGCAGCTGGGGGCGGCCAACGGCCTGTTCACCGCGGCACAGGAGGTCACCTCCATCGCCGGGAGCCCCCTGGGGGGCATCCTCATCGCCCTGGTCGGGGTGGCCGCCACCCTGGCCCTCAACGGCGCCAGTTACATCGTCTCCGCCCTCATGATAGTCTTCGTCGCCGTCTCGCTCTCGTCCCAGGCCGCGCCGCGGGCGGCCGCCGAGGCGAAGAGACCTCCGTTCATGGAACAGCTCAGGGGCGGTTTCGCCTACGTCAACGGGGAGCGGGGCCTCCTGAAGCTGACGCTGTCGTCCTTCGGTGCGAACTTCTTCCTGAGCCTCTTCTTCACGTACCTCGTGATATACGTGACAGTCGTCCTGCACCAGTCAGCCTTCGTCTTCGGGATCCTGGGCGCAGCGGGTGGCGCGGGCTTCGGCCTGGGCTCCCTCCTGGTGGGCAGGCTCCACCCGGAGCGGCGCTTCGGGGTCTGGTTCTCGGCCCCCTGGGGGGTCACCGGGCTGGCCATGCTCGGCCTGGTCTTCTTCCCCGGGACCGTGACGGCCGCAGCCTTCCTCTTTGTGGGGACGGCATTCGGGGGGTTCGGCAACACCGCCTTCTTCACCGGGGTCCAGAGCTACGTCCCCCGCGAGGTGCTGGGGAGGTATCTGAGCATCGACGAGGTCGGCAGCTTCGCAGCGAGCCCGGCGGGGCAGCTGGCGGGCGGGCTGATCATCGCAGCCTATGGGCTCAACGCCGACTTCATCTTAGCCGCGGTCGGCACAGCCGTCTTCGCCTTCGGCCTGCTCCTGTTCTCAGACGTCCGTTCGCTCAGGGTCTAGGAGGAGCCGCCTCGGGCAGCCTGACAGCTTCGAAGTGCAGGTTTAGCTTCCCACACTACATCGCCGTGGCGAAGACGAGCTTCAGGGTCCGATGCTCAAGCCAGCATCTCTTCGAGCCGTCCGCCCGGCCCCTGACGGTCTCATCCATCTCCCGCAAGGGGGCCACACCTTCTGGAATGGACGCGGGTTCTGATTCTTCCTCAGCCCACGGCTTTCTTCAAGAGCGCGCTGATCTTCGCCTCGTCGGCCGCCGTCAGCCCCTTCAGTGCGAAGGAGTTCGGCCACACGTTGCCCTCGTCTAGGTGCGCCTTGTCGCTGAAGCCCAGCGACGCGTACCTCGTCTTGAACTTCTCGGCCGGCTGGAAGTGGCACACCACGCTCCCTTCCCCGTCGGCGTAGGCGGGCATCCCATACCAGGTCTTGGGCGTGAGCGAGGGTGCGCTGGCCCTGACGAGCCCGTGGACCCGCTTCGCCAGGGCCCTGTCTGGCTCCGACATCGCGGCTATCTTGGCGAGGACCTCGCTCTCGCCGCCGGCCTTGCCTCCCTTCAGCTCCTTCACGCGCTCCCTCATAGCGGCCCTCTCTTCGTCCGTGAATCCCTTCGACTTCTTCGGGGTGGGCATGCCGGTCAGGCCCCCCTCTGATTGTACTGGTTCATCTGGAAGTGGTTGCCGTCGGGGTCCGCGAAGATGGCCGACACGGCCCAGGGATTCTCCTCCGGCTCCTGCGTGAACTGGACCCCCCGGGCCATCAGCTCCTCGGCGGCACTGCGGCAGTCGTCCACCTGCATGGTGACGAAAGCCGGCTTCACAGTGTCCTTCGCCCCCGCCTGGGTGAGGACGAGCTCCAGCTCCTGCCCCCTCGGGCCCACGGTGACCCACCTGTACCCCTCCGGCGAGGTCACGTCAGACTTCTTCTCGAAACCCACTTTCTTGGTGTAGAACTCCAGGGCTGCGTCCTGGCTCTTGACCACGAGGTTGAAGTGCGTTATCTTACCGTCCATGACATCCGGAATGTCCGCGCCGGTAGATGAACCCTCGCCTAAACTCGGGCAAGGACGAAGCAACGTCGCGCTGTTCAGGAGCGATGTGAACACCGACGACGGCTTTCAAAATCTTCAGGGTCACACAGGCCGGGTCCTCGGAGGGGCGACCGCCCCCTGCGGGAGGGGAGGGCCGGCGGGGGCGAACTTCGCAAGGAGCCAGCCGTGAGCCTCAGGGACTCTGTGCTCTGGGATGCTCACATGCCCGTCTTCAGAGGTAAAGCGAGCCTCAACCTTTGGAATCTGGGTCGCCAGCCATTGCCCTTCCCATACCGAGACGAACGATCGGCGACCGGTCCACGCTGCTAGCGGCCGGGGCCGTTTGGTAGTCCGGGGCTACGCCGGGCTTTCCTGCCCGGTCAGCCTCTCCAGAGCGTGCACCGTCCCAGACTTGAAGTGGCCCTCGTTCCACTTCGACGCGATTCGGAAGACCCCCTTGAACTCGACGTCCCAGGCGGCGACCACTTGTCCGCCTTCCACTCCGACAGTCTGCTTCCCCGTGAACGGCCCCGACGTGTAGGCGATGGTCAGGACCCGTCTCCCCTCGTCCTTGGAGATGTCAGCCTCACCCGACCCGCCGAAAGCGAACTTGATCTTCGCGTGGGCAACGCCTCCGTCCTCCCCCACCACCTCGAGGGTCCGTGTCCCATGCCAGTACTTCGGGATGTCGCCGATGGTGGACGCCCTCTTCCATACTTCCGAGGGGTCGCCTTCGAACTTCTTCGTCTCTTCAAAACGCATGGGGGGATGGGGCGCCTGCGGATAGAAAAAGTGAGCGCCGCAGCAGAGGCTGGCCGGACTCTCCAGGTCTCGCGCCCCACCGAGGCGCGAGCATGGTTCCAGGTCCCACGAAAGCCTGCCGGGACTGATTCGGAGCACCCCGATGGAATAGCCCGCTGATGTCGCGCGGACTAACATGGAGGCCGCGACCGCTGGGACCGACGTCTCATGGAACTGGGCTCAGTAACCCGACGGAGACCTAGCAGCCGACGCCCATGTGCGATGGCCCTCCCGGGCGCCAGCTACTGGGACCCAGGCTCGTCTCCCCTTCTGCGGGCTCCTATGACGCACCCCAGCCCAAGTCCAACCAGCGCCCCTCCCAGGTGGGCCAGCCAGTCCACAGAGGCGAACAGGAAGCTGCTGACCAGGAAGACGGCCACGAACCAGGCGATGAGGGTGAAGTCGGGCTTCCTGCTCGTGACCACGTCGAATGAGATGACCCCCGCGAGGAGCCCGAAGATCCCGCCCGAGGCTCCGAAGCTCGCGGCCCTCGGCCCATTGGCAAGGCTCACGACGTTGCCAGCGATTCCCGTCAGCAGGAAGACCGCGTAGTACTGGTTCTTGCTGTAAGCCAGGGTGAAGAAGCCGTCGAGCCAGACCAACGCCATGGCGTTGAATCCGACATCTAGGACGCCTGACCAGGTCGGGGGCGCGACGATTATCGACGTGACGAGCTGCCACGCCCATCCCTTCAGCACAAGGCCGTTGAACTGGAGGAGCAGGTACGTCAGGGGCACTCCATCCACGCTCACGAACGCCAGCGCCGTCCCAAGCGCGAGCCCTCCGACGACGGCCACGGTCAGGTTCCTTCCCTGTGTGGAGACCTCCAAGAGCGACGGTGACGCCCGGGGACGCGGTGGAAAGCTATTTCGTCAGGGGGTGAAGAGCCAGGCCGTCCCGCGCTTCATTCACCTATAATACGGCCGTCCCGAAACCAGGCCGTCGCGATGACGCGGTCGGTAAGACGGTTCTACTCTGGGAACGTGGAGGAGGAGTGGGCCAGGCTCCAGTCAGACCCCTACCACCGGCTGGAGTTCGACACGACTCTGGAGTTCCTCAGGAGGTATCTGCCGAAGAACGGGCTGATCCTGGACGCAGGGGGCGGCCCCGGCAGGTACGCGATCGAGCTGGCCAGGAAGGGTTACGACGTTGTCCTGCTCGACTACGCCCCTGCGAATCTCAGGTTCGCAGAGGGGCGGGTCAGGAGAGAAGGGCTCGGCAGCAAGGTCACGGCCGTGGAAGGGTCCATAGTGGACCTGGCGCGGTTCCCTGACGGCTACTTCGACGCGGTGCTCTGCCTCGGTGGACCGCTGTCTCACGTGATGAAGGGCGAGGACAGGAGGAAGGCGATGGCCGAGCTGGCCAGGGTCGGGAAGGCCCGCTCGCCAATCTTCGTCTCAGTGATGAGCCGGCTGGCCATGATCGCCACGGCGCTCAAGTACTTCCCGGACGAAGTCCAGCTCCCCCTCTTCAAGAAGATACGAGACAGCGGAGACTACCTCGGAGGGCGCGGTTTCACGGCGACTCACTTCTTCCTCCCCGAAGAGCTGAGAGCGGAGGCCGAGGGAGTCAGGGGGGTCGAGGTCCTGGCGATGGTGGGGCTCGAAGGGGTCGGCTCTGTCCACAGAGAAGAAGTGAACAGGCTGGCGAAGGACCCCCGCAGGTGGAGGGTCTGGCTCGAGACCCACTACAAGACCTGCGCCCACCCCTCGGTCGTCGGGGTGAGCGAGCACATGCTCGTGGTTCTCAGGAGAAGAGGCTGACCGGCCGCCAACCCATGCGTAGGCCTAGGTGAACCCGATCACTGGCTGGGGGACATAGGGCTCCTCCAGGTGTTTCGCCTCGTCGTCTGTGAGCTTCACGTCCACGGCCCCGACCATCTCCTCGAGGTGCTCCACCTTGGACGTGCCGATGATCGGCGCCGTCACCCCCTTCTTCAGCAGCCACGCCAGGGCCACCTGGTTGGGGGTCGCCCCCTTCTGCTTCGCGAGCTCGACCAGCCTCCCCACTATCTGGTCGTTCTGGGGCTTCCCGACGTAGCGCATGTGGCCCATGGACCCCGGGCTGATCCGCTTGCTGTCGCCCTCCCTGGTCACCAGCTTCCCGTTCTCGAAGTACTTCCCAGAGAGGATCCCTGCGGCGGTGGGGCTCCAGGGGATGAGCCCTACCCCCTCCGCCTTGCAGAGGGGGATCATCTCCCTCTCCTCCTCGCGGTAGAGCAGGTTGTAGAGGTCCTGCATGGTGACGAAGCGCGCGAACCCCTTCACATCGCTGGTGTAGAGGGCCTTGGCGAACTGCCACGCCCACATGCTCGAAGCCCCAATGTACCGCACCTTCCCCTGGCTGACCAGGTCGGTCATCGTCGAGAGCGTCTCCTCGATCGGGGTATCGTAGTCCCACCTGTGGATCTGGTAGAGGTCGACGTGGTCCGTCTTCAGCCTCCTGAGCGACTCCCTCAGCTGCCACATTATGTGGGCCCTCGACAGCCCGTGCTGGTTCGGTCCCGGCCCCATCTCTCCGCGGACCTTGGTGGCCAGCACCGCGTCGTCCCGGCGGCCGTCGAGGAACTCCCCGACTATCTCCTCCGACCTGCCGTTCGAATACACGTTCGCGGTGTCGTAGAAGTTAATCCCCAGGTCCCAGGCGCGCGAGAGAACCTTCTTCGCCGCCTCGCCGTCGACCCTCCAGTCGTCCCCCGTTCCGAACGACATGCACCCCAGGCAGATTCGCGACACCCTGAGGCCACTCTGGCCCATCCTGACGAACTCCATGGCCGAAATCGGGGGAGCTGGGGTTATGAATGTTAGCCGGCGTTGCGACGGACCATCCTGGCTTCGGCCCTACCTGAAGAGGTTGGTCCGTGCCAGGTCGAGGACCTCGTCCCCGCGCCCATTGAGGACCGCTTTGGCCATGTAGAGGGTCATCCCTCTGAGCTCCTCTAGCTTCAGGCTCGGCGGGATCGAGAGCTCCTGGCGGTTTACCACGACGTCGAGGAGCGCGGGACCGGGGTGCTGCAGCATCTGCCTCAGCATGGGCTCCACCTGCTCCGGCAGCTCGGCTCGCAGGCCGAGGAGGCCCGCGGCCTCGGCCACCTTAGCGAAGTCAGGGTTGAGGAGCTCAGTACCATGCTCCAGCATCCCTGCCGCCTTCATCTCGAGCTCGACGAAGGCGAGGGCGCCATTGTTGAAGACCACCACCTTCACGGGGAGGCTCTGCTGCTTGAGGGTGAGTACGTCCCCCAGCAGCATCGCGATCCCCCCGTCCCCCGAGAAGGAGACCACCTGCCTCCCAGGGAACGCCTTCTGCGCCCCGATCGCCAGTGGGAGGGCCGCTGCCATAGAGCCATGGGAGAATGACCCCAGCAGCCTGCGCCTCCCGTTCATCCTCAGGTACCGCGCCGCCCAGATGGTGGGGGTCCCCACATCACAGGTGAATATGGCGTCGTCGGCCGCGACCTCGTTGGCCACCCTCGCGACGTACTGGGGGTGTATCGGTGCCTTCCCCGGCTTCCCGACGGCGAGGGAATCGAGCTCGTCCCTGGCCTTCCGGTAGTGGTCCAGGCTGGCCTTCAGGTGACCTTCTCCCCCCTTGTTCGGAGACAGAAGCGGCTTCAACGCCGAGAGGGTCGTCCTGACGTCCCCCACCAGGCCGAGGTCGACCTTGGTCCTCCTCCCAATCTGCCCTCCCCTGACGTCGACCTGGATCACTTTAGCTCCGGGAGGGTAGAACTGCTGGTACGGGAAGTCGGTCCCCAGCATGAGGAGAGCGTCGGAGTCCATCATGGCGTAGTACCCCGACGAGAACCCCAGGAGCCCGGTCATCCCCACGTCGTAGGGGTTGTCGCATTCGATGAACTCCTTCCCCCTCATGGCGTGCACTATCGGGGCGTTCAGCACCCCAGCGACTTCGACCAGCTCGGAGTGGGCCCCCTCGCACCCCGCCCCTCCGAGGATCGTGACCTTCGAGCATGAGTTGAGGATGTCAGCGGCCTTACGTAGCTCAGCATCGGAGGGGCGGACGGACGGGGACGGCCTTTCGAAGGAAGGGACCGGCCGCTGGGTCGTCGAGTCGAGGAGGGCTACATCCCCCGGAATCACCAGCACCGACACGCCTCCCTCGGCGACAGCCGTCCGCATCGCGATCTCGAGCACCCTGCAGATCTGCTCGGGGTGGGAGACCAGTTCGCAGTATAGGGAGCACTCCTTGAACAGCAGCTCCGGGTGCGTCTCCTGGAAGTAGCCGCTGCCGATCTCCCTGCTCGGGATGTGGGAGGCGATGGCGAGGACGGGCACTCGGTTCCTGTAGCAGTCGTAGAGGCCGTTGATCAGGTGCATGTTCCCCGGCCCGCAGCTCCCAGCGCATACCGCGAGCTTCCCGGTCAGGCGTGCTTCCGCGCCGGCAGCGAAAGCTGCAGTCTCCTCATGGCGGACCCCAACCCATTCAATCTCGCCGCCCCTGGCGCGGATGGCGTTGACTATCCCATTGAGGGAGTCGCCCACCACCCCGTACACCCGTTCCACCCCCTGAGAAACCAGAGAATCGACGATGATGTCTGCTACTTTCTTTGTCATGGTCGTCATAGGCCCGCTCGCAGTGATTTATGCCGTTTGTCCTGACAGAACGCCGCGCAGGGTCACGCGGCCCTTGGCCGACCGACTCAGTCAGGCCTCATTGAAGGAACCCCGGCGATGCCTTATAGCGGTTCAATCATCGAAGGGCGCGAATGAGCGCAGCCCAGGGGTCGCGGTCTTTCCTCGAGCCGCTCCTGGGGAAGACCGCCACCTTTCTGTTCGCAGAGAGGCAGGACAACCTAGCCTTCGCCAGGACCCTCGCCGGCCTGCTGGGGGCTTCAGGGATGGCGGCCGCGGTCTTGGACCTCGACGCCTTCTACTCCTCCCACGCCGACTCGGTCCTGACGCCCTCCCCCGCCGAAGCCGACTCGTGGACGCTGAGGGTCCCCGCCCCGGGCTCTGACATCGAAGCGGAGGTCTCCCAGCTCTTCGTCGCCCCCCAGGGCGCCCTCATCTTGGACAGCCTCAACACCCTCTACCACCTCTTCTCCCTCGACGACGGCCGCTCCCGGGGCAGGCGGTTGGGGTTCGCGCTGGCCGGCCTGTCATACCTTGCCAAGACGAACTCGAAGGCCGTCATCCTCGGCATGTACAGGCGCGAGGGCTTCGGGAGGCTCGGGACGGCGAGGTCGATATCGGGGCTCTCTGATATAGCGGCGTCCGTCGAGGTGAAGGGGTCCGAGCTGTCGATGCGGACTGAGAGGGGCTCGGCCTGGCCGGGCGGGGTCTTCTCTACCCGAATCCCTTGAGGATCGCGAGGTTGAACCCTATGAACAGCGAAACGATGAGCAGCAGCAGCGCAAGGGCGAGGTAGAAGTTGACCGCCCTGGGCCTGACCGTCTGCCTGCCGCTCAAGTAGGTGAGGTATATGCCCGCACCCCCCAGTATGATCACCATGGCGTCGACCACGGCTTCGGGGACCGTCTCGTTCGCGCCGCTGGGGTAGGGGATCAGGGTCTCGTTGGCCACAGGGTAGGTGATCGCGCTGACGAACCCGGCCATGAGGCCGATGAGGACGATGACGTAGAGCACCTGGACGAGGCCTCCACCTCTGGTGGCGGAGGACACAGAGCCCACTAGCCAGTCCTTCACGGCGCCTACGCTCCTCCTGTACGCCAACTGGATTGCTTGTCTGATCATCTAACTATCACGCAGGGCTTCAGCTACCTCTTTTGCCCATGGGCCCGTCTGGACGTTGCGTATAACGTTATCCAAGTAGTCTCCCCAACTCATCCTCCCATAGGCCCTGACCCAGAGAGGGTACGCCGCCTCCAGCCTCTCCTTCGCCACAGCGTGGCGCTGGCAGAGTTTCCCCGCGCCCTCCCTGCCGCAGACGGCGCACTTCATGGCTTGCTCCGTCCGGGGCAGTCCGGGTTGACGCAGAGCTTCCAAGGCCGCCTCCCTCCTGAGACGTACACCACTGGCCAGGAGCACTTCTCGCAGGGCTTCGCGGCCGGCCTGAGAGTCCCCCGCTGGGGGAGGGGGGCCGACGCCCGGCACCCCGATGGGTAGTTCGAGCACCCGACGAACCTCTTCTTCGTCGTCCTGGAGCGTACGATCCTGAGGGTTCCGCTCTTGCAGACCGGGCACCCTCCCAGGGCCCCTGCCTTCGAGGCCTCACCGGCAATCGCCGCGTCGATCACCCTGCCCACCTCTCCCTCGTTGGCGAAGAGCTCTGCGAGCTGCTCGGCGGCCGTTCGTACCGTCTCCCTGACGACATCTGCCTCCCCCCCGGCCCCTTCTTCGACCCCTTCCAGCATCTCCTCCACATGCCGGGTGAGTTCGGTGCTCACCACCGAGGGGGCGTACTTCTCCATGGCCTCCACCACCGCAAACCCGAGGTCTGTCACCGTCAGGCTATCCCCAGAGGCGTACCCCCTCGAAAGCAGCGTCGAGATCATGTCTGCCCTGGTCGCCTTCGTTCCGATACCCTCGCTCTCCATCTTCTCCAGCAGGCTGCCCTGGTTGTACCTCGGCGGTCTCTGCTCGAACTTCTCTTCGACGGTCACGCTGACGACTCCCGCCCTTTCCCCTTCGGCTACCGGAGGAGGTTCCTGGTCCCTGCGCCCGGCATACCTGCCGTAGTAGTCCATCCAACCGGGGAAGGTGGTCCTGCTCCCCAAGGCCTTGAACCGGTGCCCCCCCACGTCCATCGAGACGTCGACAAGCTCCCTCCTGGCCGGCGGCCCGAAGCCGGCGAGGAACCTCCTGACGACAAGGTCGAGCAGCGAGGCCGCCTGACCATCCAGCGGCCTCTGAGGCCTCTCCCCGGTTGGATGGATGGCCGGGTGGGCGGGGTCCGACCTCGCCCCTTGGACTGTCCTGGACCCCGACTTCAGTATCTCCTCGACCGCGTCCGAGTACGCGCGCACCCTCCCAAGGCCGCCGAGAATCCTCCTTAGGTCCAGGGAGGGAGGGAGCTTCTGGCTGCTGGTCCGCGGGTAAGAGATCAGGGCGGCCAGGTATAGGCCCTCGGCTATCTGGAGCGTCCTGCTCGGAGGAATCCTGAGCGCCCTGTACGCCTCCTTCTGAAGGTCTCCGAGGCTGAAGGGCGGGGGAGGGCTAACCTGGACCTGGCTCCTCTGCACGGCGACGACGACGGCCGTGCCACCTCTGCACGCGGCGCGAACCTCCTCCGCCTGCGCCTTCGTCCTGACCTTCTCCTCGGCGTACCATGCGGAGAACTCCCTGCCGTCCTTCTCGAACACCCCCGTCACCTTCCAGTAGGGTGTGGGTACGAACTCGCGTATCTCCCGCTCTCTCTTTGCCAGGAACCCGAGGGTCGGCCCCTGGACCCTGCCGACGCTCACGGTCCTGAACCTGTGCCCCAGGCCGAGCGGGGATTGGGAAAGCGCCCTCGACAGGTTGATCCCCCACAGGAAGTCGATCACGTGCCTCGCCCGGCCAGCCCTCGCCAGCCCATCAGCGGCCTGGGGTTCCAGCGAGCCGAAGGACCTCCTCAGGTCTTCCTCCGTGAGGGTTGAGAACCTCGCCCTGAGCGCCCCCTTCTCCTTCCCCCCACAGGCATACCTCAGCAGATTGAATCCAATGGTCTCGCCTTCGACGTCGAAGTCGCAGGCGTTCACGAACCTGGCCGCCCCGGCCGCGAGCTTCCTTATCGCTGCGATGCGCCTCCCGGCTGACGCACTCTCTTCCTCCACAAGGTTGAGCGGGTACCACTCAACGTCGAAGACGGGATAGACTGTCCTCTCCTCCGCGGGGTCAGACACGCCGTAGACGTGGCCCTGGGCCGAGCAGACCACGAACTCCTCTCCATCCTTCGCGAAGCTGAATACTGTCGTCCCTTCCACCTGTGAGGCCGCGCTCCTCCCACCAGAGAGCGCGTCGGCCACCCTCTTCGCTGCGTCGGGCTTCTCACAGACCACGAGGGTGTAGCCACCGCTCACCGCCGGGTCGCCCCAGACCTGAGGACTTTGCGGTGCCCTATCAGTCAACCCTAGTCGAAGGAGCCGTCGATTTTCCTGACGTCGACCTGGAACCTGCTCAGGGCGAGCTTGGTACCGCACTTCCTGCACCTGTAGTCGGTGGCCTTCAGCACGTCCCCCGGCGACCTTAGGTCGAACCCGGAGTACAGCGGAGCGCCGCAGGAGTTACAAACAATCTCATAGGTCAACGTCGAGGCCGGCTCTTCCCGGACATTTAGGCCTATGCGCCCCCCGCGAATCCGAGGCTCCTGAGGAAGACGTCCTCCTCCAACGCCACCGCGAACCTCCTCGGGCCGTACTCCGAACCCTGTCTCAGCGCCTTCTTCAGCCCCCTCACCAGCACCATGGGCGTGGCCTCGTCCGACTCCCCCATCAGCACCTCTGCCGCCGAACTCAGGTCATCGGCCACCGCCTGGGACGTCACTTTGAGCACGTTGCCGAAGAGGTCTCTCCTCCCCCTCATGTCTTGGACCGCCTCGATCCCCGACGACCCCACCGCCACACCGGTGGTCCCTCTCCTCGTGGGGGAGAGCCTACTGTCGCATATCACGACGCCTACGGACACGCCCCTGGAGAACATCAGGGCCTCTCTGATCGTCCGAGCGGCGGCTTCGGGCCTCCTGGGGTAGAGGATCACCGCTCCGTGCCTGACGTTCGACTTGTCTATGCCCGCGTTGGGCGTCAGGAGCCCTTCCTTGCTGGCGAGGAGGAAGCCGGGTATTCCGCCAATCACCCGGTCGGACTCGCGGAGGACCAGCTCGCAGATCCTCGGGTCCATGTGGTGCTCCGCCGCCAGCGCCCTCGCCCTCGCCCCTGGATTCACCCCCCCGAGGCTGACGACCCTCCCTTCTGACATGGCGACGAACTTGCTAGAGATGACGAGCACGTCGCCGTCCCTCAGCTCCGCGCCGACTTCCTCTTCGATGAGCGCGATGAGGTCGAACTTGGCGCCCTTCGCAGTGACCCGCACCGGGCGTAGCGAGAGCAACGAACTCCGCCATCGACGTCGCCCACTTAAATAGCGTCGGGGCCCGCTCGAGCACATGCCCAAGACCACCCAGCTCTTCGGCTACCACTCGAAGCGCGCCAAGCTCACGGAGTTCGCAGGCTACGAAATGCCGCTCTGGTACACCACTACCGCGGCCGAGCACATGGCGGTCAGAAACGCCTCAGGGATCTTCGACGTCTCCCACATGGGGAGGTTCCGCGTGGAAGGCCAGAAGGCCACGGGTTTCCTGGAAGAGCTCGTCCCAACCGCCGTGAAGACCCAGCCACCGGGGAAGGCGTTCTATACGCTCCTCCTCAACGACAGGGGCGGGATAATCGACGACCTGATCATCGAGAAACTCGGGGAGGAATCGTACCTGGTGGTGGTCAACGCCGCCAACGCCAAGGCCGACATGGAGCATATGCGCGCCCACTCTCCCAGCGGCCTCGTCATCGACGACAGGACGGGCTCGACGGCAATGGTCGCGGTGCAGGGCCCCGGTGCCGTCTCCTCGCTCCAGCGCCTGACCGACCTGGACCTGGGCCAGCTCAAGCGGTTCAGGTGCGCGGAAGCCAGGGTGGCAGGCGAGGAGGCGCTGGTTTCGAGGACCGGATACACGGGCGAGGACGGGTTCGAGGTGATCGTCTACGGGGCCACCAGCGAGCGCCCTGACGGGGCGATGAAGGTGTGGGAGAAGCTGGCCGAGACCTCGACTCCCTGCGGCCTTGGCGCCAGAGACTCCCTGAGGCTGGAAGCGGGGTTCCCACTCCACGGTTCCGACATGGACCAGGGCACCAACCCATACGAAGCTGACCTCGCGTGGGTCATCGCCGCCGGGAAGCGCGGCTTCGTGGGCTCGGAGGCCCTGGAAGCGTCCGGAGCCCAGCCCCCATCCAAGGTCAGGCGGGGGCTCGTCCTTGACTTCGGCATCCCCAGGCACGGCTTCGAGGTCCTGGGAGACGCCGGCGCGGCGGGGGTGGTCACGAGCGGCACCTTCTCCCCCGTCCTCAGGAAGGGGATAGCTCTCTGCTACTTGGCGCAGGGGAGCTCCGAGCCTGGCTCCAGGGTCGGCGTGACCATCAGGGGGTCCAGCCAGCCGGCTAGCGTCACGAAACCTCCGTTCTATGACGAGCGGTCATACGGCTGGAAGAGGCAGAAGGATAATTAGCCACACGGGGCGGCGCCGGTCCTGATGGAGATCAAGGGATATCACATTCCAGACGACCTGATGTACACGAAGGAGCACGAGTGGGCCAAGGAAGAGGGGAAGGCCGTGAGGATTGGGATCACCGACTATGCGGCTAAGACCCTCAACGACGTGGTCTACGTCAGCGCCCCGAAGGTCAACGGCGCGGTCGAGCAGGCGAAGTCGATGGGGACCGTCGAGTCCATCAAGGCAGTGTCCGAGGTCTACGCACCCATCTCAGGCAGGGTCGTGAAAGTCAACGGGGTGCTCGACTCCCACCCCGAGCTAATCAACAAGTCGCCCTATGGCGAAGGATGGCTGGTAGAGGTCGAGCCGTCGAACCTGCCGGCCGAGCGCAAGTCCCTCCTCGACGCGAGGGGCTACGCCGCCTACCTGGAAACCCTGCTGCAGAAGTAGCAGAAAGGGCACGGTTAAAATAGCCCGGAGAAAATCGGAGCCCAGACTTGGGCGTACTCGACACCCTACGGCTTTCCATCAGGCGGCCGACCCTGTCGCGCAGGGCCGTCATGCTTTCGATGGCGCTCGCGATCATCTTCTCCATAGCCGTCCTCATGAGGTCCTTCGCGGCGAAGTACGGCTTCTACCTGAACGAGTTCGACCCCTACTACGACTACTATGCGGCCCAGCACATCGTGAACCTTGCACACCAGGAGGGGCTCTACGCCGCCTTCTTCGCGAACCCCGCCGGGTGCGGACCGACGGTCCTCACGAGCTGCCACAACCTCCAAGGATACTTCTTCTGGCACGACATCCAGACCTGGTTCCCCACAGGCCGGAACGTGGCCGCGACGTCTCAGGACGGCCTCCAGATCGGCGGGGCCATGATCTACCTGTTGGTCCATGACGTCTTCGGCGTTCCGATAACACTCTATGACCTCCTGATCATCCTCCCCGTGTTCTTCGGCGCCATCACCGCGGTACTGTTCTACTTCGTGGTGAGGAAGATAGCCGGAGACGCCGCGGGCCTGTTCGCGGCGCTCGTCTTCGCAGTCTCGCCTCCGCTCATCGAAAGAGGGAACCTGGGCTGGTACAAGTCCGAGCCCTTCACGATAATGCTCTTCGTCGCAGCCAGCTACCTGGTGCTCACCATCTTCGACAAGGAGAGGCCCGCCAGGGGCAGGGTCCTGCGCGCCCTAGCCGCCGGGATCATGCTGGGCTACGGCAACACCGCCTGGGGCGGCGGGAACTACTTTACCGCCGCGTTCGGGCTCATCTTCCTCGTCCTCCCCTTCCTGAACATCGAGCTCAGCGGCTACTCGCCCGCCATAGTCACCTTCACCGCGGCCACACTGTTCATGAGCGCCATCTTCCCGTTCCCCGGCGTCCACATCATCACCGATCCCATCGGCCTCGCGATAATCGGAGGGACGGTGTTCTTCCTGGTAGCGCAGTGGGTCAAGACATGGACGAAGCCCACGGAGTTCAGGCCCACGCTCCTCAAGCTCCTGTTTGGATTCGCGCTCGGAGGGCTCGCGCTGCTGAGCTTCGGCTTGGTGGGGTCTCTGACGCTGAGGTACCTCACCGTACTGGCTCCCTGGTTGGTCGCGTCGGGCACCTCCGCCGCCGACCAGCTCGTGAAGTCGGTCGCGGAACAGGCGATGCCCACCGGAGCCGACTACTTCACTTCGTATGCGGTCCTCATGTCCTTCGGGATGGTCGGGGCCCTGGTGGCGTTCAAGAGGAGAGGCGTCCCGATGATCTACGCCCTGGTGTTCGGGCTGACAGGCCTGTACTTCTCAGCATCTTTCTCGCGTCTGCTGGTCTATTCGTCTCTGGCGCTGGGGATACTGGGAGGCATCGGCTTCGCCGAACTCGCCTTCGCCCTGGTCAAGCCGAGCACCACAGCCCTGGTCAAGAAGAAGCAGGTGCCGACCTCCCGCAACGAGATGAAGGTAGTCTTCTCCATAGCGGTGATTGCGCTACTCGTCCTCCCGGCCGGGACGTACTGGATCCCCAACCCGGTCCAGTGCACTTCCAGCGGGCAGCTCTTCTGCGACAACAGCCCGGCCGACGCGGGGGTCAGCATCACCAACGGGGCGACCATCTACTCGCGCGGCGGGTTCCCAGACTGGATAGACACGCTCCAATGGATGAGGCAGAACACCCCGGCGAACTCCGTCATAATCGCCTGGTGGGACTACGGCTACTGGATCACGGTCATGGGCAACAGGACCACCCTGGTTGACAACGCCACGCTCAACAGCTCCAGGATAGCGCAGGTGGGCAGGCTGCTGATGTCCAACGTCACTCAGGCGGCCGCCATGGCCCAGAGCTACACCGACGGCAGGCCCACCTACGTCGCGATCTTCGTCACCGGCAGCATCGTGCCTGTATCATCGACGTCCGGGACTTCCTACTACTACGTACTGCAGGTCCCGAGCGGAGGAGGATTCACCGCAGGGGGCGGAGATGAGAGCAAGAAGCAGTGGTTCATACGCATCGGAGGGCTGAACGAGTCCACCTATCTGGAGTGCCCGACGGCGGGAGCCCCGCCCTGCACCGGCGCCGACGACTTCAACCTGACCCCCTACGCCACTCAGAACTCGCTCTTCGGCCAGCTCCTCCCGTTCCAGTACTCTGGGTGGCTCGTCCCTTCATCGTCGAACACTGGGACCGTCTGCGCCAGCCTGTTCTACTGTTCGTTCTCCTCGACCTACCAGCAGGCGAGCAACGGGGCCCCGCCCTACCAGGCGTTCGCGTATCCGGGCACCCTCAACTACCCATCCAACAGCACCGGCCCGTTCAGGCTCGCCTACATCTCCCCCAGCTTCTCGTTGGCCCAGCAGGGCATCTCGGGGACCTCAGCGGGCAACCCATGCCCGGGAGACACCTCCCTCCAGTGCTTCAACACCATCCTGGTCTACCAGGTGGTCCCAGGCAACTACACCTCCTGAGCCCGATCCGAGTTCAGGCGTTTATTCCAGCGCTCTTCTTGAGGTGAAAAACAGGCGGCTACCGCTCTTCATACGCCAGCGGGCTGCGGTACCTCGCGTACTTGTCGTCGGGCGAGTACCTGGCGGGGTGGACGGTGACTGTCTTGGTCCCGCAGCTGGGGCACTTCTCAGACAGGGTGTACCTGCCGCACTGGGCGCACTTCAGCATCAGGCTCCTCAAGACGACCCGCCGTACTTCCTCGATATCTCCCGCTTGAAGCTGAAAGCGTCATGCTTCCCCACTTCGCCCTTGATCTTGTCTAGGACCACGTCCATAGCCTTCTCGGCCTGCTTGTAGTCGTCTGCCGTTATCCTCACCCTGTAGTGGGGAGCCCCCGCGTACGTGATGTGGACCTCGGCGGAGGGGGCCGACGCGGCCGCCAGGAGCGTCTTCTTCACCTGCTCTATCCCCTCGGGGGACCTCGAGGACACCTCTACCAGCGCCCCTATTTCATACCTGGGCGGGACGATTTTCTCCCCGGCGATCCCGGCCACCGCCTCCGCCTCCTCCTCGGAGAGCCCGGCCCCGGAGAGCCCCTCTGCTCCCTTCCTCGCCGCCGTCTCGAGGGCGGCGTACAGGGTGCCGAACTCCCCCTCGAGCTTATGCCTCAGCTCCTTCACATGGGCGTCGTCTATCCCCATCTTCTTGCTCACGGCATCGATAATCGTAAGCGCCCTCTCCTCCCGCTTCCACTCGATAACCTTCTGGCGCCTCTCCTCGTTGGTCACCTGCCTGAGAGAAAGGTCGATTTCTCTGCGGGCCCTGTTCAGCCTGATGACCTTCAGGATGAGCTTCTGTGACACCTTTGCCACTCTGTCGATGTTCCGCACCCAGCCGGTCGATATCTCAGAGACGTGCAGGAACCCGTTGGTCCCGTCGTACTGGTCCAGGTTGACGTAGATGCCGTGCGACGTGAGTTCCCTCACCGTGCAGACGACAATCTCCCCCGGATCGGGGAGGGACCTGTCTTCGCTCATGTCTTCGTCCGCCGTCCCTGGTGGTATTTGTCGGTTTAGCCCAGCCGCTTGACCACAGTCGCCAGGACCACCGACTTCCCCCCTCTGCTCTCGGCGAGCTTCCTCCCGCACCCTCTGCAGCCGATGTCCTTCGCAGAGTTCGAGAAGAGGATCCGCTCCTCGCCGCAGTCGGGGCACTTCACGAGAAGGAAGACGCTCTTTGTCTTGGGTATCGGCTCCCTGTCGCGCTTCACGCCGCTATCTCCGCCTTCCTGAGCCTGATCCCGTCGCGCATCCTCTCGCGGTTGCACTCACGGCACTTCAGGCGGAGCGTGGCCTTCTTGGTGGTCTTGGCGGTCCTGATCAGTTCTGGGAACTTCTGACCACCATAACCGCGCTTCCTCCCGGCCTGCCTCCTGGCGCCCCAGGACCCTGCGCGCTCCTTCCCTCTCTTGTACAGCGCCACTGAGTGCGTCGTGTGCTTGTGACAAAAAGGACAGTTTGTTCGCATTTCCTTTGGAAACTTCATTGTCTCACTGGGTCGGATTTGCCCCGCTGCCGCTCATGCATTTAAGCTTGGCCTGGCCGAATCCTCATCCTGGTCGTGCAGGGCACCGGCGGGTCCCGCCTCCGCTCAGTTGGCGTCTCTCGGCTGGTCCGCGGACCTCAGTTTCGGGAGGCGCCCCCTCTTCTCGACCTTCTCCCGCCAACGCTTATTATCCAATCCCGGTTGACCCGGACGAAGGAACCCGGCAAATCTTGTTCCACGCAAAGACCTCCAGCTCGGTTGAGTGGCGGGCAGTAGCGGCCGCGGTCAAGACCCTCGTCGAGGAGGCGACGTTCGACGCGAACTCCGAGGGAATCACATTCCGGGCGATGGACCCGTCCCACGTCGCGCTGGTAGACCTCGCCTGGCCGGTCTCAGCGTGGGCCGCCTACGAGTGCGACAAGCCGTTCCGGTTCTCCGTCCGCGTCGAAGACTTGGTCCGGACCATAGGGCGGGCCGAGACCAAAGACAGCGTGGAGATTTCGTCCGGAGAGGACGACAGCATCATGATACGATTCACCAACGGTTACAAGCGCGAGTTCAACATACACCTGATTGAGAGCACCGCCGCGTCGGCTCCCCTCCCGAAGCTAGAGTTCGACACGAAGATGACGCTGACCAAGACCATACTGGAGAAGGTGCTTGGGGACGTGTCGGTCGTCTCCGACCAGATTACGCTCAACACGACCAAGGACAGGATGACGTTCTCAGGGAAGAGCGACGTCGGAAAGGCCGAGATCTCCCTCGCGAAGAACGACGCGGACGTGCTCGAACTGACTTCCAACGCAGAGAGCAAGGCGACATACTCCACTGACTACATTTCAGGAATCCTGAAGGCCCTGGGCGGGGTCGTCGACACCGTCGAGTTGGAGTACTCGACCAAGAAGCCTGTCCGCCTGATGCTGAAGCTGAACGACCAGGGCGCAAAGATGGCTTACTTCCTCGCGCCGAGGGTCTCGTCCGACTGAAGCCCCGCTCAGAACGGCGGAGGCCGGGATGCGCCCACGGCGGGTCTCTGGGAGACCGACGCCGGGCCCACACAAACGGTTTTACCTTCCACCGCCCCGCCTCGGCCCCGTAGCCGTTGCCCAGGAGCCTTGAAGAAGCGACGATATCTGAGCTGCAGGCGGCCATGGAGGCCGGGGAGCTCACCTCCAGGGCCCTGGTCCAGGGATACCTCGACAGGATCGCCAAGGTCGACAGGGCCGGGCCAAAGCTGAACTCGGTGATCGAAGTCAACCCAGACGCCCTCAAGATAGCGCGCCGCCTGGACGAAGAGAGGCGGAGGAAGGGCCCCCGGGGCCCGCTGCACGGAATCCCCGTGGTCCTGAAGGACAACATCGCCACGACCGACAGGATGGAGACCACCGCAGGCTCCCTGGCTCTGGTGGGCTCCAGACCAAGGCGCGAGGCCTACGTAGTCAGGATGCTCCGGGACGCCGGGGCGGTCATACTGGGCAAGACAAACCTCAGCGAATGGGCCAACTTCCGCTCCAACAATTCTTCCAGCGGGTGGAGCGCCCGGGGCGGACAGGTCCGCAACCCCTACGTACTGGACAGGTCCCCCTGCGGCTCCAGCTCAGGCTCGGCGGTGGCGGTGGCCGCGAGCCTCGCGGCGGCCTCCCTGGGGACCGAGACCGACGGCTCGGTACTCTGCCCGTCCTCGGCCAACGGCATCGTCGGGATCAAGACCACCATAGGGCTCGTCTCTCGCGCCGGGGTGGTGCCCATAGCCCACAGCCAGGACACCGTGGGCCCCATGGCTAGGACCGTCGCCGACGCCGCCATCCTCTTGGGGGCCATGGTGGGGGTGGACAGGGACGACCCGTCGACTAGGTCGAGCGCGGCCAAGTCCCGGCGCGACTACTCTAGGTTCTTGGAGAGAGACGGGATGAAGGGCGCCCGCATCGGGGTCCCCCGTGAGGTGTATTTCGGCTACAGCGACACGGCCGACGCCATCGCAGAGGCTGCGATAAGGAAGATGCGGAGGCTGGGCGCCACCGTCGTGGACCCTGCGGACATCCCGACGGCGAAGAAGATGGGCGAAGGCGAGATGACAGTCCTGCTGCACGAGTTCAAGGCCGACCTGAACCGCTACCTCTCGGGGCTCGCCTCGTCGAAGGTGAGGTCGCTCAAGGAGGTCATAGCGTTCAACGAGAAGCACAGGGGGAAGGAGTTGAAGTACTTCGGCCAGGACCTCTTCATCAAGGCGGAGGAGACACCCGGCCTGAAGGACAGGAAGTATCTGAAGGCGTTGAAGAGGGACCTCCTGCTGTCGAGGAAGGAAGGGATCGACTACGCGTTGGACAAGCACCGACTGGACGCCCTGGTCGCGCCGACCAACTCGCCTCCCTGGGTCGTCGACCACGTCGACGGGGACCACGGCGTCGGAGGGTCGTCGCAGCCCACCGCCCTGGCGGGCTACCCTGCGATCACGGTCCCTGCCGGCTTCGTCTTCGGCCTCCCGGTGGGCATCACCTTCATGGGCCGTGCTTACAGCGAGCCGACCCTGATCAGGCTCGCCTATGCGTACGAGCAGGCGACCGGCCACCGGGCCCCGCCGAAGTACTTGCCGACGACGGCCTGGGAATAGGGCTGCCCCGGCTCAGGTGTCTTCTCCCCCGTCTCCACTTCCAGCTTAGCTTCTCAGGAGGAACCCTTAAATCGCCATTATGACATATGTTATAATATGGACGAGAGCTACTCGCATCCCGAGGTCCTCGTATCGACCCAGTGGGTCTCCGAGCACCTGCACGACCCCAAGGTCAGGGTCGCCGAGGTCGACTACGACCCGGCGGCAAACTACACCCAGGGGCACGTTCCGGGGGCAGTCCTCTTCGACTGGAAGAAAGACATGAACGACCCCCTGAACAGGAACATCCTGTCGAAGGAGCAGATGGGGGAGCTATTGCAGCGGAACGGCGTATCGAACGACACCATCCTGGTCCTCTACGGCGACTTCAACAACTGGTTCGCGGCCTACGCCTTCTGGGATCTCAAGTACTACAGCGTCGAAAACGTGAAGCTGATGGACGGGGGGCGGAAGAAGTGGCTGCTGGAGGACAGGCCGATAGCCAAGGACGTCCCGTCTTACCCGAGCTCCAAGTTCAGCGTCGCAGAGCCCGACGTGAAGATCAGGGCGTACAGGGAGGATGTGAGGGCGGCGGTCGGAGGACCCGGCAGGGTCCTCGTCGACGTCAGGGGCCCGAAGGAGTTCTCAGGCGAGATAACGGCGCCGCCGGAGTACCCCAACGAGGCAGCCCAGAGGGGAGGGCACATCCCAGGCGCGAAGAACATCCCCTGGGGCATGGCGGTCAACGATTCAGACGGGACCTTCAAGCCGAGGCGGGAGTTGGAGGCGCTGTACGCCTCCAAGGGCGTCACCAGCGACAAGCAGGTGATCACCTACTGCAGGATCGGCGAGCGCTCTTCTCACAGTTGGTTCGTGCTGAAGTACCTGCTTGGCTATCCTGAGGTGAGGAACTACGACGGCTCCTGGACCGAGTGGGGCAACTCTATCCTCTACCCCATCGAGAAGTAAGGCTCAACTCTTCTTCACTATGAAGTGGCGGAGGGCGCCCTCGGGGCGAACCTCCAGGAGGGCGTTCCCGGTCTGGCCCTCCCACCTCATCATCTCGATCTCGGCGGTGGGGTCGTCGGAGACGAGGTGGACGACCGCCCCCCTGGGGGAATTTGCGAGCTCTTCATCCAACCGCGAGAGCACAGCAGAGCACTCTGTGCCGACCTCGTAGAGCTCGATGTCCGGGAATGCGGCGAAGCAACGCACCTTCATGGAGCTGTGCCTCTGCTCGATTGCCGGCGCGGCGCCAGCGAGGGGCTCCAACCGCGAGCCCGGACTCGCCTTCTCCACCAGAGCGAGCCATCCATCGCCGAAGGGGTCTCTGTTGACGGTCCGCGGTTCCTTTGTGAGCGCCCCGTTGGTTTCCTTCACGACGCAATCGAACGGAGCCCGGACCACTTCGAAGTGCCTGGGTCCCTCCACGGAGGCTATGGAGTTCCCCTGGGCGATTCGGGCGCCTGCAGGCTTGAAGGTGACCGCGGTCAACCCCCCCGAGAGCCACGGGAGGAGGGGGGTGACGCCGACTCTCCAAAGCCCCTCCTCGAGGCGCCCCCACGTCCCGAACTCGGGATCGTACAGCACGTCCTCCCTGTACTCGCAACCGCCTAGCTTCACGCTCGAAGGCCGGCCCGCGGGGCCTTAGATGGTTTGCGGCCCTCAGGCTGACCGGCGTTCACCGGCGACTCCCGGGGAGCGGCCACGCGTTGAACGGCTGAAATAGCGGCGCCGGGGGAGCGGGCTGTGCTTCGCGGTGGCTACGGCGGAGTTGTGATCCACAGCGTGTCCGCCCTCTTCGGGCTGATCCTCGGGCTGGTGGGCGCCTCCCTGGACTTCTACTCGGGGTATCAACTCATCGCCGGGTCGGCCCAGAGCTCCGCGCTTCCCTCTGGCGTGGGGATGCCGGCCGTCCAGTACGTCAATTCCGGGCTCCCCTGGGGGGCAGGGGTCGCCGCATTGGGGGTCCTGGTCGCCTCCACCTCGGTGGCGAGCGTCTCGGTGTTCGGAGCCGCCCACATGAGGGCGTTCGGGGCGCTCATGGTCGTCTACGGGCTCCTCATGGTGCTGGTCGGGTTCGCAATGGGGGGCCTGGCGTCTGCCATGGGGCCGGAGTCCCTCTCTGGTTTCGGGATGCTCCTGGTGGGGGGGCTCATGGCGATCAACGGCTTCATGATGCTGAGGGAAGCCACGTACGCCCCGGCAGCCATGTACTAGACGGTCGCATCCAAGGGGCGGTTATCTTAAAGCGGGCGGAGGGTGCATGACACCCGCGATGACAGTGAAACCAGACGGGTCAGTGAAGCCCGAGAATGTCGAGAGGGCCGTCAAGACCGAGATCGAGTGGCTGGTCGACAGGCACGACGGCGCGCCCAACTTCGAGATGAGGAGGTTCAGGATCAGGCCTGGTGGGAGCATACCGAGGCACTTCCATCCAGAGATAGAGCACGAGCAGTACGTGCTCCGAGGGCGTTACAAGATGGGTATCGGGGGGCAGGTCCACGAGGTGAAGGCCGGTGACTCCATCTACATCCCCAAGGGCACCATGCACTGGTACCAGAACACGGGGGACGAAGACGCGGAGTTCCTCTGCATAATCCCGAAGACCGAGAGATACGAGTCCGTCTATCCTGACGAAGAGGGACGGCAGAGCTAGTCGGAGTCCGGGGCTACCAGACGCCCGCGTCAGAGGGCGGCCCGACCCGGGGGCTGTCCTCACGGGAAGATGTCGAGCGGAATCATGGCGCCGACCACCCAGTTGGGCTGGTCGACAACCTCGTGGATCCTCAGGTCCACGGCGACGCTGCACAGGACGTACGCCTCTTCCTTCGCGAGGCCGTATCTCTCCGTGAGGTGCTCGATCATCCCACGCACGGCCTCCTTGGACGCGGCCATCAGGTCAGGCGCTATGCCCGTGGTGACGTAGTACCCCTTCTTCGGCGGCTGCTCTCCCTTCGTGGAATATCGGGGGGAAGAGAGCCCGGTCCCCTTCACGACGTCGAACCTGAACCTCGCCTCCCCCGCGCACTCGATGGCGCTTACGCAGACCTCACCGTCTCCCATGGCCGCGTGGAGGTCCCCGGTAGAGAAGAGTGCGCCCTCGACCATGACGGGTAGCTCGAGGCGGCTCCCTGCCGTCAGATGCTTGATGTCGAGGTTCCCGCCGTGCCTTCCCGGCGGCATGACCGCGTGCCCCCCTGGTTCCCCGGGGGCGACACCCATGACCCCGCAGAATGGCCTGAGCGGTATCCTGATCCCCTTCTCGAAGGGTGCGAAGTCCTTGCGGCCGAGGTCCCATTTGTACAGGTAGGGCCTCTGGAATTCCTCGAGCAGGCCTTCGCCGGGGATTATTGCAGACCAGCCGAAGTCCCCACTCGCGACTTCGAGGACGTCGACAACGAGGGTGTCCCCCGGCGCGGCTCCAACGACGTATACCGGGCCTGACAGCGGGTAAAGCTTGGACGGGTCGAAGCCGGGCCTTTCCGGCGGGGTGTCCTTCGTCACCTGCCAGCTACTGACGTCGTTGATGTCGAAGGAGACGTCGTCTCCCGGCTCAATACTAATCACCGGCTTGTGTTCCCTGCTCCACAGATAGTGGAAACTCTCCCTCCCTATGCGTTGGTTGCCCACGGACGCTCCACAGGCTCTCCCCTCAAAGCTGTTTCGCGGACCGGGGCGCGACTTCGGTCGGGCGCCGCCACCGGACGAGGCGCGGAGTCCGGCTCCCAGGGGTGGCTCATCCGCGGTGCCGGACGAAGGCCTAGTGTTCTTATCTCCCGGGTCTGAGGTGAGAGTCGCAAGATGAACGAGGCCACGAAGAACTTCCTCAGGTCCGCGTACAAGGAGTTCTACTTCCGCGGGGCGGGTGCCATAGAGTTCCCACGCGAGGTCGGGGCCAGGGAGTTCGGCTACATCCCGTTCGGAGGGGGGATGGTCCGCCACCTGTCGTTCAGGAGCGAAGGGGAGGCGGTCGCGGAGATCCTGAAGCAGTCGCCGTCCTCGGTCTACTGCTCCAACGCCCGCTACGAGAGCCCCGCCAGGCCGATAGATGAGAAGGGGTGGCTCGGAGCCGAGCTGATCTTCGACATCGACGCCACCGACATCCCCACCACATGCAAGAGGGGGCACGATCTCTGGTACTGCGAGAAGTGCTTCGCTTCAGGGAAGCTCCCCAGGCCGGCCAAATGCTCGAAGTGCGGCGGGCCCAGCGCGCAGTTCCATGGGACCTGCGAGACGTGCCTGGGTGCGGCCATGGACCACGCCATGAGGGCGGTTGGCTTCCTCACAGAGGACTTCGGGGTCGACCGGGATGCGATTAGCGTGTACTTCTCAGGCAACCGGGGATACCACCTGCACGTCTACGACCCTAGGTTCGATCCGCTGGACCAGCTCGCCCGCGGCGAGATAGCCGAGTATGTCCGCGGGTCATCTCTTCCTCTCAGCCAGACGATCGCCTCGACTCTCCGGCACAGGACCCAGACCGGCGCCGTCGGCGCGGGGTGGACTAGGCGCATAACGACGTACACCGACGCGCGCAGGGAGGACTACGACGGCACCCTGCAGAAACTCGTGTCTGAAGCAATCGCGTCCCAGCGTGCCCTCGTGGACTCTTCGGTGACGACCGACATCCACCGCGTGTTCAGGCTGGCAGGGACGCTGCACGGAACGATGGGGATGTCGAAGATGAAGGTCGTGTCCGTGGACAGGTTCGACCCCCAGGAAGACCCTTACGTCCTGAGCGCGAAGCCGGTCACCATCGCAGTGTCTTTTTACCCCCAGTTCAGGGCCCGGCACAGGGACTTTGGCCCTTACAAGTCTGTCACAGTGGAGCTGCCAACCTACGCGGCAGTACAGATCCTGACGAGAGGCCTGGGAGAGGTGGTCTGAGTGCCTGAGGGGACACTCGAGTACCTGAAGCGCAGGCTCGATTCGGAAGCGCTGTCCGAGGTGCTGCTCCCCCTGCCGGCCGATTTCTACTCGGGCATCTCGGGGTACAGCCAGAAGCTGAAAAGGTCCGTGGGCTCTGGGGCGTCCGACATGGCCGTGCGCCTGGCCGCGGTCCAGGGGAGGCTGATCGAATCAATGGTGAGGCAGCTGCTGCAGCTCCGGACGAGGAAGGCCATGAGGCAGAACGCTGTCCTCCAGCTCCTGCCCGAGGAGCGGTACGTGTGCTCCGCCGAGCAGAGGTTCGAGAGGCGGTTCCAGACGCTCGTCGAGGCAGTCTCGGCTGGTCAGCCATCGTTCGTCGAGTTCGCGCACATGACAGAGAACCAGAGGAGCATCACCGTGAGGTTCGTGAAGCACGTCAACGAGTTGGTGGGGCTGGACCTGAGGCGCTACGGCCCCTTCGAGCCGGAGGACGTGGCGTCGATCCCCGCGGCCAGCGCGGACATCCTGATAGCGGGCGGGGACGCGATTGAAGTGACGACCAGGGACGACGTCTAGGGAGCGTCTTGCGCGTGGCCTAGCTGTACGACCGCCAGGTGTGGCTGCACTTCACGCACCTGTAGAACTGCGTGGGAGGCTCGTCCCCACTCCTCGTCTGCAGGAACCACCAGAACGCCTCGTTGTGCCCGCACTTCGGGCATTCCATCTTCGTCGTCGGGAGGGAGTTCAGCTTCTCCTCCTTCTCCCCCACTATCTTGATCTGGGGGGTGTTGGAGAGCTCCTCTTCGGTCTTCTGGACCAGAGCGTTCTCTTCCTTCTTTGAGTATCCGCAGTTGTCACAGTTGTACGTTACGGAGACTTCCCGGGCCCCCTTCACCTGCTTCAGCTTGAGGCGCGTGCCGCACTTCGGGCAGAATTTCAGCTCGACCCACCACCGAGGGCCTTCTTCACGTCGTCGTAGAGCTCTTTGGTGGTTTCCATGGCCCTGTCGACGCTGTTGGCGAACGCCTTCTCGGGCTTTATCCGCTGGGACCTGACCTTCAGAACGAGCTTCTTGAGGAGTGGGTGGGGAGGGAGGACGCCAGCGAAGGTCACGCTCTTCTCCTCCAGCAGCTCGTGGTGCACGATCTCGGCTAACGAGTAGTCTTCCCCGGTGATTTCCACCGTGAGGCCTTTCTCGTCTTCACTCGTGGTCTGGACCTGCATTTTACTTGTCGGGCCGTCGGACTCTTGTTATTAAACAGATAGCGGTGTCCGTCTCAACCGGCTTGCTTGGGCCCAGGCTTACGGCTCGATGGGGGTGTTCCCGAAGTCCCTGGCGATCTTCCTCTCCTCCACGTTGCCGCACTCGTCGCACTTCAGCTTGGTCGCGCTCCCCTTGAGAAGCGGCCTGCCGCAGTTCCCGCACAGTGCGGCGACGACTCCCATGTCTGGCTCGTCTATGGTGAGGTGGATTATCCCGTTAACCAAGCTGAAGACCCGGCATCTGACGATGTCTCCTGGCTTGACCGGGGTGGTCCTTCTCTCCCCCCTGCCTCCCCCCGACAGCCCCCTCAGTGAGAGCATGCCGGAGAAGTCCTTGTAGGTGGGCTTCCCGTTGAGGAAGAAGACGTGGACGTTGGCGGAGTTAGCCTGTGACCCCTCGACCTGGCCTGTGACCCAGTCGTCGACCCTGGTCAGCTCGGGCTCGGCAAAAGGCTGGACTGAAATCTCCATGCTCTTCATGTCCTTCACCACCGAACCGGCCCTCAGGGCCCTGATCTGCCCGGAGGAGTCGTAGGTGTGCGGGCCGGGGAGGAACTCCTCTGATACAGCAAGCCTGTCCCCGGGGAAGGCCAGCGGCGTTTTCTTTCGCTCTTTCATCGCTTTATCAGTCCCACCGTGAGTTCGATCCATTTCGCGCGCTCAAGGAACTCCCCCGGTTCCCTCCCCTCAATAAGTGCGACTAGGGCATCCGCCTGGGGTATGGACAGCACCGGCCTGTCGAAGGTGAACCCATCCACCGATATCCTGGGGCAGGCGGTCTGGACGAACGCTTCGATTTCTCTGTGAGGGGCCAGCCGCTCTGCTGTGACGTCTCTCATGGCGAGCCTGACCACCTTCCTCCCGCTCATCTCGAGGCGCTTCGCTATCCAGTTGCTCCTCCCGAGCATCTTCTGCCCCTCCTTCAGCCCCGTGATGACCCCGAACACCCGCGCGTCCCTGGCCTTGTAGACGGCCAGTATGGCCCGCTTCCTCCTCTCGTCCGCTGCCGCCTGCATGTCCGTCACCTCGTTCATGTATGGGTCGAGCATGAATGTGGGCTTCCCCATGGCCAGCGCCAGACCCACGGCATGGAACTCGCTCTCCCCCAGGAAGGCGAAGGCATCCACCTCGTCTCTTATGGGGAAGGGCGTGGAGAAGTCGCACCCGAACACCTGCCCTTCGAGCATGAGGTTGTTCCCTCTGCCGACCTTCACTTCGAACCCCTTGGCCTCGAGCCTTTCCTTCACAGGGCCGAGCTGGTGGAGGTGCTGGCTGAAGGTCGCGAGCCCTATCCGCCTGTATGGGGCCAGCCGCTCTGCAGCGGTCTCGACGACGTCCCCGAACTCCACGTCGTCGACCGCGTCGATCAGGTATGTGTAGTCCCCCACCTCTTCGACCGACGCGTTGTGTCCGATGTGCAGGGCCAGGTCGGCCTGCAGCTTCCCGGCGTCGTCATCGACGGTGTCGCAGATCCCGAAGCAACTGTCCCCCGACATTATGGCGGTCACCCCATACCTCTCCTTCACGTGCTCCATCAGCTCCTTGGTCTGCCTGAGCAGCCCTCCGGGCGCGTTGACCAGCACCACCTTCGGCTTCTTTGCCTCGATGATCTCGAACACCTTCCTTTCATCTATCTTGACGGTCATAGGAATCTTATCGCAGCCCTGCTTTCTGAGCCGCTCCCGCGGGGCCAGTTATATAGTTGGAGGGGGTTCCGACTGCTTCGTCAGCATCCTCGCTGACACAGCTCCCATCCAGGCGAGCACCGACCCCAGGAACAGCCTCTCTGTCAACCCCCCATAGTGCGCGAACAGGCCAGGGACAACGAGGGCGCCGAGGAGCTCGACAGCACAGAGGAAGGCCGACAGATACGCAAGAGGGACCGCCACCCCCCTCGCACGGGAGAGCTCTCTGTTCCCAGACATCCCGAGCGAAATGTATAGCGCCCCCACCGCGGCTCCGGCGAAGGCGACAACCGCCAGCAACAGGTGCACGGCCCCGTGCCACGAGACGGGGGTCGGCGGGACGTCAGTCGGGAAGGCCGCCAACAGGAGAGACCCCACGGCCCAGGCCGCGAAGAAGTAGCCTCCGCGCCTGAAACGGAGGCCTGTAGTGTCGGAGCTGTTCGCAGCGAGAGCCAGGGCGAACAGGAAGCAGAGGGAGAGCACTCCACGGTTGACAAAGTTGAGGGTCATGACGTACCCATATGGTCCGACCGCGAGGTCGCTCTCTGCCTGGCTGATGGGGCTGTAGTGCGGCGGGAGAGCCTGTGCGACTGCGTCCAAGATGACGTAGAGGGCGAGGAGTGCGAGCGTCAGGACGAAGAGGGACCTGGCCCGTCTGGCCTGGGCGGCTTCGTCAGGGACGGCGACCATGCCTGGAGCCGCCGAGGCGATCATCGGCGGCATTAAGTCCTTCGAAGTTCTTTCGACGGGAGGCCCAGGTTCATTTAACCACGTGGGGCCGAGGTGCCCGGATGACGGAGCGCGACCGGGGGATTTTCAGCCTATCCAGATCCCTGCTGCTGAACAGGAACGTCAGGGCCATCGCAGTCACGGGCTTGATCTCGGGGGTCTACATCGGGATGCTAAACGTCGCCCTCCAGCTCTTCCCCGGGACCCTCGGGTTCGGCGTGGCGGCTCTCGGGGTGCTCCAGGCCCTGGGCAACAGGTTCTCCGGGGCGGCGGCCACCTTCGTCCAGCCGCTGGCCGGCCACCACTCCGACCTGCACAGCCGGAAGCAGTCCATCCTCCTCGGCAGCGTCACCACGATTGCCTCCATGGTCTGCTTCATGGGGGCGGCACTGTCGCGCGACGGATACCTGGTCCTCCTCGCATTCGTCCTGTATGGGGTGTCCGTACTTGGGAGCCCCGCTTCTCAGGCCATGGTGGCCGAGTCTGTCAACCTGGACCCCCACCAGATGGACGTCGCCTACAGCTTGGTCTTCTTCCTGGGGACGGTGCCGGGGGTTGTCTCCCCCTACCTGGCGGGGGCGATGGCGGAGACCTACGGCTACCTGCTGATATTCACGGTGGCCGCCCTTCTCGAGTCCGTGGACCTCTACATATACTGGACGAGGCTCTCGGAGACCAAGCACGTGCTCGCAGCCGAGCCTGGGCAGGGGTCCAGGTTCTCCATGAGGGAAGCGTTCACCTTTCCGCGGTCGTCCTGGGGATATTACGGGGCCCTCGCCATGGACGCCTTCGCCTTTGGGATAAGCTCCAACATCATCTACGCCATGGCCGAGGACCAGTTCCACTTCACCGCCTCCGACGTCGGCCTGCTCGTCGCCGTGTGGTACCTCGCCATGCTCGCTTCCCAATACCCAGCCACGAGGGTCCTGATCAAGATCGGTCCGAAGAGGACCTTGATGGCCTCGGAGGCGCTGGGGACGGTGCTGATGGCGGGGTGGGCACTCTCCAACTCCCTCCCGGAGTTCGTCGCGTTCTCCGTGGTCTTCGGGGTGTCGGTCACGACATGGGTCCCCGGGGTCTCATCGCTCTTAATGACTCACGCCCCGCCCAAGACGCGCGGAGGGGTAGGGGGGAAGGTGGCCGCCTTCAGGGGTCTCGTCGCCTTCCCTGCGCCCATAATCGGGGGCTTCCTCTACCAATATCTCGGGTATGAAGCCCCCATAATCGCCAGCTTGGTGGGGACAGTAGTCTGCGTCGCCCTGATGTTCAAGTATCTGCCGGAACGCCCGACGGCCAGCGCTGAGGGAGGAACGAAGTGACCCCCACCACGGCCCGGACGAGGGTGGGGGACGCCGGGCCGAAGGGCAGGGGGGTGTTCGCCGCGGGGCGGATCCCTCACTCGACGACCATCACGACCTTCAGGGGAACCCCAAGATGGATCTGGGATATCCCACTGGAAGCTTGGCCCTACGCTATCCAGGTGGACTACGACAGGTACGTCGTCCCCAGGAGGAAGGGCGTAGGGTGGTACATCAACCACTCCTGTGAACCGAACTGCGTGATGTCCGGACTATCCATCGTCACGGAGAGAGAGGTAGAGAAGGGGGAGGAGCTAACGTTCGACTACTCCACGGACGTCGACTGGGTCGGTTTCAGGATGGAGTGCAAGTGCGGGAGCGACCGCTGCAGAGGGACGATAAGGGCGTACAGGTTCCTTCCGAAGGAGCTGAAGCGCAGGTATGGCCGGTCCGTCGCCCCTTTCATCCGGAAGAAGTACGTATTATCATAATTCGAGGGCGCCTCGGCCTCGCGAGGGGTGCGGGGCAGGCGGCCACCCCTTCGTCCAAGCCTAGCCGGCAACAGGGCCTTTGTCTGCTGCCGGCTTCGGTATCAAGAAGGCGCCCGCAGCCGAGGCCACCGCCAGTAGGGCCATGTATTCGAAAGAGAGGCCAAGCCTGTTGTAGTTGTTGAAAATGAGCGCATAGATTAGCAGAGGGCCCACGGC
>JAFLZH010000008.1:49334-53490 GCA_029785615.1 Nitrososphaerota archaeon
CAAGGCGTTCCCGCCGGTCGCTCCCAGTCCCCAGACGAGGGAGTTGCTGAGGGTCGAAGCGGTTTCGGGAGCGTAGTCCGCCGCGAGAGACATCAGCACCGGAAACCCGGTGTAGGCGAAGACGCCAAACAGGGAGAGCAGGGCGACCCCCAGGAGCCCCTGGACGTTGACGTATCCCACTATCGAAGCCGCTGCCCCCAGGGAGGAGGCCGCCAACACGAGCCTGTGGTCGACCTTCTCGACGAGCCTGCCGAAGGCGGGCTGGCCCAGGATGGCGGAAGCGTAGAACACGGTCATGGTCAGGCCCAGGGATGCCCCCAGGCCGAGGCCCCGCTGCTGGGTGAGGAACGTTGGTATGTAGGCAGCAATCCCGAAGAGCGCAGCCGACCTCACGAAGGATATTGCCACGAGCGCTACCATCGGCACCGTGAGCGCGCCGCGGATGGACTTCGCCCCAGCGTTCCTCCTGGTCCCCGCTGCCTTCGCAGACCCCAGCCCTGCCCAGATGAAAAGCGCAGCCGCGACTCCAAGCAGCCCGAAGAAGCCCATGGAGCCCGGAACGGTGAACGCAGCGGCTGCTAGGACATACAGAGTCGGATAGAGCGCCCTTCCAACGCTTCCCATGGCGCCGTTGAGCCCAAGCGCGCGCCCAGCGGTTCCGCGCCCGAAGGACGACTGCAGGATGCTCCCCCCGAGTGGATGATAGAATGAGCTCCCGAACCCCATCCCCAGGTCACAGAGGAGGCCGACGGCGAAAAGGTCCTGGCCCCTCAGGTAGATCATCGACGTGTAGAAACCTACCAGTCCGATCCCCAGGAGCCCTATCCCAACTGCCATCAGCCTCCCTGTCTCGCCCGTCTTGTCGGCCTGGCTCCCGACAAGGATACTGAACGCCCCCGAGCTGAGGTAGAAGAGAAAGAGGAGGACCGCCACCTCCGCGTGGCTCGCCCCATACATGCTGCTGAGGACGTCGACGATCAGCGGAAGCAGGAACACCGAGCCGTCGTTGACGAAGTGCCCGACGGATGTGAAGACCAGCGCTCTGGTCTTCCCCACGCCGACAGGCGAGTCCGCCGAATGGTTACTCGCGGCCGTACGCCTCTCTGGTCTTTTTCACCCCGTCGTCGCCCAATCCAGGCGCGCCCCCCACCAACCGGCCGGCCAGATAGATCTTGGCGCTCTCCTCGAGCACCTCCAGCCTGGACGCGGCCTCATGCAGGTCCCTCCCCATCGAGAAGAACCCATGATTCTTTATCCCGACCACGTCGCACCTCTTCAGCTGGGTCGCAATCGCCCTCGCACAATCCTCCCCAGGCACAGCGTAATCCACCACTTCCATTTGCCTGATCATGACCGCGTGCTCAGGGGTCATGACGGGTACCTTCATCCCCGCGCTGATGAGCCCGACGGCGTTGGGCGGGTGGCCATGCACGACGGCGTTCACGTCTTCCCTGGCCCTGTAGGCGGCGAGGTGGGTGGGGAGCTCGCTCGACGGTCTCCCCCTGCCGACGACCTTCCCCCCGAGTCTCACCCTGACGAGGTCGCCACGGGCCACCCCACCCTTGAAGTAGCCTGCCGGGGTGATCAGAATCTGGTCCTTCGCATCGAGGAGCGCGCTGGCATTCCCGCCTACGCCGGAGACCAGCCCCCGCTCGTACATCCTCCTGATGGTGCGGGCGAGCTCCTCTCCCAGCGGCTTCGCTCCGGCCATGTTTCTTAGCTGCGGCCTGGTGCTTATTATGGTGCGTCCACCCCGCCGCCAGCTGCCGGGCGATGGCGGACCTCTGGCGCCTCATCATCGACTGTACGACGCCGACGTGGATGGGCGCGCTTTGGCGTCCCGGGGCTCGCCGACTGCAGGCGATTGAGGGCGATGTTCGAGGCGGCGTCGGGGGTGGAGCCCTGTGACCACTCTGACGACTGGGATCAGGTCCCTGGAGCGGCGGCCTCACGGGCAGGCGTCGTCGGCTAGGCCAGGCCGACCGAGGCTGCGCTGAAGTCCCAGAGGTCTCGCGCGAGGGTCTTGTCGTAGGACGCCGCGGCCGATCTCCTCTCGCGCTTACGGTCGAAGTATTTGCCGGTCACTCCTTCGAGCTCGGGGGAGGAAGCGAGGAACACGGGCGACCCTGCCCCCTCTTCGGGGCTGATGAGGAAGAGCCTCGCGACCTTCATCACGAAGGACAGACGCCCGAGGGGCCTTCCCCAGATGTTCGTGGCCACGGCGCCTGGGTGGAGGCAGTTCGCCGTGACCCCTGTCCCATTGAGCCTCTCGGCGAGCTCGTAGGTGAAGAGTACCTGGGCCAGCTTCGCCCGCGAGTACGCCTTCATCACACTGTACCCCTTCTCCATCTGAATGTCGCCCAGGTCGATGCGCCCGCCATAGTGCGAAACGGAAGATACGAACACGATGCGCGAGGGGGCGCTCTTCTTCAGCACGTCCAAGAGGAGGTTGGTCAGCAGGAACTGCGACAGGTAGTCGACCTGGAGGGTGGTCTCGAACCCGTCGGGGGTCACCGACCGGGTCAGCTTGGCTATCCCCGCGTTGTTGACGAGCACATGCAGGGAGTCGTGGCTCCCCAGATACGTCCGAGCGAGTTCCCTGACCGATTGGAGGGAGCTGAAATCGGCAAGAAGGAGCTCCGCGGACCTGGTCCCGCTCTCCCGCCTGATGAAGTCCATCGCCCTCTCGCCCCTTGCCCTGTCCCTGCAGACGAGGATCACCGTTGCGCCGAGTCGGGCAAGCTTCCCTGCTGTGGCCCTGCCGATGCCCGAGCTCGCTCCGGTCACCATGCACACCTTCCCGACCATCGATCCGGAATCCAAAGCTGCGCTCCCATGCCGCGACGCCGCGGCTCCTAAGCCTTCACGGGAGCCTGGGGCGCCCGGCCCATGGCTTCCTTTCGGCGTCAGCTGGCCCCTCAGCCCGGTCGCTCTGACCCTCGCTCTATCAGGGTTCCCACGACGGAATACGCTCTCAGGAATTCGTATCCTCTGGGGGTCATCGTGTAGTCTGTCCCGTCGTCGCCCTCCTCCGCCCGGAGGAGCCCCTTGTCCGCCAGGAACTGCAGATACCTCTTCGTCCTATCCAGGGGCGTGTTGGACGCGTAGGAGAGGTGGGTGATCCGCCCCGACCCGCCGTAGGAGTCTATGGCCCGAAGCAGCGAGCTGTAGATGTCTAGCTTGGACCTCTTGACCTTCTTCATACCGGAGGGGACGGGAGGGTGGAGACCCTCTCGGGCTGGCTGGCGAGGCTGACATCCCTGCCCAGACGGATGTCTTCGACGTACTGCAACGCTCCTGATATCCTGCACTCCCTGCCCACCTCGGCGTTCTTGACGTAGACGTTCCTGAGCGAGCAGCCGGCCTCGGCCCAGAGACTGTCCGCGTAGACGTCTTCCGCCTCGGCTTTCTCTCCTATCCTGACGGTCTTTCCTACGATCGGCCCTCTCACTCGCGCCCTCCTCGCTACGTCGATCTCTCCGGCCCTCGACCCCTCCGAGGTGGAGAGACCGCCGCCCACCTCCAGCTTTCCTACAGCCAAGGCCTTCGACGCCTCGAGCTCCCCCCCTACGCCAATGGAATCTGCTTCCACTGTCCCGCCAATCTTCGCCCTGCCTCCCACAGAAAGCTCGTCTCCGAGCGCCAGGTCCCTGGCTACCTCCATGATTCCGCCAACGGAAATCTTCTCTCCTTTCCCAGAGTCGATGGCGAGCCTCCCGCCGACGTGGATCTCTTCGAAGGCTAGCTCCCCCGCGGACCTGAGTTCTCCTCCGACCCTTACGTCCTCCACTCCTCCGCCGCCTACCACCGCGGTGCCTCCCACCGTGAGGTCTTCGATCTTCACTTCGCCGGAGACCTCGACCGTCCCTCCGACGTCCACATCTTCAGCTTCGACTGTCTCAGCACGCAGGCTACCGCCCACCTTGACGTCTTCGCAGACCAACGTCCTGACCTGGAGCGCGCCGCCGACCCTGACGTCGTCCGATTCCAGCCTCGCCTTCGCCTCCAAGGTTCCGCCGACCTTCACGTCATCCACCTTGGCGTCGCCGGTCAGGACCGCTGTGCCGCCAACCCGCAGGTCGTCTACGTCCGTCCTCCCACCCACCCTGACCGAGTTCGGCACGTCAACATCGTCCGCCTTCAGGTCGCCCTTCAC
>JAFLZH010000009.1 GCA_029785615.1 Nitrososphaerota archaeon
AGACGAAGTATACGACAGGGTGGCGGGGATAACACGGGTGGACCCGCGCACCTACCGACCCTGAGGAGCGCCCGCGCGCCCATCAGAGGCTTCTGCCTTCGACCACGTCGGGCCCCCCGGGGCCGGAGCGGGCTCCTGCGGGGCGCCCGCAGCGCCTGTATCTTGAGGTCCGAGGCAGCAGTGTACCGCTCGTCCAAGGGAGCCAGGGACGGCCGCCTTCTACCCGCTCCGAAGGAACCACTTCCACGCAGGGATGACGTCAATCCTCTTGCCGCTCTCGTTCAAGACCCTCTCCTCGCCCTTCGTGACCACCGTCGGCTCGTCCGTGCCGAGCGCGTCGGAGGCCTCGAGGAGCGCGTCCTGGCTCAACCGGTTCATGAGGCTCCTCATCAGGTGGGAGAAGAAGGCAGAGAACTATCTCGCGCTGGTCCAGCTGGCCTGCTCCCTAGCCGTCTACAGGAGGACAATGCTGGGATGGCTCTAAGGCTTCTTGCCCCTGAGGGCTTCAGCTGCGAGGGCCGTCACTCTCCCTTTCATTTCTTCAGGCGGGATTCCCTTTCCTTTCAGGCCATCGATCTTCTCGGCCAAGTCGATCTCCCCCAGCGTCTTGAGCCAGTTCTGGAAGTCGCCTCTCTCGACGTGGAATTTGACAGAGGTTGTCTCGACATTCGCCAGCTTCCTCTGGAAATCAACAATGCTGCTTGCAGCCACGCCCAACGGCTCGTCCAAGCCCCTGTAGAAGTAGAACGCCTTCTCGGGAGGCAGTTCCATGGTCGCCCTTCGCTCCCCGGCAGGCGTCTTCTTTCCTCTCTTGCCGCGACTCACATGCTGATACCCCTGGGCCTCATTATTAGGCTTTGATGGGGCAGGCACGGGTCGGCTTTTGCGGCGCCTTGCAGCTCCCGTCTCAGGCTGCAAGCAGAACGACCGCATCGACACCGGCCGACCTCTCGTTTCCCGGGACGCGGTAAGATGCCCGTTCCGCCGTCTTATGGCTTGTCAGTCACCAAAGAGCTGACCTTCAGATTGCATCCATCTCCCGAAGTGTGACGTAAGCCTTCAGGACCTCCGCGTGCGACCACGCTAGCCAGGGGGGCGCGGTGTTCTCCCCTGTATTCGTCTTCCAAAGCTCGTGCTGCCTATGGTCAAGGAAGGTGCCCTCGAACTGTTCCGGCAGCCTTCCTTCGGCACTCCTGGTTTCCAGGCAGTTCTTCAGCAGGGTCTCGGCGATATCGTACCTTCTCTGAATGGCCATTGCCCTGCTGAGCTGAGCAGTCGTAATCATCCATGCTTGCCCACCCCAATAGCTATCATGATGAAAACCGCGCTGGTCGTGGCCCGCTTCGGGTATCAGGTACCTCCGGAGCCCGCCCGTTAGGTGCACTTCTCCTCCGGTTGCCTCTGTCGCTGTTTCTGTGTACAGGGACCTCACAATCTCGGATATGGTGTTCCTGAACATGGGCGAATCGTTCGGGAAGACCTCGTAGTCCGTGAGAAGCCAGAGAGAGGTGGAGCAGATTCCGGTTGGCGTTTCGTAGTATCTCTTGAGCATCTTCAGACTCTCCCCCTCCCTGAAAAGCCCAAGAAGCATGTCCATCGTTAGCTTCGTGAATTCCCTCACCTCGGGGAGTGGAAAGAATTGCTGCAGATCCCCCGCTGCAAGGCTCGCGGCATAAATCGTACCTACCACGGATGAAAACAGAGGGCCTCCCAAGTGAGGCTCGTTCTTCTCCTCCCATTCGTTCGCGCAGACCGTAAGCCACTTCCTCCCGTCGACCTGATCCCATATCGAGTCGAAGAGATAGGACGTCGCAACTTTGAGGCCCTTCTCGAAGGCCCCAGGGTCGACGCGCCCTGACAGGGCCAGGTGCCTCGACAGCGCCACGATAAGCCGGGCCACGCTGTCATACTGCACGTTGTTCCAGGGCTCAGCGACCTCCTGTCCGTCCCTCTTCAGCCTGCAATGGGGGTGGAATCTGTCGTCATAAAAGTCGGGGTTGGAAACTTTGGCCTTCATCTCCGAAAGTTTCTTCACGCCTTCTTCTTTCTCCGCAATAGCCCTGAAAGACCTTGCAAGTGCCTTCTCGGTTCGTTCAAAGATGTCCTTCTTCCCGGATGAGGAGGCGTACATGTCCAGAGCCGCCACGCACTCGGCGCTGTCCCGGTGCCAGACGAAATCGCCGTAGGGCCTGTAGCCGGGGGCCGCTACGAACCAACCTTCTGCCTCGTCCTGTGCCAGCAGAAGGTTGTCCACGCACCCGCTTACAAGATAGAGCTTGTCCTGGGCATCAAGTCTCTTCGCGAACAAGAAAGGGCGTTGGTTGGCGTTGGCCTGGCGATTTAAGGGTGGCCTTTTCTTGTCTCAGGCTTGAGAAAGAGCGCGCTGAGCGGCGGAAGCGTGAGCCTCAGACTCCGCTCCATTCCGTGCCAGGCCACGTCAGAAGAATCCACTCCTCCTGCGTTGCCGATACCGCTTCCCCCATACTCCTTTCCATCGCTGTTCAGCACCTCAAGCCACCTTCCTCCCACTGGAACGCCCACGAGGTATCCTCGCCTGACGACAGGCGTGAAGTTCAAGACCACAAGCACGAAGTCATTCTCCTCCGCGGACCTTCTCAAGAACGCTATGACGCTCTGTAAAGAGTCGTCGCACGAAACCCATCTGAACCCTCCGGGGTCGAAGTCTAGCGAGTGCAACGACCTCTCCCTCCTGTAGAGCTTGTTCAAGTCCTTCACCCAGAGCTCGACGCCCTGGTTCTCCCTCTCCGAGAGCAGGGACCGCCACTGCAGTCCTCCGTCATGGTGCCATTCCTCCGCCTGGGCGAACTCGTCCCCCATCCAGAGTAGCTTCTTCCCCGGGTGTGCGAACATGTACCCGAACAGAAGTCTCAGGTTCGCGAACTTTTGCCACCTGTCCCCCGGCATCCGCTGTAGGAGCGAACCTTTTCCGTAGACCACTTCGTCGTGCGAAAGAGGCAGGACGAAGTTCTCGGAGTAAGCATACCACATGCTGAATGTCATGAGTTCCTGGTGGTGCTTCCTGTAGATGGGGTCCTTTGAGAAGTATGTCAATGTGTCGTGCATCCATCCCATCTTCCACTTCATCCCGAACCCCAACCCCCCTTCCTCGACGGGTCCGGTGACGCCTGGCCACGCGGTGGACTCCTCGGCTATCGTCTGCGCCGTCGGAAACGACCTGTAGATTTGCCTGTTCAAATCCTGCAGGAAGCTCACAGCCTCCAAGTTCTCCCTCCCTCCGCGCGCGTTTCTCGTCCAGTCGCCTCCCTGCCTCGAATAATCGAGGTAGAGCATCGAAGCGACTCCGTCAACCCTGAGCCCGTCCGCATGGTAGACGTCGAGCCAGAAGAAAGCACTGCTGGACAGGAAGGACCTCACCTCGCCCTTCGAATAGTCAAACACATAGCTGTTCCAATCGGGGTGAATCCTCTTGTTCGGGTCCGAGTACTCGTAGAGGTGCGTCCCGTCGAAGAAGGCGAGACCGTAGGCGTCGGACGGGAAATGGGACGGCACCCAGTCTAGGACGACTCCGATTCCCTCCTTGTGGAGGCCGTCTACAAGCCGCATGAAATCCTGCGGGGTCCCATATCTGGCTGTCGGCGAGAAGTACCCTGTCACCTGGTATCCCCAAGAGCCATAGAACGGGTGTTCCATCACTGGGAGCAACTCGACATGGGTGAAACCCATCTCCTTCACGTAGGCCGGAAGCTCCTTCGCTAGTTCCCAGTACGCCAGAGGCTTCCCACGTCTGTCGCGTCTCCACGAACCAAGGTGGACCTCGTACATCGAGAAGGGAGACAGTTGCGAGTTCCTTTCACCTCTCCCGTCCTCCAACCATCCCTTGTCGCCCCACTTGTAGTCGGTCTTCCAGACGACCGACGCGGTCCTAGGCGGGACCTCGGCGTAAAGGGCGAATGGGTCTGCCTTGTCTACCACGTCTCCTGACCTGAGCTTCACTCGATACTTGTAGAGCGAGCCCACTTCAGCGCCGGGGACGCGCCCCTGCCAGATGCCTTCCCTATGGGGCTCGAGCGGGACCGTGCCTTCGTTCCAGTCGGTGAAATCGCCCATCACGCCGACCTCAAGCGCGTTGGGCGCCCACACGGAGAACAGCGTTTCTCTTCTCCCCTCGATGGGGTGCGACCCGAGCTTCTTGTGGAGCATGAGGTGTGTCCCCTCGTGGAAGAGGTAGGCGTCGTAGTCTGAGAAGACATCGTCCTCTGGCGAGTGGTTGGACATGTGGTCACTGCACCTCCTCGATCAGTACTTCGCGCGGGACCTTGCCTCGGCGAACCGGCCGGCTTTCCGGTAACATGCGTCCATCTTCCTCGCTGCGTGGGCCCAGGTGAAATTCTCCCTCACCCTTTTGATACATCTTTCCCTCAGCTTTGCTCCGAATGAGAAGTCCTCCTCAACCGCCGCCCTGAGGGACTCGTAAGCTATCGACCCGGTGCTTCCCTTGGCACCCTGAGATATCATCATCACGGACAGGAAGCTGACTATCCCCCTTGCCAGCTCCCTGCTGTCCTCTGGCGGAACGAGCCTTCCTGTTCCACCCTCCTCGTCCTCCAATATGTCCACGACCGTCTCTTTGATTCCCCCAGTGGACGTCCCGACGACAGGGTTCCCCGTAGCCATCGCTTCGAGGGCGGTTATCCCGAACGGTTCCCACCTGGAAGGGATGACATACACGTCCGAAGCTAGGTAGGCGAGTTGGTAGACGGCGTTCGCCGAATTCCCCTCGACAAGCCTGACGTTGTCTGAAAGGGCTCTGGCTTCCTTCACGACCTCGTCTGCATACGAATCGTTCCCGTCGCTGGGGAGCAGAAGGAGAAGGAACCTCGATTCCGGTATTTGCTTGAGCACGCGGGGGACCGCCTCCAGAAGCACGTCCACCCCCTTCTGCCTGTCGAATCTGCCTGTCATCAGAGCGAGAGGGCCGTCCCTATTGAAGCCGTCCCTGCCTTCTTTCTCAGCGAGGACTTCTTCCAGCAGGAATCTTCGAACCTCGTCCCTGGTCGGAAGGGAGGCGCCGCCCCTCTTCTCATTCGGACCGAGCGTCTTTACGACTGCTTTTCTCATGTCCTGATAGTCCCAGTCGCATCCGTTGTGGACGAAATCGCTCTTTCCTCCTATCCCCTGTCCCACATATCCCAGAACCTCTTTCGCTAGATACGACTGGCTCACAGATGTGACGAAGTCTGCCTCATAGGAGCCGAACTTCTCGAAAGAGCCTCCAGACATGGCCTCCCAGACCTCTTTGAAGCCTGAGCGAAAGGAAAAGGAGCCGTCCACCCAGATGTACTGACCGCCTTGCTGCTCCTTTAGGCCCGACCAGTCCGCAGACACGTAGTGCCACGGGAGTCGCTTGAAGCCGAGCAGGTGGGACGTGAACACGAGAGCAGGGCGGCACATCCCCTTCCCCCGCTCCGCGAACGCCTGCCATGCCGATACCCCGGCCGGGACCGCATGCCAGTCGTGCATATGGATGACAGAGGGTTGACCGGATCCCTCTTCTGCTGTCACTGTCTTCCCCTCCACGTAACCCCTCAGCGCTCTTGCCATCAGGGACGCCTTCTGATATGTGGCCTCGTCCCCTCCATAGATGCTCCTTCCGTCGAGCCACCTTGACGTGACACGGTCCAACCCCTTGAATAGGCGGTACCTCACACCCGAATAACTTCCTTCTTCCACCCCGATAGAGTACGGGTGGAGGCTGCCGTCGTCTCCGATTCTCGCACCCGAGAGCGCGACCTTCGTGTCCCGTAGGTTGAGCCTCTCCCTGACCCCTTCGTCAAGGTGCATCCCATGGCTCGGAAGGAAGACGGTGACGGCCATTCCTTCGTGCGAGAGCTCCTCCGAAAGGTTCGCCACCGCACCGCCGAGACCCCCCGCACTTGCTACCCTTTGGGATTCGAAGGCGATGAACCACACAACGGTCGCCCCATGACGTCGGACCGGATTACCCTCTCCAGGCACCACCCGCGCGCTGTTGCGCATGCTGTCTCGTCGAGTTTCAACTGAATCCGACAGAGTAGTCCTTCCCCTCCCAGACGCCTCTTGCAGGCCAGTAAAACGTGAAGGCCAAGGTAGCTCCTTCGGGGGACATGTCTACGAAATCGATGCCCGCCGGAAGGTGGATGGAATTAACATCCCTTACTGTCTTCCACCCGTCGAAAGAAAGGTGCAGGACAAAAGGCTCCTCAGCCACTATCTTCAGCTTCGACCCCTTCTTTGCGTGTTTCACATTTCTGTTTGACTTCCATACCTCCACATTGGAATGCCTCTTCGACGAGTACCTCTCGAAGACGCACCGAATCCTGTCGAACGGTTTCCCGTCGTGAACCGACCTGAGGAGCTTGATGTACTCCGCATGCGCCCAGACGAGGGGCATGGCAGACCCGGTAGGCCTTCCGAGCCACATGTGCGCATCTGGGACATCCTTCTCGTCCCACACCTGTTCCGGCAGGAGACCAGCCTCTGACGTGAAGCCCTCCATGGCGCCTATGTAAGTCGCCACGCTCTTTCCTGCAGCGAATTCGTAGTTGCCCCTCTCCGCCGTGAGCAGCGGCCAAGCCCTCCCCCTCCCCCAGCCATCCCTGTACGCGCTTCCGTCATCTCTCTGCCCGTAACCGTCGTTGTTGTACCTGCGCCAGCAGGGGCCGGACGGCGTGCCTACCTTAAGGATACGGTCAATCACCTCGACCGACGATCGGATGATCGGGTCGTCAGGCCTCCGTATTCCGAACCTGACCAGCTCTAGAAAGCCTGCATCCACTATCTCCTCGGGCTCGAACGCGGCCTGGCTGCCAGGTTCCCTGTTCGCCAACGTCACCATCTTGTGACCCGGGCCGTCGACGTCCCGGTCAGCCGGCTGGACGCGTATGAAGTGTCTCCTTGGGCCCGCAGTCGCAGTCCAAGCTTCGAGGTGGCATTCTAGGAAGTCCGAATATTCTTCGAAGAAGCCTGCTGTGACGCTATCTCCCCTGCGCCTTGCGAAGTCGGCCGCGCAGCACAGGGCCGCGATGTTTGACGCCAGGGTCGAGGGCGAGTATCCGCCGACCTCCTCCCATCTGTCCTGCCCCGTTGAGGGGCCGAATTCCACAATGAACTTCGCAGCCCTCATGACCATGACGAAGGGATCGAAGTCCTTCAGCGCATTCGCCTCGGCCAGTCTCCAGGCGAGAATTATGGGGAACGACGCCTCGTCGAGCTGGACCCCGCTCCAGTATGCCGTCCCGTCAATCCAGAAGTTCTGGGGGAAGCTGCCGTTCTGATGCTGGCTGACTGCGAGGTATATCAGGGCCCTCCAGGGAGTCTCTGTGTCGCCTGCAGCGAGAAGGCCTAGGGCCGCCTGGACGAGGTCCCTCGTCCAGACGAGGTGGTAGCCGCCCTGGTCTTCGTCCCCCCTCACTTCTCCCCATGGGATAGAAAGCGAGGCTATCACAGCGCCAGGGTATGACTTGTCTTCGTGTGCCAGGATAACGCTGTAACTCGTGTGGTAGAGGTTGCCGCTGTCTCGGGAATGCGGTTCGAGAGGGAGGATGTGTCTGGTGGGTCTCTCCCATTGGTCCAGGAACTTCTCCTTCTGCGCGTCGAAGGGGGTCGAAAGAGACTGGAAGAGTGCGGTTACGCTCCTATGCAGAGTCTCCCCGAACGAAAGGGCAAGAGTGAATGTGTCGACTGGAGGCATTTCTGCCGTGAGAGCGATGTTGCCGTCTTCCGCGCTCTCGTAGTTCCAGTCCATCTTGAAATCTGACGAAATGTCTGTCCAGCCGTCGCTCTTTCCGACGTAGCCGCAGGACGTCTTCGTGAAAGGGACGCTCGCCCCCATAGCCATCCACGTGCCCTGCTTCTGGGCCACGAGCACCTTCCTCCCCGAGAACTCTGCCGAGAACGCGCTGTTGCCCCAGCCGCCCACCTCCAGGTGGGGTGCGCACAAGGCATAGAGCCTGATATCGTTGCCATCGTTGGTACGCCCCTTTACCTTCCTTCGGAAGGTGGTGTTCTGAAGAAGGACTGGGAGGTGAGGGTCGCCTACGATTTCCTTCATTATCTCGTACCTCCCCTCGGGGTCCGTGTTGGTCACCCTGTATCCAAGGGCGTGATGAGCGAGCCTCTCCACCCTGTGCACGAGTTGCCTCTTCTCTTCGTGGAAGAACGTCTTTCCGTCCGTAACTAGGAACTGCATGTCCCTGAGTTGCGGTCTGTCTATGGTGGGAAAGTAGACCTCGGTTACGATGCCGCTCCACAGTGTGTACCAGAGCTTGCTGTCGGCCGAATAGGCCGTTCCCACTCCGTCCTTGTTCCCCCTCGTCCACTTCGGCTCTATGCCTGGCTCTCCCGGTGCTGGACCGCTCATCCGGATTCGCTCCCTCCCCTGCTATGGCGGGCTGCCCTCGTTAGTCGTCACCTCTCTTCTCCATCTCTCTACGCATCCGACAAGGCCTGATTTCAGCTCCTCTCCAAGAAGCCCCTTCCTCCTCATGTCTCTCAGCCTGTCCGCCAGGACCATGGAGCGGACGACGTCCTTGGCCCACTTTTCAAAGTCTCTCCTTGCCATATGGAATTCAAGGGAATGCAGCGGCACCGTGTTAATCGCTTCGAGGAACTCGTCTATGGACGATGCCATTCTACCTGTATAGGCCCCGAGAGACGTGTAGAAGTAGAACGCCTTCTCCCTCGGCACAGCCACTATCCCGCTGACCACCTCCCTCTCCTCTATGGACATGTTCGGCCATATCCTGCTCCCCACTTCGACCTTGGTTCCTCTGCCTATCCTGCAGCCCTGGCCCACTATCGACCCACTGACGGTCACCGCATCCCCTACCCAGGCGGTCTCACCGATGACACTGGAGTCAAGCTGGGTCGATGTCCCTATCGTCGTCCCCTCAAGCACCACGCTCTTCCTGATGACGCTGTCTCGTGAAACGACGCTGTTCGACTTTACCACGCTGTAGGGAGAGACGACGACGCCTCTCCCGAGCCTCACCCCGTCCTCGATCAGGCTCGGCCCTTGGATCTTGCACCCTTCCGACATCTCGACTCCCTTGCCCAAAAGGGCCCCCTTCCTATCTCTGTCTTCCACGCTCATGCCGTCGAGCACCCAGCCTATCGCCTTTAGATAACCTGACAGGCTCCCTATGTCTGCCCAGAACGAGCCTGACACAAACCCGGAGATCGTCTTCCCCTCCGCCATCAGCGCAGGGAACAGGTTCTTCGCGAAGTCCCACTTGTCGTCTGCTATGTAGTCTGTTATCTCGGGCTCCAGGATGTAGAACCCTGTGCTCGCCAAGTTGCTCTTGACCTCCTCTGGTCGCGGCTTCTCTTGGAATCCTGTCACTTGGTCGGTTTCGCTCACGACGGCGACTCCGTACTCCGCAGGCCTCTCGACCGGTGTCAGGGCTATCGTTAGGTCCCTCTCCGCCCTCCGATGGAATTCGAACATTTCATTCAGCGGAATCTGGCTGATGGTGTCGCCCTGGGCGACAAGAAACGTCGAGTCGAGGAGATGAGCGGCGAGCTTCAGGCTTCCTGCTGTGCCAAAGACGAGCCCTTCGGGCAGGACCACGTATGTGACGCGTACACCGAATTCCGAACCGTCCCCGACGTACCCCATTATCTGGTCTTTTAGGTAACCGACGACCATTACCACGTCGTTGAATCCCTGGTCAGAGAGATGGCGGAGGAGGTAGTGCAGCGACGGCCTCGGCCCGACAGGGAGCATAGGCTTCGGCCTCGTAAATGTCAGCGGCCTCATCCTTGTCCCCTCACCCCCGGCCAGGACAACCACGAGCAACTATCGGAACTCCCGCATCTTGGACAAACGATTTGCGACTTTGCCAGCTTCTGATGAAATTTATCACTTTCGCATCCTAGACGCCCTGCGACGGAATACAATGCGAGTTCTTCCCGGCTTTGACCACCGATTGATGAATCGAGCCAAAAGGCTACGCTTCTATTGGGATGACCTCTTCCTGGCGCAGGACATTCGAGGCATACTGCAAGGCGGCGCGGATGTCCCCGCGACCCAGGTGGGGATACTCTCTTAGGATCTCGGCTTCGTTCATCCCGGAGGCCATGAGATCGACGACCAGGCACCACAGGGGTTCGTGCCCCCTCGATCACCGGTTTCCCTCGCAGCACCCTGGGATCGACTACCATCCGCTTGAGCCGCGCGTCCAAACTGAGAGCATGAACCTCGCGCTGCATATAGGAACTCGAGGACGGCAGTGCGCTCAGGGCAGACCTCCGTAGGTCGAGCGCGACAGCGATCACGGACGTTTGCACGAGCAGGGAGTTCCTGGACGAAGTGGGGTGATGGGAACCGTCGCTGATCAGGATGGGCCGTGCTATATCTGCGCGAAGGACCTCTTTCCGACTGTCAGCTGTGGCCCTGGGGGACGTTGTTAGCTCTGATGGTCATGGTAGAACAGCTCCCGACCAGGCTGTCCACTGATCCTCTTCGCTCATCTAATTGTCTGCAGCCGAGGGTGCGTCGGAGGCGGGGAGCCGCGGTTTACATGTATACGGGTAAAACATAAATCACTGTAATACTCTGCGTGAGACGATGGCCGTCGTCGCGAAGGTCTCCAGCAAAGGTCAGGTGGTGATACCAGCCGAGTACAGGAAGAAGCTGAGGATCACCAGGTTGGTCGTAATATCCGAAGAGGGGGGGAGGCTAGTCGTGGAGCCCACTGCGTCTCTCGAGGACGCGTTCGGCGTCGACGGAGGACGCATGACCGAAGTGGCAAGGGAGATCTCCATGGACAGGCGAGCCGAAGTCGAGCCCCAGCGCACGTAGCTACCTCTTCGACGCGGGGGTCTTCGCCCTGTACTTCGCCGGGAGGGGAGAGGTGAAGCCGTACTTCGACAGGGTGTCCGCGGGGAGGGCTGCGGGCATGGTCTCCGACGTGAATCTGGCGGAGTTCTACTACCAGACGGGGAGGAAGTTCGGGGTGCAGACCGCCGACGCCAGGCTTGGCCTCGTGAGGAGCTCCAAGATAGTCTCGGTCCCCACGGACGAAGGGGCCGTGGTCTCCGTAGGTAGATGGAAGCTCAGGCGCCCCGGCCTGTCCCTCGCAGACTGCTTCGCCCTGTCAGCCCTGGAGGCGAACGCCGAGGTGCTCCTCACGACCGACCCTGTGCTGAAGGAGGCGGCGGGGCGCAGGGGCGTCCTCTTCGAGGTCTAGGGAGGCGCTCAGGCGGCGTCAATGTCGGCCATGATGGCCTCCATGCAGGCGGGAAGAAGGTGGGCGGGCAGGTCCGCCGGCGGGCCCGTCCTTGGTTGTATCTGAGACGGGGTCAGGCTGCTCGGGTTCATACGGGTCCTGGCCGCCCGTCATTTTGTCGATTTCGCCCCGCCTAGCCTTGACGTAGAGCCCCTTGGGGTCCCTCTCCTCACAGACCGAGAGCTGTTCCCTGACGCGCGCTTGTCTGCGAGCATGCGCTTCAGAGTCTCTAGGTAGTCTGAGACCAACCCCCGGGCCGCCTCGGCCTCCATGTAGGCCCAGTCGAGCCTTTCCTCGAACGCCTTGGCCAGGAGGTACGCCTGCTCCATGTCGGCCGGGGCCTTCCAGTGCTTCGCCGACGCGAGCCTCTTCAGGACGAGGTCTTCGACCCCGATTATGGTCGCGGGGCCGTAGTCCGTGGTGATGGTCGTGGTCCTTTCGGCGGAGCCCGCGAGTTTGCCCCCGACCATGTCCACCGCCAGTCCGAGCTCGTCGTTCACCCAGGCCCGCAGGCCCGTCCCGAGGTCGAACTTCCATGCCTTCAGGACAGGCCCGAGCGCCCTGGGCTCATGGACCACGTCCATGTCCCCCGTCCGGAGGACCCCGTCGAGGTACACCTCGACGGCGGAACCGCCCACAAGCACCGGTCTCGCCCCCCGCTTCGGCAGGGCCGAGGTCAGCAAGGCCATGAACCTCACCTTCCGCTCCGTGGGGTCTTCTGTCTGGAGGATGACCCTCTTCGCGGTGCTATAGGCGAGCGTACTCTCTGACCCCCACCTGCCGGTACTTCCTCGCGAACTTCCTTCGGCCGAGGGCGGCGAGGCCCTCGAGCTCGCCCGGCAGCCTGGTGGGTTTGGCCAGGGCCCCCCGTGCTGGCGTTCCGATGAAGAAGTCCGGGACCCGCCGGAGCCCGGCCCTGAACCTTGACGCGCGCTCTACTTCGTCGTTCCACCTGCGGTAAGTCACGACCCTGGATGAGAGCTTGACCGCCAGCCGCTTCAGGTCGTCGTCCGCGAGCTCGTACTCCGTCCCTCGGCTCCCCCTCACTCGCCTGAGGAGCCCGGCTCCGGCCAGCCTCTTCGCCTCCAGGTAGGTCTTCGCGACGTTGATGTTGTACTCCTTTGCCACGCGGTAGGGGGTCAGCGGCCTCTCCGACAGGGCCAGCGCCTCCACCAGGGACTTCCTGGTCGAGCTCCCCAGCAGAGTCTCGAGGGCGTTCACATCGACCAAGGGCTGCCGGAGCCGATAAAAGCTTATCCCTGTAGGATAATATCATACATCCCTCTGCATGGCCCGCCTTGGCGTCCGTGGTTGCTCGGGCTACAGCTTTCCGAGGCGCCTTGCCGACGTCCTCGGACGATATGCAACGCTGCTGCAAATGGATATATATAATGGTGTGCAATATCGTCGCATATGGAAAGGTGGAGCCCCTGGTGGAGGGAGGAGGAGGACCCTACCGTCGAGGCCTGGGAGAGGAGCCCTGTGAAATGGGTTCCAAAGGAGGTGGCCAAACTCTCCCTCGACCCGTTCTCCCTGAACTTCGTGTCCGGACCCCGCCAGGTCGGGAAGACGACCCTGGTGAAGCTCGCCGTCCGCGACCTGCTGCTGGCTGGGAAGGACAGGCGTTCGGTGCTCTATCTCTCGTGCGACGAGCTCTCCGACCACAAGGAGCTGGGTGAAGTGCTGGACGGCTACCTGAATTCAAGGAAGTCGTGGAGCCTGCGCCGGTCGTACATCTTCCTCGACGAAGTGACGTTCGTCAGCGAGTGGTGGAGGGCGGTGAAGGCCAGAATCGATTCGGGAGCGCTCCGGGGGGACGTGGTCACGGTCACCGGTTCGGCCAGCATCGACCTGCTGAGGCAGAAGGAGTACTTCCCGGGCAGGAGGGGGCGCGGCGTGGACCTGACCCTAATGCCCCTCGACTTCGCCTCCTACCTGGACGTCCTGTCCCCCGGCCTGAAGGAGAGGAAGTCCGCCGCCTCCCTGCTGGACGTGGGGGAGGCCATGGCAGCCAACTGGCTCCATGCGGGGGAGATGGGGAGGCTCTTCCTCCAGTACCTGGAAACAGGGGGCTTCCCTCTTTCGATGCGCGAGATGGCGGAATCGGGGAGGGTCACGGCCGCGGCCAAGTCGCTCCTGGACGGGATAAGAGGCGACTGGGTCAGGGCAGGGAGGAGCGAGGGGACGATGAAGGAGGTGGTCCGGTGCGTCGTCGAAGCGCGCGGGAACCCGGTCTCGTGGCTCGGCCTGGCCAGGGGGGCTTCGATCGGGTCTCCTCATACTTCGCGCGCCTACGTGGAGACGCTGCGCGACCTCCTCCTGTTGACGGTGCTGGAGTTCATCCGGCCGGACGGCCAGGTCGTGCCGAGGAAGAACAGGAAACTGCACTTCGTCGACCCCTTCGTCGCGAAGACACTAGCTCGATACGCCGGAGTCGATGCCGACGAGCCAGCGGTGGCGGAGGGGGTGGTCGCATCGCACATCGCAAGGCCCTGCTCGGCGTACTACTGGAAGAACGGGAGCGAGGTCGATGTCGTTTCGCTGGAAGGAAAGAAACAGGTCGGGGTCGAAGTGAAGTGGGGGTTCAAGGCCGCACGCACCCCCAGGCACCTGCACGACTGCTTCGTCCTCGACAAGGCCAAGGTCCCTGTCTTCCTCGGCTCGCTGGCCGTGACGCCGACGTAGTGCTCGGGCGTCGAGCCTGCGGGCAGGCGGGGCAGAGGCCACAGGACTTCGGTGGCGGAAGCCGTAGATGCCGAGCTTCCCCGGGTTCTTCCCTGCCATCATCACCATCCAGGCGGGAGTGCTCCGTCGGCAGCCTGTCCAAGTCGACTGAAATCCCTCAAGCTGACCTCTCCCAGCATCTGGCGGTCTTGAGGCAGCAGGGGCTCCTGGAGACGAGGAGAAAAGGGACTACTATCTTCTATTCGGTGAGCGACAGCCGTATCGTGGAGGCATGCGACCTCGTCCGGGAGTGCATCGGGGAGAGGCTGCGAAGGGCGCAGCTTGTCCTTGCCGCCTCTCGTTGACCCCTGCGGCGGGACATGGCGAATCCAGGCAGTTCGCTTAAAGCGAGTCATCTCAGGGCGTTAGCCCGTGGCCGTCGACATTGACGCCAACAACCTGTTCGTTCTGATCTCGGGCCTCCTTGTCTTCACCATGACCCCGGCGGTGGGACTCCTGGAGGTGGGTGAGCTGGGGGAGAAGTTCTCAAACACAAGCCTCCTGAAGACCATGCTCATCACCGGAATCGGCTTCGTCGTGATGGCCGTGGTGGGGTTCAATACCGCCTTCGCGCCTACGATCGGAAACGGGCTGATTGGGGATCCGTGGTACAGCCCCGGGTTCTTCCTCGGGGGGTTCTCAGGGAGCAGCTCAGGTCTCCTCTCGGGGACATGGTGGTCCATGGCTCCGCAGTATTTCGCGACGGGCCTGACCACGGGGACCTACTTCCTCTTTGAAACCGCATTCGCCACTGTGACCCTCGCCCTCGTCGGAGTAGTCGTGCTGCGGAAGGTCAAGCTCGAGGTCTTCGCCTTCTTCTCTGTGATCTACTTTCTGGTGATCTGGAACCTTCCAGCGGCCTGGATCTGGAACCCCACCGGTTGGCTCTACGCGATGGGGATGAGGGATTTCGCGGGCGGGCTGGTGGTCCACGGGGCGGCCGGGGCCGCGGGGCTCGCAATATTGGTCGCAGTCTGGCAGGAAGAAAGGAGGGCGGGGGTCAAAGAAAGCCCCCAGGCTTCCATTAACGTCAGCCCAATCTGGCTGACCCTCGCCATACTCCTCCTCTGGGTAGGGTGGTTCGGGTTCAATCCGGGGAGCGTCCTCGCCTTCAACAGCTCCGCAACGACCGTCGTCCTGACCACGTTTCTGGCTGCCTCGACCAGCTTCCTCTCCCTGATGCTAGTCGTCTGGTGGAGGACCAGAGCGAACCCAGGGCTCATCAACATGGCGAACGGAGTGCTCATGGGGCTGATAGTGATCACCCCCGTCGCGGGATTCGTCAGCCCGGGGAGCGCCATGATACTCGGGGCCCTCTGCGGTCCCATATTCTATGCCGCAGAAGTGTATTTCGCCAAACGCAAGTGGCTTGCCGACCCTGTGGGGCTGCTGCCGGGCCACTTGGTGGGCGGTCTGTTCGGGGTGCTCATGATAGCGTTCTTTACCCAGAGCGACTTCGCCGCGGCATCGGGGACTTCCCTCCCGAACGGGATATTGTTCGGAGGAGGCACCGCTGCCCTGCTGCAGCTCGGGATCGAAGCCTTCGGTATAGTTGCGGTGTTCGCCACCGTGTTTCTCCTCTCTTTCATAGTGATGAAAGCGGCCAGCGCGCTCTTCCGCGGGATTCTGGTCCACGAGACTCGAGGTTAGAGTATAACCACCCCGCGTTCAAACGGCCGATTGATCTGCTCCCGCCTCGCCCTGTGCAGCATTTCGGGGTTGCCCTCATAGCAGCGAGACAGGGCCTGCGAAAGCGTTCTTGCGGTGAACTCCCCCTCCCCGAAGGTCTCCGATATCCGTCTCAGCTGGGCGCGGAAGTCGAGAGCGACCGTTTACTGGTGTGTTGCACGATTTGACTCCGTAATCGAATGATTTTGGTTCGAGTGTGCCCCCGCGGGGCCTGCCCAGGACCTGCTCGACTGGAAAAACTCCTTCCCGGGGCTCCCCATCTTCTTCTGCATCTCTTTGACCGTCATTGTCTCGCCGTCGACCGTGACCCTCGCTCCGCCCTTCTCTCCCCTCGACTTTGGCTTGTCCTTGCCGGCACCAGGCTCTGTGACGTCAGATTCTAACAGCGCTGTTGACTGGGGTGGCGTTCTTTGGCTCCACCTCGGCCAAGGTGGGCTCTCACCCGAAAAAGGAGCCCAAAATGAGCCCTCACCTCCGGCGACATACCGGCTAGACAAATCCCGCCTCGGCGGGGTGGATTTCCAGCACAAATCCACCCACCCAGCCTCCCACCTCGGCGGAACGACCGTCAAACCGGCTTCAGGACTGGTGGTGGTCGGAGCGTGGATTCGAGCAGATGAAATCTCCCCTCGGTCTGGTGGTGGCCGTTTCCGATTGGTGGTGGTGCGGTGGTGGGGACGGCTCTACCTCTGGAAGGTGAAGAAGGGTCACCTGAAGATACACTTCGCCGTGGACGTGAAGACTAGGCAGGAGGTGTCAATGGACGTGTCGTCGGAGAAGGTCGGGGACGGGAGGAGGCTGAAGAGGCTGGTGAGGAAGGCGGAGGAGAGCGTCAGGGTGAGGAAGGAGGGTCCTCGCCGACGGGGCCTACGACTCGAAGGCGAACTTCAACTTCCTCGCCAAGGAGGGGATCAGGCCAGTCATCAGGGTGGCCAAGACCTCGGTGCCGAGGTGCGACGGGAGCTATGCGAGGAAGAAGGCGGTCATAGAGCAGCAGGCGCTCAGGCCGAAGGCGTGGTCGAGGACACACAGGTTCGGGTACGGGTGGAGGGTCGAGGGGGCCTTCTCTGTCATCAAACGCATCTTCGGGGAGTACGTCACCGCCAGGAAGTTCGTGAACATGGCCAAGGAGGTGGCGATGAAGGCGTCCATCTACAACGGGTTCGTCGCGACGGCGTAGGCCGGTCTCACTGCCCCAGCAGAGGTCATCTCAGACACTACGTTCGTGCAACGGAGCACCATTTACGATATCTAATTGAATATCCTAGACCGCTTATAGCACCCCTGCTCCCTCGGAGGATTTGTAGACGATTCAGAGAGAAGGATGCCACTTCAAGTTCACATGGAAGAAGGCTTGGCTACCACCCGTCAGGAGAGCCCATGCGGCGGGGCATCCCCCGGTTGACCTCTCCCACCGGGCCGGCCCTTGCAGAACAAACGTCGTAGAGCGCGGACTCGGTCCGCGCCTGTCCGCATCCACGGAGGAGAGCGTTGGCATGCGAGGTTAAATACACATACATGCACATATAGTCGCATGGGCCACAAGACGATAACCGTCTCCGACGAGGCCTACGATGCCCTCGCGAAGTCTCGGCTGACGAACGAGTCTTTCACCAAGGTCATACTCCGCCTGACCACCGGCAAGGGGAGCGCCAGGATGCTCTTGCAGCACCTGAAATCGTCGGCCTCGGACGAAGAGCTCGCCCTCCGGGTAGAAGCAGCGATGAAGAGAACGAGGAGGGCGCGTCTCAGGCCCGCCGAAGCATAGCCAGGGTCGGACCTTGGTCTGCCTCGACACGTCTGTCCTGATCGCGCTGATAAGGAAAGACCGCGCCGCTGTTGGGGCCCTGGAGGCCGAGGCGGAAAAGGGAGGGGTGGTCTCCACGACGCCCGTGAACCTGTGCGAGCTGTACGCAGGCGCCGCCGGGGCGAGGGAACCGGAGAGGGAACTTTCGAGGGTGGATGAGCTCGTCGCCCGCCTGGTCGTGCTCGAGTTCGGGGCCGGAGCCGCAAGGAGGTATGGCGAACTCGCACGCGCAGAAGCGCTTCGGAAGGGACCCATTGGCGACTTTGACATGATCATAGCTTCGATAGCGCTGCAGCACAAGGAAAGGCTGGCGACGCGGAACGTCAAGCACTTCGGGAGGGTGCCGGGGCTTGAGGTAGAAGAGTGGTAGGCGATACTCGGCAGCGACCACTGGGTTTCCATCGCAGCAGCCCGGGGTGCCTCGCCGTTGTCCAGAGCATGTCCATTTAGGACATGACCTTGTTCGAAGCGTCGACTCCTTGTTCAGTCCTATCTGCCATGGCGCTGTTAGGCACATCGCCATTCGACAGATATTCCCTCCTCCAAAGGGGCCAAGAGGCGTTCGCACTCGCGGGGAACGGTTGCCCGCAAAGCCGTCTTCCACGACAGGCTATCGCCGGCGATGCGAGCCTGTTCCTGTCGTAGTCCACGGCGCACGTTTTGCATCGGCTTACCTTCCAAGTTGGGTGCTCTAGTCTTCCACCGCATACGGGACCGTAGCGACCGATGCCCTACGACCCCGGGCCCTGGCTCGGATGGGCCTGTGTCACGGGCTTTCAAACCCCTTGGAGCCGCATACGGGAGGAGTATCTTGACCTCGCCAGCAGGTACGCTGACACTACGACCGTCACGAACACGACCACCGCCACAACCTGCAGCGGGAATTCTGGGATTGCCCCGCCTCCGCCGCCGGACGACGAGCCCGTCAGAGAGGTTTGGGTCGAGGTGGTTTCGGCCGGAGCGGCACTGGTGGCCGTGCTTGCCACCGCAATGGAAGTCGTCGTGCTTGAAATGGCGTTCAGTTGGACGTTGAGTTGCAGCCCGGCGAATGCTGGAACCGCTACTTCGAATGACCGGGTAGAAAAGCCGTGGTCTGAAAATGTCACGTTGTATGATCCGGCGAACTCTGGGACGGAGAAACTTCCGTTGACCGTGGGCACCGGGGCCCCGTCGACTGTGACACTGGCTGTACTTGGAGCCACGCTCCCCTCGACCAGCCCCGTCGAGTTGAAGTCGAACATGGCATACTTCGAACTCAGTATCACGTAGTTCACGCCAGGAGGCGCCGTTATCTCGTACCCCGACAAGACGAGCCTGTTGGCGGACAGCGAATCGATGGAATCAACGAGTTGGAAGTTACGAAGGCTTGTCCTATCGAGTTCGGTTATCGCGCCAGATGCTGGGTTGTAGGCGAACAGTGCTGGGGTGTTGCTTGACAGGTTTTGGCCCGAGGCGAGAAAATCGACGCCGTTCCAGGAAATCGTGTAGAGTGCTACATCCGCTGGGAACAGATTTGAAACGTCAGTTATGCCGCTTGCCGGGCTGAAGACAGCCTCGAACCCGCCACCTGTCAGCCCGTCTATCCCGCCCAGGAATGCGACGCTGCCGCTGGAAGCTATGCTCTGGAAAGTCGGAAGGGCTAAGGGGCTATGGGCCAGCGACTGCACGCCTTCCGGTACCGTCTCCGAGTAATCCTGGAAAGTGCCTGAGGTGAGATTGAGCACGCCAATCCGGCTCGGATTCGTCACCAAGATCTCCTCGTTGAACCCGGCCAGATAGGCGCCATAGTACCCGTCGTAAGTCGGGGACCCTATGAAGCTGTTCGGGACGAGCTGGGTTAGATTGCTCAACTCGAACCCTTTCAAGAGCCCGATATAGTAGACTCCCTGGCCCGAGCCCATCACTACTGCGCTTCCGTTCGTCGTGGTGTCAAGGGCAGTGATGCTGCCGCGGTAGGCATCCTGAAGCCTGGGCGGAAGGATGCTTGTCAGGTTGGAGAGCGCTCCATCAGTCAGGTTGTAGAAGAACATCTCCGCGCCGACGCCGGTCAGTCCCCCGAGGAGAAAGCCGTCCTTGTAGGCAGTCGCGGAGTCCACGAGCACGTTCCATCCAGGCCCTCGTACGAACGCATCGGTGTTCAGATTGAGCAGACCAAATGACCCGCCCCCTGCCAGCAGCTCATAGTCACCATTGTGGGCCAGCGCCTCGGTCCAGAAAGGTCCATTCTGTATCAAGCCGGTGATGTTCGTGTAGCGGCTTTCCACCATTGGCGAGAACTGTATGCGGAGCGTGACCGGGAGGAAGCTTGCGTTGATCTCCCCCTCCTGCGGCGAAGGGACGAGCAAAGAGTAATCCGTCGACGAGTTGCCCACGACGTAGCTCTCGACCCCCTGGGGGATTTCAAGAGTCGAACTTCCTGCCAGTTTGAACCCGTTCTGTCCGACTTCGACGTTGTAAGATTCTCCTCCCAGCCCGCTGGCTACGATGTTCAGGGTCGTCGTGTTGAGACCGAAGTTGACAAAATAGACAGAGCCGGCTGTCGCGTTGAGCACAGCGTAGGAGTCTACCCCGTTTCTTGATACAAGGATGTTGTTCGGCCCTTGTCTTAGAGGAAGACGGAAGTACCCCCCAACTGCGATCGTCTCATTCCCATCTACCACCAAGGTGGAATGGGTCGGGACGTAGCCCGTGAGCTGGGGGGCATTCTGCTGCGTTCCTGGGCTGAACAATTCCGGGTTATACCATACCCCTGCGCCATAGGTGGAGAGGAGCGCAGAACCGTTCTGCAAAAATGATATGCCGGTTATCACCCTGGTGGGCAAGTTGAGCGTCCGGTCCTGCCACGTTCGGCCCAGGTCTCCTGAGACGTAGAGACCATCGTCCGTAGTGTAGATCAAGTATGCAGCACCGGCGACCTTGTGGAAAAAGACCAGAGGTGCCGCAGCGAATATAGCCGAAGTGTGGAAACCAAGGTCTGTGAAATTAAGCCCGGCGTCTGTACTCAGCATGAGCCGCCCATAGTCTTGCGACGGCGGCCATAAAACGGCCGCAACTATCGAATCATTCAAGGGGTCGACCGCGAGAGCGTTGAAGACCAACGTGTTGATCCTAGTCCACGCACTCCCTCCGTCTGTCGAACGGAAGAGGCCGGGCGTGTTTGAATAGCCACCCCAAACCGAAGCGTAGAGGACGTTCTGGTCGACTGGGTCTGTTGTGACTGCTATGTCCCCCCGCGGCGAATTCGGCAGCAGATTCCACGATTTGCCCCAGTCGTTGCTCCAGTAAATCCCATTTGTGGTGGCCAGATAGATGCTCCTGTTTGCGAACGCGACCGACATCGCATTGTCAGCCAAGATATGAATCTGCGACCAGTTACCAGCTGGCATAAAGAAAGACGCGCCGCCGTCGTCGGACACCCTGAAGCCACCGAAGCCCTGCGCGACGATTACGACCGAGTCATTGTAGGGGTCCACCTCCGTCGACCCCTCCTCACTCAGGCCTTGGAGTGCGCTTACCCATGTCTTTCCGAAGTCGTTGGAAACCTCGGGCCCCCAGTCCTGCACCGTCGTGAATATCCTGCTCCCGGTCGAGGACACGCTGTAGATGAGACTCGCGGACCTGTTGTTGAGCGGAGTCCACGTATACCCGGCGTTGTAGGTTACAGCCAAGCCTTGGTCGCTGCCGAGGTACATGATGCTGCCATTAGCTGGGTCGATGGTCAACACCCTGTTGTCATGACCGACCATCCCGGCATACGGTCCCGACGAAACCAAAGGTGAGAACATCGCCCCAGAATCGTTTGACCTGTCCACGTACCCCGGACCGACGACGTACATGACGTCGCCGTTGAGCGGGTCGTAGGTAATGTATTGGGGAGCCTCTGAAATCCCTGCGGTGACCCCCGCCTTGGAAAATACGGCGACTTCAATGCCGACTGCGCTGTCGTTGACAGGGTTCCAGGTTACACCGTCGTCATCGGACTTGAATAGGCTCGGGAAGGACGTATACCCATGGTGAACCAACGCCCACATCTGCGACTGGTTCGACGGGTCGGTCAGGACCTGGCTTACCGTCTGATAGCCGGGGAAGCTGCCAACCACGACGTAACTCTTCCCTCCGTCAGCAGATCGAAGTATCTGTACCGACCCAGGTTGGTACAGACCGACGAAAATAGTGGACCCGGCGGCCTGCACATCGAGGGTGGTTACAAAACCTGAGAAGCGGCTTACCACTGTCCAGGTCGTTCCGAAGTCGTGCGACACAAGAACGGCATTATATGCCGCCGCGTAAAGAGCCCCGGAAACATAGGCAAGAAGGTTGCCTCCCACGGTATACGTTTCCTGCCATGTCGTTCCACCATTGACGGACTTGTAGATTCCACCTCCTATACTTTTGGTGACCCCTCCCGTCGCGACCACCAAGACATCGGGGTTGGTGGGGGAGACCACAATCGAGTTTACTTCAGTGGAACCCAACCCGACGTCCTCCGTCGCCCAATCCTTCCCCCCGTCGGTGGATCTGAAAACCCCTCCGTAGCCGTTCACGTCGGAAACTGCCCCCGGGCTGCTACTTGGTCCCCCCCTTCCGGACGCGGCGTAGATGATGCTCATATTGACAGGGCTGAAGCCTATCGCTGGGATTGTTCCCGATACGAATTGTTCTGAAGCATTGTATGTCGCTTCGGGGCTAACATTCGAGGGGCCAAGGCTTTCCCACCCTGAAGCCAGCAACACCGTGGATGCGCTCTGTATCTGGTCAATTGAAGAACCGATTTGAGATGAGTCTACGACAACCTGGGTGATTGTCTGAGCCTGGACCAGGGGCTGGAACTCCAGGTAAAACAGTGTCGTGTTGTAGTCGGGAGCGACGAAATCTCCAGAACCGTTGATCTGGACCACGTCAGTCGCAAGTTGTCTTTGCTCAAAGCTCACCGCTTGCGAAGCGACGTCGTCTGTCACCCCTTCGAACATTAGGACTGAACCGTCATAGGAATACACTTGGGAGAGGTTGCTGAAGGAAGACCCGTTGATCAGATAGACAGGTATGTACACGACAGTACGGAAACTGGTACTGACATTCCCCAATTTGATTTCAAACGGGGGCTTGTAAGCTAGTGCTGACGCGTCCGACGAGCGAGACCCGCCCTGTGCTGAAGGAGCCACCATGAATGGCGGGCCCGTTAGAAGGACAATTACAATCAAAGCGGCGAGTGCCTTGGCCAGCGTCTGAAAGCGCCTCAACTTGCTATTGACGCGAATAACGGAATCCCAAGCCTTTTAACGTTCAATCATGGAACCGAAACATCCGGCCGTGCTGGGCTCGTGCATCTCGCGCTCCATGGCACCACCCACCTCCTTCTGTGCTGGCTTATGCAGTAGCTCGACCGCGACCCCCTCGATGGGGCCTGGGCGGGTAGCCTGGCGGGACCCCGAGGACGATCGACTTCAGGCCGTTCTTCGCTAACGCGTCCCAGACAGTGTCGGCGTGCACGTGGGTCGAGTTCACGATGTAGCCGTCGCTGTATGCCCCCGGCTTGCGGTGGCGGAAGCCGTAGATGCCGAGCTTCCCCGGCTTCTTCCCGGTCATCATCACCATCCAGGCGGGGACGGTGATCGGCGGGTCGCAGGTCCTGAGGTCGCCATGGAGGCCCTGCTTGTAGAGGCGGCTGAAGTTCGTGAGCCTGTCCAGGAGCCTGTCGAAGAGGAACGAAGACGCCCAGAGTCCGACCAGATGCCTGCTATATCTCCCGCCAAGGCTTCACGGCCCCTCCACGCGGTGCCTGAGCCGAGACGGCGTTGGTGAGAGTGACACTAGAGCAGCCCTAGAAACCGCTCCCTGTCTAGACCAGCTTCGGCCAGGATCTCCATGAGAAGACCCTTTCCGACGGGGTCGTGCTTTGGGAGCGTGACTCTCCTCCCATCCGGTCCACGCAACAGGATATGACTGAGTGAATGCCTGGTTGGGACGAACCCGGCACTGCTCTGCGCTTTGAGAACTTTCCTCTAGGATACGCCGAGGATTCTGGAACGGGTCTACAACTAGAAGGTGACCTGGACAAGGCGGGCCTTCTTGGAACTGGCTCCGGCTTCCACGTCCTCCATGTAGAGCTGTATCGCGTCCTTGACCTTCTTCAGGGCGTCGTCTTCCGTCCTGCCCTCGCTCAGACAACCAGGGAGCTCGGCGACCAGCGCCACGTACCCCTCCCGGCCCTGTCGTTCCAGGAACACATGATACTTCCTTGGTTCCATTGCGCGATAAAGGGCCCCTCCGGTATCTATGCCCCGTGCCAGCGGCGGACGATGATGACAGGGGCGGAATGAAGCTGGCCATGAGATTTCATTCCACGAAGGGGCTATTGCTCTCCAGGATGACCTTCGCCACCTCGGGGCGCATGGACTCCCTGGGCGGAGCCTGGCCGGACTGGAACATCTTCCTCAGGGCAGTGCCGCTGAAGGTCAGGCGGTCCCCCTCGGTGTGCGGGCAGACGCTCTCCTTGGCTATCCCCTCGCACCTCTTGCGGTAGTAGAACTCCCTCATGGGGACCATCTCGATGCCGGGGCCGGCGCCAGCCATACGCCGGCTAGGGGCCCAACCGGACCGGCGACGAGTGGACTGGATGTGGGCAAAGGCATCCCTAGTGGGTCGATTCTCAGTCTTGCCCACAACTGATAAATACGGGCTGAGCCTCTCTGAGTCTCATGTCGGTGGTGGAGGTCGACGAAAGGGGGCGCTTCACCATCCCGAAGGAAATGAGGGTGGACGCAGACAGGGCCCTCATTATCCCGCTGGGGGAGTCGTACATGGTGGTCCCGATCCCGAAGGTGCCGCTCGAGTTCGACATCAAAGATTCCGGCGCCTCGGCCAAGGCGAAGGCGGAGAAGAGGTTGTCCGATGAAGCAAGAGCCCGGGAAAAGAGGCGGCAACGTGATAATCGAGTCTGACATCCTGGTCGCGCATTCGAAGAAGAGCGACTGGCTGAAAGGGGTGGCAGACCCCCTCTTCAAGAAGATGGAAGAGGGCAAGACGGCGATGAAGACCTCATCTGCAGCGCTCCTGGAGCTCTACTATGTCCTTGAGGACGCGGGCTATGGGAAGGAAGCGATACTGGCGAAGCAGGCCGAGCTGGCCTCCATCAGGGGCCTCACAATAATGCCCCTCACGTCAGAGGTGATCCTCGCCGCCCAGTCCGTGATGAGGACGTTCAGGGTGCCTGGCCTCTTCGACGCCATCTACGCCGCCACGGCCCTGAACCAGGACGACGAGCGGAAGATACTCTCAACAGACGAAGTATACGACAGGGTGGCGGGGATAACACGGGTGGACCCGCGCACCTACCGACCCTGAGGAGCGCCCGCGCCCCCTCCGCGGCGTGGCGACCCGCAGGGCGATCTTTTGGGCGCACTCATGGCCAATGTGGGGGGCGTTCCCTGGTCTGGAAGGCGGTGATGTCGTCCCAGCCCTTCTCTTTGAAAAGAACGCGCGTCCCCTTTGGGGGAGGAGGGTGACGTCGTCGAACCTCGTCTCCCGTTTTGCCAACCGGACCAGCTTCCCGGACGCGACAGAATCAGGCGAGGGCCTTGGCAAGGAAGCCGTTGCTAATCCTCTGGAGGCACTGGCGCACGAAACAGAGCGAGAGGAAGCCGGCCTGCCGTCGTAACGGCGACTCGGCTGAATGCGGCGCCAGGCGGCCGGTTCCACCTGAGCAGAGAGTCGTAAGAGAGGTGCGGCGGAGGCGCAATTGCCCCCATGCGCGGCGAAGCTTCACCAAATCAGTCATAGACCGACTTTCTGTGCTCGAACCTGAGCAGCACGAGCCTGTCCCCTTGAACCGCGTAGATCAACCGATAGGGAGCGATACGGGCCGTCCACTCGTCTTTTAGTCCATACCTGAGAGGCTTACCAATCTCCGGGTCCTCCGCAATCTTCCTGATCTGTTTGCTCAGCCTTTCCTTGACCAGTCCGTCGCGCAGTTTCCTGACGTCGCGTTCAAACTTCTGGGTGTAGACGATTTCTTTGACTACTACCATTCTTTCAGCTCATTGAAGAAAGCCTCCTTCGACAGGACACCATACCTTCCTTCCTCGATGTCCTTCCAGGCCTCCTCAACCAGCTTCATGCTCTTCAAATCTTGGGCCGACAAGCCGGATTCGACCTTCTTCAGGATGATCACATCTCTGTCGGCCGCCACGGCGAACACGCTCCCCTCCTTGATGTTTAGCATCTTTCTGATTCTTGTGGGGATCACCACCTGCCCCTTCGAACTCGCCTTTGTGAATTCCATCTCTTCAATCTGCCGCCCCATATGGGTAAGATATTCTTACACATACTTAAGTATTCGGTTCCCCATCCCGGTGCGCCTGGCTCCGCCCTCCCTCAGCCACCGGAGGAAGGACCTCGCCGCGTCCCTGGAGTCACGCCTCGCGAACAGCATCTCCACGATGTCCTTCCTGGAGGCGTCCTCGAGGCTCACGGCCAGCAGACTGATTTTGCGAAAAGCAGCCCCCCGCTGGATAAACTTTCGTTGCTGATCGGCCGGCTCGGCCTCGGCGCCGTTACTGAATTCGTCGCCTATGATCGTGCACCCTGGCATCACCACTCTTTGCTTTCGTAGGACGACTCGCAGACTCGCGGCGGGTCGGATGCGGCATTCGTGATATCAAGGGCCCACAGCGGCCTCGGACCTCGAACCAGGCGTCCGTGGTTGCTTTTTCCATATCTTCCCGAGCCTGCGAAGGCCCGAAACGAGCTCCTCGGCGCGCGACTCCGGGGCCGCGTCTGAGGCGTCGATGGCGAGGTCTGGTCCGGTGGGCTCTACGTCCGTTCCCGATGACCCAAAGCCAGACGGCAGTGCTGACGCTGACCTTGCAGATGGGGAAGCCCACAGGCTTTAGCCGTGGGTAGCGTACAATACAAACATCGTAGAGCGCGGACTCGACCCACGCCTACCTGCATCCACTGAGGGGGGCCTTTGGAGGTCTTGTCCATCCGTAATGGACAATTTCACGTATGTTGTCTATCCTGTCTTGCTATACGGGAAACAGATTCGAGCGCCAGGTTCTGGAGAGGGACCCGGCGACGTAGCCGATGAGCGGAAGCAGGAGTCCGAACGAGGGAGACCCCATAGCTTGGCCAGCCGGCCCAGCCCTTCGATGAGCTTCCTGACACTCGCCTCGTCCCCGTCGTGCACCTCGACCCTCCTCCCGTGCCGCTCCCTGAGCTCGTTCTCAAGGAGCCTGGATAGGGTAGATTTGCCCGAGGCCGGGAGCCCTGTCATCCATACGACGAACCCCTCCTTGGGGCCCTCCGCCTTCATCGGCACGTCTCCACCACCCCAGGGATGACACGGCCGGCGCCACCTACGCCGCCACGGCCCTGAACCAGGACGGCGAGCGGAAGATACTCTCGGCAGACGAAGTATACGACAGGGTGGCGGGGATAACACGGGTGGACCAGCGCACGTGCAAACCCTGAGGAGCGCCCGCGCGGCCAGGGCAAACGGCCTGCGGGGGACAGAGCCGGGCGCCTGAGCTTCCACCTCCATGCCGAAACCACAACCCCAGCGTCCGTATGGACCGACTCGATCCTAGAGTTCTTAATGAGGCCGAGACTCGCATCAGCGGTCTAGAGCCCGAACTTCTGGGCCGTCTGATAGTAGAACTCGGCCAGGTTCGCGTCTGAGAGTTCAAGGACCGCGCCGGAAACCTCGCCCCGCTACCACTCCGCCTGCACGACGCCCCTGATCGACTCGTCCGTGGTTATCACCTGGGAGCCCGACTCCTCGGCCAGGGCGGCTATCAGGGAGTCGAAGTAGTCCATACCCTTCCCCTGGAGCTCCACCGCCGACCGGAGCGACGACGGCGTGTTGGAGACGACCTTCGCGGCCGGGATCGCTCCTTCCAGCGCTCCCCAGGACGTCCCCCTCTCGGATTCGGTGTACCCCCTGACCTTCATCACCAGATCCGCTTCGACGAGGGACGTGACAGGCACGAACACGTCTTCATCCCGGCCGACCCTCTCCAGATGGTGGACCGAGCGCCTGTGCTCCCCGTCCTTCGGGTTCAGGAACCCGATGAGGGCGACCGTGTCAACGAGCTTCATTCTTCTCGCGGGCAGACTCGGTGAGGTACGCCGTGGCTTCGTGGCTCTCCTCGTTCCATCCGGACAGTTTCCTGGCCCCGATCTCCCTGGCCCTGGCCTTGAAGACCTCGGGGTCCGACAGCTCTACGCTCCCCGCGCCCCTCGCCCTCGCCACCAGCTCTGCACCGGGGGTTATGCCAGCCGCCTCCCTGATTCTCTTCGGGAGCACCAGCCTCCCCCTGTCGTCCATTGAGACCGTCTCGCTCACGGTACAGGAGTCATAGTCCCACTATATAAGAAAAGTGGGAAAAGAACGCCTCTATTGGGAGGGAGTTACCTGGTCTGAGTGCGCTGGATCCCACAGACCTCAGGGACTGTCGGCTTCCGAAGACGCGGTACGCTGTCTTGCAGTCGACGCAGCCCCTTCTCCCCCAACCGGGTGCCGCGGCCCCGAAACGATGTTCGCTCACGGCCGGCAGTAGGTCGCGCCGCCATTGTCCTGATCCCCGAAATAGTCATCGGCGAGTTCGCCTATGTCGCCCTCAAAGGCCGCCTGGAGTCTCGCGACCCGAAGTCCGAAGTCACGGAACTGATGAGGGAAATCGACGCTTCGTCCTATCTGAGGGCCGCTTCCATGGACTCGGCCGCCTGGGAAAAGTTCCTCGACAGCGCCGTGCCGGAGCTTCACGACAGGATGATCTACTCCATCGCGTCGGCGAAGGGGGCACCCGCGATAATCACCCCCGACAAAGAGTTGAAGCTCTCGGGCTTCCCGACTCTTTGGTGAAGGCCGCCGAGATGAGCGGCTCGGAGGAATGCCAGCGGTCGTGGCCGCTCTTGTGGCATGATCATTGCGTCCTCTTTGGTTGCCGCGCGAAGTGGGGGGCACATGTCGCTTGGTCCTCTTGCCCACATGTATTTTGATAGCGTGATGATTTAAATACGTGGACAACTAAATAGAACCGGCATGGCGTCGAAGACCATAACCGTCAACGTCCGGGCGGACGTGGAAGAGAAGTTCAGGAGGGTGGCCGCCTCCACCCATGGCAGGAAGAAAGGCTATCTCGGGCGTGCGCTCACAGAGGCGATGGAGAAGTGGGCGCGCGAGAAGGAGGAGGGCGACGCCGTGGTCCAGACCCTCGGCATCCTGGACCAGGGGCTGGAATTGAAGGGCCTCAGGTACCGGCGCCGAGAAGAGCTCCATGAAAGATAGATACTTCTTCGACACGAACATCATCGCATACGCCTTCGACAGGAGCGACAGAGCCAAGTGGGAGGTCTGCCGGGGGCTTGTTCGGGAAGGCTTCCAGGGTGGGTCCGGCTGTTCCGTTTCGAGCCAGGTCCTCGCCGAGCTCTTCGTGGTGTTGACAGCCAAGGTGGGAAAGCCTGTCCCACCAAAGAAGGCGAGCACCATAGTGAGGAGCTTCGTCGATTCGCCTTCCTGGACGAAGCTGAATTACGACCACCGGACGGTCAGCCGAGCGGTCGCCGACTCCGGCTCGACGCCGGCCCACTTCTGGGACCTCCTGATAGCCGAGACCATGAGGGACGCCGGCGTGAAGAGAATCTACACGGAGAACGTGAAAGACTTCGAGGGGATACCGTGGGTCGAGCCGGTCAACCCTCTGCGTCCGCGCCCGGCCCGCTAGCTCCCCCAGCCATACCACCGGCCCGTCGCAGCTCGCCTCCGGGTCAGACTCGCCGGCGTCGATGAAAGTCCGGCTCAGTCGGCCCCTCGTACGGGCCCTGGATGCCCGACTTCTTGCCGACCTCGAAGCCCGGCGCGTCGTCGAGTTCGAAGGACTTGGGGCGCCCGAGGAAGAGGAAGCGGCGGAGGGCGCACTTTCGTCGGGCCCCCTGCAAGGCGCTGTTCAGGCCGAGCTTCACGGCCTCCGCATGCGACCTCTCGTCTCCCGTGAGAAAGCGGGCGGCCTCCGCAGCCTTGGCGGTGGCGAACTGGGCGCATCGGCCTGATAGACGTGCGCCGCTCTCCGAAGAAACGGTCAACCCTGAGGGGACGGCTCAGGACGGAACGTCGGCGGCTCATCGTGGGTGCTTGGCCTGCTCTTCCATGGCCCGTCTGGCGGTCCTCGCTATAGCCTCGCCCGCTGTGAACCTCGGCCTCCACCCTTCGACGTCCTCCCCCGACGGCAAGCGGCCCCTCTGCCGCCGGCCGAGCTCCTCCAGAAAGCCCTTCAGTCTCATGGTTCCCATCCCCTGAATCCCTGAAGGTACAGCAGGTGCCGGTCTCCGCGACTATGGGCTCGGCCGTCAAAGCCAGGCCGCACTCCAAAAACGGTTGCCAGACGGGTCGCCATCGACCTCACCGACCCGCCGACCTGCCCTTACGAGCTTCGACGATGATTCGTAGCGGGGAACTCCAATGGCGCTCAACGTCTTGGGCGCCTCCCCTTCGGAAGCAGGTCGAGCATCTCGGCCACCGTCACGATCCTCACCCCTCTGAATCCCTTCATCTCGAGCAGGTGCCTGTCTCCCGTGACGACGTGCGAGGCTCTCCCCCGACAGGCCGTGCCGAGGACGACCTCGTCGTCGGGGTCTTCCGGGACCGCTCCTGGGAAGCGTTGCGGTGCGACGGTGGTGGCTGCCCTGGCGATGAGGGAGACGAGCTTGTCTGCCTGCTCGGGCGTCGCATTGATCTTCTCCCTGGACAGGACGTCCGCAAGCTCGGCCAGCAGCTGGGAGGATGTCACAAGCTCGTGCCGTTTCACGAGCTCGGAGATGAGGCGCCTGGGCTTTCCATGGCCTACGAATGCCGAGACGAGCACGTTGGTGTCGGGGACGACTCGCAGCTTCTCAGGCGCCCTTCGACCTCGGCCTCTCCCGCCGGTAGGCCTGGACCTCGGCCAGGATCTCCCGTTCCGTAGGCCTCTTCGTGCCCTTTCGGGTGCCGTCTATCTCGCGGAAGAGCGCGTCCAACTCCTCGCCCTGGGTCGGGGCCTCGATCTTTGAGGCCACCAGCTTTCCGCGGAACCCGTAGATGGCCAGCTTCGTCCTCGGCTTTATCCCGAGCTCCCTGCGCACCTGAAGAGGTATGACGACCTGGCCCTTGGTCCCGACGGTCGCTATTTCGGGTTCTTCCATAGGTATGATTTTCATACTTTCTTAATAAACGTTCCTCCCTCGACCTCGGCGTCGGTCAGACTCTTGTCTGCTCAAGTCGCCAGGGGAGCCAGACCGCTGAGGCAGAGCACGCGGCCCGGATGGAGCGCCTCTTGCACCTAGGGTCCCTAGACACCGAAGAGGAACCCGATGTGCTCGAGGTAGAAACCCGAAGAGAGCAAGGTCGCTGACGCGACGACGGGGGAGAGCGGGATGTCGTACCCCCTCCAGCGCCACAGGGAGCCCCGGGGGGAGCTTTCGGAGAGGCAGCCCCTCGCCAGGGCCAGCTATCATAAGCGACTCGGACGAGCCGTAGGAAAGCCGGACCATGACGCCTGCAGCTTTCCGAGCCTGCGAAGGCCCGGAACGGGCCCCTCGACGCACCCCTCCGGGGTCAACTCTGGGGCGTCGATGGCTAGGTCTGGTTCGGTGGCCTCCTCGTACGGGTCCTGGATGCCTGTCATGCGGTCGATCTCCCCCCTGCGCGCCCTGGCGTAGAGCCCCTTGGGGTCCCTCCGTTCGCAGACCGAGAGCGGCGCCCTGATGTTCACCTTCACGAACCTTTCAGGTCCTATCAGTTCGCGAGCCTCCGCCCTGGACTTCCTGTAGGGGGAGACGAGGGAGACTATCGCCACCACCCCGTTCCTGGCGAGGCCCTTGGCCAGGAAGGGGTCGACCTATTCGACCCTACGACATCCAAGCGCCTTCACGACTGGAGCCGCGCGGGACGACCGCCGATCAGCTTCGTCACTTCCCTCTCGAACTCTTCGACGTCTTTCAGGTCGCTCGCCTGGCCGAAGACCTCTGCCAAGTCGATGTCAAGGTAGGCATGTATGATCTTGTTCCTCAGCGCCCTCCTCTTCTTCACCTGTTCGATCAGCTTCTTCCCCAGCGTCCCCTCCATGGCGTCGACCAGCGACTCCTCGTCCCCGACGACCCTCTTGCCGTAGTCCTTGTACAGGGTCTTTATGACGTCCAGTTCCGCTTCGCTCAGGATCTGGACCCTCCGCTCGGTCGCGTCCCTCGTCGTCCTGTCCGCCCTTCTGTATCCTTCCTCGCTGTCGGGGAGCGATCCGGACAGGAGGCCTCTCGTCTCCCTGAGTAGCGCCAGTCGCTTCCTTATCCTGTCTTCGTCCAACGCCCCACCGTCACGCTGACAGATACCCGAGGGTGGGAGCGAAGTCGCTCCACTTCTCCGCTACCTCCGCCGCGACGGCCCGCAGCTCCCTCTCGTCTGCCGCGTAGAGGACCACCCCCTCGTTCAGGACCCTCCTCTTCAGGTCGAGCGGGAGGGAGTCGAAGGCGACCACGTCAAGCTTTATCGGGCTGAAGGCGCCCCGGCCTTCTATCGCTTTTTCGTAGGCGAGCAGGTCAGACCCTCGGGGGTCCTTGAGCACCAGCGCGATGTCGACGTCGCCGAAGGCAGGCTCTTTTCTTGCGTAGCTCCCGAAGAGGATTACGGCGACGGCGTTCCTGTCGTTCTTCGCCCTGCTTACCAGCGCGTCCATCGCCCCCTTGACCGCGGCCTCGGTCTTGAGCCACTGGGCGACGGCAGTCTCGACCGCCTTGCTTATCGAGCCCCGACCGTAGCCGAACCTCTTCATGGCAGCCTCTCGGAGCTGGACGTCCAGGGAGTCGGAGATGTAGACCTTCATCTCAGCCATAGATAGGGGTTTAGGGACAAAGGTATAAACACCTTTCCGCTCGCCCCCATGCCGACTCGTGGAGGCAGGAGGAAGCTCCTGCATGGGAATGCCTCTGAAGGCGAGGCGGTACCCCTCGTTGTGCGGGCTGATGCTCTCGTTGGCTATCCCCTCGCACTTATTGCAATAGCAGAACTCCCTCATGGGGACCGTCTCTATGCCGAGGTCTGGGAACTCCTTGAATATCTCCTGGGATGCGTAGGGCACCAGGGGCGGCGCCCGGTCCGACGTCAACACTGAAGGGACCCACGGGGCCAGAGGCCCCCGATCAACGTCCTCTGACGCTAGCTTGGACCGAATGGTGCCCGCGCACGGATCAGCCTTCGGCAGCTCGCAGGAGATACTTCCAGAGGGGGACAAGCCTGATCCTCCTTCCGCCTTCGATGACTTCTCCCTCCGCATCGTAAGTTATTATCTTGAGCTTTCGCTGTCCAATCTTCCTCCCTACTTCTGCCAGCGACCTGACCTCTCTCCTCTCGATTCCACGCTGGTCGTTCGCATAGGTCACCTGGATGAGCTCGTCGGGGGTCACGAAATCCACCTCGAACTTCGGGTCGGCGTAGTAAGTCGGCCGCACCCCCCTCCTCCTCAGCTCCAGGTAGACCAGGTTCTCCATCACGTGGCCCACGTCCTTCCCTGCGAGCCCGGGGTCCACAGAGTAGACCTTCCTGGGGAGGGTGTACCTGCTGAGGGTCTTCGCGGAGAACCTTTCGACCGTGCTGACCAGGAAGGTGTCCTCCAGGAACCGCACGTAGTCTGCTATGGTGTGCACCGAGGGCACGTTGAATGCCTCCTTGACCCGGTTGTAGCTGATTTCTCTGGCGGGGTTGTCGAACAGAAACCGCGCTATTTCGAAGATGAGCCTTTCGTTCCGTATGCCGTGCCGGAGGACGACGTCTTTCAGGATCACGTCGTCCAGCACCGTCCTCAGCATGGCCCTTCCGAACATCTGGGCCTCCGGGAAGCCACCGACGCTCATGTACTCCTCGAGGAGCCTCTTTGTCTGGGAGACCCCCTTCGTCGTCTCCGTGGGGGCGAACCCTCTGTAGGCGATGAACTCCCTGAAGGAGAAGGGGAAGAGGGTGAAATCGATGTGCCTCCCCGTCAGGCGCGTCCCGAACTCCCTGCTCAGGAGGCTGGAGTTGCTCCCCGTCACCAGCACCTTCTTCGTGTCCCTCAGCCTCGACACGAACATCTCCCACCCTCCCACGGCCTGGATCTCGTCGAAGACGAGGACGTCCACGTCCCCTTTGAGCGTGTAGACCGCTTCTAGGACGTTGTTCAGGTCGCCTGCTCCCAGGCTCGACAGCCTTTCGTCGTCAAAGTTCACCCGGGCATACCTGTGGCGTCCGGCGACCTGGACGGCCAGGGTCGACTTGCCGCACCTCCTCACCCCAGTGACCAGGAAGGCGTTTGGAGCGACCAAGCTGGCGTTGACCGAGTCGGCGACCTCCCTCGGGACGATCTTCTTTTCCAGGGCACGCTTCAGGTCTTCCTCCTGGTCCAGCAGGACCCTCTTGATCTCCTCCGGGTTCACACTGCGTGCTCTACGATGGTGGTCTTAAATACTTTGCATCATACTGCAATGTGCTACGAACTGAGCTTTGCAGCACACTGCTATGCTTCCCGCCGGAGGCACCCGATACCCGAAAGGTCCAACCTGACTTTGCCCATGCGTCCTTGGCACCGAAACGAGGCACTCGGCTAACGATGCCGAAGCGACACTCTCCGTACCAAGATGATGTCAGGCCCGGTCGGCTCTGCATAGGGGTCCTGGATGCCTGTCATGTTGTCGACCTCCCCCCTTCGCGCCTTTGCGTAGAGCCCCTTGGGGTCTCTCTCCTCGCAGACCGAGAGTGGGGCGCGGATGTAGACCTCGACGAACCTTTCAGGCCCTACCATCTCCCTCGCCTCCGCCCTCGACCGCCTGTAAGGGGAGATCAGCGCCACTATAGGGACCACCCCGTTCCTGGCGAGCACCTTCGCCACATACGACACCCTCCTGGCGTGCTCCTCCCTGTCTTCCTTCGAGAGTCCCAGGTCCCTGGAGAGCCCCTTCCTCACCTCGTCCCCGTCGAGGACCTCGACGCGCCTGCCGTGCCGCTCACTGAGCTCCTTCTCGAGGAGCCTGGAAAGGGTGAACTTCCCGGAGGCCGGGAGCCCTGTCATCCATACGACGAACCCCTCCTCCGGGCCCTCTCGCTTCATCGGCACGCCTCCACCACTTCAGGGACGACACGGCCGTCGACGCCGTCTCCGTACTCGAGGCCGTAGAGCTTCAGCAGGGTCGGCCCGATGTCCTCGATCCGGAGCCCCTCCAGCTCCCTCCCGCCGAGGTCCTTGCCCGGTACGCGCATCATGAACACCCCGTCCATCGAGTGGACAGAGTCGTCGGGGCCCGTGTCGTTCTCGGAGAGGTAGAGGGAGTCGTGCCCCACGGTCCCGGCGGAGCGCCAGCTGAGGTCGTCGAAGAGGTCGCAGGCAAGAAGGGCATCACGAGGTCCCTCCTGCTCGGAGAGGCAGAAAGGGCGAGGGGGAGGCTTTGGAAGGAGAGGCATGGCAAAGCCCCGCGTGATGCTTGACACCGACATCCTCGTCTCCGGCCTGGTCTTTCGGAGGGGAAACGAGCACGAAGTCCTCCGCAAGGTGGAAGACAAGGAGGTGACGCTCGTCCTGCCAGATTCCGTCGTAGCCGAAGCGAGAGAAGTGTTCGCGGAGAAGTTCAAGGGGTTCGAGGGCCTGCTTGAGCTGTTCCTCGAGAGGGTGAAGCCGGACGCTGAATCAGTCTCCCTGAGCCAGGTCTTGATCCAGGCCGAGAAGGTCGAGGCGCAGGTGCGAGACGGCAAAGGCGCCACCTTCTATGCGGCGGTGCGGATCGCGGCGCCTGATTACGCGGTCACAGGGGACAGAGCGCCAAGGGAGGACCTCCTGAAATCGGACGCCGCAAAGGGGACGAGGGTCGTGACGAGCAAAGAGCTCTTGGGGCGCTTGAAGACGGGCGCGCGTGCGGCGCCGGCCGGGCGGTGCCCGCCACGGACGAGCACGATTTCGCGGATGCGCTGATGTCTGAGGAGAGGAGGGGCTGGCAGGACCCGTCGGTCGTAGTCTCCGCCGCCGGGGTCAGGAGGGGGGCAGCCGTGGACGTCGACTGGAGGAAGGTGGACAACGGCTTCGGGCCTCCGGTAGGCATGCGCCTCTCCGAGTCGGAGTCGCGCGACCATCTCCGCCGAGCCGGCTTCTCTGAGATCAAGGCCTTCGAGGCTGGCCCCTACCACTACGGCTTCGTCTGCAGGGGGTGAGGACCGGGCTGCGAGCGGCCTGTCAGCCGAAAGGTGCGCGGCCCGACGATGCGCAGGGAAGGGCCCTCTCGTCGGGTCCCCGGCAGGACGCT